>NZ_JALNUP010000001.1 GCF_026540855.1 Sphingomonas sp. GC_Shp_5
CCACAACAGCACCGCGATCAGCGAGGGCGCCCGCGCGTGAAGAGCTGGCCTGCGGTGATCGTGATCGTCGGGCTGGCGGTGGTGGTGCTCGTCGGCCTCAACGTCGGCATGTACCGGCGGATGAAGGCAGCGAGCGCCGCCGGCCGGGCGCGTGGCGTCGCCCATGGCGAGACGCCGTCCGGTCGCCCCGACGCCTGATTGCGTCAGTGGCGCGGATGATCGCCGCCGCGCCGCTCCGGGGTGGGCAGCCCTAGAAACGAGCGGGCATCGCCGGGCGACCGGACATGGCCGTGGCCGTCGCCGCTCGCGGCGATGACCCGCTCGAGCAACTCCTGGCCTTCTGCCCACCAGCCGATGCCGCTGGCAGCGTTGAGATGGCCCTGCGGCCCGACATCGACGAAGTGACTGCCCCAATTGGCCGCCATGCTGTGCGCCCGATCGATGCTCGCCCAGGGATCGTCGCTCGATGCCACCAGGATCGACGGGAAGGGGAGCGGCAGCCGCGGCGCCGGCGCGAAGCTGCGGATCTCGTCGGGTGCGCCCTCCCAGTCGACATCGGCCGGCGCGACCAGCAGGGCCCCGGCCACCGGCCAGCCATAGGGTTGCGGTGACAATTGCGCCCACCAGGCGACGGCGAGGCAGCCGAGGCTGTGCGCGGCGAGGATCACCGGCGCCTGTGCCTGGCGAATCGCCTCGTCGAGCTTGGTCACCCAGGCGTTGCGGTGCGGCGTGTTCCACATGCCGAGTTCGACCCGCACCACATCGGGCCGGCTGCTCTCCCACAGCGTCTGCCAGTGCGACGGCCCGGAGCCGCCGAGCCCGGGCACCGTGAGGATCGTGGGCAGCGCCCCGTGGGACGGTGCGAAATGACTCATGTCGCCTCTCCTTGCTCGCGCCATGAGCCGGATGCCGGCTCAGGCGAGGGACGTGACAATCGACGCTCTAGGGCGACGCCGATCGGCCACGCCCCCCGCCAGCAGAGATAAACCTAGTGGATTGGGGGACAATAGCGCTGCGTCCAGTCGAAGGCCGGTTGCGACCGGCGGAAGCGGGGTGACGTGGGCGGCGAATCGCCTATGAGGCGCGGCATGGCCAAACAGCGTGTGGACCAGATGCTCGTCGATCGCGGCCTCGCCGAATCGCGCACCCGTGCCCAGGCGCTGATCATGGCCGGGCTGGTGTTCGCGGGGACCCGCAAGATCGACAAGCCGGGGCAGACGATCGCGCCCGAGGTCGCGCTCGAGGTGCGTGGCCGCGACCATCCCTGGGTGTCGCGCGGCGGAATCAAGCTGGCGCACGGCCTTGATCAGGCCGGCTGGGACGTGACGGGCACGGTCGCGATCGACGTCGGCTCGTCGACCGGCGGCTTCACCGACGTGCTGCTCAGCCGCGGCGCCGCGCGCGTCTATGCGGTCGACAGCGGCACCAACCAACTGGCCTGGAAGCTGCGCCAGGACCCGCGCGTGATCGTCCACGAGCAGACCAGCGCGCGGCTGCTCACCGAGTCGCACATTCCCGAGCCGGTCGATCTGATCGTCTGCGATGCGAGCTTTATCGGCTTGGCCAAGGTGCTGGAGCGGCCGCTCGGCTTTGCGCGTCCGGGCGCGCGGCTGATGGCGTTGATCAAGCCGCAGTTCGAGGCAGGACGCGAGGAAGTCGGCAAGGGCGGGGTGGTGCGCGATCCTGCCGTGCACCAGCGGGTGTGCGACGCGGTCGTCGCCTGGCTGGAGGGGAGCGGCTGGGCGGTCGCCAGCGTGGTTGCGAGCCCGATCACCGGACCCGAAGGTAATGTGGAATTTCTGGTCGCTGCAACGCGCAATTGAACCATTTTTGGATCGATCCGCATAACGGATGCTTTACGATCCGTTCACGACACGGCAGAGCGCCCGTATGTGACGGTGAAAAGGGCTTATATGGGTGGGATCGCGTCCAAGGGTCAGTTGCAAATGTCGTTCCTCCGCTGGGCGGCGGTAACGGTACCGTTGGTGTTGCTGCTCGGATTCGCTTCGGGCCGCGCCGTGCCGGCGGGCGACGACAACCCCTGGTATGCCGCGCTCGCCAAACCGGCGCTGACCCCGCCGGGCTGGGCCTCTCCGGTCGCCTGGAGCGCGATCTACATCCTCTCCGGCCTCGCGCTGGCGATGGTGCTCAATGCCCGCGGCGCGAATCGGCGCTGGCTGGGGGCGGCGCTGTTTGCCGCGCAGTTCGTGCTCGCCTTGCTGTGGATGCCGTTGTTCTTCGGCGAGCATCAGGTCGGCGCCTCGCTGCTGGTGATTGCGGGCATGCTGCTTGGCGGCATCGCCACCACGGTGGTATTCGGCGGCGTCCGTACCGCGGCGGCATGGTTGATGGTGCCGTATCTGGTGTGGGTCAGCTTCGCCGGCGTGCTGACCTGGCGGATCGGCCAGCTCAATCCCGATGCGGAAACCCTTGTGCCGGCGGCGCACACCTCCCAAATGCTCTGATACGCACGCACGGCGGCTGGGGAAGATTAACACAATGCAGTCCGACAACCGGATTTTCGACGATCTCGTCAAGTTCATGAATGGTGCCGTCGGCACGCTCGCCGGTGCCGGCCGCGAAGCCGAGCAGGGTGCCCGCGCGCGCGCCCGCGAATGGATCGGTGGGCTCGATTTCGTCAGCCGCGACGAGTTCGAGGTGGTCAAGGCGATGGCCGTTGCCGCGCGCGACGAGAATGACGCGCTGAAGGCGCGACTCGACGCGCTGGAAGCGCGTGGCGCCGATCCGGTGCCCACCGCCTGATTTTTCCACAGCTTTCGCGGCTGATCCGTGGGCGGACCTGTCCAACGGGGTTGCCGGGGCGTTTTTGCCTCGGCAACCTTGTCGTGCGATAAGGACGGTTCCGATGCTCGATCACGCCGATCACGACCAGGAGGCTGCGGCTCCCATCGACATGCTCGAGGCATATTATGCCGCGCATGGCTGGGAACACGAGCGCCATGACGACGAGATCGTCGCCACCGTCAAAGGCAGCTGGACCACCTACGAGCTGCGCGCCTTGTGGCGCGAGGATGACAGCGTGCTGCAGTTCCTCGCGTTTCCCGATATCAAGGTCACCGACGACCGCCGCGCCGGCGTCTACGAGACGATCGGCCTGGTCAACGAACAGCTGTGGATCGGCCATTTCGAGCTCTGGTCGTCGTCGGGCGTGCTGTTGTACCGGCATGCCGCCATGATCGACGGCGACGAGGAGGGCACGATGTCGCTCGGTGCGGCCGAATTGCTGGTCGAATCGGCGATCGAGGAGTGCGAGCGCTTCTATCCGGTGTTCCAGTTCGTGCTGTGGGGCGGGAAGAGCCCCAAGGAGGCGCTGGCGGCGGCGCTGATCGAGACGCAGGGCGAGGCGTGAAAGAGCGGTGACAATGATGGCAGATGGCCCGCTGTGGCTGATCGGCTGCGGCAACATGGGTGGCGCAATGCTGCGTGGCTGGATCGCCGACGGCATGGCGCCCGAGCGGGTCACCGTGATCACCCGCAGCCCTGCGACCCTGCCGCCCGGCGTCCGCAATCTTCATGCCGTGCCCGCAGGCGAGCGACCCGAGACGCTGATCCTCGCCGTCAAGCCGCAGCAGCTCGACGTGGTCGCGCCGGGGCTCGCCGATTTGCGGCCGGCGCTGCTGGTGTCGATCCTCGCCGGCGTCGAGGAAGCGGCGCTGGCGCGGCGCATCCCCGCCGATCATATCGTCCGCGCCATGCCCAATCTGCCGGTTGCGATCGGCAAGGGCGTGACCACGCTGTTCACCACCAGCCAGGATCCAGCCGCGCGCGCGGTCGCCGAGGCGCTGGCGCGTCCGCTGGGGCTGGTGGAATGGATCGAGGCGGAGCCGCAATTCGATGCAGTGACCGCGCTCGCCGGATGCGGGCCCGGCTTCGTGTTCCGCTTCATCGATGCGCTCGCCCAGGCAGGCGCGGCGCTGGGGCTGCCCGCCGACCAAGCGGCGCGGCTGGCGCTGGCCACCGTTGAGGGATCGGCGCTGATGGCAGCGGCGGCGGATGTCAGCCCGGCGGTGCTCGCCGATCGCGTCGCCAGCCCCGGCGGGTCGACCCGCGAAGGGCTCAACGTGCTCGATCACGACCACGCGCTGGTGCGGCTGCTCGAGGCGACGCTGACAGCGTCGGCGGCGCGCAACGCCGAAATGGCGGCCGCCGCGCGCTAGGCGCGCCGTAGCTGCTCAGGCGGCTGCAGGCAGGGACGGGATGGCCGACCCGGCCGGTTGCTCGAGGCCGACCGGCGGCACCTCGAAATAGCCGCGTGCCGCATAGCGCGTGCCGGTCGCGATGCTGGCCGTCCATGTTGCCATCAGCGGAGCGAGCAACAGGCCGAGGGTGACGGGCGTCAGCCACAGCCCGGTGACCGGCACCAGCGGCGACAGCACCAGCAGCACGACCCCGGCGACGATGTGCCAGCGATAGCGCGGCATCGCCTCCGCCAGCGTCAGCCCGTCACGGTCGCGGTTCTGCGGGTTCCAGCCTGACGGGGCGCCGCGGAAGATATTGATGAGATCGATCGTCTGGGTGAGCGCGATCGCGGGGGCGACGATAATCGACAGCGGTACTTCCAGCGCCACCGAACGCAGGATCGCGCGCGCGCCGCCGAACCCGCGGCGGACGGGGGCGTTGCTCAGCGCCCAGATCACGCTCAGCAGCTTCGGCCCGAACAGCAACAGCAGCGTCACTTCCAGGACCTGCATCGAGGTGACGCTGTTGACCGCGTTGAGCTCGCCGCCGAGCGCCTGGATCATGCCGGTCGCGATCAGCACCAGCCACGCCGGCGAGGTCAAGAAGGCGGACGCGCCGATGAACAATTGCATCCGGCTGACCCAGTGGAAGCCCGACGAGCCGAGCAGGCGAAGATGCTGGATGTTGCCCTGCGCCCAGCGACGATCGCGCACCGCGAGATCGATCAGCGTCGGCGGATATTCCTCGTAGCTGTCATCGAGCATGATCATGTGCACCGCCCAGCCGCGCCGGCGCAGCAGCGCCGCCTCGACCATGTCGTGGCTCATGATCGCGCCGCCGAACGGTGGCGGGCCGGACAGCGCCGGTAGCCCGCACGCCTCGGCGAAAGCTCGGGTGCGGACCAGGGCATTATGGCCCCAGAAGGTCGCTTCCGAACCCGCCCACCAGACCAGACCGGCGGTGGAGATTGGCCCGTACAGCCGACTCGCGAACTGCTGCCAGCGCTGGAACAGCGTGGCGCCGCCGATGATCGACGGCACCGTCTGCAGCAGCCCGACCGAGGGGTTCTCCTCCATCACCTGAGCGAGCCCGACCATGGTCTCGCCGCCCATCAGGCTGTCGGCATCGAGCATCAGCATGAAATCGTAGGCGCCGCCGAAGCGCCGGATCCACTCGGCGATATTGCCGGGCTTGCGCGCGACATTGTCGGTGCGGCGGCGATAATAGATCGGTGCGGCGGCGCGCGGCGCGAGTGTTGCCCAGGCGGCCTCCTCGGCCGCGCCGGCGGCGGCGCCCGAGTCGCTGAGGATGAAGAAGTCGAACTGCTGTGCCGCGCCGGCGTCCGCGATCGCCTGCGCCATCCGCTCGACCCGGCCGTAGACCGCGTCGACATCCTCGTTGTGGACGGGGACGAGCACAGCGGTGCGCGAGCCGTGCGCGGTGCGCCGGCTGGGCGCGGGGACGAAGCCCGGGTGAAGCCGTGTCATCAGCAGCACGAAGCCGATGGCGGCGTTGACGAAGCCGAACGCAATCCAGCCGAACAGCGGGAAGAACAGCAGCAGCAGGAACACGTCCCAGCCGCCCAAGCCGTCCTGCAGCAGCGAATCCTCCACCGCCGCGGCGGCCGCAGTGGCGAGCAGGCCGGTCAACACCACCAGCAACAGCCGGCGGGCGAGGATGTCGCCCGGCGCGGTCTCGGCGCCCCAGGCGGCGGCGGGAACGGCGAGCGGCGGCGGCCGGCCGTCGAACCGCTGCGCCGGCATCGCCAGCGGCGCTTCCGGGGGGAGCTGCGCCGGCAGGGTCATGCGAAGACCTGGGTCAGCACCGTCTCGCTGAGCGCGGTGGTGCCGCGCTGGAGCGCGGTGGTGCCGCGCTGGAGCGCGAGGCGGACATCCGCGGGCGCGGCGGCGCCGCTTGGCGCAACATCGGCGGTGATCCGCCAGCGATTGGGCTGGCCGACCACCGGATAGGCGGCGCTGGCGAGCAGCTTGCCCTGGCCGACGGTGATCTGCGCGGTCACGCCGCTCGATCGGTCGAGCCCGGCCAGCCCGCTGCCGACGAAGTCGACCACCAGCTTGCGCGCGCCCTTGATCGGCGCCGCGCCCGGCGCGCCGGCGGTGCCCTGCCAGCAATCCACCGCATGCGCGCTCGCCGCCACCGAGGGATCGGCCGATCCCCAGGTCAGCCGATAGTCGTAGGCGAGCCGCTGGCCGGCCTTGGCCGGTGCGGCGGGGTTCCAGAAGGCGACGACATTGTCGACCGTCTCGGTCGCCGTGGGGAAGGCGTAGAGCATCACCGCGCCCTTGCCCCATTGGCCCTGCGGCTCGACCCACAGATTGGGGCGGCGATCGTAGAAGGCGCCGTCGTCGTGATAGTGATCGAAGGTGCGGTCGCGCTGGAGCAGCCCGAAGCCGCGCGGGTTGTCGTCCGCGAAGCTGTCGAGCGTTTCGTGCGGCGGATTGCCGAGCGGGCGCCAGATCCGCTCGCCGCTGCCGGTGAGCAGCGCAAGGCCGTCCGAATCGTGGATTTCCGGCCGCCAGTCCGCCGCCGCCTGGCGGTTGCCCTCGCCATACCAGAACATGCTGGTCGCCGGCGCGATGCCGAGCCGGGCGATGTCGCGGCGCAGGAACAGCACCGACGATACGTCCTGCACAGCGCCCGATGGCCCCAGCCGCGACTGGAAGCGATAGGCGCCGGTGACGCTGGCGCCGTCGAGCAGCGCGTAAATGGTATAGGCCTGGTCGCCCGCGCGCTCGATCCAGAATTCGGTGAAGCTTGGAAACTCCTCCTTGCCCGGCACGCCGGTGTCGATCGCGATGCCGCGGGCGGACAGGCCATATTGGTCCTGCGAGCCGGACGAGCGGAAGTAGGAGGCGCCCATATAGGCAAGCCAGTCGCTGGTGCCGCTCGCGCTCATCGCGCGGAAGCCGGCGATCCCCAGCGCCGGTGCATGGCCCTTGCTGGTGCGGAACAGGTCTGCCGAGAAGTCGACCGGCTTCGCCGTGCCGCCGTGCACGACGTTGATCGCCACCGGCATCGGCGCATAGCGGCCGAGCGGGAACAGCCTGACGCCGCCCGCGATCGTGCGATCGGCGCGGTAGGTGATCGCGCCCACCGCGTCATAGTCGATAGCGGCTGCGGCAGCGACCTTGGCGGGCTCGCGATAGGGCTGGCGCGCCAGCTCCTGCGCGCGGCGCTGGACCATGTCCCACGAGAAGGCCGACGTCTTGGCGCCACGCTGCGCCAGCGCGGCACCGGGCATGGCAGCCAGGACCGCAAGCGCCCAGGCGATGTCGCGACGGCTAGGATCGATCATGGGCTCTCACATCGTTGCTGCGATGCAACAATATGCCGTGTGGCTGAAATGTTCCACCCGCGACGACGAGGTGACCGCGTTCACTGGTCATCGGTGAGCTTGCCATGGCCGGGGACGCGCGGCTAGGCCGCTGCGCCACGATACTCCGCTGACGATAAAGGGAGACCAGCATGCGGGCGTTCATCTTTCCCGGCCAGGGAAGCCAGTCGGTCGGCATGGGCAAGGCGCTCGCCGACGCGAGCCCGGTCGCGCGCGAAACCTTCGGCGAGGTGGACGAGGCGCTCGGCCAGCATCTGTTGCGGCTGATGGCCGAGGGGCCTGCCGAGGATCTCACCCTTACTGAGAACGCACAGCCGGCGATCATGGCCAATGCGATCGCGACGCTGCGCGTGCTCGAGCGCGAGGGCGGGGTGCGGCTTGCCGACAAATGCGATTATGTCGCCGGCCATTCGCTCGGCGAATATAGCGCGCTGTGCGCTGCCGGGGCCTTTGATCTCGCCACCACCGCGCGACTGCTCAAGCGCCGCGGTCAGGCGATGCAGGCGGCGGTGCCGGTCGGCGAGGGCGCCATGGCGGCGCTGCTCGGTGCCGATCTCGACAAGGCCCAGGCCATCGCCGGTGCCGCGGTCGATTCGATCCTCGCCGAAGGCGGACCCGAACTGGTCTGCACGGTCGCCAACGACAATGATCCGAGCCAGGTGGTGATCTCCGGGCATCGGCAGGCGATCGAGCGCGCGATCGACATCGCCAAGTCGCTCGGCGCCAAGCGTGCGGTTCTGCTCCCGGTCTCCGCGCCATTCCATTGCCCGCTAATGCAGGGCGCAGCGGATGCGATGGAGACCGCGCTCGCCGACGCGACCGTCGCCGCGCCGCTGGTGCCGGTCTACGCCAACGTCGATGCAGCGCCGATCGCCGACCCCGGCGCGATTCGCGTCGCGCTGGTTCGCCAGGTGACGGGGATGGTCCGCTGGCGGGAATCGGTGCTGGCGATGGCCGAGGCGGGCGTGACCGAGTTCGTCGAATTCGGCGGCAAGGTGCTCGCCCCCATGGTCAAGCGCATCGTGCCGGATGCGTCAGCGGTGAGCGTGGTGACGATGGACGACATCGAGGATTTGTTGAAGAAGATGTGATGTTCACGCGAAGGCGCGAAGGATGTCGCGCAGAGGCGCGGAGAACGCAGAGGAAGAAGGGCCCTTGCGCGACATCGATGTGATCAGCGGTGATGTTGTCGATGTTGCGCTGCGGCTGCACCGTGATCTGGGGCCGGGCTTACTTGAGAGCGTCTATGAAGCCGTTCTTGCAGCCCGACTCGTCAACATGGGATATGCTGTCGCACGGCAACGGTCGGTTGACATCGATTTCGAGGGGGTTCGCATCGCCGGAGCGTTCAAGATGGATCTTCTTGTCGACGAGAGGCTGGTTGTCGAGATCAAATCTGTAGAGCGCCTGCAGTCCGTTCATGCCAAGCAGTTGCTCACGTATCTTCGGTTGACCAAACAGCCGGTCGGCCTGCTCATCAATTTCGGTGGGGCGACGCTCAAGGAGGGCGTGCGTCGCCTCGTCAACAACCATCAGCCCTCTGCGTCCTCTGCGCCTCCGCGCGAACCGTGATCTTGATTGGAGTTACAATGTTCGATCTCACTGGCATGACCGCCCTCGTCACCGGCGCCTCGGGCGGGCTCGGGTCTGCGATTGCGCAGGCGTTGGCGGGGCAGGGCGCGCGGTTGGCGGTGTCCGGGTCCAATGCCGACAAACTGGAAGCCTTTCGCGCCAGCCTCGGCGGCGATCACGTCGCAGTGCCGTGCGACCTGTCGGACGGTGCGGCGGTGGATGCGCTGGTGCCGCAGGCGGTGGCCGCACTGGGCGGCAAGCTCGACATTCTCGTCAACAACGCCGGCGTCACCCGCGACAATCTGGCGATGCGGATGAAGGACGACGAGTGGGACCAGGTGATCCGCGTCAATCTTGAAGCCGCCTTTCGCCTGATCCGCGCCGCCGCCAAGCCGATGATGAAGGCGCGGTTCGGCCGGGTGATCTCGATCACCTCGGTGGTGGGCCAGACCGGCAACCCGGGCCAGGCCAATTACGCCGCGTCCAAGGCCGGGCTCGTCGGCATGTCAAAGGCGCTGGCGCAGGAACTCGCCAGCCGCAACATCACCGTCAACTGCGTCGCCCCCGGCTTCATGCGCTCGGCGATGACCGATGGGCTGCCGGAGGCGCAGAAGGCGGCGCTGCTGACCCGCATCCCGGCGGGTGATCTCGGCAAGGGGGAAGACATCGGCGCCGCCGTCGTCTATCTCGCGAGCAAGGAAGCGGGCTATGTCACCGGCCAGACGCTGCACGTCAACGGTGGCATGGCGATGGTCTGAATCGCGGTGGCGATCGGCTGCGACGTGCATCACGGCAGGTAAACACCCGCTTGCCACGAAACGGACCCCGTTCTACGGGCGTTCAGGAACCAACGAACACCCCCAACGTGAAGAGGGAATGAAGACATGAGCGAGACCGCCGACCGCGTAAAGAAGATCGTCGTCGAGCATCTCGGCGTCGAAGCCGACAAGGTGACCGAGGACGCGAGCTTCATCGACGACCTGGGTGCCGACAGCCTCGACATCGTCGAGCTCGTCATGGCATTCGAGGAAGAGTTCGGGGTCGAGATCCCCGATGATGCCGCCGAGAAGATCACGACCGTCAAGGACGCGATCACCTATATCGACGAGCACAAGGCTTAAGTTCTGAGGCCCGGCTTGACGCCTGGTCGTGCCCGCTGAGGGCAGGAATTGAACGGCTCCCCGTCCCCGGGCTAAGAGGGCGGGGAGCCGTTTTTCGTCTGGCCGCTGGTGGCCGATCGCTTGATTGGATGGAGTGAAGGGTATGCGGCGCGTTGTCGTAACCGGATTGGGCCTCGTGACCCCGCTTGGCGCGGACGTCGAGACGGCCTGGGCGAACATCATCGCCGCAAAGTCGGGCGCCGGCCCGATCACGCGCTTCGATGCGTCGGACCAGAAGTGCCGGATCGCCTGCGAGGTAAAGCCCGCTGGCCACGCCTATGGCTTCGATCCCAACCTGCGCGTCGACCACAAGGTACAGCGCCAGGTGGATCCCTTCATCGTCTATGGCATCGATGCCGCCGGCCAGGCGATCGAGGATGCCGGCCTGCTCGACATGACCGAGGAACAGCGCTTCCGCGCCGGTTGCTCGATCGGCTCGGGGATCGGCGGGCTGCCTGGTATCGCCAGCGAATCGCTGGTGTGCGAGAACAAGGGCCCGAGCCGCGTCTCGCCGCACTTCGTCCACGGCCGGCTGATCAACCTGATCTCGGGCCAGGTCTCGATCAAATACGGGCTGATGGGCCCCAACCACGCGGTCGTCACCGCCTGCTCGACCGGCGCGCATTCGATCGGCGATGCCGCGCGGATGATTGCGATGGACGATGCAGACGTGATGCTGGCGGGCGGCGCCGAGGGCGCGATCTGCCCGCTGGGCATCGCCGGCTTCGCCCAGGCGCGCGCGCTCAGCACCAACTTCAACGACGCGCCGGAGAAGGGCAGCCGCCCCTACGATCGCGATCGCGACGGCTTCGTGATGGGCGAGGGCGCCGGCGTGGTGGTGCTTGAGGAATATGAGCATGCCAAGGCGCGCGGCGCCAAGATCTATGCCGAGGTGATCGGCTATGGCCTGTCGGGCGACGCCTATCACGTCACCGCGCCGCACCCCGAAGGCTCGGGCGCGTTCCGCTCGATGCAGATGGCGATGAAGAAGTCCGGCCTGGCGCTGGAGGACATCGATTACATCAACGCCCATGGCACCTCGACGCCGCTTGGCGACGAGCTCGAGCTTGGCGCGGTGCGGCGGTTGTTCGGCAGCGCGATCGGCGATCTGTCAATGTCGTCGACCAAGTCGGCGATCGGGCACCTGCTCGGCGGCGCCGGCGCGGTGGAGAGCATCTTCTGCATCCTCGCGCTGCGCGACCAGATCGTGCCGCCGACGCTCAACCTCGACAATCCGAGCGAGAATTGCGCCGGGGTCGATCTGGTGCCGCATGTCGCCAAGAAGCGGTCGGTGCGCGCCATCCTCAACAACAGCTTCGGCTTCGGCGGCACCAACGCCTCGCTGGTGATGAAGGCGATCTGATCGCTGCTGGCACCTGTTCCCCGGCAAAAGCCGGGGGCCAGCGTGCCAGGTTTATCGAATAGAGCGAGCCGTCTGCCCGATAGGGTCCGGCCTTCGCCGGGGAACAATGATGCGCAAGATCGGCTGCCTTGGAATCGTCGCCCTGGGGCTGGTCGTCACCCTGTTCCTGTTCCTGTTCCTGTTCCTGGTCGTGCAGGGCTGGGGCGGGGCGGGGCCGGCGCCGCGCACCCTCACCGTGCAAGTTGCCGAGGGCAGCAGCCTCGCCGGCGCCGCGCGCGCGCTCGAAGCGGCGGGGGCGATCCGCTCGGCAACGCGCTTCCGCCTTCTCGCGCGGGTGTTCGGCTCGGGCGAGGCGATCAAGGCCGGCGAATATCGCATTCCCGCCCATCTCAGCCAGGCCGACATTCTCAAGATGCTCCAGGCCGGCAAGGTGTTCCAGCGGCTGGTGGTGGTGCCCGAGGGCTACCCGTCGGTGCTGGTGCATGACGCGCTGGCCAAGGCCGACGGGCTGACCGGCACCGTGCCGGTGCCCGCCGAAGGATCGATCCTGCCGGACAGCTACGCCTTCCAGCGCGGCGACACCCGCGCCGCGGTGGTCACGCGCATGCAAAAGGCGATGCGCGACTATCTCGCCGCCGCCTGGGCCAGGCGCAAGCCGGGTATCGCGGTGTCGACACCCGCCCAGGCGATCGTGCTCGCCTCGATCGTCGAAAAGGAGACTGGCAAGCCCTCGGAACGGCGGATGGTCGCGGCGGTCTATGGCAACCGCCTGCGCATGGGCATGCGGCTCCAGGCTGATCCAACCGTGATCTATCCGATCACCAAGGGACGCCCGCTTGGCCGGCGCATCCTCCGCTCCGAGCTAGAGGCCAAGAGCGGGTACAATACCTATGCGGAGAACGGTCTGCCGGTTGGGCCGATCGCCAACCCGGGGCGGGCCTCAATCGACGCGGTGCTCGATCCGGCCAAGTCGTCGGCGCTGTACTTCGTGGCCGATGGTACCGGCGGCCATGTGTTCGCCGATACGCTCGCCGAGCACAACGCCAATGTGCGCAAATGGTATGCGATCAGGCACGCACGCGGCGAGATGTGACTGCCGTCACCCCAGCTTGCGCCGGGGTGACGGTTGCCCGTGAGCCCTCGACTTCAGCCGCGCAGCGCGCTCGCGGCGCGGGCCTTGGCTTCCACCTCGGCCATGGTGCCACCAGTCACCCAGCTGCCGCCGACGCAGAGTACCGGCTTGAACCCCAGCCAGTCGGGGGCGGAGGCTTCGGTGATGCCGCCGGTGGGGCAGAAGCGGCACTGGTAGAAGGGCGCGGCGAGCGCCTTTAGCGCCTTCAGCCCGCCCGACGTTTCCGCGGGGAAGAACTTGAAATGGGTGAGGCCGAGATCGAGCCCGCGCATGATGTCGCCGGCGGTGGCGGTGCCGGGAAGATAGGCGACACCGGCATCGAGGATCGGCCGGGCGAGTCGCTCGGTGAGGCCGGGCGAGACGATGAACTCGACGCCGGCGTCGATCACGTCGCGCGCCTGCGTCTCGTTGACCACGGTGCCGGCGCCGACGATCGCGCCGGGGACCTTCTTCATCTCGGCGATCGCCTCCATCGCGGCGCCGGTGCGCAGCGTCACCTCAAGCACCTTCAGCCCGCCGGCGACCAGCGCCTGGGCAAGCGGGCGCGCGGTGGCGGCATCGTCGATCACCAGCACCGGGATCACGGCGCTGGTCTGCATGATCTGGTCGATCGGGGTCATCGCGAATGCTCCTGGGCAAAGGCGGCCGCGGCGCCGTAGAGGCCGGGCTGCTCATAGGTGATGATCTTGACGGGAATGGTCGTCATCAGGCTCTGGAACCGGCCCTTGGCGACGAAGCGCTGGCCGAAGCCGGACTGGACCAGCTTGTCCTTGAGGCGCAGGCCGAGGCCACCTGCGATCACCACCGCGGTGGGGCCATGGACCAGCGCGAGATCGCCGGCGACCGCGCCGAGCGTCAGGCAGAAACGCTCGAGCGCGGCCGTGGCGAGCGGATTGGTGCCGGCCAGCGCCAGCTCCCACAGGCGCTTGTCGTCGAGATGGACCACCGGGCGGCCCTCCATCTGCGCAAGCGTCTCGTAGATGTTGACCAGACCCGGCCCGGCGCAGATTCGCTCGGCGGAAACGCGGGTATAGGTCGGGCGCAGGCGACGGATGATCGCATCGTCGATCTCGTCGAGCGGGGCGAAGTCCATGTGCCCGCCCTCGGTCGGGATGACATGATAATTGCCGTGCTCGCGCAGCACCTGGGCGACGCCGAGCCCGGTGCCCGGCCCGCACACGGTGATCGCGCCATGATCGGGCAGCGGCACGTCGGGGCCGCAGAGATGGACATAGGCTTCTTCGCCGAGCTGGCCGACGGCATGGCCGATCGCGCCGAAATCGTTGATCAGCGAATAGGTGTCGACGTCCAGCCGCTCCTTGATCAGCGGCGGGCGGATGATCCAGGGATTGTTGGTGAACTTGATGAGCTGGTCGTTGATCGGCGAGGCGACGGCGATGCCGACGCCGCGCGGCAGCGGCCGGCCGGCCTGTTCACCGAACGCCGACCAGGCGAGCGGGAAGGTGGCATGCTCGGCGACCTTGAGCGTGATCGGCTCGCCGAGCCCGAGCACGCGGCCGCCCTCCACCTCAGCGATCGCGAAACGGGCGTGGGTGCCGCCGATATCTACCGCAACGATTTCCATGAACTCTCCTGCTCTCGTCTTTGTCGGGCTGCCAGCACCGGCGGCCTACAGGCCGGCCGCGGCCAGCATGCCGGAGGCGCCCTTTTCGGCTTCGTCGGCGAGGCCCCGGAACATGCCGAACAATTCCCGGCCCATGCCGCTCGCCGGCGCCGGCGTCGGCGCGAGCGGGCGCGCGGCCCATTCGGCCTCGTCGACCAACGCGGTGAGCGTCCCGGCGACCGCATCGACCCGGATCAGATCGCCGTCGCGGATCTTGCCGATCGCACCGCCGCCAAGCGCCTCGGGCGAGCAATGGATCGCGCACGGCACCTTGCCGCTGGCGCCCGACATGCGCCCGTCGGTGACCAGCGCCACCTTGAAGCCGCGATTCTGGAGCACGCCGAGCGGCGGGGTGAGCTTGTGCAGTTCGGGCATGCCGTTGGCGCGTGGACCCTGGAAGCGAACCACGACGACAACGTCGCGCTCGAGCTCGCCCGCCTTGAACGCCTCGATCACGTCGAGCTGATCGGCGAACACCCGGGCGGGCGCCTCGACTACCCAGCGCTCGCGCTCCACCGCCGACACCTTGATGCAGGCGCGGCCGATGTTGCCGGCAAGGATGCGCATGCCGCCGTCAGGCGAGAAGGGCGCCGCGGCGGGGCGGAGGATGGTCTCGTCGCCGCTGTCGCCGACCGGGCTCCAGCCGAGGCTGTCGTGCTCGATCGTCGGCTTGAACGCATAGGCCGAGAGGTCGCCGCCGGCGACGGTCGGGATGTCGCCGTGAAGCAGCTGTTCGCCGAGCAGCTCGCGGATCACATAGGGCATGCCGCCTGCCGCCTCGAAGCCGTTCACGTCGGCCGAGCCATTGGGGTAGACGCGCGCGATCAGCGGCACCGCGCGGCTGAGGCGGTCAAAATCCTCCCAGTCGATGACGATCCCGGCGGCGCGGGCGATGGCGGGAACGTGGAGCAGGTGGTTGGTCGAGCCGCCGGTCGCGAGCAGGCCGACCGCGGCGTTGACGATCGCCTTCTCGTCGACGCAATGGCCGAGCGGGCGATAGTCGTCGCCGCGCCACCCGATCTTCGCCAGCCGGTGGACCGCGGCGCGGGTGAGCTCCTGGCGCAGCTTGGTGCCTGGGTTGACGAAGGCGGCGCCGGGCATGTGCAG
Source organism: Sphingomonas sp. GC_Shp_5 (assembly GCF_026540855.1). Taxonomy (GTDB): domain Bacteria; phylum Pseudomonadota; class Alphaproteobacteria; order Sphingomonadales; family Sphingomonadaceae; genus Sphingomonas. The sequence continues at coordinate 15,514 of NZ_JALNUP010000001.1, forward strand.
GCCCATCACCTCCATCATCATCTGGTTGGTGTTGGCGGTGCCGTAGAAGGTGCAGGTGCCCTTGGAATGATAGGCCTGGATCTCGGCGTCGAGCAGTTCCTCGCGGTCCGCCTCGCCAACCGCGAACCGCTCGCGCACCGCGGCCTTGGCCTTGTTGGGAAGGCCGGTCGGCATCGGCCCGCCGGGGATCAGCACCATCGGCAGATGGCCGAAGCGCAGCGCGCCCATCAGCAGGCCGGGAACGATCTTGTCGCAAATGCCGAGCAATGCAGCACCCTCGAAGGTGCCGTGGCTGAGCGCGATCGCGGTGCTGAGCGCGATGGTGTCGCGGCTGAACAGCGACAGCTCCATGCCGGCATAGCCCTGGGTGACGCCGTCGCACATCGCTGGCACACCGCCCGCGACCTGCGCAGTGGCGCCAACCTCGCGCGCCCAGACCTTCATCAGCTCGGGGTAGCGATAGTAGACGGCATGCGCCGAGAGCATGTCGTTATAGGCGGTGACGATGCCGATATTCATGCCGCCATCGGCCTTCATCGCCTCGCGGTCTTCCTCGGTGCCGGCATAGGCATGGGCGAGGTTGGCGCAGCCGAGCTGCGGGCGGCGCGCCCCCTGGTCGCGCTCGCGCTCGATCAGCGCGAGATAGGCGGCACGCGAGACGCGCGAGCGCTCAATGATGCGATCGGTGACGGCAGAGACCTCGGGGTTCATCGAACAGCTTCCATTCGCCCGCGCCAGCGGCGGACCCATCGTTCATCTACCGAGCAAATCCGATCGCAACAGGGCTCGTGCAATCCTCCCTCGGTGCTGGATACGTATTCACGACCCGAAATAGGTCACGGCGCCCAGTGAATATCCACCGGCAGCTCGGCATCGGCAAGCACCCGGCCGATCGGGTAGCTCGATGACGGTCCCTGCTTGATCGCAGCCTCGATAACGTCGCGCTTGCCCTGGCCGGTGACCGCGATCATCAGCGCGCGCGCCGTGACGATGCCCTCGCGGCTCAGCGTGACGCGCGCGACCGGTGCCTCGGGCGGCAGCGGATCGGGCATCACGCCGAGCGCGCGGCGCTCCTTGGGGCCGCTCAGCGCCTCGTCAAAATCGGGGCCGGGGAAGATCGAGGCGGTGTGGCCGTCGCCGCCGACGCCGAGCAGGCACAGGTCGAGCGGCCAATGCAGTTCCTGCATCAGCGCATCCGCCGAACGGCCGGCGGCCTTATAGTCGGCGGTCGCTTGCGGCACGATCGGCATCACCCGCGCGCCCTTGGGCAGGAAGGTCTTGGCGATCATTGTCACGTTGGAGAGCGCATCGCCGAGCGGCACGATCCGCTCGTCGGTCGGCACGATGGTGACGCGCTTCCAGTCGAGCTTGGCCTTGGCGAGAATGTCGTAGATTGGGATCGGCGTCTTCCCGCCCGACAGCGCGATCACCGCCGCGCCGCGCGCGTCGATCGCCGCCTCGATGATGAACTGGATGTCGCCGGCGACGGCCGCGGCCATCTCCGCGGCATCGTCATAGTCCCACCATTCGATCTCTTCGCTCATCTCTAACTCTTTCGTGTCGGGGCATCGCCCCATGCGCGGCACCGGCAGCCCCGCAGCGCGCGCCGGTCACCGCCTCATTGTCCTGGCGTTCCTGCCTAAGCAGGAACACGGGGACGTCAATCGTCCTGCCAGGTCACCCCGTCGCGCTCGGTGAGCGCGATCGCGCTGGACGGACCCCAGCTGCCCGACGGATAGCTCTTGGGCTTGGTGTTGTTGGCGGTCCAGCCCTCGCGGATCGCGTCGATCCAGGTCCATTGCGCCTCCACCTCGTCGCGGCGCACGAACAGCGTCTGGTCGCCCTCGATTAGGTCGAGCAGCAGGCGCTCATAGGCGATGCGGCGGCGGCTGCCGGCAAATTCGGCATCCATGCTGAGGTTGAGCGGCACCTCGCGCAGGCGCACGCCCTCGCGATCGAGCCCCGGCTCCTTGGCCATCACCAGCAGCTGGACATATTCCTCGGGCTGCAGGCGGATCACCAGCGTGTTGGGCTGGAGCATCCCGCCGCGCCCGGCGAACATCGAGTGCGGCACCGCCTTGAACTGGATGGCGATCTCCGACCGGCGGGTCGCCATGCGCTTGCCGGTGCGCAGGTAGAAGGGCACGCCCTGCCAGCGCCAATTGTCGATATGCGCCTTGATCGCGACAAAGGTCTCGGTGGTCGACGGCTTGCCGAGCTCGTCGGTGTAGCTCTTGACGATCTCGCCCTTGACCGCGCCGTCGCTATATTGGCCGGTGACGGTGTTGTGCTGCGATTCCTCGGGGGTGATCAGGCGCAGGCTGCGGAACACCTTCGCCTTTTCGTCGCGGATCGCGGTGCCGTCGAACCGGGCCGGCGGCTCCATCGCGATCAATGCGGCGAGCTGGAGCATGTGGTTGGCGACCATGTCGCGCAGCGCGCCCGCCGTCTCATAATAGCCGGCGCGATCTTCGAGGCCGACCGTCTCGGCGATGGTGATCTGGACGTTATCGATGCCGCGGGCGTTCCATACCGGCTCGAAGAACGAGTTGCCGAAACGCAGCGCGAGGATGTTCTGGACGGTTTCCTTGCCCAGATAGTGATCGATGCGGAAGGTGCGGTCCTCGGGAAAGGCGACCGCGACCGCGTCGTTGATCTCGCGGCTCGAGGCGAGATCGTAGCCCAGCGGCTTTTCGAGCCCGATGCGGACCGTCTCGCCGGCCAAGCCGACCGATTCGAGCCCGGCGATCGCGGCCTCGAACAGCGACGGCGCGGTGGAGAGATAGATGGCAAGGCCCCCGGCGACGTCACCGACCTTCTCGGCGAGCGCCGGGAAGGTGTCGCGGTTCGACAGGTCGACCGGCTGGTAGAACACCCGCGCGAGGAACCCGTCCATCGCGCTCTCGTCCTTGCGGTCGGCGGGGAGGAACTCGTCGAGCGCCTTCTTGGTAAAGTCGCGATAAGCCGCATCGTCGAGGTCCGAGCGCGCCGAGCCGAAGATGGTCAAGCCATCGGGCAGCAACCCGTCGGCATGCAGGCCATAGAGCGAGGGCAGCAGCATGCGCTGCGCGAGATCACCGGTCGCTCCGAACAGGAGCAGCTTGGCTACCGGGTTACGCTGCATGCGGACTCCTTACAGATTGAGGCCGGCGAGCGGATCGAGCCCGGCCATGAGATTGAGGTTCTGCACAGCGGCGCCACCGGCGCCCTTGCCGAGATTGTCGAGCGTGGCGATCAGCCGCACATGCCCCGTGGTCTCGTTGCCGCAGACGCGCAAGGTCATCCGGTCGGTGCCGGCATTTTCCTCGATCACGGTCGCCGCGAGATTACCGGGCGCCACCGTGATCAGCGGGCTGTCGGCATAGGCTTCGCGCAACACCGACTCGATGGCGCCGGGTGACGGCTTGCCGGGGAGCAGCGCCAGCGGCAGCGGCACCTCGCCGAGCATGCCGCGGTTGGTCCGCGTCACCGACGGGGCAAAAATCGGCGGATGGGCAAGCCCGGCATGGCCCTGCATCTCGGCGACATGCTTGTGGGCAAGGCCGAGTCCATAGACGCGGAACGCGGTGTCGGTGCCACCATCCTCGAACTCGGCGATCATCGCCTTGCCGCCACCCGAATAGCCGGAGGTGGCGTTGAAGCTGACCGGCCAATCGGCCGGCAGCAGCCCGGCGACGATCAGCGGGCGGACCAGCGCGAGGAAAGCGGTGGGATAGCAACCAGGGTTGGACACGCGGGTGGCGGCGGCGATCCGCGCGGCCTGGTCGCGGCCGAGTTCGGGAAAGCCATAGGTCCAGCCGTCATTGACGCGGTGGGCGGTGGAGGCGTCGATTACCCGGGTGCGCTGGTTGTCGATCAGCGCCACCGCCTCGCGGGCTGCCTCGTCGGGCAGGCACAGGATGGAGATGTCGCAGTCGTTGAGCGCCTCGCGGCGGGCCTCGGCGTCCTTGCGACGGTCGTCGGCCAGCGTCACCAGGGTTAGGTCGTCCCGGCCGGCCAGCCGCTCGCCGATATCGAGCCCGGTGGTGCCGACCGCGCCGTCGATGAAGACGCTGACGCTCATGCCGCCCGGTCCAGCGCGGTGCGGTCGACATAGCCGACCAGCCCCGATGCCGGCGCGACACCCCAGGCATGGTCGCCCGCCAGTTCGAGCACCTCGAAGGCGTCGCCGGGGGCGAGCTGCGACAGCGGCTCCACCTTACCCCGGCCCGCGAACAGGGTCGTCGCGGTGGACGCGGTCGCGAGCATCGGCGCCGCATAATGCGGCGCGAACACATGTTCGGCGAGGCGCACGTCAGCCAAGTCACCGCGAACGGCATGGGTGCGCGGATCGAGCACCATCGATCGACCGGTCAGCGCGAACGCCTTACGCGACGGCTCTGCTAAGGGCGGGGGCGCCGCCTTCGCCGATGAACTGCCCGAACTCTTCAAGAAACACTGCCCCTTCGGATGTACGCGCGACGAAGATGTTGCGCTTGTCGCTGTCGTCGCGCTGGCGGCGCAGATAGCCGAGCGCCCCCAGCCTGTTCAAGGCGCGAGTGACCACCGGTTTCGAGACGTTGAGCGCCCGCGCGAGTCCACGCACGGTATGCGGGCCGGGGTTAAGATAAACCAAGAGCAACAACGCCATCTGCCTGTTGGTGAGGTCGGGCTCGCCCGACCGCACGTAATCGACCAGCGCCGTCATCCACGTTGAAAGCGATTGAGCGGCTGTTCCCACGTTAAACTTTCCGTTCCTCGTCCTTGGTCGGACGCGCGTTATGGGTGTCGTTTCGCTGTCATAACGCCCTGATCACGCGCTGGTTTCGCCAGACATTTAGATATTAACTATCGGATCGCATCACCCTGGCACCGGGCGTCGCGAGCGGGGCGCTGTTGATCCCCATCGGGGTTGCGCCTATGTGCCCGGCGTCGGGGCATCGGGCGCCGGACAACCGGGATCATCAATGTTCACCTTCCTTCTCGTCGTACATGCCATCATCGCCGCGGCGCTCGTGACGGTGATCCTGATGCAACGGTCGGAAGGCGGCGGGCTTGGCATGGGCGGCAGCCCGTCGGGGCTGATGTCGGCGCGCGGCGCGGCGGATTTCCTCACCCGGGCCACCGGGGTGCTCGCCACCCTGTTCGTGCTGTTCTCGATCGCGCTCGCGGTGCTGGCAGCGACTCACCGCACCCAGGCGATCGACACCTCGCTCGCCCGCAGGGCGCCGGCCACGCCGACGCAGGATGCGGTGCCCACTCAGCCGGTCGATGCGCCGGCGACGGTCAACGGCGTGGCCCCGGCCACGGCACCGGCCGACAATTCGGCGGTCCCGCTCGCACACTGATTATCCTGCGGTTTACCGCATGAATCGCGCGTCGCCTCGACGCGCGCCCTTGTCGTTTGCCCCTTCAACACGCTAGGCGATTCTTCCCATGGCGCGGTATATCTTCATCACCGGCGGCGTGGTCTCGTCGCTCGGTAAAGGCCTCATGGCGGCCTCTCTCGCAGCTCTCCTCCAGGCGCGTGGCTATCGCGTCCGGATCAGGAAGTTCGATCCCTATCTCAACGTCGATCCGGGCACGATGAGCCCGTATCAGCACGGCGAGGTTTATGTGACCGACGACGGCGCCGAGACCGATCTCGACCTTGGCCATTATGAGCGCTTCACCGGCGTCGCCTCGCGACAGTCGGACAACGTCACCTCCGGCCGGATCTACAAGACGATCATCGAGCGCGAACGGCGTGGCGATTACCTCGGCGCGACGGTGCAGGTGATCCCGCACGTCACCGATGCGATCAAGGCCTTCGCCCGCGCCGAGACCGACGACCTCGACTTCGTGCTGTGCGAGATCGGCGGCACCGTCGGCGACATCGAATCGCTGCCGTTCATCGAGGCGATCCGCCAGCTCAAGAACGAGGTCGGCCGCGGCAACGCTATCAGCATCCACGTCACGCTGGTGCCGTACATCGCCGCCGCCGGCGAGCTGAAGACCAAGCCCACCCAGCATTCGGTGCGCGAGCTCGCCGCCTTGGGTGTCCAGCCGGACGTGCTCGTCTGCCGCTGCGAGCACCCGCTGCCGCCGTCGGAGCGCGCCAAGATCGCGTTGTTCTGCAACGTCCCCGAATCGGCGGTGATCCCGGCGCTCGACGCCAAGAGCATCTATGCGGTGCCGATGCAGTATCACGAGGAAGGCCTCGATTCGGAGGTGCTGCGTGCGTTCGGCATCACGCCGTCGTCGCCGCCCGATCTCAGCCGCTGGAGCGAGATCACCGACCGCCTGTTCAACCCTGAGGGCGAGGTCACCGTCGGCGTGGTCGGCAAATATGTCGGCCTGCAGGATGCCTACAAGTCGCTCAACGAGGCGCTGGTCCATGGCGGCATCGCCAATCGGGTGAAGGTCAACATCCGCTGGATCGACGCCGAATTGTTCGAGAACGACGACAGCGAGATCGTCGGTCAGCTCGAGCCATGCGACGCGATCCTCGTTCCCGGTGCGTTTGGCGAGCGCGGCGCGGAGGGCAAGATCAAGTCGGTGCGCTTCGCCCGCGAGCGCGAGATCCCTTATTTCGGCATCTGCTTCGGCATGCAGATGGCCTGCGTCGAGGGCGCGCGCGACCTCGCCGGCATCGCCGCCGCGTCGTCGACCGAATTCGGCCCGACCGACGAGCCGGTGGTCGGGCTGATCACCGAATGGATGGGCCGCGACGGCCTGGAGCAGCGCGAGGCGCAGGGCGACCTTGGCGGCACCATGCGATTGGGCGCCTATGAGGCCAAGCTCGACGGCAACAGCGTGGTCTCGTCGATCTACGGCGGCACCACCATCCACGAGCGGCATCGTCACCGCTACGAGGTTAATACCCATTACCAGGAAGCGCTCGAGCAGGGCGGCCTGGTGTTTTCCGGCATGTCGCCCGACGGCACCTTGCCCGAGATCGTCGAGCGGCCCGATCATCCCTGGTTCGTCGGCGTCCAGTTCCACCCCGAGCTGAAGAGCAAGCCGTTCGACCCGCATCCGCTGTTCGCGAGCTTCATCGAGGCCGCGGTGAAGCAGAGCCGGCTGGTTTGAGGTTCGCCGGCTCCTGATCCCGTCCGTCATCCCAGCAAAGGCTGGGATCTCCTCGAGGCGCGGACGGGCAGGTACCGCGCGAGACCCCGGCTTCTGGGGTGACGCATAGAACGGTCGGTTGCCATTGCGCCGCCGCGCCCCGTGCGATACCGCCGATCCCGACCCCGCGTCCGCGCGGGGTCGCACGATCGCGTCGGTGCTCCGCGAGGAGCTTCAAGGGAATGCGGTGCGGGTGGCTTGCCGCCCCAAGCCGCGGCTGTCCCTGCAACTGTAAGCGGTGAGTGCGATGCGCAGCGTGCCCTTCCTCAGCGTGAAGGGTGCAGCCACTGGGCCGGACGCCGAATCGGGCGAGGCCTGGGAAGGCCGTGCCTCGCGCAACGACCCGTGAGCCAGGAGACCTGCCGGCGTTCGGTCGCTCTTGCCCTGGCCCAGGGGGTGGCCGCGGCACGGATCCGTCCGTCTGAGCGACGTTGGAAGCGGCGGGAGCCGCATCGGGGTCGCAAGGGCCGGGCGCACGGGCGTCCGCCGGGTCGAGCACCCTGACCGCCAGCCCATGGCGGCACGCTCCCGCACGACGTTGCTCGATGCCGACGGAGTAATTCCCCTCATGGCCAATCGCCGCGCGCGGCCGATCACGCGCAAGCTCATCCCTCTCTACGTCTTCCTGATCCTGGCCAATATCGGCGCATGGATCTGGGCGGCGGCGCTGTTCCACGCCCAGCCGCTGATGCTCGGCACCGCCTTGCTCGCGTGGGGCCTTGGCCTACGCCACGCGGTCGATGCCGATCACATCGCCGCGATCGACAATGTCACCCGCAAGCTGATGAACGACGGCCAGCGGCCGACCACCGTCGGCTTCTGGTTCGCGCTCGGGCACAGCGCGGTGATCCTGATCGCTTCGGCCGCGATCGCCTTCACCGCCTCGGCGCTGTCGGGGTTCGAGGCGCTCAAGGCGAGCGGCGGCATCATCGCGACGATCGTCTCGGCGGTGTTCCTGTTCGCGATCGCGGCCATGAACCTGATCATCCTGCGCTCGGTGTGGCGGACCTTCCACCATGTCCGGCGCGGCGGCGACTATGTCGAGGAGGACCTGGATCTGCTGCTCGGCAACCGCGGCCTGCTCGCGCGACTGTTCCGGCCGATGTTCCGGCTGGTATCGCGCAGCTGGCACATGGCGCCATTGGGCTTCCTGTTCGGGCTGGGCTTCGACACCGCGACCGAGGTCGCCATTCTCGGCCTGTCGGCAAGCCAGGTGGCGGGCGGCTTCGCGATCGCACCGGTGCTCGTCTTCCCGGCGCTGTTCGCCGCCGGCATGGCGCTGGTCGACACCACCGACGGCATCCTGATGCTCGGCGCCTATCAATGGGCGTTCGTGCATCCGATCCGCAAACTCTATTATAACATCGTCATCACCGCGGTATCGGCGCTGGTCGCGATCCTGATCGGCGGGATCGAGACGCTGGCGCTGGTGGCCGACAAGCTCGGGCTGCAGGGCGGTCTGTGGTCGGCAGTGGCCGAGCTCGGCGGCAGCTTCAACCTGATCGGCTTTGCAATCATCGGCCTGTTCGCGCTGTGCTGGGGGCTGAGCTGGGCGGTGTTCCGCTGGAAGCGCTTCGACGAGATCGAGGTCCGCACCGCCGACGTCGCCGCCTGATTACCATTCGATTTCAAGGAGACCCATCGTGGCCCGTATCCCCACTACCGTGATCACCGGCTTCCTCGGCGCCGGCAAGACGACGCTGATCCGCCATCTGCTCCAGAATGCGCAAGGGCGCCGGCTGGCGCTGATCATCAACGAGTTCGGCGACATCGGCGTCGACGCCGATCTGGTACGCGGCTGCAACGATGCCGCCTGCCCCGAGGAGGATATCGTCGAACTCGCCAACGGCTGCATCTGCTGCACCGTCGCCGATGATTTCCTGCCGACCATGCAGGCGCTACTCGACCGGCCCAATCCCCCTGAGCATATCATCATCGAGACCTCGGGCCTGGCTCTGCCCAAGCCGCTGGTGAAGGCGTTCGGCTGGCCGGACATCCGTACCCGTGCGACCGTGGACGGCGTGATCGCGCTGATCGATGCCGATGCGGTCGCCGCCGGCCGGTTCGCGCCCGACGAGGCGGCGCTGGCCGCCGCGCGCGCCGCCGACCCGTCGCTCGATCACGACAGCCCGCTCGAGGAATTGTTCGAGGACCAGCTCGCCTGCGCCGACATGGTGGTGCTCAACAAGGCCGATCTGGTCGATGCGGCGACGCTGGCGAGCGTCGAGGCGCGGATCAAGCAGGAGACCCGCGCAGGGGTGAAGATCGTTTACGCCAGCCATGGCGCGGTCGATGTCGGCGCGCTGCTCGGCATCACCGCCGGCGCCGAGGACGATCTCGACGCGCGCCCGTCGCACCACGACAGCGACGAGGAGCATGACCATGACGATTTCGACAGCTTCGTCGTCGAGGGCGGTGACGTCGCGGACGTCGCGGCGCTGGTCACGGTGCTGGAGACGGTGATCGCGGCGCATGACGTGCTGCGAATCAAGGGCAATGTCGCCGTCGAGAGCCGCCCGGCACGGCTGGTGATCCAGGCGGTCGGCCCGCGGGTGCAGCAATATTACGACCGGCCGTGGGGGGCATCGACGCGCCGTTCGCAATTGGTGGTGATCGGCCAGAAGGGGCTCGACGAGACCGCGATCCGCGCTGCCCTCGCGGCAATCCTGGCGCCGACGCTGGTCGCGGCGCGCTGATGCACCTGCTGTCCGCCACCCCCGGCACGATCGCCAACAGCGACGAGGCGATCGACCTCGCCCAGTCGCCGGGCGACATCGTGCTGCTCACGGTGGCGGACAGCGACCTGGCGTGCTTTGCCCATGCCGCCGAGCAGATCGGCGATGCGGGGCCGAGCGTCCGCATCGCCAATCTGCTCCAGCTCAAGCATCCCTATTCGGTCGATCTCTATGTCGATCGGGTGATCGGCCGCGCCCGCTTCGTCTGCGTCACGCTGATCGGCGGCAAGGGCTATTGGCCTTATGGGATCGACGAGATCGCCCGGGTGGCGCGCGAGCGCGGCATCGCCTTTGCGGCGCTGTCCGACGGTTGCGAGGAAGACCCCGCGCTCGATCGTGCCTCCACCGTCGCCGAGGCCGATCGCAAGCGGCTGAAAGCCTATCTGCGCCAGGGCGGGGTGGGCAATGCCGCCGCTTTCCTGCGCACCGCCGCGCGGCTGATCGGCGAGGACGCGGGCCCGCCCGACGAGCCGGTGCCGGTGCCCGACGCCGGGCTGCATGTGACGGGCGTCGAGCAGCCCTCGCTCGACGACGCCCGGGCGCGCTGGGTGAGCGGCCGGCCGACCGCGCTGTTCGTCTTCTATCGCGCGCTGCTGATCGCCGGCACGCTCGAGGCGGTGGACGCCGTGATCGCGGCGCTCGAAGGGCAGGGGCTCAACGTCGTCGCCGTCCACGTCCGCAGCCTGCGCGAGCCGTTCGCGGTCGAGTGGCTCGGCGGGACGATCGCGGCGATCCAGCCGGACGTGATCGTCAACGCCACCGCCTTTGCCGCCTCGTCGCCGGGCGAGCCGCGCCAACCCGGCGTGCTCGAGCGTGCCGACTGCCCGATCCTGCAGACCATGTTTGCCGGCGTCGAGCAGGCCGCCTGGGAGGCCAGCCCGCGCGGTTTAGGGCCCCGCGATCTCGCCATGCATGTCGCGCTGCCGGAAGTGGACGGCCGGCTGTTTACCCGCGCCATCGCGTTCAAGGCGGCGGCGCGGTTCGATCCGCGCACCGAATGCAGCATCGTCGTGCCGCGGGTCGCACACGGCCGGCTGCACTTCGTCGCCGCGCTCGCCGGCCGCTGGGCCCGGCTCCGGCGCAAGGCGCCGGCCGCGCGGTCTGTGGCGCTGGTGCTCGCCAATTACCCAAACCGCGATGGCCGGATCGGCAACGGCGTCGGCCTCGACACGCCGGCGAGCGCCGCGGCGATCCTCGCCGCCCTGGGCGAGGCCGGCTACGATCTCCCCGGCGCGCCTGCCGACGGCGCCGCGCTGATGGCGGTGATGCTCGGCGGCGTCACCAACGCCGCAGGCGCGTCGGGCCGTTCGGCAGAAGCCATGCTGTCGCTCGCCGATTATGCCAATTTCTTTGCCGCGCTGCCGGCCGGCGTCCGCGCTGCCGTCGACGAACGTTGGGGTGCGCCCGGCGACGATCCTTTCGTCCGCGACGGCGCCTTCCGGCTAGCGGTCCACCGCTGGGGCGGCATCGCGGTCGCAGTGCAGCCGGCACGCGGCTACAATATCGATGCCAAGGCGAGCTACCATGATCCGGCGCTGCCGCCGCCGCACGGCTATCTCGCCTTTCATTTCTGGCTCAACCACGTCTTCGCCGCCGACGCGGTCGTCCATGTCGGCAAGCACGGCAATCTCGAATGGCTGCCGGGCAAGGCGCTGTCGCTGAGCGAGGCGTGTTTCCCCGAGATCTGCGCGGGGCCGGTGCCGCAACTCTATCCGTTCATCGTCAACGATCCCGGCGAGGGTACCCAGGCCAAGCGCCGGATCGGGGCGACGATCATCGATCATCTTACCCCACCGATGACGCGCGCCGAAACCTACGGCCCGCTCAAGGAGCTGGAGGCGCTGGTCGACGAATATTATCTCGCCGCCGGGATGGATCCACGACGGCTGGAGCATCTGCGCCGCGAGATCCTCCATCTCGCGCGCGGCGCCGGGCTAGACCAGGACGCTGGCATGGTCGGCGACGGCGACGACGCGCTCGGCGCACTCGACAATTACCTGTGCGAGCTCAAGGAGATGCAGATCCGCGACGGGCTGCACGTGTTCACCCGCTCGCCCGAAGGACGGCTGCGCACCGACCTGCTGGTCGCGCTGGCGCGGACGCCGCGCGGCTATGACCATCCCGGCCAGGGCTCGCTGTTGCGCGCGATGGCCGATGATCTCGCGCTGGGCTTCGATCCGCTCGATTGCGTGATGGGCGCAATATGGGCCGGGCCGCGGCCGGCGGTGTTGGCGGGTATCTCGGACGAGGTCTGGCGGACGACCGGCGATACGGTCGAGCGGCTCGAACTGCTCGCGGTTGATCTCCTCACTCGTCATCCCAGCAAAAGCTGGGATCTCCCGGAGGCGGGCCAACCGTCACGCCCAGCCGCAGGAGACCCCAGCTTGCGCTGGGGTGACGAACGGGAAAGGGACCTGTCGGACAGTCTGGGTGATCGTACCCGCGCCGTCCTCCACGCGACCTTGACGGACCTCGCCCCCCGGATCGACGCCTGCGGCGACGCCGAGCGTACCGCGCTGCTCGCCGGGCTCGATGGCCGCTTCGTGACTCCCGGCCCCTCGGGGGCGCCGACCCGCGGCCGGCCCGACGTGCTGCCGACCGGGCGCAACTTCTATTCGGTCGACACCCGCGCCGTGCCAACTGCGACCGCCTGGGATCTCGGCTTTCGCTCGGCGCAGTTGCTGGTCGAGGATTATTTCCAGCGCGAGGGCGATTACCCCGCGGCGATGGCGCTATCCGCCTGGGGCACCGCCAACATGCGCACCGGCGGTGACGACATCGCCCAGGCGCTGGCGCTGATGGGCGCGCGGCCGCGGTGGGACTGGGCGTCCGGGCGGGTGATCGGCTTCGAGGTGATGACCGTTACCGAGCTTGGCCGCCCGCGCGTCGACGTCACCTTCCGCGTTTCGGGCTTCTTTCGCGATGCCTTCCCGGAGCAGATCGACCTGATCGATTCCGCGACCCGCGCGATCATGGCGCTCGACGAGGATGCCGCGGCAAATCCTGCGGCCGCGCGCCACCGCACCGAGACCGCGACGCTGATCCACCGAGGCGCCGATCCGGTCCAGGCCGCGCGTCGCGCTGGTGCGCGGGTGTTCGGCTCCAAGCCGGGGGCCTATGGCGCCGGCCTGCAGGCGATGATCGACGAGAAGCTGTGGCACGATCGCGCCGATCTCGCCGAAGTGTACCTCGATTGGGGCGGCTATGCCTATGGCGCCGGGATCGAGGGCGATGCCGAACGCGATCTGTTCGCGGCGCGGCTCGGCCAGGTCGATGCGGTGGTCCAGAACCAGGACAATCGCGAGCACGACCTGCTCGACAGCGACGATTATTATCAATTCGAGGGCGGCATCGCCGCGGCGATCGAGCATCTCAAGGGCGCCGCGCCGATCAGCTATCACAACGACCACAGCCGCCCCGAGCGGCCGGTGATCCGCACGCTCGACGACGAGATCGGTCGCGTCGTCCGCGCCCGCGTCGTCAACCCCAAATGGATCGCGGGCGTGATGCGCCACGGCTATAAGGGCGCGTTCGAGATCGCCGCGACGGTCGATTATCTGTTCGCCTTCGCCGCCACCACCCATGCGGTCCGCGACCATCATTTCGACGCCGTCCACGCTGCCTTCATCGAGGATGACGTGGTCCGTGCGTTCATGGCCGAGGTCAATCCGGCGGCGCTGCGCGACACCGCGGCGCGGCTCGCCGAGGCGCTGGAGCGCGGCCTGTGGAAACCGACATCGAACAGCGCGGGCATGATGCTCGCCGACCTTCAGGAGCATGCCCCGTGTCCATGAGCGACGATACTCCACAACCCGAGATCCTCACCGGCGATGCCAGGCATGCCGAGAAGATGAAGAAGAAGCAGGCGGCGCATGACAAGATCATGGCCAACAAGACCCAGGAGAAGGGCCTGCTGATCGTCCACACTGGCAAGGGCAAGGGCAAGACCTCGGCGGCGCTCGGCATGGTCACGCGCGCGATCGGCCATGGCATGAAGGTGGGCGTCGTCCAGTTCGTCAAGGGCGCCTGGGCGACCGGCGAGAAGGTGGTGTTCGATGCCTTTCCCGAGCAGATCGAGTTCAAGGCGATGGGCGAGGGCTTTACCTGGGACACCCAGGATCGCGCCCGCGACATCGCGGTGGCACGCGAGGCGTGGGAGGAGGTCAAGCGGATGATCGCCGATCCCGCCTACAAGATGGTGCTCGCCGACGAGCTCAACATCGTGCTGCGCTACGATTACCTCCCGCTCGACGAGGTCATGGCGGTGTTGCTCGCCAAGCCGGCGGACAAGCATGTCATCGTCACCGGCCGCAACGCGCCGGAGGCGCTGATCGAGGCGGCGGACCTCGTCACCGAGATGACGCTGATCAAGCATCCGTTCCGGTCGGGCGTGAAGGCGCAGGCGGGCATCGAATATTGAGCCATCCGCCGGTCTTCGATGAGCCGTTCCAAGCGCAGCTGGCGACGCTGTTCGCCTGGCGCCGCGACGTGCGCCACTTCAGGCGCGATCCGCTGCCGGTGGGCGTGATCGAGCGGCTGCTGGCGACCGCAGCGCTTGCGCCGTCGGTCGGCAATGCCCAGCCGTGGCGGCTGGTGCGGGTCACCACCCTGGCGCTGCGCGATGCGCTGGCGGCGGCGGTGGACGCGGCGAGCGCGCGCGCGGCGGCGGGCTATGACGCGGAACGGGCCGCCGCCTATCGCGCGCTCAAGCTCCACGGGCTGCGCGAGGCGCCGGAGATCGTCGCGGTGTTCACCGACGAGGCGCCGGCGGCGGGTCATGGCCTCGGCATCGCCACCATGCCTGAAATGCTGCGTTATTCGACCGTAATGGCCATCCATACCCTGTGGTTGGCGGCACGCGCCCAGGGCATCGGCATCGGCTGGGTATCAATCGTCGATCCCACCGCCGTTACCGCGCTGCTCGCGGTGCCCGGATCCTGGCAGTTGGTGGCGCTGTTGTGCATCGGTTATCCTGACGAGCCGTCGGATACGCCCGAGCTTCACCGCCGTGGCTGGCAGGCGCGGGAGGCGCTCGATGTCGTCGAGCGCTAAGGGGCTGCTGATCGCCGCGCCGCGGTCAAGCAGCGGCAAGACGGTGGTGACGATCGCGCTGCAGCGGGCGCTGCGCCGGCGCGGGCTGGTCGTCGCCGGCGCCAAGACAGGACCGGATTATATCGATCCCGCCTTTCATGCGGTCGCCACTGGCCGGCCCTCGGTCAACCTCGATGCCTATGCGATGGACGCGGCGTTGCTTGCAGCCCTGGCTGCGGCGACCGGGCAGGATGCCGACCTGATCGTCGCCGAGGGCGCGATGGGCCTGTTCGACGGCGTCGCGCGTGGCGGCGCCACCGGCGCCAGCGCCGAGGTGGCGCGCGCGCTCGGCTGGCCGGTGATGCTGGTGCTCGACGCCGCGGGGGCCGCGCAATCGCTCGCCGCCACCGCGCACGGTTTCGCCACCTACCCGGGTGCGCCGCCGATCGCCGGGGTGATCGCCAATCGGGTCGCCAGCCCGCGCCACGGCCGGATGATCGCGGCAGGCTTTGCGGTCATCGACGTGCCGTTGCTCGGCATGATCCCGACCGATCCGTGCATGGTGCTGCCCTCGCGCCACCTCGGGCTGGTCCAGGCGGCAGAGACGCCGGCGCTCGACGGCGCGATCGAGGCGATGGCGACGCTGGTTGCCACGCATTGCGATCTCGACGCGATCCTTGCGGCCGCGCGGCCGACGCAAGTCGCCGCCGGCAGCACGACCTGCTGGCAGCCCCCCGGCCAACGCATTGCGATCGCGCGCGACGAGGCCTTCACCTTCGTCTACCCGCATCTGCTCGACGGCTGGCGCGCGGCCGGTGCGACCGTCGACTTCTTCTCGCCGCTTGCCGACGAGGCGCCGCCCGAGGCGTGCGACAGCTGTTGGCTGCCGGGCGGCTATCCCGAGCTGCACGCCGGACGGCTGGCGGGCAATCACCGCTTCCTCGGCGGCCTCCGCCGCTTCGCCGCGACCCGCCCGATCCATGGCGAGTGTGGTGGCTATATGGTGCTGGGGCAAACGCTCACCGATGCTGCGGGTGAGCCCCATGCGATGGCCGGGCTGCTGCCGGTGGACACCAGCTTTGCGATCCGCAAGCTCCACCTCGGCTATCGGCAGGCGACGTGGCGCGCCGCCATGCCGTTCGCCGCCGCCGGCAGCGTCAGCATCGGCCATGAATATCACCACGCGACGATCGTCCGGGCCGATGGCGAGCCGCTCGCCGATGTGGTCGATGGCGAAGGCCAGCCGCTGCCACCCGCGGGCAGCCGGGCCGGGCAGGTCACTGGCACCTTCTTCCACCTGATCTGCTGATGTTGGTATTGGCGTCAACGAACCTGCTCGGCCGGTCTGCCTTGATGGTGAGCCAAGCCAGAACAAACGATAAACGAATGTGGAAGTGATGCGATGACCGACGAACTGAAAGCCTGCACGGCGACGCCTGCCGATGGCAGCGGCTCATGCTGAAGCCCGTCGAGTCCGGCCCAGCCGTGGTCGCCTGCAACACCTGCCGCCTTTCCGCTGACGCCCGTGACGACGCCGAGGGCCGGCGCGGAGGCGCGCGGCTGGTGGCGGCACTCCGTGAGGTGCAGGCGTCCGATCCAGCCTATGCCGCAGTCGCGGTGCAGGAGATGCCGTGCCTGTTCGCCTGCGCCGACTTCTGCACGGTGCACCTGCGCGCGCCGGACAAGGTCGGCTACGTCATGGGCCGGTTCGCGCCCGATGAGGAATCGGCGCGCGCGATCCTCGATTATGCTGTGCTCTATGCCGGCAGCGAGATGGGGCAGGTGCCGTTCAAGCAATGGCCGGCTGGGGTGAAGGGACATTTCATCACCCGCACGCCGCCGCCAGGGTTCGTGGTCGAATGATCCGCTTCGACAGCCCGGCGGCGGTCGAGGCGGCGCTGGCCGCGCTCCCCGGCATCGACGACGGCGCGCGCGCCGCCGCGGCAGCCCGGCAGGCCGAGCTGACCAAGCCGCCGGGTTCGCTTGGTCGGCTGGAAGACCTCGCCTTGTTCATGGCCGGCTGGCAGCGCCGCGCGCGGCCGCAGCTCGACCGGGGCCGCGCGGTGATCTTCGCCGGCAACCACGGCGTCGCCACACGCGGGGTGAGCGCCTTCCCGCCGGCAGTCACGGCGGAGATGGTGCGCAACTTCGAGCGCGGCGGGGCGGCGATCAACGCGCTCGCCGGGGCTGCGGGGCTGGAGCTGCAGGTCGTTGCGATCGAGCTCGATAGCCTCACCGCCGACTTCACGGTCGCACCGGCGATGACCGAGGCGGAATGCCTGACGGCGATCAACGCAGGTGCGGCGGTAGTCGAACCAGGCCTGGACCTGCTGGTGCTCGGTGAGATGGGGATCGGTAATTCGACGCCCGCCGCGGCGCTGTGCGCGGCGAGCTTCGGCGGCGATGCCCGCGATTGGGCTGGTCCCGGCACCGGCGTCGTGGGTAATGCCTTCGCCAACAAGGTCGCGGTGATCGACGCGGGACTGGCACTGCACGGCGGCGTCGCCGATGGCGCCTTCGACACACTGCGCCGCCTCGGCGGCCGCGAGATCGCCGCGATCGCCGGTGCGGTGCTCGCTGCCCGCCAGGCTGGCGTGCCGGTGATCCTCGACGGCTTCATCTGCTGCTCGGCGGTAGCACCGCTTGCCGCTTCGTCGCCCGCCATCGTGGACCATTGCCTCGCCGGCCATTGCTCGGCCGAGCCCGGCCACCGCCGGCTGCTCGATCGGCTTGGGCTGGCGCCGCTGCTCGGCTTCGACATGCGGCTCGGCGAGGGCAGCGGCGCCGCGCTCGCCGCCGGGATCGTCCGCGCCGCGCTCGCCGCGCACAACGGCATGGCGACCTTTGCCGAGGCAGGCGTCTCGACCGCGTGAACCAGCCGGTGACGATCCACCTGATGCGCCACGGAACGCCGGCGCTGACCGGGCGGCTGCTCGGCCATACCGATTGCGA
The DNA here is from genome assembly GCF_026540855.1 of Sphingomonas sp. GC_Shp_5. Classification (GTDB taxonomy): domain Bacteria; phylum Pseudomonadota; class Alphaproteobacteria; order Sphingomonadales; family Sphingomonadaceae; genus Sphingomonas. The sequence continues at coordinate 33,321 of NZ_JALNUP010000001.1, forward strand.
CGTCACCGCTGACGGTATCGCCGAATGCCGCGCGGCGGCCGGCGTGGTCGGCATCGCCGGGATCATCAGCTCCGATCTCCGGCGCGCGGCCGACTGCGCCCGGGCGATCGGGGACGACCGGCAGCTACCGCTTTGGCCTGACCCGCGCTGGCGCGAACTCGATTTCGGCGCCTGGGACGGCCACCGCGCCAGCGAGGTCGATCAGGGCGCGCTCGGCGCCTTCTGGGCCGATCCCGATCGGGACCCGCCCCCCGGCGGCGAGCGCTGGTCGGCACTCACCATGCGGGTCGGCGCGGCTTTGGCGGAGATCGCGGACGGCACCTTGGTCGTCACCCATGCCGGGGCGATCCGCGCGGCGCTGGCGGTGAGCTGCGGCTTCGCGCGCGATCAATTGTGGGCGTTCGACCTGCCCTATGGCTGCCTGGTCTCGCTCCGCCTCTGGCGCGGCGACGCGCCGGCTGCGCAGATCGTGGCGCTGAGGCCGTGAAGCGGCTGGTCGTCGCTATGGGCTTCCTCACCCGTTTGCCGCTGCCGCAGGTCGCCGCCGACACCGACGACTTCGCCGCGGCGATCCGCCTCTATCCCCTGGTCGGCCTGATCATCGGCGTGATCATCGCCGGGGCTGCCTGGCTCGGCGCGTTGATCGATCCCTGGACCGGCGCGCTTGCCGCCCTCGCCGGCTGGGTCGCGATCACCGGCGCGTTGCATCTCGATGGCCTCGCGGATCTTGCCGACGGCCTCGGCGCCGCGCACGGCAACAGGGAGCGGCTGCTCGCGGTCATGGCTGATCCGCATGTCGGCAGCTTCGGCGCGACCGCGCTGGCGCTGCAACTGATCGCCAAATTGGTGCTGCTCCACGCCGCCGCCCCGCTCGGCTGGTGGCCGCTGATGCTGGTGCCGTTCGCCGCGCGGATCGGCCCGCTCGCCTGGTCGGCATGGCTGCCGCCGCTCAAGGTCGGCGGGCTGGCGACGTTGGTCGCCGGCGCGGTCCGCCGCCGCGACCTGATCGGCTGGACGCTGCTCTGCGCGGCCGCCGCCGCGATCGCACCGGCACTACTCGCGACACCGGTGCTGATCGGCGGCTGGGGCTGGTGGCTGCGGGCGCGGCTCGGGGGCGTCACCGGCGATGCGCATGGCGCGGGTATCGAACTGGTCGAAACCGGGCTGCTACTCGCGCTGGCGATTGCCGCCCATCGCTGACAGCGCGATCAGGCCATCGACGTCGACATGGCGCTCGAGCATGTCGGCGATGCTGTCGAGTGCCGCGTCGACCGCGACGCCCTGATCCGGGCCGCTCGCCGCCGCGCCGATCCGGGCCAGCCACGTCGCGCGCTGGCGCGCGTCGCCGAGCAGGCCATGGACGTAGCTGCCGGTCACCAGCCGGTTGGCGCTGACCGCGCCGTCGGTGCGGCCATCGGCGAACACGGCGGCGGCACGCGCGGTGTCGGGGCCGGTGGTCCGCCCCATGTGCATCTCATAGCCGTTGAACGGGGCGCCGCCGGCGGTGCCGCTCACCGCGACCAGCGCCTTGCTGCCGGTCAGCACCGTATCGACGGCGAGCAGCCCGAGCCCGGCGACGGTGCCGGCCGGGCCTTCCACCCCGTCGGGATCCGCGAGGGTTTGGCCGAGCATCTGGTAACCGCCGCACAGGCCGAGCACCGGCTTGCCCTGGCGATGGTGGGCGAGCACGTCGATGTCCCAGCCCTGCTTACGGAAGAAGGCGAGGTCGGCGATCGTCGCCTTCGATCCGGCGATCACGATCAGCGCCGTCTCGGCGGGGATCGGCTCGCCCGGTCGCACCATTACCAGTTCCACCGATGGCTCCAGCCGCAACGGATCGAGATCGTCGAAATTGGCGATATGCGCGGTGATCGGGCAGGCGATCACCGCGCGTCCCTCGCCGCGGGTGACCGAGCGCTGCAACACCACCGCATCCTCGCTCGGCAGCCGCGCCGCGTCCGTCAACCACGGCACGACGCCAAAGCCGCGCCAGCCGGTGCGTGCCTCGATTATGCGATAGCCATCGTCGAACAGGGCTGGATCGCCGCGGAACTTGTTGACCATGAAGCCATGGATCATCGCCGCGTCGGCCGGATCGATCACCGCTTTGGTGCCGACGAGCGAGGCGATGACGCCGCCGCGATCGATGTCGCCGATCAGCACCACCGGCACCCCCGCCGCACGGGCGAAGCCCATGTTGGCGATGTCGCTGGCGCGCAGGTTGATCTCAGCGGGCGAGCCCGCTCCCTCGACGACGACGATGTCGGCCTCGGCTTCCAGCCGGCGGTAGCTGGCGAGCACGTCGTCGAGCAGCCCTTCGCGGCCGCGGCGCCATTCCGACGCCTTGAGCACGCCGCGTACCTTGCCATGGACCACCAGCTGCGAGCTGCGGTCGCCCTGTGGTTTCAGCAGCACCGGGTTCATGTCGACGCTGGCGGGCACGCGGGCGGCGATCGCCTGGGTCGCCTGGGCGCGGCCGATCTCGCCGCCATCGGCGGTGACCGCGGCGTTGTTGGACATGTTCTGCGGCTTGAACGGGCGTACGTTCAAGCCGCGATTGGCGAGCGCGCGGCACAGGCCGGCGACCAGCACCGACTTGCCGACATCCGAGCCGGTGCCCTGCAGCATCACGCCACCCATGCGATTCCTCCCGCCGCCAGCCACAGCAGCGCGCAGGCGGTGCGGTAGATCCGCAAGCCGCGGCGGATGTCGCGCGGGCCTGCATCCATCCGGCCCTCGCCGATCCAGGGCTTGTCCACCATCACGCCGTCATAGGCGATCGGCCCGGCGAGGCGAACGCCGAGCGCGCCGGCCATGGCCGCCTCGGTCCAGCCGGCATTGGGCGAGGCATGGCGCCGCGCGTCGGCCCACATCGTCCGCCAGCCGCCGGCGCCAGCGAGGCACAGGATCACCGCGCCAAGCCGCGCCGGCAGCCAGTTGGCGCCATCGTCGATCCGCGCCGCCGCCCAGCCGAACGCGCGCCAGCGCGGTTCCTTGTGGCCGATCAGGCTGTCCGCGGTATTGATCGCCTTATAGGTCCACAGCCCCGGCAGCCCGAGCAGCAACAGCCAAAACAGGGGTGCGGCGATGCCGTCGCAGAAGCTCTCCGCCAGGCTCTCGATCGCGGCGCGGGCCACGCCGGGGCGGTCGAGCGTCGCGGTGTCGCGGCCGACGATCCAGCCGACCCGCTCGCGCGCGGTGGCGAGATCGTCCCGCTCCAGCGCCGCGGCGACCGGGCGGACGTGATCGTCGAGGCTGCGCTGCGCGAGGCCGGGGGCCGCGAGCAAGGCGACGACGATCCAGCCATGCACACCGAGCAGCGCGTGCGCCGCCGCCGCCGCCAACCCGGCGAGCGCCGCTGCACCGCCGGCGACGATCGCGATGGTCGCGACGCCGGCGAGGCGGCGCGCGCGATCGGATCGCGCCGGATCGTTCCATCGCCGCTCGCACCAGCCGATCGCGCGGGCAACACCGCCGACGGGATGGCCGATCCGCGCATATACCGCCGGCGGCCAGCCGATCGCCGCGTCGAGCGCCAGCGCCACCAAGGCGACGGGCTCAGGAATCGCGCAGCGCCGCGTCGAGCCGGGCGAGCGCAGCCGGGCCGTCGGGCAGCCCGAGCCGCAGCCAGCCGGAGGCATAATCGAACCGGCGGGTGAGAATGCCGGCGCTGGCCAGCCGCATGAACAGCGTCGCGGCATCGTCGGTGGCGATCAGCCGGAACAGGGGGCTGTCGCCGACCGGATCGAACCCATGCGAATGAAGCATTGCGTCCAGCCCCGCGACGGCGTCGACCAGCCCGGCGCGCATCGTGGCCGCCCAGGCGCGGTCACGATAGGCGGCGGTGCCGACCGCGATCGCCGTCGCGGAGATCGGCCAGCTGCCAAGCCTTGCCCGGATCGCCTCGACCATTGTCGGGTGCCCACAGGCGAACCCCAGCCTGACGCCGGCCAGCCCGAAGAACTTGCCGAACGATCGCATCACCACCACCGGCTCGTCGCCGTGCAGATGGGGCAGGATGCTGCAGGGAGGCGCCGCATCGGCGAAGGCTTCGTCGATCACCAGCCAGCCGCCGCGGGTTGCGAGCGTCGCGGCGAGCGCGAGCAGTCGCTCCGGCGCGATAGTTCTGCCGTCGGGGTTGTTGGGGTTGGCAAGCAGGATGGTACCGCCGGTCTCGGCTGCCGCATCGAGCTCGGCTGGCGTAATCGCCCGTGCGCCCGGCAGGGCTTCGGCATGGGTCCGGTACCCCGGGGCCACGACGTGATAGGGCGCCGGCACGCCGGCTGGCGCGAGCAGGCGCAACCCGATCTCCGATCCCGGTAGTGCCGCGATGGCCGTGCTGCCTACACCGAAAGACTCCGCCGCCGCGCGCTCCAGCGCCGCCAGCTCGTCGGGGCTGGGCAGACGCCGCAGGTCGATCGCAGCGGTCGCGCCGTCCCACGGCCAAGGATTGATTCCGGTCGACAGGTCCAGCCAGGGCAGGGGGGCGGCGGGGAAGCGCCGGCCCGCTTCGTCCAGCCGGCCGCCGTGCACCATCAGCCCGTCCACATCTGCCCCGCTCACCTCTCGACTTCGCATCACCGCGCCTCCATCAGCGCTCGCGCGGCGCCACACAAGGGGAGACGGGATCATGGCTGACGACGACACGCGCACCCTGCTGGTGCTGGGCGGCGCGCGCTCGGGCAAGAGCCGCCATGCCCAGGCGCTGGCGGAGGCCTGGGTTGCGGATGGCGCCCCCCTCGTGTTCATCGCCACCGCCCAGGCGTTCGACGGCGAGATGCACGACCGCATCGCCCGTCACCAGGCCGATCGCGACGCGCGCTGGACGACGATCGAGGCACCGGAGGCGCTGGCCGCGGCGATCCGCAAGGCGGACGGGGCGGACGCGGTGCTGCTCGTCGACTGTCTCACGCTCTGGGCCTCGAACCTGCTGCTCGCCGAGGCGGATGACCCCATGGCGATCGACGATCTCGTCGCCGCCATTAGCGCGAGCACCGCGCGGGTGGTGCTGGTCGCCAATGAGGTGGGGCTCGGCATCGTTCCCGACAACGCACTGGCGCGCCGGTTCCGTGACTGGGCGGGCACGATCAACCAGCGCGTCGCCGCGGCGGTCGACCGGGTCGACTTCATCGCCGCTGGGCTGCCGCTGCGGCTCAAATAGAAAAAGGCGCCCGGACCCGTCGGTCCGGACGCCCCGCGGCGCCCCTAGGGAGTAGCAAGGGCGCCGAGCTGGTTAGGCAGCCTCGGCCTGGTCGGCAGGCTGCGCGATGCCCTGCTCGACCGCGGCGAGCGGCGCACCGGTCTTGATCGCGATGCTCTTGGGCTTCATCGCCTCGGGCACTTCGCGGACCAGATCGATCACGAGCAGGCCATCGTTCAGCCGCGCATCATCGACGAACACGAAGTCGGCGAGTTCGAAGCGGCGCTCGAAGCTGCGGTTGGCGATGCCGACGTGAAGGAAGCTCTGCCCTTGCGCCTTGTCGTCCTTCTTGCCGGCGACGAGCAGCAGGTTCTGCTGCGCGGTGATCTCGATCTCGTCGCGGGTGAAGCCCGCCACCGCCAGGGTGATGCGGTAGCGATCGTCGGCGAGACGCTCGAGATTGAAAGGGGGATAATTCTCGGCCGAGGCGCGCTGCGCATTGGTCTCGAGCATGTCGAACAGCCGGTCAAAGCCGATGGTCGAGCGGCGATAGGGGGTAAGGTCGAGTCGCATATCAATTCCTCATCTGAGCGAGTTGACGTCAGGGCTGCACCCGCTGCTGCGCGGTGCTGCCACGCGGCCCATGACGGCGCCGCGTGACCGGAATTTGGGGCGTCCCGCCACGGGTTCAAGAGGCGCAACATGTGTGGTTGCCGCCGCCGGATAGGCGGGCTTCGCGCCGCGATGCTTCTTCTGCATTGATCATCCACCGTTCTAGTGGAGTTTAGGCGGCATAATAGAGGTTCAGGGAGACCCGCATGTCGTTGACGCTCGCTTTGTTGCTTGCCGGCCAGGCCGCCGCCGCGCCGGCCGATCAGACCTCGCCGCCGCCACCCGCTGCCGACGACGCTACGCCCGCCCCGCGCACGGGCGACATTGTCGTCACCGCGCGCCGCCGCGAGGAGCGTGTCCAGGACGTGCCGATCGCGATGTCGGTGATCGGCGGCGAGGAGATCAGCAACACCGGCGCGTTCACCGTCAACCGGCTCCAGCAGCAACTGCCGTCGCTGCAATTCTATTCGAGCAACCCGCGCAATTCGGCGATCAACATCCGCGGCCTCGGCGCGCCGTTCGGCCTCACCAACGACGGCATCGAGCAGGGTGTCGGCTTCTACGTCGATGGCGTCTACATCGGCCGGATCGGCGCCTCGACCTTCGACTTCGTCGACGTCGACCGGGTCGAAGTGCTGCGCGGACCGCAGGGCACGCTCTACGGCAAGAACACCACGGCCGGCGCGATCAACATCACCACCCGTGCACCGAGCTTCGAGCCCGAGGCACGCGTCGAGGTGAGCGGCGGCAATTACGATTTCTATCAGGCCAAGGGCTCGATATCCGGGCCGCTCACCGACAAGCTCGCGATCCGCCTGTCCAGCTCGACGACGTCGCGCAAGGGCACGATCTACGATGTCGCCTCGGACGAGAACCTCCACCGCCAGAAGAACCTCGGCCTGCGCGGGCAATTGCTGTGGAAGGCGACCGACGCGCTCGATCTCACCCTGTCGGGCGATTTCAACGTCCAGAACCCCCTGTGCTGCGTGCAATATTACGCTCGGGTGGGCGCCACTCAGCGGCCGCTGGCGCGGCAATATGCCGCGCTCGCGGCGGCGTTCGGCTATGCGCCGCCGAGCACCGATCCGTTTGACCGGGTTACCGATCTCGACGCCGGGATCAACTCGCGACAGGAGATCGGCGGCGCCTCGCTGGTTGCCAATTGGGATCTCGGCCCGGCGACGCTGACCTCGGTCAGTGCCTGGCGTTATTGGGATTGGCAGCCGCAGAACGATCGCGACTTCATCGGCCTGCCGATCACCACCGTGTCGCAAAATCCCTCGCAGCAAAAGCAGGTCTCGCAGGAGATCCGCCTCGCCTCGAACGGCGCGAACAAGCTCGATTACACCGTCGGCGCCTTCTATTTCCACCAGACCATCGATACCCAGGGATCGCAGGTCCAGGGTTCGGCGGCGAGCCGCTTCCTGCTGTCGGGCGCCGACGCGCTCAACCCCAACGTCCTCAACGGCCTCACATCGACCAACACGATCAGCTTCGACAACACCAGCTTCGCAGTATTTGGCAAGCTCAACTGGGCGCTGACCGACCGGCTGCACCTGCAGCCCGGCCTGCGCGTTAATTACGACAAGAAGTCAGGCTTCTACGAGTCGATCGTCAGCATCCACAACAGCCAGTATGATTTCATCGCGACCGCGGACAACGTCGCCGCGCTGCTCGCGGCAAGGCCGGCCGGTGCCGCGCGCACGACCTTCCAGAACCAGATCAACACGCTCGCGCCGCAGCGCTACAGCCCGCGGTTCAGCGACTGGAATGTCTCGGGCGACTTCACCGTCTCCTACGACATCACCCCCGACATTCACGAATATGCCACTTATGCGAAGAGCTTCAAATCGGGCGGGATCAACCTCTCCGGCCTGCCGCTCAACTCCACCAGCACCGGCGTCGATCTCTCCACCCAGACGGTGAAGCCCGAGACGGTCGATCATTTCGAGATCGGGCTGAAAACCCAGTTCCTCGACCGCCGCCTCACCGTCAACGCCGCGGCCTATTGGACGGAGGTCGGCGATTACCAGGCGACGGTGAACAACAATGCGATCAACGTGATCCGCGGCTATCTTGCCAATGCCGACAAGGTCCGCTCGCGCGGCTTCGAGTTCGATGCGACCCTGCGCCCGAGCAAGCGCTTCAACGTCTATTCGAGCGGCAGCTATACCGATGCCACCTATCGCAAATTCGTCAACGCGCCGTGCGCGCCCGAGTTGACCGGCGGCACCGCGCTGCCGGTGGTCAACGGCCAGATCGTCGGCACGCCCGCGGCGGCAGGCACGCCCGGCAACAGCCTGCCTTATTGTGACATATCGGGGCAGCGGCTGCCCGGCATCTCGAAATGGTCCTTCTCCTACGGCGCCGAGTATAACGTCCCGGTCGGCGGCGCAGGAGCCGAAGTCTATGTCGGTTATGACGGCAACTACCGCTCGCGTTTCTCGTCCAACCCGTCGCCCTCTGCCTACACCTGGATCGACGGCTATTCGCTCTCCAATGTGCGTGCAGGTTATCGCAAGGGGGATCTCAACCTGTTCGGCTGGGTGCGTAACGCCTTCGACCAGAATTATTTCGAGTTGCTGTCCACCCAGTCTGGCAGCACTGGTCTGATCGTTGGCCAGCCGGGTGACCCGCGGACTTATGGGTTCACCATCTCGAAATCTTTCTGAGGGGGGGGGGGCATCGCCTTCAACCGATCGTCATCCCAGCGAAAGCTGGGATCTCGTGGTGATGAAGCGGGGCAGGAGCCGCCGAAGACCCCAGCGTACGTTGGGGTGACGATGTGAGGGCGCGAAGGATGATTGTCGTTGCTGGTAGAAGGCGCAGCGCCCTCCAACGGCAAACACCCGGACCGTTACCGATCCGGGTGCCTGCGTGACGAGTAAACTCGTCAGCCCCCTTCTTGCCGCCGGTCCGCGCGGTGTCGCTGCAGTGACCCTTGGCAATTTCCCCGAACCACGGCCATTGCCTGTGTCTCAGATGAGTATCTGCTAGGCACGATGGCGCGCCTTGTCACCGGGGATGTGGCACCGGCAAAACGATTGCCGTCACCCTGTGTCGAATCCGCAACATCCATTTGCGCGCCGCCGCTCGCTCTCCTAGAGCCGGCGGCATGATCCTCTCACGCTATGAACGGATGATCGCCCGCCGCTATCTGCTGCCGGGCAAGGGGGAGGCCTTCATCTTCCTGGTCGCCTCCATCTCGCTGGTCGCGGTGATGCTCGGCGTCGCCGCGCTGGTCATCGTGATGAGCGTGATGAACGGCTTCCGCGCCGAACTGTTCGACAAGATCGTCGGGCTCAACGGCCATGCCGTCATCCAGGGCGCAGGCAATCGGTTGCCCGACTGGCGGGAAATTGTTGCCGAAGCAAAGCGGACGCCGGGCGTGACCTCCGCGATACCGCTGATCGAACAGCCGTTGTTCTCCACCTACAACGGCCGATCCGAGGGCATTCTGGTGCGCGGCATGACCGTGCCAGACTTCCGCGCCGCGGTGGGCGACAAGCTGGTGATGGGGTCGCTGGCGCCGATCACTCCCGGTAGCGGCCGGATCGCGATCGGATCGCGGCTTGCCGAGGCGCTGGGCGCGCAGGTCGGCAGCGAGATCACGATCATCAACCCGCAGGGGGCCGCTTCGCCGTTCGGCACCGTGCCACGTTATGTGAGCTACACCGTCTCGGCAATTTTCGAGATCGGCGTCTACGACTATGACAAAGCCTATGTGATCATGCCGATCCAGGATGCGCAGACCCTGCTGTTCCTCGGCGACGCGGTGGCGATGGTCGAGGTGCAGACCAACAATGCCGACAGGGTCCGCCAGATCCTGGCGCCGCTCGGCGAAAAGCTCGGCGGCAATGCGATTATCCAGGATTGGCAGCAGATGAACGCACAATTGTTCGAGGCGCTCGCGGTGGAGCGGGTGGCGATGTTCACCGTGCTGTCAATCATCATCCTCGTCGCGGTGTTCAACATCCTCTCGTCGCTAATCATGCTGGTGCGCGCCAAGACCCGCGACATCGCGATCCTGCGGACGATGGGCGCGACCCGCGGCGGCCTAATGCGGATCTTCATGGTCGTGGGCACCACGATCGGCGCGCTCGGCACCGTCGCGGGCCTTGGCCTCGGCTTCCTGTTCCTCTTCTATCGGCAGGGCGTGATCAACTTCGTCCAGTTCGTCACCGGCCAGAATCTGTGGGATCCCTCGATCCGCTACCTGACCGATCTGCCCTCCAAGCCCGATCCGGTCGAGATCATCGTCATCACCGCGATGGCGCTGGTCTTCAGCTTCCTCGCCACGCTGTACCCGGCGTGGAAGGCGGCGAGCACCGATCCGGTCCAGGTGCTCCGCTATGAATGACGCCGTCCTCCAGACCCGCGGGCTGACCCGCAACTTCGTCCAGGGCGGCGAGGTGATCCACGTGCTGCGTGGCGTGGACCTCGCGGTCGCGCCGGGCGAGATCGTCGCGCTGGTCGGCCCGTCCGGCTCGGGCAAGTCGACCCTGCTCCAGGCGGTCGGGCTGCTCGAAGGCGGGTTCGAGGGCTCGATCCGGATCGGCGGCGAGGAAGCCGCAAGCCTCAGCGCGCACGGCCGCACGATCATGCGCCGCGACCGCCTGGGGTTCGTCTACCAGTTCCATCACCTGCTACCCGATTTCAACGCGGTCGAGAATGTCGTGCTGCCGCAGCTCGTCCATGGCGCCGAGCGCAAGCCCGCCGACGAGCGCGCCGCGTCGCTGCTGACCGCGCTCGGCCTCGGCCACCGCCTGACCCATCGCCCGAGCCAGCTGTCGGGTGGCGAGCAGCAGCGCGTCGCCGTCGCCCGGGCGCTGGCCAATCGCCCGGCGCTGGTGCTCGCCGACGAGCCGACCGGCAATCTCGACGAGCATACCGCCGATGTCGTGCTCGCCGAATTCCTCCGCCTCGTCCGCGAGGAAGGATCGGCGGCGCTGGTCGCGACCCACAATGAGCGGCTGGCGCAGAAGATGGACCGCGTGGTCCGCCTCCACGAAGGCGTGCTGCAGTGAGCTGGAGCGAGACGCCGACCTTGGTCGGTCGTCACGTCACCTTGCGCCCGCTCGATCGCAGCGACGAGGCGGCGCTGGTCGAGGTCGCGCGTGCCGGTGATCTGTGGGACACCTTCTACGCCAATGTCGCCCAGCTCAAGGATTCGTCGCGCTGGATGGACGCGAGCTTTGCCGAGCAGGCGCATGGCCGCGTGCGCTTGTTCGCGGTAGCGGATCCGGCAGGGCAGGTGGTCGGCACCACCCGGCTGATGCGGATGAACGAGAAGCATCGGCGGCTGGAGATCGGCGGCACCTTCTATGCCAGGGCAGTCCAGCGCACTGGGGTCAACACCGAGGCCAAGCTGCTGCTGCTGTCCCATGCCTTTGACCAGCTCGGCTGCCAGTGCGTGCAGATCCGCACCGATCTGCTCAACAAGCGCAGCCAGACGGCGATTGAGCGGCTCGGCGCGAAGCGGGACGGCGTGCTGCGCGGGCACCAGATCGTCGACGGCCGATTGCGCGATTCGGTGGTGTACAGCATCCTCGACCGCGAATGGCCGGGGGTTCGCCAGAACCTTCACTTCCTGCTGGCGCGGCATGGATGAGCAGTATCGCCGACATCTCGGTCGCCGCCGCCGACGGCGAGCGGGTGCCGCTGGAGCGCTGGGCAGGGCAGGTGCTGCTGATCGTCAACACCGCGTCGCAATGCGGCTTCACCCCGCAATATGAAGGGCTGGAGGCGCTGCAGCGCCAGCTGGGACCGCGCGGCTTCTCGGTGCTCGCCTTCCCGTGCAACCAGTTCGGCGCGCAGGAGCCCGGCGACGCCGCCGAGATCGCGTCCTTCTGCTCGCTGACCTACGATGTCACCTTTCCGCTGTTCGCCAAGGTCGATGTCAACGGTGCCGGGGCCGATCCGCTGTTCGTGCGCCTCAAGACCGCGGCGCCCGGGCTGCTCGGCAGCAAGGCGATCAAGTGGAACTTCACCAAGTTCCTGGTCGATCGTCAGGGCACGATCGTCCGCCGCTATGGCCCGGCCACCAAGCCCGAGGCGATCACCCGCGATATCGAGGCGCTGCTCTAGACCGCCAGCCTCCCGATCGACGTCATTCCGGCGCGCGTAGGCATGGCCGCAAAGCGCGGGGGAGGGGCCGCTAGCGGCTGCCGCTTATGCTGAGGGCCACTCAGCTAAAGCTCACCTCGACCGGCTCGGCACCCGGCACTTCGCCGCGCAGCGTCTGGCCGCGCAACACCGGTCCCACCCCCGCCGGGGTCCCGGTGAAGATCAGGTCTCCCGGCGCGAGCGCGACATAGGTCGACAGGGTGGCGATGATCTCGGCGACGCTCCAGGTCATCTGGTCGAGATCGCCCGACTGGCGCTCCGACCCGTCGATGCTCAGCTGGATTGCGCCGGCTTCGGGCGGTGCGCCGCGGGTGATCGCGCCGATCGGGGCGGAGCGGTCGAAGCCCTTGGCGAGATCCCACGGCCGACCGGCCTTCTTGGCCACCGCCTGGAGATCGCGGCGGGTAAGATCGATTCCCGCGGCATAACCGTAGATCGCCGCCATGGCGTCACCCGCGGCAATGTCGCTGCCGCCGGTGCCCAGGGCCACCACCAGCTCGATCTCGTGGTGGAGGTCCTCGGTCATGGTTGGAAACGGGATCGTCGATCCGCTCGCGACCACCGCATCGGCGGGCTTGGCGAAGAAGAATGGCGGGTTGCGGGTCGGGTCGCCGCCCATCTCGCGGGCGTGGTCGGCGTAATTCTGCCCGACGCAGAAGATGCGGCGGACCGGGAAGCGCTCGTCGCCGCCGGCGATGGCAATGGTGGAAATCGTGACGGTGGGCAGGTCCATGGCGCGCTTCTCAGCCCGCGACCGCAAAGGCGGGGGCGCCGGTGCGATGGTGGAGGGCCGAGACGATCGAGGTGATGCCGCCGAGGAGGAAGCTGATGCCGAGGATGAAGCCCGGCAGCGTCAGCGCCGCCCAGGGCAGCGTTGCCAGCACATAGATGGCGAGCAGGATGTTGACGATGCCGAGCGCGATCATCAGCCCGCGGCCGCGGCGGAAGCGCGCGCCGAGCGCGATCTCGAGCACGCCGCGGATGCCCAGCCACACCGCGACCATCAGCATCAGCGACAGCGCGCCGGCGACCGGCTCGAACGCCATCACGAGGCCGATGACCAACGACAGGATGCCGAAGCCGATCGCATAGCCGCGGCCCTCATGGCCCTTGCCGACCAAGCCGGCGGTGATCGACACCAGCCCGGCGGCGATGAAGAATCCGCCGATCACCAGCGTCGCCGCCAGCGTCGCGGCGAACGGCCAGGCGAACGCGGCGAGGCCGAGCACCACCGACAGGATGCCATAGCCGAGGATCCAGCCCCAGCCGGCGCCCGCCGGCGTCGCGGCAAGGGGATCGAACGTCGTTCGATCGGTGAAGATCACGCGGTCGGCGGTGGCGGGGCGGGGGTCGGTCATGCACTTACTCCGTTATGCAGGCGGAACGACGTGATCCATCGCTGGTTCCGCGTCGCGCATCGCGATGCCTGTTCGAATCGGGCCGTCGGCGCTAGGACGGTGCGATGTCGCATTCCGGGTTCGTGCCGCTCCGCATCTTCTCCTCCTACACCATGCTGGATGGCGCCATCGAGCCCAAGGCGATCGCCAAGCAGGCCAAGGCGCTGAAGTTTCCGGCGGCGGCGCTGACCGACCGCAACGGCCTCTACGCCGCGATGGCCTATTCGGACGCCGCCAAGAGCGCGGGCGTCCAGCCGGTGATCGGCACCATGCTGTGCGTCGCCCGGCCGGATCAGCCCGAGGGGCTGGCGCCGACGCTCGACTGGATTGCGCTCTATGCGCAGGACACGGTCGGCTATGACAATCTGTGCGCGCTGGTCAGCCTCGCCCATCTCGACCGGCCGATCGAACTGCCCGCGCATGTCGACTTCGCGGCGCTCGAAGGCCGCACCGACGGGCTGATCGCGCTGACCGCCGGTGGCGAAGGCGCGCTCGCCCGCCTGTACCATGAGGACCAGCCCGATCGTGCGGGGCTCTACGCCGACCGACTCGAGGCGCTGTTTCCGGATCGGCTCTATGTCGAGATTGCACGGCGAGACAATGCGGTCGAGGAGGCGGCGGAACAGGCGCTCCTCGATCTCGCTTATGCGCGCGACCTGCCGCTGGTCGCGACCAACCCTTGCTGCTTCACCCAGGCCGATTTCAGCGACGCGCATGATGCCATGCTCTGCATCGCCTCCTCCTCCTACGTGCAGAGCGACGATCGCCAGAAGACCTCGCCCGATGCCTGGCTGAAGCCGGCGGCGATGATGCGCGAGCTGTTCGCCGATCTCCCCGAGGCGATCGACAACACGCTGGTGGTGGCGCAGCGCTGCGCGGTGATGGCGCCCAAGCGCAAGCCGATCCTGCCGAGCCTTGCCGGCGATCGCGACGGCGAGGCCGAGATGCTGCGCAACGATTCGCGCGCCGGGCTGGAGCGCCGGCTCGACTGGATCGCCAAGCTGGAAGGCGAGGGCGAGGAGGGTTGGCGCGAGGTCTACCGCCAGCGGCTCGAATTCGAGATCGACGTCATCGTCCAGATGGGGTTCCCGGGTTATTTCCTGATCGTCGCCGACTTCATCAAATGGGCGAAGGATCACGACATCCCGGTCGGCCCGGGGCGTGGGTCCGGTGCGGGCTCGGCGGTCGCCTGGGCGCTGACCATCACCGATCTCGACCCGATCAAGCTCGGCCTGCTGTTCGAGCGCTTCCTCAACCCCGAGCGCGTGTCGATGCCGGATTTCGACATCGATTTCTGCGAAACCCGCCGCGGCGAGGTGATCCGCTACGTCCAGGAGAAATACGGCCGCGACCAGGTCGCGCAGATCATCACCTTCGGTAAACTGAAGGCGCGCGCCGTGCTCAAGGATACCGGGCGCGTGCTGCAGATGAGCTATGGCCAGGTGGATCGCCTCGCCAAGCTTATCCCAAACCACCCGACCGATCCATGGACGCTCGAGCGCACGCTCAACGGCGTCGGCGAGTTCGCGCGCGAGTACAGCAACGACAATGGCGTGCGCCGGCTGGTCGATCTGGCGATGAAGCTGGAGGGGCTGCCGCGGCACTCCTCCACCCATGCCGCCGGCGTGGTGATCGGCGACCGCCCGCTTGCGCAACTGGTGCCGCTGTACCGCGACCCGCGCTCCGACATGCCCGTGACGCAGTTCGACATGAAATATGTCGAGGGCGCCGGTTTGGTGAAGTTCGACTTCCTCGGCCTCAAGACATTGTCGGTCCTCAAGAAGGCGGTGCAACTGCTCGCCAAGCGCGGCGTGGTCGTGGATCTCGACGCGCTCACCTGGGACGACGAGGGCGTCTACAAATTGCTCCAAAAGGGCGACACGGTTGGCGTGTTCCAGCTCGAATCGGAGGGGATGCGGCGGACGCTGTCGGCGGTGCGGCCGACCAACTTCGGCGACATCATCGCTCTGGTGTCGCTCTATCGCCCGGGGCCGATGGACAACATCCCGAGCTTCGGCCGCCGCAAGCAGGGCCAGGAGGAGATCGTCTACCCGCACGCCGCGCTGGAGCCGATCCTTGCCGAAACCTATGGCATCTTCGTCTACCAGGAACAGGTGATGCAGGCGGCGCAGATCCTCGCCGGCTACAGCCTCGGCGGCGCCGACATGCTGCGCCGCGCGATGGGCAAGAAGGTCAAGGCGGAGATGGACGCCCAGCGCTCAATCTTCGTCGAGGGCTGCGCCAAGACCCACAACATCGGCAAGGCCAAGGCCAACGAACTGTTCGACTTGATCGACAAGTTCGCCGGCTATGGCTTCAACAAGAGCCACGCCGCGGCCTATGCGCTGCTCGCCTACCAGACCGCCTGGCTGAAAGCGCACCACCCCGCGGAATTCTTCGCGGCTTCGATGTGCTACGACATGGCGCAGACCGACAAGCTCTGCATCTTCGTCGACGACATGCGCCGGCTCGGCGTCTCGATCGTCGGCCCCGACATCAACCACAGCGAGGCCGAATTCGACGTCCAGGAGACCGAGGACGGCCTGGCGGTGCGCTTCGCGCTGGCGGCGCTGAAGTCGGTCGGCGAGGGTGCGATGGAGCGGCTGGTCGAGGAGCGCCGGGCGCACGGCGCGTTCAAGAGCCTCGACGATCTCGCCACCCGCGTCGACCCGCGGCTGATCAACAAGCGCCAGCTCGAGACGCTGGCTGCCGGTGGTGCGTTCGATTCGCTCGACACCAATCGCGCCGGGATCCATGCCGTCGCCGAGACCGTGCTGGCGGTCTCCGCGCGCACCCATGAGGGCCGCACCAGCGGGCAGGGCGGGCTGTTCGGCGCCGAGGACGTCGCCGGCGACACGATCAAGCTGCCGGCGTCGGCGCGGTGGAGCCTCGCCGATCGGATGGAGCAGGAGAAGGAGGCGTTCGGCTTCTATTTCTCGGCGCATCCGGTCGATCGCCACGCCCATCTCGCCAAGATGCACGGCGCGCGGCAATATGTCGCGCTCACCGAGCTCAACATTCCCGAGGACGGCACCCGCGCCGGCGCGACCATGGCGGTGCTGGTCGAGGATGCGCGCTGGCGGACCTCGGCACGCGGCAAGCGCTACATGATGGCGACGCTGTCCGATGCCTCGGGACAGTTCGTCGCGACCTGCTTCGACGATGCCGTCGCCGCCGATCTCGAGGATGCGGCGCGGATGGGCGGCTGCGGCCTGGCGACGGTGGAGCTCGATCGCCGGCCGGGCGAGGAGACGCCGCGGGTGTCGGTCAAGCGATTGCAGCCGTTCGACAGCCTCGCCTCGATCGCGCGGTTCACGGTAGAGGCGACCGTTGCCACCCCGGCCGCGCTGGCGGCGCTGGCGGGGTTGCTGGAGCCGCATCGCGGCGCGCGCGGCGAGGTGCGGGCACGATTGCCGCTGGAGGGCGGCGAAGCGGTGGTGCTGCTCGGCCGCGACTTCCTGCTCGATCTCGAGCTGGTCGGGCAGATCGAGGCGATCCCCGGCATCTCGGCGGTGACGCTCGACCGGGCGACCTCTAAACTGGCGCTGGTCGGCTAGGCACGCCGACCAGGCACCATGTCGGCGAGCCTAATCGTCGCTCGCCTCGTCGCCTTGCGGGCCGGCGTTGTTGCCATAGCCTGCACCGGACGCCGGCTCCTCGGGGGGCGAGGTCGTGCCATCGTCCTGGTCGGGCGCGTCGTCCGGGCCGAAATTGTCCTGATCGATCATCGTCGTCTCCTGCATCTGGGTGACGGGTCAACGATGGGCGGCCCTGGTGGATCCGGCCCGGCCTAGAACAACTCGCCCTGCGGCTTGCGCGGCGGCCGGAACAGATCGGTGCGCAGCGGCACCCGCGGCCGATCGAGGCCGTGCTTGCGGCAGGCGATGCGAAACCGGGTGCGCAGCAGCTCCGCCCACGGGCCGCTGCCGCGCATCCGGCTATGGAAGCCGGGATCATTATCGCGGCCGCCGCGCAGCGACTGGATGGTCGCCATCACCTTGCCGGCGCGATCGGGAAAATGCGTGTCCAGCCAGGCGCGGAACAGCGGCGCGACCTCGTGCGGCAGGCGGACCGGGATGAAGAACACGCCCGCCGCCCCCGCCTCGGCCGCCCGTTCAATCAGATGCTCGAGCTCGTGATCGGTGATCCCCGGGATCACCGGGGCGATCGAGACATAGGTCGGTACGCCCGCGGCGGCGAGGGTACGCACCGCGGCGAGCCGCCGCGCGGGGGTGGGTGCGCGGGGCTCGACGGTGCTCGCGATCCGCGGATCGAGCGAGGTGACCGACATCGCCACCGCGGCCAGGCCCTGGGCCGCCATCGGCGCGATCAGATCGAGATCGCGGACCACCCGGTCCGACTTGGTGGTGATGGTGAGGGGATGGCCGGTCTCGGCCAGCACCTCTATGACGCCGCGGGTGATCCGCCACTCCGCCTCGATCGGTTGATAGGGATCGGTGTTGGTGCCGAGCGCCATCGGCGCCACCGCATAACCGGGTTTGCCGAGCTCCTCGCGAAGCAGCGCCGCGGCGGTCGGCTTGACGAACAGGCGGCTCTCGAAGTCGAGGCCGGGCGACAGATCGTGGAAGGCATGGGTCGGCCGGGCGAAACAGTAGATGCAGCCATGCTCGCAGCCGCGATAAGGATTGATCGAGCGATCGAAGCCGATGTCGGGCGAGCTGTTGCGCGCGATGATCGTGCGGGGCTGCTCGACCGTCACCACCGTCCGCAGTGGCGGCGGCGCGCCATCGATCGCGTCGCGGTCATCGAGCCAATCGCCGTCTGCCTCGACCGACAGTTGGTCGAAGCGCGTGCTGCGCACATTGCCGGTCGCACCGCGCACCGGCCGGCGTCTGTTGCCCTGGACCATGTGCCCATGCTAGTGGATCAGGCGGAACACATCAAGAACATGAATAAGGAGACTTGGTCATGGCCCGGATCACCTACCTTGAACTGCCGGTGGCGGACACCGCCCGCGCCAAGGCGTTCTACGCCGCGGCGTTTGCCTGGCCGACCACCGACTATGGTCCGACCTATGCCGCTGCGACGACCGGCGGCGCTGACGTCGGCTTCCAGGCCGATCCCGACGAGCGCACCGCAGCCCCGCTCGCGGTGATCGAGGTGGAGGACCTGGACGCCGCACAGACCGCGGTCGAACGGGCCGGGGGGACGATCACCCAACCGGTATTCGCCTTTCCGGGCGGCCGGCGCTTCCACTTCGCCGACCCCGATGGCCACGAGCTAGCGGTGATGCAGCCGGATTGAGCGTCGCCGCCGCGGGGCGGCTGGCGATCAGCGTTCCAGCAGGCGCGGCATCAGCTCGACGAAGTTGCATGGCCGGTGCCGGCTATCGAGCTGGTCCTTGAGGATATCGTCCCAGCCGTCCTTGACGGCGCCGGTCGAGCCGGGGAGCGCGAAGATGTAGGTGCCGCGGGCGACGCAGGCGCAGGCGCGCGATTGCACGGTCGACGTGCCGACCTTGGCATAACTCAGCCAGCGAAACAGCTCGCCGAAGCCGGGGATCATCTTGTCGGCGACGCGCTCGATCGCCTCGGGCGTGACGTCGCGGCCGGTGACGCCGGTGCCGCCGGTGGTGATGATGCAATCGATCGTTTCATCGTCGATCCAGCGGTGCAGCTCGGCGACGATGCCATCGACATCGTCGCGCCGGATCGCGCGGTCGGCAAGGACGTGCCCGGCCTCGCTCAGCCGCGCGACCAGCGTGTCGCCCGAGCGATCGTCCTCCAGGCCGCGGGTGTCGGAGACGGTGAGCACGGCGATGCGCACCGGGAGGAAGACGAGGGTGGGATCGATCGGCATGGCGGGGTCTCACGGAAGCGGGGGCTGCGAGAGCATGCCACGTTGCCGGTGTCCCGGCCACGTCGAAGCGCGGCGACGCGTCAAAACGCGCGTGCTCCCGTCATCCTGCAGGCGGTTACAACATCCCCTTTCAGCCGTGTCCTTGATGGACGGAACGGGTGACCGGTGCTGAAACCCACTGCCGCCCGATGACGGCAGGGTCAGTCAGTCGCTGCTGATGGTGCTCGACTGGGCGCCGACGCTGCCGTTGACGGCGATCGTGCTGGTGCTGGTGCTGGCACTGGCGGTCGCCGCCGGACGAGCGTTCATCCGCACTGCGGTCGCGCCCGGCAGGCCGGGGAAGCGCGGCCACATGCCCTGCGCCAGCGCGGCGCGGCTCGGCAGCTTGCGGGCGGTGCCGCGCGCCTCGTACATCCAATAGTTGCGCAGCACGGTGGTGACGTAGCCGCGCGTCTCCCAATAAGGGATGCTCTCGATGTAGAGCAGCGGGTCGCCGCCGTCCCGGACCAGCGCGTTCCATTCGCCGACCGGCTTGGGCCCGGCATTATAGGCCGCGATCACCTTGGGGAGCAGCCCGCCGGTGACGCCGGCCATGTCGCGCAGCCGCTCGAGATGGCGCTGGCCGATATCCATGTTGACCGACGGCTTGGTCAGCGCCGCCTTGTCGATCGCGGTGCCGCGCTCGCGGGCGAAATCGGTCGCCGCGGCCGGCATGATCTGCATCAGGCCATAGGCGCCGGCGGGGCTCACCACCTTGTTGCGGAAGCCGCTCTCCTCGAGCGTATGGGCATAGACCAGCGCCTTTTCGACCCGCCAGCCGCTGTCCGGCGTCCAATCGGGGGTGGGATAGCGCGCCTCGGCGGTCATGGTGACGCCCTGCGGGCAATTGTGGGCGAGCCACACCGTGGTCGCCGGCAGGCTCAGCGCCTCGGCGATGCGGACGAGGCTGCCGAACTCGCGCGGGTCGCCGATCCGCGCCTGCTGACGGATCACGTCGTCGGCGAGGTCGGTCTCGCCGATCTCGGCGAGCGCCGCGGCGACGCGGACGTTGGGGCGCTTGTCGAGCGCCGCCCAATCGCCGGTGACCAAGGCGTTGAGCGCCGGCCCCTTGTCGGTGATCTGCAGTGCCTGGCGGGCGAGCTGGCCGTAGAAGCTTTCGGAGAATTGTGCCGCGGATTGCAGCCGCGCTTGGACCTTGTCGGGTCGGCCGCACGCCATGTCGGCGCGGCTCGCCCAATACAGCGCGGCGGCGCGCAGGTCGACGTCGCTGGCTCGTCCTGCCACGCCCTCGAACGCGGTCTCGGCCGCGGCGCAGTCGTTCTGCCGCCACGCAGAGAGCGCGCCCATCCAGCGGCCCTGCACCGCCCAGTCGCCCGTACCCTCAGCAGCCTTGGCGGCCATCAGCCGCGTATTGGCGTCGTCGCCGACCAGATAATACATCCAGGCGACCTTCGCCTGCCATTCGGCTTGGGCTTCAGGGGTAAGCCCCTCGGTGCCTTCGAGCAGTGCCTGCGCCTCGTGCGCCATATCCGCCTTGACGAACGGCTGCATCCTGGTGGCGAGGTCAGCGGCGATCTCGTCGCTCTTGGTGGCCTTGGCGCGGACCCGGCGCGGCGCGCCATCCTGCCAGATCAGTCGTTGCGCCATCGGCAGCGGCGCCAGATCGACGGCGCCACGGGCCTTGGCGAGCCGCGCCAGATCCGCGGCCTCGGGAAGCTCGGGTGCCTCGGTGAGCAATGCCATCAGCGGCTCAAGCTCCACCTTGGGCGAGCCCTTGGCGGTGTACATCTCGGCCCGCGCGATCGCGTGCAGCGGGCCGGGCTTCATCGTCGTGAGCTGGATCTGCGCGTCGGTCCACTTGCCGTCGCGGATCGCCTGGAACACCGCGCGATAGCCGCTGCGCTGGTCCGCATCGAGCTGCGTGGGAAGATGCTCGGCCACCGCCGGCAGCGCGCTGCGCGCATCGCCGGCCGGCGTCGGCGCGGGTTCCGCAGCCGGCACGGGAGCGGCCAGCGCCGAGGCGGGCAGCGCCGCCGACAGTGCGCAGATCACCCTGAACATGCGGGTCATGATTCCATCCCCTGGATCAGCAATTGCAAGTCCTTCCAGGCCTCCGCCTTTGCCGCCGGCTTCTCGAGCAGGAAGCGCGGATGATAGCTGGCGACCACCCCTGTCTCTCCGCCCTTGTGGTTAAACTGGTGTAAAGAACCACGGGAGGCCGGCATGTCCATCCCCAGAATGGCACGACTGGCCGCATTGCCCATCAGCAGCACGCGTTGCGGCGCAACCAGGCCGATGTGGTGGCGCGAGATATCGGACAGCCGCTGCTCGACATCGCCGGGCATCCGCCCCGCCAGCGGCCGCCGCGCGCACACCGCGGCGAGGTGGACAGCGTCGCGGCTGAGCCCGATCGCGGCGAGCATCCGATCAAACAAGCGGCCGACCATGCCGGTCATCAGCAGGCTCTCGGCGCCATCCTCCTTGTCGGGGCAGTCGACCAGCACCATTACCTTGGCATCCGCCGGGCCGGTCGCCGCGATCGAGACGCCGCGCCATGCCGCCTCGGGAGCGTCGGCGGCGATGCGCCAGGCGAGGAAGGTGGCAAGATCGTCCGACATGGCGGCTGCCGGTGCCACCACCGGTTCGGCCGCAGCCGGCGCCAAGGGCTGCTGGGGCACCGGCGCGGCCAGCCAGTCGCGCGGCTGCTCGTCGACCAGCGTGTCGACACCGGCGTCCTGCCACCAGTCAAGCACGCTGGCGGCGGTGCCCATCCAGTCGATATGTTGATCCGCTCCCACTGCTGGCCTTGTTCCCGCAGTTGACGTTTTGGTCAACTTGTCGGATCGCGGGGCAAGACAAGACGTTGCCGCCTCGCGCCCGGACGCTCTTAGACGGCGCAAGGGGGGCGGCAACCCGGGAGACGATGATGAGCGAACGCGAATCCATGCCCTACGATGTGGTCATCGTCGGCGCGGGGCCTGCCGGCCTCGCCGCGGCGATCCGCTTCAAGCAGCTGAGCGCCGAACGCGGTGCGGAGCTGTCGGTATGCGTGCTGGAAAAGGGCTCGGAGGTCGGCGCGCACATCCTGTCGGGTGCGGTGATCGACCCGCGCAGCCTCGACGAACTGCTGCCCGCCTGGCGCGAGACTTGTCCGCTCGCCGAGGTACCAGTGACGGAGAACCTCCACTGGGTGTTGACCGAGCGGAAGAAGACGGTGCTGCCGCACCTTTGGACGCCGCCGTTCCTCCACAACAAGGGCACCTATACCGGCAGCCTTGGCAACCTGTGCCGCTGGTTGGCCGGGCAAGCGGAGGAACTCGGCGTCGAGATCTTCCCGGGGTTCGCCGCCGCCGAGATCCTGTTCGACGAGGCCGGCGGGGTGAAGGGCGTCGCCACCGGCGACATGGGCGTCGCGCGCGACGGCACCCGCAAGCCCGATTACCAGCCCGGGCTCGAGCTCCACGCCAAATACACCTTCTTCGCCGAGGGCTGTCGCGGGCATCTTACCAAGGAGGTGATCCGCACCTTCGATCTCGCGCGCGATGCCCAGCCGCAGGTCTATGGGCTCGGCATCAAGGAACTGTGGGACATCGATCCTGCGCTCCACCAGCCCGGCCGGGTTATCCATACCCAGGGATGGCCACTCGGCGACGACGCCAATGGCGGCGGCTGGCTGTACCACCAGGCCAACGGCCAGGTCAGCCTCGGCTTCGTCACCTGGCTGAACTATTCCAATCCCTATCTGTCGCCATTCAGCGAGATGCAAAAGTGGAAGACCCATCCCGAGATCGCCGCGCTGCTCAAGGGCGCCAAGCGCGTCTCCTATGGCGCGCGCGCGATCAGTGATGGCGGGCTGCAGTCGATCCCCAAGCTGGTGTTCCCGGGCGGCGCGCTGATCGGCGACAGCGCCGGCTTCCTCAACGTGCCGCGGATCAAGGGCACCCACACCGCGATGAAGAGCGGGATGCTGGCGGCCGAGGCGGCGGTGGAGGCGATCCTGTCGCAGCGGCAGAACGACGAGCTGGCGGCCTATCCCGCCGCGTTCGAGGCGAGCTGGGTGAAGCAGGAGCTGTCGATCGTCCGCAACGTCGTGCCGCTGGTCAAGAAGTTCGGTGACTTGGTCGGCTCAGGGCTCGCCGGCATCACCATGTGGCTCGAGCATTTCGGCCTCAAGATGCCGTTCACGATGAAGCATCACCCCGATCACGAGAGCCTGTGGCGCAAGGATCTCGCCACGCCGCCGGTCTATCCCAAGCCCGATGGCGTGCTCACCTTCGATCGCCTGTCGTCGGTGTTCCTGTCCAACACCAATCACGAGGAGGACCAGCCGGTCCATCTCACCCTCAAGGATCCGTCGATCCCGATCGCCTATGATCTGCCGATGTACGACGAGCCGGCGCAACGCTATTGCCCGGCCGGCGTTTACGAGGTGGTGGGGCAGGACACCGACGAGCCCCGGTTCGTGATCAACGCGCAGAACTGCGTCCACTGCAAGACGTGCGACATCAAGGATCCCACTCAGAACATCAACTGGGTGGTACCGGAGGGTGGTGGAGGCCCCAATTACCCCAACATGTAAGCTGGTCCTCCTCGCCACCGTGCTGAGCGTCGCGGCCACCCCGGTCGCCGCCGACCCGCCGGTTCCGGCGTCGGCAGGGCGCGACGGCGTTGTTGCCTATCTCAAGGCGCGCGCCGCCGAGGCCGATGGCGAGATCGACCGTGCCGCCGCCGGCTATGCGGTGGCGCTGGCCGCGGCGCCGGGCAATCTGCTGGTCGCCGACCGGGCCTATCGCCAAGGGATGGCGGCGGGGGATCTGCGGCTGGCGGCGCGGGCGGCCGGCACGCTGGCGGCGGGTGCCGAGGCGGCGCCGGACCTGCCGCTGCTCGGCCTTGCCGAAGCCGCCGCGCGCAACGACGTCGCCGGGGTGGACGCCGCCACCGCCGGGCTCGACAAGGGCGCGCTGCGGGTGCTGTCGCCATCGTTGCGCGGCTGGATCGCCTTGGTGCGCGGCGGCGATCCGCTGGCGCCGCTTGCTGCGGCAGGCAGGGACCCGATCGCCAGCCATGTCACCGCCGAGCAGCGCGGGCTGTTGCTGATCGCCCGCGGCGATATCACCGACGGCAGTGCCGCCGTGCTCGCGCAGGCCCGCGGTGCCGAGGGCTACGACCTGCGTGCCGCCGCGGCGCAGCTGCTGTTCGGGGTCGGCGATGCGGCCGAGGCACGCAGCCTGCTCACGGGCGACGACCCGGTGCTGGTGGCGATGCGCACGGGCAAGGGGGACGGCGCCAAGCCGACGCTTGGTTTCGCCGTGTCGCGCCTGTTCGCAGGCCTGGGCGCCGACCTGCTCGAACAGCGCGCCTCGTCGCTGGGGCTCGGCCTTGCCCGCGCGGCGCTGGTCGCCGACCCCGGCAATGATCGCGCGCGGCTGCTGCTCGGCCAGGCGCTCGCCCGCGACGGCGCCACGGCGGCGGCGCTGCGCGCACTGTCGGGGGTAGCTACGTCGAGCCCCTTTTATGCGCCGGCGGTGGCGGGGCGGATCATGATCCTGGTGAATGCGGGCCGCGATGCCGAGGCGCTCGATCTCGCCCGCACTCGCGCGACCGATCCCGGCGCCAGCGCCGACGATTGGCAGCGCTACGCCGATCGGCTGGTCGCGGCGCGCCGTTATGCCGAGGCGGCCCCCTGGTATCGTCGCGTCACCGACCAAGTCGAGCCGGGCGGACAATGGGCGGCATTCGTGCAATATGGCGGCGCGCTGGAACAGGCCGGCGACTGGCCCGGCGCCCGCGCCGCGCTCCGCCGCGCGGTGGTGCTCGGGCCGTCCCAGCCGCTCGCGCTCAATTACCTCGGTTATGCCTCGGCCACCCGCGGCGAGGACATGGCGGCGGCAACCGCGATGCTCGAGCGCGCCCATGCCCTGTTGCCGGACAATCTGGCGATCGTCGATTCGCTTGGCTGGGTCTACCATCTCGCCGGTGACGACGGCCGGGCGCTGCCGATGATCGAGCGGGCCGCGATCGGCGAACCGGCCGACCCCGAGATCGCCGAGCATCTCGGCGACCTTTATTGGACGCTGGGGCGCCGCTACGAGGCGCGCTATGCCTGGCGCGCCGCCGCGCTCACCGCCAATCCGGACGACCAACCCCGCCTCACCGCCAGAATAGAGACCGGCTTGCCATCCCATGATCGTTGAAGCTGCCCCCGCGAAGATCAACCTCGCGCTCCACGTACGCCGCCGCCGCGCCGACGGCTATCACGAGCTCGAGACCCTGTTCGCCTTCGTCCGCGACGGCGACGTGATCACGATCGAGGTGGCCGAGGCCGATGATTTCGCCATCACCGGCCCGTTTGCCGCGGCCCTCTCCGGGCCTGGCGACAATCTGGTGACGCGTGCCGCGACGCGCTTCGTTGACCGCTTCGGCGTCGCCCAGGCGCATCGCATCGTCCTCGACAAGCGCTTGCCGATCGCCTCGGGGATTGGCGGCGGATCCGCGGATGCCGCGGCGACGCTGCGCGCGCTCGCCCGGCTCCACGGCGTCGCGCTCGACGATCCCGGCCTGTTCGCGATCGCCGAGCAGCTCGGCGCCGATGTGCCCGCGTGCCTGCTCGGGCGGACGACGCTGGGGACCGGCAAGGGCGAGACGCTGCAGCCGCTCGACGGGCTGTCGGGCACGCCGCTGCTGCTGATCAACCCTGGCGTGGCGGTATCAACCGCGCCCGTGTTTGCCGGCTGGGACGGGATCGATCGTGGTGGCCTGTCCGACGGCGACCTGCTCGTCCGTGCCCGTGCCGGTCGCAACGATCTCGAGCCGCCGGCGCGGGCGCTGGCGCCGGTGATCGGCGACGTGCGTGACGTGCTCGATGCCGCGCCGGGGCTGCTGCTCGGGCGGATGTCAGGCTCCGGCGCAACCTGTTTCGGGCTGTTCGAGTCCGCTGAGGACGCCGCTGCTGCGGCGGCGCAGGCCGAGCGGCGCGGCTGGTGGACGCTGGCGACCGCGCTGGGCTGAGCCGCACGCGGATAATTACCTCGTTCCCCTCTTGTTCCTGGGGAACAAACCATATACATGGTAACCAACGCGTTGCCGTGGGCGCGCGCATGCTCTAGCAGGGGAGGCTCCCAATGGCCGCCAATCTGAAAGTGATCGATAACGGCATGGCAACAGCCAACGCAGACCGCCAGAAGGCGCTAGACGCCGCGCTCGCGCAGATCGACCGCGCCTTCGGCAAGGGCTCGGCGATGAAGCTCGGCGCCAAGGAAACCATGCAGGTCGAGGTGATCTCGTCCGGCTCGCTGGGGCTCGACATCGCGCTCGGGGTCGGCGGCCTGCCGCGCGGCCGCGTGATCGAGGTCTATGGCCCTGAATCGTCGGGCAAGACCACGCTCGCGCTGCATGTCATCGCCGAGGCGCAGAAGGGTGGTGGCACTGCCGCCTTCGTCGACGCCGAGCATGCGCTCGACCCGGTCTATGCCAAGAAGCTCGGGGTCAACATCGACGAGCTGATCGTCTCGCAGCCGGATACCGGCGAGCAGGCGCTCGAGATCGTCGACACGCTGGTCCGCTCCAACGCGATCGACGTGCTGGTGGTCGATTCGGTCGCGGCGCTGGTGCCGCGTGCCGAGATCGAGGGCGAGATGGGCGACAGCCATGTCGGCCTGCAGGCCCGACTGATGTCGCAATCGCTGCGCAAGCTCACCGGCTCGATCAGCCGGTCGCGCTGCATGGTGATCTTCATCAACCAGCTGCGCATGAAGATCGGCGTGATGTACGGTAATCCGGAGACGACCACCGGTGGCAACGCGCTGAAATTCTATGCCTCGGTCCGGCTCGACATCCGCCGCACCGGCGCGATCAAGGACCGTGAAGAGGTCACCGGCAACGCCACCCGCGTCAAGGTGGTCAAGAACAAGGTCGCGCCGCCGTTCAAGCAGGTCGAGTTCGACATCATGTATGGCGAGGGCATCTCCAAGATCGGCGAGATCCTCGATCTCGGGGTCAAGGCCGGGCTGGTCGAGAAATCGGGTGCCTGGTTCAGCTATGACAGCGTCCGCATCGGCCAGGGCCGCGAGAATTCGAAGAACTATCTGCGCGAGCATCCGGAGATGGCCGACAAGCTCGAGCGCGCCATCCGCCAGCGTACCGAGAAGGTCGCCGAGGAGATGATGGTCGGCCCGGACGCCGAGGACGATGTCTGATCGACGCCCATTCGGCGCTGATCCGGCGTGGATTGGTTGAATGGAGCAGGGGGCTCGCCAGCAATGGCGGGCCCTTTTTGCATGAGACGAGCAGCCGGGCGGAATACCGATGTCACGGGACGCAGAACGCGGGATAAATGATCGGGGCGGGAGAAAAGCTGGCCGCAAGCCGTTGGATGATCAGCGATCCTGCTTGCCGGAGATACCATGCCCCAGCTCTTCATGTTCGCGCTGATCGGATCGGCGATGTTCGCGACCGTCATGACCACCATCGCCGGCGTCGCCATGAGCCCGCGCCGCCGCGACGCTCAGCGCGGCTGAGCCGCCGCGGCGGTTTGAACGACGACAGCATCTGGTTGTGGGATACACACCGGCAGAACCATCGGACGGCCGGCTGATCATTGCTATTAACGAAGCGCCCTCATCACTGGGGGGCGACTCTCTCGGGCCAGACCTGGGCTGGTCAACCCAGCGGAAGCTGGAATCTCCTGCAACGGAGCATGCGCCAGGGTCTTTGGCGACATGAGCTGGCGTGGAACCCGGCATAGTCGCGTGCCGCTGGGGAGGGCGCGCTAAGCATCCAGCCGCCGATCCTGCCAATTCAGCCCTTCGGCTCGATCCGATAATGGATTGGCTTGAACGTGCCGCCATTCGAGTCGGGTGCCGAGCACGCCGTCAGCCCGATGATCAGGTCCATCTCGGCGCGCAGAGAAATGTGATCGCCGGCGCGGCTGATCGGCGGCAGCACCTTGAGCTTGCCGGTCTCGCCATCGATCGGCACGTTCATGAAGCAGTTGAACGCGGTAGGAATCTGATCCGGCGCGATCCCATAAGGCTCGAGCGCGGCAGCGAGATTGCCGAAGCAGCCGCGGTGCGGCGGCAGGGTCGGGTAGAAATGGTGAAAGGTGTCGAACGAGCAGGGGGTGAGCAGGAAATCATGCCGGCCGACCGTATCCTCGACGATTTCCAGCATCACCCGCGACCGGTTCGAATAGAGCTTGTGCCCGGTGGTGAGATACAGCGTCTCGGCATAGTCGAGCGTGCGCCCGGAGGAGATCACCTCGCCCTGATCGTCGGCGCTGAACGCGAGCAGATCGGCGACCTGCTCGCCACGCGGATCGATCACCACCAGCGTCTCGCCACGCGCCAGCCGGAACGCGGTGCCGCTGCGCTCGGGGATCTCGTGGACCGTGCTCATGCGTCGCCGCTGTAATGGAACGGGCACGCCCAGGCATCGCCGACCACCCGGCCGCTATATTGGCGTGCTTCGCTCATCTCGCCGTGGCGCGCGAGCATCGGGTTGCGCGACCCGGCGAGCGCCTCGTCGCGCACCATGATCTTCTCGCGCATCGTCTCATATTTGCCCTGCGCCCGCAGCTGGGTGAACTGATCGTGCAGGTTGAACACCATCACCGGTGCCTCGAAGCGGCGGGCCGGGCGGCTCGCCTTGCCGTGCAGCCCGACGACGAAAAATGCCTCGCCGCCGAACGACAGCGAGAAATGAGGGTTGTCCGGGTCGGCGCTGACGTCCTGATCATAGGCCTGCCCGCGCCATACGTCCTTGTCGGAAATCGACTGGACGCGCTGCCACAAGGCGCGCTCGAATGTTTCTTCGCTGAGATCGTCGGGCCCGTCGAAGATCACCGCCAGGCTGCGGAACAAGGCGCGATCCTGGCGATAGGCGGCAGTGAAATGCAGCAGCCGCTCGTGGATACGCAGATCGTCCCACGCGCTGTCGATGCTGCGGCAGTTGAGCACCTCTAGCGTGCCCTTCGCCATCGCGGCCTTGGCGCCGACGCAAGGAAAGCTTGCCGCGGCGATGCGGTCGAACAGGGCGGAGCGGAGGGGGCTGTCGGCGGTGCTGGACCAGTCGAACATCGGTTTTGCAGGCTTCATCTCCGGCCCAACGCCCATATTGATCTAAAGGTCCGGCACTTAGCGGATGCTCTTCATCCTGATCGCGGCGCCCGTTCCCGTATTCGGACGTTGTCGTTGCAACACGTTGGCCGCATCGACCACAGCACAACTGAGGAGAGCCCATGATCACCGTGCACCATCTGGAGAACAGCCGCTCGCAGCGCGTGCTCTGGCTTCTCGAAGAACTGGGGCTGCCCTATGTCGTCAAGCGCTACGCGCGTAATCGGCAAACGATGCTGGCGCCACGCGAGCTGAAGGCGGTGCATCCGCTCGGCAAATCGCCGGCGATCGACGACGACGGGTTGGTGATCGCCGAGACCGGCGCGATCGTCGAATATCTGATCGAGAAAGCCGATGGCCGGCTCGGGCCACCACCGCACCGCGCGGCGGCGCTGCTGTATCGTTTCTGGGTGCATTATGCCGAAGGCTCGCTGATGCCGCCGCTGTTCGCCAAGCTGGTGCTGAGCCGGGTACCGCTGTTCGGCAAGGCGGCACAGAAGAAGATCCAGCCGATGATCGACGTCCATCTCGACTATGTCGAGGCGGAGCTGGCGCAACGTGGCTGGTTTGCCGGCGACGCCATGTCGGCCGCCGACATCATGATGAGCTTTCCGCTCGAAGCGGCGCGCAGCCGGGCAGGGCTCGATGCCTCGCGCCCGGCGACGATCGCGTGGCTCGACAAGATCCACGCCCGCCCGGCCTATCTGGCCGCGCTCGCCAAGGGCGGGCCCTACGCCTACGCCTGATCGGGTCAGGCGACCTCGGCCAGCTCCGCCTCGGGCGGAATCGGCGCGCGCAGGCCGCCCTCCCATTTCGCCACCACCGAGGCGGCGACTGCATTACCGAGCACGTTGGTCGCCGATCGACCCATGTCGAGGAAGTGGTCGACCGCGAGGATCAGCAGCACGCCCGCTTCGGGAATGTTGAACTGCGCGAGCGTCGCGGTGATCACCACCAGGCTGGCGCGCGGCACCCCGGCGATGCCCTTTGACGTGACCATCAGCGTCAGCAGCATCGCGATCTCGGTGCCGAGCGAGAGGTGGATGCCATAGGCCTGCGCGATGAACAGCGACGCGAAGGTCATGTACATCATCGACCCGTCGAGGTTGAACGAATAGCCGAGCGGCAGCACGAAGCTGGCGATCCGCGGCGGCACGCCGAACTTCTCCAGCGCCTCCAGCGTCCGCGGGAAGGCGGCCTCGGACGAGGCGGTGGAGAAGGCGACGAGCGCCGGATCGCGGATGTAGCGGACCAGCTGGGCCATCCGCCCGCCGACCACCGCAAAGCCGAGCGCGATCAGCATCGCCCACAGCAGGCCGAGACCGATGTAGACGCTGAACATGAAATAGCCGAGCCGCAGGATCACGCCCGGGCCCTGCTCGGTCAGCGTCGCCGCCACCGCCGCGAACACCGCGAGCGGCGCGAAGCGCATCACGTAATCGGTGATCTTGAGCATCACCGCGACCAGCGCCTCGGCGGCGCGGACCAGCGGCTGCGCGCGCTCGCCGACCGCCGCCATGGCGACGCCGGCGAATACCGAAAACACCACGATCGGCAGGATCTCATTGGTCGCCAGCACCTCGAAGATCGATTGCGGCACCACGTGCGCGACCCATTTGGCCGGATCGAAGGCCGCGCGATCGATCCCGCTCGCCTCGGTGACCGGCGGCAGCGGCAGGTTGAGCCCCACTCCCGGCTGCAGCAGGTGGACCAGGATCAGCCCGAGGGTCAGCGACAGCAGGCTGGCGCCGATGAACCAGCCAAGCGATTTCAGCCCGACCCGCCCGAGCGCGCCGGTATCGCCCATGTGCGCGATGCCGACCACCAGCGTCGACAGGACCAGCGGCGCGATGATCATCTTGATCAGCCGCAGGAACACCGTGGTGACGATCGACAGCCAGCCGCCGATCGCGGTCAGCCGTTCGGCCGATGCCGCGCTGCCATCGTCGATCCCGGCGTTGATCGCCCAGCCGACCACCAGCCCCGCCACCAGCGCCGCCAGAATGTAATAGGTAAGGCGCTTGCCCATCCGTCGCTCCCGTTATCGCGTTCAGCGAAGGGGATTGCGAGCCGCGGGTCAAGCGCCGTATCGCTCGGCGCCATGCTCACCCAGTTCAGCCGCCGCTCGATCCTCGCCGCCGCCGCAGCGCTGCCGATCGCCTCCAGCGCCCTCCTCCGCGCCGCCGAACCGGACCTCGCCGGGCTCGCCGACCTCACGGTCGGCGTAATGCCGATCGACGCTGCCGAGCGTGCGCGGCGGTTGTCGCGCGCGCAGGCGCTGATGAAGGCGAACGGCATCGGCGCACTGGTGATCGAGCCCGGCGCGTCGATGATCTATTTCACCGGGGTGCGCTGGTGGCGCAGCGAACGGCTGACCGCGGCGATCATTCCGGTCGAGGGGCGGCCGTGCATCGTCACGCCTTTCTTCGAGGAGCCCTCGGTGCATGAGACGCTTGCCGTGCCCGCGGAGGTGCGGGTGTGGCAGGAGGATCAGGATCCGCTTGCCGTCGTCGCTGGTTTCCTGCGCGATGCCAAGCTGGGCCGCGGTGCGATCGGGATCGAGGAAACCGCGCGCTTCTTCGCCTTTGATGGGCTCGCCCATGCGCTGCCCGACGCCCGGCTGGTCTCGGCCAACCCGGCGGTGCGCGGTTGCCGGATGATCAAGACGCCCGCCGAAATCGCGCTGATGCAGAAGGCGACCGAGGTGACGCTCGCCGCCTATCGATTTGTCCACCCGCGCGTCGAGAGGGGCATGACCGGCGACCAGATCGGCGCGCTGATGAACGCCGCCACCCGCAAGCTCGGCGGCAGCCCCGAGTTTGCGCTCGCGCTGATCGGCCCTGCCGCGGCGCTGCCGCACGGCAGCCGCGACGTCCACCGCATCGCCGATGGCGAGCTGCTGCTGATGGATTGCGGTTGCACGGTGGAGGATTACCAGTCCGACATCTCGCGCACCTGGGTGCACGGCGCCGCGACGACGGCGCAGCGCACGGTGTGGGACCAGGTGGCGCGCGGCCAGCAGATCGCGTTCGCGGCCGCGCGGGTCGGCGCCGCCGCCGGCAGCGTCGACGATGCCGTCCGCCATTATTATGCCGGGCTCGGCTACGGCCCTGATTACGCGCTGCCCGGCCTGTCGCACCGCACTGGTCACGGCATCGGCATGGACGGCCACGAGCCGGTCAATCTGGTGCGCGGCGAGGCGACCCGCCTCGCCCCCGGCATGTGCTTCTCCGACGAGCCCGGGCTGTACCTGCCCGGCAAGTTCGGCGTGCGGCTGGAGGATTGCTTCCACATGACCGCCGAGGGCCCGCGCTGGTTCAGCCAGCCGCCGCGGAGCATCGATCAGCCGCTGGGATGAACGTCCAGTCGGGTCGTCACCCCAGCGCAGGCTTGGGTCTGCGGCGGCACCTGTCCTGCTCTAGTTCAACGAAATTTCGGCCTGCGCTGGGGTGACGGCTGTGGGATCGGGTTCACGGTCGATGCTTGAATAGCGTCCCCGCTCATCGCTCCCTTGAGCCCGCCCGCCGCCTCGCCTAAGTCGCGCGCATGACCTCGACCAACGACATCCGCCGCGGCTTCCTCGATTATTTCGGATCGGCCGGCCACCAGATCGTTCCTTCGGCGCCGCTGGTGCCGCAGAACGACCCGACGCTGATGTTCGTCAACGCCGGGATGGTGCCGTTCAAGAACGTCTTCACCGGGCTGGAATCGCGACCCTATTCCACCGCCACCTCGTCGCAGAAATGCGTCCGTGCCGGCGGCAAGCACAACGATCTCGACAATGTCGGCTATACCGCGCGGCACCACACCTTCTTCGAGATGCTCGGTAATTTCTCGTTTGGCGACTATTTCAAGGAACAGGCGATCCTCCACGCCTGGACGCTGCTCACCCGCGAGTGGGGGATCGACCCCAACCGGCTGACCGCCACCGTCTACCATACCGACGACGAGGCGTTCGCACTGTGGCAGAAGATCGCCGGTCTCCCCGATCATCGCATCATCCGCATTCCCACCAAGGACAATTTCTGGGCGATGGGCGACAGCGGCCCGTGCGGTCCCTGCTCGGAAATCTTCTTCGACCATGGCGATCACATCCCCGGTGGTCCCCCCGGCAGCCCCGATGAGGATGGCGACCGCTTCGTCGAGATCTGGAACCTCGTGTTCA
This sequence comes from Sphingomonas sp. GC_Shp_5, assembly GCF_026540855.1. Taxonomy (GTDB): domain Bacteria; phylum Pseudomonadota; class Alphaproteobacteria; order Sphingomonadales; family Sphingomonadaceae; genus Sphingomonas. The sequence continues at coordinate 66,693 of NZ_JALNUP010000001.1, forward strand.
TGCAATATGAGCAGGAAGCCAATGAGATCACCGGCGAGCTGCCCAAGAAGTCGATCGATACCGGCATGGGGCTCGAGCGCATCGCGGCGGTGATGCAGGGCGTCCACGACAATTACGACACCGACACCTTCAAGGCACTGATCGCCGCCTCGACCGCGCTGACCCACACCCAGGCCGAGGGTGCGCAGAAGGCGAGCCACCGGGTGATCGCCGACCATCTGCGCTCGGCGGGCTTCCTGGTCGCGGACGGTGTGCTGCCCGCCAACGAGGGCCGCGGCTATGTCCTGCGCCGGATCATGCGGCGCGCGATGCGCCACGCGCACCTGCTCGGCGCCAAGGATCCGCTGATGCACCGCCTGGTACCGGCGCTGGTCGCCGAGATGGGCGCCGCCTATCCCGAGCTGGTCCGCGCCCAGCCGCTCATCGAGGCGACGCTGCGCCAGGAGGAGACCCGCTTCCGCCAGACACTCGACAAAGGCCTCAAGCTGCTCGACGAGGCGACCGCGGGGATGACACCGGGCTCGACGCTGGCCGGCGAGACCGCGTTCAAGCTCTACGACACCTTCGGCTTCCCCTACGATCTCACCGAGGACGCGCTGCGCGCACAGAACCTCCAGGTCGATCGCGAGGGGTTCGACGCGGCGATGGCGGAGCAGAAGCGCGCCGCGCGGGCCGCCTGGAAGGGATCGGGCGCCAAGGCTTCCGACGATCTGTGGTTCGACATCGCCGAGGAGAGCGGCTCGACCGAGTTCACCGGCTATGCCGCCGATACCGGCGAGGGCGAGGTGGTCGCGCTGATCAAGGACGGGGCGCGGGTCACCCAGGCACATACCGGCGCCACGGTGTCGATCATCGTCAACCAGACGCCTTTCTATGGCGAGAGCGGCGGCCAGGTCGGCGACACCGGCACCATCACCAACGATGCCGGGCTTCATGCCCAGGTGAGCGAAACCTCCAAGCAGCTCGGCCGGGTCTTTGTGCATCACGCGCTGGTCGAGACCGGCAGCGTCAAGGTGGGCGATCCCGTCCGCCTCCAGGTCGATGTCGCGCGTCGCGCGCAAATTCGCGCCAACCATTCGGCGACGCATCTGCTGCACGAGGCGCTGCGCCAGCGGCTCGGTACCCATGTGGCCCAGAAGGGCAGCCTGGTCGCGCCCGAGCGGCTGCGCTTCGACGTCTCGCACCCGGTGGCGATGACCGCGGCCGAGCTCGCCGACGCCGAGGCGGCGGTTAACGCGCAGATTCGCGGCAACGGTACCGTCGTCACCCGGCTGATGACCCCCGACGAGGCTATCGAGCAGGGCGCGATGGCGCTGTTCGGCGAGAAATACGGCGACGAGGTCCGCGTCGTCTCGATGGGCACCGAAGACGGCGGCGAGACTTATTCGATCGAGCTGTGCGGCGGCACCCATGTCGGCGCGCTCGGTGACATCGGCCTGTTCAAGGTGGTGGGTGAGGGCGCGGTGTCGAGTGGGGTGCGCCGGGTCGAGGCACTCACCGGCGAGGCGGCCCGCGCCTATCTCACCAGCCGCGACGACAAATTGCGCGAGGCGGCAGCGACGCTGAAGTCCTCGCCCGACGAGGTGCCCGCGCGCGTGCTCGCGCTGGTCGAGGATCGCCGCCGGCTCGAGCGCGAGCTGGCCGATGCCAAGAAGGCGCTGGCGCTGGGCGGCGGCGGCCAGGGTGCGCCCGCGGGGCCGGAGGAGGTGGGCGGCGTCGCCTTCATCGGCCAGGTGCTCGACGGCTTCGAAGCCAAGGGGCTGCGCGGCGCGGTCGACGACGCCAAGCAACGGATGGGCTCGGGCGTCGCGGTGATGGTCGCGGTTAACGATGGTCGCGCCTCGGTCGCGGTCGGGGTCACCGACGATCTCACCGGCAGCCGCAACGCCGTCGAGCTGCTGCGTACCGCGGTGGCGGTGCTCGGCGGGCAGGGTGGCGGTGGTCGCCCGGACATGGCGCAGGGCGGCGGGCCCGTGGGCGACAAGGCCGCCGAGGCCGTCGCCGCGGTGCGCGCGGCGCTGGCGGGGTAATCGGCTAGCTACATCGCGGACCTAGCTGGTTACCGTCACCCCAGCGCAAGCTGAAGTTTTCCGATTGGCGCGCGACCTTCTCTCCACAGGGAGATTCCAGCTTTCGCTGGGATGACGGTGGGGCAGTGCCACAACAGAAAAGGCCCACCGTCTCCCGGGAGACGGTGGGCCTTCAGATTCTTCACAAACCGCCGTCGCTTACTTCGTCGGCGCGGCACCCGTCTTGGGCATCGCCGCGTCGAGATCGGCGGCGGTGACGCTGGTGATCACTTGGCCGCTGGCATTGGCCGAGAAGGCGGCGATCGGGAGCTTCACGTCACCCTTGGCGGTGGTCAGCGTGACATATTGCGCGTCGGCGGCCTTGATCGTGCCGAGCGGCGCACCGGCGACCGTGCTCACGGCCGTGCCGGGGACCAGCTTGGCGTTGACAGCGGCCTTGGCTTGCGCCTGCGCGCCGGCGACGGCGGCATCGAGATCCGCCTTGGTCATCGCCATCGCGAAGCCCTTGTCGGTCTTGCCGATCGAGGTCGGCGGTACGGGAACCTTGGCGGTGCCGGTGTTAATCACGATCGCCTGCGGCGTCACGCTGTCCACCGTGCCGAGCGACACGCCCGCGGAATCGAGGATGGTCGCGCCGACGGTCGGGGTTGCGGCGGCGGTCGTCGGCGCGGCCTGCTGGGCCTGGGCTGCCGCAGGAACCAGCATCATCGCGCCGAACGTCAGTGCAAGGGCATGCTTCATGGATCTTTTCTCCCGTCGTTAAGCAAGAGTAACGACACGCGCCGCCAAGCGTTCCCCCCAGGCGTCCCGACGCTGCGGCAGGCCGGGCGACGCGCAGGATCAGCCGGTGACCGGCAACCGCACCCGCCCGTCGTCGAGCCGCTCGAGTGGCCCATAGGCGATCACCGTCTCCAGCAGCAGCGGACCGTAGAGATGCGGGAACAGCTGACCGCCGCGGCTCGGCTCCCATTTCAGCGACTGCCCAAACGAGCCGAGGTCCACCGCCGCGACATGCAGATCGAGTTGGCCTGCGAAATGCTTGTCCACCGTCTCAGTGAGCTGTTCCGCCGTGGAGAGATGGACGTAGCCATCCTCCAGGTCGATCGGCGCACCGGCGAAACTGCCGTCATGCTCCAGCGTCGCCATTTGCTCGGCGGTCAGCACCTTGTACGCCGTGGTCGGCATCTCGTCGCTCATTCGCCATCCTCCGGGCCTGCAGCCAGATCCTCGCCAATCGTCGCATCCGGGATTGCCGCGTCGGTGACGGGGGCTGTCTCGTCGATCAGCACCGCCTCGGCATCGCCCTCGGTCTCCTCGATCCGCGCCGCCGAAACGACATGCTCGTCCTTGGCGACGTCGAACAGCTTCACGCCGGCCGAGTTGCGGCTGATCACCCGCAGCGACGACAAGGTGGTGCGGATCAGCTTGGCCTGGTCGGTGACCAGCATCAGCTGATGGCCTTTGGCGGCCGGGAAACTCGCCACCACCGGGCCGTTGCGGGCGATGTTGTCGATGTTGGTGATGCCCTGGCCGCCGCGATTGGTGCGGCGATAGTCGTAAGCCGACGACAGCTTGCCATAGCCGTTGGCGCAGACCGTCAGGATGAACTGCTCGCGCGCCATCATGTCGTCGTACATGGCTTGGTCGAGCGTGCGCTCGCCCTCCTTCTCGCCCTTCCAGGGTGCGAAGCGGAGATATTGCTCGCGCTGTTCGGCATCGGCATCGACGCGGTGGAGCACGGAGACCGAAATCACCTCGTCGCCATCCTTGAGGGTGATGCCGCGCACGCCGGTGGAGTTGCGGCTCTGGAACTCGCGAACGTCGTCGGCGGCGAAGCGGATCGCCTTGCCGGTGCGGGTCGCGAGCAGCACGTCGTCATCCGCATCGAGCAGTGCGACGCCGATCAGCCGGTCGTCGGCATCCTCGCCATCGAATTTCATTGCGATCTTGCCGTTGCTCGGCACGTTGGTGAACGCATCCATCGAATTGCGCCGCACCGAACCCTTGGCGGTGCCAAACATGACGTGGAGCTTGCCCCATTCGGCCTCGTCCTCGGGCAGCGGCAGGACGGTAGAGATGGTCTCGCCCGGGCCGAGCGGCAGCAAATTGACCATCGGCCGGCCGCGCGTGGTCGGGCTGCCTTCCGGCAGGCGCCACACCTTCATCCGATAGACCTTGCCGAGGGTCGAGAAGAACAGCACCGGCGTGTGCGTCGAGGTGACGAACAGTTCGGTAACGACATCCTCGTCCTTGGTCGCCATGCCGCTGCGGCCCTTGCCGCCGCGCGCCTGGGCGCGAAAGGCATCGAGCGGGGTGCGCTTGATATAGCCCTGGTGCGTCACGGTGACGACCATGTCCTCGCGCTCGATCAAATCCTCGTCGTCGATCCCGGCGGCGAACGCCGCGATTTCGGTGCGGCGCGGCGTCGCGAAGATCGAACGAACGTCGATCAGCTCCTCGCGCATCACCGCGTAGAGCTTGGTGCGGCTGCCGAGGATCGCGAGCAGCTCGGCGATCGAATCGGCCAGCGTCTTGAGCTCGTCGCCGATCTCGTCGCGGCCCAGCAGCGTGAGGCGATGCAGCCGCAGATCGAGGATCGCACGGACCTGGGTCTCGGACAGCTGATAGGTGTCGCCGGTCTGCTCGGTCTCGACCGCTTCGACCAGCCGCAGGTAACCGGCGATCTCGGCGATCGGCCACTGCCGCGCGAGCAGCGCCGCGCGCGCCTCGGCGGGCGAACCCGACCCGCGGATGATCTTCACCACCTCGTCGAGGTTGGTGACCGCGATCACAAGGCCGAGCAAGATGTGCGCGCGATCCCGGGCCTTGGTCAGCTCGAACTTGGAGCGACGGGTGATCACCTGCTCGCGGAACTGGACAAAGGCCTGGATGATGTCGCGCAGGTTGAGCGTTTCCGGCCGGCCGCCGCGGATCGCGAGCATGTTGGCAGGGAACGAGCCCTGCGCCGGCGTGTGCCGCCACAGCTGGTTGAGCACCACTTCCGGCGTCGCATCGCGCTTGAGGTCGATCACCACCCGAACGCCCTCGCGGTTCGATTCGTCGCGAATGTCGCTGACGCCCTCGATCCGCTTGTCCTTGGCGGCTTCGGCGATCTTCTCGACCAGCGCGTTCTTGCCCTGCTGGTAGGGGATCTCGGTGAGCACGATCGAGCGACGATCGCCGCGGCCTTCCTCGATCTCGTAGCGCGAGCGGACGATGATCGAGCCGCGCCCGGTCTGATAGGCCGAGCGCGCGCCGGCCTTGCCGAGGATGATCGCGCCGGTCGGGAAGTCCGGCCCCGGCACGATCTCCATCAGCTCCTCGATCGTGATCGCGCCATTGTCGATATAGGCGAGGCAGGCATCGACGACTTCGCCGAGATTATGCGGCGGGATGTTGGTCGCCATGCCGACGGCGATGCCGCCGGCGCCGTTGACTAGCAGGTTCGGAAAGCGCGCCGGCAGCACCTGCGGCTCGCGTTCGGACCCGTCGTAATTGGGCTGGAAATCGACAGTGTCCTTGTCGAGATCCTCCATCAGGTAATTGGCCGAGCGGGCGAGGCGCGCCTCGGTGTAGCGCATCGCGGCGGCGGGATCGGGATCCATCGAGCCGAAGTTGCCCTGGCCGTCGATCAGCGGCAGCCGCATCGCCCAGTCCTGGGTCATGCGCGCCAAGGCCTCGTAGATCGAGCTGTCGCCGTGCGGGTGATATTTACCGATCACGTCGCCGACGATGCGCGCCGACTTGCGATAGGGCCGGTTGAAGAAGAAGCCGCTCTCCTGCGCCGAGAAGAGGATGCGCCGGTGCACCGGCTTCAGCCCGTCGCGCACGTCGGGCAGCGCCCGCGACACGATCACGCTCATCGCATAATCGAGATAGCTCGATTTCATCTCGTCGACGATGGAGATCGTCGAAATATCGGAGGGTTCGGCGAGGGTCGTCTCGTCGGCCAAGTGTCACGCTTTCGGGTTGTTACAGAAGTTGGTCAGCGGTCTAGGCGCCGCCGACGCGAAAGTCACGCGCGCGTACGCGTGTACGCGCATGCGGGCCAAGGGAGCCGGACGGCGGCAGGCGGCTAAGGGGCGACCTCCTTGCCCTCGAAGTCGATCACCTTGCCACTGTCGGTGACCTTGAGCTCGTCGATGACGTCGAGCAACTGCGAGGCGGCGCGGTCGGGGGTGAACAACGTGCCGGCACGCACATTGGCCTGGAACGGCTTGGACAGCGCGGTGTCGACCGTGCCGGGATGGAGCCCGATCACGATGCCACGGTCGTTGCGCCGCTTGTCCTCGATCGAGAGGGTGCGGATCAGCTGGTTGAGCGCTGCCTTGCCCATGCGATAGCCATACCAGCCGCCCAGCCGGTTGTCCGAGATGCTGCCGACCCGCGCCGACAGGATCGCCAGCACGCTGCGGCCGGTCTTGGGCATCAGCGGCAGAAAGTGCTTGGCGACGAGCGCCGGTCCGATCGCATTCACCGCCAGCGTGCGGGCCAGCCACACCGGATCGAGATCGCGATAGGTCTTCTCCGGTCCTGCCTCGCCGTCATGGAGCAGCCCGGTGGCGACGATCACCAGCGCAGGTGGCGGCCCCGCGGCTACGCGCGCCGCTGCGGCGACGATGCTCGCCTCTTGCTCGAGATCGAGATGATCCGCGCCGCTCGCCGACCGCGCGAAGCGATAGACGTGCTCGTAGCTGCCCTCGTCGGCGAGCGCCTCGGCCAGCGCCGCGCCGATCCCGCCGGACGCACCGATCATCACCGCGCTGGTCATCGTACGAACCGCCACTGGTCGGGCGTGCTCGCGGCGGCATCGAAGGCGTAGCCGTCGCTGTCGAAGCCCTTCATGCCCTCGGCATCGGCGATGCGATGCTCCACCAGCCAGCGCGCCATCATCCCTCGCGCCTTCTTGGCGTGGAAGCTGATGAACCGCTCGCCATCGCGAAAGTCGACCGCGATCACCCGTACGCCGGCAGGCAAGCGATCGGCCACCGCCGCCCAATATTCCTGGCTGGCGAGGTTGAGCACGGTGGCCGATCCCTCCGCCTCGAGGTCGGCGGCGAGCAGCGTGGCGATGCGGTCACCCCACCAGTCGGTCAGCTTCTTGTGCCGCGGCGCCCAGCGCGTGCCCATCTCGAGCCGATAGGGCCGCATCGCGTCGAGCGGGCGCAGCAGGCCGTACAGGCCCGACAGCAGCCGCAGATGGTCCTGCGCATAATGGACCGCAGCCTCGTCGAGCGTCGGTGCGTCCAGCCCGGTGTAGACGTCGCCGGCAAAGGCGAACAGCGCCGGGCGGGCCGCCGCATCGGCGAAGCCGCGGAACCGGTCGGCATTGAGCTTGGCCAGGGCAGGGGAGATGTGCATCAGGTCGGCCAGCCGCTTTTGGGTGAGGTGCGATGCCGCTGCCGCCAGCGTCGTCGCTTCGGCGGCAAAACGCGGGACGGTCGGTTCGAAGGGCGGCAGGGCGCTGTCATAGTCCAGCGTCTTGGCGGGGGAGAGCACGGCGATCATGGCGGCCCGGGTACCCGCCCGCCGCGCGCGGTTCAATCGTCGTTCAACCATCGTTCAGCGGGCGTTTACGATGTCTGCGAGCAGCTTGCATCGCTTGTACCCGGTCCCGTGGACCATTACAGCCACCCGAACGTTGGGGCAGCAATGCCGCTTGATGGAGACGATATTCGCATGAAGACCCTGTCGAAGCTTGCGCTGGCCGCCGTGCTCGCCACCGGCGCCAGCAGCCTGGCGCTGGTCGCCCCGGTCCAAGCCAAGGACAAGAAGGAGGAGGCTCAGGGCTCCTCGTTCAAGTTGAGCAAACCCGTTCAGGCGGCGGCGTTCAACGCCCAGACTGCGATCAAGGCGCACGATTTCGCCACCGCCGAGCCGCTGGTGGCGCAGATCGAGACCATCGGCACCACCGATGACGACAAATATATCGCCGCGGCGCTGCGATATGACCTTGAGAACAACAAGCTCGCGGCGCAGCAGCAGGCGAATCCCAATGCGCCGATCGACCAGACCGTGCTCGCCAAGCCGCTCGATGCGCTGATCGCGGCCAAGAACACGCCCGCCGCCGATCGCGGCAAATATCTGTTCGCGCGCGGCAAGCTCGCCGCCAACAGCGGCCAGTATCCGGTCGCCGTGCAATATTACACCCAGGCCAAGCAGGCCGGCTATTCGAGCCCCGACTTCGCGCTCGAGCTGGCGCAGCTCAAGGTTCGCGGCGGCGACATCCAGGGCGGCCTGACCGACCTCGATGCGGCGATGACCGCGCAGCAGCAGGGCGGCACCAAGCCGCCGGAAGAATATTATCGCTATGCGATCGCCACCGCCAACAAGGCCAATCAGGCGCCGATCACGCTCGCCTGGATGAAGAAGTATGTCGCCGCTTATCCCACCCAGAAGGTGTGGCGCGACGTCATCCTGCAATACGCTTTCGCGCAGAACAGCCCGATCAAGCCCGACAAGCTGCAGACGGTGGACCTGTTCCGCCTGATGCGCGCCAGCGGCTCGCTGTCCGATCAGGCGATCTACGAGGAATACGGCTACACCGTGAACAACCTTGGCAATCCCTATGAGGCGCAGGCGGTGCTCAAGGAAGGTCGCGCCTCGGGCAAGATCCCTGCGACCAGCAAGCTGACCACCGACACGCTTGGCCAAGCGGTCGTCGCGATCCGCAACGATTCGCTGCCCAAGTCGGAGGCTCAGGCCAAGGCCGCCAAGGACGGCAAGATCTCGGCGCAGACCGCCGATGCCTATCTTGGCCAGGGCAATTACGCCAAGGCGGTGGAGCTGTACCGCGCGGCGCTCAGCAAGGGTGGTGTCAATGCCGATGAGGTCAACACTCACCTCGGCATCGCGCTCGCCTACTCGGGCGACAAGGCCGGCGCGACCACCGCGTTCAACGCCGTGACCAGCCAGCCGCGCGCCGGCATCGCCAGCTTGTGGACGACCTGGCTGCAGTCAGGCCCGACCGCGGGTGCTGCTGCCGCCTGAGGCAGTTCGGCCGCTGATGAAAGGAAGGGGCGGTCTGGCAACGGAACGCCCCTTTTTTGTTGACCAGCAGGGTTGGCCTGAACCGTCACCCAGCGAGCAGGATCACCAGCGGCACCCTTCGGCGCCCGGAACTCAGTCCGCCGAAACTGGGATGCCCGACTGTGATTTGGCGGTGCGGATCGTCAGCGACGTCTTCACGCTGGCGACGTTGGGCGCCGGCGTCAGATGGGTGGTGAGGATCTCCTGGAAACTCTTGAGATCGCCCGCGACGATCTTCAGGATGAAATCGATCTCGCCATTGAGCATGTGGCATTCGCGGATCTCGGGGATCTCGGCGACATGCGCCTCGAACGCGGCGAGATCGTGCTCGGCCTGGCTGCGTAGCGACACCATCGCGAACACCGTGATCGGAAAGCCCAGGCTCGCGGGATCGAGATCGGCATGATAGCCGCGGATCACGCCGGCCTCCTCAAGCGCGCGGACGCGGCGCAGGCACGGTGGCGCGGTCAGCCCGACCCGTTCGGCCAGGTCGACATTGGTCATCCGCCCATCCTGTTGCAGGTGGGAAAGGATCTGCCGATCGATCCTGTCGAGAGCCATTGCGTGAAACACTCCAAAAGCGGGCCAAATGCCGCCGGTCGGCTCCTGTAGAACTAACAAAATTGCGGCGCAACGCAATTGTCCCACATTGCGACGGGGTGATTTGGCAGGTTTCCACAGCCCGCCGGCATCGGTAGGACATCGTCGAGACGCCCTGATCCGGTGGCGTTGCTGCGGGAATTGATGTGCGCTTCGACGATAGCCTCAAGACGGTTCTCTCGGCCGATATGGACAGCGGCTTCGGGGCTCAGAGTGCGTGGCGGCAGCTTGTCGATCTGATGGGCCGTGGCCGCGTGGCGATCGACGAGCCAGGCCTGGCCCGGCTGCGGCTGCTGCGCCAGACGGTGCCGATCGAGGTGCGCACCGCGAGCGCGCGGGCGCTGGCGTTTGCTTCGCCGCCCGCCGCGCTGGTGGCGTTCTTCGCCGAGGATGTACTGGCGGTGGCGGCGCCGGTGCTGCGCACCGCGATGCTGCCGGTCGCTGATTGGATCGCGCTGCTGCCGCGGCTGGACGTCCAGGGACGCGCGCTGCTTCGCCACCGCCGCGATCTGCCCGATGAGGTGATCCGCGGGCTGCAGAGCTTCGGTCCCGCCGATTTCGTGCTGCATTATGACGGCGACGACAGTCCCGTGCCGGTCGCCGAGCCGTCAGTCGCCAGTCCTGTAGAGACGCCGGCGCCCCCGCTGGCGGTTGTTGCGCCGGTCGACCCCGTCGCCGATCTCCCCGAGCCGCCGGCCGACACCCCGCGCAGCGACACCCCGTTCCAGTCGCTCGGCGACGTCGCCCGCGGCCTGCCGATGGTCGCCGAGGCGCTGCGCCATGCCGAGCCGCGCACCGCGCCGAACGGCGGCTTTCACATTGCCGACGTGGTCGCGCGCATTGACGCATTCCAACGCCAGCGCGAGGCGGAGCCCGCCGCGGCACCCAGTCTCGATCGCGCCACCGCCTTCCGCTACGAAACCGATGCCTCCGGCACCATCCGCTGGGTTGACGGCGTGTCGCGGGCGGCGCTGGTCGGCGCCTCGTTCGCGCATGCCGCGCGTCAGGGCGACGTGCGGTTGGACGCGGTGATTGCCGGGGCGCTCCGCCAGCGCGCGCGCTTCTCGGGCGCGCGGCTCGATGTCGGCGGCCGGTCAGATGCCGCCGGCGCCTGGCGGGTGTCCGGCAGCCCGATGTTCGACCATGCCAGCGGCCGGTTCACCGGCTTCTGCGGCACCGCCCGCCGCCCGCGGGCTGACGAAGATGCGATGCCTGCCGAGCGCAAGGCCGCGTCCGACTCGCTGCGCCAACTCGTCCATGAGCTGCGCACGCCGATAAACGCCATCGCCGGCTTTGCCGAACTGATCGAGGCGCAGCTGCTTGGTCCGGTCGCGCCGGTCTACCGCGACCACGCGGTCACCATCCGCGATCAGGCCGCGAGCCTGATCGCCGCGATCGAGGATCTCGACACCGCCGCGCGGATTGAGGGCAAGGCGCTCGACCTGCGCGCCTCCGTGGTGGTGCTCGGCCCGGTGCTCGCGCGGATCGCCGCCGATCTTGCGCCACTTGCGGCGCTGCGCCGGGCAAGGATCGTCATCCACGATCTGGGCGACACGAGTGTGGTCACCGACGATCGCGCGATCGAGCGGTTGCTGTCGCGACTGCTCGCGGCCCTGATCTCAGCCGCCGGTGCTGGTGAGCTCGTCAACGTCACCCCGGTGGTCGATGGCACGGGCCGGCTCGCGCTCACCTTCACCCGCCCGATCGCGCTCGGCGCCGGCGGTGAAGAAGCGCTGCTCAGCATCGACGCGGACGCCGATGTCGAAGGCGAGGGCGCACCGCTACTAGGCACCGGTTTCGCCCTCAGGCTCGCGCGCAACCTCGCCACAGAATTGGGTGGCGAATTGTCATTTGCGGCCGATGTGTTGACACTGCGGCTGCCCGCCGCGCAGGCTGAGGTCATGGGGCAGGCGATCAACTGACGGTGACGGGCGCCGCGGCTTCGCCCTATCGCATGACCGGGCCTGCGCCGGGCGATCACATCGTCTGGCCCGCGGCGTTCGGCACGCGTTTCCTGGTGTTCGCCGATGTCGAGGAGGAGTTCGACTGGCGCGCGCCGCTGAGCCGCGCCAATCGTGCGACCAGCGCGATGGCGGCTTTCCCTGAAGCGCACCGGCGTTTTGCCGATCACGGCGTCGGGCTGGTCTGCATGGCCGACCATCCGATCGCCACCGATCCCCGCGCCGTCGAGATCCTGCACCGCGTGATCGAGGATGGCCGCTCGGCGATCGGCACCCAGCTCCATGCCTGGGTGACGCCGCCTTATGCGGACCCGCAGCCCGGCGACACGTTTCCCGGCAACCTCCCGCGCGACCTCGAAGCCGCCAAGCTCGACACCATCACCGAGGCGCTCAGTGCTGCCTTCGGCACAAGCCCGCTGATCTATCGTGCTGGGCGCTACGGGATCGGGCCGCATACCGCTGAGCTGCTTGCGGCGCGTGGTTACCGGATCGATAGCTCGGTACGGGCAGGGTACGACTACGCCATCGAGGGCGGCCCGGACTTCTCGCGCCTCGACAATCGCGCCTATTGGCTGGGCGGGTTGATCGAGCTGCCGCTGAGCACGGTGTTTACAGGCGCGCTACGACGCGGCGGGGCAGGGCTGTACCGAACGTTGGCACGCGTCCCGCACGGCCGCGGTGCCTTCGCCCGCGCCGGGCTGCTCGAGCGGATCGCGCTCACCCCGGAAGACATGCCGATCGAGGCCGCGCTGCGGGCGGTCCGGGTCGCGGTGGCGGCGGGCGAGCGCATGCTCACTTTCTCGTTCCACTCGCCCTCGCTGGTGCCCGGGCAAACACCCTACGTCCGCAACGCCGACGATCTGGCGAGGTTCTGGCAATGGTGGGAGCGGATGTTCGCCGAACTCGACCGGCTCGGCATCCAGCCGACGACGCTAGTTGACATCTTGGCCGCATCGGATCGCCGCTAGGATCGATGATCGCCATCATGATGGTCGGGGAGACAGGATTCGAACCTGCGACCCCCTGGTCCCAAACCAGGTGCGCTACCAGCCTGCGCCACTCCCCGACAGGGACAGCGCCTTAGCGGTACCGCCCTCATCGATGCAAGCATCATTGTTCCCCGCAGCGCATGCGGCGGGCACGGCTTTGCCACTTCAGCCTTGTCCAAGGCCGCCAAGCCGATTGCCTGCGATCCGAGTGCGTGCCGCTGTAAGCAGGTGCGCAGCTCGCCCGGTGACCCAATCGATCAGCTTAGGGCGAGTTCAGCCTGGAATATGGTCAGTTGTAATCGGTCGGCGTTTAGCCAAGACCGCCAGCGTGATCGGGATAGCGATGAACGACAGCGCAAGGCAGCCCATCAGGATCTCGAGATAGATCATCCAGCACCTCTCCTCGGGGCTCTTGTCCCCGTTGTTATTGGCGGATGATGTCGGCGATTCGAATTGAGTGCAACTTTTTATTACAGCCGCTGGTCGGCTGGCGCGTGCGCTCAGCTGGCCTTCATGTTGGAGGACACGTTGTCGAACGTCGTCTTGAGCTTGTTGCCCAGGCCCTGCATCGCCGCGATCGCCGCGACCGCGATCAGCGCGGCGATCAGGCCATATTCGATCGCGGTGGCAGCCCGACGGCTGCGGAATAGCTGGTGAAGAACATGCTGCATGGCAATATCTTTGCGGGAGGCGAGTGAAGGCGCCGTTAACGCGTTCATCCTCGGCGCGCTTTCGTGCCGTGCTGATACACGGCAAGCGTCGATCAACGCCGCCCGGCCTTGCTCGAAACCCGCCTCACCGCATAGGCTTAGCCATGATCGCGCAAGATCCCGTCACCATCGTCGAACAGGCGCCCGGGGCCTCCATCCGCCTGTGACCGGCGACCAAACCATCGCCATGATTGTCGTCGGAGGATTGATCATCCTGCTGATCGCCGGCGTGATGCTGATGGAGCGTGCCGAGCGACGCCGCAGGGCAGCATGGGCGCGGCAATATTTCCGTGGCGGCGGGCTGGTCCGCGCGCTGATGGCACGCTGGCAGCATCAGCACAGGCTAACCGATCAGCGGCCGCACGACGACGAGGACGCTGCTTGATTGCGCCAGTTCCGGCGCGTGGCAAGCAGTTGGTGGGCCCGGCAGGACTCGAACCCGCAACCTAGCCGTTATGAGCGGCCAGCTCTAACCATTGAGCTACAGGCCCCACCGGGTGCCGCGATTAGCGCAACACGGGCTTAAAGCAAAACCGCCGCACGCAAAAAGCGGCGGCCATGAAAAAGGGCGCCCCCGAAAGGACGCCCTCATTCTCGATCATCATGATCAGCGCACCGGGCGAAGCGCCCGATGCAGGCTGATTACATGTTGTCGGCCTTCTCGTCAGCGGCGTCACGGACGTTGTCCGCGGCGGCGTTGGTGTTGTCGGCAGCGTTCTCGAGCACGGCGGCAGTCGACGCGTTCGAGGTGTTGTCGGCAAGCGCGTCGAGGTTGTCGGCCTGCAGCTCCATGTTGTCCGCCAGCTGATCGGCGTTGTTCTCAACAGCAGCAGCCTCAGGCGACTTCGAGCACGCAGCGACGGACATCAGGCCGGCGGCAGCGAGAACGAAAGCGATCTTCTTCATTCGATTGCTCCCAAGCAAAACAAATCATCGCGGCCGACCCGATTGCCGTCGCGAAGCAGCCCAAATAGCGCACGCTCCCCCTCGGTCAATCGGCAAATTCATCCCGCTGCCATGTTTATGGCGAAAGTGCCTTATTTGCGCGGGGTTACCGGACCCAGCTCCTCGGGGGCATTTGCCGCGATCGCAAGCATCGTCGTCCAGGCCGCGACATTCTGGCGCAGCTGCGCCGGATCGATCCGGTCGAGCGTGTCGTCGGGCGTGTGATGGGTGTCGAAGTAGCGGGTGCCGTCCTGGTTGAGGTCGATCGCGGGAACGCCGAGCGCCAGCGTCGGGCCGACATCGGTGCCGTCGCCGCCCACGCCGGTGCCGCGGGTGATGCCGAGCGGCGCCAGTGCCGAGGCCAGCCGGTCGCCGATCGCGGCGGCGGTGGCGGGCAGGTTGGTCTCGAACCGCCACACCCGGTCGGCGCCGAAATCGCTCTCCGCCGCCAGCGCGTGGCGTTCGCCGCCGTGAACGCGGGCATATTCCTTGCCGCCAAAGCCGCCGGGCTCCTCGGCGCCGAACCAGACGACGCGGATCGTCCGCCGCGGCTTGGGTCCGTCGAGCAGCCGTTTGGCGGCGGCGGCGGTGATGGCGACGCCCGAGGCATCGTCGATCGCGCCGGTGGCGAGATCCCAACTGTCGAGATGGCCACCGACCAGGACCACCCCGGCCTTGGCGTCGCTGCCCGGCACTTCGGCGATGACATTGCCCGATTCGCCGGTGCCCGCGAAGTGCGGCGTCAGCGTCAGCTTGAGCGTGATCGGCTTGCCGCGGGCCGCGATCCGCTCGATCAGCGCGGCATCGCTTACCGACAGCGCCGCCGCCGGGATCGGCGTGGTGCCCGCTGACCAGTCGGTGACCCCGGTGTGCGGGTTGCGATGATGATCGGTGCCGACCGAGCGGATCACGATCGCGAGCGCGCCCTTGCTCGCCGCAACCGCCGGGCCGACGAAGCGGGCGACGCCATAGCTGCCGTAGCTCGAGCCATCCTGGGTCGGCTCCATCGCGTTGCCGACATAGATGATCCGCCCGGCAAGGCTTCCGGCCGGCGCGGCCTCCAGCTCGCCATAGGTCTTGAACACGACCAGCGGCGCGGTGAGCCCCGCGGCCGGCGTGGCGCCCGAATTGCCGAGCGCGACCAGCTTGAGCTTCTGGGGGAAGGGGGCGACCACCTCCGCCATCTCTTCGCCGCGCAGCCACACCGGCATGCGGTAGGTCTCGATGTGCACATTCCTGAAGCCCAGCGCCTTGAGCTTGGCCACTGCCCAGCTGCGCGCGCGCGCCTCGGCCTCGGTAGCGGCGAGCCGCTGGCCGACCTCGGTGGTGAGCCCCTCGACGATGTCATAGGCAACGTCGTCGCTGAGCGCGGCATCGCGCATTTTCGCCACCGCGGGATCAACCGCCGCGCCCGCTGCAGGCCGGGCATGCTGCGCCAGCGCCGGGGTGGAGCCGGCAAGCGCCAGCAGGGCGAGAGTGGCATGCTTCATGATGTTGTCCCCCTTGTCGATCGGTCTTCTTCGATCGGTTCGCCGCCGGTGTGGAATATGTCCTTAGCCGGGGCAAGCAGCGCATTTGCGCATGGAGCGGGCGCCCGCTACATGCGATGCCAATACCGCTAGCGATCATTCAGGAGCCGTCGGCATATGGCCGTCCAGTATACCTACGTCATGAAGGGTCTGACCAAGACCTTCCCCGGCGCCAACAAGCCCGTCCTCAACAACATCCACCTGCAGTTCATCCCGTCGGCCAAGATCGCGATCATCGGCCCCAACGGCTCGGGCAAGTCGACGCTGATGAAGGTCATGGCAGGCATCGACCCCGATTTCACCGGCGAGGCCTGGGCCGCGGAAGGCGTCCGCGTCGGCTATCTCGCGCAGGAGCCGCAGCTCGATCCGAGCAAGGACGTGATGGGCAACGTCAAGGACGGCGTGCGCCCGATCGCCGACCTGGTCGACCGCTTCAACGCGATCTCGGCCGAAATGGGCGATCCGCAGGACGACACCGATTTCGACAAGCTGATGGAGGAGATGGGCGATCTCCAGGCCAAGATCGATGCGGTCGACGGCTGGGCGCTCGACAGCCAGCTCGAGCAGGCGATGGAAGCGCTGCGCTGTCCGCCGGGCGATGCCGATGTCACCACCCTGTCGGGTGGCGAGAAGCGCCGCGTCGCCTTGTGCAAGCTGCTGCTCGAGAAGCCGGACATCCTGCTGCTCGACGAGCCGACCAACCATCTCGACGCCGAGAGCGTCGCATGGCTCGAGAACTACCTCAAGGAATATGCCGGCAACGTCATCCTCGTCACCCACGACCGCTACTTCCTCGACAATGTGGTCAACTGGGTGCTCGAGCTCGATCGCGGCCGCTATTACACCTATGAAAGCAACTATTCGGGCTATCTCGAGAAGAAGGCCAAGCGGCTCGAGCAGGAGGAGCGCGACGAGGCCGGCAAGCAGCGTGCGATCGCCGACGAGCTCGCCTGGATGCGCCAGACACCCAAGGCCCGCCAGACCAAGTCCAAGGCGCGTATCCGCGCGTTCGACGAACTCATGGAAAAGCAGGAAAGCCGCGTCGCCGGCAAGGCCGCGATCCTCATCCAATTGCCCTCGCGGCTCGGTGGCAAGGTCATCGAGGCCAAGGGCCTGACCAAGTCCTATGGCGACAAGTTGCTGTTCGACGGGCTCGACTTCACCCTGCCGCCGGGCGGCATCGTCGGCGTGATCGGCCCCAACGGCGCCGGCAAGTCGACGCTGTTCAAGCTGATCACCGGCCAGGAACAGCCCGACGAGGGCACGATCGAGGTCGGCTCGACGGTCAAGCTTGGCTATGTCGACCAGTCACGCGACGATCTCGATCCCAACAAGAACGTCTGGCAGGAAATCTCCGACGAGCTCGAGATCTTCCGCTTCGGCAAGCAGGAGATGGGCACGCGCGCTTATGTGGGCGCGTTCAACTTCCGCGGCGCCGACCAGCAGAAGAAGGTCGGCCAGCTGTCGGGCGGCGAGCGCAACCGCGTCCACATGGCCAAGATGCTCAAGGAGGGCGGCAACGTCCTGCTGCTCGACGAGCCGACCAACGATCTCGACGTCGAGACGCTGCGCGCGCTCGAGGAGGCGCTGGAGACCTTCGCCGGCTGCGCGGTGGTGATCAGCCACGATCGCTTCTTCCTCGACCGTCTCTGCACCCACATCCTCGCGTTCGAGGGTGACAGCCATGTCGAATGGTTCGAGGGCAATTACGAAAGCTACGAGGAAGACAAGCGCCGCCGCATGGGCGATGCCGCCGATCGCCCGACCCGACTGGCGTATAAGAAGCTGACGCGCTGATCGGTCAATAAGCGAGTTTGGGATACCAGTCCTGATCCCGGCCTCGCGGGGTCAGGTCTAGGAGGTTCCACAAGGGGGCGAGGTCGGGCGCACCGCGCGGGTCCTGGCCGGGATCGGCGGTGACGCCCGACATCTCGCCCGCCCAGTGGAGCCAGATATCCGTGTCGTCGCGGATGAAGACCAGCAGCGCTGGCCATTCATCGCCGTCCGGCGCCAGCGCCCGGAAATCGCGCGGAAAGGCGTCGTCGGTTTCGTATAGCTTGAGGTGCCGCCAGCCGCGTTCGGCTTTGAAGGCGATCTGCCGCGCGATCGGCGATCGCCCGATCACCGCCAGCGCGACCTGCTGCTCGAGATCCGCGGCATTGCCATCGAGCGGTCCGAGAAGGTTGGTGCACATCGGGCACGGGCGCGCCCGTGCCGGGCCAAACATCCAACAATAGACGATCAGCGTGTCGTGATCGCCGAACAGATCGGGCAGCGTGCGTGATGCACCGGTTTCGTCGATAAAGGCGTAACTGGTGGTAATCGGCGGACCGGGCGGCAGCGCCCGCCGCAACGCTGCGACGCGTTCCAGGTGCCGCCGCAGCTCGATCTCCTCGGCGAGCAGGGCCTCGCGCGCGGCGCAGTAGGTTGCGGTTTCGCCAAGCCAGGCCTGGCGCGCTTGCGCAGCAAGATCGGCGGCAGGGGCGAGCGGATCAGCGGGCATGCAATCGTGCATCGGCGTTCTCCCAGGCTCGGGGACGGCCAGACGCATCCCCCAGGTGGATTACCTCTCGGCCTTCAGCCTATCGCAGATCACCCCCGCTGGATAGAGGACGCGCCGGCCGCTGGCTAGCGCACCCGCTTGACAAACAGTCGGCCGCCCTCGCGCCGCTCGACCTGGAAATTGGGCACCGCCTCGATCAGGTCGGACAAGCGGCTGTAGCCGTAATTGCGGGCATCGAAGCTTGAGCGGTTGCCCGCGAGCTGGCCCATCGCGGTGAGGCTGACGAAGCCGCGTTCGTCGCGTTTCACCGAATCATAGGCGTCGATCAGCAGCTTGAGCAACTCGTTGTCCACCGCGAGCTTGGGCCGTGGCTTCAGGCCCCCCGAGATCGCCGGCGGCAGCGCCTGCTCTAGCGGGACGTCCTCGTTGACCACCACCGGTGGCGGCGCAATCGGGGGCGGCGGGGCGGCGGCTGCCGGCGCCGCCGGCGACCGCTCGCGGAGCATCACATCGACATCGATAAACCGTGTGCACGCGCGCTTGAACGCCTCGGGCGTCTTGGCGCCCCCAAAGCCGTACACCGGATGCCCATCCTGGCGCAGCCGCATCGCCAGCGGCATGAAATCGCTATCCGACGACATGATCCCGAAGCCGTCGACCCGGCCGCGGAACAGCAGATCCATCGCGTCGATCGTCATCTTCATGTCGGTGGCGTTCTTGCCCTTGGTAAGGTCGAACTGCTGCTGCGGCTCGATGCCGTGCTTCACCGTCATGTCGCGCCAGCCCTTGAGGCCCGGCTTGGTCCAATTGCCATAGACCCGGCGGACGTTGACGCTGCCGAGTTCGGCGAGCACCGTTAGCACCGGGTCGATCGCATGCCAGGAGGCGTTGTCGGCGTCGATCAGCAGGGCGACGTTGCGGGTGGGTTCATCGGTCATCCCGCAACCGTCGCCGCCGGCTGCCGCCCGGTCAACCGCTATTGGCGGTTGGGGCCGCGATCGCTCGCCCGGGCCTGGTTGTTGGCGATGTCGTCGCTCTTCGTGGCGCGGGTGTGTACCTCGGGATCGTCAACCGCGCGCGCGAGGTCGTCCTGGGTCGCGATGTCCTGGGCGAGGCTGCCGCCGGCGGTGCCGACCGTCCCGCCCGAGCCTTCGGCGACCGCGGCATCGATGATCGCGCTGTCGTCATGATCGCGCGCGGCGGTGGTGCGGGAGTTCTCGGCCATGGTCATTCTCCTTGTCGGCGATCAACGGATCGGCCGCCGCGGCCGTTCCTCATCCCGTCGGATAAGCGATGGCGATCACCTCATACTCCCGCTCGCCCGCCGGCAGCGTCACCCGCCTGAGATCGCCCACCGCCGCGCCGCGCAGCGCGCGGGCGAGGGGGGCGTTCCAGCCAATCCTGCCGGCGCCGGCGTCGGCCTCGTCGTCGCCGACCAGCGTCAGCACGCGCTCCTGATCGTTCTCGTCGGCGATCGTGACGATGGCGCCGAACCAGGCGCGGCTGCGATCCTCCTGCTGCGTGGGATCGACAACCTTCGCCGCCTTCATCCGTCGCGAAAGCCAGCCGAGCCGACGATCGATCTCGCGCAGCCGCTTGCGGCCGTAGATATAGTCGCCATTCTCCGAGCGATCGCCGTTACCCGCGGCCCAGGCAATGGTCTCGACCAGCGCCGGCCGCTCGGTGCCGAACAATTGCTCATACTCGGCGCGCAGCACGCCATAGCCGGCGGGGGTGATGTAGTTCGGGCGGTCCATCGCCGCGTGTCTAGGCGAGGATCGATACGCCGTCATCCCGGGGCTCTCGGGCAAGGCCCGGTGTCACCCCGGCCGGTTCTTGCCGAGATACCAGCTGAGGTTGGCCGGCCCGCGGCTCTTCGCCCGCGCCGGGTTGATCAGGTCATAGACAACCGCATTTTCGGTGACGCGCTGCACATAGTTGCGCGTCTCCGACAGCGGGATCGCCTCGATCCAGTCGACCATGTCGACGGCGCCGGTGCGCGGATCGCCATTGGCGGTGAGCCATTTGTTCACATTGCCGGGGCCGGCATTGTAGGCGGCGATCGCCAGCGGATAGCTGCCGTAGAGGCCGAAGATGCGCTTGAAGTAGCTCGAGCCGAGCATCATCGACAGCCCGGGATCGGTGGTCAGCGCCGCCTGGTCGTAGGCAAGGCCGATCTTGCTCGATTGCTCGCGCGCGGTGCCCGGCATCAGCTGCATCAGCCCGCGCGCGCCGGCATGGCTGACCGCGGTCTTGTCGAACTGGCTTTCCTGGCGAGCGATGGCATGGATGATCGTCCAGCTATCCTCATAACCCGCCGGCACCGTCACCGTCGGGAAACCCGCGGCGGAATAGTCGCTGAGCCCGTTCTGCATCGCGCTTCGCCCGACCATCACGCCGAGGTCCGGGCGGTTGATCGTGCGCGACAGCTCGGCGGCGAGCAGATGGTCTGTCGATGTCTCGGCGTCGGCGGCGATCTGGCGAACAAAGGCGGTCTGGTCCTGCCAGTCGGCGATCTGCCCGAGGAACTTCGCCGCGCGCACCGTCTCGCGATTGTCGAACGCCTGGCGAACGGCGGGCGCGATCGCCGGCATACCGATCGCCGGCGGCGCCACCAGCGGCTTGCCGGTGCGCTCGAGCGCAAGCTGGCCGTAATATTGATCGCGAAAGCCGCCGGCCTGCGCGTAGAAGGCGGCCGCCTCGATGCTCTTGCCCGCGGCCTCGGCGGCGCGGCCGGCCCAGTAGAAACCTTTGGCGCGGGTCTGCGGCGCCATGCTGCCGCGCCCGTAGCGATCGTACATCACCATCGCGTCGGCGGGCCGGCCGAGCTGCTTCATCGCCACCTGGCCGGCAAGCCACACCAGGCTGGTGTAATCGTCGCGCTCGCCATAGGGCTTCTTCGAGACGTCGGTGCCGACCGGATAGGCGTCGTCCACCTGCCGGGCGATGTCATAGGCGAGTTGATACTGATGATCGGCGTTGGCGCCGCGGGCGTTGGTGAGCAGCACCTCATACCATTCCTCGACATTGCCGGGGCGACCCGCGAGCGTGCGTGGACGGGCGAGCCAGCTGCGCGCGCTGGGGCTCGCGCCCGAGTTGCGCAGCCAGATCGCGCGATCGGCGATATAGCCCGGATCGGTGGCGAACTGATCCTGGGTGGTCATTGCCAGGTCCGCGGCATTGGCGGCATTGCTGCGGAACGCTAGCCGTGCCGCGAACATCGGCCGTCGTGCTGCGCTGGTGAAGCCGATCTGGCGCGCCGCGACTCCCGTGGAGCCCTGCCACAGCAACGCATCCATCCGCGCGTCGTGATCGTCGGGGGTCAGCGCACCGGCGAAACCGCCGAGGATGGTGCTCTCGTCGGTCGCGGCGAGCCCGCCCTTGCGCCAGGCCGCGCGTGCCGCGGCGGCGGCATCGCCCGACCGGCCGGTCGCGGCGAGTGCCCGCGCCTGCGCCACCAGCCCGCTCGCCGATTGCGGTGGGAAGCGGGCGAAGAAGGCGAGCACGCTCGACGGGTTGGCGACGCCGGCCTGGCGCTCGGCGGCGCGGCGATTGGCGGCTTCGCCGGGCCAGCCCGGATGCGCCATGAGGAAACCGGCATAGCTCTCGAACGGCATCGCGTCGGTCTGCTGGATGGCCTTCCACTGCGCGATCGTCGCCGCGATCGCGCCGTCCTGCGGGGTCTGCGGCGATTGCGGCCCCATGTTGGCCATTTGCGTGCGCAGCTGGTCAAGCTGGTCCTGGCCCGAGGCGGCCAGCGCCACCCCGGCAAGGGCGGCGACGAGGATCCCGGTGCGGAGCGTGGATGCGTGCATGTGGACAGGATACGGCTTGCGACCTTACATGTCCTGAACAAAACACTGTCACCGGCGCAGCAGGAGCGCATCTCACCCCATGTTTTCCGGATCCATCCCGGCGCTCGTCACGCCCTTCGCCGCCGATGGCGCCTTCGATGAAGCCGCCTATCGCGATCTGATCGAATGGCAGATAGCCGAAGGCTCGTCGGCGCTGGTGCCGTGCGGCACCACCGGCGAGGCGGCGACGCTGAATGTCGACGAACATTTCGGCATCGTCGCGGTCTGCGTCGATCAGGCGCGCGGCCGCGTGCCGGTGATCGCCGGCGCCGGCTCCAACGATACCCAGGTCGCCGCCGCCAATATCGCGCGCGCCAAACAGGCCGGTGCCGATGCCGCGCTGATGGTGCCGCCTTATTACAACCGGCCGAGCCAGGAGGGCATCTACCGGCACTTCGCCGCGCTCGCCGCCACGGCCGACCTGCCGATCGTGCTCTACAACGTGCCGGCCCGCACCGTCACCGACATCCAGCCGGCCACGCTGGTGCGGATCGTCACCGAATTTCCCGCGGTGTTCGTCGCGGTCAAGGACGCCAGCGGTGCGATCGCCCGCGTCTCGCAGCATCGCGCCGGCTGCGGCGACCGCTTCGCGCAGCTGTCGGGCAATGACGATATGGCGCTGGCGTTCAACGCCATGGGCGGCAGGGGCTGTATCTCGGTGTCCGCCAACGTCGCGCCGCGGCTCTGCGCCGACTTCCAGGCGGCGTGCCAGGCCGGCGACTATGCCGCGGCGCTGGCGCTGCAGGACCGGCTCTATCCGCTCCACGACGCCTTGTTCACCGATGCCTCGCCCGGCCCGGTCAAATACGCGATGACCCGGGTGCGGCCCGGCTTCCCCGCCGGCATCCGCCTGCCGATGACCTGGCCATCCGAGGCGTCGCGGATGGCGGTCGACGCGGCACTGGTTCACGCCGGGCTGGTCTGACGGCATCGACGGGGGAAGCGGCGAAGATCGAGACCACGCCCGCTTCCCCTCGGCCACCCAAGTCCCTACATCGCGAGGCTTATGCCACGCCCCAAGCCCCCTACCTTCGAGAAAACGAAGATCGTCGCCGAGAACCGCAAGGCCCGGTTCGAATACAGCATCGACACGGTCTATGAGGCGGGGATCGCGCTCGTCGGCACCGAGGTGAAGAGCCTGCGCTTCGGCGAGGGCTCGATCGCGGAAAGCTATGCCGAGGTTCGCGACGGCAAGGTGTGGCTGGTCAATTCCAACGTACCCGAATTCAGCCATGGCAACCGCTTCAACCATGAGGCCAAGCGCCCGCGTCAACTGCTCCTTCACGAGCGCGAGATAAACAAGCTCCATGGCGCGGTGGCGCGCGAGGGCATGACCCTGGTGCCGCTCAGCGTTTATTTCAATTCGCGCGGGCGCGCCAAGGTGGAGCTGGCATTGGCCAAGGGCAGGAAGACCCACGACAAGCGCGAGGCGATCAAGGAGCGCGACTGGAAGCGTGACGCTGCCCGCATCATGCGCGATCGCGGCTGATGGCGCCCCCTCCCGGCGCCGGTCCGGCACCGGGCGTCTGGCAGCGGCTCGCCGCCTGGAGCCGTCGCAACCTGCCGACTCGCGAATCGATGGAGCGTAGCCGGCTGCTGCGCCCCGTGGCGCACCGCGTGCTCGCACCCGAACTGTGGCGTTTCACCCGCCGCTCGGTGCCGCGCGGCGTCGCCCTCGGCATGGTCACCGGCATCCTGTTCCCGGTCGCGCAGATTGCCGTGTCGGCGCTGCTCGCGCTGCCCTTTCGCGCCAACGTGCCCACCGCGGCACTGACCACCTTCATCACCAATCCCTTCACGACGCCGTTCATCTGGGCATTCGCTTATTGGATCGGCAAACTGACACTCAGGCTCGATCATGTCGTGCCGGGCGATCCGGTGCGCGATGCCGCGCAGTCGGGCTGGCTGCAGTGGCTGATGTCGGACGCGGCGCCGGCGGTGGCGGTCGGGCTGCTGATCGTCTCGGCGGTGATGGCCGTCGTCGGCTATGCCGCGAGCGCGCTCGGCTGGCGGCTGTGGATCGCGCGCAAATGGCGTAACCGTCGGAATACCCACGACATCTGATCGAGATTTCCGGTCATCGAACTCAATTGACGAGGCGTATCAGTTGAGTACAACACGCCCATAAGGTTCAACGATCAATTGGGGGTACTTCCATGCGTCATCACATCCTGGTCGGGCTGTTGCTCGCCACGGCCGCAAGCGGCGCGCTTTACGCCCAGACGTCCGCCCCGACGCCGGCGACCGCCGCGTCCGTTGCCGGCAAGCCGCAGCTCGGCGACTTCGGCGTCGATCTTAGCGCGATGGATCGCAAGATCGCGCCGGGCGACGATTTCTACAATTACGTCAACGGCGCCTGGATGGCACGGACGCAGATCCCGGCGGACCGGTCGAGCTGGGGCGGCTTCGCGGTGCTCGCCGAGCTGTCGAGCGCGCGCACGCGCGAGGTGATCGAGACGGCGGCGGCGAGCGGCGGTACGCCGGGCAGCGTCGCCGACAAGATCGGCACGGCTTATTCCTCGTTCATGGATGCCCCCGCGATCGAGGCGAGGGGCGCTGCCCCGCTCAAGCCCTATCTCGACAAGATCGCCGCGATCCGCACCCAGACCGATCTCGCCCGCGCCTTTGCCGATGCCAGCATCCATGGCGAAGACATGCCGATCGGCGCCGGGGTGCAGCAGGACCTCAAGAACAACACCGTCTATGCGGTGTATCTGGGGCAGGGCGGGCTCGGCCTGCCGGATCGCGATTATTACCTCAAGGACGATCCCAAGTTCGCCGAAGCGCGGACGAAATACGTCACCTACATCGCGGACATGATGAAGCTCGCCGGCCAGCCTGATCCGCAAGGGTCGGCGCAGCGGATCTACGATCTCGAGAAGCAGATCGCCCAGGTCCATTGGGAGCGCGCCGAGCTGCGCCAGGTGGAGAAGGGCTACAACCCCGTGATGGTCGCCGATCTGGCCACCACGATGCCGGGCTTCGACTGGAAGACCATGCTCGATGCGCAGGGGGTCGGCAGCCAGACCCGGGTAATCGTCGGCCAGCCGTCGGCGCTTACCGGGACCGCGAAGATCGTCGGTGCCACCCCGATCGCGACTTGGAAGGAATATCTCGCCTTCCACAAGATCAGCGATGCCGCGCCGATGCTGTCGAGCGCGTTCGTCAATCGCCAATTCGCCTTCTACGGCACCACGCTCAACGGCACGCCCCAGCTGCGCGAGCGCTGGAAGCGCGGTGTCGGCTTCGTCAACGGCAGCCTCGGCGAGGCGGTTGGCCAGCTCTACGTCGCCAAATACTTTCCGCCCGAAGCCAAGGCCAAGGCCGACGAGCTGGTCCACAACCTGATCTCGGCGATGGACGCACGGCTGTCGAACCTCACCTGGATGGCGCCTGAGACCAAGGTCAAGGCGCGCGCCAAGCTAGCCGCCTTTACGCCCAAGATCGGCTATCCGAGCAAGTGGCGGGACTATTCGACGCTGCAGATCGTCAAGGGCGACGTGCTCGGCAACGCGGATCGGGCCGCCGAGTTCGAGTACAAGCGCCAGCTCGACAAGATCGGCAAGCCGGTCGACCGCAGCGAATGGTTCATGACCCCGCAGACGGTGAACGCCTACGCCAATCCGCTGATGAACGAGGTGGTGTTCCCGGCGGCAATCCTGCAGCCGCCGTTCTTCGATCCCAATGCCGATCCGGCGGTGAATTATGGCGCGATCGGCGCCGTGATCGGGCATGAGCTCAGCCATCACTTCGACGATCAAGGCCGCAAGTTCGATCCGCAGGGCAATTTCGCCGACTGGTGGACGCCCGAGGACGTCAAGCGCTTCACCGCGCTCACCGACAAGGTCGTCGCGCAATATGGCGCCTACGAGCCGATCCCCGGCGGCCATGTCAACGGCAAGCTGACGCTCGGCGAGAACATGGCCGATCTCGCCGGCATCAACGTTGCTTATGACGCCTATAAGATCTCGCTCAAGGGCAAGCCGGCGCCCAAGATCGAGGGCTTCACCGGCGATCAGCGCTTCTTCCTCGGCTTCGGGCAGGTGTGGCAGACCAAGGCGCGCGAGGAATCGATCCGCAACCAGATCACCACCGATCCGCACACGCCGGGCCAGTGGCGCGCCTATGTGGTGCGCAACCTCGATGCCTGGTATGCCGCCGACAACGTCAAGCCGGGCCAGAAATACTATCTGGCACCCGCCGACCGCATCAAGATCTGGTAATCGCTTTGGCCGCCCGCGGATCGCTCCGCCGGGCGGCCTTCTTTTTCCCTCGGGAGTATCCGCATGAAGAAGTTCATCCTCGCCGGGCTGCTCGGCGCGTCGGCGACTGCCGGCATCGTTCACGCCCAGACTGCGACTAGGCCCGAATATGGCACCTTCGGCTTCGATGAGGCCGGCATGGACAAGACGGTCGCACCGGGCGACGATTTCTACGGCTTCGCCAACGGCCAATGGGCCAAGAGCACGCCGATCCCCGCCGACAAGTCTAATTATGGCTCGTTCAACATCCTCGACGATCGCGCCCGCGAACAGACCCGCGGCATCCTCGAACAGGCCAAGACCGACCCTGCGTCGAAGATCGGCCGCGCCTATGCGACCTATCTCGATACCGCGACGATCGACGCCAAGGGCCTCGCCCCGATCAAGCCGTGGCTCGCCGAAATCAAGGCATCCACCAAGGCCAGTTACGCGACCCTGCTCGGCAAGGCGCAGCGCAATGGCGTCGGCGGGCCGTTTGGCCTCGGCGTCGGCCAGGACGACAAGCAGCCCGAAGTGTATGCGCTGAGCCTCTACCAGAGCGGCCTCGGCCTGCCCGATCGCGATTACTATCTCAGCGCCGACGCCAAGCTCGCCCAGGCCAAGACCGCTTATCAGGCGCACATCGCCAAGATGTTCACCCTCGCTGGCGAGCCGAATGCGGACGCCCGGGCCAAGGCGATCGTCGATTTCGAAACCCAGATCGCCCAGGCGAGCTGGACCCGCACCGAGAGCCGCGACGCCGACAAGACCTACAACAAGATGAGCGTCGCCGATCTCGCCCGCACCGCGCCGGGGTTCGACTTTGCCGCGCTGTTCAAGGCCAATGGTACCGCGGTCGGCAGCCTGATCGTCGCCCAACCGAGCGCCGTCGCCGGCATCGCCAAGGTGGTAGCCGCGGCACCGATCGGGGTTCTCCAGGACCAGCTGCTGCTGCGCTCGCTGGACGGCTTCGCCGACGTGCTGCACCACGCCTTCGACGAGGAGAGCTTCGCCTTCAACGGCACCATCCTCTCGGGCACGCCCGAGCAGGAAGTGCGCTGGAAGCGCGCGGTGGATTACACCGTCAACAGCATCGATGACGAAGTCAGCAAGCTCTACGTCGCCAAATACTTCCCGCCGGAGACGAAGGCGGCCGCCGATGCGCTGGTCAAGAACATCATCGCCGCGATGGGTGAGCGGATCGATCATCTCGACTGGATGAGCGCGGAGACCAAGGTCAAGGCCCACGCCAAGCTGGCCGCCTTCACCCCCAAGATCGGCTATCCCAGCCAGTGGAAGGATTATTCCAACCTCACCGTCACCGCGGGCGACGCGTTCGGCAACAACCTGCGCGCCAACCAATGGGGCCACGATTACAACGTCGGCCATCTCGGCAAGCCGCTGCAGCGCTGGGAATGGGGCATGACCCCGATGACGATCAACGCTTACGCCAACCCCGGCATGGTCGAGATCGTGTTCCCGGCGGCGATCCTGCAGCCGCCGTTCTTCGATCCCAAGGCGGATCCGGCGATCAACTATGGCGGTATCGGCGCGGTGATCGGTCACGAGCTGTCGCACCATTTCGACGATCAGGGCCGCAAATATGACGCGAGCGGCAAGCTCACCGACTGGTGGACCCCCGCCGACGTCGCCGCCTTCACCAAGCGCACCGACCAGCTCGTGGCGGAGTATAACGCCTATCAGCCGCTCCCCGGCATGCACGTCAACGGCGGCCTCACGCTTGGCGAGAACACCGCCGATCTGGCCGGGCTGACGGTCGCGTATGATGCCTATCACAAGGCGCTCGGCGGCAAGGCCGCGCCGGTGATCGACGGCTTTACGGGCGACCAGCGCTTCTACCTCGGCTGGGCGCAGGTATGGCGGCGCAGCTACCGCGAGGCGAATTTGCGCCAGCGCCTGCTGACCGATCCGCACTCGCCCTCCGAACAGCGCGCCTGGGTCGTGCGCAACCTCGACCCCTGGTATGCCGCCTACAAGCCCAAGCCCGGCGGCAAGATTGTGCTCGCGCCCGATCAGCGCGTACGGATCTGGTGATGGCGGTGCCCCTTCCGCCGCGTGGCAGGAGGGGCAGCGTTGCTTGGGACAGGTTGGGCTCAGTCGACCCATCGTCCGGTGCCGCCTGAGCTCACAAGGCCCGAGCGCCGCTCCTCAATCCGTCATCCCAGCGCAAGCTGGGATTTTATGGAAGAGCGCCGGGCAGGAGCCGCAACAGATCCCAGCCGTCGCTGGGATGACGATGAAGCGACGAGCGGGCAGATTGCCACAGGCAGTGAACTTCCGGAAGCGAACCGTTCGCTTCCCCCTGCGTCCGCTTTGAACGTTTGCGAGAGGGCTAGGCCACGGCGCTCTCCTCACCCCTGATCACCCCGACGCCAACACCCCTCCACGCACAATAGCTTGACGCCACCGCCTCGCTGATCCGAAGACGATTGGCATGGCTTCGCTCCCGGTGTCCCGCGCTTTAGCGCCCCGGCCCGCCGCCGCGCTGGTCGCGGCCGGCGCGACGCTGGCGGCTGCGTTGCTCGTGTTCCTGCTCGCCGGCAGCGCCGCGCTTGCCGCGGGTTTCCTCGCGACTGGGATGATCGTCATCGGCGCGGCGATCGTATGGCGCATGCTCGCGCCGGCTGCGGTCAACCAGCCCGGCGGCGTCGACTGGGATTTCACCCGGGCGATCGTCCAGGCGAGCGGCGACGCCGTGGCGATCACCGATCGCGCCGGCCGGCTGGTCTGCGCCAACGATGCCTATGAGATCCTGTTCGGCAGTTTCGCCACCCCGCCTGGCCTGCCGCTCGACGGCGAGGGGCCCGCCTCGCTCGCGATCGCCGGCCGCACCGCGTGGCGCGACGGCAAGGCGCAGTTGCGCCAGCTTTCCACCAACGGCGTCAAGCTGTCGGTCCATATCGTCCGCGCCGGCGATGAGGCCGACATGCTGGTGTGGCGTTTCACTGTGCTGCACGAGGAGGATCTTGCCGCCAGCACCGAGCAATTGATCGTCGGCCCCGCCGGCGATCGGCTCGGCGGTGCCGGGGTGATGGCCGCGCTGATCGGCGCCGACGGCCGGATCCGCGCCGCCAACCGCGTGCTGGCGATGCGCGCGCATGGCGGCCAAGGCGGCATCGAGGGTCGCGATTTTGCCCGATTGCTGATCACCGACAGCCGCGCGCTGGTCCGTTTCGAGCGCGAGGGGCTCGACGGCACGCCGTTGCGCGTGCTGCAGATCCCGTTCATCGATGGCGACGACGCGCCCGTGCTCGTTATCCTGCTCGACGATGAGGATACCGCGCCGGCGATCGGCGCTAGCGCCTCGGCGCACGTCCGCAGCCTCGTCAGCCTGATGCCGTTCGGCATGGCGCTGGTCGATCGCGAGGGCCGCTTCCTGCAGATGAACGATTCGTTCGTCCGCGCCGCCGGGGTCGATGCCCATAGCACGCCGCTCTACCCGGGTGATCTGGTGGTGCGCGAGGACAAGGGCGCGGTCGCCGACGCGATCCGCCGCTTCGCCGGTGGCGCGACCCATTCCAGCGACATGGCCGTCCGCCTCAAGGGCCATCCCGAGGAGCCTGTGGTGCTGACCATCGCCGGTGCCCGCGGCCTCGGCGATGCCTCGGTGCTGCTCAGCCTCAAGGATAATTCGGAGGAATCGCGGTTGAAGCGCGAGGTGGCGCAGGCCACCAAGATGCAGGCGGTCGGCCAACTCGCCGGCGGCGTCGCGCACGATTTCAACAACATCCTCACCGCAATCATCGGCCATTGCGACCTGATGATGATGCGCCACTCGCCGGGTGACAGCGACTATGACGACATCCAGCAGATCCGCACCAACTCGAACCGCGCCGCGAGCCTCACCCGACAATTGCTCGCCTTTTCGCGCCAGCAGACGCTTCACCCGCAGATTCTCCAGTTGCCCGATGTCGTCGCCGAGGTATCGAGCCTGCTGCGCCGGCTGATGGGCGAGACGGTGCGGCTCGACGTCCATCACGGTCGCGGTCTTGGCGCGGTGCGCGCCGACCCGGGG
This sequence comes from Sphingomonas sp. GC_Shp_5, assembly GCF_026540855.1. Taxonomy (GTDB): domain Bacteria; phylum Pseudomonadota; class Alphaproteobacteria; order Sphingomonadales; family Sphingomonadaceae; genus Sphingomonas. The sequence continues at coordinate 97,120 of NZ_JALNUP010000001.1, forward strand.
CAGCTCGAGCAGGTGGTGGTCAACCTCGCGGTCAACGCCCGCGACGCGATGATTGCACACAACCCGCAGGGTGGCGGCACCCTGACCATCCAGACCAAGGGGGTCACCGCCGCCGAGGTCCGCGCCATGGCTTCCGACATCCTGCCAGTCGCCGATTACACCGCGCTGATCGTGTCGGACACTGGCGGCGGCATCCCGCCCGAGATCCTGCCCAAGATCTTCGAGCCCTTCTTCACCACCAAGGAGGTCGGCAAGGGAACAGGCCTCGGGCTCTCGACCGTCTACGGCATCGTCAAGCAGTCGGGCGGCTGGATCTTCGCCGATTCCGAGCCCGGGCAGGGGGCGACCTTCAGCATGTACCTACCGGTCCACGCCGCCGGCATGGCGCCGCGGGTGGCGCCGCCGCGGGTTGCGGCCAAGCCGGTGGAGATGTGGGGCACCGGCACCATCCTACTCGTCGAGGACGAGGACATGGTCCGCGCCGTCGCCGAACGCGCGCTCACCCGCCAGGGCTATACCGTGCTCACCGCCGAGAATGGTGACGCTGCGCTCGCCTGCCTCGACGCCCATGGCAGGCCGGACCTGCTGATCAGCGACGTGGTGATGCCGATCATGGACGGGCCGACCATGGTCCGCGCCGCCCGCGAGCGCTATCCTGACCTGCCGATCATCTTCATGTCGGGCTATGCCGAAGAGCAGTTGCGCAAGTCTATCGACCTCGACAATGTCGCCTTCCTGCCCAAGCCGTTCTCGGTCCAGCAGCTCGCCGAAGCCGCTCGCGATGTGCTGATCGGCCGCTGAGCGCCACCGTGAACAAAAGGTAACCGCAAGTTAACCAACAAGGTGTTGGCACTTGGCATATTTCGTGGATAAGGGCCCGCTATGCCCTTACCCACCCGGATCCTCATCGTCGAAGACGAACCCCTAATCGCGATGATGCTTGAGGATTTCCTCGAGGTGCTGGACAAGCAGGCGGTCGGCACCGTCGACACGGTCGCAGCCGCGCTCGAGCGGATCGAGCAGGGCGGGATTGACGCAGCGATACTGGACGTCAATCTGCGCGGCGGCGAGAAGAGCACGCCGATCGCCGAGGCACTGGCGTCGCGCGACATTCCCTTCGTGTTCGCGACCGGCGGCAGCGACGACAGCGTTGACGCCCAGTTCCGTGGCCGCCCGGTACTCCAGAAGCCGTTCACCATGGACGGCGTCGCCAAGGCGCTCGACAGCTTGCTGTGATCCGTCATCCCGGCGAAAGCTGGGGTCTCCCGCGGCTCCATCACAGGGCTCATCGCCAAAGATCCCGGCGTTTGCTGGGATGACGGTGCACGGTCGCTAGTGGTGTACAAGCTGGGCCACAAATTCGCCGCAACAGACTTGCGTCGATGATCGCTGCGACGCAATAGCCTGTCGCCATGACCCAGTTTGACAAGTCCCGCCTGCCGAGCCGCCATGTCTCGGTGGGGCCAGAGCGCGCCCCGCACCGTTCCTATTATTATGCCATGGGCATTGCCGAGGAGGACATTCAGAAGCCCTTCGTCGCGCTCGCCTCGGCCGGCAACAATTCGGCGCCGTGCAACACCACGCTCGATGCCCAGGCCGATGCCGCCCAGGCCGGCGTGATTGCGGGCGGCGGCCTGCCGCGCCGGTTCAACACCATCACGGTGACCGACGGCATCGCCATGGGCCATCAGGGCATGAAGGCGTCGCTGGTCAGCCGCGAGGTGATCGCCGATTCGGTCGAGCTCTCGGTCCGCGGCCATTGCTATGACGCGCTGGTCGGCTTCGCCGGTTGCGACAAGTCGCTGCCCGGCATGATGATGGCGATGCTCCGCCTCAACGTGCCCTCGATCTTCGTCTATGGTGGCTCGATCCTGCCCGGCCGCTTCCAGAACCGCGACGTCACCGTCGTCGACGTGTTCGAGGTGGTCGGCAAGTACGCCGCTGGCGCCTGCCCATTGTCTGAGGTCCATGAGCTCGAGAAGGTCGCCTGTCCCGGTCACGGCGCCTGCGGTGGCCAGTTCACCGCCAACACCATGGCCTGCGTCGGCGAGGCGATCGGCTTGTCGCTGCCCAACAGCAATATGGTGCCCGCACCCTATACCACCCGCGAGCAGATCGCAGTCGCCGCCGGCGCGCAGGTGATGGACGTTATCGCCCGCAATTTGCGCCCGCGCGACATCTGCACCCGCGCCGCCTTCATCAACGCCGCCCGCGTCGTCGCCGCCACCGGCGGCTCCACCAACGCCGCGCTGCACCTGCCGGCGATGGCAAACGAGGCGGGGATCGACTTCGACCTGTTCGACGTCGCCGAGGCGTTCAAGTCGACGCCCTATATCGCCGATCTCAAGCCCGGCGGCCGCTATGTCGCCAAGGACATGTATGAGGCCGGCGGGGTCTACATGATGATGAAGACCATGCTCGCAGGCGGGTTGCTCGACGGCGACTGCCTGACCGTGACCGGCAAGACGCTCGGCGAGAACATCGACCAGGTCACCTGGAATCCCAACCAGAAGGTGATCTACGACGTCGCCACCCCATTGTCGCCGACCGGCGGCGTCGTTGGCCTGCGCGGCAGCCTCGCCCCCGATGGCGCGATCGTGAAGGTCGCCGGCATGCACCGCCTGCAGTTCGAAGGGCCGGCGCGATGCTTCGATTGCGAGGAAGACGCCTTTGCCGCCGTTGAGGCGCGCTCGATCCGTGAGGGCGAGGTGCTGGTGATCCGCTACGAAGGCCCCAAGGGCGGCCCGGGCATGCGCGAGATGCTCTCCACCACCGCCGCGCTTTATGGCCTCGGCATGGGCGAGAGCGTCGCGCTGATCACCGATGGTCGCTTCTCGGGCGGCACCCGCGGTTTCTGCATCGGCCATGTCGGCCCCGAGGCCGCCGAGGGCGGTCCGATCGCGCTGATCGAGGATGGCGACACCATCCGCATCGATGCCGAAGCGGGGACGATCGATCTCGTCGTCGCCGACGATGTGGTCGCCGCACGCAAGGCGGCGTGGACGGCGCGGGTGAACGATTATGGCTCGGGCGCCTTGTGGCGCTATGCCCAGAATGTCGGCCCCGCTTATAAGGGTGCCGTCACTCACCCGGGAGCGCGCGCCGAAACCCATGTCTACGCGGATATCTGACCGGCGCGTTGTCGCCCTCCTGATGCCGGGGCTGGTGCTCGCCGCCTGCTCCGGCGCGCCGCAGCAGAGCGGCAATAGCCAAGCACTGGCGCAGGGCACGACGGACCAGCGCCACCCCGTCGAGGATCACGCCCGCATCCTCTGCGCCCGTGGCGCGGCGCCGCTCGCGCGCCGCTGCACGATCGACCAGGCGCAGACCAGCCGCGGTCTGATCCTTACCCTGCGCGCCGAGGATGGCGGCTTCCATCGCCTGCTCGTCACCCGTGACGGCCGCGGCGTCGTCGCCGCCGATGGCGCCGAGCCAGCTACGGTCACCATCCGCGGTGCCGACGGCATCGACGTCGCGATCGGCGCCGATCGCTACCAGCTACCGGCGACGGTGAAGCGATGATCCTGCTTGCCGGACAGCCGATCCTCACCGCGGCCGAGATGCGCGCCGCCGAGGCTGCGAGCGGCATCGCCGTCGACGCGCTGATGGCCCGCGCCGGCGCGGCGATCGCCGACGCCGTTCGCCGCCTAGCCGCCGGCGCCGAGGTGCTGATGCTGTGCGGCCCGGGCAACAACGGTGGCGACGGCTATGTTGCCGCAACCCGCTTGGCCGCAGCCGGCCTCGCCGTGCGCGTCGCCGCAGCGGCGCCGCCGCGCAGCGCTGCGGCAGAGCAGGCGCGCGCCGGCTGGACCGGTCCGGTCGAGGCCATCGCCGACGCCGCACCCGCTCCGGTGCTGGTCGACGCGCTGTTCGGCACCGGCCTTACCCGCCCGCTCGATGACGCGCTCGCCGCCGACCTCCGCCGCCTCGCCACCGCCGCGCGACTGGTGATCGCGGTCGATCTGCCGAGCGGCGTGGTGACCGACGATGGCGCGCTGCTCGGCGAGCCCCCGCGCTGCCACGTTACCTTGGCGCTCGGCGCCGCCAAGCCCGCCCATCTGCTCCAGCCCGCCGCGCGGTATGCCGGCGCGATCCGCCTGCTCGACATCGGCGTCTCGGCGAAAGCGGCAGCCAAGGTCATCGCGCCGCCATCGCTGAAACGGCCGGGGCCGGACTCGCACAAATACAGCCGCGGCATGGTCGCGGTGGTGCCGGGCAGCATGGCCGGCGCCGGCGAGATGGCGGCGATCGCGGCGCTGCGCGCCGGCGCAGGCTATGCGCTGCTGCTCACCGACACGCCCGGCGCGCCGCATGCGATCGTGCGCAAGGCGTTCAACGCCGACGCGCTCGCCAACGACAAGATCGGCGCCGTCGTGATCGGCCCCGGTCTCGGCCGCGACGACGAGGCTGCCCACCGCGTCGGTGCCGCCTTCGCCGGCGGCAGGCCGCTGGTGATCGACGGCGACGCGCTGCACATCGTGGACATCGCGCGGATGAGCGGCCACAGCGCCGCGATGATCCTTACCCCCCATGGTGGCGAGTTCGCCGCATTGTTCGGCACGCCGACTACCGACAAGATCACCGCCACCCGCGCCGCCGCCAAGGCCGCCAACGCCGTCGTCATCCACAAGGGCGCCGACACCGTGATCGCCGCACCCGACGGCCGCGTCACCGTTGCCGGCGACGCCAATGACTGGCTCTCCACCGCCGGCAGCGGCGACGTCCTCGCCGGCACCACCGGGGCGATGCTCGCAGCCGGCGGCGACCCCTTTGCCGCGGCCGAAGCGGCGGTCTGGCTCCATGCCGAGGCCGCGCGACGCAGCGGCGCCGCGTTCATCGCCGACGATCTCGCCGAGGCGCTGACGCCCGCGCGCGCGTCGCTGTGAGCACGATCATCCGCGTCGCCGCGCGGGGCGACGGCATCACTGCCGATGGCCGCCACGCTGCGCTGTCGGCACCCGGCGACACGCTGGAGGCGGACGGCACCGTCATCCCGGGCCCGCACCATCAGCTGCCGCCATGCCGTCATTTCCCCACCTGTGGCGGCTGCCAGCTCCAGCATCTCGACGACGAGAGCTACGCCGCCTTCGTCACCGATCGCATCGCGTCCGCGCTCGACGCGCAGGGGCTGGCCGCGCCGCTGCGTCCGCCGCTGGTGTCGCCGCCGCGCACCCGCCGCCGCGCGACGCTGCACGCCGAAGCCAAGGGCGGCCGCATCCTGCTCGGCTTCTCCGAGGCGCAGAGCCACGCCATCGTCGACATCGTCGAATGCCATATCCTCAGCCCCGAGCTATTCGCGCTGGTCGCGCCGCTGCGCGCCTTGCTCCAGCGGCTCGGTTTCCGCCGTCGCGCCGATATCCACCTGACCCTCGCCGATCAGGGCGCGGACGTGCTCGTCAACGGCCTCAAGGCAGACGGGCTCGAAGCCGCCGAGGCGATCACCGCCTTTTGCGAGCGCCACGGTGTCGCCCGGTTTGCGATCGACGATGGCCTCGGCCCCGAGACTCGCTGGGAGCCGCAGGGCGCGACCATCACGCTGGGCGGCGTGCCCGTCGCGCTGCCGCATGCGGCCTTCCTCCAGGCGACCGCGGAAGGCGAGGCGGCACTGGTGGCGGCGATGCGCGAGGCGACTGCGGGCGCGCCGACCGTTGCCGATCTGTTCGCCGGCCTCGGCACCTTCGCGCTGGCGCTGCCGACCCGCGTCTATGCCGCCGAGGGTGCGCGCGATGCGATCCTGTCGCTGAAAGCCGCTGCCGCGCTCGCCCAGAAGCCGGTGTTCACCGAGCATCGCGACCTCTATCGCCGGCCGCTCACGGTCGGCGAACTCGACCGGTTCGGCGCGGTGGTGATCGATCCACCCCGCGCGGGCGCCCGCGACCAGGTCGAGGCGCTCGCCAAGACTCAGTCGCCGATCATCGGCTATGTCTCGTGCAATCCCAGCAGCTTCGCGCGCGATGCCAAGATATTGGTCGACGGCGGTTGGCGGCTCGACTGGGTCCAGCCGGTCGGCCAGTTCCGCTGGTCGACCCATGTCGAGCTGGCGGCGCGGTTCAGCCGCTGAGCGATGCCGGGGTGGCGGGACGAGCCCACCTCACCCGAACAGAATGTTGACCGCTTCGTCCCACAAGGCTGGCGATGCCGCCGCGATCATGCCCCGCCGCAGGTCGCCGACCACATAAGGCTCGCCGTCGGGCCGCTTGACCACGCCGCCCGCCTCGTGGACGAACAAGGCGCCGGCGGCATGATCCCAGGGCAGGGTGCGCTGGAACAGCACGATGTCATTCTGCCCGAGCACCACGCGCGGATATTGTTCGGCGGCGCAGCGCGGGTTGGGCGCGCAGGTCAGCCGCCCTTCGCACCGCAGCATCATCGCCGCGATCGCGTCGTCGCTCATGAAATAGGTCGCCAGCGCCGCGATCGGCAGCGGTGCGCCGCTCGGCCGCGCGGTCACCCGTTCACCGTCGATGAACGCACCGTCGCCGAGCGTCGCATGGCACAGCCGGCCGGTCACCGGGTCGAGGATCCACCCGGCCTGGGTGACGCCATCCTCGACCAGCGCGATCATGATCCCGAACGGGGTGCGGCCATGTGCGTAATTGTTGGTGCCGTCGATCGGATCGACGATCCACACTCGTCCGCGGGTGATCCCGTCGAGCAGCTTGGGATCGGCCGCGGTTGCTTCCTCCCCGATCACGCGCGCCGCAGGATCGATCGCGATCAGCCCCGCGGTCAGCCGTCGCTCGCTCTCGCGATCCGCGACGGTGACCAAATCGTCCGGCGCCTTCTCCTCGATGTCGCTGTCTGCCAGGTTGCGGAACGACGGCAGCACCACCTCGTCCGCCACCTGGCGCATCAGCGTCACAACCGCCGCGTGATCGCGATGCGTCATCAGCTGCGGTAATCCGCGTTGATCGAGATGTAGCCATGGGTGAGATCGCAGGTCCACACCGTCGCGCGTCCGTCGCCAAGCCCGAGGTCGACGCCGATCTCCACCTCGTGTCCCTTGAGATGCGCGGTCACCGGCGCCTCGTCATAACCCTCGACCACCAATCCGTCGCGCGCGACCTCGGTGATCCCGAACCGGATCGAGAGCTGGTCGCGCTCGGCAGGCTCACCGGCCTTGCCCACGGCCATCACCACGCGACCCCAATTGGCATCCTCGCCGGCGATCGCGGTCTTCACCAGCGGCGAGTTGGCGATGCTCATCGCGATCCGATAGGCGCTGCGGTCGCTCTCCGCGCCGGTCACCGCGATCTCGATCAGCTTGGTCGCACCCTCGCCGTCGCGCACGACCAATAGCGCCAGCTGGTGGCAGAGATCGGCAAGCGCCGCAGCAAAGGCATCGGCGCCCGGGCTGTCTCTGCCGGCGATCGGTGCGTTACCGGCAGCGCCAGTCGCAAAGGCCAGCACCGTGTCGCTGGTCGAGGTATCGCCATCGACCGTGATGCAGGAGAAGGTCGTCGCATTGGCCGCGGTCAGCGCGCCCTGCAGGAAGCCGGGCTCGACCGCGGCGTCGGTAAAGACATAGCCGAGCATCGTCGCCATGTCGGGTGCGATCATCCCCGATCCCTTGATGATGCCGACCAGCGTCACGGTCTGGCCGTCGACCACCGCGGTCGTCATCGCGCCCTTGGCGTAGGTATCGGTGGTGCCAATCGTCTCGGCCGCCGCCTGCCAGCTGCACGGCGCCGTCGCAAAGGCGTCATCGAGCCCGGCCTCGGCCTTGTCGATCGGCAGCGGCACGCCGATCACGCCGGTCGAGGAGACGAACACGTCGGAAGGCTGGCAACCGAGCTGCTGCGCCGTCCGCGCCGCGATCGCCTCCACCGCCGTGCGCCCCCGCGCGCCGGTAAAGGCGTTGGCGTTACCCGCGTTCACCACCAGCGCGCGCGCGGTGCCCAGCGTCAACGCCTTGCGGCACCATTCCACCTCGGGCGAGGGGCATTTGCTCTGCGTCAGCACGCCCGCGACGGTGGTGCCGGCGGCAAGCTCGACAAAGGTCAGGTCGCAGCGATCCCACGTCTTGTAATACGCGCGGGCGACATGCGGCGTCACCCCCGCAATCGAGGGCAGGTCGGGGAAGCGCGCCGGCGCGAGCGGGGAGGGGGTGGACATGGGAATGCGCTATAGAGGCTGCCGCGGCGTCATCAAACGTGTTCGGTTGACCGACAGTCGTGGCCGGGGCAGCCTGGCGATGAGGGGAGCGCATGGATCAGCACGCACATCATGGCGGCACGGCGCCGGTGGGGCGGTCGCGCTTTGTCGGCAACGGCGCCGGGCTGAGAGCCGCGGTGCTGTCGGCGGTCGCGGTGGTTGCGGCAGCGCTGGTCGTGCTCCTCGCCATTGCCGCCGATCACGTCGCCATCTCGCGCCGGCTGGCCCTACAGGCGGAACAACGCACGGCGCGGGACGCGGCACAAGCTGTGGCGGTGTTCCACGGCCGCCCGATGACGGGCGCGGCGGGATGGCAGACGCCGTTTCACCCGCCCGTTCCGCGCGGCAATCCCGGCGCCTGGTTCGGCGCGGATGACTATCCGCCGGATGCGCGTCGCGCCGGAGCCGAGGGGCGGACGGTGGTCGAGCTGCTGATCCAGGCAGACGGGCGGGCCAGCGATTGCCGGGTGGTGTCGGGCAGCGGCAATGCCTCGCTTGATCGCGCCACCTGCCTGCTTGCCCTGCAGCGCGGCCGCTTCGCGCCGGGACGGGATCGCGAGGAGCGGGCCGTGGTCTCAGTGATGCGGATGCCGGGAATCCGTTGGCAGCTCGAGAATTGAGCCGCGCCGACGGCTGCGCGTAATGCTGGATTTATCCTGCCGGGGCCCCTATCGAGCGGCAGGATGGCCTGAAAAGCCGATCGGGGACCTTGCTTGAACCTGCTGTTGCTCCTGTCTGCCTTGCTGTCCGCCCTGACCGGGGCGGGGTCGGTGGTCCGCGGGCCGGCAGCGGCGCATGCGGTCAGCGCCACGGCGGTTTGTGTTCAGGCGGCCAAGGCGGTCCAGGTCGCCAGCCGGCCGGTACAGGCGCTGGCGGCGGTTAGCGCCGTAGCGCGATCGGCCGCAAGCGCCCGGCCATGGGTGCTGCTGGCGGTTCACCCGCTCTATGCAGGTCGTCGGCGCGTCTAGCCGCCCGCGTTTCTTCTGCCGGATCAAGGTCCGGATTGCGTCGGCGCTCACCGACCCCATCTTCAGATCACTTGCAGCAGCGCGCCCTACGAGGGTGCGCGCGCGCCTTATTCCAGGAACATGCCCATGCTCGGCGGCTTTGCCAAATCGCTGTTCGGTTCGTCCAACGACCGGTACGTCAAATCCCTCAACCCGATCCTCGCCAAGATTCAGGGCTTCGAGCCGGCGCTGCAGGCGATGAGTGACGAGCAGCTCGCCAACCAGACCGCGGTGTTCCGCGAGCGCCTCGCCAACGGCACCAAGATCGACGATCTCCTGCCCGAGGCGTTCGCCACGGTGCGCGAGGCCGGCGTGCGCGTGCTCGGCATGCGCCATTTCGACGTGCAGATGATCGGCGGCATCGTCCTCCATCGCGGCGAGATCGCCGAGATGCGCACCGGCGAGGGCAAGACGCTGGTGGCGACGCTCGCCACCTATCTCAACGCGCTGCCGGGCGACGGCGTCCACGTCATTACCGTCAACGATTATCTCGCCGCGCGCGACGCCGAGTGGATGGGCCAGATCTACCGCTTCCTCGGCCTTACCGTCGGCGTGATCATCCCCAATCTCACCGACGAGCAGCGCCGCCAGGCCTATGCCGCGGACATCACCTACGGCACCAACAACGAGTTCGGCTTCGACTATCTGCGCGACAACATGAAGTATGAGCGCGCTTCGATGGTTCAACGCGCCTTCGCCATGGCGATCGTCGACGAGGTCGATTCGGTACTGATCGACGAGGCGCGCACGCCGCTGATCATCTCGGGCCCGACCGACGACAAGTCGGACCTCTACCTCGGCGTCGACGCGATCGTGAAGCAGCTCGCCGACGAGGATTACGAGAAGGACGAGAAGCAGAAGTCGATCATCCTCACCGAGGACGGCACCGAGCGCGCCGAGCGGCTGCTCGAGGCGGCCGGGCTGCTGCAGGGTGCCAATCTCTACGATTTCGAGAACACCCAGGTGGTCCACCACCTCAACCAGGCGCTGCGCGCCAACATGATGTTCAAGCGCAATACCGATTACATCGTCAAGGACGGCAAGGTCGTCATCATCGACGAGTTCACCGGCCGGATGATGGACGGGCGCCGCTGGTCGGACGGCCTGCACCAGGCGGTCGAGGCCAAGGAGGGGGTGACGATCGAGCCCGAGAACCAGACCATGGCCTCGATCACCTTCCAGAACTATTTCCGCATGTACCCCAAGCTGTCGGGGATGACCGGCACCGCCGCCACCGAGGCTGCGGAATTCTTCGACATCTACAAGATGAACGTTGTCACCATTCCGACCAACGTCACCGTCAAGCGGGTCGACGAGGAGGACGAGTTCTACAAGGACACGCAGGACAAGTTCCGCGCCATCGCCAAGCGCATCCGCACCCATGCCGAGCAGGGCCAGCCGGTGCTGGTCGGCACCGTGTCGATCGAAAAGTCGGAGCTGCTCTCGGAGTTCCTCCAGCAGGAGGGCGTCGACCACAAGGTGCTCAACGCCAAGTTCCACGAGATGGAGGCGCATATCGTCGCCCAGGCCGGCCGCAAGTCGGCGGTGACGATCGCGACCAACATGGCCGGCCGCGGCACCGACATCAAGCTCGGCGGCAACCTCGAGTTCCGCATGCTCGACGAGCATCCCGAGCTGGTCGAGGGCACCCCGGACTATGAGGAAAAGGCCGCGCTGATCCGCGACGAGATCGAGGTCGAGAAGCAGGAAGTGCTCGCCGCCGGCGGCCTGTTCGTGCTCGGCACCGAGCGCCACGAGAGCCGCCGCATCGACAACCAGCTGCGCGGCCGCTCGGGCCGCCAGGGCGATCCCGGCCTGTCGCGCTTCTATCTCAGCCTCGACGACGATCTGCTGCGCATTTTCGGGCCGGACACGCTGTTCGCCAAGATGATGCGCAACAACATCGAGGATGGTGAGGCGATCGGTTCCAAGTGGCTCAGCAAGGCGATCGAGACCGCGCAGCGCAAGGTGGAGGCCCGCAACTACGACATCCGCAAGCAGGTCGTCGAATATGATGACGTGATGAACGATCAGCGCAAGGTGATCTACGAGCAGCGCGCCGACATCATGGATGCCGATGCGGTCGGCGACGTGGTCAGCGACATGCGCGCCGAGACGGTCAACGTCATCGTTGGCGAGGCCTGCCCCCCTAACTCCTACCCGGAGCAGTGGGATGTCGCGGGAATGAAGGAGCAGCTGGCCGAGGTGCTCGGCCTCGAGCTGCCGGTCGACGACTGGCTCACCGAGGAGTCGATCGATCCCGAGGTGGTCGAGGAGCGCGTTCGCGAGCAGGCCGACGCGCTGATCGCCACCAAGTCCGCCGAACTCGAGCCCGAGACCTGGACGCAGGTGGAGAAATCAATCCTGCTCCAGAACCTCGATCATCACTGGAAGGAGCATCTCGCCACGCTCGATGCGCTGCGCCAGGTCGTCCACCTGCGTGCCTATGCGCAGAAGACGCCGATCAACGAGTATAAGCAGGAGGCGTTCTCGCTGTTCCAGCGCATGCTCGATTCGATCCGGATCGACGTCACCAAGACCATCGCCCACGCGCAATTCTCGATGCAGGCGGCGCCCGAGCTACCAGAGCTGCCGGACTTCATCACCACCCACTTCGACCCGTTCACCGGCGACGACAATTCGGCGGACATCGATGCCGGCACCATGGGCCGCATCACCACGCAGCTGCCGCCGATGCAGATCATCCGCCCCGAGGAGCCCGATCTCGGCGACAATCCCGAGCATTGGGAAGGCCGGGTCAATCGCAACGCGCCATGCCCGTGCGGCTCGGGGCGCAAGTACAAGCATTGCCATGGCGCGGTGACGGCATAGGCGCAGACGGCAAAAAGGGACCGGATCGCGGGTTGCGATCCGGCCCCTTTTTCGTGTGTCACCCCAGCGAACGCTGGCGTCTTGGGCGGCGGCGCTACGCCTCCGCCCCGAGGGTCGTGTTACTTCGGCAGCACCACGCTCGGCCCGATGCTGTCGACCACCGCGCGGGCATTGAACGCGCGCAGATTGTCCTTGGGAATCGGGCCCTTGCGCATCACGATCTCCGCGCTCGCCTCATAGCGGTCGATGGTGCGGATATCGAAATCGTCGCCCCACGGACCAAAGCCGCCGCCGAAGCCACCACCATAACCCGGGCCCCAGCTGCGCCAGCCGAAGCCGCGGCCGTAATAGCGCCACGACGGGCCCCAATAGCCGCCGAAGCCCCCATAGCCCCACGGACCGCCGAGACCCGGCGTGCTGTAGGTGCGCGACTGCAGATCGGTGTCGCGATTGGCCATCAGGAAGTAATCGTTGCCGCTCTGCAGCGTCAGCTCGGCCGAGCGGAACAGCAGATAGCGCTCCACCGTGTCACGCGAGGTGACGCTGTTGCCGGCGAAGGTGACCAGGTAACGACCCGGCTCCACCTGGCGCTCGCTATAGCCGGTGCGGTTGAAGCCCTGCCCGGTGGCGGGGCGGTACGTCGTCTCGGTCGCGCAACCAGCGACCATCAGGGTGCTCGCGGCCAGCGCCGCAACCACAGCCTTTCGGCCTAGATCCATCATCTGTCCTGTCTCCATTCGCGGCGAATGCGGCGAACTGAGCCGCTTGTACCGTTGAACAGTGGAACGAGCGATGAACAACTTGGCTCCGTGACCAACTTGTCACGAACGCCGTGCTCCCGCCGTCAGCGGCGCCCGCTCATCTCCGCCCCCGCCTGTGCGTCGAACCGTATGTTGACCAGCACCGCCAGCAGCGAGATCGCGGTCACCGCCCAGAATGCCGCCGAGAAGTCGGCAAAGACCGGCACGGTTCGGCCCGCCCAGCTCATCGATGCATGCAATGCCGTAGCGCCGATGCAGATGCCGAGCGACAGCATCAGCTGCTGGAAGGTCGAATAGAAACTGGTCGCGACGCTCATCCGCTCCTTGCCGATCTCGTCATAGGCGATGGTGTTGTAGGCGGTGAACTGGAACGACATCAAAAACCCCGAGATCACCATCACCGCGAACACCGCGGGCAGCGGCCAGCCGGGGCGGAACAGCCCGCAGCAGGCATAGGCGGCGGTGCCGAGCAGTCCCATCACCACCAGGCTGTTGCGGAAGCCGAACCGGCGCAGGATCCGCCGCGCGACACCCTTCATCCCGAACGAGCCGATCGCGGTGCCGACCGTCATCAACCCGCTGTGCGCGGCGCTGAGGCCGAAGCCCAATTGCATCATCAGCGGCAGCAGGAAAGGCTGCGCGCCCTGGGTGATGCGGGTCAGCGATCCGCCGATCACCGACAGGCTGAACGAGGGCACCCGCATCAGCGATACGTCGAGGATCGGATGCGCCGAGCGCTTGGCGTGACGCAGGTAGAGCGCGCCCACCAGCGCCCCGCCGCCGATCAGCGCCGCCGCCAGGCCGCCCTCGCCGGAACGGCTCGCCATCTCGAAGCCGGACAGCAGGCCGCCGAGCGCCACGCCCGACAGCAGGAACCCCGGCAGGTCGAACGGATGCACCACATCCTCGCGGATGTCGGCGATGAACCGGCCGACCAGCACGATGCCGGCGAGCCCGATCGGCAGGTTGAGCCAGAAGATCCAGCGCCAGTCGAGATAGGTGACGATGAACCCGCCGATCGGCGGGCCGACGATGGGCCCGATCAATGCCGGCATGATCAGCCACGACATGGCCGAGACCATGTCGCGCTTGGCGACCGAGCGCAGCAGCACCAGCCGCCCGACCGGCATCATCATCGCGCCGCCGATGCCCTGGACGAAGCGTGCGAGCACCATCAGCGGCAGCGTCGGTGCGAGGCCACAGGCGAGCGAGCCGAGCATGAACAAAGCGATCGCGGCGCGGAACACCGGGCGCGCGCCGAACCGGTCGGCCATCGTGCCCGAGGCAGGGATGAAGATCGCGAGCGCGAGCAGATAGGAGGTGAGGGCAATGCTCATCTCGGGCGCGCGCACGCCGAAATCGCGCGCCATCGTCGGCAGCGCGGTGGCGAGCACGGTGGCGTCGAGATTTTCCATGAACATCGCACAGGCGATGATCAGCGCGACCGTGCGATAATTGGCGCCGGGCGCCGGCTCGTCAGGATGATCGGTGGTCTGCGCGATGTCGTTGCCGGCCGGCACGATGCCGTCGCGCACCTCGGCGTTGACCGAGGCGATCCCCCGCCGCCTCGGCCGCAGCAGAATGCGGGGATCGAGGGCGGCGGGAAGATGGAATTGCATGGGGGCGTGTTCGACTTTCGTGGCGGGTCTCAGACCCCTCCCGTGCCGCATCCCGTCTGCCGCAGGCGTCCGACGCCCGCTATATAGGTGTGATTGGCTGACATTTCGACCCTTGCTCCGCCACGTCGGCGCGATGGCCGCGTGGCGGAGGAAGCGTCGACCCGTCGATCAGAAGCGCATGTGCGCGCCGGCCGAGAAGACGAACGCATGCGCGTCCTCGAGCGTGCCGTTGGTGCGCACCACCGTCTGCGCCGCGGTGCCGACATAAGCGGCGCTCAGGCGATCGATCGAGGCATTGTCGAAGTCGATGTAATTGGCGGCAAGATCGATGCCGATGTGGCTGGTGATGTCGAAGGTGCCGCCGACCGCGTAGTTCCAGCGATTGGCATCCGGCACGCGCGCATCGCGCAGGCCATTCTGCGTCGGGGTGGTGGCATGCTGCACGCCGGTGCGCAGCGTCACCCGCGGCGTCACGGCATAGTCGAGACCACCGGCGAGGCTCCAGCTGTCGCGGTAATTCTCGGGCAGCGCGGTGTTGAGCGGCGCGCCGAGCTGGATCGCGTCGAACTTGCTCCAATTGTAGCGCACCGCCTGGGCGTTGAGCGTCAGCGCGTCGGTCGCCTTGATGCGGCCGGCGACGATGGTCTGCGCGGGCGTGTAGAAGCTTGCCTCGATGTCGGACAGGGTGGCGTTCTGCCCCGCCAGCGGGCCGACCAGCCCGGCAATGGTGAGATCGCCCTTCAGCGTGTGCTCGATGCGCGACTTGTAGCTGACGCCGACCGTCGCCCAGCTGTTGTGCATCTGCATGCCCGCGGTCCAGCCGAGATCCCAGCCGTCGCCTTCCAGCTTCTGGCTGCCGTCGGGCAGCAGCGGGCTGAGGTTGGGCAGGGCGTTGCCGAGGCTGGCATAGACATGCTCGACATTGGCGCCGCCGCCGACGCGCAGCCAGTCGGTCACCGCAACGGCGATCGAGGGCTGGATGTCGATGGTCTGCAGCTTGGTGCGATCGGCGCTGTAGCGCGCCCAGCTGTTCGCCTCGTAATCGGTGGTGAAGCTGTATGGCGAGGTCACCGCCAGGCCAACCGCGATGCGGTCGCCGAACGGCACTGCGATCGCCCCCGAGGGCAGCACGCCGTTGTTGATCGGGTTCTTCGACACGGCGTTGCCGCCGACCGCGCCTGCGGCCTGACCCGGACGCGCGATTACCGTGCCATTGTCCACCACCTTGCCGCGCGGCAGGATCGCCGATGCGTTGATCGCCGCCTCGGCGTGATCCATGCCGGCGATCGCGGCGGGGTTCCACCACAGCGACTGCGGGCCAGTATCGGCCCCTTCACCCGAGAAGGCCCGGCCGGCGCCGCGCGCCGACTGCTCCTGGAGGTAGAACGCCTGGGCATGAGCGACGCCGGCAAAGGCGAACGAGCCGATGAGGGCGGAAGCGAGCAGCGGGGCCTTGGTGCGGAAAGACATGAAGGATCGTCCTGACGATTGAAGGAATGGAAAAGGGCGCGCGCGTCTCAGCGCACGCGGGTCCAGGTCTGGGTCTTGCAGAGCGGGAAGAACACGCAGCCGCGGATCTTGAGATGATCGCTGTCGATCGGCGTCACCTTGGCGGTGTAGGTCTTGCCGTCATCGGCATTGTAGATCTTGCCGCCGGTCCACTCGCCGTCGCCCGCGGAGAAGCCGCTGATGATCATCAATCCCTTGAGCGGCCGGTTGCGCAGGCTGGGCTCGGCGTTCTTGACGTCCTTGAGCCCCGGATTGGTGCGCAGCAGCTCGGAGGTGACGAGGCGGCCGCAGATCGAGGGGCCGCAGCGCTGGATCTCGACCACGCCGTTGCGGGTCTCGGTCTTCCAGGTGCCGATCGCGGTGTCGTTCGACAGGGCCGGGGCGGGGGCAAGGCCCGCCAGCAGGGCGCCCAGCAGCAACAGGGACATATACGCTCCTCTCCACAAGGCCCGCCGTCAATGACGGGCGAGTTGGTTATCGTGGCGCCGCATTCGTGCGGTCACCGTTATCGTTGTTACGTCAGCCTGGCGCCGTAAGGGCGAACCACTTGCCGTATACGTAAGTAGTTCGCCCCTACTTGGCCGGGCGGCAGTGTCAACCCCTTCGTCATCCCGGGGTCAGGCTGGTCGACGATCAGAACGCCTCGATCGGCAGCGCCATGGTGGAGCGCTTGCCGGCCTTGATCGCGAGGAACGCCGCCGTCGCCTGCGGCAATACTCGATCGAAGAAGAAGCCCGCGGTAGCGAGCTTGGCCCGGTAGAAATCCGCTTCGGCGTCGCCCCCGGCGAGCTTCGTCGTCGCGATCCGCGCCGCCTTGAGGAAGCAATAGCCCATCCCGACCAGCCCCATCAGGCGCAGATAGTCGGTCGCCGCGGCACCGGCCTCCTCGGGATCCTTCATGCCCTTCTGCGCGATCATGCCGGTGGACAGCTGCAGCGCGCCGAACGCCTGCTGCAGCCCGCCCGTGAAGGCGCCGAGCGCCTTGTCCTGCATCACATGCGGATCGCCGGTCATCTCCTCGATCAGGTTGGACACCGCATGGAAGAACGGCCGCAGCTGCCGGCCCATGTGCGCGGGCATCTTGCGGCCGACCAGGTCGAGCGCCTGGATGCCATTGGTGCCCTCGTAGATCTGGGTGATGCGTGCATCGCGCACGAACTGCTCCACCCCGGACTCGCGGATATAGCCGTGGCCGCCGTGAATCTGGACGCCGTGGTTCGCTGCCTCGAAGGCAAGGTCGGTGAACAGCGCCTTCACCACCGGCGTGATCAGCGCCACGAAGTCGGTGGCGCGCGCCTTGATCTCGGGGTCGTCGGCATGCTTCTCGGCATCGAGCGCCAGCGCCGCCCATTGGCCGAGCGCGCGGCAGCCTTCGGCATAGACGCGCATCGTCATCAGGCTGCGCCGCACGTCGGGATGGACGATGATCGGGTCGGCGGCGAGCTCGGGCCGAGCGGCCCCGCCGAGCGCACGGCCCTGGAGTCGGTCCTTGGCGTAGGCGACCGCCGATTGATAGGCGATCTCGTTGATGCCGAGGCCCTGGATGCCCACCGACACCCGCTCGGTATTCATCATCGTGAACATCGCGGCGAGGCCCTTGCCGGCCTCGCCGACCAGCCAGCCGCGCGAGCCCTCGAACACCATCTGGCAGGTCGCCGAGCCCTTCAGCCCCATCTTGTGCTCGAGCCCGGCGACCGAGACGCCGTTCGACGCGCCGACCGAGCCATCGTCGTTGGGCAAATATTTCGGCACCACGAACAGGCTGATCCCGCGCACGCCCTTGGCCGCGTCGGGCAGCCGCGCGAGCACCAAGTGGATGACATTGTCGGTGAGATCATGATCACCCGACGAGATGAAGATCTTGGCGCCGTCGACCAGATAGCTGCCGTCGTCCTGCGGCACCGCCTTGGTGCGCAGCAGGCCGAGATCGGTGCCGCAATGCGATTCGGTGAGGCACATCGTCCCCGCCCATTCGCCGCTGACCATCTTGGGCAGATAGGCCTGCTTGATGTCCTCGCTGGCATGGCCCTCGATCGCGGTGGTCGCGCCATGGGTAAGGCCGGGATAGAGGCTGAACGACAGATTGGTCGCGCAGATCATCTCCTCGACCAGCTTGTTGATAGTCTCGGGCAACCCTTGCCCGCCCCATTCCGGTGGCGAGGCGAGCGCCGCCCAGCCGCCTTCGCGGAACTGGTCATAGGCGGCCTTGAAGCCGGTCGGCGTGCGCACCACGCCATTTTCGAGGGTGCAGCCCTCGAGATCGCCGCTGGCGTTGAGCGGTAGCAGGATGTCCTGCGCCATCCGCCCGGCTTCCTCGAGCACCGCGTCGAGCAGGTCGGGGGTGAACTCGGCATGCGCGGGCAGGCCGGCGAACTGATCGTCCGCGAACAGCTCGTGGAGCACGAAGCGCATGTCGCGCAGGGGAGCGGTATAGACTTGCATCTCAGTCAGTCCTTGTTCGATCCGACACCAACCCCGTTCGTGCTGAGCCTGTCGAAGCACATGAAACTCACGCCCTTCGACAGGCTCAGGGCGAACGGGGGAGGGGTGGATCGGGTCATCAGTTCCGAAGCGGCTTGCCGGTCTCGAGCATGTGCTCGACCCGCGCCTGGGTGCGGCTGTCCTTGACCGACGCCATAAACGCTTGCCGTTCGAGCTTGAGCAGCTGGTCCTCGGTGACGGTGTCGACCAGATCGGCCTCGCCCCCGGTCAGCACCTGTGCCAGCCGCTCGGCGACGACCTCGTCATAAGCGGTGGCGATGCCCTTCTTGCGGAAGTCGCGCACCACGCCGGCGATGCCGACGCGGCCGCTCTCGCCCGGCAGGCGGAAGGTCGGCTTTTCAGGTGCGGCATAGCCGTCGATCAGGCTGAGCGCCTTGGCCTTGGCGTCCGCCAGCAGCCGGTCGCGGTTCATGGTGATGCCGTCGGCGGGGCGCAGGAAGCCCATCTCCTTGGCCTCGGCGGCCGACTTGCTGACCTGCGCGGTCGAGATAAGCTCGAACGCCTTGGCCACCGCCGGCATCGGCCCCTTGGGCATCAGCGGCGATTTGACGAAGCGGTCGATCATCTCGCCGTGCCCGCCCCAGCCGGGCACCAGCCCGACGCCGGCCTCGACCAGCCCGATATAGCTTTCGGCATGCGCCTGGATCGCATCGGCATGCAGCAGGATCTCGCAGCCGCCGCCAAGCGCCATCCCGGCCGGCGCCGCGACGACCGGGAAGGGCGCATATTTCAGCGCCTTATAGGCCGCCTGACCGCCGGCGATGAGCTTGTCGACCTCGCCCCAGGCGGCGATGTTGACCGCGAACATGGCGAGGCCGAGATTGGCGCCCGCCGAAAAGTTCGATCCCTCGTTATAGACCACCAGCGCCTTATATTGCGCCTTCACCAAAGGAATGGCCTTCTGGATCAGCTGGATGACCTGCTCGTCGAGCGCGTTCATCTTGGCGGTGAACTCGAGCGCGACGACGCCATCGCCGACATCCCACAGTGCCGCCGAGCCGTTCCTGATCAGCGGCTCCGCACCGCGCTTGATGTCCTCGAGCAGCACGACCCCGGCGCTGCGCACCACGTCGCGATAGCTGCCGTCGAGCCCGAGGAACTGGCGCTTGCCGCTCTCGATCCGGTAGAACGGCCGCTCGCCGGCGGTCGCGAGGATCGCCGGCACCTCGCGCCCCTCGGCCGCCAGCCGCGCGGCCAGCGTGCCCGGCCCCAGCTGGTCGATCAGCTCGAACGGCCCGAACTTCCAGTTATAGCCGAGCTTCATCGCGTCATCGATCGCGACAACGTCGTCCGCCGCCTCGCCGACCAGCATCGCCGCATAGCTGAGCACCTTGCCGAGGATCTCCCAGGCATAGGCGCCGGTCTTGCCCGGCGCGGCGACCAGCGCGGCGAGGTTCTTCTCGGCGGCCGACGCCAGCCGCTCGGGCTTCGTCTCGGGGCGATACTCGCCGGTGGCGAGGTCGAGCGACAGCTTGGTCTTGCTGCCATCGGCGCCGCGGTCGAGCCGGTAGAAGCCGCCCTTGCCCTTGCGGCCGGTGAAGCCCTCGGCGATCATCTTGTCGACCAGCGGCAGCGGCCGCACCGTCTCGAAATAGGGATCGCCCTCAGGCAGGGTGGAGGACAGGCTCTTGGCGAGCAGCGGCATCAGGTCGACGCCGACCAGGTCGATCAGCCCGAAGATCCCGGTCTTGGGCACGCCCATCGGCCGGCCGCCGATCTGGTCGGCCTCCTCGATCGTCAGCCCCTGGTCGATCGCCGCGTTGATCGCGACCGCCAGCCAATAGGTGCCGATCCGGTTGGCGATGAACCCCGGCGTGTCCTTGGCACGCACGATGCGCTTGCCCATGAACCGGTCGACGAAATCCTCGACGCGCTCGGCCACCGCGGCATCGGTGTGCGCGCCACGGACGATCTCGATCAGCCGCATATACCGCGGCGGATTGAAGAAATGGGTGATCAGGAAATCGGCCTTGAACTGGTCCGAGCGGCCCTCGACCAGATGCCCCAAGGGGATCGTCGACGTGTTCGACGACACCGCGGTGCCCGGCCGCTTGAGCGCCTCGAGCTTGGCGTAGAGCGACTGCTTGATATCGAGCCGCTCGACGATCGCCTCGACGATCCAGTCGCATTCGGCGACCCGCGCCAGATGGTCGTCGATATTGCCGGTCTCGACCAGTTTCGCCGCGCTCTTGGACATGAACGGCGCCGGCTGGGTCTTGAGCATCTTCGCGACCGCACCCTTGGCCACCGCGTCGCGATCGTCACCGTCCCTGGCAACGATGTCGAGCAGCAGCACCGGGATGCCGGCATTGGCGACCTGTGCGGCGATGCCGGCGCCCATCACGCCGGCCCCGATCACGCACACTTTCTTGATGGACTCGGGCTTGGCGCCCGCCGGCTTGATGGAATCGCTCATGTTATGCGCGCTCCAGCACCGTGGCGATGCCCTGGCCGCCACCGATGCACTGGGTGGCGAGCGCATAACGGCCGCCCTCGCGCTCGAGCAGCGCCGCCGCCTTGCCGACGATCCGCGCGCCGGTGGCGCCGAGCGGGTGGCCGATCGCGATCGCGCCGCCGTCGATGTTGATCGTCTCGTCCTTGAGGCCGAGGTCGCGGATGCAGGCGATCGCCTGGCTCGCGAACGCCTCGTTGATCTCGACCACGTCGAGATCGGCCACCGTCAACCCGGCGCGCTCGAGCGCCTTCTTCGACGCGCTGATCGGGCCGAGGCCCATCGTCTCGGGCTCGATCCCCGAAATGCCGATCGACTTGATCCGGGCAAGGATGGTGAGGCCATGCTTCACCGCGAACTCCTCGGAGGTCACCAGCACCGCCGACGCACCGTCGGTGAGCGGCGACGAAGTGCCCGCGGTCACCGATCCGTCGAGGCTGAACGCCGGCTTCAACGCGCCGAGCGCTTCGACATTGGTGTCGGGGCGGATCGTGCCATCCTGGCTGACCGTCCCGGTCTTGGTGGTGATCGGCACGATCTCGTCGGTCAGCCGGCCCGACTCGCGCGCGGCGGCGGCCTTCTGCTGGCTCTTCACCGCAAACGCATCCTGTTCGCCGCGGGTGATCTGATATTTGGTCGCGACATTCTCGGCGGTGTCGCCCATGCCCATGTATGCCCCGGCGTTCTTCTTCGCGAGCACCGGGCTGGGCAGGGGATTATAGCCGCCCATCGGCACCCGGCTCATCGATTCGAGGCCGGCGCAGATGAACGCCTCGCCGGCGCCGAGCTGGATCTGGCCCATCGCGATGTGGATCGCGCTCATCGACGAGCCGCAGAAGCGGTTCACCGTCATGCCGCCCACCGACAGCGGCAGGTCGGCGAGCAGGCCGATCATCCGCGCGACGTTGAGGCCCTGTTCGCCCTCAGGGAAGGCGCAGCCGAGGATGATGTCCTCGATCGCCGCCGGATCCACCTTGGTCTTGTCGAGCAGGCCGCGAATCACCTGCGCGGCGAGATCGTCGGGGCGGACCCGGGCGAGTTCGCCCTTGCCGGCAAGATGGAAGGGCGAGCGGGCATAGCCGGCGATGACGACGTTGGTCATGAAATCCTCTCTCAACTGACCGCCCGTGACCACTAGGCCTTGCGGGCTACCGTATAGGTGCGATAGTTTCCCAATACGTCAAGGCCGGGCCGCCGACAATATGCCCGGTGATAATGGAGAGGATCGAGCATGATCGGCAACCGTCATGGGTGACCAGCGTCCGGCAATGGATGACGCCGCACCGGCCGGCACCAGCCCCACCTCCACGGGGGAAAACCTCACGAATCTCAGCGTCGAGCGCGCCGCGGACGCTACGGCACCGCTGGCGATCAAGGTCGGCGTGCCCTTGCCATCGCGGCCGCGGTTGCTCGGCGATCTGCTCGCCGACTCGGTGAGCAGGTTCGCCGATCGCCCCGCGATCGATTTCATGGGCAGCATCACCAGCTATGGCCAATTGGGCGAGGCGGTCCACCATGCCACCCGCGGGCTGCAGGATCTCGGGGTTAAGCCGGGCACCCGCGTCGCATTGTGCCTGCCCAACACGCCTTATTATCCGATCGCTTATTTCGCGACGCTCGCGGCGGGCGGCATCGTTGTCAACGTCAACCCGCTCTATGTCGAGCGCGAGCTCAACCATCTGCTCGCCGACTCGGGCGCCGAGATCATTCTCACCTGCGACATCGCCGAGATCCACGCCCGCGTGGTCAAGGCCGCGGCAGCCAACGGCCTGCGCCATGTCGTCACCTGCCCGATCGCCGATGTATTGCCGCCGCTCAAGCGCTTCGCCTATCGCATCGTCAAGCGGCGCGAGATCGCGCATCCGGTGCGCGACGCGGTGCATCTGCCTTTCACCGCCTTGCTCGCCAATGACGGCAAGCCCGCGCCGGTCACGGTCGCGCCCGACGATGTCGCCGTGCTCCAATATACCGGCGGCACCACCGGGCTGCCCAAGGCGGCGATGCTCAGCCACGCCAATCTCGTCGCCAACACCGATGCGATGGTGATCCACGTCGGCGGCGAGAGCGACGAGCAGGATCGCGTGCTCGGCGTGCTGCCGCTGTTCCACGTCTTCGCGCTCACCAACGTGCTCAACTTCGCGATGCGCACCGGCGCCGAGATGATCCTGCTGCCGCGCTTCGATCTCAAGCAGGTACTGGCGGCGCTGAAGCGCACCCGGCCGACCTATTTTCCTGCGGTGCCGACCATCTACAATGCGCTGAACGGCGTCGCCGAGAAGCAGACGCTCGATCTCTCCTCGATCAAGGTCTGCATCTCGGGCGGCGCGCCGCTGCCGCAGGAGGTCCGCCAGGCGTTTGAGACCTTTACCGGCGCCAAGCTGGTCGAGGGCTATGGCCTGTCCGAGGCCTCGCCGATCATCACCTGCAACCCCTTTGAAGGTATCAACAAGAAGGGCTCAGCCGGCCTGCCGTTCCCCGGCACCACCATCGAGATCCGCGACCGCGAGGATCCCACCCGGATCATGCCCGCGGGCGAAAAGGGCGAGATCTGCGCGCGCGGCCCCCAGGTGATGCAGGGCTATTGGCTGAAGCCCGACGAGACCGCCGACGTGTTCGTCGATGGCGCGCTGCGCACCGGCGACGTCGGCTATCTCGATGCCGACGGCTATCTGTTCCTGGTCGACCGGATCAAGGACATGATCCTGTGCGGCGGCTACAACGTCTATCCGCGGATCATCGAGGAAGCGCTGTACGAGCATCCCGCGGTGGTCGAGGTGGTGGTGATCGGCGTGCCCGACAAATATCGCGGGCAAAGCCCCAAGGCGTTCGTCACCCTCTCGTCGCCCGATGCGGCGACGCCCGAGAGCCTGCGCGACTTCCTCCGCGACAAGATCAGCAAGATCGAGCTGCCCCGCGAGATCGAGATCCGCGACAGCCTGCCCAAGACGTTGATCGGCAAGCTGTCCAAGAAGGAACTGGTCGAGGAAGAACTCGCCAAGGCGGCGTCATAAGCGGCGTGGCAGAGGGGCAGGGCATGGATGAAGGCGCCGATCTGAAGGGCATCCAGGAGGTCGCCGAGTTCCTCGGCGTCACGCCGCGGACGCTGCGCTTCTACGAGGACAAGGGGCTGATCGAGCCGTGCCGGATCGGCACCACGCGGGTCTATCGGCGCCGCGAGGTCGCGCGCATGCAGCTCATCCTACGCGGCAAGCGGCTCGGCTTTTCGCTCAAGGAAATCGAGGAGTTCCTCGACCTCTACGATGCCGATCCGCAGCATCTCGAACAGATGCGCGCACTCGCCGCGCGCTGCCGCGAGCGGATCGAGGAGTTCGAGCAACACCGCATCGCGCTCGACCAGACCATCGCCGAGCTCGCCAAGATCGAAGCCGAGGCGCTGGAGCGCGTCCGGGCCGATGGCCAAGCGACGAGGAAGGCGGCGAGCGGCTGACCGGTCCGCCGCCACACTCGTCATCCTGAACTTGTTTCAGGATCCATGGCCAGCACTGCCCGCGGGCGTGCAGGTCCGGTGGGTCATGGATGCTGAAACAAGTTCAGCATGACGGGCGGAGAGGCTAGGCTTCCGCGATTGACCACGTTGGCGAAAGCTTCACGATGCGTACGCGCCTCAGCATCTGCGCCCGCAAACAGCGTTATGCGAGCGCGGCCGATGCGCTGGTCGTCGCCCACGCGGCCGCTTACCCGCTGCGCCCCTACCGATGTGACCGCTGTCAGCGCTTCCATCTCACCAGCCGCACGAAGGGCAAGCGCCCGCCGCAGCCGACCTAGCCGGCCAGGTCCGTCGCTTGCCCTTCCGTTCGGCTCGAGCGACGTCGAGAAACAGGGCCGGTGTCGGACGAGGTCTATCGATGGTGCCTGAACGACTGGACAGGCGAGCGTTCACCAATCCCCGCTCGCTTGACGACCTCCGGCCCACATCCTAGCTGGACCGCCATGGCCGTTCTCCCCATCGTCGAAGTCCCCGACGCGCGTCTTCGTGTCGTCTCCAAGCCCGTCGAGGCCGTCACCGACGCCACGCGTGCGATCGTCGCCGACATGATCGACACCATGTACGACGCCCATGGCATCGGCCTTGCCGCGATCCAGGTCGGCATCGACCAGCGCATCCTCGTGATCGATCTCCAAGAAGAGCAGGGCGAGGACGAAAAGCCGGTCCGCGACCCCCACGCTTATATCAATCCCGAGATCCTCGAGCTCAGCGACGAGACCTCCACCTACAACGAAGGCTGCCTGTCGATCCCCGAGCAATATGCCGAGGTGTCACGGCCCGCCCGCTGCCGGGTGAAGTGGCTGGACGAGCAGGGCGAGGCGCACGAGCGCGAACTCGACGGCCTGCTCGCAACCTGCATGCAGCACGAGATCGACCATCTCAACGGTGTCCTGTTCATTGATCATGTCAGCCGGTTGAAGCGCGACATGCTGCTGAAGAAGCTGGCGAAAACCCGCAAGGCCGGTTGATCGGGGGCGGCCAAGTCGCCCCACCTACTTCCGTCACCCCAGCGAAAGCTGGGGTCTCCTCGAGGCCACGCCAACTCCACCCCAGGGGAGATGCCAGCTTCCGCTGGCATGACGATGAGGGGCGACCTCCACCGCAAAAGCCGGAATCCCGCCTCAAATTTCCCCTGTCCTACACGCTGCGTTCGATCTATGTTCCCCGCCGCCGGCGGCAGCACGCCGCTCCCGGCCGGCGCCGCGCTCCATGGGCGATATGCGCGAAGTTAGACAAGTTTGGGGATTGAAGTGGGCCAGTTGATCATCGTCGCCATCCTCGCCGCGGTCGCCGGCCTGCTGATCGGCTGGCTGCTCGCCAGCCGCCGCAACGGCACGCTCGCCGCCGATCTCGCGGTTGCCCAGACCCGCGCCGCCGACGCCGATCTCGCCCGCCAGGCCCGCGACGCGGTGGAGCGCGAGCGCAACGAGGCGATGCGCGAGGTTGCGAGCCTGCGCGCCCAGAATGCCGAGCGCGCCCTGGTCGCCGATCGCCTGCGCGTCGATCTCGACTCCACCCGCGCCGATCGCGACGCCTCGCGCACCGACTATGCGACGCTCAAGGCACAGGGCGAGGCGTTCGAGGCGCGGCTGATCGAGCTGCGCGAGGCCAAGGAGGTGATGGCCGCGCAGTTCGGCGACGTCGCCAACAAGCTGCTCAGCGACGCACAGAAGGCGTTCCTCGAGCGCGCCGATGCCCGCTTCAAACAGTCGGAGGAGCTTGCTGGGCAAAACCTCAAGTCGATGCTTCAGCCGGTCAACGATCGCCTGCTCCGCTACGAAGAGGGCGTCGCCAAGGTCGAGGCCGAGCGGCGCGACGCGTTCGGCGATCTCAAGGGCCAGATCGAGCAGATGCGGCTCGGCCAGGAGCGGGTGTCCGGCGAGGCCGCCAAGCTGGTCAACGCGCTGCGCAACGCCCCCAAGGCACGCGGCCGCTGGGGCGAGCAGCAGCTGCGCAACGTGCTCGAGACCTGCGGTCTCGCCGAGCACACCGATTTCGCGATGGAGGTCAGCGTCTCGGACGGCGAGGGCGGTCGCCTCCGCCCTGACGCGATCGTCCGCGTGCCCGGCGGCAAGTCGCTGATCATCGATGCCAAGGTCTCGCTCAACGCCTATCAGGACGCGTTCGGTGCGGTCGACGACAGCGAGCGGCTCGCTGGCCTCGTCGCCCATGCGGCGTCGATGCGCGCCCACGTCAACGGCCTCGGCAACAAGAGCTATTGGCAGCAGTTCGAGGATTCGCCCGAATATGTCGTGATGTTCGTCCCCGGCGAGCATTTCCTCTCCGCCGCGCTCGAGCATGATCCGACATTGTGGGACTTCGCGTTCGACAAGCGCGTGCTGCTCGCGACGCCGACCAACCTCATCGCCATAGCCCGCACCGTCTCGGCAGTATGGCGTCAGGAGAAGCTCGCCAAGGAGGCGCGTGAGATCGGCACGCTCGGCAAGGAGCTATACCAGCGGCTGGTGGTGATGGGCGGCCATGTCGCGCGGCTCGGCAAAAACCTCGATACCGCGATGGGCGCCTACAACTCGTTCGTCGGCAGCCTCGAAAGCCAGGTGCTCACCAGCGCCAAGCGGTTCGAGGCGCTCAACATCGATACCGGCGGCAAGTCGATCGAGCCGCTGCCGCTCGGCGAACAGGCGGTCCGCCCGCTCACCAAGCTCGAGGTGCTGCCCGACGCCGCGGCGTGACGGTCAGCCGCGCTGCTGCTGGGCGAGCACCTCATAGGCCATCACCGCGGTCGCCACCGCCGCGTTGAGGCTATCGGCCTTGCCGAGCATCGGGATCTTGACCAGCAGGTCGCAGGCCTCGGCGTAGTCGGCGGGCATGCCCTGCGCCTCGTTGCCGGTGAGCAGGAAGGTCGGCGCGGCGTAGCGGGCGGTGCGATAGTCGTCGCTGGTGTCGAGGCTCAGCCCCACCAGCTGTCCCGGCCCCTCGCGTAGCCAGCTCAGGAACTCGTCCCAGCCTGCGCGCACCACCGGCACGGTGAACAGCGCCCCCATGCTCGCGCGCACCGCCTCGACCGAGAAATGATCGACCGATTCGCCGATCAGGATCAGCCCGCCCGCGCCAACCGCATCGCCGGTGCGCAGGATGGTGCCGAGATTGCCCGGATCGCGCAGCCGCTCGGCGACCAGCCAGATCCCGGCGCTGTGCCGGTCGAGGTCGGCGAGGGTGACCTCGAACTCGTCGAACACGCCGACCACCGCCTGCGGATTGTCCTTGCCCGACAGCTTGGAAAGGATGTCCGGCGTGGTCTGGATCGACTGGCCGCCGTTGGCCTCGACATCGATCGACAGCGCGTGGACCAGCGGATGGTCGGCGCTCGCCGCGGCGTAGAACAGGGTGCGGGGCAGGCGGCCGGTCTCGCGCGCCTCGGTCAGGATCCGCAAGCCCTCGGCAAGGAACTGCCGCGCCTCGCGACGGTGGCGCTTGTCGCGCAGGTCGCGGACGTGCTTGACGAGCGGATTGGAAAAGGCGGTGATCTCACGGGGCATCGCTCGCCCCTAGCCAAGTGGCGCCGCGAGCGGAAGGCGGGGCGGCAGACGCCGGATCAATCCTCGCCGAACTTAGCCTCAACCAGTTCGCACAGCGCATCCACCGCCGCCTCGGCGCCATCGCCCGCCGCACTGATCGTGATCTCGTCGCCCATCGCCGCGCCGAGCATCATCAGCCCCATGATCGAGGTGCCGGTAACGGCGCCATCGTCCTTGCTGACCCTGACCTCGACCGGCTGGGTCGACGCCAGCGTGACGAACTTGGCGCTCGCCCGCGCGTGCAGCCCGCGCTTGTTGGTGATCAGCACCCGCCGCGTGACGTCGCTCACGCCGCCGCCTCGCCGAGCACTTCCGACGCGACCGAAATATACTTGCGGCCAGCCTCGCGCGCGGCGGCGACCGCGTCGACCACCTTCATGGATTTGCGCGCCGAGCCGAGCCGGATCAGCATCGGCAGGTTCATCCCCGCGATCACCTCCACCTGGCCGCGCTGCATCAGCGAGATGGCGAGGTTCGACGGGGTGCCGCCGAACAGATCGGTGAGCACGATCACCCCGCGTCCCGAATCGACCGCGGCGATCGCCGCTGCAATGTCCGCGCGGCGCTCCTCCATGTCATCGTCGGGGCCGATCGAAATCGTCGCGACCCGCTCCTGCGGACCGACGACATGGATCATCGCGGTGACGAACTCTTCGGCGAGCCGCCCGTGCGTCACCAGAACAAGACCAATCATGTCAGACGCTGTTTCACTCATTTGCTGGCCGGCGACCCCTCGAGCGAGTCTTGCGGTGCGGCCCCCAGGTCGCGGTGGCTGATCGTGGGCGAAAATCCCGCGGCGCGCAACCGGCTGGCGAGATGCTCGGCGACATGGACCGAGCGGTGTCTCCCTCCGGTACAGCCGATCGCGACGGTAACGTACGACTTTCCCTCGGCGCGGTAGCGCGGGAGCAGCAACTCGAGCAGCCCCTCGATCTGCTGCATCGCCGCCTCATAGGCGGGGTCGGCCTGCACATAAGCGGCGACATCAGCGTCGAGCCCGGTGCCGGGGCGCAGCGCCGGATCCCAGTGCGGATTGCGCAGGAAGCGCATGTCGAACACCAGATCGGCGTTGCGCGGCAGACCGCGCGAAAAGCCGAACGACGTCACTGACAGCACCGGGCCCTCTTCGGCATCGCTGGCAAAGGTCGATCGGATCTGCTGCGCGAGCGAATTGGCGGTAAGATCGGTGGTGTCGATCAGCCGGTTAGACCAATCGCGTAGCGGACGCAGCAGGTCGCGCTCGCGGGCGATGCCGTCGCTCGCCGGGCGGTCGGGCGCGAGCGGATGGCGCCGACGCGTCTCGGAGTAGCGTCGTTCGAGCTCACTGCCGGCGCAGTCGAGGAACAGCATGCCGATGTCGAGGCCGTGGCCGTCACGTAGCGCGCGGATCCGCTCGACGATCTTGGCCGGATCGAAATCGCGGGTGCGCGCGCCGATCCCCAGCGCCAGCGGTTGCGATGCATCGCCGCCGCCCTCGCTCGGCGGTGCATCGAGCAGCCGGTTGAGCAGCATCAGCGGCAGATTGTCGACGACCTCCCAGCCGAGATCCTCGAGCGTCTTGAGCACCGTCGACTTGCCGGCGCCGGACATGCCGGTGACGAGCAGGATGTCCTTGTTGCGGGTCATGCCGGCGTGGCTTCGGGCTGGCGCAATGCCCATTCGATCTTGATCGGGGTGGAGGCCTCGAACGGCGGGAAGCCGATCTCGCGCATCGCGATGCCGGCGATCCGCCGGCTGCGCCGCTCGGGCATGCGGATGATCTCGCCGCCGAGGCGAACGAGCAGCGCGACCGGCACGTCTTCGACAAACGGCATGGTGACGATGCCGATCCCGCGCACCTCGATCTGCCCACGGATAGTCCCCGGAGCGCGAGCGATCAGGCCGTCGCCGCTGCGCACCAGCAGGGTATAATCGTCACTGATCAGCACCGCACCGCGGTCGATCAGCCGCAACCCAAGATCGGACTTGCCGATGCCGGATGGACCTTCCAGCAACACCGCCAGGCCGTCGATCGCGACGCTGGTGGCATGCAGCGTTTCGGAGGAGATGATCGCCATAAGTCTCCGGTTCAGTAGCCTGGCGCGAGCGGCAGGCGAATGACGAACCGGGCCCCCGCCAATCGGTCCTCGCGCGATTCGACGGCGATGGCGCCCTGATGCGCCTCGACGATGGTTCGTGCAATGGCCAGGCCAAGCCCGGAATGCTGGCCAAACGCTTCGCTCGACGGTCGCACCGACTGGAAGCGCTGGAAGATCGTCTCGCGCGCGTCCTCGGGCACCCCGGGGCCCTCGTCCTCCACCCGCACCACCATCTCGCCCTGCGTGCAACTGGCGCCGAT
The DNA here is from genome assembly GCF_026540855.1 of Sphingomonas sp. GC_Shp_5. GTDB lineage: Bacteria > Pseudomonadota > Alphaproteobacteria > Sphingomonadales > Sphingomonadaceae > Sphingomonas. The sequence continues at coordinate 127,341 of NZ_JALNUP010000001.1, forward strand.
CGCGATCAGCCCGCCGTTCGGCGAGAAGGAGAGGGCGTTGTCGATCAGATTGTCGAATACCCGCTCCAGCCGCGCGCCCTCGCCCTGGACGATGAACGGGCCCTCGCCATGGTCGAAGCGCAGCCGCACCTCGCGCTCGACGCCGCGTTGCACGCGCTGCTTGACGAGCCCGGCGATCAGCTGGACGACATCGACCGGTTCGAACTTGGCGCGGCTGAGCTGAGCGTCGAGCCGTGAGGCCTCGGAAATGTCGGTGATCAGCCGGTCGAGCCGATGGACATCGTCGCGCACCACCTCGAGCAATTGTGCCTGCAACCCTGGGTCCTTGACCCGCCCAAGTCCCTCGACGGCGGAGCGCAAGGAGGCGAGCGGGTTCTTCATCTCATGGGTGACATCGGCGGCAAACGCCTCGGTGGCATCAATCCGCGCGCGCAGCGCAAGGCTCATGTCGGACAGCGCCCGCGCCAGCGAGCCGATCTCGTCGCGCCGCGACGGCAGCCGCGGCACCACCACCTCGCGTGCGCGGCCAAGCCGCACCCGCACCGCAGCGCGCGCCAGCCGCCGCAGTGGCCGAACGATGGTGCGCGCCAGGAACAGCGACAGCAGCACCGAGACGACTGTCACCAGCAGCAGCACCAGGCTGAGCCGGAACCGCTCGATCCGCACCGTCTGGGTGATATCGCGCGCGTTGGTGGTGGTCATCACCACGGCATCGCCCGGCAGCGGCGCCGCGGCGGTGATCACCGGCGTCCGGTCCGGCGCGCGCCACACGCTGGTGACGACGACATGGCGGTCGCGCGCGGTCTCGACATCGGGCCAGTGCCGGCCGTCGCGGCGCTCGCGGTAGAGCGGCGCGCGGGCGGCGCCGACGATGGTGTCGATCCCGGCATCGAGGAAACGCGCGGCGCTCTGATCCCACCCCTGCTTGTCGGGATCGCGCAGCTGGAAGTTGCGCACGCCGAGGCTGCGGCTGTCGACCAGCGCACGACCGCCGGCATCGAAGATGCGAATCCGCGCGCCGGTATCGTCGGCCAGCCGCAGGATCAGCGCCGGGCGCTGGCGAGGCCCGACCATCGCCAGCGCTTCGCCAATCAGCCGCGCCTCGCGCGATGCCTGGGTAATCCGCCCGTCGACGATCCGGCTGCGGTAGGAATCGAGGTAGAAGAAGCCGCCGGCCAGCAGCAGCAACGCAAAGATGTTGACCGCAAGGATTCGCCGGGTGAGCGAGATCTGCCCCGACCAGCGCAGCGCGAGATCGCGGCCATCGCCCTCGCGGGGCTCATTCCTCGGAAAAGCGATATCCGGCGCCATACAATGTCTCGATCGCGTCGAATTCGGGATCAACCTGGCGGAACTTGCGCCTCAATCGCTTGATGTGGCTGTCGATCGTCCGGTCGTCGACATAGATGTCGTCCTGATAGGCCGCATCCATCAGCTGGTTGCGGGTCTTCACGATCCCGGGGCGTTGCGCCAGCGTCTCGAGAATCAGGAATTCGGTGACGGTGAGCGTCACCGGCTCGCCCGCCCAGGCGCTGCGATGGCGGGCCGGGTCCATCGTCAGCCGGCCGCGGGTGAGGGGGCCGGCGCTCTCGGTCTCGGCGTCGCCGGTGGCATGAACCAGCTCGGTACGGCGGAGGATCGCCTTGATCCGCGCGATCAGCAGTCGCTGGCTGAACGGCTTGGCGATGTAATCGTCCGCGCCCATTGCCAGCCCGAGCGCCTCGTCGAGCTCGTCGTCCTTGCTGGTGAGGAAGATCACCGGGATCTGGCTCTTCTCGCGCAGCCGGCGCAGCAACTCGAGCCCATCCATCCGCGGCATCTTGATGTCGAAGATGGCGAGATCGGGCGGGTTGTCGGTCAGCGCCTTCAGCGCGGTCTCGCCATCCGAATAGACGCGCGTCGCAAATCCTTCGGTCTGGAGCGCGATCGAGACCGAGGTGAGGATATTGCGGTCATCGTCGACCAGCGCAATCGTCGCCGTCATGCAGGAAAAAGCCTGGCCACCATGATCCGTCGGTAGGGCAAAGCAGCGTCGGGCTCAACTGTCGGGGGCGTCGTATGGCGGGACCGGTTCGACCAGCAGCACGCCACCCTCGACCGCGGCAATGCGCACACGCTCGCCGACCACGGCATCGCGGCCGCGCGCCGGCCAGCTGCCATCGCCCACGCGCACCCGGCCGCTGCCACCCTCGATACCGGTTTCGACCACCACGACATCGCCGATCAGCCGCGCCGCGCGATCGTTGAGCCGGGCGTCGCTGCTCGGCACCGGATAGTCGAGGTACCAGCGCCGCCCGATCAGCACCGTCACCACGCTCCATACCGCGAAACTCGCGAGCTGCGCGGCTGGCGGCAGTGCGGGAAGGGCGAGCAGCGCCACGCCGGTGATTGCCGCGGCGATCGCGAGGAAGATCGCGAACACGCCGGGAATGAGCAGCTCGGCGATGCCGAGCAGCAGCGCGGCGATCAGCCACGCCCCCGCCAGGCCGCCGATCGTGTCGAGCGTCACGGCTGCGGCAGCTCGAACGGCCCCCGTTTCGCCTCGGGCTTGGCGGGCGCGGGCGTGTCGCTCTTGCCGAGCACTTCCTTGGCGAGCTCGCCGATTCCGCCGAGCGTCCCGATCAGCTGCGTCGCCTCGACCGGGAACAGGATGGTCTTGGCATTGGGGCTGGTCGCGAACTTGCCGACCGCCTCGACATATTTCTGAGCGATGAAATAGTTGATCGCCTGGGTGCCGCCATTGGCGATTGCGTCGGAGACGACGCGGGTCGCCTTCGCCTCGGCCTCCGCGGCGCGCTCGCGGGCTTCCGAATCGCGATAGGCCGATTCGCGACGTCCTTCCGCCTCGAGGATCCGCGCCTGCTTCTGCCCCTCGGCGCGCAGGATCTCGCCGGCGCGCGCGCCCTCGGCGTCAAGGATGTTGGCGCGCTTCTCGCGCTCGGCCTTCATCTGCCGGCCCATCGCGTTGACGATGTCGGCAGGCGGGCGGATGTCCTTGATCTCGACCCGGGTGATCTTGACGCCCCAGGGCGTGGTCGCGTGATCCACCACCGAGAGCAGCCGCGCGTTGATCTCGTCGCGCTTGGACAGCGTTTCGTCGAGGTCCATCGACCCCATCACCGTGCGCAAATTGGTGGTGGTGAGCTGGAGCAGCGCCACATAGAGATCCGACACCTCATAGGCGGCCTTGGGCGCGTCGAGCACCTGGAAGAACACCACGCCGTCGGTGGAGATCATCGCATTGTCCTTGGTGATGATCTCCTGGCCGGGAATATCGATCACCTGCTCCATCATGTTCACCTTGCGGCCTACCCGGTAGAAGAACGCCGGGTAGAAGTTGAACCCCGGTGCCGCGGTGGCGGTGTAGCGGCCGAAATGCTCGATCGTATATTGATAGCCCTGGCGAACGATCTTGATGCTGGTCATCAGATAGAAGAGCACCAGCGCAAGCGCGATGGCGGCAATGGTGATACCCATGATTCCTCCCCAGCCGCCCGAGTCCCCGGGGCGGCCCTGCGGCGGAGCATAGAAGCAGTTTGGCACGGCTGAAATGGTCGATCACGGCGCGGCGCATCCCGTAACGCGCGACGGCGTAAACGCTGGCAAGCCGGCCCGCGCCGGGGCATGCCGGGGCCATGGCCATTCCCCGCATCCTGTTCGGCAACCATCCCACCCAGATGCCGGCGATCGCCCGCTATCTCGATCACGAGCGGTTCGAAGCGAGCTTCGCGCCGCTCGATGCGGTCGACCTTGCCCGGTTCGACCTCGTCGTGCCGCTGCGCGTCGCCCAGATCGAGTCCGCTCGCCCCGCCGCGGCAGTCGGCCGGGCCGTGCTGCCGACGCCGGCGCTGGTCGCGCTGTGCGACGACAAGCTCGCGCTCAACCACTGGCTGATCGAGCGGGGCTTCGACAGCCTCGTCCCCGAGCTGCTAGGCCCGGCGCCAGACGTCTTTCCCTACATCCGCAAGACCCGGCAGGGTGATTTCGGCTTCGGCTGCCGGATGATCCGCGGCCCGGGCGAGGACGACGGCGCCAACGATCCCGACGTGTTCCGCCAGCGCGCGGTGGAGGGCCCGCTCGAATATGTCCTCCACCTGCTCCGCGTGAACGGCCGCATCCGCTTCTACGTCGCTTACTGCTACGACATGGCCCAGCCGCTCGCCGTCCGCGGCCATGCCGATGCCGCGGCGACGATTACCCCCGCGGACCCGGGCGCCGCCTATGACGCCTGCGTCGCGGTGCTCGATGCGATGGGCTTCGAGGGTACCTGCTGCTTCAACTACAAATTGGAAGACGGCGCGGTCCGGCTGCTCGAGATCAACCCGCGGTTCGGCGGGTCGCTGGTGGGTGAGGTGACGGCCTATGTTGCAGCGCACCTAGAGGCGCTCGGCACCCCCTAGCTAATTGGGCCCTACGCGTTTACATGGCCCGCCACTTCTTCCCTTCCCGCAAGGATTGGCATCTTGGATATCCGGCTCGGCCTCACCTTCGACGACGTCCTGCTCGTGCCGGGTGAATCCGACATCGTGCCGAGCATGGCCGACACCCGCACCCGCGTGACCAAGGGCATTGCGCTCAACATCCCGGTGCTGTCGTCGGCGATGGACACCGTGACCGAGTCGCAGATGGCAATCGTCATGGCCCAGCTCGGCGGCATCGGCGTGCTCCACCGCAACCTCACCATCGAGGAACAGGTCGCCGCGGTCCGCCAGGTCAAGCGGTTCGAATCGGGGATGGTCGTCAATCCGATCACGATTGCGCCATCGGCGACGCTTGCCGAAGCGCAGGCGCTGATGGCGGCCAATCGGATCAGCGGCATCCCGGTGGTCGAGGCCGACGGCAAGCTGGTCGGCATCCTCACCAACCGCGACGTCCGCTTTGCCGGCAACCCGCGCCAGCCGGTCGCCGAGCTGATGACCCGCGACAATCTCGCCACCGTCTCCACCGACGTCGGTCAGGAAGAGGCGCGCCGCCTGCTCCACCAGCGCCGGATCGAGAAGCTGCTGGTGGTCGACGATGCCTATCGCTGCGTCGGCTTGATCACCGTCAAGGATATCGAGAAGGCCGTGATGTACCCCGAGGCGACCAAGGATGCCGCCGGCCGCCTGCGCGTCGCCGCCGCGACCACGGTGGGCGACAAGGGTTTCGAGCGTACCGAGGCGCTGGTCGACGCCGAATGCGATTTGATCGTGATCGACACCGCCCATGGCCACAACCGCGACGTCGCCCGCGCCGTCGAGCGGGTCAAGAAGCTCAGCAATTCGGTACAGGTGGTCGCGGGCAACGTCGCCACCGGTGAAGCCACCAAGGCACTGATCGGCGCCGGCGCGGACGGCATCAAGGTCGGCATCGGTCCCGGCTCGATCTGCACCACCCGCGTCGTCGCCGGCGTCGGCGTGCCGCAGCTCACCGCGGTGATGGATTGCGCGGAGGAAGGCCACAAGGCCGGCGTGCCGGTGATCGCCGATGGCGGTCTGCGCACCTCGGGCGATCTCGCCAAGGCGCTCGCCGCCGGCGCGTCCACCTGCATGATCGGCTCGTTGCTCGCCGGCACCGAAGAGGCGCCGGGCGACACCTTCCTCTACCAGGGCCGTGCCTACAAATCGTACCGCGGCATGGGTTCGGTCGGCGCGATGGGGCGCGGCTCGGCCGATCGCTACTTCCAGGGCGACATCAAGGATCAGCTCAAGTTGGTGCCCGAAGGCATCGAGGGCCAGGTCGCGTTCAAGGGCCCGGCCAAGGACGTCATCCACCAGCTGGTCGGCGGCATCAAGGCGGCGATGGGCTATACCGGCGCCGGCACCATCGATGACCTCCGCCATCGCGCCCGCTTCGTCCAGATCACCGGCGCGGGGCTGAAGGAAAGCCACGTCCATGACGTGACGATCACCCGCGAAGCGCCCAACTACCCCACCCGCTGACCATCTTTTCCCCTCCCCGCCGGGGAGGGACCGGGGGAGAGGGGCAGTCGCTGAACCCCGTCTCCTCTCACCAGAGCGACGGAGAATTCGCCCATGACCCCCGCCGCCCGTACCGAAGCCGCCGTCGAACTGCTCGACCAGATCATCGTCGCCGCGCGCGACGGTGGTGCAGCCGCCGACACGCTGGTCAGCCGCTACTTCGGCACCCGGCGCTACGCCGGCTCCAAGGACCGCCGCGCCGTGCGCGACCTGGTCTATGCCGCGATCCGGATCGCCGGCGACATTCCGGCCAGCGGCCGGGCCGCGATGCTGTCGCTCGCCGACCGTGATCCTGCGATTGCCGCAACCTTCGACGGCTCCGCGCACGGCCCTGCTCCGATTGAGGACGGCGAGCCCCGCGCCACCAGCGGCGTCGCCCCCGCCTGGCTCGAACAGGCTCTAATCGCGTCGGGCGTGCCGAGCGCGGATCACGCGGCGCTGATCGACCGCGCGCCGCTCGATGTGCGGCTCAACCGGCTTAAGGGCGTAGCCTCGCCGATCGAAGGCGAACCGATCGCCGGGCTGCCCGATGCGCTGCGGCTGCCATCCGGCACCAATGTCGAGCCGTTCGCCGGCACCCTGGAGGTGCAGGATGCCGGCAGCCAGATCGTCGCCATGGCCGCGGCAGCGCGGCCCGGCGCGCTGGTCGTCGACCTGTGCGCCGGCGCCGGCGGCAAGACGCTGGCGCTCGCCGCGGCGATGGCCAATCAGGGCCGCATCATCGCTGCCGATATCGATCGGGCCCGCCTCCAGCGCCTCGCGCCGCGCGCAGAGAAGGCCGGGGTGACGATCGTCGAGACCCGCCTGCTCGACGCCAAGCGCGAGGGCGAGATGCTGAGCGACCTTGATGGCAGCGCCGACACGGTGCTGATCGATGCGCCCTGCTCGGGCACCGGCACCTGGCGCCGCAACCCCGAGGCGCGCTGGCGACTCACCCCCGACCGGCTAGAGCGGCTCGTCGCCAGCCAGCGCAACGTCCTTGCAATCGGCGCACCGCTGGTGCGGCCGGGCGGTACCCTGGTCTATATCGTCTGCTCGCTGCTCGATGCCGAGGGCGCCGACCAGGTCGACACCTTCCTCGCCGATCATCCCGGCTGGACCGCGGAGATCCCCGCCTTGCCGGCCGGACGGGAGCGCCGCGCCGGGATCCGGCTCGACCCCGCGCATGACGGCACCGACGGCTTTTTTGTCGCGCGACTCCGGGCGCCCTGCTAATCGCCGATGGTGCCGCCGTCGGAGACCTTCATGCGCGTTACGTCCGTTGCCCTTGCTGCCGCGCTGACCCTGGTTTGCGTCTCAACTTCGCTCAACGCGCAGCGCGCCGACGACCAGATCGACGCGCGCTCGCTGCAGTTGCTGGCGCAAGGCCGCGCGGCGCAGGCAGCGGGCAATCTGGATGGCGCCACCGATCTGCTCGAGACCTCGGTCGCGGTCGATCCGCGCAACCGTCAGGCTTACGTCGTGCTCGCCGAAGTGGCGGAAACCCGCGGGCTGCCCGGCAAGGCCATCCGCCTCTATCGTGAGGCGCTGGCGCTCGAACCCAATGATATCGCCGCGCTGCAGGGGCAGGGCGAGGCGCTGGTCGCCAAGGGCGCGGTGATCCTCGCCAAGGGCAATCTCGCCAAGATCCGCACCCTGTGCAAGACCAACTGCTCGGCCGCGACCCAGCTCGCCGCGGCGATCGCCAAGGGCCCGCCGATCACTACCGCGCAGGCCGATAGCAAGACGGCTAAGACGCCGGAATAGCCCGGGCGACGCCGACGAATTCGGCAACGCTCAGCGTCTCGGCGCGGCGGCTCGAATCGATGCCGAGCGTGTCGAGTGCCGCCAGCGCGCCGGGCACCGATTTGAGGCTCTGGCGCAGCATCTTGCGTCGCTGGCCGAAGGCGGCGGCGGTGACCCGCTCGAGCAGCGCGACCGCGACGCCCTCGGGCGCCTCGGCTGGCTCGATGTGTACCACCGCCGACATTACCTTGGGCGGCGGGGTGAAGGCCGAGCGGTGCACCGGCATCGCGATCCGTGCCGTTGACCGCCACTGGGCGAGCACCGCCAGCCGGCCATAAGCATCGCCATTGGCGCTGGCGACGATCCGCTCGGCGACTTCCTTCTGGAACATCAGCGTCAGCGACTGCCACCACGGTTGCCAGCCACCGGTCAACCAGCCGACCAGCAGCGCGGTGCCGACATTATAGGGCAGGTTGGAAACGATATGCGGCCGGCCGGCGAACAGGGCAGGAGCATCCACCTCGAGCGCGTCGCCCTCGATCAGCGTTAGCTTGCCGGGATAGTGCGCGCCGAGCTCCTCGAGCGCCGGAACGCAGCGCCGGTCGCGCTCGATCGCGGTGACCTTCGCGCCCGCCGCGAGCAGCGCCCGCGTCAACCCGCCGGGGCCGGGGCCGACTTCCAGCACCTCGGCGTCGTGGAGGTCGCCCGGCACCGCCGCGATCCGCGCCAGCAACTGGCCGTCGAACAGGAAGTTCTGTCCCAACGCCTTGCTCGCTGACAGCCCATAGCGGGCGATGACCTCGCGCAGCGGCGGGAGCGGGCCTGGCGATGCGCCCTGCGGCGCCGTGTCGGTCACGATCCGGCCTTGGCCCGCCGCTCGGCAGCCTGGCCGGCCATCGCGATCGCCGCAATCATCGCGCCGGGGTGCGCCTGGTCGGTACCGGCGATGCCGAAGGCGGTGCCGTGATCGGGCGAGGTGCGCACGATCGGCAGGCCGAGCGTGATGTTGACGCCTTCGTCGAAGTGCAGCGTCTTGAGCGGGACCAGCGCCTGATCGTGATAGCAGCACAGCACCGCATCATATTGCTTGCGCGCGCGGGCATGGAACAGCGTGTCGGCAGCAAGGGGCCCGATCGCGTCGATCCCCTCGGCGCGCAGCAACGCGATCGCCGGCTCGAGAATGTCGATCTCCTCGCGCCCGATTGCGCCGCCCTCGCCGGCATGCGGGTTGAGCCCGGCGAAAGCGAGCCGCGGTGCCTCGATCCCGAAGTTGCGGGTAAGGCCACGCGCGGTCGCCCGGCCCTTGGCGACAACGAGGTCGACCGACAGCAACGAGGAGACCAGCCCGAGCGGCACATGGGTGGTGATCGGCACCACCCTAAGCGATGGGCCGGCGAGCATCATCACCGCATTGGTGCCCGCGATCCCGCAGCGCTCGGCGACGAATTCGGTCTGGCCCGGGTGAGTGAAGCCGATCGCATAAAGCTGCGCCTTGGATACCGGCCCGGTGACCAGCGCTCGCGCCGCGCCCGATTTCACCAGCCCGACCGCCAGTTCGAGCGAATGAAGTGCACAGCGTGCCCCCTCGGCATCGGGGCTGCCGGGAACGATCTCGCCGGCATCCTCGACGGTGAGCACCGGCAGTGCGCTGTCGAACACGCGCACCGCCTCGTCGAGCCCGCTCACCGGCTGCACTGGGCCCGACCACACCCGCAGGATCGCCCGGTGATCCCCCACCGCGACGAACGGCGGCAGCGAATGCAGTCCGCGCACGCCCCAGGCCTTGGCAATGATCTCGGGGCCGATGCCCGCAGGATCGCCCATCGATACCGCAAGCGGGGCGGTCGTCCCCGTCATCTCAGCGATACTCGATCACCGCATCGCGACGCAGATCGCGCAGCTTGCTCTGCGCGCGCAGGTTGACGCGCTGCTGCTCGAGTTGACCCTGGATCTGGTCGGCACGTGGCAGCGCGCTCGCCTGCGGATCGTCGCGGCCGCACAGCACCAGCGCGCGGATGCCCTCCTGCGGCGAGCCGAACGGCGGCGTCGACTGGCCGATCTGCAGCTTGAGCATGATCTCCTGGAGGGGTGCCGGCAGATCGCGGATCCGCACCGAATCATTGTCCACCACCTCGGCGTTGATCGTCGAGGCGACCTTCTCGACGGTGCCGCAGCCCTGGATCGCCGAGGCGGTCTTGGCGAATTCGGCGGCGCGCGCCTGTGCCTGCGCCTGGGTGGTGCCCGCCGGGAAGCGAACGGTGATCTGCTTCAGGCTGAGCCGCGCGTCGCGCGGATCGGCGCTGCCGACGGTGCGCTTGTCGGTGAGATAGAGGATCGAATAGCCGCCGGGCGTCTCGATCGGGCCGGCAACCTGGCCGACCTGCATCTGCGTCGCCGCGTCCGAGAGCTGCTGCGGCAGCGTTGCCAGCCTGATCCAGCCGAGATCGCCGCCGACCCCGCGGGTGGACGCCTCGGAGAAGCTGCGCGCGAAATATTCGAACGGCTGCGCGCCCTTCTGGATCTCGCCGATGATCTGCTTGGCGTTGGCGAGCACCTGCGCCCGGTTGGCGTCGTTGGCGCCGAGATAGATTTCCTTGAGGTTATACTCGTCGGTGCCCTTAGCCGCCTGAAGGCGATCAATGATCGACTTCACTTCCTCGTCGCCGACGTTGACGAACGGCTCCACCCGCTTGCGCAGGTAGCGCTGCCAGGCGAGCTCACCCTCGATCTGGCGCTTGAGCGAGCGCTCTGACGAGCCGCTGGCGCGCAGAAACTTGCTCATGTCGGGGAGCGAGCGGTTGAAGTTCTTGGCGATCCGCGCGTAGCTCTGGTTGATCTCGTCGGGCGTGATCGTGATCTCGGCCGATTTGGCTTCCTGGATCTGCAGCGTCTCGTCGATCAGCTGGCGCAGCACCTGCATCTTCAGCCGGTCGCGCTCCTCGTTGGTCAGCGTCGCATTATTGGCGGCCGCGATCAGCGCCACGCGCTGGTCAACATCGGTGCCGGTGATCACGGTGTCGTTGACCACCGCGGTTGGCTTGCGGATGTTGGGGTCGAGCTTGCCAAAGATCTGCAGGTTGGCAGGAATGTCGAGGTTGGTGTCGGGAACGCTCTGGTCCGGCACGGTCTGCGCCACGGCGCCGCCGCCCAGCGCCGCCAGCGCTACCCACCCCATCACGCGGCCCAGCCGGGCTGCCGGTCGAATACGATGCGTCACGTTTTTCCGTTACCCCAAATCGCGCCAGCGCGCAGGCCGGCCGGATTGCCCCAGATTAGCTGAACCACAGCTGAGTTACGCTAGCGCTTAGCGGCCGAGATTGGTCAAGGCCAGCGTCAACAGGAAGCTGTTGCCTGCCTTGGCGTCGCCGGTGTTGCGATAGTCGCGACGCCAGGTGAGCCCCAGCCGCAGGCAATCGTCCTCATATTGGACGCCGAGGCGGTGACGCACCGGATCGAAGCCGTCGGCGAGCGACAGCGGGTCCTCGGCCTTGTCGGTGAGATCGATCACCGTCGAGCCGAACACCGACCAGAAGCGCGCGAACTGGGCGCGCCCGGCGAGCCGCACTTCCTCGCTGTCCTGAAGATCCTCTACCTGCGGCAGGATGTTGCGGTTGAGCCGCAGATAGCCGACCAGCGCATAGGTGCTGCGCGATCCCAGGGTGAGATCCACCTCGTTGCGGCGCACCGCCAGGCTGTCTTTGTCGAGCCGGAAGCGGCCGGTGAACGAGACGAAGTCGCGGAAGCGGATATCCGCGCGGCCGACGATGTCGGAGAAGCGGTCGCTGAGCCCGGTGCCGTCGGGCAGGATGGTGGGCCGGGTGGACACGCGATAGCTCTGGCCGACCACCGTATCGACGCTGATCCCCGGCAGGTTCGCCGCCCATTCGGCGCCATAAGTGACGCGCGAGCTGTCCTCGAACCGATCGTAGCCGGCGAAGCGATTGAGCGCGAACAGGTTGGAATCGTCGAGATCCACCGCGCGGGAATCCTCGTTCGGCACGTCGAGGTTGGCGATCTTGGGCGAGGCGACGAATTGCACCCGCGGGGTGAAGCGCTGGGTGCCGCCGAGGAACTCGCCGACGAACGGCCATTTGACGTCCATCGACAGCGCGCCGATCGCGCGCTGTTCAAAGCCTTCGTTGCCGCGGTAGCTCACCACGTCGGTCGCGAGCGTGTCATGCGTGTTGTAGAGATCGCCGCGCGCATAAGCGGTGAAGGTCACCTCCTGGCCCCATTTGGTCAGGCGGCGCAGGTCCCATTCGAATTCGGCGAAGGCGCGCTGGGTGTCCTGGCCGTCGATGCGGGTGAGCGCCAGCGTGTTGAGCTGGATCTGCGCGACGCCGCCGAGCCAGGGATCGGTGAACCGTCGCCGATAATCCATCTCCGGGATGGCGATCGGCTGCGCCTTCTGGCTGTCGTTGACCCGAAGCGTCTGCACATACCAGCCGGTCAGCGAGAAATAGCTGTCGGTGTCGATATGCTCGAGGCTGGCGGTGCTGCGCAGCCGGTCGTCGCGCGAGATGTCGTAGCGGCGCAGGAAGGTGCGGTCGGTGGCAATCCGCAGCGAGCCGCTGATGCTCCACCCCGGCGTCAGCTGATAGCGGACGATGCCGTCAATATAGCCGCGGAACGCGCGCTCGGTATCGGTGTCGGTGCTGTTGAGATCGTCGCTGCGCCGGCTGTCGGTGGCGTAAGCGGTGATGCGGAAGGCGCCGGTGTCGTCGAGCTGCTCATATTGCGCCTGCATCAGCGGCAGCACCGCGCTGAACAGGTGCGGGGTGAGCGTCAGGCCTTTGTTCGGCGCCAGCCGGATGTAATAGGGCGTTACCAGTTCGAGCCCGTTGACCCGGTCGTAGCGGATGTTGGGGCTGAGCAGGCCGCTCTCGGCGCTGCCGCCCACCGGGTGCGAGAAGCTCGGCAGCGGCAGCGTCGGCAGGCCGAACAGGTGGAACCGCCCGCCGCCATAATACATCCGCTGCTTGTCGGGCCGGTAGGTGATCCGCACCGCGGTGATCTTCCACGACGGTTCCTTGGGGCAGCCGGTCGAGCCCTGCACCGCGCACGGCGTATAGGCCGCGTCGGTCAGCTCCAGCGTGCCGTCGGTCTCGCGCGTGCCCTTCTCGGCCGCGAGCCGGCCGCCCTGTTCGAGCACCACCAGCATGTTCTCGACCACGCCGTCCTTGAGCGAATCGGTGAGATTGATGGTGTCGCCATAAGCGACGTCGCCGGCCGGATTGGTCACCGCGATGTTGCCGGTCGCGACGACCTTCCCGGTCTTGCGGTTCCACACCACCTTGTCGGCCCGCAGCCGGTCGCCCTGGCGGAACATCCGCACCTCGCCGGTCGCGGTGACGATGTCGGCGTCGGTGTCATAATCCAGGCTGTCGGCGCTGAAGCGGATCTGCTCACTGTTCTCGGGCGCGACCGCCGCATCGGGCGTGGCCGCGGCGGCCAGCGCGGGATCGGACACGGGCGGGGGCGGGGTGGCGCGATCCTGCAGGTCCTGCGCGGCCGCCGGCGCGGCGATCAACGCGAGGGGCAGGGCGAGCGGCAGGGCGCAGCCGGCCAGAAGGTCGAAACGCAGCACGATTGTCAGAACCACCTTTAAGCGCATGACCCCGGCACCGCCCTGAACGGCACCCCATTGTCCGCCTATCGCACCACCCGCGCGCGGCTGCAATCACCGCGCGGTGCGATGCGACGTTTCCGGCTGCGCATCGTTATGGCTGCACTGCGTTTTTTCTCTGTCCTTTGCACGTTCCCGCCGCTGCCGTAGAGCGGCGCGTTCGTGCCCGCTCGCAAGGTTGCTGATCCATGGAAATCCGTTTCGTCTCCGCCGTCGCTCCCGAAGCCCCGATCGTCGCGCTTGCGGTGGAAAAGGACGCCGGTCGCACGAGCTGGGCCGGGCTGGAGGAAGGCGCTCAGGCGCTCGCCACCGCCGCTGCCAAGGCCCAGCGCTTCGAGGGCGAGGCAGGATCGCTCGTCGAGCTGTTCGTCCAAACTGGCGGCACCACCCGCCAGTTGCTGCTGCTGGGCGTCGGCGCCGGCAGCGAGGTCGATTGGGAAAAGGCGGGCGGCGCGTTGACCGCCAAGCTGCTCACCTCGGGCGCGACCGAGGTCGTTGCAGACATCGCCGCCGCCAAGCCGTCGGCTAAGGCCGCCGCGCGCTTTGCCGGTGCCGCCGCGCAGCGCGCGTGGCGCTACGACATCTATCGCACCAAGCTGCCCGAGAAGCAGAAGCCGACGCTCGGCGTGATCTCGATCGCCGGCGCGCCGGAGGGCAGCGATGCCGCATGGGTAGCGCAGGATGCGATCACCCGTGGTCTGGCGCTGACCCGCACGCTGGTCGCGGCGCCGCCGAACATCCTTTACCCTGAGAGCTTCGTCGAATGGGTCCGCCGCGATGTCGAGGGGCTCGGGCTTGAGATCACCGTGCTCGACGAGGCGGCGATGCGCGAGCTCGGCATGGGGTCGCTGCTCGGCGTCAGCCAGGGCAGCCCACGCGAGGCGCGCGTCCTTGCGCTGCGCTGGAACGGGGCGGGGGCGGGTGATCCCGCGGTCGCCTTTGTCGGCAAGGGCGTCACCTTCGATACCGGCGGCATCTCGCTGAAGCCCGGGCCCGGCATGGAAGACATGAAGTGGGACATGGGCGGCGCCGGCGCCGTCGCAGGCGCGATGAAGGCGCTCGCCGCGCGCAAGGCCAAGGTCAATGTCGTCGGCGTCTGCGGGCTGGTCGAGAACATGCCCGACGGCAACGCCCAGCGCCCGGGCGACGTCGTCACCTCCATGTCCGGCCAGACGATCGAGATCCTCAACACCGATGCAGAGGGCCGGCTGGTGCTCGCCGACGCGATCACCTGGACGCAGCGGACCTTCAAGCCGCAGGTGGTGGTCGATCTCGCCACGCTCACCGGCGCGATGATCGTCAGCCTCGGCCATGAATATGGCGGCGTCTTCGCCAATGATGATGGCCTCGCCGACAAGCTGCTCGCCGCCGGGCTGGCGACGGGGGACAAATTGTGGCGCTTCCCGCTGTCCGACGCCTACAACAAGATGATCGATTCGCCGATCGCCGACATGAAGAACATCGGCCCGCGCGGCGCCGGCTCCATCACCGCGGCGCAGTTCATCCAGCGCTTCGTCGACGAGGGCGTCAAATGGGCGCACCTCGACATCGCCGGCATGGTCTGGTCCGACAAGGCCGGCGCCACCCACGACAAGGGCGCGACCGGCTACGGCGTGCGCCTGCTCGATCGCTTCATCGCCGACAATTTCGAGGGCTGAGTCCCCAGCCGTCATCCCGGCTTGCGCCGGGATGACGAACATGGGCGAGGGACGATAAGAGGCAGGCGATGCAGGTCGACTTTTACCATCTCACCGTCACCCCGCTGGAGCGCGCGCTGCCGCAGATCGCCGCCAAGGTGGTGGAGACCGGCAACCGCCTGCTGATCGTCAGCACGCGCGACGATCAACGCGCCGCACTTGATCGGCTGCTCTGGACCTACCAGGCGGACAGCTTCCTGCCCCATGCACAGCAGGGCGCCAGCGACGATGCCGCGCAGCCGATCCTGTTGTCGCCCGACATCGGTTCCGCCAACGCCGCCCGCCACGTCGCGCTGGTCGACGGCGCCTGGCGCGACGAGGCGCTCGGCTTCGAGCGCGCCTTCCATTTCTTCGAGGACGAGCACATCGAGCAGGCGCGCCACGCCTGGCGCGCGCTCGGCGGGCACGACGGCGTCGAGCGCCGCTACTGGAAACAGGGCGACGACGGTCGCTGGGAAAAGGCCGCCTGATCGGCGATCATTGGCCGCCACCATGGCGTCGTCCCTCGCGGCCGGGAGCCGCGATGTTGCATTGCCCGCCCCCCGCGACTAGGGCGGCGCCACTTCACTACAGCCCATAAAACAGGAGCCCGTGACCATCATGGCCGCGAACCGTACCTTCTCGATCATCAAGCCCGATGCCACCCGCCGCAACCTCACCGGTGCGGTCACCAAGATGCTCGAAGACGCCGGCCTCCGCGTCGTCGCGTCCAAGCGCATCCAGATGACCCGCGAGCAGGCCGAAGGCTTCTACGCCGTCCATCGCGAGCGTCCGTTCTTCAACGATCTGGTCTCGTTCATGATCTCTGGCCCGGTCGTGGTCCAGGTGCTCGAGGGCGAGAATGCGATGCAGCGCAATCGCGACATCATGGGCGCCACCAACCCCGCCAATGCCGACGCCGGCACGATCCGCAAGGAAATCGCCGAGTCGATCGAGGCCAATTCGGTCCATGGCTCGGACTCGGACGAGAATGCCGCGATCGAGATCGCCTATTTCTTCAAGCCCGAAGAGATCGTCGGCTGATGATCGAGTGGCGGCTGCGGCGTGCGTCCCCCGAGGATGCACCCGCGGTCGCGCTGGTCGCGGGGGCAAGCTTCCTCGAGGCCTTTGCCGGCGTTCTCGCCGGCGCCGATATCATCGCCCACCTCGCGCGCAACAGCTCGATCGGGTGTTTTGCCGCCTGGGCGCACGATCCGCTAAGCGTTGTCACCCTTGCCGAGCATTCCGACGGCGCCGCCCCGGTCGGCTATACCGTGCTCACCGCGCCAGACCTGCCGATCGCCGCTGCGCCCGGCGACATCGAGCTGCGCCGCATCTACACGCTCCAACTTGCCCATGGCACCGGTCTCGGCCCGGCACTGATGGCCCGCGCGGTCGCCGATGCCGGCGCCGCGGGTCACCGCCGCCTGCTGCTCGGCGTTTATGCCGGCAACGCGCGGGCCCGCGCCTTCTACGAACGCCAGGG
Organism: Sphingomonas sp. GC_Shp_5; assembly: GCF_026540855.1. Lineage (GTDB taxonomy): Bacteria > Pseudomonadota > Alphaproteobacteria > Sphingomonadales > Sphingomonadaceae > Sphingomonas. The sequence continues at coordinate 143,814 of NZ_JALNUP010000001.1, forward strand.
CTTTGCGGTCGCCGGCACCCGCCAATATCGCGTCGGCGAGACGCTGCACGACGATCTGATCTACGCGCGGCCGCTGTAGCGCGATCAGCTTGTCGGCTTTTCCTTCGCCCAGGCCGCTTCGAGCGCCGCCGGCGTCCCGCCACGCTGACGCAGCCGCAGCCCTTCGAGCTTGAACGAACGCCCGAGTAGGCGCCGGCCCTCGGTCTTCCACACCACGTCCTGGATCGAGGTCGCGGTCCGCGCGCTGTCGCCGACCCAATAGCGCACCGTCACCAGCACCGGCAGCCGGCCGGTGCGATCGTCGGCGCCACCGTCGGTGAGCTTGAGCATCGCCGACTTGAACCAGCTTGAGTCGATTGCCGCATCCGCCGGGCTCTGCTGCGATACGCCGAGCGCCTGGGGAAAGGCGACGGTGACGTCGGAGAGGTCGTGGCGGGCGTCATGCAGCGTGATCCGCTCGCCGCCGGCCTCGACGGTGCCGGTAAGATCCACCCGCGCCTTGTCGCGCGCCTCGCTCGTCGCGGTGGCGACGCGCTCGGCCTGATCGGCGCGGCGGTCCGCCCAGTTGGAATAGAGCGTCAGCGCAGCAATCACCACGCCCGCCACCGCGACCACCTCGGCGAGCGTCACCCACCGCCGGCGGGTGCGCGCCTGATCCGCGGTCTCGGTCATCGCCCGCCCGCCTCGAGCAGCGCCTCGGGCGCCGCCAGTTCCCAGCCGCGCGCGATCCGGTCCTCGATCAGCGTCCAGTCGGCGTCGTCGCCGAGCTCGATCGCCTGGTCGCCATCGTCGCCGAGCACCAGCAGCTGCGCGTCCGCGAGCTGCGCGAAGCGGGTGCCCGCCACGAAGAAGCCGGGGCCGTCGGCTGATGCGCGCTCCTCGGTGTCGGGAAGCAGCAGCGCGATGGCGCGGACGCGGGACAGCGGATCGGTCATCGGCGGACGAACTCCTTGAGCACGCGAGGGTAGAGCAGATGTTCCTGGTCGAGCACCCGCGCGGCGAGCGCGTCGGGCGTGTCGCCGGGCAGGATCGGCACCTCGGCCTGGCCGAGCACCGCGCCGCCGTCGAGCTCCTCGGTGACGACATGGACCGAGCAGCCGGCACTCGCATCGCCGGCCGCGATCGCCCGGGCGTGGGTATCGAGCCCCTTGTACTTGGGCAGCAGCGAGGGGTGGATGTTGACGATCCGGTCGCGCCAGCGGGCGACGAATTCGTCGGACAGCAGGCGCATGTAGCCCGCCAGCGCGATCACCTCGACGCCGGCCTCGCGCAACGCGGTGTCGATCGCTTCCTCATACACCGGCTTGCCGATCCCCTTGGGCGAGAGCGCGAAGGTGGCAAGGCCGTGCGCGCGAGCCCAGGCCAGTCCGGGTGCGTCGGGCTTGTCGGAGGCGACCAGCGCGATGGGAATGCCGGCCTCGGCCAGCGCCATCATGTTCGAGCCGCGGCCCGAGATCAGCACCCCGACCCGCTTGGGGGCCTCGGTAGCCGTGGCGGCGGTCTCAGCCATGATGGGTCGCGGTCCAGTCGGCGCGCGCGCTCCAGGTCTCGGTCGAGCCGCTGACGGTGCAGCCCCGCGCGCCGGCCTCGATCCGCCCGATCGCGAACACCGTCTCGCCCGCCGCGGTCAGGGCGTCGGTGACCGCTTCCGCCTGGTCGGCCGCGACCACCACCGCCATGCCGATCCCGCAGTTGAAGGTCCGCGCCATCTCCTCGGGCTCGATCCCGCCCTGCGCCTGGAGGAACGCCATCAGCCGCGGCTGCTCCCAGGCGTCGGCATCCACCACCGCATGCGTGTCGTCAGGGAGCACGCGGGGGATGTTCTCGAGCAACCCGCCGCCGGTGATGTGCGCCAGCCCCTTGATCGCGCGCTCGCGCAGCAACGGCAGCAGGCTGGCGACATAGATCCGCGTCGGCGCCATCAGGATGTCGATCAGCAGCCGATCCGAATCGAACAGGGCGGGGCGGTCGAGCTTCCAGGCCTTGTCCGCGGCAAGCCGGCGTACCAGCGAAAAACCGTTCGAATGGACGCCGGACGAGGCCAAACCGAGGATGACGTCGCCGGCGGCGATCGTCTGCCCGGTCAGCACCTTGTCGCGCTCCACCGCACCGACGCAGAAGCCGGCCAGGTCATAGTCGCCGTCGGCATACATGCCGGGCATCTCCGCGGTTTCGCCGCCGATCAGCGCGCAGCCGGCCTGCTTGCAGCCTTCCGCGATCGAGGCGACGACCCGCTCGGCGATCCCGCTCTCGAGCTTGCCGGTCGCGTAATAATCCAGGAAGAACAACGGCTCGGCACCCTGGACGATCAGGTCGTTGGCGCACATCGCAACAAGGTCGACGCCGACACCCTCGTGCCGGTCCCAGTCGATCGCGAGCTTCAGCTTGGTGCCGACGCCGTCATTCGCCGCCACCAGCAGCGGATCGACAAAGCCCGCTGCCTTGAGATCGAAGAAGCCGCCGAAGCCGCCGAGATCGGCATCCGCCCCGGCACGGCGGGTCGCCTTGGCGAGCGGTCCGATGGCACGGACGAGGGCATTGCCGGCGGCGATGGACACCCCTGCATCGGCATAGGTGTAGGGCGCGTTGCGACGATCGTTGGTCATGGTCGAGCCTGCTAGACATATCGCGCTTGGATTTCCACGCCTGCTTCGCCAAAAGGCCTGACGATGCGTCTCCGTACCCTGTCCACCTCGCTCGCGCTCGCCGCGCTGCTGCTCGGCGCCGGCGCGATCGCCCAGATGGAGGGCGGCCGTGGCGTCGCGCCCGTCGACAGCGGTAGCAGCTACGAAGTCACCGGAGTCACCGTCGATGTCGCCGGCAAGACCGCCGAGGCCGCGCGGCTCGGAGGCTGGCGGGTCGCCCAGCGCAAGGCGTGGGTCCAGCTCTCCAATCGTCTTGGCGGCGGGGGTGGCCTGGTATCCGATGGTACGCTCGACCAGCTCGTCTCCGGCATCGTCGTCGAGAATGAGCAGATCGGTCCCAATCGCTACATCGCCCGGCTCGGGGTGCTGTTCAATCGCGCCCGCGCCGCCTCGCTGCTCGGCATCAGCGCCTATTCGGATCGCTCGCGGCCGATGCTGCTGGTGCCGCTCCAGGTGTCGGCCGGGGTCGAGACGGTGTTCGAGCAGCGCAGCGAGTGGCAGGAGGCCTGGGCACGCTACCGCACCGGCAACAGCAGCGTCGACTATGTCCGTCCGTCCGGCAACGGTGCCGATTCGCTGCTGCTCAACGCCGGCCAGATCGCGCGGCCGGGGCGCGGCTGGTGGCGCACGATCATCGATCAATATGGCGCCGCGGACATCCTGATCCCGGTGGTGCGGCTCTATCGCACCTATCCCGGCGGTCCGGTCATCGGCGTGTTCCAGGCGCGCCACGGGCCTGACAATGAACTGGTCGGCAGCTTCACCCTGCGCGTCAACAATGCCGCCGGTCTGCCCAAGCTGCTCGACACCGGGGTCGCCCGGATGGACAACCTGTTCGAGCAGGCGCTGCGCAGCGGCGTGCTCGGGGTCGATCCCACGCTGTCGCCGCCGCCGCCGCCCGAGCCGGTGGTCGACGACAGCGCGCCCGATCTGGGTAACGACAGCCTCACCGACATCGTCGGCGATCTGTCCGGCGCTGCCGTCGGCATCCCGATTACGGTCCAGTTCGACACGCCGAGCGCCGCGACCGTCGCCAATACCGAAGGTCTGGTGCGCGGCATCCTCGGCGTCCGCACCGCCTCCACCACCAGCCTCGCCCTCGGCGGCGTCTCGCTCATGCGGGTCACCTTCGATGGCGATCCCGCGGTGCTCAAGGCGGCGCTGGAGTCGCGCGGCTATCAGGTGCTCGGCAGCGGGCAGACGCTGCGCATCCGCCGTGCACCGCAGCTGCTGCCGCCCAACATCCCGGCCGACGCCCAGCCCGCCGGATGAGCCAGCTCGCGCTCCCGCTCGGCTGGCCGGCGGACCCTCGCGACGAGGCCTTCCTGATCACCCCGTCCAACGCCCGCGCCGCGCATACGCTGGAGCATTGGGCGACGTGGCCGGTGATGGCCGCCGTGCTCACCGGCCCACGCAAGTCGGGGCGCAGCCTGCTCGCGCGCATCTTCGCCGCCAAGAGTGGCGGCACCATCATCGACGATGCCGAGCGCGTACCCGAGCAGCAGCTGTTCCATGCCTGGAACCAGGCGCAGGCCGAGCATCGGCCGCTGGTGATCGTCGCGGATGCGTTGCCGCCCGCCTGGGGCGTCAAGCTCCCGGACTTACGCTCGCGGTTGGCCGCCAGCCCGCACGCCGCGATCACCGCGCCCGACGACGAGTTGATGCACGCGCTGTTCGGCCAGCTCTTCCTGCGCCGCGGGCTCGATGCCCGGCCGGACCTGGTCGACTGGCTGACCCTGCGGGTCGAGCGGAGCCACATCGCCATCCAGCGGGTGGTCGACGCGCTCGATCAGGCGGTGCTGGAGAGCCGCAAACGCCTGTCGATACCGCTCGCGCGGACCGTGCTGGCGGACGCAGGGATCGTCATGCAATCGCAATCGTTGTTTCCTACGACCGATTTATGACACGCCCAGCTCACCTCGCCCATCTGCCCGACGCTGATGACGATCCCTTCGTTCCCGAGGTGAACGATCGCTACTTCAATCGCGAACTGTCATGGCTGGCGTTCAACCGCCGGGTGCTCGAGGAGGCCTGCAACAAGGCGCACCCGCTGCTCGAGCGGCTCCGTTTCCTGTCGATCTCGGGCTCCAACCTCGACGAATTCTTCATGGTCCGGGTGGCGGGGCTGAAGGGCCAGCAGCTCAAGGACGTCGACCGCCGCTCCGCCGACGGGCTCACCGCCACCCAGCAGCTCGGCGCGATCATCACCGAGGCCGATGCGCTGATGGCCAGCCAGCAGCATGTCTGGGGCGACCTGCGCACCCTGCTCGACGAGGCCGACCTGCGCGTGCTCCGACGCGACGAGGTCGATGCCGAGGCGGCGGCGTGGCTGGAAGACCATTTCCGCGAGCAGATCTTCCCGATCCTCACCCCGCAGGCGCTGGATCCGGCCCACCCGTTCCCGTTCATCCCCAACAAGGGGCTGTCGGTGATCTTCGATCTGGTCCGCGACAATGATCGCGAGCCGGTGCTCGAGCTGGTCATGCTGCCGACCAGCGCGCCCCGTTTCATCCGCCTGCCCGGGGAGCCGGCGCGGTACGTCTCGATCGAGGCGGTGGTGAAGCGCTTCGCCCCGGTGCTGTTCCCGGGCTATACCATGAATGGCGCCGCCGCCTTCCGGGTGCTGCGCGACAGCGACATCGAGATCGACGAAGAGGCCGAGGATCTCGTCCGCTACTTCGCCAATGCCATCAAGCGCCGCCGCCGCGGCCGGGTGATCCGGCTCGAGCTCGAGACGGGCATGCCCGACAATCTCGCCGAGGTGCTGCGCGAGGCGCTCGGCGGCAGCGAGGCGATCATCACCGAGAGCGGCAATCTGCTCGGCATCGGCGATCTCGAGGCGATCGTCGACGAGGACCGGCCCGATCTCAAATTCCCGCCGTTCACGCCGCGCTTCCCCGAGCGTATCCGCGAATTTGCGGGCGACTGCTTCGCGGCGATCCGCGCGAAGGACATCGTCGTCCATCATCCCTACGAAACGTTCGACGTCGTGCTCGCCTTCCTCAAGCAGGCCGCCGCCGACCCGGACGTGATCGCGATCAAGCAGACGCTGTACCGCGCCGGCAAGCAGCCCGCGGTGATCAACGCGCTGATCGCCGCTGCCGAATCCGGCAAATCGGTCACCGCGGTGGTCGAGCTGCGCGCGCGGTTCGACGAGGAACAGAATATCATGTGGGCGAGCGCGCTCGAGCGCGCCGGCGTCCAGGTGGTCTATGGCTTCCTCGAGTGGAAAACCCACGCCAAGGTGTCGATGGTGGTGCGCCGCGAGGGCGGCCAGTTCCGCACCTACTGCCATTTCGGCACCGGCAATTATCATCCCGTCACGGCGCGGATCTACACCGATCTGTCCTTCTTCACCGCCGATGCCCGCATCGGTCGCGATGCCGCGCAGATGTTCAACTACGTCACCGGCTATGTCGAGCCGACCGATATCGCCAAGGTCAGCCTGTCGCCGCGCGACCTGCGCCAGCGCCTGCTCGAGATGATCGATGCCGAGATCGGCCATGCCCAGGCGGGGCGTGCCGGCGCGGTCTGGGCCAAGATGAACTCGCTGGTCGATCCCGAGATCATCGACAAGCTCTACGAGGCGAGCGACGCAGGGGTGGAGATCGAGCTGATCATCCGCGGCATCTGCTGCCTGCGCCCCGGCGTTCCCGGCCTGTCGGACAACATCCGCGTCAAGTCGGTGATCGGCCGCTTCCTCGAGCACAGCCGCATCTTCTGCTTCGGCAACGGCGCGGCGCTGCCCAACGATGGCGCCCGCGTGTTCATTTCCTCGGCCGACTGGATGCCACGCAACTTCGATCGGCGGGTCGAATATATGGTGCCGCTGGAAAATCCGACGGTCCACGATCAGGTGCTCGATCAGGTGATGGTTGCCAATCTGATCGACAACGAACAGAGCTGGGAGCTGGAGGCGGACGGCCGCTACGTGCGCGAGGAGCCGGGCGAGAAGCCGTTCAATCTCCACCGCTACTTCATGATCAACCCCTCGCTGTCGGGCCGCGGCGCGTCGCTCGGCGCGAGCACCGCGGTGCCGACCTTGTCGCTGAGGCGGCGGCGATAGCCGGGGGTAACCGGCGGGTCGGCGCTTGTTCTGCCCGCCCGCGTGCCGCAGGGAGGCGGCCTGTCGACCCCTCGTGCCCCGGTGATTGCTGAAACGATGGCCACGCTCTTCCGCAAACGACCACCGCAGGCCGCCGCGCAGCCCCGCACCGGGATCATCGACATCGGCTCCAATTCGGTGCGGCTGGTGGTCTATGAAGGCCATCCGCGGCTGCCGGCGATGCTGCTCAACGAGAAGGTCATGGCCGGGCTCGGTCGCGGGCTGGCGACGACGGGCGCGATGACCCCTGCATCGATGCGCCTCGCCCAGGGGGCGCTGGCCCGGTTTGCCGCGATCGGCCGCGAGATGGACGCCAGCCTGCGCACCGTCGCCACTGCCGCGGTGCGCGATGCCTCCAATGGCCCGGCGTTCATCGCGGCCGCCACCGCGCTCGGCCTCACCGTCGAGGTGCTCAGCGGCGAGCAGGAGGCGACCGCGTCGGGCCTCGGCGTGCTCTCCGCCATCCCCGACGCCGATGGCATCGTCGGCGATCTCGGGGGCGGCAGCCTCGAGCTGGTGCGCGTCGTCGCCGGCACCGTCACCGATCGCATCTCCTTCCCGCTCGGCGTGCTGCGCATCGCCGCGCTGCGCGCCAACCGCGGTCCCGGCTTCGAGCGGCTGATCGTCCGGCTGCTCGGCGAGGCGGGCTGGGCCGGGCGGGGCAAAGGGCTGCCGCTGTACATGGTCGGCGGTTCGTGGCGCGCGCTGGCGCGGCTCGACATGAGCCTCACCGGCTATCCGCTACCGATCATCCACGGTTATGCCTTGAGCCCGGCGACCGTCGCCCGGCTCGGCCGCAGCATATCGCACCTTTCCAAGCCACGGTTGCGCGCGGTGCCCGGCATGTCCGCCGCGCGCGCCGCCGCGATCGGCGACGCCACCGCGCTGCTCGGCGTGGTGATGCGCGAGCTCGGCAGCAGCACTGCGATCGCCTCCACTTACGGCCTGCGCGAGGGCCTGCTCTACGGCACGCTCGATGCCGAGACCCGCGCGCTCGATCCGCTCATCGTCGGCGTTCGCGAGGAGGGGCGGGTGCTCAGCCGCTTTCCCGATCTCGGCGACATGCTCGATGGCTGGATCGCGCCGCTGTTCGCCGACCCGGACGAGACCGCGCGGCTGCGCCTCGCCGCCTGCCTGCTCGCCGACGCCGGCTGGCGCGCCAACCCCGAGTTCCGCGACGAGCAGGCGGTGGAAGCGGCACTGCACGGCAATTGGGTGGCGATCGACGGCGCCGGCCGGGCGATGGTGGCGCAGGCGCTGCACACCAGCCTCACCGGCACCACCGCCGCCCATCCGCTGCTGCCGACCCTGCTCGCCGAGCCGCAGCTCCAGGCGGCGAGCATCTGGGGCCTGGCGATGCGTTTCGGCCAGCGCTTCAGCGCCGGGCTTACCGGCCCGCTGCAGCGCTCGTCATTGGTGCTGTCGGACCGCAACCTGACGCTGCGCCTGCCCGACGAGGACCGCGGCCTTTATGCCGAGGCGGTCGAGCGGCGCCACGCCGCGCTCGCCGCGGCGCTCAAGCGCCGCCCGGCGGTGGAAACGATCAGCCGCAGCTGACCCGCGTCACCCGGTGGTCGGCGCCGGTCACGATGTTGAGCCGGTCGGTGCGATAATCCATCGTCATCACGCTGTCGGGACCAAGCCGGCGCAGGCTGCGGGCGCCGCTGCGCTTGAGCGCTGTCGCGAACAACGCCTCATCCGCGGTCTGCCCGACCAACTCCTGGAGCCCGGCAGCATCGCACGGCGCGACGGCCGCCGGCGGCGCCACCACCGCGGCGGGCTGCGGCGCGCAGCCGACCAGCGCCACCAGCGGCAGCAGCCGCCAGCTCATGCGCCGTCCTCGGTGCGCGTCATCTTGAGCTTGCCGCCCTGGACGGCGAAGCCGAGCCGCCCCTCGACGAGGTCGAGCGCATCGCGACCGAACTGGTCGAACCGCCAGCCCTCGAGCATCGGCAGCCCGGTGCGGACCCCGGCGGCGAGCGCCTCCAGTTCGTCGGCGCGGGCGAGCAGCTTGGAGGCGACATCGATGTCGCGGCTGCGGATCTTGAGCAGCAGCTTGAGCAGGTCGGCGACCAGCGAGCCATCCTTGCCGAGCCCCGGCTTGCGATCGTCGCGTGGCGGCAGCTCGTCGCCCTCGAGCGGCGGTGCATTCTCCAGCGCCGCCATCAGCCGCCCGCCGATGTCGTTGCTCGCCCAGGTCGCCGAGAGGCCGCGGACCTTGGCGAGATCGGCCTGCTTGCGCGGCGGGTGGCCGGCGAGATCGCCCAGCGTCTCGTCCTTGACGATGCGGCCGCGCGGCAGGTCCTTGGCCTGCGCCTCCAGCTCGCGCCAGCGGGCGAGCGCCTTTAGCCGGCCGAGCACGTCGGGCTTGCGCCCGGAGATGCGCACCCGCTTCCAGGCGAGATCGGGATCGTTGGCGTAATTGGCCTTGTCGCCGAGCCGCTCCATTTCCTGGTTGAGCCACGCGCCGCGCCCCGTCTTGCGCAGCCGCTCGAGCATCTTGGGAAAGATCACCGCGAGATGGGTGACGTCGCCGATCGCATATTCGATCTGGCGCTCGTCGAGCGGGCGGCGCGCCCAGTCGGTAAAGCGCGCGCCCTTGTCGACCGCGATGCCGAGCCAGCTGTCGACCAGGTTGGAATAGCCGATCTGCTCGCCCTGGCCGAGCGCCATCGCCGCCACCTGGGTGTCGAACAGCGGGTGAGGGGTCTTGCCGGTGAGATTGTAGATGATCTCGATGTCCTGCCCGCCGGCGTGGAACACCTTGAGCACGTCCTCATTGTCGGTGAGCAGATCGAGCAGCGGCTGCATGTCGAGCCCCGGCGCCATCGGATCGATCGCCGCCGCCTCGTTCACGTCCGCGATCTGGATCAGGCACAGTTCGGGGTAATAGGTGCTCTCGCGCATGAACTCGGTGTCGACCGTGATGAAGTCGGCCTGGGCCAGGCGGGTACACAGATTGGCGAGCGAAGCGCTGTCGGTAATCAACGGGTGGATATGCATCCGATCGCCCATAGCGCGCTCGCGCGGGTTGACAAAGCGGGGATGGAACAGGGTAGGGCGCACCTCATCCTTTTAGCCGTTCCCCGGCGAAGGCCGGAGCCCAGGGTCACAGAGCCAGCCGCTTGAGATCCCGGGCCCCGGCCTCCGCCGGGGAACGCGTATGCGAGACAAACCACATGCACGCCTATCGCACCCACACTTGCGCCGCGCTCGACGCCTCGGCGGTCGGTGACACCGTCCGCCTGTCAGGCTGGGTACATCGCAAGCGCGATCACGGCGGCGTGCTCTTCATCGATCTGCGCGATCATTATGGCATCACCCAGATCGTCGCCGACAGCGACTCGGCCGCGCTGCCGGTGCTCGAGGCGATCCGCGCCGAATCGGTGATCACCATCGACGGCGTGGTGAAGGCGCGTGGCGAGGGCACCACCAACCCCAATCTCGCCACCGGCGAGATCGAGGTGTTCGCGCAGAGCGTCACCATCCAGTCCGCCGCCAACGAGCTGCCGATGCCGGTCGCCGGCGACAATGAATATCCCGAGGACATCCGCCTGCGCTATCGCTTCGTCGACCTGCGCCGCGAGCGGATCCACGCCAACATCATGCTGCGCAGCAACGTCATCGCCTCGCTGCGCCAGCGGATGAACGCGCAAGGGTTCACCGAATTCCAGACGCCGATCCTTACCGCGTCGAGCCCCGAGGGCGCGCGCGACTATCTCGTTCCCAGCCGCGTTCATCCGGGCAAGTTCTATGCGCTCCCCCAGGCGCCGCAGATGTTCAAGCAGCTGCTGATGGTCGCCGGCTTCGATCGCTACTTCCAGATCGCGCCCTGCTTCCGCGACGAGGACGCCCGCGCCGACCGCTCGCCCGGTGAATTCTACCAGCTCGACTTCGAGATGAGCTTCGTCACCCAGGAAGACGTGTTCCAGGCGATCGAGCCGGTGCTCCACGGCCTGTTCGAACAGTTCGCCGATTGGCAGGGCAAGGGCCGCCAGGTCTCGGCGCTGCCGTTCCGCCGCATCCCCTATCGGGAATCGATGCTGAAGTACGGCAACGACAAGCCGGACCTGCGCAACCCGATCCTGATCAGCGACGTCTCCGATCACTTCACCGGCTCGGGTTTCGGCCGCTTTGCCGCGATCGTCGAGGCCGGCGATGTCGTCCGCGCCATCCCCGCGCCCAACACCGCCGACAAGAGCCGCAAGTTCTTCGACGACATGAACGGCTGGGCACAGTCGGAGGGCTTTGCCGGGCTCGGCTATGCCACCCGCAAGGGCGGTGAATGGGGTGGCCCGATCGCCAAGAACCATGGCGAGGACGGTATGGCCAGGCTCGCCGAGACGCTCGGCCTCGGCCCGGACGACGGCATCTTCTTCGCCGCCGGCAAGGAAGGCCAGGCCACCAAGCTCGCCGGCCTCGCCCGCACCCGCGTCGGCGAGAGCCTCGGGCTGATCGATCCCAAGCGCTTCGAATTCTGCTGGATCGTCGATTTCCCGATGTTTGAATATGACGAGGACGCCAAGAAGGTCGACTTCAGCCACAATCCCTTCTCGATGCCGCAAGGCGAGATGGAGGCGCTCGAGACCAAGGATCCGCTCGACATCCTCGCCTATCAGTATGACATCGTCTGCAACGGCATCGAGCTGAGCTCGGGCGCGATCCGGAACCACAAGCCCGAGATCATGTACAAGGCGTTCGAGATCGCCGGCTATAGCCAGGCCGATGTCGACCAGAATTTCTCGGGGATGATCAACGCCTTCAAGTGCGGCGCCCCGCCGCACGGCGGCTCGGCACCGGGCATCGACCGGATGGTCATGCTGCTCGCCGACGAGCCCAACATCCGCGAGGTCATCACCTTCCCGATGACCCAGAAGGCCGAGGATCTGATGATGGGCGCGCCCAATTTCGCGACGCCCAAGCAGCTCAAGGAACTCAACCTGCGCTCGACCGCCGAGTTAAAGAAGGACGTCGACAAGGCAGTGGCCCCCAGCGCCGGCTGACCTCTTATACCCCCCGTCATCCTGAACTCGTTCCAGGATCCATGGCCGACCCTCCGCCCCGGGGCGGAGCCGGCTAGGGATGCTGACACGTTCAGGATGACGGGCGGCAGGAGAGAACCCGATCCCTCCTCACGCGTTGGCCTGATGTCCATCCGTCAGGAGCCCCGATGATCGACCTCAGCGAGTATGAAGCCGGCAAGCCCTACAAGGGCCGCTACAAGCACGATCTCGCGCATCTCCAGGCGCATCTCGAGCAGATCCTGGTCGCGCACATCATCCACGGCCGACGCGCCGTCGTGATGTTCGAGGGGTGGGACGCCGCCGGCAAGGGCGGCGTCATCCAGCGCCTCACCGCCGAATGGGATCCGCGCCACTATGAGGTCTATCCGATCTCAGCGCCGTCGGCGGAGGAAAAGGCCCATGATTTCCTTTGGCGCTTCCGCAACCGGCTGCCGGCCGCCGGCAACGTCACCGTGTTCGATCGCAGCTGGTACGGGCGGGTGCTGGTCGAGCGGGTCGAGGGCTATGCCAGCGAGGCCGATTGGCGCCGCGGCTATGACGAGATCAACGCCTTTGAGGCGGGGCTGGTCGAAGACGGCATCACCCTCGTCAAGGTGTTCGTCCACATCGGCCAGGCCGAGCAGGACAAGCGCCTGCTGTCGCGGCTGCACGACCCGTGGAAGCGCTGGAAGACCGGTGCCGACGATTACCGCAACCGCGCCCGCCGCGCCGAATATCTCGCCGCGATGCACGACATGTTCGCCCGCACCGATACCGGCGGCACGCCCTGGATCGTGATCGACGGCAACGACAAGAAAGCCGCACGCATCGCGGCGCTGAAGGCGATCAGCCGGCAGCTCGAGGCCAGTGTCGACATGACCCCGCCGCCGCTCGACCCCGAACTCGCGAGGATCGCGCACGAGGCACTGGGCGTAGAGGTCTAGCCGCGCCGCCCCACCGAACCCGTCACCCCAGCGGAAGCTGGGGTCTCCCGCGGCTCCTTCCGCCCGCCACCACGAGATCCCAGCTTCCGCTGGGATGACGGACCATTTCAGCGGCGCCGGCAATGCTCAGGCCGGCGCAAACGCGCCATCGTCGCCCATCACGTGCAGCACCCCGTCGGCGATCGCGAAATAGGCGCCATGGATCCGCAGCGACCCCGCCGCCGCCCGTTCCGCCACGAACGGGAAGGTCAGCAGGTTGGCGATCGACACCCGTACCGTCTCCAGTTCGAGCGCACGGATCGCCGCGGGGCCCTCGCCATGCTTGGCGACGATCCGTGCCCGAGCCTCGTCGAGCAGGTCGATCCAGTGCGCGATGAACCCGCCGGCGCCGGGCGCCGCGCCGTCGAACCGCTGGGTCAGCGAGGCGTGTACGCCGCCGCACGAGCCATGGCCGAGCACCACGATCTCGGGCACCTCCAATTGCGTCACCGCAAACTCCACCGCCGCCGAAACGCCGTGGCGGCCGCCGCCGGTCTCGTAAGGCGGCACCAGGTTGGCGACGTTGCGCACCGCGAAGATCTCGCCGGGGGAGGTGTCGAATACCTGCGCCGGGTCCACCCGGCTGTCCGAGCACGCGATGATCAGCACCTTGGGGCTCTGGCCCTCCTTCAATTCGGCCCAGCGATCGCGCTGCGTCGCCCAGCCGGTGGTGCGAAAGCGGCGATAGCCGTCGATGAGGTTGGAGAAATCAGCCACGTTCAAGCTCCTGGTTGTCGGTCGCCCGTCCCGGGTAGAAGAAACATTAGGGTGCCGACAAGGCCGGCAGCAGGTTGTGGGGGAGGGCGCGGCTCGCTATCTCGCGGGGCATGAACGAGATGACTCCGCTACGGGTCCGCAAGCCCGACTGGATCCGCGTCAAGGCGCCGACCTCCGCCGGCTTCGCCGCGACCCGCGAACTGATGCGCTCGAAAAGCCTCACCACGGTGTGCGAGGAGGCGGCGTGCCCCAATATCGGCGAATGCTGGTCGAAGAAGCACGCCACGGTGATGATCCTCGGCGACACCTGCACGCGAGCCTGCGCCTTCTGCAATGTCAAAACCGGCATGCCGCGCGCGGTCGACCCGATGGAGCCCAACAACGTCGCCGAGGCGGCGGCGCAGATGGGGCTGGAGCATATCGTCGTCACCTCGGTCGATCGTGACGATCTGCCGGACGGCGGCGCCAAGCAGTTCGTCAAGGTGATCGAGGCGATCCGCCGCGCCAACCCGCGCACCACCATCGAGATCCTCACACCCGATTTCCGCAACAAGCATGAGGCCGCGGTCGAGGCGATCGTCGCCGCGCGGCCGGACGTCTACAACCACAATCTCGAGACGGTGCCGCGGCTCTACCCGACGATCCGCCCGGGTGCGCGTTACTATGCCTCGCTGAGGCTGCTCGAGAGCGTCAAGAAGCTTGATCCATCGATCTTCACCAAGTCGGGCGTGATGCTGGGCCTCGGCGAGGAGCGGCTCGAGATTCATCAGGTGATGGACGACATGCGCTCGGCTGACATCGATTTCCTCACTATGGGGCAGTATCTCCAGCCCACCCCGCGCCACGCCAAGGTCGCCGAGTTCGTGACGCCAAAGGCGTTCGACGCCTATGCCAGCATCGCCCGCGCCAAGGGCTTCCTGCTTGTCGCGTCGTCGCCGCTGACCCGGTCGAGCTACCATGCCGGCGACGATTTCGCGAAGATGCGCGCCGCGCGTGACGCCAAGCTCGCGCCGAGGCTGGTCGGTGCCTAAGCACAGCGAGACGCGCCATCTGCCCTACACGCCGGAGCAGATGTTCGATCTGGTCGCCGATGTCTCGCGCTACGCCGAATTCCTGCCCTGGGTCTCGGCGATGCGGGTGCGGCGCGATTCGGCGACGGCGACGACCGCTGACATGATCGTCGGCTTCAAGGGGCTGCGCGAGACCTTCACCTCCGAGGTGAGGAAGGAGCGCCCCGGCCACATTCACGTCGAATATATCGACGGGCCGCTCAAATATCTCCACAACGACTGGCACTTCCGCGCCGAGGGCGATGGCGGCTGCGCGGTCGACTTCGCGGTCGATTTCGCGTTCAAGAACCGGGTGTTCGAGATGCTCGCCGGCCAGGTGTTCGGCGCCGCGCTGCGCAAGATGATCGGCGCGTTCGAAACCCGCGCCGCCGAGCTTTACGGCAGCAGCAGCTCGAGCGCGACCAGCGCCGCCTGAAGCCTGATCCCGCCGCGGCCGAGATCGCCGAAGTCGCGGCGATCGGCATGAACGTCGGATGGGTCGCCGCCCTTTGTGGCGCAGGCGAACACCACCGTGCCGACCGGCTTCTTCGCCGTGCCGCCGCCCGGCCCGGCGACGCCGGTGATCGCCACCGCGACATCGGCATGGCTGTTGGCGAGCGCGCCCTGCGCCATGCTCCACGCGGTTGCGATCGATACCGCGCCAAACGTCTCGAGCACGTCGGTGCTGACCTTGAGCAGGTCGGTCTTGGCGCGGTTTGAATAGGTCACGAACGACGCGCCGAACACGTCGGACGATCCGGGGATCTCGGTCAGCGCCGCGGCGACCAGCCCGCCGGTGCAGCTCTCGGCGACGCTGATGGTGCGCCCGGCGGCACGATTGGCTTCGATCACGTGGCGCGCGGCGGCGACCAGTTCCTCGGGCAGCAGGGTATCCATGTCAGCGCGGCTCCTCGGCACACAGCGGCAGGTCGGGCACCGCGACGTTCTTGCCCTTGGCCTTCTCGGTCTTAAGATAGTGCAACGTCGTCACGATCACGCCCGCCATATTCTGCGGCGGCAGCGGCGCGAGCAGGGTGAGCAGGTGATCGATCGTGCCGCAATCCTTGGGCGCGATCCGCCCGACGAGCAGCGGCGCCAGCGCCGCGGTGAGCAACGGCCGCGCGTAATCGGAGCCGAGCAGCAGGTCGATCGCGGGATCCGAGAGCTTGACGATCGCCGCGCGCGCGCCGGGCCAGGCGCGGTCCGCCGCGGTCTGATATTTGTCGAGGAACGGCCCGCCGGTCTGCCGCACCAGGCTCGCCGCCGGCAGTCGGGCGGCGCAGACGATCCCGGCGCCGCGGACGATGTCGGGCATCGCCACCAGCGCGATCGACTCGGCGTCGGTCTCGGTCAAGCAGCGGGTCTGCGCCATCGCCGGCGCGCTGGTCAGCGCCGCCGCCAGCGCGACCGCAACCAGCGCCTTCATCGCGGCGCCCGCGGCACACTGACGGTCGCCGCCGCCTGGGTGGCGATGCCCTCTTCGCGCCCGGTGAAGCCGAGCTTCTCGGTGGTGGTCGCCTTGATGCTGACCCGATCGAGGCTGAGCCCGAGCAGCTCGCCGATCCGCGCCTGCATCGCGGCGCGATGCGGCCCGATCTTGGGCGCCTCGCACATGATCGTCACGTCGACGAAGTCGATACGCCCTCCCTTGGCGGCGATCAGCGACGCCGCATGCTGGAGGAACTGGCCCGATTCGGCGCCGCGCCACTGCGGGTCGCTCGGCGGGAAATGCGTGCCGATATCGCCGGCCGCGATCGTGCCGAGCAGCGCATCGGTCAGCGCATGCAGCACCACATCCGCGTCGCTATGGCCGGACAGGCCCTTGTCGTGCGGGATCAGCACCCCGCCGAGCCACAATTCCTCGCCGGCCTCGAGCCGGTGGACGTCGAACCCGGTCGCCATCCGCGGCTCGAGCGCAAGGCGCGCCTCGGCGGTGGCGAAATCGTCTGGATGGGTGATCTTGTCGAGCATCGGATCGCCCTGCACCAGGATGACGCTGCCGCCAAGCCGGCGCACCATCTGCGCGTCATCGGTCGCCTCGTCGCCGGCGGGCCAGGCGTCATGCGCCGCGCGCAGCGCCTGGATGCGGAAGCCCTGCGGGGTCTGCACCCGCGCGAGGCCGTCGCGCGACACCACCGCGCCCTCGCGCACCAGCGTGTCGGCGACCGGCAGCACCGGATAGGCGCCGTCGGCATCGTCGAGCGCCTTCAGCACCCGGTCGATCACCACCGCCGGCAGCAACGGTCGCGCCGCATCGTGGATCAGCACGCGCGCGGCGTCGATCGCGGCGAGCCCGTTCGCCACCGACTCGCGCCGGCTGGCGCCGCCGGCAACCGTGCGCACCGGCCCCAGCGCCGCCGCCGCCTCGGCCTCGGCGCCGGGCGCGATCACCACCACCACCTCGTCGATCCCGGGATGCGCCGCAAACGCCCCATAGGCGTGGGCGACCATCGCCCGGCCGCCGAGCAGCGCATATTGCTTGGCCACCGGCCCCCCTGCGCGGGTGCCGGATCCGGCCGCGACGATCAGCGCGACGGTACGGGGTCTGTCAGTCATCCGCGCCGCCTAGCGCTGCGGCGGGCGCTTATCCAGCCTGCACAAACCCCTAACCTTGCCTCCACCCCCGCAACCCGGTAAGGCTCTGCCCAATTTTCAGGCAGATCGATGCGCACCCTCGCTCCCATTCACGTCGGCCCCGTGCGGATCGACAGCCCCGTCGTGCTGGCGCCGATGACCGGCGTCACCGACATGCCGTTCCGCACCCTGGTGCGCCGCTATGGCTCGGGCCTCAACGTCACCGAGATGATCGCCAGCCAGGCGGCGATCCGCGAGACCCGCCAGTCGATCCAGAAGGCGGCGTGGCACCCCTCCGAAGAGCCGGTGTCGATGCAGCTCGTCGGCTGCACGCCCTATGAGATGGCCGAGGCCGCCAGGCTGGCGGAAGACCGCGGCGCCGCGATCATCGACATCAACATGGGCTGCCCGGTCCGCAAGGTCACCAACGGCGACGCCGGCTCGGCGCTGATGCGCGACCTCGGCCTCGCCGCCGAGCTGGTCACTGCGATCGTCAAGGCGGTCAAGGCCCCGGTCACGCTGAAGATGCGGATGGGCTGGTGCCATGACAGCCTCAACGCGCCCGAGCTCGCGCGCATCGCCGAGGATCTCGGGGTCAAGCTGATCACCGTCCACGGCCGCACCCGCAACCAGATGTACAAGGGCTCGGCCGACTGGGCGTTCATCCGCCGGGTCAAGGAAGCGGTGACGATCCCGGTGATCGCCAATGGCGACATCTGCTCGATCGAGGATGCCGAGGCCGCGCTCGACCAGTCGGGCGCCGACGGCATCATGATCGGTCGCGGCGCCTATGGCCGGCCGTGGCTGCTCGGCCAGCTGATGGAATGGTTTGCCACCGGCACCCGTCGGCCAGATCCGTCGCTAGACGAGCAATATCAGGTCATCGCCGCACATTATGAGGCGATGCTCGAGCATTACGGCCCGGTCACCGGGGTCAATATGGCGCGCAAGCACATCGGCTGGTACACCAAGGGGCTGAACGGCTCGGCCGAGTTCCGCAACACGGTGAACCAGGAGCCCGACGCGACCCGCGTCAAGGCGATGCTCGCCGAATTCTACGCGCCCCACCGCCAGCTCCAGGCAGCCTGAGCCGCGCATGGCCGGCCGCCCCGGCTTTGCCGAGCTGTTCGCCGCTCTGCCGGTCGCGGTGCTGGTGGTCGATCCGGACGAGCGCATCGCCCATGCCAATGCGCTCGCCGAGCAGCTGCTCAACCTCTCCGAACGGGTGATGACCGGCCAGCCGCTCGCCGCCATCCTGCCGCCGCCGGAGGAGGGAGACGATCGCCGTGGTGGCCAGGGCGTCGCCGTCTACGATACCGAGATCGCCACCCCGCGCGGCAAGATCCGCGTCGACTTCGTCGAGGCGATCATCGCCGATCATCCCGGCTGGCGGCTGATCACGCTCCACACCTCGGCGAGCACCCGCGGCCTCGGCCATTCCGCCGATCGAACCGCCAGCGCGCGGGCCGCCACCGGTGCTGCGGCGATGCTCGCGCATGAGGTCAAGAACCCGCTGTCGGGGATCCGCGGCGCCGCGCAGTTGATCGGCGCCGGCGAGCTTACCACCTTGATCGTCACCGAGGTCGATCGCATCGCCGCGCTGATCGATCGGATGCAGGATTTCAGCGACACCCGGCCGCTGCCGCTCGCACCCGAAAACATCTATCCGCTGCTTGGCCACGCCCGCAGCCTCGCGCTCGCCGGTTTCGCCCGCGGCATCACCATCGAGGAGCGGTTCGATCCCTCGCTGCCGCCGGCGCTGATCAACCGCGACGCCTTGCTCCAGATCGTCATCAACCTGCTCAAGAACGCCCGCGAGGCGATCGGCGACGAGCGCCAGCCGCGCATCCACATCACCACCGCCTATCGCCACGGCATGGCGGTGAGCGCCGCGCCCGGCCGCCCGCGGGTGCCGCTGCCGATCGAGATCTGCGTCGCCGACAATGGCCCGGGCGCGCCGCCGGACATTGCCGAGCATCTGTTCGAACCGTTCGTCTCCGGCCGCCGCGAGGGGCAGGGGTTCGGCCTCGCGCTGGTCGACAAATTGATGCGCGACATGGGCGGCATCGTCCAATACGCCCGCGAAGGAACGCCGGAAATGACCATTCTCCGCCTGCTGCTGCCCCGCGCCACCACCGCGCCGGTCACCACTGTACGGGGCATTGCCGCATGAGCCGGGTGCTGGTGGTCGATGACGACGCCGCGATCCGCACCGTCGTCGCGCAGGCGCTGCGCCGCGCCGGTCACGACGTCAGCACCGCCGAGACGCTGGCGCAGCTCGATCGCGCGCTCGCCACCCGCGTGCCGGACGTGCTGATCACTGATGTCGTCCTGCCCGATGGCGATGGCATCGATCGCATCGCCGAGGTCGGCACCCGGCTGCCGCAGCTGCCGATCATCATCCTCTCGGCGCAGAACACGCTGACCACCGCGGTGCGCGCCACCGAGGTCGGCGCGTACGAATATCTGCCCAAGCCGTTCGATCTCGACGATCTCACCCGCGCCGTCGCCGGCGCGCTGGCGCGCGGCGCGGTGATGCCGCAGCCGGAGGCGGGGGAGGACCCTACCTTGCCGCTGATCGGGCGCTCGCCGGCGATGCAGGATGTCTATCGCGTGATCGCGCGGGTGATCTCCAACGATCTCACCGTGCTGATCTCCGGCGAATCGGGCACCGGCAAGGAACTGGTGGCGCGCGCCATCCACGATCTCGGGCCGCGCCGCGATGCGCCGTTCATCGCGCTCAACATGGCCGCGATCCCGCGCGAGCTGATCGAGGCCGAGCTGTTCGGCCATGAGCGCGGCGCCTTCACCGGCGCGCAGACGCGCAACGCCGGCCGGTTCGAGCAGGCGGCGGGCGGCACCCTGTTCCTCGACGAAATCGGCGACATGCCGATGGAGGCGCAGACGCGATTGCTGCGCGTGCTCCAGTCGGGCGAATTCACCAGCGTCGGTGGCGCTCGCGCGATGCGCGCCGACGTCCGCATCGTCGCCGCCACCAACCGCGATCTCGCCGCGCAGGTCGCCGGCGGCCAGTTTCGCGAGGATCTGTTCTACCGGCTCAACGTCGTGCCGATCGCGCTGCCGTCGCTGCGCGATCGCCGCCAGGACATTCCACTGCTCGCGCGCCATTTCCTCGATCAGGCCGGTGCGCAGGGACTGCCGAGCCGGCGGCTGTCCGATGACGCCATGGCGGCGCTGTCGGCGCATGACTGGCCAGGCAACGTCCGCGAGCTCGAAAACCTGATGCGCCGCCTTGCGGTGCTTGCCCGCGACACCTGGGTGGAGGCACCGGTGATTCGCACCCTGCTTGGCGCGCCGACGGCGACGGCGGAGTCGAGCGATCCCGGGATCGCCGACGCCGTCCGCCATCTCATCGAGCGCATCGCCCGCGAGCGGCCCGACGCGCTCGACGACGGCTCGCTCTATGACCGGGTGATCGGCGAGGTCGAGCGCCCGCTGATCGAGGCGATGCTCGCCCGCCACGGCAACAACCAGCTGCGCGCGGCGCGGGCGATGGGGATCAACCGCAACACGCTGCGCAAGCGCCTCGATACGCTCGGCATCCCGGTGCGCGGCGACGATGCGGGTGAGGAGATGCCCGATCTGGGATGATTACCGCGCATTATGTGGTTTCCGTGCAACAACCATTGTTGTATTGTAGGCACGATGATGGCGTTGGCGAGGCCCGCTCTGAACCCTGAACCACCGGTCAGCCGGTTCCGCATCACGCCTGCGGTGGAAGCCGGCGTGCTCGCGCTGGTGGTGGTGGTCGCCATCGCCACCTACCTCGTCATCGACGGCAGCAGCACGCCGCAATTGCCCTTGTCGCCGCCCGTCATCGCGCTGTTGCTGCTGGCCAATCTGGTGCCTGCCATTGCGCTGCTGATGCTGATCGGACGGCGGATCGCCAAGCGGCGGGCGGCGCGCTCGCTGGTCGGCGGTGATGGCGAGCTGCACGTCCGGCTAGTCACGATCTTCTCGATCAGCGCGGCGGTGCCGGCCTTGCTGGTCGCGATCTTCGCCTCGCTGTTCTTCCAGCTGGGCCTGTCCTTCTGGTCGTCGGATCGTGCCACCGGGCTGCTCGAGAACGCCCGGACCCTGGTGCAGGAGAATTACCAGCGCGAGGTCGACAACGTCGTCGGCGAGGTCCGTACGATGAGTGGCGACCTTGCTGCCGAGCTGCGCACCCACGCAATCGACAGCGAATATTTCAAGCAGGCCTTGCTCGTTCAGACCTATCGCCGCGAGTTGTCGGAAGCGCTGCTGATCCGGCGCGGCGAGCGCGATCCGCCGATCCTGCTCAATCCCTATGAGCGGCCGTTGGAGAACCTCGTGACTCCGGCGGTCGAGGATGCGCTCGATCGTGGCGCGCCGTTCGTGCTGACCCATCAAAGCGACCGCATCGGCGTGGTCGTCGCGGTAAAGCTCGGCGACCGTCAGGCCTATGTCTATGGTGGCCGCATCTTCGAAGGGCAGCTCTCCAGCCAGATCCGGCGCGGTGACGCCATTATCAACGACTATCAGGCGCTCAAGAAGCGGTCGCGCTCGTTGCAGCTGCGCTTCAACGCGGCGCTGCTGCTCATCTCGCTGCTGATCGTCGGGATCGCGGTGTGGATCGCGCTTACCGTCGCCGATCGGCTGGTACGGCCGGTGGGCGAACTGGTCGAAGCCGCGCGCCGGATCGCTGCCGGTGATCTCACCGCGCGCGTCTCGGATTCGCGCACGCGTGACGAGATCGGCACGCTCGCGAGCGCCTTCAACCAGATGACCGACCGGCTGGAGCAGCAGAACAACGAGCTGCTCACCGCCAACAACCAGCTCGACAACCGTCGCGCGCTGATCGAGGCGGTGATGGCCGGGGTCTCGGCCGGGGTGATCTCGCTCGACGATCTCGGCACGGTGCGGATCGCCAATCGCTCGGCCAACGAGTTGATCGGCAGCGGCGAGGAAAGCCTGGTCGGCCGCACGCTCGCCTCCGTCGCGCCCGAGCTCAGCGATCTGGTCGCCAGCCGCGAACGCGAGGCGATCATCCAGGTCGCGCATGGGGCGGACATGCGCACCCTCGCGGTGCGGATCGCGCATACCGACGCCGGCCCGATCCTCACCTTCGACGACATCACTCAGCAGGTGCTCGATCAGCGCCGCGCCGCCTGGTCAGATGTTGCGCGACGGATCGCGCACGAGATCAAGAACCCGCTCACCCCGATTCAGCTCGCCGCCGAGCGCCTCCAGCGCCGCTACGGCAGCAAGATCGATTCCGACGACGTCACCTTCGGCCGCCTCACCGAGACGATCATCCGCCAGGTCGGCGATCTGCGCCGGATGGTTGACGAATTCTCCTCCTTCGCGCGCATGCCCAAGCCGGTGTTCCGCGAGGAATCGCTGGTGGACATCGCCCGCCAGACGCTGTTCCTCCACGAGGTCGCCCACCCCGGGATCAGCTTCACGCTCGATCATGAGCCGGCGCAGGTCGCCATGGTGTGCGATCGCCGCCAGCTTGGCCAGGCCTTCACCAACATTGTGAAGAACGCGGTGGAAGCCATTGAAACCAAGGGCGAAGCCAATGGTTCGGTGGTGATGCGTTTGCGCGAAGTTAGCGAAGTTATCAGCGTCGAGGTGGCGGATACCGGGATCGGCCTGCCGCCCGAGCGCGACCGCATCGTCGAGCCCTATATGACCACCCGAGCCCGCGGCACCGGGCTCGGCCTCGCGATCGTCACCAAGATCATCGAGGAGCATCACGGCACCATCGCCTTTGCCGACCGCGACGGCGGCGGCACGGTGGTGCGGATGAGCTTCGATGCCGCCGCGCTCGCCGCCAGCGATGCCGGCGGCAATGCCCCCGACGCCGCGGCCGACAGCCCCCTTGCCGCCCTCACACGCAATCGGAATTGAACAGATGGCGCTCGACATCCTCGTCGTCGACGACGAACAAGACATTCGCGAGCTGGTCGCCGGGGTCCTCGAGGACGAGGGCTATGAGAGCCGGTCCGCAGGTGACAGCGATGCCGCGCTCGAGGCGATCGCCACCCGCCGGCCCAGCCTGGTGCTGCTCGACGTGTGGCTGCAGGGCTCGCGGCTCGACGGGCTCGATCTGCTCGACGAGATCAAGCGCCGCGATCCCTCGCTGCCGGTGCTGGTCATCTCCGGCCATGGCAATCTCGACACCGCGGTTGCCGCGATCCGCCGCGGTGCCGCCGACTTCATCGAGAAGCCGTTCGAGGCCGAGCGATTGCTGCTGCTCGTCGCCCGCGCCACCGAGACCGACCGGCTCCGCCAGGAGCTTGCTTCGCTGCGTGTCTCGGCGGGACGCGAAAGCGACCTCACCGGCAGCTCCGCCGCGATCAACGGCGTCCGCGCGACCTTGAAGCGCGTCGCCGCCACCGGCAGCCGGGTGCTGATCATGGGCGCCGCCGGCGTCGGCAAGGAAGTCGCCGCGCGCCTGCTCCACGGCTGGAGCAACCGCAGCCAGGCGCCGTTCGTGATCGTCAGCGCCGCGCGGATGACCCCCGAGCGGGTCGAGGAGGAACTGTTCGGGGTAGAGGAGGGCGGCGATCTCGTCCGCCCCGGGCTGCTCGAACAGGCGCATGGCGGCACGCTGTTTCTCGACGAGATCGCCGACATGCCGGTCGCCACCCAGGCGCGCATCCTGCGCGTCCTGACCGATCAGAGCTTCACCCGCATCGGTGGCACCCGCGTGGTCAAGGTCGACGTCCGCGTCGTCTCCGCCACCTCGCGCGACCTCACCTTGGAAATAGCCGAAGGCCGCTTCCGCGAAGACCTCTACTACCGGCTCAACGTCGTCCCCGTGCCGATCCCGCCGCTGTCCGATCGCCGCGAGGACATCCCGCCGCTGGTCGAGCATTTCATGGCGCATTATGCCAACGAGCGCCGCGTGCCGACCCCGGAGATCGCCGCCGACGCAATGGTCGCGCTGCAATCCTACGACTGGCCCGGCAACGTCCGCCAGCTCCGCAACGTCGTCGAGCGCACCATCATCCTCGCGCCGGGCGACCGGATCGGGCGGATCGATCTCGATCTGCTTCCAGCCGAGGTGCTCGGCGACCAGGGCGATCTCGGCGGCGCTGGCAGCGGCACGATCATGGGCTCGCCGCTGCGCGAGGCGCGCGAGACGTTCGAGCGCGAGTATCTGCGTGTCCAGATCCGCCGCTTCTCCGGCAACATCAGCCGCACCGCGAGCTTCATCGGCATGGAGCGCTCGGCGTTGCACCGGAAGCTGAAATTACTCGGCATCACGGACATGCGAGAGGATTGATCCGGCCTGATTCGCGTCAGACCGGCGCTGCCCAACCTTGCCGGATGGGCGGCGACTCCATAGATTAACGAGCCGCTGCCCGCGTGGGCGGCATCCGACGCTGGGAAACGGCGCATCAGCGGGCCCAAGGTCCCGCCAAGAACCGAAAGACACATATCATGGCCGACAAGCCCGGCTCGCTGCAGGACCTGTTCCTCAACGCCCTCCGCCGCTCCAAGACTCCGGTGACCATGTTCCTGGTCAAGGGCGTCAAACTCCAGGGCATCGTCACCTGGTTTGACAATTTCTCCGTGCTGCTGCGCCGCGACGGCCAGTCGCAGCTGATCTACAAGCACGCCATCTCGACGATCATGCCGTCCGGCCCGATCGACGTCACCAGCATCATCGACGGCGTCAACGATGCCCAGCGCAAGCAGCCGCTGCTCCAGGAGATCTTCCTCAACGCGGTGCGCAAGTC
Source organism: Sphingomonas sp. GC_Shp_5 (assembly GCF_026540855.1). Taxonomy (GTDB): domain Bacteria; phylum Pseudomonadota; class Alphaproteobacteria; order Sphingomonadales; family Sphingomonadaceae; genus Sphingomonas. The sequence goes on from NZ_JALNUP010000001.1 coordinate 168,623, forward strand.
CGAAGACCCGGTCACGATGTTCCTGATCAACGGCGTCATGCTCCAGGGCCAGATCGCCGGTTTCGACCTGTTCTGCATGCTGCTCCAGCGCGAGGGCATGGCGCAGCTCGTCTACAAGCATGCGGTATCGACGATCCAGCCGTCGCGGCCGCTCAACCTCGCCGATGAAGGTGAAGACGACGCGTGACCACCGGCTTTAACCGTGATCGTGACGAATTCGCCCGGGGAGGGCGCGCGCTGGTCGTGCTCCCCGACCAGGGCGATGCCCATCGCGATGCTGACGCGCGGCTGGCAGAGACCGCCGGCCTCGCCGCGGCGATCGGGTTGGTGGTTGCCGACAAGCTCGCCTTCCGCGTCCGCGCGCCGAAGCCCGCGACGCTGATCGGCAGCGGCCAGGTGGAACAGCTCGCCGTCCACGTCCGTCAGGAAGACGCCGGGCTGGTGGTGTTCGACGCCAGCCTCACCCCCGTCCAGCAGCGCAACCTGGAGACCGCGCTCGAGGCCAAGGTGATCGATCGCACCGGGCTGATCCTCGAGATTTTCGGCGAGCGCGCCGCGACCGCCGAGGGCCGGCTTCAGGTCGAGCTCGCCCATCTCGATTACCAGGCGGGCCGGCTGGTGCGCAGCTGGACCCACCTCGAGCGCCAGCGCGGCGGCTTCGGCTTCCTTGGTGGCCCGGGCGAAACCCAGATCGAGGCTGATCGCCGCCTGATCCGCGATCGCATGGCCCGCCTCCGCCGCGAGCTCGAACAGGTCAGCCGCACCCGCGGCCTTCATCGCGAGCGGCGCCAGCGCGCGCCCTGGCCGGTGATCGCGCTGGTCGGCTACACCAATGCCGGCAAGTCGACGCTGTTCAACCGCCTTACCGGCGCGCACGTGATGGCGGAAAACCTGCTGTTCGCGACGCTCGACCCGACCCTGCGGCAGATCAGCCTGCCGGGGATCGACAAGGCGATCCTGTCCGACACCGTCGGCTTCGTCTCCGATCTGCCCACCCAACTGGTCGCGGCGTTCAAGGCGACGCTCGAGGAGGTGGTCTCGGCCGATCTCCTGATCCACGTTCGCGATATCGCTCATCCCGATACCGAGGCGCAGCGCAGCGACGTCGAGGCGGTGCTGACCGAGATCGGCGTCTCGAGCACCACGCCGCGGTTCGAGGCGTGGAACAAGCTCGACCTGCTCGACGGCGAGCGCCACGAGGATGCCACCGTCGACGCCGGGCGGCGCGACGATGTCGTCGCCATCTCGGCGCTGACCGGCGAGGGCGTCGATGCGCTGATCGAGCAGGTCGCGGCCAAGCTCACCGCGGCGCATCGCCGCTACTGGATCACGCTCGATGCCGGCGACGGCGCCGGCGCGGCGTGGCTCCACGCGCATGGCGAGGTGCTCGGCCACAGCGATGACGGCCTCGAAAGCCAATATGAAGTGCGCCTCGCCGAGCGCGACTATGAGCGCTTCCTCCAGCGCTGACTCGCCAACTTGCGCTGCTAACCGCCTGTGATATCCTCGCCTTCTGCCCTCGTCAGAAGGGCGAAGGAGAGGTGTCATGGACCGGATCGATGCGAACCTGTGTCGCTGTAACGTCGGCATCCTGTGTTGCGCCAGCAGCGCCGCGATCGGCATTTGCACGCTAAGCCTGCTGCTGCTGGGCTAGCCAGCGCGACGCTCAGCTGCCGACCAGTTCCTGGCGGCCGACTTGCTCTGCCAGCACCGCCTCGACCCGCGGCAGGATGCGTTCCGCGACATGGGCGATACCCGCGGCATTGGGGTGGAAGCCATCCGCCAGCACAAAGCCTCGTCGTCCGGCGACGCCGTCGAGGAAGAACGGGTCCAACGCTACCGCGTGCCGAGCTGCGAGGGTCGGGTATATCGCGTTGAACCGCCGCGCCCGCTCGCCGAGGATCGCCGGCGCCTGCATCCCGGCGAGTAGCACCGGGATCCGGCAGTCGTGCAGCATTGCGAGGATCGCATCGAGATGGTCGGCCGTGCGCGCGGGATCGACGCCGCGGATGAAGTCGTTGGCACCAAGCTCGACGATCGAAAGATTGGGCGTCCGTGGCAGCGCCGCGAGCACGCGCGGCAGGCGCGCCCGGCCGCCGCTCGTCGTGTCGCCCGATACCCCGGCATTATGAACGCTCGCCCCGGCGAACTTCGCCTGCAATCCACGCTCGAGAACGGCGGGAAAGGCATCGTCGCGGCGAAGGCCATAGCCAGCGGTGAGGCTGTCGCCAAACGCCAGGATAAACGCGTCGGCGGGCGCAGGGGGATGGTCGTGCTGGATCATCGAGTGAAGGCGATATGTGGATCCGCCGCGGCAATTCCAACCGCCGTCCGAAGCAGCCCGTGATCGTCTGCCACAGGGACCCTCAGGCCGCCGGGCTCGTTACCCGTGGATGACCGCTTCCTCGCACCCGCTCCGCCTCGGCTTCCCCGTCAAGGTAATGGGCAAGCCCGGCTTCAAGAGCAACGACACGCGCCGCTGGCAAAGCGAGCCGCACCTCAAGACCTCGCTGGAAGAGGTCGACAAGATCCTGGATTACCTGAAGTCGGTGGATCTCGACATGTACCGGCTCTCCTCGGATCTCGCGCCTTATGCGACCCACCCGGATCTGCCGCAATTCCACTCGATGGTGGCCGACAGCGACAGCGAGCTGGCCGCGTTCGGCGCCAAGGCGCGTGACTATGGCATCCGCCTGTCGTTCCACCCCTCGCAATATGTGCTGCTCAACAGCCCCAATCCCGATCTCACCGCCAAGAGCATCTGGGATCTCGCCAGCCAGGCCGAGATGCTCGACCGGATGGGGCTCGACGACGAAGCGGTGATGGTGACCCATGTCGGCGGGGTGTATGACGATCACGAGGCGAGCCGCGCGCGGTGGATTGAGGGCTGGAACGAATGCCCCGAGCACGTCCGGCGCCGGCTGGTGCTCGAGAATGACGACATCCGCTTTTCCGCCGCCGATGCGCTATGGATTCACGAGCGTACCGGCGTGCGGCTGATCTTCGACTATCAGCACTTCTGGTGCCTCAACCCCGAGCGGCTCGACATGCGCGCGACGCTGGAGAAGTTCCTCGCCAGCTGGCCCGCCGGGGTCCGCCCCAAGATCCATTTCTCCTCGCCGCGCACCGAGATGCGCGAGCTCAAGCAGAAGGTGACCGCGAAGGACCGCGAGAATGCCGCCGCCGGCAAGGCACCGCGCAAGGGGATGGTCACCAAGGCGCCGGTCAAGGCCAATGCCCGGGTCAAGACCGTGCTTCGCCCGCCGATCTGGACTGGGCACGCGGATTTCACCAACCCGTTCGAGTTCGCCACCTTTATGCGCATGGCCGAAGGGCTCGAGTTTGACGTAATGATGGAAGGCAAGGCCAAGGACGTCAGCCTCCTCAAGCTTCGGCCCGACCTGCTCCGCTTCGCCCCTGACGTGGCGGCGCGGTTCGGGATAGAGCCCGACGACGCCGAGTCGCTCGCGCGCGACGAAGCGTCGCTCGAGCAGGGGGTCGGCGTGGACGAGGCGCCGGACGTCGACGAGGGTGCCGAGACGCTGGCGGCGGAATAGCGGGGCGGCCAGCCACGGACCATCGTCACCCCAGCGAAAGCCGGGGTATCCAGCGGCTCCTGCCGACCCGCCCCATGAAGCCTCAGATCCCGTTGGGCAGACGCCGGCAGCAGAAGACCCTCGTCACGCCACCCGGTTCGCCACCAGATCGTCCACCACCGCCGGATCCGCCAGCGTCGACGTATCGCCGAGGCTGCTGACATCGCCCTCGGCGATCTTGCGCAGGATCCGCCGCATGATCTTGCCCGAGCGCGTCTTGGGTAGCGCAGGCGCGAACTGCAGCTTGTCGGGTGCGGCGATCGGCCCGATCTCGTGGCGCACCCATTGCACCAGCGCCGCATGCAATGTGTCGCTCGGCGTTTGATCGGCATTGAGCGTCACATAGGCATAGATGCCCTGGCCCTTAACATCATGCGGCATGCCCACCACCGCGGCCTCGGCGACCGCCTCGTGGAGTACCAGTGCGCTCTCGACCTCGGCCGTGCCCATCCGGTGGCCGGAGACGTTGATCACGTCGTCCACGCGCCCGGTGATCCAATAATAGCCATCTTCGTCACGCCGGCAGCCGTCGCCGGTGAAATACTTGCCGGGATAGGTGGTGAAATAAGCCTGGAAGAAACGGTCCTCGTCACCCCACACGCCGCGCATCTGCCCCGGCCAGCTCTGCGTGATGCACAGATTGCCCTGCGCGACGCCGACCAGCGGCGATCCCTTGTCGTCGACTAGCTGCGGCGCCACCCCGGGCAGCGGCTTGGCGGCCGATCCCGGCTTCATCGCCACCGCGCCGGGCAGAGGAGCGATCATGATCCCGCCGGTTTCGGTCTGCCACCAGGCATCGACGATAGGCGCACGACCCTCGCCGACCACGTCATGGAACCAGCGCCACGCCTCGGGATTGATCGGCTCGCCGACCGAGCCCAGCAGCTTTAGCGAGCTGCGGCTGGTGTGGGTCACGAAGCCGTCGCCGTCCTTCATCAGCGCGCGTAGCGCGGTCGGCGCGGTGAACAGCGTGTGGACATTGTGGCGGTCGACGACCTGCCAGATCCGGCTCGCATCCGGCCAGTTCGGCAGGCCCTCGTACATCAGCGTCGTCGCGCCATTGGCGAGCGGGCCGTAGAGGATGTAAGTGTGCCCGGTAACCCAGCCGATATCGGCGGCGCACCAGAACACCGTCCCAGGCTTATAGTCGAACGCGATCTTGTGGGTGAAGCTCGCCCACAGCAGATAGCCGCCGGTCGTGTGGAGCACGCCTTTGGGCTTGCCGGTCGACCCCGAGGTGTAGAGGATGAACAACGGATCCTCGGCGTTCATCGGCTCGGCCGGGCAATCGGCTTCGGCGTCGAGCGCAAGCTGGTGGTACCAGACGTCGCGGGGGCCCATCGCGATCTCGGCGCCGGTCGCCTTGACGACGATCACCCGCTCCAGCGTCGGCGCGCGCGCGGCGGCTTCGTCGACACAGGCCTTGAGCTTGATGCGCTTGCCGCCGCGGCGGCCTTCGTCGGCGGTGATCACCAGCTTCGAGCCGCAATCCTCGATCCGCCCGGCGAGCGCATCGGCGGAGAAGCCGCCGAACACCACCGAATGGACCGCGCCGATCCGCGCGCAGGCGAGCACCGCATAGGCGGTCTCGAGGATCATCGGCATGTAGAGGGTGACGCGATCGCCCTTGGCGACGCCTTGGCCGCGCAGCACGCTGGCGAAGCGGCACACTTCGGCGTGCAGCTCGCGATAGGTCACCCGCTTGGGGTCCTCGCCGGGCTCGTCGGGCTCCCAGATGATCGCGATCGCATCGCCATGCTTGTCGAGATGCCGGTCGACGCAATTGGCCGCAGCGTTGAGCACGCCATCGGCGAACCACTTGATATGGAAATCGTCCTTGGCGAACGACCAGTCGCCCGCGATCGTCGGCTCGCTGATCCAGTCGAGCCGCTTGCTGGCCTGATCGAGCCAGAAGCCGCCGGGATTGCTGGCAGCGGCCTCGTAGAGTTCTTCGTATTTCTTCTTGTCGAGGCTGGCGTTGGTCCAGTCGCCGGAGACGGGGTAGAGTTCTGGATCGGTCATGCTGGGTCCCGGGAAGGGTGGCAGAGAAGGGCGGGGGCTTGCCTTGAGGGTGTAACGCTAGGCGGATGGATCCGGGTTCGCTAGTGGCGACCGCCTCGTCGCTCACGCGGAGCGATCAGCCGAGATCGCGCAGCCGCCGGACTCGGCGGATCCGCGGTTCACGCTCGAGCTTCGCCTCGGCGCGGATCGACTGGCGCAGCTCGTCGCGCTTTTCATGGATCGAGGCGATCACCGGCCCCATCGCGACGCCGAGATCCACCAGCACCGCCTCGGACAGCTGCAGCGAGCTTTCCAGTGTCTCGGGCACCGCATCGGTTACCCCGGCGCGATAGAGTTCGGCGGCATGGCCCGGATCGCGGGCGCGGGCGATGATCGGCAGCTCGGGGGCGAGCGCGCGCACCGCCCGGGCAAGGCGCACCGTCAGCACCGGATCGTCCATGGTCAGGATCAGCGCGCGGGCGTTGGGGAGGTCGAGCCGCGTCACCAGCTCGCCGCGCGCGATGTCGCCGAACAGCACCGGATAGCCCTGGCGCTTGGCCTCCACCACCGTGTCGATATCCGCCTCGACGGCGATATAGGGCTGCTTGTGCACCGCCAGCAGGTCCGCAACCATCCGACCGACGCGGCCGAAGCCGATCACCACCGCGCCATGGCCGGCGTCGGGCACCGGCGCCGTGGCGTCGCCCCCGCTCGCCGCCTCGATCCGCCGCGACACCAATTGCCCAGCCTTGGCGAGCAATGGCGTGATCGTCAGCCCGATCGCGGTCACCGTCTGCCAGAACGAGGCGGTGGAAGGCAGGATCAGCTGCGCCTGCGCCGCGGTGGCGAGCACGATCAGCGTGGTCTCGGACGGGCTGCCCATCAGCAGGCCGGTTTCCGCCGCGGGGCCGCGCCGGGTCTGCGCCACCCGCAGCAGCAGATAGGTCACCACCGCCTTGACCAGCACCACGCCCGACACGGCGAGGAGCAGGTCGCGCCAATTGGCGAAGATCAGCCGCAGGTCGAGGCTCATCCCCACCGTGATCAGGAACACGCCAAGCGCCAGCCCCTTGAAGGGCGCGGTCATCACCTCGACCTCGCTGTGGTAATCGGTCTCGGCGATCAGCAGCCCGGCGAGCAGCGCGCCGACGATCGGCGACAGGCCAGCCGCGGTGGTGGCAACGCTGGCGACGATCACCACCAGCAGCGACGCGGCAAGGAACAGCTCGGGGCTTTTGGTCCGCGCCGCCTGCGCGAACAATCGCGGCAGCACGATCCGCCCGCCGACATACATGGCGATCACCGTGAGGATGCCGCGCAGCGCCACGCCCGCGATCCCGCTCCACCCGGCCGCCGCGGTAGGTGCCATCGCACCAAGCGCGAAGATGATCGGCACCAGGGCGAGATCCTCGAACAACAACATCGAAAAGGCGCCGCGGCCGACCGGGCTGGTCGTCCCCACCAGCGGCAGCACCAGCGCTGTTGATGACAGCGACAGCGCGAGCCCGAGCCCGGCCGCGCCTGCCCAGGGCTGGCCGAGCAGGTGCAGCGCGATCGTGATCAGCGCCGCCGAGCCGAGCAGTTCGGCGGGCCCGGTGCCGAACACCTGCCGCCTGAGCGACCACAGGCGCTTGAACGACAGCTCGAGCCCGATCGAGAACAGCAGCAGCACGATGCCGAACTCGGCGAACGGCTCGATCGCATGCGGGTTGGAGATGGTGACGTAATAGAGCCACGGCGCATAGCCGGTCAGCGCGCCGAGTCCTGCCGGCCCGACCAGCATGCCGACCAGGATGAAGCCGATCACCGGGCTCACCCGGAACCGCGCGAACGCCGGGATCACCAGCCCCGCCGCACCCAGGATCACCAGCGTGTCGCTGAAGCCCGCATTGTCCAATCCCATCGCCATCGGCGCACTTAAGCGGATCGGCGCGGCTTTGTCAGGCGACCGGCGCAACAAAAAGCCCGGCACCTCGCTCGAGATGCCGGGCATGGTGTCCGATCAGGCCGGGGCGCTTACGCCCAATTGGCCATTTTGGCTTCGAGGTTGGCGCGAACCTGCTCGAAGAACTGCTCGGTAGTCATCCACGGCTGGTCCGGTCCGATCAGGATCGCGAGATCCTTGGTCATGTGGCCGTTCTCGACGGTCTCGATGCAGACCCGCTCCAGCGTCTCGGCGAACTTGGTGACCTCGGGGGTGTCGTCGAACTTGCCGCGATACTTGAGGCCGCCGGTCCAGGCGAAGATCGAGGCGATCGGGTTGGTCGAGGTCGCCTTGCCCTGCTGATGCTGGCGATAGTGACGCGTCACCGTGCCGTGCGCCGCCTCGGCCTCGACGGTCTTGCCGTCCGGCGTCAGCAGCACCGAGGTCATCAGCCCGAGCGAGCCGAACCCTTGCGCGACCTGGTCCGACTGGACGTCGCCGTCATAGTTCTTGCACGCCCACACGAACTCGCCGTTCCACTTCAGCGCCGACGCGACCATGTCGTCGATCAGGCGGTGCTCGTAGACGATCCCCGCTTCCTTGAACTTGTCCTTGAATTCGGCCTCGAACACCTCCTGGAACAGGTCCTTGAAGCGGCCGTCATAAGCCTTGAGGATGGTGTTCTTGGTGGACAGGTACACCGGCCACTTGAGGTTGAGGCCGTAATGCATCGAGGCGCGGGCGAAATCGCGGATCGAATCGTCGAGGTTGTACATTGCCATGGCGACGCCGGCGGTGGGGAACTGGAACACCTCGCGGTCGATTACCTGGCCGTCGTCACCCTCGAACACCAGGCGCAGCTTGCCGGCGCCGGGGACGAGGAAGTCGGTGGCGCGATACTGATCGCCGAACGCGTGGCGGCCGACCACGATCGGGTGGGTCCAGCCCGGGATCAGGCGGGGCACGTTCTTGATCACGATCGGCTCGCGGAAGATGGTCCCGCCGAGGATGTTGCGGATCGTGCCGTTGGGGCTCTTCCACATCTTGTGGAGCTTGAACTCTTCGACGCGCGCCTCGTCGGGGGTGATCGTCGCGCACTTGACCGCGACGCCATGCTTCTGCGTCGCCTTGGCGGCATCCACCGTCACCTGATCCTCGGTGGCGTCGCGATTCTCGACGCTGAGGTCGTAATAATCCAGCTCGACATCGAGGTAGGGCTTGATCAGGCGCTCGCGGATCCACTCCCAGATGATCCGGGTCATCTCGTCGCCATCGATCTCCACGATGGGGTTTTTCACCTGAATCTTGGCCATGTCTTCTTCCTGTCAGACGGGGATTTGGGCCAGCGTCTAGGCACAAGCGGGCAGGGGATCAACCATCGCCGCCCGCACGGCGGTGCCGGCGCCCGCCGCACCCCGGCAACGCTTCGCCTCCCGCCTCCTCTGGGCACCTGCGGTTGCTACCGGCGTTGTGTTGCACGAACAGCACGGTTACACCCCGGTCATGTCATCGTTGGAAAAGCCCCCCGTCACCACGACCACGGTCAAGTGGCGCTTCCCCTCCGTTCATCCCGAGGGGCACAAATATGCCGCGATCGCGCTCGGCATCACCCTGATCGCGACCGTGATCACCAAGGTGCTGTTCTGGCCGCTGCTCGCGGTGGTGATCTGGGTGCTCACCTTCTTCCGCGATCCGATCCGCACCACGCCGACCGGCGAAGGCCTGATCATCGCCCCGGCCGACGGGCTGGTGACGATGATCCAGCGGGTGCCGGTGCCGCGCGAACTGGTGGCTGAACTCGGCGAGGCGCCGCTCACCCGCGTGTCGATCTTCATGTCGGTGTTCGACGTCCACATCAACCGCACGCCGATCGCCGGCACCATCCGCCAGGTCGTCTATATCTCGGGCAAGTTCCTCAACGCCGATCTCGACAAGGCGAGCGACGAGAATGAGCGTCAGCATATCGTCGTCGAGGGGCGTGACGGGCGGCGGATCGGCTTTACCCAGATTGCCGGGCTGGTCGCGCGCCGTATCGTGCCGTTCGTCAAGCCGGGCGACATGGTCGCGACCGGCCAGCGCATCGGCCTGATCCGCTTCGGCAGCCGCGTCGACGTCTTCCTGTCAGACGACATCACCCCCCAGGTCACCCTCGGCCAGCGCTCGATCGCCGGCGAGACGGTCATCGGCCGCGTCGGCGGCCAGCCGGTGATCGGCGTGTCGCAATGATCCCACCGATCGTCCGCCCGGCGCGTCGGCTGAGGCGGGTGCCGCAGGGCCTGCCGTTGCGTGCGGTCGCACCCAATGCGGTCACGGCGCTGGCGCTCTGTTCCGGGCTGAGCGGCGTCCGCTTCGCGATTGCCGGCGAGTGGCAGAGCGCGGTGGCGATGATCATGATCGCCGGCGTGCTCGACGGCATCGACGGCCGCATCGCCCGCCTGCTCCATGGCGAGAGCCGGTTCGGCGCCGAGCTCGATTCGCTGTCCGATGCCATCTCGTTTGGCGTTGCACCGGCGCTGATCATGTATTTGTGGTCGCTCGCGGCATTGCCGCGGATCGGCTGGATGTGCAGCCTGCTGCTCGCGGTGTTCTGCGCGCTGCGCCTCGCCCGCTTCAACGCGCGGATCGACACCACCGATCAGCCGCACAAATCAGCCGGCTTCAACACCGGCGTGCCGGCGCCGGCGGGGGCGGGCCTCGCCTTGCTGCCGATGATCCTGTGGTTCTGGACGGACGAACCGCTGTTCGCCTCGCCCTATCTGGTTGCACCCTGGGTAGCCGGGGTGGCGTTGCTGATGGTGTCGAGCGTCGCGACCTTCTCGTGGAGCTCGCTGCGCCTGCGCCGCACGATCCGCTTCGAGGCGATCGCCGGCGTGGTGTTGCTGGGGGCGGCGCTGGTGTCGGCACCATGGCAGACGCTCAGTGCGGTCTGCCTCGCCTATCTGCTCACGCTGCCATTCAGCATCGCGAGCTATGGTCGCGTCAAGCGGCGCGCAACTGCCGAGCGACTGCGGGAACCGATACCGGAACGGGAGCCGACGCCCAGCGCCTGACGGCGATGCGGCGCTCGGCGGTGGCGAGCGTCGCCAGTGGTGCGAACGATGGTTCGACATGGCCCATGGCAAGGCGCGCCACGCGGCGCCACTGTGGCCCCACCGTCACCGCCATCACGCCTGTGGCAGCCGTGAAGGCGCCGGAGAAAACCAGAATGCTCAGCATCGGAACCATGATCGCATCTCCTGGGCGTTAACCATGACGCCCCTGTAGATAACTGGGAAACCCGTTTTTTGTCAGAGAGTTCCAGCCGGATCGGGAAAACTGTCACCGTTGGGCAAAGTTTCTCGTTAACTTGGACTAATTGCCAGCCGTCGCTCCCTGTCTGGACGCCTTATGTTCCGCTTGTGTTCCGCTGTCAAGCGGGATGGAACACGTTTTGGCAAGCGTCGCTGCAGCATGGTTGATCTTGCGCGCCCGTCCGGCTAATGGGCGCGCCTCAACCCCGCATGGGAAGCATCATAGCCCGGTGCGTGGCGTCTCAGGACGCTCCGTCATCCGCTTCCCAGAGGCATTAACCGGAAGGAATTATCCTATGGCGGCTCCCGTCGTCTCCATGCAGCAGCTCATCGAGACTGGTGCGCACTTCGGCCACCAGACTCATCGCTGGAACCCGAAGATGAAGCCCTACATCTTCGGCGATCGCAACGGCGTCCACATCCTGGATCTGTCGCAGACCGTGCCGCTCTTCGCCCGCGCGCTCGAGTTCGTCTCGTCGGCCGTCGCTGGTGGTGGCAAGGTGCTGTTCGTCGGCACCAAGCGCCAGGCGCAGGAAGCCGTGGCCGATGCCGCGCGCCGCTCGGGCCAGCATTTCGTCAACCACCGCTGGCTGGGCGGCATGCTCACCAACTGGAAGACGATCTCCAACTCGATCAAGCGCCTCAAGACGCTTGAAGAGCAGCTCTCGGGCGACACCGTCGGCCTGACCAAGAAGGAAGTTCTTCAGCTCACCCGCGAGAAGGACAAGCTCGAGATGTCGCTCGGCGGCATCCGCGACATGGGCGGCATCCCGGACGTGATGTTCGTGATCGACGCCAACAAGGAAGAGCTGGCGATCAAGGAAGCCAACACGCTCGGCATCCCGGTCGTCGCGATCCTCGACTCGAACGTGTCGCCGGACGGCATCGCCTTCCCGGTGCCGGCCAATGACGATGCCAGCCGCGCCATCCGCCTGTATTGCGAGGCGATCGCGATCGCTGCGACCCGTGGCGGCCAGGAGCAGCAGTCGCGTCGCGGCATCGATCTCGGCGCACAGGACGTCGCTCCCACCGAGGAAGCGCTGACCGTCGAGACCCCGGCCGCCCAGCCGGGTGACGTCGCCGCCCCCACCGAGTCGGCAGCGACCGAGGGTGCCGCGACCGAGGCAGAGCGCCAGATCGACGCGTAACGGCGCCTAACTTCGACACGCCTTTTCACCGTTCGTGCTGAGCTTGTCGAAGCACTGTCTTTTTCCTGACGCAGGAAAAGGGCAGCCCTTCGACAGGCTCAGGGCGAACGGTTTGTTTTGACAGGTTTCGAGCCTCACGGGCTCAATAGAAGGATCACGAACATGGCCGACATCACGGCAGCAATGGTCAAGGATTTGCGCGAGAAGAGCGGCGCAGGCATGATGGATTGCAAGAAGGCGCTCAACGAGACCGCCGGCGACATGGACGGTGCGCTCGATTGGCTGCGCACCAAGGGCCTCGCCGCCGCGCAGAAGAAGTCCAGCCGCACCGCGGCCGAGGGCCTGGTCGGCGTCGCCACCGCGGGCACCAAGGGTGCTGCGGTCGAGGTCAATTCCGAGACCGATTTCGTCGCCAAGAACGACCAGTTCCAGGCGTTCGTCCGCGAAGTGACCCAGATCGCGCTCGCCACCGGTGACGACATCGAAGCGCTCAAAGCCGAGGCGATGCCGTCGGGCACCACCGTCGCCGAGGTGCTGACCAACAACATCGCCACCATCGGCGAGAACCAGTCGCTGCGTCGCGCCAAGCGCCTCGAAGTGAGCAAGGGCGCGGTCGTGTCCTATGTCCACAACCAGGCGTCGGCCGGCCTCGGCAAGATCGGCGTGCTCGTCGCGCTTGAGTCGGACGCCGCTGACGAGGTCCTCCAGGGCCTCGGCAAGCAGCTCGCGATGCACATCGCCGCCGCCTTCCCGAAGGCGCTCAACGAGGAAGACCTCGACGAGGGCGAGATCGAGCGCGAGCGCGCCATCGCTGCCGAGAAGGCTGGCGAGTCTGGCAAGCCTGCCGATATCATCGCCAAGATGGTCGAGGGCTCAATCGCCAAGTTCCGCAAGGAGCATGCGCTGGTCAGCCAGCTGTTCGTGATGGACGGCAAGACCAAGATCAGCGACGTCGTCGCCAAGGCGGGCAAGGACGCGGGCACCACCATTGTGCTCAAGGACTATGTCCGTTTCCAACTCGGCGAGGGCATCGAGAAGGAAACGTCGGACTTCGCCGCTGAAGTCGCTGCCGCATCGGGCGTGCCGCAGGCGTAACGCGCTCGGGGGAGGGCGCTCGCTCTCTCCCGACGCTGCAGTTGCCGGTCACGGCACAGAGGGAGCCGGCGCAATCCGGCTCCCTTTTTACGACCGTCATCCCAGCGAAAGCTGGGATCTTTATGAGGCTTGGCGACAAGAGTCGCCAGAGACCCGGCTTTCGCTGGGGTGACATAGGTCTACGGCACCGGTCCGTTGCCCAACATCGCCGGCTTCCATGCGATCGCTCGCAAACGGCCGCCAGCCGCCCGACGTCTGGCTGTCGGCTGGGGATGGTGAGCCATCACGATGGCCGGCCGTGCAGAACCGAACAAATTTCCGCGCATCGCCCACCGAACAAGCCCGCCCGAACTTGCCCCTCCCGCGCCCCACGCCTAAGGTCCGCGCCACTTTCCCTTACCGTTAGGATCCCATGACGCCCCCGCGCTTCAAACGAATTCTGCTGAAACTCTCGGGCGAAGTGCTGATGGGCGAGGGCGGTCTCGCCATCGATCCCGTGGTCACCGCCCGCGTCGCCGGCGAGATCGCTGACGCCCGCGCCAAGGGATATGAGCTGTGCATCGTCGTTGGTGGCGGCAACATCTTCCGGGGCCTGTCCGCCGCGGCCAAGGGCATCGAGCGCGCCACCGCCGATTATATGGGCATGCTGGCGACGGTGATGAACGCGCTTGCGGTGCAGAATGCGCTCGAGCAGATCGGCATCGATACCCGCGTCCAGTCGGCGATCCCGATGCAGTCGGTGTGCGAGCCGTTCATCCGTCGCCGTGCCGAGCGTCACCTCGAAAAGGGCCGCGTGGTGATCTTCGCCGCCGGCGTCGGGAGCCCGTTCTTCACCACCGATTCGGGTGCGGCGCTGCGCGCGGCCGAGATGAAGTGTGACGCCTTGTTCAAGGGCACCTCGGTGGACGGCGTCTATGATGCCGATCCCAAGAAGGTCGCCACCGCGCGCCGCTACGAAACAGTGAGCTACAGCCGCGTCCTCTCCGACAATCTCAAGGTGATGGACGCGAGCGCAATCGCGCTGTGCCGCGACAACAACATCCCGATCGTCGTGTTCAACATCCGCGAGCATGGCAATCTCGCCGCGGTCCTTGCCGGCGATGGCGTGTCGACCGTGGTCCAGGCCGAGGAGGCGCCGGTGGCGCAGAACCGTCGCATCACCGACAGCGACCTGCCCGCCGACGTCCATGTCGACGCCAATGGCGAGCATACCACGGCGCAGCAGGAAGAGATCATTCGCGCTACCGAGCAGATCCTTGGTATGGCGCCGGGGGCGCTGAGCGCGCAACTCGCCGCATCGCGCGCCAACAATGTTGAGAAGGAAGACTGATGGCTGCCTATGACAAGGCCGATCTCGAGCGCCGCATGGCCGGTGCCGTTGAATCGCTGAAGCACGATCTGGGTGGTCTGCGCACCGGCCGCGCCTCCACCGCGCTGCTCGATCCGGTCACGGTCGAGGTCTATGGCAGCCATATGCCGCTCAACCAGGTCGCGACCGTCTCGGTGCCCGAGCCGCGGATGCTGTCGGTCCAGGTGTGGGACAAGACCAACGTCGGTCCGGTCGAGAAGGCGATCCGTTCGGCGGGGCTCGGGCTCAACCCGATCAACGACGGGCTGACGCTGCGCCTGCCGATCCCCGATCTCACCGAGGAGCGCCGCAAGGAGCTCGCCAAGCTCGCCAATCAATATGCTGAGAAGGCGCGGATCGCGGTGCGCAACGTGCGCCGCGACGGCATGGACAGCCTGAAGACCGACGAGAAGAAGGGCGTGTTCAGCGAGGACGAGCGCAAGCGCCACGAGACCGAGGTGCAGAAGCTCACCGACGCGACCATCGTCGATCTCGATGCCGCCGCGGCCGCCAAGGAAAAGGAAATCCTGGGCAAGTGACGGTGGCGGTGTGCGTCCCGATGGCCCGCCGGCGGCCGGCGTGAGCACCGCGCCCGTTCTCGCGCCCTTGCTTGCTGGGGTGCCGGCGCCGACCACGGTGCCGCGCCACGTCGCGATCATCATGGACGGCAACGGCCGCTGGGCGAAGCAGCGCCACCTGCCGCGCTTCGCCGGGCACAAGGCCGGGGTCGACGCGGTCCGCCGCGTCACCCGCGCCGCGCGCGCGATGGGCATCGAGGCGCTGACCCTCTACGCCTTCTCCTCGGAAAACTGGCGCCGCCCGGAGGAGGAGGTCAGCGATTTGATGGGGCTGCTGCGGCTGTTCATCCGCAGCGACATAGACGAGCTCGCCCGCGAGAATGTCCGGCTGCGCGTGATCGGCGATTATCGCCGGTTCGCGCCCGATCTCGTCGCGATGGTCGATGGTGCGATCGCCCGCACCCACGACAACACCGGGCCGATTCTCGCGATCGCGCTCAATTACGGCTCGCAGGCCGAGCTGGTCGCCGCCGCGCGCGCGCTCGCAGAGCGGGTCCAGGCGGGCGAGCTCGAGCCCGCCGCGATCACCGCCGAGGCGATCGAGGCCGAGCTCGACACCGCGGCGCTGCCGCCACTCGATCTGGTGATCCGCACCTCGGGCGAGCATCGCCTGTCCAACTTCCTGCTCTGGCAGGCGGCCTATGCCGAACTGCTGTTCGTCGACACGCTGTGGCCCGATTTCACCGCCGACAGCCTTGCCGAGGCGGTCGCCGCGTTCGGCCGGCGCCAGCGGCGCTACGGCGGCTTGTGAGCGCCCACCGGTGAGCGAGCCTGCCTCGGCCAAGCGGCCGCCCGAACTGCTGGTCCGCGCCGTTTCCGGGCTCGGCCTGATCGCGGTGGCGCTGGTCGCGTTGGCGCTCGGCGGGGTGTTCTTCTGGCTGCTCGCGGTCGCCGCCGGCCTGTTCATGATGGCCGAGTGGAGCGATCTCCACGCCGCGCCGCCCCGGCTCAAGCGTATTGCCCAATTCACCCTGTCGGTACCGCTCGCGATCATGTGCCCGATCGCCGCCGGCCCCAATTTCTTCGCGCTCGGCCTCCTTGCCGGCGCCTTCTTCTTCACCGCGATTGTCAGCCGCCGCGGCGATTTGGCGCGCGGCATCCTCTACGTAGGCCTGCCGGTGTTCGCGCTGCTGCTGATCCGCCACCAGCCTGACGGCATTGTCTATGCCGCCTGGACGCTGGCGCTGGTCTGGGCGACCGATATCGGCGCCTATTTCGCCGGCCGCGCGATCGGCGGCCCCAAGCTCGCGCCACGGATCAGCCCGGCCAAGACCTGGGCGGGATTGATCGGCGGCATGATCCTGGCGACCGTGTTCGCCGCGGCGATGCATTACGCCTATCTGCTGCCGGTGCGTCTCGTTCTCGCGACGCCGCTACTTGCGGTGCTCGCGCAGATGGGCGACCTCTACGAAAGCCACCTCAAGCGCCGCGCCGGGGTCAAGGACAGCGGCTCGGTGATCCCCGGCCATGGCGGCGTGCTCGACCGGCTTGACGGACTGGTGCCGGTCGCCCCCGTCGCCGCCTTGCTGATCGTGTTGCCGGCCTTGCTCGCCCAGCCTCTCTAAAGCATCAGACCTCATGAAAACCGTCACTATCCTCGGCGCGACCGGTTCGGTCGGCACCTCGACGCTCGATCTCGTCGAACGCGAGCCCGAGCGCTTCCGCGTGCATGCGCTGACCGCCAACCGCGACGTCGCCGGCCTCGCCGCCGCCGCGATCCGCACCCAGGCCGAGACCGCGGTGGTCGCAGACGAATCCTGCCTCGCCGAGCTCCAGGCGGCGCTTGCCGGGACCGGCATCGCCGCCGCGGGCGGGGCCGAGGCGATCTGCGACGCCGCCGCGTCGGGCGCCGACTGGACAATGGGCGCGATCGTCGGCTGCGCCGGGCTCAAGCCGACCATGGCGGCGATCAAGACTGGCGGCACGGTGGTGCTCGCCAACAAGGAGCCATTGGTCTCCGCCGGCGACATCATCCTCGCTGCCGCGGCGCAGAGCGGGGCAACGCTGCTCCCGGCCGATTCCGAGCATAATGCGATCTTCCAATGCTTCGATTTCGCCGCCCCCGAAAGCGTGCGCCGGATCATCCTCACCGCCAGCGGCGGGCCGTTCCGCGACTGGTCGCTCGAGCAGATGGCGTCGGTGACGGTCGAGCAGGCGGTCGCCCACCCCAATTGGTCGATGGGCGCCAAGATCTCGGTCGACAGCGCGACGATGATGAACAAGGGCCTCGAGCTGATCGAGGCCGCGCGGCTGTTCCCGGTGCCGCATGAGCGGATCGAGGTGGTGATGCACCGCCAGTCGGTGATCCACTCGATGGTCGACTACATCGACGGCTCGATGCTTGCCCAGCTCGGCCCGTCTGACATGCGCGTGCCGATCGCGCACACGCTTGCCTGGCCGCAGCGGATGGCCACGCCGATGGCGCCGCTCGATCTCGTCGCGCTCGGCCGGCTCGATTTCGAGGCATGCGATTCCGCCCGCTTCCCGGCGCTGCGGCTAGCCCGCGAGGCGCTGGTCGCAGGCGGTGCCCGCCCGGCGATCCTCAACGCCGCCAATGAGATAGCGGTCGCCGCCTTTCTCGCGCGACGGATCGGCTTCCTCGAAATTGCCGCAATCGTCGCCGATACGCTGGGGTCATACGATCCGCCCGCGCCCGGCGAGCTCGATGCGGTGCTCGCGATCGATGCCGAAGCGCGTTATCTGGCGGAGGCCCGCATCGCGGGCAAGGCGAGGAAGGACAGCGTTTGATCCAGTCCCCGGGTGTCCTGATGACCGTGATCGCCTTTCTCGGCGCGATCGGTCCGCTCGTCTTCATCCACGAGATGGGTCATTACCTCGCCGGCCGGTTGTTCGGGGTCAAGGCAGAGGCCTTCTCGATCGGCTTCGGCCGCGAGATCGCCGGCTTCACCGATTCCCGCGGCACCCGCTGGAAGTTCGGCTGGCTACCGCTTGGCGGTTACGTCCGCTTCGCCGGCGACATGAACCCTGCAAGCCAGCCCGATGCCGCCTGGCTGTCGCTGCCCGCCGCCGAGCGCCAGCGCACCTTCCAGGCCAAGCCATTGTGGCAGCGCGCGATCATCGTCGGCGCTGGTCCGTTCGTGAATTTGGTGCTGGCGATCCTGATCCTTGCCGGCTTCGCTTATGGCTATGGCGTTGACGCCACCCCTGCGGTGGTCGGCACGGTGGTCGAGGGCAGCCCCGCCGCCAAGGCCGGGATCCGCGAAGGCGATCGCATCGTCTCGATCGGCGGGACGGCGATGGAGAATTTCTCCGATATCGCCAAATATGCGCTGATTCGCCCCGGCGAGCAGGCCGAAGTGCAGTTGGTCCGCGCCGGTCGCCCGGCGGACGTGACACTGGCGATCGGCGTCGTCCATCAGCGCGATCGCTTCGGCAACGATTACCGCATCGGCCGGCTCGGCATCGGCAGCGGTGCCCCCGTGCTGGCGCCGGTCGGCGCGCTCGCCGCGATCCCCGCCGGCGTCAAGATGACCGGCGACATCATCGGCGGCACCTTGCAGACGCTCGGCCAGATCATCTCCGGCCGGCGGTCGATGGACGAGCTCGGCGGCCCGATCCGCATCGCGAAGGTGTCGGGCGAGCAGCTCGCGCTCGGCTGGTCGGCGTTCGTCTGGCTGATCGCGATGCTGTCGATCAATCTGGGGTTCATCAATCTGCTGCCAGTACCGATGCTCGATGGCGGCCACCTGTTCTTCTACGCGATCGAGGCAATCCGCCGCCGGCCGCTCGAACCCAGCATACAGGAATGGGCATTTCGCGGCGGCCTTGCCGCGGTGCTCGCGCTGATGCTGATCGTGACCTTTAATGATTTGAGTGCCGTCGGCCTGTGGCAACGTCTCGCCGGCTTGATCGGCTGACGTGGTTAGGGCAGGGCGCTAAATCAAGACCTGCGGGTCTTGCGTATTTTCGGGGTGGGTTGAGTGACAGCGATGAAGAGTTCCAAGTTCGTCCGTGCGGGCGCGGTGCTGCTGACCGGCACCGTACTGTCGGGCGTACCTGCGATGGCCCAAACCGCCCCGGCATCTGCGCCGGCGCCAACGCCTGCCGCGGCACCCGCCGGTCGTCCGGCGGCGACGCCCGGCGCGCCCGGAGCACCCGGCGCGCAGGTCACTGCGCCGGCTGGTGTCACCCCGGTCGCCCCCGCAGTCGTACGCACCATCAAGACGCTGCGCGTCGAGGGTGCCCAGCGCATCGAACCCGAGACGGTGCTCTCCTACACCAAGCTGCGCGTCGGCATTTCCTATACGCCCGAAACCCTCGATCAGGCGCTCAAGGACCTGCAGGCGAGCGACCTGTTCGTCGAATTCTCGATCGCCGGCGTTGAAACGGGCGACATCGTGGTTCGGATCCGTGAAAATCCGATCATCAACCGCGTGATCCTCGAGGGCAACAAGGCGCTCAAGACCGACAAGATCACCAAGGAGATCAAGCTCGCACCGCGGCAGATCTTCACCCGCACCGCGGTCCGCCAGGATGTCACGCGGATCATCGAGCTGTATCGCCGCCAGGGTCGCTTCGCCGCCGTGGTCAGCCCCAAGATGGTCAGCCTCGATCAGAACCGCGTCGACGTGGTGTTCGAGATCACCGAAGGCCCCAAGTCCAAGGTCCGCCAGATCAACATCATCGGCAACGAGGTGTTCTCCGACGATACCCTGCGCGGGCAGATGGCGACCAAGCAGTCGCGCTGGTTCCGCCTGCTGTCGTCGAACACCTCGTACGATCAGGATCGCCTGAACTACGATCAGCAGAAGATGCGGCAATATTATCTGACGGAAGGCTATGCGGATTTCCGCGTCACCTCCGCAGTGGCCGAGCTGACGCCGGACAAGAGCGACTTCATCATCACCTACGTGGTGGAAGAGGGTAAGCGCTACAAGTTCGGCGACGTCACCGTCGACAGCGAGATCCGCGACTTCGACAACAAGAAGCTTGCCGCCAGCCTGCCGATCAAGAAGGGCGACTGGTACAACGCCAAGCAGGTCGAGGATTCGATCGACCACCTCAGCGAGGCCGCCGGCCTGTTCGGCTATGCCTTCACCGACGTAAACCCCGATTACAACCGCGACGCCGACACGCTGACGATGGGGATCAACTTCCACATCGCGCAGGCGCAGCGCACCTATGTCGAGCGGATCGACATCAACGGCAACACTCAGACGCAGGACAAGGTGGTGCGTCGTGAAATCCGCTTGGCGGAGGGCGACGCCTTCAACAGCTTCCAGGTCAAGCGGTCGCAGGATCGCATCAATTCGCTGGGCTATTTCCAGGACAAGATGGAGATCAAGCAGAATCCGGGCTCGCAGCCTGACCGGATCGTGCTCGACACCACGCTTGAAGAGAAGTCCACCGGCGAGCTGCAGCTCTCGGTCGGCTATTCCAGCCTCGAGCAGTTCATCATCCAGGCCAACATCACCCAGCGCAATTTCCGCGGCAAGGGCCAGGAGCTGCGCGCCGGCGTCAACTATTCGAGCTATTCCAAGTCGATCGAGCTGGGCTTCACCGAGCCCTATCTGTTCGACAAGAACGTCGCGGTCGGTGTCGATCTGTTCCGCCGCGACTATAACTCGTTCAACTATGTCGGCGACGATCGCCAGACCACCTACTCGCAGGTGTCCACCGGCTTCCAGGTCCGCGCCGGCGTGCCGCTCACCGAATATTGGTCGCTGTCGGGCCGCTATGGCCTGTCCTACGACAAGGTCGGGCTCGATCAGGCGACCTACTTCACCGACGGTGTCTGCGATCCGCTCAAGGCCGGCCGCTATCTCTGCGAGGCGATCGGCAACCGCTGGACGTCGTCGGTCGGCTACTCGCTGATCTACGACAGCCTCAACAGCCGCCTGCGCCCGACGGCGGGCTCGCGCGTGTCGTTCAGCCAGGATTTCGCCGGGCTCGGTGGTGACGTGAAGTATATCCGCACCCGCGCCGAAGGGTCCAAATTCTGGGGCATCGGCGGTGGCTTCGTCGCCTCGCTGGTCGGCGAGGGCGGCTATATCAAGTCGCTCGAGGGCAGTCGCGGCGAAGGCATCGACAGCGTTCGCATCACCGATCGCTTCTATCTCGGCATGCCGCAGTTCCGCGGCTTCGACATCCGCGGCATCGGTCCGCGCGTGAAGCGCATTCCCTATACCACCAACGATGCCGGTCAGCAGGTGCTGGTCACCGACAAGGACTCGATCACCGACGATGCGCTCGGCGGCAACGCTTATTACCTGGCGCGTGCCGAGCTCGAGATTCCCTTGGGCGCCGGCGCCCGCGAGCTCGGGCTGCGGCCGTCGATCTACGTCCAGGCGGGCAGCTTGTTCAGCCTGACCAAGCCGCTGCCGACCACCAAGTTCCCGACCATCACCGATGCCGCCGGCAACGTCACCGTGCTGCCGATCTCGAGCCAGGTGTATGACAGCGCGGGCCGGCCATTGTATCTGGTGTCGTCGACCGACACGACCAACGCTGGCGCGTACACCACCTGCGCGATCGGCTATTCCTCGGTTGCGGGCGGCGCCTGCACCGGCAGCTCGACCAACACGCTGTACCAGACCTCGATTTCGCCGTTCAACGAGGTATATTACGGCAGCAGCGCGCTGCCGCGCGTGACCATCGGCATCGGCGTCAACTGGAACTCGCCATTTGGTCCGCTGCGCATCGATCTGGCCAAGGCCTTGATCTCGCAGGCCGGCGACGACCCCAAGCTCATTACCTTCAACGTAGGGACGCAGTTCTAATGAAGACCATCACCAAGACTTCGCTGGCGGCACTCGCCGGCGCCTCGGTTGCGCTGCTCGGCACCGCCGCTGCCGCCCAGACCGGCGGTATCGCCACCGCCCAGCCGGATGCGGCGATCCTGTCGGCCAAGGCGTTCGCCACCGCCAACCAGACGATCTCCACCCAGTTCAAGACCCAGCTGGATCAGGCGAACACCCAGCAGACCGCGCTGCGCAACCAGATCCGCACCATCCTCGACACCAACAAGGATGGCCAGGTCTCGCAGGCCGAGCTCCAGGCCGGCCAGGCGCAGGGCAGCGCGCTCGGCAACCAGGTTCGTGCCGCCGAGACCAAGGCGCAGCCCGCGATCGACGCGCTCAACGCGCCGGCGCTGAAGGCCCAGGCCTATGCGCTCGAGCAGATCGCTCAGAAGTATGATCCCGCGCTCCAGGCGGTGGTCGCGGCTAAGAAGATCAACCTGGTGCTCGCGCCCAACGCCGTTCAGTACGCGCCGGCTGCTACCGACGTCACCCGTGACGTGATCGCCGAGATCGACCGCTCGACGCCGACCGTGACCACCACCGCGCCTGCCAATTGGCAGCCGAGCCAGGATACCGTGCAGCTGCTCCAGCAGTATCGCCAGCTGGTCTATGTCAACGAAATGCGCCGCCAGCAGGCCGGTCCGGCCGGTGCCGCTCCTGCGGCCGCGGGTACCCCGGCGCCGGCCGGCTCGCGCAACGCCCCCACGGGCCGTTGAGCGACGCCGCGGTGACGCAAGCCACCGACAAGCCCGTGATGACCGCGCTCGATATCGGGCGGGTCATGGCGGCCCTGCCGCATCGCTACCCGATGCTGCTCGTCGACCGTGTCGAGGAACTCGTTCCCGACCGGTCGATCGCGGCGATCAAGGCGGTGACGATCAACGAGCAGTTCTTCCAGGGTCATTTCCCCGGCCGGCCGATCATGCCGGGCGTGCTGATCGTCGAGGCGCTGGCACAGGCCGCGGGCATTCTCGCGGTCGAGAGCCTCGGCCTCGCCGGCTCGGGCAAGCTCGTCTACTTTATGGCGATCGACGGCGCCAAGTTCAGGAAGCCGGTCGAGCCCGGCGTCCTGCTGCGGCTCGAGGTCGAGTTCGTGCAAAAGCGCTCAAGCGTCTGCAAGTTCTCAGGCGTGGCGAAGATCGATGGCCAAGTGGTTGCCGAAGCCAACTTTACCGCGATGATTGCTGATCCGCCCAAGGCCTGAGGCCATGGCGCCTATGCGCGACCTTAGCGAAGTTATCTTGATGTTCGGGGCGCGTTCCGCTAGGGGCGCGCCTCTTTTCCAGGGCTGGTCGGAACCAGCCATTGCCGGAGCATAGACGATGAAGGCCGATACCCATCCCGACTATCACACCATCAAGGTCCAAATGACCGATGGCACCGTGTTCGAGACCCGCTCCACCTGGGGCAAGGAAGGCGACACGATGACCCTCGACATCGACCCGCTGGCGCATCCCGCCTGGACCGGTGGTCGCGGCACGATGCTCGATACCGGCGGCCAGGTCGCCCGCTTCAACAAGCGCTTCGGTGGTGGTCTCACCCTCCGCAAGAGCTGATGCTTTCGGCCGGTCTCGCACAATCTCGAGGCCGGCCGCTTGACGCGGCGTTAACTACCGGATTTTACACCGGTCCCATGTTCGCCGCCGAGTTTGAACCTGCCGAGATAGACGAGCAGCGCCACATGCCGCGCGCGCCGGTGTCGCTCGACGCCGAGATCGGCAAGGCCGGTCGATCGCTGTGCCGGGTGGTCGACGTCTCGATCCACGGCGCCCGCCTCCAGACCTATGTCGAGCTCACCAAGGGCAGCGTCATCTGGCTGACGCTGCCGGGCGCCGATCCCATCGCCGCCGATGTGATGTGGGCCGACGACTTTGCCGCCGGGTGCCGCTTCCACCGCCCGCTGCCGATGGAGCTGTTCGACCAGTTGGTCGCGCTCAACCGCTGACCATGGCGCACCACAAGCTCACCCTGCCGACCAAGACCTGCGCCGCCTGTGCGCGCCCATTCGCGTGGCGCAAGAAGTGGGCGCGTGATTGGGACAACGTCAAATATTGCTCGGACCGGTGCCGTGCCCAGGGCGACAAGCCCTAGCCCAAGCGGGATGGCGGAGAGGGTGGGATTCGAACCCACGGTAAGCTTGCACCTACGGCGGTTTTCAAGACCGCTGCCTTAAACCACTCGGCCACCTCTCCGCGCTGCGCCCCCGATAGTCGCACCGCGCCGTCACGTGCAAGAGCCGGGACGATAAGGGGTTCACCGCCCGGGCTCGCTGTGGCAGTTTTGCAGCATGTGGGGCAACAGAGTATCAGTGTGGCTGCGGCGCGGCGCCTTGGGTGTCATTGCCGCGACGTCCTGCATTGCGCCAGCCGCAGCGCAGGACGAGCAGGGCTTCCAGGCCTATTTGCCCATGCTGCGCCAGCAGGCGCTGACGGCCGGCGTCACCCAGCGCACGATCGATGCGGTGTTCCCGACGCTGACGCTCAGCGATCGCACCATCCAGCTCGATCGCGCCCAACCAGGTAATCCCGGCAGCACCGCAACACCGCCGTTCGCGCCCTACAAGACCGCCCATGTCGATGGCGCGCGTATCGCCCGCGGTCGCGACACCTTCCTGGCCCAACGTGCGCGGCTCAGCCGCGTCGAGCAGCAGACCGGCGTGCCGGAGTCGATCATGGTCGCGATCTGGGGCCACGAAACCAATTACGGCACCTATACCGGCAGCTTCGATCTGCTGCGCAGTCTGGCCAGTCTTGCCTATGAAGGACGCCGGCGTGAGCTGTTCGCGGGCGAGTTCATCGCCGGGCTCAAGATGCTCGATCGCGGCGTCTCGCGCGAGCAACTGAAGGGGAGCTGGGCCGGCGCCACCGGCAACCCGCAATTCCTGCCCTCGGTGTACCTCCGGATCTCCCGTGACGGCGACGGTGACGGCAAGGCCGATATCTGGAACAGCCCCGCAGACACGCTCGCCTCGATCGGCAACTATTTCGCCGACGCGGGTTGGCGCCGCGGCCAGCCCTGGGGCCTCGCCGTCAGCGTGCCACTGACGCTGAACCGCGCCGATCTCACCAACCGCCTCGTATCGCCACGCTGCCCGCGCGTGTTCGAGCGCCACAGCCGCTGGCGAACGATCGCCGAATGGCGCGCGCTTGGGCTGGCGCCGCAGGCACGCGGCTGGCCGGCCGACGACGTGCTTGCGACGCTGATCGAGCCCGACGGCCCCGGCGCCACCGCCTATCTGCTGACCGGCAACTACCGCGTCATCCTCGATTACAATTGCTCCAACTTCTACGCCTTGTCGGTCGGGTTGCTCGCCGATGCGGTCGAAGGATGAGCGCGACCAGCGGGTGCTATCTTGATCGCAACGCTCGCGCAGCGATACAAAGATGGCAGGGCCGGTAACGCCCGCGTGACGTCGCTTCACCGCGCCGTTATGGCGACGTCCAGAGCCTGCCTTCCAGTCTGATCCGGTGTGCGGATCGCGTTTTCCTTCCAAGTTGGACCACCCATCCATGAACAAGCTGATCGCCGCCCCGCTCGCCGTCTCCCTCGTGGTCGGGTCGTTCGCCGTCCCCAGCATGGCGGCTGCGCCGCAGTTTCAGGGCACCGCGCCGATCGCCTTCATGGAGGATCTATCGTCGGGTGCGGTGCTGTACAATCGCGACGCCGATCGGCGGATGCCGCCTGCTTCGATGGCAAAGATGATGACCGTCTATGTCGCATTCGAGATGGTCAAGAAGGGTGAGCTCAAGCTCGACCAGACGTTCCCGGTTCGCCCGGAGACCTGGCAGAAGTGGCACGGTCCGCAGGCCGGTTCGACGATGTTCCTCTCGCCCAACGAGAATGTCAGCGTCGAGAACCTGCTCAAGGGCATCGTCACCTTGTCGGGCAACGATGCCTGCGTCGTGCTCGCCGAGGGCATTTCGGGCACCGAGCAGACCTTCACGGATCGCATGAACGATGCCGCCAAGCGCCTCGGGTTGAGCAACAGCCATTTCGGCACCGCCAACGGCTGGCCGGACAATGGCGTGACCTACGTCACCGCGCGTGATCTCGCGCATCTCGCCTCGGCGACGATCAAGGACTTCCCGGATCTCTACAAGCGCTTCTATTCGCTGCCCAGCTTCACCTGGGGCAAGACCCTGGGCGCCGGCAGCGACATCACCCAGGCCAATCGCGATCCGCTGCTGGGCCGCGTGGCCGGCGCCGATGGGCTTAAGACGGGCCACACCGACGAGGCCGGCTACGGCTTCACCGGCTCGGCGCAACAGAATGGCCGCCGGCTGGTAATGGTGGTCGCCGGGCTGACCAGCTCGACCGGACGCGCCGAGGAATCGGTGCGCTTCATGGAATGGGGCTTCCGCGCCTGGCAGGCCAAGCCCGTGGTCGCCAAGGGCAAGCAGGTCGGCACCGCCGAGGTGCAGATGGGGAGCTCGAGCAGCGTCGGTCTGGTCGCCCCCGAACAGCTCACGGTCGCGCTGCCGGCGGGTGCGGTGCCGCAGATGGCGGGCAAGATCGTCTATGAAGGACCGATCAAGGCGCCGATCAAGGCAGGCCAACACGTCGCTGATCTGGTCATCACCTCGGCAGGGCTGCCGGAACAGCATCTGCCGCTGGTCGCTGCTGAAGACATCGGGGAAGCAGGGTTCTTCGGCCGCGCCTGGGCCGGCTTCAAGTCGCTGTTCGGCTGATCGGATCGCGGGTGATCGGGTGACCCTGTTCGGCAACGCCGCCGCGCACGCCGCCTTCGCCGCGGCGATGCGCGGGGGGACGCTCCACCACGCCTGGCTGCTGGTCGGCCCTGAAGGCGTCGGCAAGGCGAGTTTTGCCAGGATGGCGGCACAGCGCCTGCTCGCCGAAGCGGCCGGCGCAGCTGGCCTTCCGGGCGGATTCGCGGTGCCCGAGGGCGTGCAGGCCCGCGCACTGATGGAGGCAGGATCGCATCCTGACTTCCGGCTGCTCACCCGGCTGGCCAAGGATCCCGACAAGCCGGACCAGGATATCGCCCGCAGCATCACCATCTCGCAGGTCCGCTCGCTGCAGCCGATGTTCGCCACCCGCCCGTCGATGGGGCCGAGGCGCATCGTACTGATCGATGCGGTCGACGATCTCGAGCGCAACGGCGCCAACGCGCTGCTCAAGAACCTGGAAGAGCCGCCGGCGGGTACCGTCTTCCTGCTGGTCAGCCACGCGCCAGGGCGGCTGCTACCGACGATCCGGTCGCGGTGCCGGCTGCTCCGGTTCGGCTCTCTCAACGACGACGACATGGCAGCGGCGCTGCGCCAGCACCTACCCGACGCCGCCAAGGACGATATCGCCGCCTTGGTCCGCACCGGCGACGGCGCGCCGGGGCGGGCGCTTCGCTACGCGGGACTGGATGTCGCCGGCCTCGACGCCGCTATCGGGGCGATTGCCGCGAGTGGCGATCCCGACAACAGTCGCCGGGCGCGGCTTGCCAAGACCTTGGCGGGCAAGGCCAACGCCGATCGCTACGCGCTGTTCCTCGAGCGGGCAGCGACAATGATCGCCCACGAGGCGCGTACGCGGTCTGGCGTGCGGCTCAAGGCGGCGATCGATGCCCAGGCCGCCGCGCGCGATCTCGCCGGCGCGGCGCTCGGCCTGTCGCTCGATCCTCAGGCGACGGTGTTCGAGATGAGCGGGATCCTCGCCGCGCTGCACTGAGGCAACGCAGCGGCTTCACCTGCCTCGGGGGATGCTCTAGGAGCCGCGGCATGGCCGATCCTTTCTACATCACCACTGCCATCAGCTACCCCAATGGCCGCCCGCACATCGGCCATGCTTATGAAGCGATCGCCGCCGACGCGATTGCGCGCTTCCAGCGGCAGGCGGGGCGCGACGTGCGCTTCCAGACCGGCACCGACGAACATGGCCTCAAGATGGTGCAGACCGCGCGTGATCGCGGCGTCGCGGTCGCCGATCTCGCCACCGAGATGTCGTCGATGTTCAAGGCGATGTGCGACCGGCTGTCGATCTCCTATGATCGCTTCATCCGCACCACCGACGCTGATCATTATCGCGCCAGCCAGGCGATCTGGCAGGCCATGGAAGCGAACGGCGACCTATATCTCAGCCGCTACGAGGGCTGGTATTCGGTCCGCGACGAGGCGTTCTATGACGAGAAGGAACTGAGCGGGGAGGGCGATGCCCGGCTGTCGCCGCAGGGCACGCCGGTGGAGTGGACGGCCGAGGAGAGCTGGTTCTTCCGCCTGTCGAAATATCAGCAGCCGCTGCTCGATCTCTACGCCGCGGAACCGGATTTCGTCCGCCCCGACGGCCGTCGCAACGAGATCGTCCGTTTCGTCGAAGGCGGGTTATCCGATCTGTCGGTGTCGCGGACCAGCTTCGACTGGGGCGTGCCGGTGCCGGGCAGCGACGGCCATGTGATGTACGTGTGGGTCGACGCGCTGACCAACTATCTTACTGGTGCGGGCTATCCGGACAAGGGTGACGAATGGCGCTACTGGCCGGCCGATCTGCACCTGATCGGCAAGGACATTGTGCGCTTCCACGCGGTCTATTGGCCGGCGTTCCTGATGTCGGCGGGGATTGCGCTGCCCAAGAGCGTGTTCGGTCACGGTTTCCTGCTCCACCGCGGCGAGAAGATGTCCAAGTCGCTCGGCAACGTGGTCGACCCGGGCGAGTTGGCCGATGCCTTCGGCGTCGACGCGCTGCGCTACTTCCTGCTCCGCGACGTCAGCTTCGGCCAGGATGGCAGCTATTCGGCCGAGGCGATCGTCACCCGCGTCAATGCCGAACTCGCCAACAGCTTCGGGAACCTTGCCCAGCGGACCTTGTCGTTCATCGCCAAGAACCTCGACGGCGCGCTCCCTGAGTTCGGCCGCAGCGATCCGGCGGATGCGATGCTGATCGAGGAGATCGTGGTCGCCTGCGCGGCGCTCAAGGCCGGCTTTACCGATCTGCTGCTGTCGCAGGGGATCGAGGCGTGGATGCGCGGGGTGTTCGCCTGCAACCAGTATATCGACGTCCAGGCACCCTGGGCGCTGCGCAAGACCGATCCGGAGCGGATGCACGCGGTGCTGGGGACGCTGGTGCGCGCGATCAGGATGTTGGCGATTGCGATCCTCCCGGTGGTGCCTGGCGGGGCAGGGAAGGTGCTTGACCAGATCGGTGCCGACGAGCGCGATCATGCCGCGGTCGACGACGATGGCTGGTATGCCCGCAAGGCGGGGGAGGGCTTCCGCATCCTCGCGCCGACCCCGGCCTTCCCACGGCTCGAGCTACCGGTCGAGGCGGCGTGATGTTCGCCGACAGCCATTGCCACCTCAACTACAAGGGGCTGGTCGACGATCAGGCGGCCGTGCTTGAACGCGCCCGCGCGCGCGGGGTAGGGGCTATGCTCAACATCTCGACCCGCGAGAGCGAGTGGGATGCGGTGATCGCGACCGCCGAGCGCGAGCCCGATGTCTGGGCATCGGTGGGGATCCATCCCCATGACGCGGATCACCACCCGCACATCGACACCGCTGCGCTGGTCGCGCGTGCCGCGCACCCGCGGGTGATCGCGATCGGCGAGAGCGGGCTCGACTATCATTACGACCATTCGGATCGGGCACGGCAGCAGGCCAGCTTCCGCGCCCATATCGGCGCCGCGCGGGCTGCTAACTTGCCTATCATCGTGCATACGCGCGATGCCGAGGAGGATACGTTGGCGATCATGCGCGAGGAGATGGAGGAGGGGGCCTACACCGGCGTCATCCACTGTTTCACCGCGAGCGGCGCCTTTGCCGATCAGGCACTTGCGCTCGGTCTCTACATCTCCATCTCAGGTATCGTGACCTTCAAGAATGCGACCGATCTGCAAGCCGTGGCCGCGCGATTGCCCGCGGAGCGGCTGCTGATCGAGACCGATGCGCCGTTCCTCGCGCCGATCCCCCATCGCGGCAAGCCGGGCGAGCCTGCCTTCGTCGCCGATACCGCGGCGTTCCTGGCCAAGCTGCGCGGGGATACGGTCGACGATCTCGCCGCAACGACGGCTGCCAATTTCTTCACCTTGTTTGGGAAAACCAAGGCTTGAGGATCCGCATCCTCGGCTCGGGCACGTCATCCGGCGTGCCGCGGATCGGCAACGACTGGGGCGTGTGCGACCCCGCCGAGCCGCGCAACCGCCGCACCCGCGCGTCAATCCTGATCGAGCATGACGGCGTTCGCGTGCTGGTCGACACCAGCCCCGACATGCGCGAGCAATTGCTTGCCGCCGAGGTGGGCGCGGTGGATGCGATCATCTGGACCCACGACCATGCCGATCATTGCCACGGCATCGACGACGTCCGCCAGATCTTCCACGCGCTCGGCCGGCCGGTGCTCGGCTATGCCCGCGCGCCGACGCTGCAGGCGCTGCGCGAGCGCTTCACCTATGTGTTCGCCGGGCGGCAGGGCTATCCGCCCACCGTCGAGGGTGCCGAGTTGCCGGACCGGCTGACGATCGGCGGGATCACCATCTCGGTGGTCGACCAGCCGCACGGCAAGATCTTCTCGGCAGGCTTGCGGATCGAGGCTGGCGGTGCGGTGGCGGGCTATGCCACCGACTTCCACGAGTTGACCCCGGCGATGCGGGAAATCTACCAGGGCCTCGACCTGTGGATCGTCGACGCGCTGCGCTATGCGCCGCATCCGACCCATCCCGACGTGCCGCAGGTGCTCGGCTGGATCGAGGCGCTCGCACCAACCCGCGCGGCCTTTATCCACATGGATCACAGCATGGATTACGCCACCCTAGTGGCGGCCCTGCCGGCAGGCGTCGAGCCGGGCTATGACGGGCAAGAATTCCGGCTATGAACCCGGATCTCGGCGCCAACGCGTTGCTGTACGCGCTGCTGCTGATCCTGCCGCTGTCGGCGCTGATCGCGCGCCGCGTGCCCGTGGTGCGCACGCTGGTGATGCTGGTTACCTGGGGCGTCATTTTCTGCTTGCTGTTCATGGTGCTCAGCCAGCGTGAGAAGTTCGACCCGTATCTGCGACGGATCGCCAGCTTCCTCAAGCTGGACGACCAGCAGGTGGTCGGCCGCGAAACGCGGATCCGGATGGCCAGCGATGGCCATTTCTGGGCACGTGTGACGATCGGCGGCGTGCAGCGGCGGATGCTGGTGGATAGTGGCGCGACGATCACGGCGCTCTCGACCCAGACCGCGACGGCTGCGGGGCTGGACGTGACGAACAGCATGTTTCCGATGGTGCTCAATACCGCCAATGGACCGATCACCGCCAAGACCGCCACGGTCGAGGAGATCCGGCTCGGCGACGTCGTTGCGCGCGATCTTGGGGTTGTCGTATCGCCGGCCTTCGGTGACACCGACGTACTGGGCATGAACTTCCTGTCAAAGCTTAAGTCATGGCGGGTGGAGGGGCGGACCTTGATATTAGAACCTCACCACCATCAGAGTTTTACATAATGTATATTATCGGACTGGGCGGTGAGGCCCTTCCTAAGGGGTTGTTGTGATGATCGAGCGGCTGGTGGCGATCATGGCGCGGCTGCGCGATCCGGAGCGTGGATGCGAATGGGATGTCGCACAGACCTGGGCGACGATCGTCCCCTACACGATCGAGGAAGCCTATGAGGTGGCTGATGCGATCGAGCGCAACGACCCTGCCGATCTCAAGGACGAACTGGGTGACCTGCTGCTCCAGGTGGTATTCCACAGCCGTATCGCCGAGGAGGCCGGCGCCTTCACCCTCGCCGATGTGGTCACCACCGTCAGCGACAAGATGGAACGCCGGCATCCTCATATCTTCGGCGATGCGGACACCAACCCAGGTTGGGAGAGCATCAAGGCCGCAGAGCGCGCCGGCAAGGCGGACGATTCCAGCGCGTTAGCAGGTGTCGCTGCAGGTTTGCCAGCGCTGCTGCGTGCGGTGAAGCTGCAGAAGCGCGCCGCGCGGGTCGGGTTCGACTGGCCCGATGCCGAGGGCTCGCGTGCGAAGATCGACGAGGAACTGGCCGAGGTGGCGAGCGCCCCGCCCCAGGAGGTGGAGGAAGAAGTCGGCGACCTGCTGTTCGCGGTGGTCAACTGGGCACGCCACCTCGGCATCGACCCGGAAGCGGCCCTGCGTGCCGGCAACGCCAAGTTCGAGCGGCGCTTCCGCGGCATGGAGGCGATCGCCGGTGACGCGTTCGAAGGTCTCGATCTCGATAGTAAAGAAGCATTGTGGGTAGAGGTTAAAAGCAGAGGCTGAAAGCCTCACGACTTATCTGTCGGGATGGTCACCACTTTTCTAGCGTTGCCGTTCGTGAGCGGTCGTATGTAGACTGAGGATATTGCGGCTCACATCGGCTGTCGCGGCGTGTAGATTCTTCGGCCTTACCGCGCCTCTTCGCGCTCCACGGCGGCCATCATCTTCGTCAAAATCGCGTCCATTTGCTCGCGCTCGGCCGGATCGAGATCGCCGAACACACCGTCGATCAATTCGCGGCGTAGCGGCTCGGTCGCCTCGATGACGCGCCTGCCCTGATCGGTGACCGACACCTGCTTGACCCGACGATCATGCGCATCGGGCATGCGCGTGACCAAACCGTCGCGTTCGAGGCCGTCGATCGCCTCGGTGACGGTACGCGGCGCAAAGCCAAAGAAATCGGCGATATCGGCGGCACGCGCCGGGCCGTGCTTGCTCACGTAGAGCAGCATCTTGGTGCGCGACAGCGAGGCCCCCTCCTCCGCCATCCGCTTATCGAGGAGGCGGTGCAGGCGCAGGAACAGCCGAAAGAAGCTGCCGGCAAGGATTTCGCAGTCGGTCATCTTGTGAGGACCCTCATTAAATGGTCTTGCGCATTGCTGCAAGTGCGAATATTGCGGCATCTTCCCTTCGTTCGACGACGAGACAGATCCGCATGGCCGACCATGATCAGCACGACAGCGCCCCCCGCGATCGGGCGCCTGACCAGCGGGATGGCGAGCAGCACGATGCAGCCGATCGCCGCGAGAGCGACGATGCCCGGCACGACGACAGCGACAGCGATGGCGACGCCAAGGATGACGACAAGAAGCCGGCCAAGCCCTCGCCGCTGAAAAACCCGCGGGTGCGGATCGTGCTGCTGCTGGTGCTCGCGCTGATCGTGATCGGCGGCGTGCTGTGGTTCCTGCGCTACCAGAGTGTCGGCAAGTACATGCAGAGCACCGACGATGCCTATATCCAGGCCGATGCTGTTACCGTGTCGCCCAAGGTGTCGGGTTATGTCGACCAGGTGCTGGTCGCCGACAATCAGCAGGTGAAGGCCGGCCAGCCGCTGATCCAGATCGATCCGCGCGATTATCGTGCGCAGACCGCCCAGGTCGAGGCGCAGATCGACGTATCGCGCGCCAACGCCGCGGGCGTCCGCGCGCAGATCGGCGAACAACAGGCCGCCGTGGCGCGGGCGCAGTCCGATCTCAGCGCCGCCGAGACCGATGCCGCTTATGCGCGTTCGGAAGTCGCCCGCTACACCCCCCTCGCCGCCACCGGCGCGGAAAGCCGCGAGAAACTGTCGCAGCTCCAGAACCAGGCACGCCAGTCCGCCGCCCAGGTCGCCAGCGCGCGCGCCGCACTGCTCAGCGCCCAGCGCAAGATCGGCACGCTCAACACCCAGGTGAAGCAGGCGCTCGCCCAGGGCGAAGCCAGTCGCGCGCAGCTCGATGCCGCGAACGTCAACCTCGGCTCGACGCTGATCCGCGCCAGCGTCGACGGGCGGATCGGCGACAAGACGGTGCGGGTCGGCCAATATGTCCAGTCGGGCACCCGGATGATGTCGATCGTTCCGGTGCAGCAACTCTACATTGAGGCAAATTTTAAGGAAACGCAGCTCGGGCTGATGCGGATCGGCCAGCCGGTGACGCTTGAGGTCGATGCGCTGCCGGGGGTCGAGATCCATGGCCGCGTCCAGAGCCTGTCGCCGGGCACCGGCGCGCAATTCTCGCTGCTGCCGCCGCAGAATGCGACGGGCAATTTCACCAAAATCGTCCAGCGCGTCCCGGTGCGGATCGCGATCGACGCCGGCCCGGCGACGCGGCAGCTGCTGCTGCCGGGGATGTCGGTGGACGTGACGGTGGATACACGTTCGGCCAAGGGCGACAAGGAGCGGATCCGCAAGGAGCAGGAGCAGCATAACGACCGCCGCGAGCAGGCCCAGGAGCAGCGCCAGCAGGGCCAGGGAGCCGGCAACCCGTGAGCAGCGCCGCGCCGGCTGCGCCCGAGCGCGCCGATCTGGGTGCCTGGCTCGCCGTCGTCGCGGGTAGCCTGGGCGCGCTGATGGCGACGCTCGACATCTCGATCGTCAATTCGGCGCTGCCGACCATCCAGGGCGAGATCGGCGCCAGCGGCACCGAGGGAACCTGGATCGCGACCTCCTATCTGGTCGCCGAGATCATCATCATCCCGCTCTCGGCGTGGCTGGAGCGCGTACTCGGCCTGCGCACCTTCCTGCTCATCGCCTCGGTGCTGTTCACGGCCTTCTCGGTGGTGTGCGGCCTGTCGACGACGCTGACGATGATGATCATCGGCCGCGCCGGCCAGGGCATCACCGGCGGCGCGCTGATCCCGACCGCGATGACGATCATCGCCACCCGACTGCCGCGATCGCAGCAGCCGATCGGCACCGCGCTGTTCGGCGTCACCGCGATCCTCGGGCCGGTGCTCGGGCCGCTGATCGGCGGCTGGCTGACCGAGAACATTTCCTGGCATTACGCCTTCTTCCTCAACATCCCCGTCGGCGCGCTGCTGCTGGTGCTGCTGCTGGTCGGGCTGCCGCACCAGAAGGCGCATCTGCGCGATCTGCTGCAGGCGGACTGGCTCGGCATCGTCGGGCTGGCGCTCGGGCTCGGCGGCATGACCGTGGTGCTCGAGGAAGGGCAGCGCGAGCAATGGTTCCAGTCGTCGTTGATCATCCAGCTCACGGTGGTGACGGTGGTCGGCTACATCCTGCTGTTCGCCGGCCAGCTGTTCTCGGCCAAGCCGGTGATCAAGCTGCGGCTGCTGCTCGATCGGCAGTTCGGCAGCGTCGCGATCATGGGGCTGGTGCTCGGCATGGTGCTGTACGGCAGCAGCTATGTGATCCCGCAGTTCCTCGCCGCGATCGCCGATTACAACGCGCTGCAATCGGGCAAGGTGGTGTTGCTGAGCGGCATCCCCAGCCTGCTGATGATGCCGTTCGTGCCCGTGCTGATCCGCTATGTCGACATTCGCCTCGCGGTGGCGATGGGTCTGTCGCTGATGGCGCTGAGCTGCTGGACCGATACCGTGCTGACCGCGCAGTCGGTAGGCAGCGCATTCACCGATTCGCAGCTGCTGCGCGGGGTCGGCACCATTCTCGGCTTCGTGTTCCTCAACCAGGCGGCGATCGCCTCGGTCAAGCCCGAGGAGGCGGGCGATGCCGCCGGGCTGTTCAGCGCCGCGCGCAATATCGGCGGGTCGCTGGTGCTGGCAGGGATCGCGACCATCCAGGACCAGCGCAGCTACCTGCACAGCCGGCGGCTCGACGACCTGCTCAACAGCAACTCGGTGGCGCTACAGGACTATCTCGCCACGGTGACGCGCAGCGTCGGCGATCCTGCGGCGGCGGTGCAGCAGATCGGCCAGACGATCGCGCGAGAGGCGCTGGTGATGACCTATAACGACCTGTTCTGGCTGCTCTCGGTGGGCATCCTGCTCGTCACCCCGCTCGTCCTGTTCCTTCGCCCGCTGCCCCATGGCAAACCAGCGGCGGCGATGCATTGAGGCTGTCCATGCGCTCCTTCCCCCTCCCCCTGCTGGTATCGGCGCTGGCGCTGGCAGGCTGCACCGTCGGCCCCAACTATGCCGGCCCGACCAAGACCGCGTCGGATCCGGCGATCCGCCCGGGCTTCGTTCGCGCCGACACCACGGTGACGGCCGCCGCGCCGGGCGTCGCCGCCTGGTGGACGACGCTCAACGATCCGCTGCTCACCGCGCTCGAGACCCGGGCGATGGCGGCCAATCCCAATATTGCGGTGGCGCAGGCGCGGCTCCGCCAGGCGCGCGGTGCGTTGCGGCTTGAGCGCGCCAACAGCGCCCCCAACGCCAGCGCGAGCGCGACCTATCTGCATGCGCAGGTGCCAGGCATCGATCTTGGCAGCCTCGGCGGCAGCGGGAGCGGCGACACCGGCACCGGTGCCGCGCAAGGCACCAGCAGCAGCGACGAGATCAGCTCGCTCAACTTCTACAATGTCGGCTTCGACGCGACCTGGGAGATCGACCTGTTCGGCGGTCGCCGCCGCAGCGTCGAGGCGGCACGGGCACAGCTAGGCGCGGCCGAGGCCAACCTCGCCGATGCGCAGGTCAGCCTCTCCGCCGATGTCGCTCAGGCCTATGTCAATCTGCGCGACGCGCAGCGGCGGATCGTGCTGTCGCGCCAGTCGGCGGCGATGCAGCAGCGGATGCTCGATCTCACCCAGCAGCGGTTCGACCGCGGCGCCGCCTCGGCGCTCGATGTCGAGCGGCTGCGCGGCCAGGTGGAAACCACCAATGCGCAGGTGGTGCCGCTCGCCGCCGAGGTGGAGAGCTATCTCAACGCGCTGGCGGTACTGACCGGCGCCGAGCCCGGCGCGCTCGACGCGATGCTGACCCCGCTCGCGCCGGTGCCGTTGCCGCCCGCCGCGGTGGCGGTCGGCGACCCGGCAGCGTTGCTGCAACGCCGCCCGGACATCCGCGCCGCCGAGCGCCAGCTCGCGGGCCGAACCGCGCAGATCGGCGTTGCCGAGGCGGCGCGCTTCCCCAAGCTCACGCTGATGGGCCTGGTCGGGCTCGGCGGCACCAGCCTTTCCGACCTTACCGATCTCGGCAATCTGACTGCGCTCGCGGCGCCGATGCTGCAATGGAACTTCCTCGACTTCGGCCGCGCCGGCGCGCGGGTGACGCAGGCCAAGGGTCAGCGCGATGAGGCGGAGGCGAACTACCGCGGGGCGGTGCTGCGCGCGCTCCAGGACGCCGAGGACTCGCTGTCGCGCTTCGGCCACCGCCGCGAGACGGTCGCCAGCCTGGTCCGCACCAAGGCGTCGGCCGATCGCGCTGCGGCGTTGATGCAGCAGCGCTTCCAGGCGGGCACCGCGACGCTGATCGACACGCTCGACGCCGAGCGCCAGCGCGTCGCCGCCGAACAGAATCTGTCGCAGGGGACCGCCGGGCTCACCGGCGACTATGTCTCGCTGCAAAAGGCGCTGGGACTCGGCTGGACCCCACCGCAGTCCTGACGCGATGACTAACTGATTATCGGCGCGGCGCTTTCCGGCGTGCCGGTGTTGCGCTGTTAACTGTCGGCTGGCTAAGGCGGCGTGATGATGGATCCAGCGCATCGGACTGGTCACGACCGGCGGGCGACCGATGGCGGCGATCATGGCGTGTCGGTCCCGCAGCGCTATTTGGCGTTGCTTGCCGATGTCGCGGAACGGCTGCTCGCCGCGGGCAGCGCCGCACGGATGGTCGACGAGCTGTTCACGCTGATCCGCACCGAGCTGCGGCTCGATGTGTTCTTCAACTACCGCCTGCACGATGACAGACTGATCCTCGAGGCGCATGGCGGGCTGACCGATGCCCAGGCGGCGGATGGCGGCGAGCTGGCGATCGGCCAGGCGATCTGCGGCACCGTCGCGCGTGAACGCCGGCCGCGTCACGCCACCAGCCTGCAACGCTCCGAGGATCCGATGGTGGCGTTCGTCAAGAACGTCGGGCTCGACGCTTATGCCTGCACGCCGCTGGTTCATGGCGACGTGCTGCTCGGCACCCTCGGCTTCGGCCGGCGCTGGGCCGATCGCTTCACGGCCGACGAATTGAGCTTCCTGCATACCGTCTGCCATTATGTCGCGCTCGCCAAATACCGGCTGCGGGTGGAGGAAGAACTGCGCCTGGCGGTGACGTCGCGCGAGCGGCTGCTCGCCGAGCTCAACCATCGCGTGCGCAACGCGCTGCAGGTGGCGGTAGGACTGGTCGCCATGGAGCTGGCGGCCCATCCCGACCCCAGCGAAGGCGCGGCGCTGAAGGCGGCCGCCGACCGGCTGCAGGTGCTCGCGATCGCGCATCGACCGCTCTACGCCACCGGATCGCCCGATACCGTCGACGTCGCGGCGCTGCTCGCCAGCGTGGTCGAGGAAGCGTCGACCGGCGTGTCGCTTGCCGCCGTCTCGGTGGCGCGCCCGCTGCCGGTGGAGGCAGCGGTGGCGTTCGCGCTGCTCGTCCACACGCTGCTCGATGGCCGCGCCGACGATGCACCGGTGCGGCTGACGGCGGACATCGTGATCGATGATGGCGGACGCCAGCGGCTCGCCTTGTTGTTCAGCGGCTGCTTGCGCGATAGGAGCCAGGCGCCGACCGCCAGCCAGCGGCTGGTACGCGCCCTCGCCCACCAGCTACGCGCGACCTTCGACGATCGTCCCTCCGGCCTGATGTTGTCTCTGCCTTATGCTCTCTCCGACTGACTTCCGCGACGCTGCTGCGGACGCCCCGACGCTCAAACTGCTGGTCGTCGAGGACGAGGCCCTGGTGGCGATGCTGATCGAGGATGCACTGACGCTGCATGGCCATAGCGTGATCGGGATCGCGGATACGCTGGCGGACGCGCTGGCGCTCGCCGATGCGGAGACACCCGACATGGCGTTATGCGACGTCAAGCTCGCGCTGGGCGATGATGGCATCGCGGTGGCCGAGGCGCTGGCGGCACGCGGCGTCCCCTGCATCTTCCTCAGCGGCAATTGCCCGCCGTCGGCGAGCAACAAGCTGATCATCGGCTGCATCGCCAAGCCGTTCCACAACGCCAGCCTCGGCGATGCCGTGAACGCCGCTTATGGCTGCGCCAAGGGAACGGCGCCGACCTCGATGCCGTCGATCCTCAACCTGTACTGAACCGAGCGCCTCAGCGCAGTCGGTCAGAGGCGTCACAATAAGGCCCGGCTACAACCACTTGCTAATAGATAGATAGCTAACTATCTAGCGGGCGTGACCCACCCTGCCACTCTGCAACGCGACTTCGGCTCACGGCTGGTGCCGCTTGCGCGCCTTTATCGCCGCTACCTCGATCGCGGCCTGGCCGATCTGTCGCTGTCGCATTCCACCGCGCTGGCGGTGATGGTGCTGGGCCGGATGGGCGATGGCGTGCGCCAGGGTGCGCTTGCCGACGAACTCGGCGTCGAAGGTCCGACCGTAGTGCCGCTGCTCGATCTTATGGAGCGGACCGGCCTGGTCGAGCGCCGCGTCGATGCCAGCGACAAGCGGGCACGGTCGCTGCATCTTACCGATGCCGGTCGCGCGCTTGCCCGGCAGGCGGAGGAGCGTTCGGTCACGATCCGTCGCGCCGTGTTCGACGCTGTGCCCGATGCCGATCTGGCGACCGCGTTGCGCGTGCTTGATCAAGTTCGCACCGCGCTGTCCACCACCGGCGGCGAGGATGTGGCATGATGGCCGGCTCCGGTTTTCGTGAATGGGTCTTCTCGTGGAATTGCTTCATCGCCGCGATGCTGGCGTTGTTCATCTCCTTCTCGATCGGCCTCGAACGGCCGTTCTGGGCGATGACCACCGTCTACATCACCAGCCAGCCGCTGAGCGGCGCAGTGCGCTCGAAGGCGGTGTTCCGGCTGATCGGCACGATCGTCGGCGGCGCGGCGACGGTGGCCATCGTGCCGGTGCTCTCCAACGCGCCCGTGCTGTTGTCGCTCGCGCTCGCCTTATGGGTGGCCGGCTGCCAGTTCATCTCGCTGCTCGATCGTACGCCGCGTTCCTACCTGTTCATGCTCGCCGGCTATACGGCGGCCCTGATCGGCTTTCCCTCGGTCGCCCACCCCGAGCTGATCTTCGACACGGCCGTGCTGCGGGTGCAGGAGATTGGCCTCGGCGTGATCTGCGCCGCGCTGGTCCACTCGCTGATCTTCCCGCGTAGCGTCAGCGCGGCGATCGGGCTGCGCGTCGCCACGCTGATGCGTGAGGCCGACGCCTGGATCGCCGACGTGCTCGGTGCCGAGGCACAAGGCCGCACCGACGGCGAGCGCCGCCGTCTGGCCGCCGACGTGACCGAACTCCACGCCCTGTCCATCCACTTGCCGTTCGATACCGCGCGGATCCGCCCGACCCGCGCCGTGCTGGCGACGCTGCAGGACCGGCTGGTGCTGCTGCTGCCGCTGGTGTCGGCGGTGGAAGACCGGCTGCGGACGCTGGACACGGTGCGCAGCGACGTTGCTGCATTGGTCGCGGAGATCCGCGCCTGGGTGATCGATCGTGATGACCCGGCTGATCCCGAGCGGGCAGCGGCGCTGGCTGCACGTTGCCGGCAGGCCGCCGCGGCCACGCCCGAGCACGACTGGGACGGGTTGCTGACGCTCAATCTGTGCGCGCGGCTCGGCGAATTGGTCGACGCGCTGGCGATGACGCATGATCTTGCGGCACGGGTGATCGATCCGGAGCACGTCCGCCGCGATGTGGCGCCGTTCATTCCGTCACGGGTGCGGCGTCTGCATCGCGACTATGCGGTGGCGGCCTTGTCGGCGACGGCCACGATGGTCGCGCTGCTCGGCTGCTGCACCTTCTGGATCGCCACCGGCTGGCCCGAGGGCGCGACCGCAACGATGATCTCGGCGGTGATCTGCTGTTTCTTCGCGACGATGGACGATCCGGTGCCGGCGCAGCGCAGCTTCCTGGTGTGGACCGCGATCGCGGTGCCGATCACCGCCGTCTATCTGTTCGCCATCCTGCCGATGGTGCACAATTTCGAGACGCTGACGCTGGTGCTGGCCCCGGCGCTGCTGGTGCTGGGTTTGCTGATGGCGCTGCCGCACTGGTATGGAAAGATGATGCCGCTAATGATCGGCTTCGGGGGCGGGCTGGCGCTGACCAACAGCTTCTCCGCCGAGGCGGCGGGCTTCATCAACAGCAACGTCGCGCTGCTGATCGGCACCGCGGCGGCGATCTTCGCGACCCGGCTGATGCGGGTGATCGGCGCCGGCACCGCGATCCGCCGGCTCCGTCGCGCCGGCTGGCGTGATCTCGGCACGCTCGCCGGCCATGCCGCGCCGGCGCTGCGCATGGCGTGGAACAGCCGGATGCTCGACCGGGTCGGGCTGCTCGCCGCACGCATTGGCGATGAGGAGCAGCAGGCCGGCGACGGCGGGGACGGCGACGCCGCCACGGCGGCGCTGCGCGAGCTGCGGATCGGCGCCGGGCTGATCCAGCTCGACGAGGTCGGCACCGCCGCCGAGGTGCGCAGCGCAGTCGGCGCGCACTATCGCGCCCGGGTGAAAGGGCGCGAGGAGCAACCCGCCCCTGCCCTGCTCGCGCAGATCGACGATGCGATCACCGACGGCTTTGCGGTCGCCGATGCCGACGATCGCCAGCGAACCTTGTCGGCGCTCACCGCCCTGCGGCGCAACTTCTTCCCGGCGGCGCCGGCCTGGGTGCCGGACAGGATCGCCGCATGACTGGCGAGATCAATCTCGGTGGCGTCTATGTCCACCCGCTGCTGATCGCGGCGATGCTCGCGTTCATCGTCGCCGAGCTGATCGGCTGGGGATTGTCGCGGACCGGCTTCTACCGGCTGGTGTGGCATCGCGGGCTGTTCGATGTCGCGATGACCGTCATCCTCTGGGCCGCACTGGCGGCCTTCCTTACCGGCGGCAGCCTTTCTGCCGCCCTGATCGGCTGAAGGCACATGAAGAAGATACTGATCCTGCGCGTCGCGGTGACGCTGGCGGTGGTCGCCGTCGCCCTTCTGGCGGCGCAGCGGCTGTGGCAGCATTACGAGGTGGAGCCGTGGACCCGTGACGGGCGGGTACGCGCCGATATCGTCCAGGTCGCGCCCGACGTGTCGGGGCTGGTGACCCAGGTGCTGGTTCGCGACAACCAGCCGGTGTCGGTGGGCACGCCCTTGTTCATCGTCGACCGGCCACGTTATCAACTTGCGGTGTCGCAGGCGACGGCGGCGGTTGCTTCGGCGCGGGTGCAATTGCTTCAGGCGCGGCGCGAGTCCGGGCGCAACCGCCAGCTCGGCGATCTCGTCGCCGGCGAGGTGCGCGAACAGGGCGATGCCCGGGTCGCCCAGCTCGGTGCGGCGCTCGACCAGGCCGAGGTGACGCTCGCCACCGCGCGGCTCAACCTCGCCCGCACCGCGGTCAAGGCGAGCGTCGCCGGCACCGTCTCCAACCTCGACCTGCGCCCCGGCGATTACGCGACCGCCGGCCATCCCGAGTTCGCTATCATCGACTCGGGTTCGATCCACATCATCGGCTATTTCGAGGAGACCAAGCTGCCCCGCGTTCATGTCGGCGACCCGGTCGCCGTGCGGCTGATGGGTGACGATCGGGTGATCACCGGCCACGTCCAGAGCATCGCCGGCGGCATCGAGGATCGTGATCGCAGCGCCGGCGCCAATCTGCTCGCCAACGTCAACCCGACCTTCAGCTGGGTGCGGCTGGCACAGCGAATCCCGGTGCGGATCGCCATCGATCGCTTGCCCGCCCACCTCGATCTGGTGGTCGGCCGCACCGCGACGGTCGAGGTCCAGCCGCGCGTAGCACCCGTTGCCCGCACGACCCCCGCCCCGCGGGTCGCCAATGCACAAGCGCAGGAGCCTTACGCATGACCCGCTCGTTTACGCGCTTCGTTACGCTGCTGGGCTGCGCCACCGCCATCGCGGGCTGCACCACGGTAGGTCCTAATTATCATCGCCCGGGCGACGCCGTGATCGAGAAGCCGACGGCGCAGGGCGCCTTCGTCGGCGGCAGCGAGCGCGCCTATGCGCTGGCCCCGGTGCCCAATCACTGGTGGCACCTGTACAACGACCCGCAGCTCGACCGGTTGGTCGACGAGGCGCTGACCGCCAATACCGATCTGCGCATCGCCACCGCCAATATCGCACGTGCACAGGCATCGCTCGATCTTGCCGAGGACAATCGCCGCCCGCAGTTCGGGATTACCGCCGCGCCGGGTTATGCGCAGCGGTCGGCCGAAGAGGAGCTCCTTCCAGGTGCGGCGCTGCCGAGTTCGTTCGTCTATGCGGCCAGCGGCTCGGTTTCCTATCAGCTCGATCTGGTCGGCCAGGTGCGGCGCGCGATCGAAGCGGCGGATGCCGATGTCGCCGCTACGCAGGCGGCGCGTGACAGCGTCCGCATCACCGTCGCCGCCGATACCACGCGTGCCTATCTCGATGCCTGTTCGGCAGGTCGCGAAATCGGGGTCGCCCAGCGTGCGCTCGATCTGCAGAGCCGCACCACCGCGCTCACCCAGCGGCTGGTGCGCGGCGGTCGCGGTATCTCGCTCGATGCGACGCGGTCGCAGGCGCAGGAGTCGCAAGTCCGCGCGACCATGCCGGCGTTGCGCGCGGCCAAG
Organism: Sphingomonas sp. GC_Shp_5; assembly: GCF_026540855.1. Lineage (GTDB taxonomy): Bacteria > Pseudomonadota > Alphaproteobacteria > Sphingomonadales > Sphingomonadaceae > Sphingomonas. Next base: position 211,688 of record NZ_JALNUP010000001.1, read on the forward strand.
CAGCTCGCGTTATACCGACTGGCCACGCTCACCGGCCGGCCGCCGGCCGAGTTCGACCGCTCGGTAGCGGCGTGCACCGCCGAGCCGCATCTGGCGCAGGCGATCCCGATCGGTGACGGCGCCGCGCTGCTCAAGCGCCGACCCGATGTGCGCCGCGCCGAGCTCGAGCTGCATGCCGCGACCGCGCGGATCGGCGTCGCCACCGCCGAGCTCTACCCGCAGGTGTCGCTCGGCGCCTCGGTCGGTTCGGTCGGGCTGGCCGATCGGGTGCTCGGTAGCGACACCTTCAAATTCTCGCTCGGCCCGCTGATCCATTGGGATTTCCCCAACCGCGGCAGGGTACGGGCGCGGATCGCGGCCAGCCAGGCCGAGGCAGACGCCGATTATGCGCGGTTCGATGGCGTGGTGCTCGGCGCACTGCGCGAGACCGAAAGTGCGCTCACCGTCTATGCACGCGATCTCGACCGGACGGCAGACCTGCGCGCTGCGCGCGGCCAGGCGGCCAAGGCGGCGGCCGATGCCGAGACGCTGTTCCGCGCCGGCCGCACCAGCTTCCTACCGGTGCTCGATGCGCAGCGGACGCTGATCGGGGCGGATCAGATGCTGGCGGCGCAGCAGACCCGGCTCGCCACCGACCAGGTGCAGTTATTCCTGGCGCTCGGTGGCGGCTGGCAGGCTTGACGCCTCATCCGACCGGTCGTCGCGCGCGCAGCGCCTGGGCGAGCGTGCCTTCGTCGAGATAATCCAGCTCGCCGCCGACCGGCAGGCCGTGGGCGAGCTGGGTGACGCGGACGGGAAAGCGCTCGATCCGCTCGGCGACGTAATGCGCGGTGGTCTGGCCTTCGAGCGTCGCGTTCATCGCCAGCACCACCTCGTCGATCCCGCCGACCTCGATGCGGCGGACCAGCGTGTCGATCGACAGGTCCTCGGGCCGCACGCCCTCCAGCGCCGACAGGCGGCCGCCAAGCACGTGGAAGCGGCCGGGGAACAGCCGCGAGCGCTCCAGCGCCCACAGATCGGCCACCTCCTCGACCACGCACAGCGCACGCGCGTCTCGGCGCGGATCGGCGCAGATCGCGCAAGGGTTGGCGGTGTCGACATTGCCACACACGCTGCAGGTCTCGAGCCGTTCGTCGACCGCCTCGAGCGCCGCACGCAGCGGCCCGAGCGCTGCTTCGCGCTTCTTGAGCAGGTGGAGCACGGCGCGCCGCGCCGAGCGGGGCCCGAGGCCCGGCAGTCGCGCCAGCGCCTGGGTGAGGGTTTCGATTTCGGGAGACGCCATCGCGGGAACAGATAGGGGGTTGCGCCGCTCGCCGCCAGCGCGTTGAAGCACGGGCCATGCGGATCATCTTCATGGGCACCCCCGCGTTCGCGGTCCCAACGCTCGACGCGCTCGTCACGGCCGGCCACCAATTGGTCGCCGCCTACAGCCAGCCGCCCCGCCCGGGCGGGCGCCGCGGGCGCGAGCTGGTCGCCTCCCCCGTCCAGCAGCGTGCCGAGCAGCTCGGTGTGCCGGTACGCACCCCAGTGAGCCTGCGCGATGCGGACGAGCAGGCCGCGCTGGCGGCACTGGACGCCGATGTCGCGGTGGTTGCGGCTTATGGCCTGATCCTCCCCCGGCCGGTGCTCGCGGCGCCGACGCATGGCTGCCTCAACGTCCATGGCTCGCTGCTGCCGCGGTGGCGCGGCGCGGCGCCGGTACAGCGCGCGATCCTGGCCGGCGACGCCGAGACCGGCGTCGGCATCATGCAGATGGAGGCGGGGCTGGATACCGGGCCGGTACGCCGCGAAGGCCGCACCCCGATCGACGGCAAGACCGCCGGTGAGCTCACCGACGAGCTGGCGGCGCTCGGTGCACGGCTGATGGTCGAGGTGCTGGCCGATCTCGCGGGCAACCCGCCGATCGCGCAACCCGAGGAGGGCGTGACCTACGCCAGCAAGATCGACAAGGCCGAGGCGCGGCTGGATTTCACCGGCTCAGCGGTCGCGGCCGAGCGTCAGGTGCGCGCGTTCAACCCGGCGCCCGGCGCGTTCTTCGAGATCGGCGCAGAGCGGGTCAAGGTTCTGGCGGCGCAGGTGCTGCCCTTCACCTTCTTCGGCGCAGGCGAGACGGTCGACGACCAATTGACCATCGCCTGCGGCGACGGCGCGATCCGGCCGACGATCGTCCAGCGCGCCGGTCGCGGGGTGAGCACCACGGCCGAGCTGCTGCGCGGCTTCCCGATCCCCACGGGCACCCAGCTTTGACACGGTTCGCGCTGACGGTGGAGTTCGATGGCCGGCCGTTCATGGGCTGGCAGCGCCAGAAGCACGGGCCGAGCGTCCAGGGCGCGATCGAGGCCGCGGCGCAGGCGATCACCGGCGAGGAGGTCGCGGTGCATGCCGCCGGACGGACCGACGCCGGGGTGCACGGGCTGGCGATGCGCGCGCATTGCGACATCGCCAAGCCGATTGCGCCGTTCCGGCTGATGGAGGCGCTCAACGCGCGGCTGCGCCCGTCGCCGGTGGCGATCACCGCCTGCGCGGTCGTCGCCGGCGACTGGCATGCGCGCTTTTCCTGCGTCGGCCGCGCCTACGAATATCGCATCGTCGCCCGCCGGGCGCCGCTGACCTGGGAACGGGGGCTGGCCTGGCAGGTGCCGCAGCCGCTCGATGCGGCGGCGATGCACGAGGCGGCGCAGCAACTGGTCGGCCGCCATGATTTCACCACCTTCCGCTCGGCGCATTGCCAGGCCGACAGCCCGGTGCGAACGCTCGACCGGCTCGACGTCGAGCGATCGGGCGAGCGGATCGCGATCCACGCTGCGGCGCGCTCATTTCTGCACCATCAGGTGCGCTCGATGGTAGGCTGCCTGGCGATGATCGGCCTCGGCCGGTGGTCGCGCGACGATCTGGCAGAAGCGCTGGCGGCGCGGGACCGCGCCCGCCTCGGGCTCAACGCACCGCCCGACGGGCTGTTCTTCGTGCGCGCGGTGTATCCGGACGAGGGCTGACCACGCGATCCCCCTCGTCCGCGCCGGCTCCGGCGCGATGCCGGAGCCTTGGTGCTTAGGCGAGTTCGCCTTCGAGCCAGGCCTTGATCCGGCCCTTTGGCTCGGCGCCGACCTTGGTCGCGGCCGGCGCGCCGCCCTTGAACAGAATCATCGTCGGAATACCGCGCACGCCATAGCGGCCGGGCGCATCGGGATTTTCGTCGATGTTGATTTTGGCGATCGTCACCTGCTCGCCGAGTTCCTCTGAAATCTCCTCAAGGCTCGGCCCGATCATCTTGCACGGGCCGCACCATTCCGCCCAGAAATCGACCAGCACTGGGCCATCGGCCTTGAGCACGTCGGAATCGAAGCTGGCGTCGGTGATCTTCTTGGTGGGCATAATGAACTCCTTGTCTCGGCCTATCTAGGATGCCGGTGCGGCTGGCTCAACGGCCATGGCCCTAGCTTTGCTCCCTCGGCTGCAAGCCGGGCTTGTGGGCGGCGAGCAGCGCGGGCGACAGCTCGAACAAGCGCGGCCCGCTGGTGTAGAGTAACGCCGCCTCGATACGCCGGCCGGGGAAGATCACGCCAAGCGCGAGCGCATAGGCAGCCATCTGGCCCAGGTGATAGGATGGGATCTCGCCCTCGTCGGTCGGCGGGCGCCGCGCCGTCTTGAAGTCGACGACCCTGATCCGGTCGGGCGCGATCAGCAGCCGATCCACCGTGCCCGACACCACCAGACCGCCCTCGATCGCCGCGGTGATCGGCGCTTCCGCCAACGCATGCGGCCCGAACAGCTCGGCCAGCGCCGGATCGTCGAGCACGGCGAGCACATCCGCCACCAGCCGGGCGCGCTGCGCCGCATCGCCGACGCCGCCGGCCCCCGCCAGCCAGCGATCGGCCGCCGCCGCTCGGTCGCTCGCGGGCACCGGCGGCAGCCGCTCGAACAAGGCGTGGAGCAGCCGGCCGCGCTCGGCAGCGGCGCGCATTGCCGGGCTCGGCGGTGGATCGCTGACCTCGTCGTCACCGAGCGACGATGGCGCAAGCGGGCGCGACGGCCGCGCTTCCTTGGGCGCCGGCTCGAGCGCCCAGGCCGGCAACGGCTCCTCGGCAGGCGCCTTGCCCTGCGGCATTGGCTTGGCCTTGACCGGCTCCTGCGGCACGATGCCGACAAACCGGCGCGGGCCGTCTTCCGGCGCGACGCCCAAGGCGGTCAGCGCGCGATCGGCGGCGGCGTACCAGCTCATCGTCGGCGGTACGCCCTTGGCGCGCGGTCCGAGCGCGCCGCCAATCACCAGCCGCTCCTCGGCGCGGGTGGCGGCAACATAGAACAGCCGCCAATGCTCCTCCAACTCGCGATGCTCGATCGCGGTGATCGCCGCATCGAGCGGCCCACCGCGTTCCGCCGAGCGCGGGCGGAACACCGGAATGGCGGCGGCACCGGGCTCGGGCGTCCATTTGACCAGCGCCCGCGGCGCGGCGGTGGGATCGACGGTGGCGTCGGCCAGGATCACCAGCGGTGCCTGCAGCCCCTTGGCGCCATGCGCAGTCATCACCCGCACCGCATCGAGCGGCGCCGAGGGATCGCGGACGATCTCGACATCGCCGCGATCGAACCAATCGAGGAACCGCTGCAGCGACGGTGTGGAGGTGGTCTCGAACGCCAGCGCCGCGTTGAGCAGTTCCTCGATCGGGTCGCGCGCCTCGGCGCCGAGCCGTCGGATCAGCTTGCGGCGGCCATCGAGCGACCCGGAAAGCAGCTCCTCAAGAAATTGATAGGGCGTGGCAAAATCGGCGCGCCCGAGCATCATCCGCAACGGCGCCACCCGCTCCTCGCTGAGCGTGGTGCCGAGGTGCCGCCACAGGCTGCCCGATGGGCGCGGTGCGGCCTGCATCAGTTCGTCCTGCGTCCAGCCGATCAGCGGCGACACCAGCAGCGCGGCGAGCGACAGATCGTCGTCGGGCTGGAGCACGAAGCGGATCGCCGCGAGCAGATCCTGCACGGCGAGCGGTGCGTTGAGCCGCAGCCGGTCGACCCCGGCCACCGGCACGCCCTCGGCATAGAGGCGCGCGACGATCAGCGAGGCAAGATCGCCGCGGCGCTTGACGAGGATCATCACGTCCTCGGGCCGCAGCGGACGCCCCTTGCTCTCGAGCATCAGCCCGTCGGCCAGCCAGTCCCGCACCGCGCGCGCTACCCGCGTTGCCTGTACGCGGACGGTATCGTCGATCCAGCCTTCTTCGTCCTCGTCGTCGCCGCCGGCGACCACGGGCGGCCACAGCTCGACGACGCCGGGCCCCCTGACCTCGCTCGCATGAGTTTCGACCTCGCCGGCGATGCCGAGCCCCGGCTCGCCGATCGCGCCGATCGCGGCATCGACGAATTCGAGCACGGTCCGGGTGGAGCGGAATGAATGGGTCAGCGACAATTGCTCGAACGGCAGGCCGCGCTCATGCTCGGGCCATTGGTCGTCGCCCTCAACCTCGGCGGCGCGGCTACGGAAATGGCCCTCGGCCCAGCGGAAGTTGATCGGATCGGTGCCCTGAAAGCCGAAGATCGCCTGCTTGAAGTCACCGACGGTGAACAGCGTCCGCGTCGACGGTGCATAGATGCCGCAGCCGACGAAAAACTCACCGGCCAGCGCGGTGACGATCTTCCATTGGCTGAGATTGGTATCCTGCGCCTCGTCAATCAGCACATGCTCGGTCGCCTGGTCGAGCTTGTAGCGGACCCACTCGCCGATGCCCGGCTGTTCGAGCAGGGCCACGGTGACCGCGATCAGATCGTCGAAGTCGACCGCACCGGTGCGGCGCTTGGCGGCAGCATAAGCGCGGGCATAATCGCGGCCGACCTCCAGCGCGTCGGCGAGCAGATCGGCATAAGCGGCGCGCTGGGTGAGCGAGAGCAACGCCAGGCACTGGTTGCCGAGCTCGGCGGCGAGGTCCTCATAATCGGGCTCATGGTCGAGCTGTTTCTTGGCGACCTTGCGCGGTTCGCCCTTGCCGGTGAACACAGCGTCACGCAATTCCTTGAGCGTCATCGCCCGCGAATCCGGCGCCGCGGCGAGCCAGGTTTCGAGCTTGGTGGCATGGCCGAGCCCGGTCGCCGTCGCCCAAGCGCGATTGGCGGCGGCAAGGCGGCCGATCACCTCCCCGTCGATCTCATCGCACCCGGCGGCGATCGCCTCGCCGATGTCGCCCTGCGGCAGATCGAGCGTGCGCCGCAGCCAGGGCTGGATGCCCGAGGGTAGCGCGTCCAATGCCGTCAGCGACCGCGCGCAGGCGAGCAGGAAGCTTTCCGCCCCGCCCTCGCCCATCCGCAGGCTGAGCGCGCCGATCGTCTCGATCGGGCGCTCGCGGCCCTGACGCTCGGCATCGGCGAGCATCCCCGCCAGCGTCTCGCGGGCGAGCACCGCTTCCTCGCGTGGTTCGAGTGGACGGAAACCCGGGGTGAGGCCTGCTTCCACCGGGAAGGCTGCGAGCAGGCTCTGGCAGAAGCCGTGGATGGTCTGGATGCGCAGGCCTCCGCCCGGCGCATCGAGCACCCCGGCAAACAGCGTGCGTGCCCGCGCCTGCATCGCCGGCGTGGCGCGTTCGCCGAGCGCCTCGAGGTCGGCAGCAAGCTGCGGCCCCGGCATCCGCACCCAGGCCGCCAGCCGGTTGCTGATCCGCTGCGCCATCTCCGCGGCGCCGGCCTTGGTAAAGGTCAGGCAGAGGATCGCGCCGGGATCGACGCCGCGCAGCAGCAGGCGGAACACGCGAGCGGCGAGCACCTGGGTCTTGCCGGTGCCCGCCGAGGCGGACAGCCAGACATGTGCCTGCGGGTTGCTGGCGGCGGCCTGATTGCCCTTCAGCCGCGGCAGGGTGCCGAGCGCGTCACTCACGGCCATACCATTCGTCGCGGCGCATCAGCTGGTCATACTCGGCATAAGGGGCATATTCGGGGACGAGCTTGGCGGTGAACGGCTCGGTGCCGGTGAGCCATTTGCCGACGGCATCGACGAAATTGGCCATGGCGATGGTGGTGAACTCGGCGGTGACGATCCGGTCGCGCTTGCCGTCGGGATCGACCGGCGTCGCAACATAGCCGAAGGCGTCGCGGTTCTTGCCGAGCGACCAATATTCGAATGCCTGCGCCTTGCCGTGCAGCCCCTCGAACCCGCCGCGTTCGGCAATCGCGCCGAGCAGGCCGAGCTGGAGGCTGTAGCCGGCGCGGACCGCCGCGGTGGAGGGCGGCTTGCCGGTCTTATAGTCGACGATGGCGAGGCTGCCGTCGGCGAGCCGGTCGACCCGGTCGTAGCGCCCGGTCAGGGTGATGCCGGCGACGGTGATGCTGCCCTTGCCCTCGGCACTGGCGACGACGCGGTCCGTCTCGGCTTGCGCGCCGACCTGGCCGGCGATCCAGTCGATCGCCTCCATCAGCCGCGGCCGCCACAAGGCGCGCATCATCGGGTGGGTGCGCTCGTCGTCGAGCATGGCGATGGCGCGGCCGTGGAGCGCATCCACCGCGCAGGCGTCGAGCTTCCACCATTGCTCGAGGATGTCGTGAACCGCGGTGCCGCGCCACGCCGCCGACGGATCGGCGTCGACTGGGTCGAGCGGCATCAGTCCGAGCACGCGGCGGGCGTAGAAGGAATAGGGATCGGCCTTGAGGCGATCGATCTCGGTGACCGAGATCGCCTTGGGCCGCTGTTCGGCGGCGAGCATCGGCGCAGGGCGGGTCGCCGGCGCATAGTCATGCGGCTGGTCGAGCGCGTGCGACCAGCGTTCGAGGGCGCCCGCCCGGACGAAGCGGTCGCCCGCCATCGCCTGCAGCCGCAGCCACAGACGCGAGGCCAGCGCCGGCGACGCGGCGTCCCGGCGCGCGCGCGTGACCAGCACCTGGGGCGCGCCGAGCGCCTGGCCGAAGTCGTGAGCGGCGACGCCGACGCCGCGCTCCAGTCCCGGCAAGCCCAGTGTCGCGCGAATCTTGGGCGCGAGCCACGGATCGGGCGCGGGCTTGCCCGGCCAGACGCCTTCGTTGAGGCCACCGAGCACCATCAGGTCGGCGGTCTGCAACCGCGCCTCGATCGCGCCGTAGATCGCAAGCCGCGGATGCGAGCCGGGCGGCGGCCGCACCGCGACCTCGTCGAGCAGCCCGCGCAGCAGCGGCGCGAGCCCGTCGGGATCGATGAGCGGCGGTCCGTTGCCGGCTTCGGCTTCGAGGTCGGCGAGGAATTCGGCCGCAGCGCGCCCGGCCGGCCCGGCCCATAGTTCGTCGCCGCACAGGGCCTGCGCGGTGGTGCGCAGCACCTCGACCAGCGCCGCCGTCGGCTGGCGACCCATGTCGACCGCAAGCTCGATCGGGCGCAGCAGACCGGCGACGTCCAGCCACCAGTCGCCGGGCGTGCCGCGCTTCTCGGATAGATGCGCGGTGATCCCGTCGAGCCCGGCGGCAGGACGGGGCCCGCGCAGCCGGCGATCGAGGGAGCGCGCGCCGTCGAGCCACGACAGGCGCTCGTCGCCGCTGCGCACCAGCGGGTGCTTGACGAGCGCGAGCAGCGCCATCGGCGCGAACCGCTGCGCCGCCGCCTCGGCAAGCGCGAGCAGCAGCGTACCCGGCGGCAGGATCGACAGCGGCCGCCCCGCGGTATCGTCGATCTGGATGTTCCAGCGCTTGAGATGCGTCGCGACGCGCCTCGCGAGCGCCCGATCGGGCGTCACCAGCGCCGCAGTCCGCCCCGCCTCCTCCAGCGCCCCCCGCAACGCCAGCGCGATCGTCTGGGCTTCTTCGGCGGGGGTTGCGAGTTCGGCGGCGCTGACCCCGACCAGGCGGCGGTCCTCGGCAGCGAGATCCGTCCATTTGCCGGTAAAGGCGGCAGGAGCGAGCGCGTTGGCGATCGCACGCCCGCGCGCGGCGCCGCCATCGGGACCGCCGCCGTCGCGCCAGCGTGCCACCTCGCCGCGGCCGACGCCCATCCGGTCGAGCAGCAGCTTGAGGTGGAATTGCGGATGGGTTTCGATCGATCGGCGGACGACCCCGGTAACGGGATCCGGCCGGTGCGGCCCGAGCGCCTCCCATTCCTCGTCGGGCAGCGCGAGGTCGAGCCCGGCGAACACGGCCATGCCACCCGGCGCCTCGGCGACGCAGCGCATCAGCCGGGTCACCGCAGGCGCCGGATCGGTGATGCCGGCTGCGCAGAGGAAGCCGGTTGGCGGCGTCTCGCGCCAGCGCGCGACCAGCCGATCGAGCAGGATGCGACGGCGGCTCGCCGCATCGATCAGGCCCAGCCGTGCGAGTTCGGTCGGCCAGCTCTCGATGACGATGCCGAAGGTGGCGAGCGCGCGTTGCCAATGCTCGGTCAGCTCGGGCGCGAGATCGATGTCGCGGAGTCGCTCGGGCGCGATCTCCTCGACCAGCAACTGATCGAGCGTGCCGCACAATTCGCCGGCGAGCCGCACCGCCTCGGCCGTGTCGATCGGGCTGCCGCTGCGCTGGCGTTCCTCGAACACCAGTCGCGCGAGGATCATCCGCCGCTGCATCGGCGCGACCGCGGCCGGTGGCGGATCGTCGTCGGCGGGATCGAGCGCCACGCCGACCGCCTCGCCGAGGTCCGGGCTGCCGAGCGCGACCAGCCGCGGCAGCAGCAGGCCACCACCGCTCGCCCGCACGAACGCATCGGTGATCGCGCGCACGGCGCGGTTGTTGGGGAGCAGCACCATGCCCCGGGCGAGCGCCAGCGGGTCAGACCCTGCGCGACGCATCAGCCCGGCGACGAGCGCGTCGGCAAAGGCGCGGTGCGAGGGAATGGTGAACAGCTGAGGCTTGGCGGCCTCAGCCATAAGCGATCATCGCCTCGGTCTTGGGAATGGCGGCAGGCGTGCCGACATCGAACCACAGGCCCTGGTGGACCTGCGCATAGGCGCGGCCCGCGGCGATCGCGCGATCCCAGAACAGGTTGGTCGAGAACGGCCCCTCGGGCCAGGCCGCGATGATCCGCGGGTGGATGATCTGGATCCCGGTGTAGACGAACGGCGCGGTGCGGCCGGGCTTGCGACGGCTGGTAATCCGCCCGTCGGCGGCGACGTTGAAGTCGCCCTGCCCCTTATGGTTGTTGGCGCGGGCATAAGGCACCACCAGTAGCAGCGCGTCCATCGCCGCATCGTCCCAGCGCGAGGCGAGCAGCTTGATCGCATCGACCGGGCCATCCAGCCAGAGATTGTCGCTGTTGACCACCAGCACCGGCTCGTCCCCGAGCAGGCCGCGGGCCTGGACCAGCCCGCCGCCGGTTTCCATCAGCTGCGGGCGCTCGTCGGAGATCACCACCTCGATGCCATCGTCGCGATTGCTGACATGCGCGGCCAGCGTGTCGGCGAGGTAATGGACGTTGACCACCGCGCGCTTGATGCCCGCCGCTGCCAGGCGATCAAACACATGGTCGATCAGCGGCTTGCCAGCGACCTCGACCAGCGGCTTGGGGCGGCTCGCGGTCAGAGGCCGCATCCGCTTGCCGAGACCGGCCGCCATCACCATCGCGGTGGTCGGCACCAACCCACCCGGATCCGGGCGGAGGCTACGCTGCCGGCTCATCGCGCCAGCACCAGCGGGTCGCCGCGCCGTTCGGCAGGGATGTTGGCGGCAAACCAGGCGGCGACCGGCGCCAGCACCGGCTCGGCGAGGTCGCGCTCGAGATAGGCCCAGACCCGCGGGCACAGGGCCGCGTAACGCGCCTTGCCGTCGCGTCGCCACAACCGGGTAAAGATGCCGATGACCTTGGCGTTCCGCTGTGCGCCGAGCACATGATAGGCCTGCATGAACGCCTCGTTCGCGCCGGTCGCGGCACGATAGCGGGCGAGCATCTTCTCCTCCACCGCCGGCGCGACGTCACGGCGCGCATCCTGGAGCAGCGAGACGAGATCATAGGCTGGGTGGCCGGCGAGCGCGTCCTGGAAGTCGAGCAGCCCCAGCCGCCGGTCGGGGCCAACCAGCATCAAGTTTTCGGCATGGTAATCGCGCAGCACGGTAACGGGCTCGGCGGTGAGCGCGTGGTCGAACACGGCGTCCCAGGCCTCGCGATAGCCTTCGAGATCGGGCACGATGCCCACCGCATCACAATACCAGTCGACGAACAGCGTCACTTCTCGGTGCAGCACGGCGCGATCGTAGGGCTGCAGTGCGCCCGCGGGCTGCTTGGCCAAGGCCACGAGCAGGTCGATCGCAGGTGCGTAAAGCGCGAGTTCGGACAACGGCTCCGCATCGGCCGCCTCCCGCAGGCGATCGTCGCCAAAATCCTCGATCAGCACGAGGCCCTGCTCGAGATCGGCGGCATAGATGGTCGGCGCGGCGAAGCCATGGTCGCTTAGCCACTCGGCGATGGCAATAAACGGTCGCGGATCCTCATGCGGCGGCGGAGCGTCCATCAGGATAGCGCTGCGATCCCCCGCGTGGACGCGAAAATACCGGCGAAACGAGGCATCGCCGGCGAGTGGCCGGATCTCCCCGCCCCAGCCGTGCGCATCGAGAAAGGCGGCAGCGCCGGCGGGCGGGATCATATCGGCCATCGCGGCTTCCATGACGCGGGTACCTGCGCTGTCAAGATTCGTGCGCCGTCCGGAGCTGTCTCCAGGTGTAGCGCCAGCGCATCCGACCACCATCCGGGCGCCCGCTCGGGCCATTCCACAAGGATCAGCGAATCGGACCGGGCATCGTCGAGCCCGAGCTCGTCGATCTCGCCAGCGTCTTCAATCCGATACAGATCGACATGCAGCACCGGCAGCCGGGTCTCGGGCGGGGCATAGGATTGGACGATCGCGAAACTCGGGCTTGGCGCCTCGCCGATCAGCCCGAGGCTGGCGAGCAGCCCGCGCGCGATCGTGGTCTTGCCCGCGCCAAGGTCACCATTGAGGGTGATGACATCACCCGGGCGGACCAGCGCCGCCAGCCCCGCCCCGAACGCCTCGGTTGCTTGGCTATCGGCCAAGCGAGTCATCGACGCGGCAGCTCAATGGTGACCAAGGTGCCCTCCCCTGGTTCGGAGACGAGATCAATGCTGCCACCATGCGCCTCGACGAACTGCTTGGCGAGCGGCAGGCCAAGCCCGAGCGCCCGTTCGCCGGTCGGCTGCATGCCTGGCGCTGCGAACCGGTCGAACGCGCTGGCGACAGTGGCCGTGTCCATCCCAAAGCCATCATCCGACACCACGATTCGCGCTGCGGTGGCGCTGCCGTCGGCGTGGAGGAGCACCCGGCCGCCCTCGGGCGTGCCGGCGACGGCGTGGCGGAGCAGATGCTCCATCACCTCACGCAATCGCCGCGGATCGCCGGTGACCCGACCCACCGAGCGGGAAATCTCGAGCGCTAGATCGAGCTTCCGCCGCCGGATTGCCGGCATCAGCGTGTCCGCCGCCGCCCGCGCGACCGCGGCGAGATCGACGTCCTCGCGCTCGATATCCGCGCTGCCGCCGCCACGGGTGAGATCGAGGACATCGTCGACGAGCAGCCCCAGCCGCTCCACCGAGTCGAGGATCGCCTCCACATAACCTTCGGCCGCGGTGGAGAGCTTGCCGGCGTAGCCGCCATGCAGCATCTCGGCGAAGCCGCTGATCGAGGTCAGCGGCGTGCGCAGCTCGTAGCTCATGTTGGCGACGAACTGCGTCTTGACCTTGTCCGCCGCTTCCAGCGCGTCGGCGCGGTCGCGCAGCGCCTGTTCGGCGCGGCGGCTGTCGGTGATGTCGAGCATGGTCAGGAGCGCGTTGCCGTCCGGCAGCGGCACCGCGGCGAACTCGAAGTGACGACCATCGGCGAAGGCAACCCGGCCGGTGCGCTGCTGGCGCTCGGCAGTGGCGGATTTGACGAGCTCGGGGATCAGCACCGCGCGATTGGGGGTGGCAAGCTTCGCGGCCGCCGCTTCGGCGAAGGCGTCGACGCGCGGATGAGCCGCTAGGAACTCCTCCTCGAAGCCCCACAGCGCGCGCATCCGGTTGTTCCACAATTGCAGCTTGCCGTCGGTGGCGAACACCGCAAGCGCCTCGAACAGATTGTCGAACGTCGCAGTGCGGACGCGCAGCAGCGTGTCGCGTGCGCTGGCGAGCTGGACCTGCTCGGTGCGGTCCTCGAAGATCAGTAGTAGCCCGCCGTCGGGCAGCGGCTGAGCGACCACGCGCAGGTGGGTGCCGCCGGTGAGGTGCCAATTCTCCTCGGTTGCCCCCTCGCCCGGCACGAACCATTCGCGGCGCTCGGCTTTCCAGCCGGGGAAGTCGCGCACCTCGGGCAGCCGATTGGCTTCGCGCATGCGCTCGAGCACGCGATCGAATTCGGGGCGATCCGCCAGCCATTCGGCGCGCATCGCGAACATGCGGCGGAACGGCTGGTTGCAGAACACCAGCGACCGGTCCGCGCCGAACTGCGCGACCCCGGCGGAGAGGCGATCAAGCATCGCGCGCTGCGCCTCGGCGAAGCGCTTGGCGCCGGCACGCGATTGTTCGAGATCCTCGATGTCCACGGCAAAGCCAGCGACGCCGCCATTGGGCAGCGGCACGTCATGCACCTGGAGCGAGCGCCGCTCGCCGCTGATGGTGGCAGGAACGATGTCCTGATGCGGGCGGCCGGTGGCGCGGGCCTCGGCGGCGCCGGTCTGTGGTCCGCCGCGTGCGGAGCCCTCGACCAGTTCCACCCCGCGGGCGATCACCTCGGCAGCGCTGCCGCCTTCCACCGCCGTCACATAGGCCGAATTGACCATCGACAGCTTCAGGTCGGCGCCGCGGTACCACATCGGCAACGGCGCCGCCTCGATCAGCCCGGTTAGCGCGTCGAACGCTGCGGCAAGGCGCGAGGCTTCGCCGCCCAGCCGCGCGATCTCCGCCTCGGTATCGGTGGCGTCGAAAGCCCACAGGATCACCGCGCCGGTGGCGCCCAACTCGCCCGGCGCGCGGCTGCCGCGCACGGTGATCGCACGACCCGAGCCTTGCGGATGGAGCGCGCGGGTGAAGCTGCGCCCGGCACGCTGGGCGGCGAGCACGTCCGCACCGAGCGCCGCGGCCTCGTCGCTGCTGAGGCCGACGTCGTCACCGACCAGATCGACCATGAAGCGCGGCGCCACCGCGAGGCCGAGCCAGTCGACCATTCGCGCCGGCAGCTCGACGCGGCCGTCGGCACGGACCAGCATCGCAAGCGCCGGCGCGGCGCTGCGCAGCGCTTCGGCTTCGCGGCTCCCGGCGGTGAGCGCGAGCGCCTGGCCGCGCTGCCGCCAGCCGGTGAACAGCGCCACGCCGGCGCCAGCGATCAACAGCGCCATCACCGCGCCGCATCCAACCGCTGCCATCACCGAAAGCTGGATCAACGATTACCCCTCTGGCGCGCATGAGCCGCCAAGCACCTCTATTGCAACGCTGCGCGGGGCGAAAGCAACGGCCGCGAGTGTGGGCCACAGCAAAAGGGCGGAGCCGAAGCCCCGCCCTCTTACCTGTTCGGCTGGATCTGCCGCTTAGTAGCGGTAGTGATCCGGCTTGAACGGGCCTTCCACCGGCACGCCGATGTAGCCGGCCTGCTTCGGCGTGAGCTTCGACAGCTTGACGCCGAGCTTCTCGAGGTGGAGCGCGGCGACCTTCTCGTCGAGATGCTTGGGGAGCACATAGACTTCGTTCTTGTAGTTCTCGCCCTTGGTGAAGAGCTCGATCTGCGCCAGCGTCTGGTTGGTGAACGACGCCGACATCACGAACGAGGGATGGCCCGTCGCGCAGCCGAGGTTCACCAGGCGGCCCTTAGCGAGGATGATGATCTGCTTCCCGTCGGGGAACTTCACCAGATCGGTACCCGGCTTCACTTCGTCCCACTCATAGTTGGAGAGGGCGGCGATCTGGATCTCGCTGTCGAAGTGGCCGATGTTGCAGACGATCGCCATCGGCTTCATCGCCTTCATGTGATCGGCGGTGATGACGTCGGCGTTGCCGGTGGCGGTGCAGAAGATGTCTGCACGCTGGACGGCCTCGTCCATGGTGACGACCTCGAAGCCCTCCATCGCCGCCTGCAGCGCGCAGATCGGGTCGATCTCCGTGACGAGGACGCGGGCGCCGCCGTTGCGGAGCGACTGCGCCGAGCCCTTGCCGACGTCACCGAAGCCGGCAACCGCGGCGACCTTGCCGGCGAGCATCACGTCGGTGGCGCGACGGATCGCATCGACCAGCGATTCCTTGCAGCCGTAGAGGTTGTCGAACTTCGACTTGGTCACCGAGTCGTTGACGTTGATCGCCGGGAACGGCAGCTCGCCCTTCTTGGCGATCTCGTACAGACGGTGGACGCCGGTGGTGGTCTCTTCCGAGACGCCCTTAAGGTTCTTGACCGTCTCGGTGAGGTAGCCCGGGAACTTGGCGACGAATGCCTTCACCGAGCGCTGGAACTCGACCTCCTCGTCATTCTCCGGCTCGCCGAACGACGCACCGGCCTCGAGCTTGGCGCCCCACAGCGCGAACATGGTGGCATCGCCGCCGTCGTCGAGGATGATGTTGGCGGTCTGCCCGGTGGTGCCGGCACCCCAGTTGAAAATATCGCCGACATAGTCCCAATAATCGGCCAGCGTTTCGCCCTTAACGGCGAACACCGGGATGCCGGCGGCCGCGATGGCGGCGGCGGCGTGATCCTGGGTGGAGAAGATGTTGCAGGTTGCCCAGCGGACTTCGGCGCCGAGCGCGACCAGCGTCTCGATCAGCACCGCGGTCTGGATCGTCATGTGCAGCGAGCCGGTGATGCGCGCGCCCTTCAAGGGCTGCGACGCGCCGAACTCGTCGCGCAGCGCCATCAGGCCGGGCATCTCGGTCTCGGCGATATCGATCTCCTTGCGGCCGAAGGCGGCAAGGCTGATGTCCTTGATGACGTAGTCATGCTGTTCGGCTGCGAGCGCGGTGGCCACGGGAATTCTCCTCAATCTTCGCTAACATCGCGCATATCGACATGCGCGCAAGCCGCCCAAGTAGCGACCCGGCCGCCCCAAATCAAATATAAAGATATCTTTATATGATGTCTCAGGCGGTGCCGGTGGCGGCGACCAGCAGCCGCGGGTCGATCCCGGCATCGGCAAAGGCCGCGGTCCAGCGCTCGGGCGCGGGGACGTCGAACAGCAGCCGCTCATCACCCGGCAGATTGAACCAGCCGGGCCGGGCGAGCTCGCCATCGAGCTGGCCCTCGCCCCAGCCGGCATAACCGAGCGCGACCACATAGCGCCCCGGTCCGTTGCCCTCGGCGATCGCGCGCAGCACGTCGACGGTGCTCGACAACGCCCAGCGGCCGCCGACGTCGATCGTGTCCTGCCCGCCCCAATCGAGCGTGTGGACGACGAAGCCGCGGCGCGGCTCGACCGGGCCGCCGAAATGGATCGGCGCATCGGGGGCGACGCCATGGTCGATCTCGAACTGATCGAGCAGATCGTGGAGCCCGAGCCCGTCGATCACCGCGCCAAGACCGATGCCGATCGCGCCCTCGGCATCGTGCGCGCACATCGCGATCACCGCGCGCTCGAAGTGCGGATCGGTCATCGCCGGCATGGCGAGAAGGAATTGGCCGGACAAATAAACGGGTTGGATCATGATGACCCACCATAGGCGCGGTCCACCCGCGCCACCATGCTTGAATTCGCCGCCCGCCTCGCCGAGGAAGACGCCGCCCGCCAGCTTCGGCGGACAGGAGATGGATGATGACGATCAGCGTCGGCGACCGACTGCCCACCGCAACCCTGGTCAAGGTGACCGCCGACGGCCCCGACCAAGTCAGCACCGACGATTTCTTCGCCGGCCGCACGGTCGCGCTGTTCGCCGTTCCCGGCGCCTTCACCCCGACCTGCTCGGCGCGCCACCTGCCGGGCTTCATCGACAAGGCCGACGAGCTCAAGGCCAAGGGCGTCGACAAGATCGCCTGCACCTCGGTCAATGACGCGTTCGTGATGGGCGCCTGGGCGAAGTCCGCCGAGGCGCAGGGCATTACCATGCTCGCCGACGGCAACGGGGCCTTCGCCGAGGCGCTGGGGCTGACCATGGATGGCAGCAAATTCGGCATGGGCACGCGCAGCCAGCGCTATGCGATGCTGGTCAAGGACGGCGTGGTGGAACAGCTCAACATCGAAGAGGGCGGCGAGTTCAGGGTCAGCTCGGCGGAGTATCTGCTCGGCGCGATGTGACCTGCGTTGCCGCCGCCGTCATGCTGAACGTGGTTCGGTGTTGATGGCTTGCGCTGCCGGCTGGCGTGCGGCGGCGGGTGGGCCATGGATCCTGAAGCGAGTTCAGGATGACGGTGGGCGGTGAGGCGGCGCGAGGCGGCGCTGCCCGCCGTCTTGCCTCTGTCACCCGGCCCGCGTAACAATCCCGGATGTCAACTGCATCCCAGATCGTCTCCGACCTCGACCGGCTGTATCGCGCCTCGGTCGACCGCCTCCAGGCCGCGCTCACCGCCTATCTTCGCGATGGTACACCGCCAGCCGCCGAAACGCGCCGCGATGGCTCGTTCGCCTATCCCGAGATCCACCTCACCTTCCGCGGCAGCGACGATCGCCCGGCGCCGCTGCGCTCGTTCGGCCGCCTGGTGTCGCCCGGCGAGTATCGGATCAGCGTCACCAAGCCGGGGCTGTTCGCGGACTACCTCACCGAGCAATTGACGCTGCTGATCGAGGATTATGACGTCGATGTCGCGGCGGTGGAGGGGCGGCAGGAGATCCCCTTCCCCTACGTGCTCGATCCCGGCCATGCGCTGAGCCTCGACACCGTCTCGGCGACCGAGCTGGCGCGGCACTTCCCCGCCACCGAGCTCGCGCATATCGGTGACGAGATCGCCGACGGATTGTGGGCGCCGCACGACGAGGTCCGCCCGCTGGCGCTGTTCGACGGGCTGCGCACCGACTTCAGCCTGGCGCGGCTGCGCCACTATATGGGCACGCCCGCCGAGCACACCCAGCGTTTCGTGCTGTTCACCAACTACCATCGCTATGTCGACGAGTTCGTGCGCTGGGCGGCATCGCAGCTGGGGCCGCGCGAGGATGGCAGCCCGAGCCGGTTCACCGCCTTGTCGGGCGCGGGCAATGTGATGATCGAGCGCGCCGAGGACGTCGACACAATCGTGTCCGACAGCGCGTGGCGGCGGCACCAGATGCCGGCCTATCATTTAATGGCGGACGACCGCACCGGCATTACCCTGGTCAACATCGGCGTTGGCCCGTCCAACGCCAAGACGATCTGCGACCATCTCGCGGTAATGCGCCCCGAGGCTTGGCTGATGATCGGCCATTGCGGCGGGCTGCGCCCGAGCCAGCGGATCGGCGACTATGTGCTCGCCCACGCCTATCTGCGCGACGACCATGTGCTCGACGACGTGCTGCCGCCCGAAATCCCGGTGCCCGCGATCGCCGAGGTCCAGCAGGCGTTGGCGCGCGCCTCCGAGATCGTCTCCGGGCAATCGGGCGAGGAACTCAAGCGACGGCTGCGGACCGGGACGATCGTGACCACCGACGATCGCAACTGGGAGCTGCGCTACTCACGCTCGGCGCTGCGCTTCTCGCTGAGCCGCGCGGTCGGCATCGACATGGAGTCGGCGACGATCGCCGCGCAGGGTTACCGCTTCCGCGTACCCTATGGCACGCTGCTGTGCGTGTCCGACAAGCCGCTGCACGGCGAGCTCAAATTGCCGGGCCAGGCCAACCGTTTCTACGAGCGCGCGATCAGCGAGCATATGCGGATCGGGATCGAGACCTGCGAGCAGTTGCGGCTCGAAGGGGCCAAGCTGCACAGCCGCAAGCTGCGCGCGTTCGACGAGCCGCCGTTCCGCTGAGGCGCGGTCGGACCGCCGGCGAGGATGTCGGGGAAACCATCGGCGGTTAATGCGTTACGGTAGCGAATCATTTCAGGGAGCTATAGCCGTGGCCGACGAGACCCCCGACACGCCCAAGACCGACACCCCCGCTACCCCGCGCCGGCGCGCGCCGCGCAAGGCGTCCACCGCGCGCAAGACCCCGGCGCGGTCGGCGGCCGGCAGCTCGCCGGTCGACGCGGCCGAAGAGGCGGTGAAATCGGCGGTGGAGAAGACCGAGACCACGGCCAAGGCTGCCGTCAGCAAGGCGGAAGGCGCGTTGAGCTCGGCGGCGAAGGCCGTGAAGCCGCGCTCGACCAAGCGCGCAACGCCCCCGGTCGCATCACGCAAGCCGGCCGCATCGGCGAGCAAGTCGGCAGGCGCCAAGTCGTCCGCCGCCAAGCCCGCGGCCGCGAAGGCGCCGCGCGCCAAGACGAGCCGCAAGTCGCCGGCCCGCAAGCCGACCAAGGCCGGCAGCAACTGGGGCGTCGCCGCCATCGCCGGCGGCATCGCCGCAGCCGGCGCCGCGACCGCGGCTGCCCTGCTGGCGCTGCGCGGCAGTACGCCCAAGGTGCCGCTGCTCAGCGGCAGCGCGCATCAGCCCGACGGCACGGATTCGTCCAAGTCGTTCGAAGCCGGGATTGCCGACTAGAACAGCGTTCCGGAGTGAGGTGGCGGGGCGGTCGACGTGCGACTGCCATGGGCGTCTTGCCGCATCGTTACACTCAGCGGAGATTGGCATTGCCTGGAGCCTGCCGATTGCTGGCCAAGGGGGAGACCCCAGCTTTTGCTGGGTTGACGGCTGAGATCGGGTGGCCGCCGCGCCGAGCCCTCACTCACACCGTCATGCCAGCGGAAGCTGGCATCTCCTCGAGGCTGCCCGTTCGCGCGCCACGGGGAGACCTTAGCTTTCGCTGGGGTGACGGATAGGGGCGGACGACGATCGGGGACGAATGACCCTCGGGGCGGGCGACAGGCCGATGCTGTTGGATGGCTCCGGTCCACCACCGCCCTGCGCTATTCCGTCAGGAAATCCGCGATCTGCTGACCGAGCTCGGGCTTGGTGACGGCGCTCATGTGATTGCCGGGGATCACCGCGGCGCGGGCATGGCGCATCGCGGCGGCGAGATCGACGGTCGAGCCATTGTCGTCGTCATCGACGCCGGCGACCACCAGGCTCGGCACGGCGATCTGCCGGACCGCCTCGAGCGGGGTGTCGACGAAGGTGTCGAGCACGTGGAGCAGCGCCACCGGATCACCGCCCGTGGTCTTGAGGAACGCCTCGGTCAGCCACTCGCTGCTGCCGCGCTCGTGGCGGCCGAGATTGGTGAGCACATGGCGGAAATAGCCGCCGCGACCGGCCGTGTGGAGAATACCGCGCAGCCCCATCCCCGACAGCACGGCGCGCCGGGGGGTAGCGCCGTTGGCGAGCATCCGCACCGCGGTGCGCGCGCCGAGCGAATAGCCGGCGAGATCATAATCGGTGAGGCCGAGCTGCTCGACGAGGGCGAAGCCGTCGCGCATCAGCGCATCGGGCGGGTAGGCTGCGGCATCATGCGGGCGATCGCTGGCGCCATGGCCACGCAGATCGGGCATGATCACGCGAAAGTCGCGCGCGGCGATCAGCGCGGCATGGCCGTACTTGATCCAATTGACCTCGGCATTGGAGAAATAGCCGTGGATGAGCACGAGCGGACGCCCCTCACCCATCTCGCGCCAGGCGAGGCGGGTGCCGTCGAAGCTGGTGACGTAGCTCGGTTCAATCGGGGAGGTGGCCAAGGGTCTCGATCCATTTGTTGCTGATGCGCTGGTTCTGGTCGGTCCGCTGCGTCGGAAGGTCGCGCGTGTCCAGCCATTCCGGGTGCCAGCTCTCGACGCCCGAGTGGCTGACCGGGCGGAAGTGCGAGGGATCATCGAAGCTGCCGACGGTCAGGTCCATCGCCGGATGATCGTCCGACTCATAGGTGAGCGGGGTGCCGCAGGCCGAGCAGAAGCCGCGCCGCGCGAACGGCGACGAGCGATAGCGCTCGGGCGGCTGGGTGGTCCAGGTGAGATCGGCGGTGTCGATGCCCTTGAGCGCGATCGAGACGCCGCTGGTGGCGCGCTGGCACATCCGGCAGTGGCACAGATAGGCGTCGGTATCCGCCACCCGCGCCGCATAGCGGATCCGGCCGCACTGGCAGCCGCCGGTCATGATCGTGGTCATCGCGTCCTCCTTGTCGCGAACAGGGGCCCTGCTTGTACCGGACCGAGACGGCGGGCGGCGAGGAATTTGCTTCGCCCTGCTGCGGCAGGGCTGGATCGCGCCCGGCAAACGCGCCACTAGCGGTGGTTCGCCGGCAGAAGCGAGCGATCGGAGAGGTACTCGCCCCTTATCACCGAGGTCCGATGCAGCCGCGCGCCGATTCCCTTCCCCTTGGACGTCCCCATAGCGTCGCCGAGGATGCCTATGCGCTGGTGATCGGCTGCGTGCTGCTGGTGCTGGGGCTGATCTTCCTCAAGGCAGCTGGGCTCGTCACCGGCGGCGTCGCGGGGATCGCGCTGCTCCTCTCCTATCTGGTGCCGCTGCCCGCGGGCGTGCTGTTCACGCTGATCAACATTCCGTTCTTCGTGTTCGCGCACAAGGTGATGGGCGGGCGGTTCGCGGTGAAATCGATGCTGGTGAACCTCGGCATCGCGAGCTTCTCGGCGCTATCGCGGGTGTCGATCAGCGTCGTCGGCGTGCATCCGGCGTTTGCGGCGCTGGTCGGCGGCACCGTGATCGGGCTCGGCATCCTGGTGCTGGCGCGGCACCAGGCGGGGGTCGGCGGCACCGGGGTGATCACCCTGTGGCTGCAGCGCACCCGCGGCTGGAACGCCGGGCGGACGCAGATCGTGCTCGACGTGCTGATCCTGGCGGCGGCGATCCCGGTGGTGAGCGGCAGGCAGCTTGCCTGGTCGGCGCTCAGCGCGGTCGCGATCAGCCTGATCCTGATCGCCTGGCACCGGCCGGGGCGGTACATCGGCCATTGAGCCGGCCACGTCACCCCAGCGCAGGCCGGGGTGACGGCTGGCGATCGCTCAATCGGTGGTGTCGTCTTCCAGCAGGTCGACGTCGAGCGCCGGCGTGTCCTTCTTGAGGTGGCGGCGGCCGAGCAGCTCGGCGATCTGCACCGCGTTGAGCGCGGCGCCCTTGCGCAGATTGTCGCTGACGCACCACAAGGACAGGCCGTTCTCCACCGTCGGGTCCTCGCGGACGCGGCTGATGTAGGTGGCGTCGTCGCCGGCGGCCTCGATCGGGGTGATGTAGCCGCCGTCCTCATGCTTATCGATCAGCATGATCCCGGGTGCCTCGCGCAGGATGTCCTTGGCCTGTTCGGCGCTGATCTCGTCGTGGAACTCGATGTTGACCGCCTCGGAATGGCCGACGAACACGGGGACGCGCACGCAGGTCGCCGACAGCTTGATCTTGGGGTCGAGGATCTTCTTGGTCTCGACCACCATCTTCCACTCTTCCTTGGTGGAGCCGTCGTCGAGGAAGTTGTCGATATGCGGGATGACGTTGAAGGCGATCTGCTTGGTGAACTTCTGCGCCACCGCGGGATCGCCGACGAAGATGTTGCGGCTCTGCTCGAACAGCTCGTCCATCCCGGTCTTGCCCGCGCCCGACACCGACTGATAGGTCGCGACCACCACGCGCTTGATGCGCGCGGCGTCGTGAAGCGGCTTCAGCGCCACCACCAATTGCGCGGTGGAGCAGTTCGGGTTGGCGATGATGTTGCGCGCGGTATAGCCGTCGATTGCGGCGGCGTTCACCTCGGGCACGATCAGCGGCACGTCCGGATCCATCCGGTAGAGCGACGAATTGTCGATCACGGTGCAGCCGGCGGCGGCGAACTTGGGGGCATAGACCTTGGTCGCCTCCGAGCCGATCGCGAAGATCGCCATGTCCCAGCCGGCGGGATCGAAATGCTCGATGTTCTGGACCTTGAGCTTGCGATCGGTGTCGCCATAATCGATCATCTCGCCCTGGCTGCGCGACGAGGCGAGCACGGCGATCTCGTCCGCCGGGAAGTCGCGCTCGGCGAGGATGTTGACGACTTCGCGCCCGACGTTGCCCGTCGCACCGGCGACGACGATCCGGTAACCCATTACACTTCTCCGTGGATGCGGGAGCGCCGATAGACGCTCGCTGCCCGACATGAAACCCTCCGCCGCCTATCGAGCGGCGAACTTTTATTTCGCCGGCTTGTTCTTCACATTGCGATCGAGGAACTCGAGGATGGTGTTCCAGACGTGCTGGCTGATCACCGGGCCGCCGACGCGGTGGGTGTAGCCAGGGTAGAACATCATCTCGAACGGCGTGTCCGTCTCCTGCATCCGCGCGACCACCTTGGTGCTGTTGTCGAGGAAGACGTTGTCGTCGGCCATGCCGTGGATCAGCAGCAGCGGATCCTTGATGTTGGCGGCATCCTCGATCGCGGCCGAGGTGGCATAGCTTGCCGGGTCCTTGGCGGGATCGCCGAGATAGCGCTCGGTATAGTGGGTATCGTACAGCTGCCAGTCGGTGACCGGCGCGCCCGAAACCGCCGCGGCATAGACGCCCGGCGTTTTCTCGAGCATCTTCAGCGACATATAGCCACCGTACGACCAGCCGTAGGTGGCGATCTTGGCGCCGTCGACGAACGGCAGCGACTTGAGATAGTTGGCGCCGGCGAGCTGGTCCTCGACCTCGACCGTGCCCATCGCATGGTAGATCGCGTCCTCGAACGTCTTGCCGCGGTTGTACGAGCCGCGATTGTCGATCTGGAAGAAGATCCAGCCCTCGTCGACCAGGAACTGCGGCAGGGCGCCCTGCCAGCCGCGGGTGACCTGCTGGCCGGTGCCGGGGCCGCCGTAATGCTGGAAGAACACCGGGTATGTCTTGCCCGGCGCGATCTTGGGGGTGATCATCTCCCAGTAGAGCGTGGTGCCGTCGGCGGCCTTGATCGTGCCGAACTTGGTCTCGCGATGGCTGGCGAGATAGGGGTAATAAGGGTGCCCCGGCACCACCGCATTCTCGTTGATCCAGGCGATCCGCTTGCCCGCGGTGTCGGCCATATAGACCTGCGCCGGCTGGCTCGGCCCCGAGCGCGAGATGATAAAGCGGGTCGCGGCGGCGTCCATCGAAGCGCCATGGGTGAAGCCACGCTCGGTGAGGCGGGTGACCACGCCGGGATGAGCGATGTCGACCTGGTAGAGCTGCTGCTCGAGCACGTCGTCCTTGGTGCCGGTGAAATAAAGCCGGCCCTTGGCCTCGTCGACCCCGACCAGACCGGTGACGACCCAGTCGCCCTTGGTGAGCTGGGTCCATTGCCCCGCCTTCCAGCGGTAGAGATGGCCAAAGCCGTCGCGCTCCGAGCGCCAGATCAGGCTGCCGTCCTTCATCGCGCGATAGTCGTCGGACAGGTTGAGCCAGCTGCGCTCCCCCGATTTCTCGGTGAACATCACGCTCGCCTTACCGGTGATGGGATCGACGCGGAGCATGTCCAGCGTCTTCTGGTCGCGGCTCTGGCGCTGGACGAGCAAGGTCTTGCCGTCGGGCGTCCAGTCGACGCGGGCGAGATAGATGTCGGGGTCGGCACCGAGATCGACCTTCACCTCGCCCGAGCCATCGGGCTTCATCACATAGAGGGCGACGAGCGCATTGGGGGTGCCGGCGGCAGGATAGCGCTGGTCATAGGTCTTGGTGCCGGCGGCGCCGATCGAGGCGCGGGTGGCGACATGAACCGGCGCCTCGTCAAACCGCTCGACGGCGATGTGGCGCTCGTCAGGGCTCCACCAATAGCCGGTGAAGCGATGCATCTCCTCCTGCGCGACGAACTCCGCCTCGCCGAAGTGCACGGTGCCGCCGCCGCCGGT
This sequence comes from Sphingomonas sp. GC_Shp_5, assembly GCF_026540855.1. GTDB lineage: Bacteria > Pseudomonadota > Alphaproteobacteria > Sphingomonadales > Sphingomonadaceae > Sphingomonas. Next base: position 236,341 of record NZ_JALNUP010000001.1, read on the forward strand.
GGTGACGGCATGAGCGGTGCCGCCAAAGAGCGGCTGGGCGAACAGATTCTGATCACGGACGAAGCTGACATAGCCGCCGTGCGGCGACACGATCGGGTTGAGCTCGCCGCCGGGGATGCTGGTGAGCCGGGTGACCGTGCCGTCGAGCGCGGCAAGGTAGAGGTCGCCGTCAAGGGGGACGAGGATGGTCTTGCCGTCGGGCGACCACTCATAGGCGACGATGCCCTTGGACCCGCCGATGCGCGCGCGCTCGCGCTGCATCTTCTCGGCCTCGCTGAGTTCGGCGCCGGAACCGACCTTCTTCGAATCCAACAGCATGCGCTCGGCACCGGTGCTGGTGTCGCGCGCCCACAGATCGCTGCGCTCCTTTTCATCGGCGCGCGGCCGCAGAAACGTCAGCATCCTGCCGTCGGGCGACAGCTTAAGCGCGCGCGGCTGCGAACCGGACAGATCGGGGCTGCCGAACACCCGGGCGAGGGTGAGATCGCCGGTAGTCGCCGGGGCGGTGACTTCCTGCCCTGCTCCGTCAGCGGCCATTGCCGACGTTCCCACCGAAGCCAGAGCCACTGCCATCACCCATGCGCGCATCCCATGTCCTTTGCGACCCAACGTCCCGGCGTTCATAAGCCCCGGCTGGCCGACGTAAAGCCGGGTTTGGGATGGTTACCGTGCCGTACACCCTGTCTTTACGTGCTTCTGTATAGAAGCTGGCAGAGAGTGACGTCGCCGTCTGGGTTTGGGGATGGCGACGAATGAGCCGGGGTAGCATGTTGAACACTGTACAGACACGTCAGCACCATAGCGCCTGGGACCTGGTCACCCGGCTGGGTGCCACGGACGGCAGTGCCGGCCACCCCCATTTGGCGCAGCTGATGGCCGCCAGCGCGGCGCATCGCGACCTTGCCGACGCGGTCCACGCCTTGTGCGACGTTCATGCCCAGCATCCCGGCATGCCTGCCGATGCGCATCTGTGCTGTGCCCAGCCGGATGCGTGCGACTGGCTTGACGAGGTTGCCGCCGCCTTTGCCGGCGAACGCGCCTATCTCGCCCGACTCGCCGCCGCCGCCGGGCCGACGCCGTCGACCCCCGGCCAGGCCGAGAGCGAGGCGGCGATGACCGCGAGCCGCCACGCGCTCGAGATGCTCGCCCGCTCCGAACGGCGTGGCTGCGCGACCGGCGCGGTAGCGGCGCTGGTGCTTGACTGGACGCCGATCCGCCATCTGCTCGACCGCGCCGCGCAGCGCTTCGGCGTCGAGCCGCCACGCTGCACCCTGCCCCGCCAGGCCACTACCGCCGCGAGCATCGAGCCGCTCGGCGCCACCCCGGCGACGGAACGCGCGATCACCTTCGGTGCCCAGCAGCTGTTCGCCCAGCATCGCGGGCTGTGGGACCTGCTGGAAGCCCGGGCGCACGCGCGCAACGGGTGAACGTGGGGGTGACTTGAGCCGGCCCAGTTGCTCTGCGTTGGGGTGCGGGTGCGGGTGCGGGTGTCTCTGTCTTCCCCGTCATCCTGAAACGAGTTCGGCGTGACGGGTAATTTGGCGCGTTCGCCTCTGGTGTACCGCCGCCGCGTTCGCGGCTAGGGCATGCCCATGGCGGCGACACGCGTCTGCCGCTGGTGGGGATGGTGATGAAGCGCTTCGACGGCACGCAACGCTATGTCGCGACCGAGGATCTCAAGGTCGCGGTCAACGCCGCGGTGACGTTGCGGCGGCCGTTGCTCGTCAAGGGCGAGCCGGGCACCGGCAAGACGGTGCTCGCCTATGAGATCGCCAAGGCGGCGCAAGCCGAGTTGATCGAGTGGAACGTCAAGTCCACCACCAAGGCGCAGCAGGGATTGTACGAATATGATGCCGTCGCCCGGTTGCGCGACGGCCAGCTCGGCGACCCGCGGGTGCACGACATCGGCAATTACATCCGCCGCGGCAAATTGTGGGAGGCGTTCACCCGGCCGACGCCGCCGGTGCTGCTGATCGACGAGATCGACAAGGCCGACATCGAATTCCCCAACGATTTGCTCCAGGAGCTCGATCGCATGGAATTCCATGTCTACGAGACCGGCGAAACGGTGCGCGCCGTCGAGCGTCCGATCGTGGTGATCACCTCCAACAACGAAAAGGAACTGCCCGACGCTTTCCTGCGGCGCTGCTTCTTCCACTATATCAAGTTTCCGGATCGCGAGACGATGCAGGCGATTGTCGACGTCCACTTCCCCGGCATCCAGCAGCTGTTGGTCAGCCGCGCGATGGACCTGTTCTACGAAGTGCGCGAGGTGCCGGGGCTGAAGAAGAAGCCGTCGACCAGCGAGCTGCTCGACTGGCTGAAGCTGCTGCTGCACGAGGACATGCCGCTCGAGGTGCTGCAGAACCGCGATCCCACCAAGGCTATCCCGCCGCTGCATGGCGCGCTGCTCAAGAACGAGCAGGATGTGATGCTGTTCGAGCGGCTGGCCTTCATGGCCCGGCGGCAGGGGCGCTAAAGCCGGATTATTCGCGGGGCGGCTAGTGAAAATTATCCGCTCCACTGCAGCCGCGTTTTGGCGATACCGTAGTGGCTGACAGCAAAGAACGTCAGCATTACTGAGGCTTGTTACGCCTCCGCAACGGCGGCAACATCTTGCCGCTTTCACCGTCGCTTTACCATGGTCGGCAACCCTGCAGTCACATGGCGCCCGCTATCTCGCGGTAATGCGGAACTTTCTTTCCTCATGCGTGATGCGTGCAGCGGCAATGGCGGCGGCAACCATCGCTGCCGCTCCCGCCGGTGCGACCGCGCTGCTCGACTATGTCGGCCAGTGCGTGCCGTTCGCGCGTGAGGCATCCGGCATCCAGATCTACGGCGATGCCTGGACGTGGTGGGACAAGGCCGCGGGCCGTTACGATCGCGGTCATGTGCCGCGCCCGGGATCGGTGATCGTCTTCGCCAAGACCGCGCGGTTGCCGCTTGGTCACGTCGCGGTGGTGAGCCGCGTGGTAGAGCATCGGGTGGTGATGCTGACCCACGCCAATTGGTCGCGGCAGAATGGCGAGCGCGGCCACGCCGAGCAGGACGTGACGCTCTACGATGTCTCGCGCGACAACGACTGGAGCACCGTCAAGGTTTGGTATCGCGACAATGACGGGCTGGGCGGCAGCCTTTATCAGGTCGACGGTTTCATCTACGGCGGCCATCCGGCGCGCGGGCTGACCGCGAGCAACCCCGATTATGTCGGCGCGCTGATCGATGCCTATGTACCGGGGATCGCCTCGCGCTGATCGAGCGCGCGAGGGCTGTTCGCCTTCGTTCGGCTGTGGCAACGATCAGGCTCCTCGCAGCGCAGGCGCCGATGTTCCTCTCCTTCCTCGACGAGCTGCGCGCCGCGGGCATTGCCGCCAGCCTGAAGGAGCATCTGCTGCTGCTCGAGGCGCTTCACGCCGAGGTGATCGAGCGCACGCCGGAGCAATTCTATTATCTCGCCCGCGCCACCTATGTGAAGGACGAGGGCCAGTTCGATCGGTTCGACCAGGTCTTCGCCCGGGTGTTTCGCGGCATGGAGGGCAGCATCACCCCGGCAAGCGAAGTACCGGCCGACTGGCTGAAGGCGATCGCCGAACACTATCTCACCGCGGAGGAGCAGGCCGCGATCGCCTCGCTCGGCTCATGGGACGAGATCATGGCCGCGCTACGCCAGCGGCTGGAGGAGCAGCATGAGCGCCATCAGGGTGGCAGCAAGTGGATCGGCACCGGCGGCACCAGCCCGTTCGGCAACGCCGGCTATAATCCCGAAGGGGTGCGGATCGGCGGCGAGGCGCGCCACGGCCGGGCGCTGAAGGTGTGGGACCAGCGCGCGTTCCGCAACCTCGACAGCAGCCGTGAGCTCGGCACCCGCAACATCAAGGTCGCGCTGCGCCGCCTGCGCCGGTTCGCGCGCGAGGGCGCCGCCGACGAGCTCGACATCGACGGCACGATCCAGGGCACCGCGCGCCAGGGCTGGCTCGACGTGCGGATGCGCCCCGAACAGCGCAACGCGGTCAAGCTGCTGCTCTTCCTCGACGTCGGCGGCTCGATGGATCCGTGGGTGAGCTTGTGCGAGGAGCTGTTCTCGGCGGCGACCGCCGAATTCAAGCACCTTGAATTCTTCTACTTCCACAATTGTCCGTATGAGGGCGTGTGGAAGGACAACCGCCGCCGGTTCGCCGAGCGGACGCCGACCGCCGAGTTGCTCCACCGGTTCGGCAGCGATTATAAGCTGGTGTTCGTCGGCGACGCCGCGATGAGCCCCTATGAGCTGACCCAGCCGGGCGGATCGGTGGAGCATGACAACGCGGAAGCCGGCGCAACGTGGCTGCGCCGGCTGGTCGACACTTATCCGGCGGCGGTGTGGCTGAACCCGGTGCCGACGGCGCAATGGGATTATTCGACATCGGCGACCATCGTCCGCGAATTGATCACGGACCGCATGTATCCGCTGACACTCGGCGGCCTCGACGCGGCGATGCGCGAGTTGACGCGCAAGCGGTGAGCGAACGCTGGACGGCGACACATGCAGCCCGCCCGGCTGATCAACAACAATTCCGCTCAGGCGGAGATGATCATCGCTTCCGAGCGCAAGGCTTCGAGCTTGCGCGTGTAGCTTTCGACCAGCAACAGACGGCGTTCACGGGCTTCCGGCGTCAGCGCGCGGCTGGCGGCGGTACGTTCAACACTCAGGCGGCGAAGATAGTAACGTACATCTGATTCCACCGACGTCCCTCCCCGGGTTATCGACTTAATCTATGTATATGACCATGATGCTACCAAACAATCGTTAACATCGCTCCCAGCGCCGGTACGAGGCTTAACTGCGGTGGATGATGCCGCCAGGCAGCGGATGGGGGGCGCCGGTGGTGCCGGGGAAGCTGTTCGGCAGCCCGACGAGGGTCCGCACGGCCATATAGGCGAATCCTTCCGCCTCGAGCGCGTCGCCGTTCCAGCCGTGCGAATCGCTGGGTTCGGGGACGAGTCCGGTGCGCTCGGCGATCATCGCCAGCAGCGTCGGGTTGTGGCGACCGCCGCCGGCGACCAGCAGGTGGCGCGGCCGCGTGGGCAGATGGGTGAGCGCATCGGCGACGGTGGCGGCGGTGAAGGCGGTTAGCGTCGCGGCACCGTCGGCGGCGGACAGCCCGCGCACCGGCTGGATGGTGAAATCGCTACGATCGAGCGATTTGGGGCCGGGCGCGGCGAAGAACGGATGATCGAGCATTGCGGCGAGGATGCCCTCGTCCACCTGCCCGCTGGCGGCGAGCGCGCCATCGGCATCGTAGCGCGCGCCGGACTGCGCCTCCACCCAGCTGTCGATCAGGCCGTTCGCAGGGCCGGTGTCGAATGCCACCAGATCGCCATCCGCGCCGACATAGGTGATGTTGCCGACGCCACCGAGGTTGAGCACCGCGACCGGCAGGTCGAGCCGGGCGGCAAGCGCGGCATGGTAGACCGGCAGCAACGGCGCGCCCTGGCCGCCGGCGGCGACATCGTTGCTGCGGAAATCGCTGACCACGGTGATGCCGGTGGCGCGCGCGAGCACGGCGCCGTCGCCGATCTGCCAGGTCCAGCCGCGATCGGGGCGGTGGGCGACGGTCTGTCCGTGATAGCCGATCACCGACACCTGCTGCGGCTCGACGCCGGCCTCGCGGAGCAGCTTGTGGACGGCAAAGGCGTGGGTGCGGTCGATCAGCTCGGCGGCGGCGACCAGATCGGGGCTGGCGCGCGGCTTGTCGAAGGTCAGCGCCAGCTGCGTGGCGGCGGCGAGCTGGGCGCGCGCGGCGTCCGAATAGGCTGCGCCGCGAAACGCCAGCGCACGCACCTGCGACTCGCCATCGGTATCGATCAGCGCGGCATCGATGCCATCGAGCGAGGTACCGGACATCAGGCCGATCGCGAGCATATGAGGTACCTTGGCTTGGTTGCGGAGAGGACCCCGCTACGCCGGTCCCACCCCTGCGCTCGTAGCGGCAAGCGGCGCGCTTGGACAGGCGCGGCGCGGCAAACGGGGCGATCGTTCCGACGCAACTGGAAAAATGCCGCGATGTGCCTTATGTGCGCGCGCTCCCATGGCAACCAAACTCCCCCTCCCGCCGCGCGTCGGCATGGTCTCGCTCGGCTGTCCCAAGAATCTGGTCGACAGCGAGCGGATCCTTACCCAGCTGCGCTCGGACGGCTATCAGATGTCGCCCGACTATGCCGGCGCCGATGTCGTGCTGGTCAATACCTGCGGCTTCCTCGATTCGGCCAAGGAGGAAAGCCTGGAGGCGATCGGCGAGGCGATCGCGGAAAACGGCCGCGTCATCGTCACCGGCTGCATGGGCAAGGAAGCCGAGACGATCCGCGCGCGCTTCCCGGGCGTGCTCGCGGTGACCGGTGCGCATCAATATGAGCAGGTGGTGGAGGCGGTTCATGCCGCTGCGCCGGCGAACCTGTCGCCCTATCTCGATCTGGTGCCCGATGCCGGGCTCAAGCTGACGCCGCGGCATTACAGCTACCTCAAGATTTCCGAGGGCTGCAACCATCGTTGCTCCTTCTGCATCATTCCCAGCCTACGCGGCGACCTCGTCAGCCGCCGGCCCGACGCGATCCTGCGCGAGGCGGAGAAGCTGGTCGCGGCGGGCACCCGCGAGCTGCTGGTGATCAGCCAGGACACGTCGGCTTACGGGCTCGACCTGCGCCATGCCTCCTATCCGCTGAAGGGCGGCGGCGAGGTGCGCGCGCACATGACCGATCTCGCCCGCGAGCTCGGCCGGATCGCGCCCTGGGTGCGGCTGCACTATGTCTACCCCTATCCGCACGTCGACAACGTCATCCCGCTGATGGCCGAGGGCCTGGTGCTGCCGTATCTCGACATCCCGTTCCAGCATGCCGCGCCTTCGGTGCTGAAGGCGATGAAGCGCCCGGCGAACGACGCCAAGGTGCTGAGCCGGATCCACGGCTGGCGCGATATCTGCCCGGACATCGCGATTCGTTCGACCTTCGTGGTCGGCTTCCCCGGCGAGACCGAGGCGGATTTCCAATATCTGCTCGACTGGCTCGACGAGGCGCAGCTCGACCGCGTCGGCGCGTTCCGGTTCGAGCCGGTGGAAGGCGCCAGCGCCAACCTGCTGCCCGATCAGGTGCCCGAGGAGGTCAAGGAAGAGCGCTACGCGCGGATCATGGCCAAGACCGCAGCGATCTCGGCGGCGAAGCTCGCGGCCAAGGTAGGCCGGACGCTCGCGGTGATCGTCGACGAGGTTGGCGAGGAGGGCGCGACCGGCCGGTCCTATGCCGATGCGCCGGAGATCGACGGCGAGGTGTTCCTGCGCGATGCCGCGCATCTCAGCGTCGGCGATATCGTCCCGGTCGAGATCGAGGATGCCGACGAGCACGACCTCTATGGGGTGCCGGTGACCGCCGCCCACTGACCGTTGCCCGGTTGCGGTGGCCCCAGCGGCAGCCGGGCCTCCTCTACCCTTGCCCTCGCGGCAGGACATCCCAACGTTCGCTGGGATGACGGGATGGGAGGAACCGGTCGCCCGGCTCCCCCTTTCCTTCAGCTGTTCTTCGGCAGCGCCCAGGCGATCACCTGGTCGCCGATAGGCGTTTTCATGAAGTGGTGGCCGCCGGTCATCAGCACCACATATTCGCGGCCGTTCTGTTCATAGACCATCGGCGTCGCCTGGCCGCCGGCGGGTAGCGCCTGCTGCCAGAGGATCTTGCCGGTCTTGAGGTCGATCGCCTTGAACAGATCGTCGGTCGCCGCGGCGACGAAGATCACGCCGCCCGCGGTGACCACCGAACCACCGTTGTTGGGCGTGCCGATCGTGAACGGCAGGTAGCTCGGGATCCCGAACGGCCCGTTCTTGCGCGCCGAGCCGAACGGCTTGTCCCAGATCGTCTTGCCGGTGGCGATGTCGATCGCGCGGATCCCGCCATAGGGGGGCTGCTTGCAGAGCATGCCGGTGAACGGCATCTGCCAGCCGGCGTTGACGTCAACCGCATAAGGCGTCTGCGCCTGGGGATCGCCGGCGCCCTCGGCATGCGGCTTGTCGCCGCGGCTGCCGTTGCCGCCCTTGTCCTGCTGCGCAAGCGCCGCATTCTGCTCGCGGGTGAACCAGCCCTTCTTGTCGGCCTCGGCACGGGGCACGAGGCGGACGTAGTTGGGCATGTCGTTGTAGTTGGCGACGATTACGCCGCGCGCGGGATCCACCGCGACGCTGCCCCAATCAGTGCCGCCATTGTAGCCGGGATATTCGATCGAGTGACGGGCCACTTCGGGGGGCGTGAAGAACCCCTTGTAGCTCGCGCGCTTGAAGTTGATCCGGCAGATCATCTGGTCGATCGGCGACATGCCCCACATGTCATGCTCGGTCAGCGGATCCTTGCGCAGGGTCTGCCACAGCGACACCATCTGGGTGGGCGAGCGCTGTTCGGGTTCGACACCGCCGCCGGGCGCCTTGATCATCGCGGTCGGCGTCAGCGGCTTGCCGGTGGCACGATCGAGCACGTACATGTCGCCCTGTTTAGACGACACCAGCAGCGCAGGCGTGCCCTTATAGTCGATCAGCGTCGGCTGGCTGCCGAAGTCATAGTCCCACACGTCCTTGCGCACCGGCTGGAACTTCCAGCGCGGCTTGCCGGTGGTGACATCCAGCGCGACAATCGAGGTGCCGAAATCATTCTCGATCGGCGAGCGCAACGTGCTCCAGTAATCGACCGTCGAATTGCCCATCGGCAGATAGACCAGGCCGAGCTGCTCGTCGCCGCTCGCCATCGTCCACATGTTGGGCGTGCCGCGTGACCATTCCTGGCCGGCCGGCGGATAGCCGTTCCACTCAGGATGCTTCATGTCCCAGGCGAAGCGGAGCTTGCCGGTGACCGCGTCGAAGCCCTGGATCACGCCCGAGGGCTCCCAGCGCTGCTGGCCGTCGGTGGTCTGGTGACCGGTGACGGCGATACCGCGGATGATCACCGGCGGCGAATTGATCGAGACGAGACCCGGGAAGACATGACCCATGCCGATCTTGGCATCGACCTGGCCGTTGGTGCCGAAGTCGGCGCACGGACGGCCGGTCTTGGCATCGACCGCGATCATGCGGGCATCGAGCGTGCCCTCGATAATCCGGGTGGCGCAGGCCGCATCAGGCTTGGCACCGGGGACGGCATAATAGGTCACGCCGCGGCAGGCCGCGGTATAAGGGATCCACTCGTCGGCGACCTTGGGATCGAAGCGCCAGCGCTCCTTGCCCGTTGCCGCGTCCATCGAGATCATGATGCTCTTGGCGCTGCACAGGTACAGCGCGTCGCCAACCTTGAGCGGGGTGGTCTCGGCACCGTATTTGTTCATGCCGCCGGCGTCGGGCATGTCGCCGGTATGGCTGAGCCACACCTGCTCCAGCTTGCCGACGTTGCTCGCGTTGATCTGGGTGAGCGGCGAATAGCGGCGCGCGGCACCGGTGCCGCCATAGGAAGGCCAATCCGCACCGGTCGCCTGGCCGGACGGATCCATCATCCCCTGCGAATTGGCCGCCGGCAGCCCGGCGATCGCCTGCTCCTGCGTGCCGAGCACGGTGAACAGGATCGCGGTTGCCACCACCACGCCGGCGATGCTGCCACCAGCAAGCTTCCAGCGATTGGCCGCGCGGGTCAGCGTCGGCATGACAAGCAGGGTGGCGATCAGCAGCACGATCGGCGCAATGATGCGGGGCACCAGCGCCCAGACCAGATTGCTGCGCGAATCGAAAAACGCCCACAGCACGGTGAGCAGGGTGATCGCGATATATAGATAGGCGCCGGCGAGGCGGCCGCGGATCATCAGCACCCCGGCGGCGAGCATCGCCACCCCGGTGATGAGGTAATAGAGCGATCCGCCCAGGGCCGCGAGCCAGGCGCCGCCGACGCCGAGCACCAGCCCGATCGCCGCTATCACCACACCCAATATGATTGCCGACCAGCTTCGCCGTTCGTGCATGCCGTTGTCTCCTTGTGTCGTCCCGGTGGCTGCCGATCGACGCTGGAAGGTCTTGATACGGCTTGCTTGCCAAAGCGAACCCCGTTTGGTCGGAACAGTTCCGTAACGGTTGCGCCAACGTTATGTTTCTGTTTTCGGTAGCGACATGATCGCTCGCCTTGCTCTAGCCATGCTGATTGCATTGCCCGCCCCTGCCCTGGCGCAGGCCCTGTCCGCCGACGATACCGCGCGCATCGATGCGCTGGTCGCCCGGTCGCTGCACGACACGGGCGTGCCGTCCGCCTCGGTCGCGTTGGTGCGCGGCGGCAGGATCGTGCTCGCCAAGGCCTATGGCAAGCAGTCGGAAACCGCGAAGAGCGCCGATCCCGCGGCGCTCTACCAGATCGCGTCCATCTCCAAGCAGTTCACCGCCGCCGCGTTGTTGTTGCTGGAGGACGAGGGCAAGCTCAGTCTCGATGACACGGTGGGCAAGTACGTGCCCGGCATCACCGATGGCGACACCATCACCATCCGCCAGTTGCTCAGCCATACCTCGGGCCTGCGCGATTATTGGCCGCAGGATTACAGCTTCAAGGCGATGGCGACGCCGGTCAGCCCCCGCGGGATCGTCGATCGCTGGGCCACCAAGGGCCTCGATTTCGCGCCCGGAAGCCAGTGGCAATATTCGAACACCGGCTATGTCGTCGCGGGCATGATCGTCGAGAAGGTCAGCGGCAAGCCGCTGCTCGACTTCCTCCAGGAGCGCGTGTTCCGGCCGCTCGGCATCAAGGCGATCGATCAGGACAAGGCGATCGGGCCGGGCTTTCCGCAGGGGTACAAGCGCTATGCGCTGGGGCCGGTGCGGGTGGAGACGCCGGCGGCGCGTGGCTGGCTCTATGCGGCAGGCGAGCTGGCGATGAGCGCACAGGATCTCGCCAAATGGGATATCGCCCGGATGGACCGGACGTTGCTGCCCGCCGACGACTGGGCGGCGCAGGAGACCGCGGTCAAGCTCACCGATGGCAGTTCGACCGGTTATGGCCTTGGCGTGTCGGTCGGCAGCAAGAACGGGCGCAGCTTCGTCGAGCATAGCGGCGAAGCGGTCGGATTCCTATCGGAGAACATCGTCTACCCGCAGGACAAGGTGGCGATCGTGGTGCTCGTCAACGCCTGGTTCGCCGATGCCCAGACCCGCATCGCCACCGACATCGCCGGGGTGCTGCTGCCCGCCCCGGCGGGGGACACGGGCGACGCGCGCGGGCTGGACACGGCCAAGGCGCTGTTCGGGCAATTGCGCACCGGCACGATCGACCGCGCGATGCTGACCGAGGATGCAAACTTCTATTTCACCCCCGCGGCACTCGCCGATTATCGCACCAGCCTCGCCCCTCTCGGCGAACCAACCAGCTTCGTCCAGGTCGGTACCGCCAAGCTGCGCGGCGGCTTCGTCCATCGCGGCTATCGCGTCACCTATCCCGGCCGCACTCTCTCGGTGAGCACCTTCGCCCTCCCCGGAGTCGGCCAAGCCTATGAACAGTTTCTGGTGAGCCCTGCGCAATGACCGATTTCACCGCCCTGCTGCTTGCCGATCGCGGGCAACCCGCCAACACCATCGAGATCGTCGCCGCCGCCGATTACCCGGCCTGGCTCGCCGCCAAGCCGCCGCGGGTACGCGCCGCGCTCGCCGCGCAGCGCTTCGCCGGCAAGGCGGGGACGCATGCCATCTATGCCGACGATGCGCTCGCCGCGGCGGTGATCGCCGATACGGCGACGCCCTGGACGTTGGCCAAGCTGGTCGAGGCGCTGCCGGCGGGCACCTATCGGGTGGCGGGCGAGCTGGGCGGCGCGGGGCTCGGCTGGCTGCTCGGCCAATATCGGTTCGAGCGCTACCGCGCCACCGACGACACGGCGCCGCGGGTGCTGCTGACCCACGACGTCGCGGCGCTCGACGAGACGGTGCGGCTGGCGGCGGCGACGGCCAGCGTCCGCGACCTCGTCAACACCGGTGCGTCCGATCTCGGCCCGGCCGAGCTGGAGACGGCGGCGGAGGCGCTGGCCAAGCGGCATGGCGCGAGCCTGGCGGTGACGCGCGGCGATGCGCTCGCGCAGGGCTATCCGATGATCCACACCGTCGGCATGGCCGCCAGCAAGGACCGCGCGCCACGGCTGATCGAGCTCGAATGGGGCGATCCTGCGCATCCGCGGGTCGCGCTGGTCGGCAAGGGCGTGTGCTTCGACACCGGCGGGCTCGACATCAAGCCGTCGTCGGGCATGCGGCTGATGAAGAAGGACATGGGTGGCGCCGCGCACGCGCTGGCGCTGGCCGAGCTGGTGATGGCGGCGCGACTGCCGGTGCGGCTCCACCTGCTGATCCCGGCTGTAGAGAATGCGATCGCGGGCAATGCCTTCCGCCCGGGCGACGTGCTCAAGAGCCGGCTCGGGCTGACCGTGGAGAACACCAACACCGATGCCGAGGGGCGGCTGATCCTCGGCGATGCGCTCGCCAAGGCTGCGGAAGGCAAGCCCGAGCTGATCCTCGACTATGCGACGCTGACCGGCGCGGCGCGGGTGGCGCTCGGCCCCGACTTGCCGCCGCTGTTCACCGATGAGGAGTTGCTCGCCGCCGAGCTGCTCGCGGCGGGCGTGGCCGAGGACGATCCCTTGTGGCGATTGCCGCTGTGGGACGGCTATGACGAGATGCTCAAGTCCGACATCGCCGATCTCGTCAATGCGCCGGACGGCGGCTTTGCCGGGGCGATCACCGCGGCGCTGTTTCTTCGCCGATTCGTGCCGCGCGGCATCGCCTGGGCGCACATGGACGTGTTCGCGTGGCGGCCGACCGCCAAACCGGGCCGGCCCAAAGGCGGCGATGCCTATGCGCTGCGGGCGAGCTTTGCGTTGCTGAAGGAGCGTTATCGGCGCTGATCGCCCGGCGCCCGCGGCCCGTCGCCGTCGATGTCCCATTCCTGTTCGCGCAGCACCGTCGAGGGCACCGGGCGGCCCTGGCCATCGCGCCACGGCCTGTAGCGGAAGCGCTGCTCGATGATCCGGCAGGTCAGCGCATCGATCTCGGCATTGCCGCTCGAGCGCGCGATCCGGCAGTCGGACACATGGCCATCGGCCTCGACGTAGAAGCGCATCGCCACCGTGCCGCGGAAGCCTTGCTGGCGCGCCCAGGCGGGCAGGTCGCCACCGCGAACGTTGCCCGCGATATGCCGTGGCGGCGTCTCGCGGCCGCTGCCGTCGCCCTCGCCGTCACCGCCGGCACCCGTACCGTTGCCGTCGCCGCCGGCACCGGTGCCCGGGCCGATCCGGTCGGCAGCGCCCGAGGTCGACTGGATACCGACCGACGGCAGCGGCGCGACCACGATCGGCGGCGGCACGGTGACAATCACCGGCACCGGCGCGGTAACCGCGGTGGCTTTGGACCGCAGGTTGGGCGGCGCGGCGGCACCGGCCGGGCGCTGCACCTTGCGCGGTGGCGGCACCGTCTTCACCGGCGGCGGCGTATCGGGCAGCACCGCGAAGGTCGCGAGGGTACGATCGACTATGGCCCCCGGCCAATGCACCGCAAGCCCGAGCACCAGCGCATAGCCGAGCGCGGCGACGACTGCGGCGGTCGCCAGCGCCGCACCGGTCCGTTCGCGAAGGCGTGGCGACAGCGTCATTGTTTCGACAGGTGGTTGGCGACCGCAGAAAATCAATGCGCGCGCCGGGGAAAGCGGCGTCAGCCGATCGCGGCAGCGGCCTCGATGATCGGCACGAATGACGCGGCGGCAAGGCTGGCGCCGCCGACCAGCGCGCCATCGACATTGTCGAGCGCCATGATCGCGGCAGCGTTGGTCGGGCTGACCGAGCCGCCGTAAAGGATGCGGATCGCCTCGCCGCGCTCGGCGCCGAGCAGCAGGCACAGCTTGGTGCGGATCACGCCGTGCATCGCCTCGATATCGTCGTGGGTAGGCGTGCGGCCGGTGCCGATCGCCCAGGTCGGCTCATAGGCGATGGTCAGCCAGTCCGCCGCGGCGTCATGCGGCACCGACAGCTCGATCTGCGAATCGACCAGGTTCGTCGCCCGGCCGACATCGCGCTGGCCTTCGTTCTCGCCGCAGCACAGGATCACGCCCAGCCCCTCGCGCCGCGCCGCCATCGCCTTGCCCCAGATGTCGTGACTGCGTTCGCCAAAGGCGATGCGGCGCTCGGAATGGCCGACCAGGGTGAAGCTGGCACCGGCTTCCTTGACCATCCCGGCCGAGACGCTGCCGGTGAAGGCGCCCGAGGCGGCGGCATGGACGTCCTCGGCGCCGATCCTGAGCTGGGTGGCGCGGGCGGCGGCAGGCGCGATCAGGGTGAAGGGCACGGCGATCTCGACGTCGACCTGCGGATGGGCGAGCGCGGCCGCGGCGATCCCGTCGAGCTCGCCGAGCGCGGCCAGCGAGCCGTTCATCTTCCAATTGCCGGTCACCAACTTGCGTCGCGTCATGCCTACTCCCTTGCCGACCGGCCGTCGCGGGCCGCTCCGGGCTTCGATGACGACCCGCACGCTTGATGGCAAGGCGCACCGCCCCTAAAGCACCCGTTCCACTGTCCGGGGCGATCGGTTCCTTCATGCTCAGCTTCTTCCGCCGCTTCACCCATTCGAAGCTTGGCGTGATCATCACCTTCATCGTCCTCGGCGTGATCGCGCTTGCCTTCGCGGCCGGTGACGTCACCGGCCTTGCCGGCAACGCCACCAGTGGCTTGACCGGCAACAACGTCGCCACGGTAGGCTCAGAGAAGATCACCAGCGCCGGCCTCAAGGCGCGAGTGCAGAGCGAGCTCGAGGCAGCGCGCCAGCGCCAGCCGACCGCGACCATGGAGCAGTTGCTCGCGCAGGGCGGGCTGCAGGGCGTGCTCGAGCGCGAGATCAACACGCTGGCGCTCGAACAGTTCGCCAAGCGCAACGGCATGGCGGTGAGCAAGCGGTCGGTGGACGGCCAGATCGCCAGCATTCCCGGGCTGCAGGGCCCCAACGGCCAGTTCGATCCCGCGATCTACCAGCGGCTGCTCGGCGAGCGCAAGCTGACCGATGCGCAGGTCCGCGGCGACATCGCCCGCGACACGCTGTCGCAGGCGCTGATCCTGCCGACCATCGGCGCGACGCAGGTCGGCGAGCAGATCGCGCTGCCCTATGCCTCGCTGCTGCTCGAGAAGCGTTCCGGGCAGGTCGGCTTCGTGCCGACCAAGGCGATGGCCGCCGGCGCCGCGCCCACCGATGCCGACATCCAGGCCTTCTACACGCGCAACCGCGCCCGCTATTCGCTGCCCGAGCGCCGGGTGATCCGCTACGCCCTCGTCACCCCGGCGATGATCGCCGCGCGCGCGGTGCCGACCGATGCCGAGATCGCCCAGGCCTATGCCCAGCAGCGCCCGCGCTTCGCGGCCAAGCAGACCCGCACGATCAGCCAGGTGGTGATCGCCGACCAGGCCGGCGCCAACGCGCTCGCCGCCAAGGTCAAGGCGGGTGCCTCGATCGCCGATGCCGCCCGCGCCGCGGGTCTCGAGCCGCTCACCCAGACCGGGGTCGAGAAGCCCGCTTATGCGCAGACCGCGTCACCGGCCGTCGCCGACGCGGTGTTCGCGGCGCCGCAGGGCGCTGTGATCGGCCCGGTGCGCGGCGCGCTCGGCTGGATCGTCGCCAAGGTCGATTCGATCAACCAGGTGGCGGGCAAGTCGCTGGAGCAGGCACGGCCCGAGCTGGTCACCGCGCTCACCCAGCAGAAGAGCCAGGCCGCGCTCGGCGCGATCCATGATGCGCTGGACGACTCGCTGTCCAAGAACGCGACCTTTGGCGAAGCGGTCACCCACCAGAAGCTGAGCCCGCTCACCACCCAGCCGCTGGTCGCCAACGGCACCAATCCGGCGACGCCCGGCGTGGCCGCCGACCCCGCGCTCGCCCAGATCGTCGCCGCCGGCTTCCAGGCTGCGGAAGGCGATGCCCCGCAGCTGGTGACGATGGGGCAGGACGGCAGCTTCGCGGTGGTCGCGATCGGCCGGGTGCTGCCCGCCGCGCCGCGGCCGATCGCCGAGGTGCGCGCCGCCGTCGCGCAGGATGTCGCCACCGATCGCGCGCGGGCCGCCGCCCGGGTGCTCGCCGCGACCATTCTCGCCAAGGTCAACCAGGGCACGCCGCTCGCCCAGGCGCTTGCCGGCAGCGGCCGCGCGCTGCCGCCGATCCAGCCGATCACCGCCAGCCGCGGCGAGCTGGCCGACCAGCGTCGTGCCCAGCCGCCGCTGGTGATGCTGTTCAGCATGCGCCAAGGCACCGCCAAGATGCTCGAGGCGCCCGGCAACGCCGGCTGGTTCCTGATCAAGCTCGATCGCATCGAGCCCGGCAACGCCGCGGGCAAGCCCGACATCGTCAAGTCGACCCGCACCGATCTCGGCCGCGCGGTGGGCAATGAATATGTCCAGCAGTTCGCTCGCGCGGTGCGGCTCAACGTCGGCAGCAAGACCGACGCCGCCGCCGTTGCCCGCGTCCGCGCCGAGCTGAGCGGCGCCGGCAACTAATGACCCCGGCCGAGGTGGTCGCCGCCGGCAGGCCCGTGTTCGTGTGGCGCCAGCAGGTCGCCGACACCGAGACGCCGGTCGCCGCCGCGCTCAAGCTGATCGAGCCCGGGCGCGGCGATTTCCTGCTCGAGTCGGTCGAGGGCGGGGAAACCCGCGGGCGTCACAGCCTGATCGGGCTCGCGCCCGACCTGGTGTTTCGCGCGCAAGGCCATCAGGCGACCATCAACCGCCGTTGGGCGCACGACCGCGACGCCTTCGAACCGCTCGCCCAGCCGACGCTGGAGGCGCTGCGATCGCTGGTCGGCGAATGCCGCGGCGAGGTGCCGCCGGAATTGCCGCGCGCGCTCGCCTGTCTGGTCGGCTATTTCGGCTATGAGACGATTGGGCTGGTTGAGCAGTTGCCGCAGCCCGATGCCGACCCGCTCGGCCTGCCCGACATGCTGTTCGTGCGGCCGACCACGATCCTGGTGTTCGATCGTCTCGCCGACACGTTGTTCCTGGTCGCACCGGTGTGGCCCGACACGGGCCGGCCCGCTGCGCTGCTGGTGACGGAAGCCGAGGAGCGGCTCGACGCGGTGGCCGCTCGGCTGGCGACGGCGACGCTACCAGCGCCAGCGCAGGCCGAGCCGGCGGAGCTTGCCTATACCCCCGCGCTGCCGCCGGAACGCTATGCGGCGATGGTCGGCAAGGCGCAGGAGTACATCCTCGCCGGCGACATCTTCCAGGTGGTGCTGGCGCAGCGCTTCTCCACCCCGTTCGCGCTGCCGCCGTTCGAGCTGTATCGCTCGCTGCGCCGGATCAATCCGTCGCCCTTCCTCTACCATCTCGACCTGCCCGGTTTCGCGCTGATCGGCTCCAGCCCCGAGATCCTGGTGCGCGTGCGCGATGGCGCGGTGACGATCCGTCCGATCGCCGGTACCCGTCCGCGGGGGCGCACCGCCGCCGAAGACGAGGCCAATCGCGTGGAGCTGCTCGCCGACCCCAAGGAACGGGCCGAGCATCTGATGCTGCTCGATCTCGGTCGCAACGACGTCGGTCGCGCCGCGGCGCCTGGCAGCGTGCGGGTGACGAGCAGCTACGGCGTCGAATTCTACAGCCATGTGATGCACATCGTGTCGAACGTCGTCGGCGACCTGTCGCCGTCACGCGACGCACTCGATGCGCTGTTCGCCGGCTTTCCGGCCGGCACCGTCAGCGGCGCCCCCAAGGTACGGGCCTGCCAGATCATCGCCGAGCTAGAGCCCGAACGGCGGGGCGCTTACGCCGGCGGTGTCGGCTATTTCTCGGCCGATGGCTCGATGGATTCGTGCATCGTGCTGCGCACCGCCGTGGTGAAGGATGGTGTGATCCACGCCCAGGCGGGCGCGGGGATCGTCGCCGACAGCGTCGCCGCATCGGAGCAGCGCGAGTGCGAGGCCAAGGCTGGCGCGATCCTGGCCGCGGCGCGCGATGCGGTGGCGCGGGCGGCGGCCGGGCGGTTCGGACAATAGATCTTCGGGCGCGCTTACTGCCCGCCCTCGCCTCGCCGGCGGCCTCGGATCAGGGCACCTGGCTCGCGTCAGCCTGCTGGGCGCGACGGTCGGCGGCCCATTGGCGGTTGGTCATCAGCGCGCAGCCGCTCTGGCCGCCGGTGCCGACCGGCGAACAGGTATCGGGCAGCCCGCCCGCTACCCGGCCGACCTCATCAACGGTCGCAGCGCGATTGGCCCAGCTTTGGTTCTGCGCGGGGATCGGCCCGCTGTTACGGAATTGCTTGGGGATGCGGTACGGCTGATCGAGCGTTGAGCAGACGATGATCTCGGTGCTCGTGTTGGGCGGGCACTTCTGGCCGGCACCGAGCGTCACGCTACGGATGCGCTGCGGCGGGTTGCCGCCCTCGGCAGGCACCGCATCGGCAGCGGTGGCGGCCGACGTTTGGGCAACGGCTACCCCGGGGAATGCGATCAGCGCGGCGATCAGCAACGGGCGAAACATGGGTGGCTCTCCTTACAGGCCCTCCCAACGCGCGGGAGCCGGCCAGGCTCCCATGCGCTTAGCCGCGGCAACATTGCCAGGAGATTGCGCGCTTGCCGCGATTGCGTGGCGGGGATCGGCGCCAGAGATTGCACGGGCGCACGCTTCGTTTATGGCGGCGCGATGATCCTCGTCGTCGACAATTACGACAGCTTCACCTGGAACCTGGTCCATTATCTGATGGAGCTCGGCGCCGAGGTGGAGGTCGTCCGCAACGATGCCATGTCGGCCGGCCAGGCGATTTCGTCGGGCGCCGAGGCGTTCCTGATCTCGCCGGGGCCGTGCACGCCCAATGAAGCCGGGGTGAGCCTAGACCTGGTCGCCGCCGCGGCCGATGCCGGCCGGCCGCTGCTCGGCGTGTGCCTAGGCCACCAGGCGATCGGCCAGCATTTCGGCGGGCTGGTGGAACGCGGCGGGCTGATGCACGGCAAGACCTCGCCGGTGCTCCACGACGGTACCGGGCTGTTCGCGGACCTGCCCTCGCCATTTACCGCAACCCGTTATCACAGCCTGATCGTCAACGACGTGGCCGCGCCGCTGGTGGTCAACGCCACTGCAGCCGACGGCAATGTAATGGGGTTCCGCCACGCGACGCTGCCGATCCACGGCGTCCAGTTCCACCCCGAGAGCATCGCCACCGAACACGGCCATGCGATGCTCGCCAATTTCATGCGGCTCGCCGGGCTGCCGGTCAAAGAGATCGCGTGACCACCCTGTCGCTATTGCCGGATCCGTCGACGCCGCTGTCGCACGAGAGCGCCGCCCAGGCCTTCGCCGACATCCTCGACGCCCGGGTGAGCGACGAGGCGATCGGCGAGTTCCTGCTCGCGCTGTCCGATCGCGGCGAGACCAGCATCGAGATCGCCGAGGCTGCGCGTGCGCTGCGCCAGCGGATGATCCCGATCGAGGCAACGCCCGGCGCGATTGACGTGTGCGGGACGGGGGGCGATGGCCACCATACGCTCAACGTCTCCACTGCAGTGGCGCTGGTGGTCGCGGCCGCCGGTGTGCCGGTCGCCAAGCATGGCAATCGCGCCGCCTCGTCCAAGGCGGGCGCGGCGGACACGCTCGAGGCGCTGGGGCTCGATCTTGCCATCGCCGGTGCCACCGCCGAGGCGAGCCTGCGCGATCTCGGCATCGCCTTCCTGTTCGCCGCCAATCATCATCCGGCGCTGGGGCGGATCACCCCGCTGCGCCGGCGGATTGGCAAACGCACTATTTTCAATCTGATGGGCCCGCTCGCCAACCCGGCGCGCGTCACCCGCCAGCTGATCGGCATCGCCCGGCCCGATTACGCCTCGCTCTATGCCGAGGCACTGGCGCAACTCGGCACCGAGCGCGCCGCGGTGATCTCGGGCGAGGAGGGGCTCGACGAGCTCTCCGGCGCGGGGCCGAGCATCGCGGTGACGGTCGGCGACGTCGCCCTGCCCCGCACCATCACCCCCGACGACGCGCGGCTCGCCCGTCATCCGCTCGCGGCGATCCGCGGCGGCGACCCGGCCTATAATGCCGCAGCGCTGCGCGCGCTGCTCGACGGCCGGCACGGCGCCTATCGCGACGCGGTGCTGCTCAACGCGGCCGCGGCGCTGGTCGTCGCCGGCCACAGTCCGACGCTGGCGGCCGGTGCCGAAGCCGCCGCCCTTACCCTGGACCATGGCAGCGCCGCGGCCTTGCTCGATTCGTGGATCGCCTACCGATGACCATCCTTTCCCGCATTATCGAAACCAAGCGCGCCGAAGTTGCCGCGCGCAAGGCGACGACCAGCCTCGCCGACCTCGACGCGGGAATCGCCGCGGTGAGCAAGCCGCGAGGGTTCCGGGCCGCGCTCGATGCGCGCCCCGGCCACGCGCTGATCGCCGAGATCAAGAAGGCGAGCCCGTCCAAGGGGCTGATCCGCGAGGATTTTGATCCGCCGGCGCACGCCCGCGCCTATCAGGCGGGTGGCGCCGCCTGCCTGTCGGTGCTGACGGATGAGCAGTGGTTCCAGGGCAGCGACGACTATCTGGTCGCGGCGCGCGCGGCGTGCACGCTTCCGGTGATCCGCAAGGACTTCATGGTCGATCCCTGGCAGGCGACCGAATCGCGTGCGCTCGGCGCCGATGCGATCCTGATCATCGTCGCGGCCCTCGACGACGGCCAGATGCGCGAGATCGAGGCGTCGGCGAGCGAATGCGGCATGGATGCACTGATCGAGGTCCATGACGAGCATGAACTGGAGCGCGCGCTCAAGCTCAACAGCCGGCTGATCGGGGTCAACAACCGCGACCTGCGCGATTTCAGCGTCGATTTCCAGCGCAGCTACGAGCTGATCGGCAAGGCGCCGGAAGGCTGCACCTTCGTTGCCGAAAGCGGGCTCACCAGCCGCGCCGATCTTGACGCGATGGCGGCGCATGGCGTGCACTGCTTTCTGATCGGCGAGGCGCTGATGCGCGAGCCGGATATCGAGGCGGCGACGCGGGCGCTGGTGGGATGAGCGGCCTCACCCATCTCGACGCCGACGGCGCGGCGCACATGGTCGACGTCGGCGACAAGGCGCCGACGTCGCGCGAGGCGGTGGCGACCGGGCGGATCGCGATGACTCCCGAGGCGCTCGCGGCGATCCGCGACGGCGCCGCGCAGAAGGGCGACGTGATCGCGGTCGCGCGCGTCGCCGGGATCATGGCCGCCAAGAAGACCGCCGAGCTCATCCCCTTATGCCACCCGCTGCCGCTGACGCGCGTCGCGATCGATATCGAGCTTGGTGACGACACCATCACCGTCACCGCCAAGGCGCGGACCGATGGCAAGACCGGCGTCGAGATGGAGGCGCTTACCGCCGTCTCGGTGACGCTGCTGACGATCTACGACATGGCCAAGGCGCTCGACAAGGCGATGGTCATCGATGGCGTGCGGCTGCTGAGCAAGGTCGGCGGCAAATCTGGCGCATGGCACGCGCCACGCACCTGACCCGTCGCACGGATCTGCCATGTTGACCCGCCGCCGATCTGCGCCCACCGCCCGGGCGTGACCCTGCTTCCCATCGCCGAGGCGCAAGCGCGCCTGTTCGCTCTCACCACGCCCGTGGCCGCCGAGACCGTGCCGCTCGCCGCCGCCGCGGGCCGCTGGGCCGCCGCGGATGTTCTCGCCCGCCGCACCCAGCCCGCGGCTGATCTGTCGGCGATGGACGGCTATGCGATCCGCTTCGCCGATCTCCCCGGCCCTTGGACGCTGGTCGGCGAGAGTGCCGCGGGGCGGCCCTATGCAGGCGGAATCGCTGCGGGGCAGACTGCGCGGATCTTCACCGGCGCGGCGATGCCCGCGGGCGCCGATACGGTGATGATCCAGGAGGAGGTGAGCCGCGACGGCAATCGCGTCCACCTTACCGGCGAAGGCCCGCCGGCGCTCGGCCGCAACACCCGGCGTCGCGGGCTCGACTTCCACGATGGCGACCGGCTGATCGGCGCAGGCGAGCGATTGACCCCGGCGCGGATCGCGGTGGCGGCGACCGGCGGGGCAGCGAACCTGGCGGTCAACCGCCGGGTGCGGGTCGCGCTGGTCGCGACGGGCGACGAGCTGGTGCAGCCGGGCGACACCGGCGCGCCGCACGATCCCGCCGCGCTGCCGGAATCCAACCGGGCGATGCTGGCGGCGATGCTGGCCGATTTGCCGGTCGAGATCGTCCATCTCGGTATCCTTCCAGACGATCTTGCGACGTTGCGCGATGCTTTCGCCGCCGTCGACGCGGACCTCCTCGTCACCACCGGCGGCGCCTCGGTCGGCGACCACGACCTGGTCCGACCCGCGCTCGAGGCCGCGGGCGGGAGCATCGATTTCTGGCGGATCGCGCTGCGTCCGGGCAAGCCGATGATGGCGGGCCGGCTGGGCCATACGATCGTGCTCGGACTGCCGGGCAACCCCGTATCCGCCTTCGTCACCGCGATTCTGTTCGTGAAGCCGATGATCGCCCGGCTCGGCGGCGCTGCCGACCCGCTGCCGCGCAGCAGTGCCGCGATCCTTGGCGAGGACCTCCCCGCCAACGGCCCGCGCACCGACTATCTGCGCGCCGAGATCCGCGACGGCCGCGCCTATGCCTCGACTATTCAGGACAGCTCGATGCTGCTCACCCTGGCGCGTTCGCACTGCCTGATCGTCCGTGCCGCAGGGGCGCCACCGGCGCCGGCCGGCGACTCGGCGGAAATCCTCGTCATCGCCTGATCAGCGCGCTTGACGGACGTCATGGCGTTCCCTAGAAGTTCCGCGTCTGTTCTGGTACGGAAGGACCGCCATGCTCACCCGCAAGCAGCACGAACTCGTCTGCTTCATTCACGATCGGCTCGAAGAGACCGGCGTCTCGCCGTCATTCGAGGAGATGAAGGAAGCGCTCGACCTGAAGTCGAAATCCGGGGTGCACCGCCTGATCAGCGCGCTCGAGGAACGTGGCTACATCCGCCGCCTCCCCAATCGTGCGCGGGCGCTGGAAGTGGTCAAGATGCCCGAGCGCGGCGATCGCAAGGTCGCGACCCCGGTCGCGCCACCCGCCCGCACCAGCAACGTCCGCGCGACCGCACCGACGCCTGCGAATGATGTGATCGAGATCCCGCTGCACGGCCGCATCGCCGCCGGTGTGCCGATCGAGGCGTTCGAGGGCAGCTCGATGCTCGCGGTGCCGGCAGCATTGCTCGGATCGGGCGAACATTATGCGCTGGAAGTGTCGGGCGATTCGATGGTCGAGGCCGGCATTCTTGATGGCGATTTCGCGCTGATCCGTCGAACCGAGACGGCGCGCGACGGCGAGATCGTGGTGGCGCTGATCGAGGACAGCGAGGCGACACTCAAATATTTCCGCCGCGAAGGTGCGATGGTCCGGCTTGATCCGGCCAACCGCGCTTATCAGCCGCAGCGCCATGCGCCATCGCATGTACGGGTGCAGGGCAAGCTGTCGGGGATCCTGCGCCGCTACGATTGAGGGTGGTGGCACGGCCGATGGTCGGTCGTGGCGAGGTTGATGTAGTGGGGTGATGGAGCGGCAGGCTTGGTGCCCGGTGACTCTTGAGCCCTGATCGTCGCTATTGCTGCTGTCTCAAGGGTGCCGAGGCTGGCGCGATGGGGTAAGTAAGCGGCCAACCACCGCTCTCCCCTGTTCGTCATCCTGAACTTGTTGCAGCGTCCATGGCCGACGCGTGCGCCACGCTCGCGAACAGTTCTGGCCGTGGATCCTGAACCAGGTTCAGGATGATCGGGGTTTGCGGGCGGCAGTCGTGGTCAGCGTGGACGAGGTGGCGACGAGCGGCGGCGGGGCCAGGACTTATAGTTCGGACGCGCTGGCGCAATGGTCGGCGCCACAAGCCAGGGGTGGCGGTCGCCCGGCGTGCGGACCGTTGCAACCTTCCCGGTCGCCAGCGTCACCGCGATGCCGCCGGTACGCGCCAGGACCGGCCTGTCGACCCTTAGCCAGCGTGGCGTGCAGCGGCGCGGCAGCCAGCGCTCGCTGACGACGATGTCGGCGTTGGCACAGGCGCTGCTCAGATCCTCGGTCGGCACGGGGTAGGCGCTGCGGGTCGCCATGATCCGCCAGCTTGTAGCGCCATTTGCCACATCGGTGATGCACAGGTCACGGCTGCACCGCGCCGCGGGCTGGTCGGCAAGCAGCATCGGCTCGCCGTCGACACCGCCGTTCTCGGCGAGCATGCTGCGGGTGTAATCGCCGGCGCGATCGCGGAGCAGCGCCAGGCCCGCAGGGGTGCGGATCGCGAGATGGCGCCCGTCGCCGGTGACGAGCAAGTCCGGTGGCGGCGTGGTGAGAGCCCAGAGCGCGCCGGCGGCAAGCGGCGCCAGCCCGAGCGCACGCCAGCGGGTGCGCCACAGCATCAGCCACAGCCCGCCCCCGATCATCAGCCCGAAGGCGGCGCCCGGCATCGCCGGGAGCGCGACCGCGGCGCCGGGCGCCGCTGCGACGCTGCGCGCGATCCATAGCAGCGCCTGGAGTGCGACATTGACGAGCCACCACAGCGGCGCCCCGATCCCCGCGAGATCGGCAAACAGTGCCAGCGCCTCCAGCGGCATGATCACGAAGGTGGTGAGCGGGATGGCGACGATATTGGCGAGCGCGCCATAGAGGCCAGCCTTGTGGAAGTGGAACACTGCGATCGGCATCAGCGCGAGTTCGACGGCGAGGCCGGTGACGAGCAGCGAGGCGGTGCTGCGCGCCAAGGCGCGTGCCCTGCCCTCCTCCCGCGCGGCGACCTGCGCCATCACCCAGGGGTGTTCGTGCAGCGCGACGATCGCGGCGATCGCGGTGAAGGAGAGCTGGAAGCTTGGACCCACCAGCGCTTCTGGCCACAGCAGCAGGACCACCAGCGCCCCCATCGCGAGCAGCCGGAGGGTCATTGCCTCGCGACCCAGTGCTAGCGCTAGCAGCACCAGCAGCGCGGCGACGCAGGAGCGGATCGTCGGCACCTGGCTGCCGGTCAGCAAGGTATAGCCGATCGCCGCAAGCGCACCGGCGATGCCGGCGACCAGCGGCAGGCGGAGGCGCAGCGCGACGAACGGGAACAGCGCCAGCAAGCGGGTGACGAGCAACATGGTCGCGGCGACCGCGGCGGTGATGTGGAGACCGCTGACCGACAGGAGATGGGCGAGCCCCGCGCGCCGCATCGCATCGGCGTCGTCGGTCGCGATAGATCCCTCGTCGCCGGTGGCGAGCGCCGCCGCGATGCCGCCGCCACTGCCGGGCAGCTGCGCGGTGATGTGTCGGGTCAGGCCGGCGCGTAGCCCCGAACCGGCAACACCGGGTGTGATCACCTTGACCGGTGCGAAGCCGCGGCCGGTGGCGCCGATCCCGGCGAACCAGGCGACGCGGGCGTAGTCATAGGCGCCGGGTACCGCCGCGCCGGGCGGCGGCATCAGCCGCGCCTGGATGCTGATCACGGCTCCGGGGGCAAGGCCGGCCGGCTCGTCGGCTTCGGCGAGGTTGACGCGGATGCGTGGCGGCAGCGATGCGCCCACCACCGGCGCCAGCGTCAGCCGGACGAGTGCCCGCGCGGCGAGCGGCTCGACCGCGAGGACCTTCGCCTGGAAGGTGGCGACCACCGGCCGGGCGAGCACCGGTGCCGCCACGCGATCGGCGCGCCACCAGACCAGCCCGATGCCGAGCGCGACCGTCAACGCCGCGATCGCGAGTGCCCGCGCCGCCCGACCATGGCGTCCGAGCGACAGCGCGCCGAGCCCGATCGCCACCAAAAGGGCGACAGCCTGCCGCCAGGCATCGGGGCTTGGCAGGGTGAACCACAGCCCGATCCCGATGCCGAGCGCGACCGGCAGCCACAGGATCAGCTGGTCACGCTCCGCCTCGAGCCACCTTTCGAGGAACGCGAATGTCGCAGCGCGGGACCATGAGGGCCGCCACGGCGTTTGAAGGCACCAGGGGCGCGTGCTAGGGGTCGCCACGGCTGACTTGGCCATCACCAGCGAAGATTGGGAGCAGGCGCGGTTGAGCGCAATAGTTGAAAACGCACCGGCAACGTCCGGCGACATCGATGCCCCCGCAACGGGCGGCGGCGGGCGCATCGTCACGCGCTTCGCGCCCTCGCCGACCGGTTACCTCCATCTCGGCGGTGCGCGCACCGCCTTGTTCAACTGGCTGTACGCGCGTCACCACGGCGGCACCTTCCTGTTACGGATCGAGGATACCGACCGGGTGCGCTCCACCCAGCCGGCGATCGACGCTATCCTTGCCGGGCTGACGTGGCTGGGGATCGACTGGGACGGCGACGCCGTGTTTCAGTTCGCCCGCGCCGAGCGCCATGCCGCGGTCGCGCACCAGATGGTCGGGGCTGGCTATGCCTATCGCTGCTACATGACCGCCGAGGAGATCGCCGCGCAGCGCGAGGCCGCGCAGGCGGCCAAGAAGCCGGTGCGGATCCGCTCGCCGTGGCTCGATCGCGATGCTGCCGAGGCGCCGGAGGGCGCGCCGTTCGTCGTCCGCCTCAAGGCACCACGCGAGGGCGCGGTGACGATCCAGGATCAGGTCCAGGGCGCTGTCACCGTGCAGAACGCCGAACTGGACGACATGGTGCTGCTGCGCTCCGACGGTACGCCGACCTATATGCTCGCGGTGGTGGTCGATGACCACGACATGGGGGTGACCCATGTCATCCGCGGCGATGACCATCTCAACAATGCTTTTCGCCAGCTGCCGATTTACCGGGCAATGGGTGCGATCGAGGGCGGATGGCCGGACCCGGTCTATGCGCATATCCCGCTGATCCACGGCACCGACGGCGCCAAGCTTTCCAAGCGCCACGGCGCGGTGGGGATCGAGGCCTACCGCGACGAACTCGGCATCCTGCCGGAAGCGTTCGACAATTACCTGCTGCGGCTCGGCTGGGGCCATGGCGACGACGAGATCATCAGCCGCGCGCAGGCGGTCGAATGGTTCGACCTGTCCGGCGTCGGCAAGAGCCCGTCGCGGTTCGATCTCAAGAAACTCGAGCATCTCAACGGCCACTATATTCGCGAGGCAGACGACGCCCGGCTCGCGGCGCTGGTTGCCCCGATTGGTCACTATGGTGATGTTTCGTTGCTGGAGCAGGCGATGCCGGTGCTTAAGGCGCGGGCGGCCAATCTCAACGAGCTGGCCGCCGGCGCCGGCTTCCTCTTCGCCCAGCGTCCGCTGGCGATGGACGATGCCGCAGCAGCGCTGTTAACCGACGACGCGCGAGCGCTTTTGGTCAAGCTTCATGCCGCACTTGACGCGGTGCAGCAGTGGGATCAGGAGGCCACCGAAGCAGCGGTTCGGCAGGTGTCCGAGGCAGAGGGCGTCAAGCTCGGCCAGGTCGCCCAGCCGCTCCGCGCCGCTCTCACCGGGCGCAAGACCTCGCCCGGCATCTTCGACGTGCTCGCGCTGCTGGGAAAAGAGGAAAGCCTCGGCCGCATCGCGGACCAGACCACGAATCGCTAGGAAGGACGACCCATGACCGACGCTGCCAAGCTCTCCCTGGACGGCAAGGATTTCGACTACCCGGTCATGTCGGGGAGCGTCGGTCCCGACGTCGTCGACATCCGCAAGCTCTATGCGCAGACCGGCGCCTTCACCTACGATCCGGGCTTCACCTCGACCGCCTCGTGCCAGTCGAAGCTGACCTATATCGATGGCGACGAGGGCGTGCTGCTGCACCGCGGCTATCCGATCGGCGAGCTCGCCGAAGAGTCGAGCTTCATGGAAGTGGCCTATCTGCTGCTTAACGGCGAGCTGCCGAACCAGGGCGAGCTCACCACCTTCAACCGCACGATCACGCGCCACACCATGGTGCACGAGCAGCTCGCGACCTTCTTCCGCGGCTTCCGTCGCGATGCGCATCCGATGGCGATCCTGTGCGGCGTGGTTGGCGCGCTCTCGGCCTTCTACCATGACTCGACCGACATCCACGATCCGGTGCAGCGTACGATCGCCTCGCACCGCCTGATCGCCAAGATGCCGACGATCGCGGCGATGGCTTACAAGTACAGCGTCGGACAGCCGTTCCTCTACCCGGACAACTCGCTCTCCTACACCGGCAACTTTCTGCGCATGACCTTCGGCGTGCCGGCCGAGCCCTATGAGGTGAACCCGGCGGTCGAGAAGGCGATGGACCGGATCTTCATCCTCCATGCCGATCACGAGCAGAATGCCTCGACCTCGACCGTGCGCCTCGCCGGTTCGTCGGGCGCCAACCCGTTCGCGTGCATCGCCGCCGGAATCGCCTGCCTGTGGGGCCCGGCGCATGGCGGCGCCAACGAGGCGGCGCTCAACATGCTGCGCGAGATCGGCACGCCCGAGCGCATCCCCGAGTTCATCGCCCGCGCCAAGGACAAGAACGATCCGTTCCGCCTGATGGGCTTCGGCCATCGCGTGTACAAGAACTACGACCCGCGCGCGACGGTGATGCAGAAGACGGTGCGCGAGGTGTTCGATGCGCTCAAGGTCAACGATCCGTTGTTCGATACCGCGCTGCGGCTCGAGGAGCTGGCGCTCAGCGACGACTACTTCATCGAGAAGAAGCTGTTCCCGAACGTCGACTTCTACTCGGGCGTGATCCTGTCGGCGATCGGCTTCCCGACCTCGATGTTCACCGTGCTGTTCGCGCTCGCCCGTACCGTCGGCTGGGTGGCGCAGTGGAACGAGATGATCACCGATCCCGATCAGAAGATCGGCCGTCCGCGCCAGCTGTACAACGGCCCGGTCCAGCGGTCGTACACCCCGCTCGGCGAGCGTTAAGACTCGTGGCCCGGCTCCGCCCGATCATCCTCGCCATCGGCGTGCTCTGCACGCTGATGGGGCTGCTGTGGATCGGCCAGGGGCTGGCTTACGTCCATTGGCCGCAATCGAGCTTCATGCTCGACCAGCGGCCGTGGGCAGACCGCGGCGCGGCGCTCGCCGTGCTCGGCCTGCTGATGATCCTGGTCGGGCGGCGGCTGCGCCGCTGACGCTCAGCCCGCGGCCGCATGGTCGATCGGCAGCGTCAGGGTGAATTGAGCACCCTCGCCCGGTCTGCTCTCGACCGTCAACTCGCCGCCCATCGCCCGTGACAGGCGCCGCGCGATATAGAGGCCGAGGCCGTTGCCGCCCGGCTCGGTGGGGTCGACCCGCTCGAACTTGTCGAAGATGCGCGCCTGGTCTTCGACGGCGATGCCCTTGCCCTGATCGGCGACCACGACCTCGGCCATCGTGCCAATATGCCCGGCGGTGATCGTGACGACGCTGCCGCCCGGCGAATAGCGCACCGCATTGCCGATCAGATTGACCAGGATCTGCAGCGTTCGGCGGAAATCGCCGAGCGCCGGCACCTCGATCGTGGCGAGCGGCTTGGCGATCGCGACCCCGGCATCGTCAGCGCGCACCGCGAGCAGTCCGGCTGCCCGGCGAGCGACATCGGCGAGATCGATCGGCTCGGCGACCAGCGCGAAGTCGGAGCGCTCGACCGCGTGGAGATCGACGAGATCGTCGACGAGGCCGAGCAGATGGCGTCCGGCATTGGCGATGTCGGAAGCGTAGTCGACATAATCCTGCTGCACCGGGCCTTCGGCGGCGGCGTTGATCGTATCGGCATGCGCGACAATCCGCGCGAGCGGCGTGCGCAATGCCTTGTCGAGGCCTTGGGTAAAAGCGGGCGAGATCGCCGGCAACGGCGGCGCGGCGGCAGTGGCATCGGTTTCGATGCGCGCGGTGCCGACAAATCCGGCGAAGTCCCCCATGGTGTCACGACGGACCGCCGCAGCGAGGATCACCGCGCGATCGCTGCCGCGCAGCCGCGCCCTCTGCTCGGCCAGCGGCTTGCGGCGGGCGACCGCGTCGAGCAGCGGCAGCGTGCCGTCACCATGTTCGGCGAGCGATACCAGCGCGGTGAGCGGCTTGCCGAGCAGCTCCAGCGCATCGATGCCGAGCTGTCGCGCGGCGTCGATCGAGACGAAGGTCAGCAGCAACGCCGCATCGGTTTCCCAGCGCAGCTCGCCGTCGCCCCGCTCGTGCGCACGCTCGGTGGCGGGTGACGGCGCCGCCACCCTGAGCTCGCGCCAGCCGCTGATCGCAAGGCGTACGCTGTCGCCATTGGGCTGGGCGCGGACCCACAGATCGAGATCCGCGTCGACGTCGGCGATCGTCACCCCGCGCGAGACGATGATGCCCAGGCGACGGGCGAGCCGCGCGATCGTCGCCAGCGCCGGAACGGCAAGCGGCGCACCGATCATCCCGCCGGCGCGCTCGTTGAGCGCCTCCAGTGCCGGGTCGGCGGTGGTGACGCGCCCCTCCGCATCGATCATCGCGTGCGACACGGGCACGTCAGGCAATCCGTCCATCTTCACCAATTGCTTTCCCGGGTCAGGGCGTCGATCGCCGCGCGAAGATCGTGATGGAGCGTGAGCGGTGCCAGTGACGAGCGGGCGGCCTCGACCGGTACCGCCGCAATGGCATCGAGTTCGTCGGCGAATTGCTCGATATTGCGGCGCGGATCGGCGTCGGCGAGCGCCAGCGCGATCTGGGCGATGGTCGCTCGATCAAGCGCGGCGGCACGGAGCGCCAGCCACAGCCGATCGCCCTCGGGTTCGAGCAGGATCTCGCGTGCAACGTCGAAGTCGAGGTCGACGGCACGGCCGAGCACGGCGATGAACAACAGCAGTCGCCGATCGGCGAGC
Organism: Sphingomonas sp. GC_Shp_5; assembly: GCF_026540855.1. GTDB lineage: Bacteria > Pseudomonadota > Alphaproteobacteria > Sphingomonadales > Sphingomonadaceae > Sphingomonas. The sequence continues at coordinate 266,981 of NZ_JALNUP010000001.1, forward strand.
GCCTCGAGCAACAGTGGGCCGAGTTCGTCGGCACGGGCGTCGATCGCGCCCGCCAGCCGCATCGCCACCGCTTCGACCCGTCCGCCCTCGTCATGCGCGCCGAGGCTGCGATGCGCTGCCTCGACAATCGCACGATCCACCGCCGCGTCCTCGCCGATTGCAGCAGCGGACGCCTCGCGGATGCAGGCGGCCGACCACCAGACCAGTTGGTGATGGCGCTCCGCGGTGAGATCCCCCGCTCCCGGCGTGCCATTGTCGCTGGCGGACCGGCGCCGCGCCTCGGCGGCGAGCAGCGCTCGCGCCGCCGCGGCGACGATGCTGTCGTCGACATCGGCGAGGCGGATCAGCAGGCTCGGTCGGTCGGCGACAGCATGGTGGATCGGCAGCGCCTCGGCGATGAGATCCGCGCGCACCCTGGCGAGCAGCTCGTCCATCAGCCGACGATCGCGGAGCAGGCCGGCACGCGCCAGCCGGCGCACGACCTCGTCATGGTTCTGGAGCAGCGCCTCGGCGCGGGCATCGGCACCGCGACCGGCGAGGATCCGCGCGGCGTGGCGGCGAATGTCTGTCTCGACCGCACCCACGGTCGCGGCGAGCACCGCCGCGACCGCGTGGCGGGTGCGCTCGTCGAGCCGGGCATCGTCGGCAAGGAAGAAGTCGGCGATCGTTCCCGTCAGCCGCGCCGCCGCCCGACCGGCCGCGCCACGCGCGGCGGCAAGCCGCGCATCGAGAGAGGCGCGATCCAGCGGAGGTGGTCCGGCCGACATGATCTGGCTCCTAGCCCGGCCGTCGTTAAGGCGAGACTAACCGTCGGCGTACCGACAGGCCCGAAAATCTGCCGTCTTCCACGTGTCTTCCCCTTTGCGCACGCCCGCGACGGCTGATGTTAGAGCCGCGACCATCGGCCAAGCAGGCCGGTTGGCACAAGCGGGAACTGGGCCTCACGGCGGCGGTTTGCGTGAAAACTGTCTCTGTCGGGAACACTTGCGGCGCCGGTCGCAATCGGGTCAAGGCGGGAGGGTGATCCGCGGGCAGCGCTGCATCTGTCATCTTTTTGCTCCGTCACGCGTTACTTATTGGCGTCAACAGCCGGACGGGGGAGCGATGTTCGACCAATTCGACGCAAAATACCCCACACCGGCGCATGCCGCGGCGGCTGAACGACGCGAGCGCGGGCGTGTTCAGGCCGAGTTTCGCCGGGGCCGGCGCACGGTGTTGCGGGATCGCGCAGCCAAGGTCACGATTGCAGCGGCGCTGGTCGGTGCCGTTGCGGGTGCGCTGGTGCTGGATGCAGGCCTGCGGCATCGCGCGGGGGCGCCAGCGGCGTCACCCGCCGCAACCGACCAGGCCGTGCCGGCGTTCCGCCCTGCCCCGTCGGCGCCGAAATTAAGCGAACTCGCGGAGGCATCGCCCCCGATCAACGCCGTTAGTGCACCCGCGCCTCGCGATACCCGGCGCCCTGCGACCGCCACTCCGGCCCGCGTGGCGACCAATAGAGGTGCCGACACGGCTTCTTCTGTTTTGGCCGGTTCGCCGCAAATTGCTGAGCCGCTGCAGGGCGAGGCACTCAGGCTTGCGTTGATCGAGGATCGCAAGCGGACGATGGAGCTGAACGACGCCGAGTTGAGCCGCCTCGCGAGCAAACCCACGCAATGACCGGTCAGCGGCGGCTGCGGAGGCGCTCGATCGCCGCGTACAGCGTGGCGGTGGCATAGATGCAGGCCATACCCAGGCCGAGGTAGGGCGCGAACAGCAGCGCCCCAAGCCACAGCAAAAGGAGGTAGGCGACCGCGCTGCCCCACCACAACCGCCGCGGCACCCCGCCGAGCGCGCGCTCGGCGAGCACGCCGATCGCCACCAGGACGAGCGCCAACAATGTCGGCACCGCATTACCAAGCCGTTGCGCCTCGCCATGTGCATAGAGCAAGGCCGCGAGCGCGGGCAGCGCCGCCTCGGCAACCCGCAATCCGGCGGACGGCCCAGGCTCGTCACGTAGATCGCCCAGCATCGCGCCAAGCGTGAAGCCGATCGCCCCCAGCAGCGCGAGCAGCAACCCCGCGACCGGAAAGGAGAAAACGAGGAGGAGCAGACCAACCAGCCCGATCCCGCCGGCAGCCGCGCCGATCGCTAGCGTCGGCACCGCGCGCGGCACCAGCAGCGGGATCACCGCGCGCGCGAGCGGCGCGGTGACGAACCGCTCGAACCAGCCATTGCGACCGGACACCATCGCCGCCATCACCGATCGGCTGCGCCCCTCCAGCATCGCGGCGCCGTGCCCGATGCCATGGCCACTCGCGACGGCGCTGTCGGGCAGCATGATGTGGACGGCGCGTGCCTGCGAGGCGAGCCGGACCAGGGTTGATTGCATGTCATAATCGCGCGGCAGCGCGGCCAGCTCGGCGATGCGGCGCGGATCGAGCCGGGCCACGCCGGCCCAGCTGGTGTTCCCGCCCACCCGCTCGTAGATCGATCCTGCCTCCTGCTCGGGTAACACCAGCAAGGCGTCATTGCCCTCGCGCGCCATCACCGCCACTACCTTGAGCGAGGTGGTTAGGCCGTCGGCGAGCATCACCAGCTTGGCGAGCGGATGCAGCTTCTCATGCGCCTCGGCAGCGGATCTCACCGTATCAACCGCGACCCCGCGCCGGCCGATGCGGTTGATCGCGCCGAGCAATTCGGGGGTGAGCCGCGACACCACGATCACCAGCTGCGACGCGCCCGCGCCGATCAGCAGCCGCGCCTGATATTCGATCAGCGTGACGCCGCCGAACGGCAGCGTCGCGGTGAGCATCGCCGGCCGATCGTCCGCGTCGTGAATGGCAAAGAGGAGGCCGGCAAGCATCCAGCCGCTGTTACGGGGTAGCGCCCGTGATGCAAACCCGTTCCGTCCGCCGACGGACGGCGTTCAGAGGCGCTCGATCGCCCGGCGCAGCTTGGTTAGCATAGCCCGGTCCATCGGCAGGTCGGCGGCCTGCATCGCCAGCGCCATCAGCCGCACCGCGCCGAAGCTCGCGGCCAGTCCGCGCAGCCGCGAGGCGGCGTCGCGCCAGGCATCACGGTTCTCGGCGCGCGCCATCGCGTCGACGGCACGCTGCGTGCTCTCGACGAAGGCCAGCCGCAGCTCGGCGATCAGCCCGGGCTCGTCACCGACTGCCGCTGCCAGATTCGCGTCTATTGCTCCGGGATCATAGGCCATGCCGCCCATGTAAAAGCGGTCTGCTTAAGCAAGTGTTGCGTGGGGGCTTTGTCGTTACGGCAAAGCCGGGTAGGCTCGAGGCATGAACGGGGGTTCCATGATCGTCGACATGCGGGGCGAGGCCCATCAGAGCGAACGGCCGCACGAGCCGAGCCTCAGGCACATCATCAACGAATCGCGCGAGAACAGCATGCCGTGGGACGATGAACCCGAATCCCAGGGCCTGAGCTGGCTGGCACCGGCCGCGGCGCTGATCGTGTGCCTGGCCTGGATCGGCGGCATGCTGTGGGTGGCGCGCGATGCGCTGGTCGGCCTATCACCGGTCGCTCTGGTCGAGTTCATCGCAGCGCTCGCGGTGATCCCGGCGCTGGTCGGCATCGTCTACCTGCTGACCCAGCGCACCAGCCGCGCGGAGGCGCTGCGCTTCGGCCGAACGGCGCAGGCGATGCGCGCCGAGGCCGCCAATCTGGAACGCGCCGTCGCCGGCATATCGGCCTCGCTCGACGACAATCGCCAGGCGGTCGCCGAGCAGATCGGTGCGCTGATGGCGATGGGCGACACCGCGAACGAGCGGGTCGCCGCGATCGGACGCAGCATGGCCGTGGAGATCAGCGAGGCCGATCAGCATGCGCAAGAATTGTCGCGAGCCGCAGGCGACGCCCAGGCGAGCCTCGGCGTGCTGCTTGCCTCGCTGCCGCGTGCCGTCGCCGAAACCGCCGAGATGCAGCGCTTGCTCGAGGCGACCGGCCTTGCCGCGAGCGAACAGGCCGCCGGGCTCGACGCCCAATTGCTTGCACTCGCCGATCGCGGGCGCGAGGCAGATTACGTAGCCGGCGGTGCGGCGCAGAAGCTTGCCGCACATATCGTGCGGATGGAAGCGACCAGCGAGACGGCGGGCGAGCGGCTGGAGGCGGTCACCGCGGCGATGTCGGGCGAGGTCGATGCGCTGCTCGGCCGCACTGCCGAGGCGGTGGACGAATCGCGCAAGGCGATCGCCATCCAGGGCGATGCCATGCTGGCGATGCTGCGCGCCAACCAGGCCGCGCTCGACCATGCCGCCCGCGACAGCGCCGAAGCGATGGCGGAACGGATCGCGGGAATCGAGGACGTCATCGATCGCGTCACCGCGCGGCTTGGCGAGCAATATCATGCCAGCGATGCGCTGCTCACCGGGCTCGACGAGGGCATCGGCCGCGTCGAGACCCGGCTCGACGTGCTCCACAGCGAGGGCACCGATCGCTCGCAGATGCTCGCCGCCTCGATCAGCGCACTCGGCGGTTCGGCCGATGCGATGACCGAGGCGCTGCGGACCGGCCAGGATGTCGCCAGCCGCACCATCAGCACCACCGAATCGCTGCTGATCGCGCTTGATGCCGCGGCGCGCGAGATCGACGAGACGCTGCCCGACGCGCTTGCCCGGCTCGACGCCAAGATCGGCGCCAGCCAGCAGGTGGTGGTTCAGGCCAAGCCCGAGCTGCTCGCGCTGGTCACCGCGGCCGAGAGCACCCATGATGCGATCGAGGCGATCGCCGGCGTGATCGCGGACCAGCGCCGGACGCTCGATCAATTGTCCGGCGGCCTGATCCAGACGCTGAGCGACGGCCGCGCCAAAGCCGATGCGCTCGGCATGATGGTGGAGGAGGCGATCGGCCGCACCCACCAGTTCGCCGATGATGCTGCGCCGCGGCTGGTGGACGCGCTACTGCGGGTCCGCGAATCCGCCAATGTCGCCGCGGATCAGGCCCGGGAGACGCTCGCGAGCGTGATCCCCGAAGCGGCCGAGGCGCTGGAAGCCGCGACCGGCGAGGCGATGCGCCGTGCCACCACCGACACGGTGACGCGACAGGTGCGCGCGATCGAGGAGGCGACCGGCGATGCGGTCGAGGCCGCAACCCGCGCCACCGAGCAGCTCGCCCGCCAGGTACAGGCGATCGTCGCCCAGACCGCGACGGTGGAAGCACGCATGGTGGACGCGCGCGCCGAGCGCGAGGAAGCGGCGAACGACAGCTTCGCGCGCCGTGCCTCGCTGTTGATCGAGGCGCTCAACTCGGCGGCGATCGACATCACCCGGGCGCTGGCGCCCGACGTGTCGGACAGCGCCTGGGCCGCGTATCTCAAGGGCGATCGTGGCGTCTTCACGCGTCGCGCGGTGCGCATCCTCGAGCCGGGCGACGCGCGCGAGATCGCCGACCTGTATGACGACGACGCGGCGTTCCGCGACGCGGTCAACCGCTACATCCACGATTTCGAGGGCATGCTGCGCGGCATTCTCGCGGAGCGGGACGGATCGCCGCTGGGAGTGACGTTGCTGTCTTCGGACATGGGAAAGCTGTACGTGGCGCTGGCGCAGGCGATCGAGCGGCTGCGCTGAGAACAGCGGACTTTCGCGCGGCAGTGAAGCGTGGCCGGAAGCCGCAAGGATTAGGCCGTCATCTCAGCGGAAGCTGGCATCTCCACACCAGCAGACCCCCATGAGCCGAGAATGACCCCAGCCTTCGCTGGCGTAACAGCTATTGCTTAGAACAGCCGGGGTAATGCCTGACCTGCGAGCTCCGCCTCCACCGACTCGATCGCTGCGGAGATCTGCGCCGCGACCAGCGGTACGCCGGCGGCATCCATCAAGCTGAGCGCACGGTTGAGCAGGTCGAGGGTGCAGAGATAGGTCTGTGGCATGGAGTTGGTCGATCAATAAGGGAGGCTTCGCGTAGGCCGAACGGTCCTTCGCCACAATGATCTACCCGGAAAGCCTATGATCCCAAAGGTTTGGTTAACGCGGCCCGAGCACGTTGATCATCTCGGGCGTGAGCCAGCCGAAGCGGTAGTTGGCGAGGAACAGCGCAAACAGCAGCGTCGCAACGATCGTCACCCGCCCGGCGATGCGGCCGAGGCGGAAATCGTGCGGGGCGCTGTCAGCCTGGCCGGGGACGATCACGCCCCCGGCCTCATGGGTGGTGCGAACACCCCAGGGCAGGACCAGGAAGACGGAGAACGCCCAGAACAGGACGTAGATCGCGAGCATTGAGGTCCAGCGCACGGGGCGTCAGGCCTGGATCACCAGCACGTCAACGATCGGCTTCTTGCCGGTCCAGCGCGTGGCGATCTTACGCACCGCGAGGCGCACGTCCTCGCGGCGGCGGTCGAGCTCGCGCTTGCCGCCCTTGAGCGCCTCGGCAGCGGCGTCGATGGCATCCTCGACAAAGGCGGCGCGATCTTCCTCGACCGGCACGCCCTGGACACGCACCTGCGGGGTGCCGACCATCCGGCCGTCACGACCGATCGCCACCGCGACCGAGATCTGGCCGTTGAGCGCGAGCTTGCGGCGCTCGTTGATGGTCGAGCCGTCCGCCGGCAGGATCACGTCGCCGTCGAGCACCAGCCGGCCTACCCCGGCCTTGCCGACCTTCTCGGCCTTGCCCGGGAGCAGGCGAACGATGTCGCCGTCCCCCTGGACGATCGCCTGCGGGATACCTTCGGACAGGCCGAAGCGGGCATGCTCCATCATGTGCCGCATCTCGCCGTGAACGGGGATCAGCACCTTGGGGCGCATCCACTTGTACATCTGGGCGAGCTCGGGCCGCCCCGGGTGCCCCGAGACATGGACATGCGCCTGCCGCTCGGTGATCATCTGCACGCCCTTGGCGGCAAGGATATTCTGGATGCGGCCGATCGCGACCTCGTTGCCGGGGATCTGCTTGGACGAGAAGATCACCGCATCGCCCTGCTCGAGCTTGATGGTATGGCTGCCGTCGGCGACGCGGGCGAGCGCGGCGCGCGGTTCGCCCTGGCCGCCGGTGGCGACGATCAGCACCTTGTTGCGCGGGAGCCGCATCGCAGTCTCCGGATCTACGGTCTCGGGGAAGTCGCCGAGATAACCGGTGGCGCGCGCCACCTTGAGGATCCGATCGAGCGAACGGCCGGTGACGCAGAGCTTGCGACCGGTCTCGCGCGCGACTTCGCCGAGCGTGTGGAGGCGCGCGGCGTTGGACGCAAAGGTGGTGACGAGGACGCGGCCCTTGGCGCTCGCCACCGCCTTGGCGATGCCGATGCGGACGCTCGCCTCCGAGCCCGAGGCCTCGGCGTTGAAAATGTTGGTCGAATCGCAGACCAGCACGTCGATGCCCTTGTCACCGATCGCGCTCAACTGCTCGGGGCTCGAGGGCTTGCCGATCACGGGCGTGGGATCGAGCTTCCAGTCACCGGTGTGGAACACTCGGCCGACCGGCGTCTCGATGATGAGCGCATTCGGCTCGGGGATCGAGTGCGACAGCTCGACGAAGTCGATGCCGAACGGACCGACCTGGATCTTCTTGCCGGGCTGGACGATGCGCAGCTTGACGCGGTTGGCGATGCCCTCCTCTTCGAGCTTGCCGCGGATCAGGCCGGCGGTGAACGGGGTCGCATAGAGCGGCACGCCGAGATCCTCGGCGAGGTACGGCAGCGCGCCGATATGATCCTCGTGACCGTGGGTCAGCACAATGCCGACCAAATCGTCGAGGCGTTCCTCGATGAAGGCGAGGTCCGGCAGCACGACGTCGATGCCGGGGTAAGCCGCATCGGCAAAGGTGATGCCACAATCGACCATCAGCCATTTGCCGGCATGACCGTACAGATTGACGTTCATGCCGATCTCGCCGGAGCCGCCGAGAGCGCAAAACAACAGTTCATTCTTGGGAGTCATTGAGTTCCTTACTACGTCCCGGCCGATGCCGGGTTTGAGGACGCGTGCGCGCATGGCACGAGACCTGCGGCCGATTGATGGGCCAGATGGGAGCCTGATTTGAGCCTCAGGCTGAGGCGATCTTTGATAGGATATGGGCCTTCTCGTGCATGATCGCCAGCCCCTGGATGGTGAGATCGGGCTCGATCACGTCGAAGACGTCGGTATGGCGCTCGAACAGCGTGGCGAGACCGCCGGTAGCGATCACCTTGACCGGCCGGCCGACCTCCGCCTTCATCCGCGCGACCAGCCCTTCGATCATCGCGATATAGCCCCAGTAGATGCCGATGGTCATCTGATCGACCGTGTTGCGGCCGATCACGCCCGCAGTCGCCGGCGCCTCGATCGCGATCCGCGGCAGCTTGGCTGCGGCGCTGACCAGCGCGTCGAGCGAGAGGTTGATGCCGGGTGCGATGATCCCGCCCTTGTAGGCGCCGCTGTAATCGCTGACGTCGAGCGTGGTTGCGGTGCCGAAATCGATGACGATAAGATCGCCCGCGTGCAATGTGTGCGCGGCGATCGTGTTGACGGCCCGGTCCGCGCCGAGGGTCTGCGGCTCGTCGACATCGATGACGATGCCCCATTCCACCGGCGCACGCCCGGCGATCAGCGCCTCGGTGCGGAAATATTTGCTGCTGAGCACCTGGAGGTTGTGCAGCGCGCGCGGCACCACCGTGGCGACAATCACCGCAGTGACCTGGTCGCGGTCATAACCCTCAAGCGCGAGCAGTTGGCTGAGCCAAACCGCATATTCGTCGGCGGTGCGGCGCGGATCGGTAGCGATCCGCCAGCGCGCCTTGATCTCACGCGCGCCGCCTTCCTGGTCGACCAGCGCAAAGACGACATTGGTGTTGCCGGCATCGATCGCGAGCAGCATGGGTCAGTTCCACTCCGTTGGGCGGCGCCTGCTCACAGCAGGAACACGTCCGCGGCGTGGATGACACGCCGCTCCCCCGTCGCCAAGCGCAGGATGAGCGCGCCATGCGCGTCCAGCCCGTCGAACAGCCCGTCGGCGGTGCTGCCATCCGGCAGGCGCGCCGATAGCGCGGTGCCGATCGGGTGCGCGGCATCGAGCCAGGCGCTGCGGATCGGGCTCAACCCTTCGCCCCGCCATCGCGACAGCCAGCGCCCGACCGCCTCCGCCAGCGTCTCGAGCAAATCAGCCGGCGCGACGGTGGCACCCTGCGCGGCAAGGCTGGTCGTGGCGCGATCGGGCAGATCGGGATGGTGAGCGAGATTGACACCGATGCCGATCACCACGGCATCGTCGACGCGCTCGAGGAGAATGCCGGAAAGCTTGGCGCCCGCGACGAGCAGATCGTTTGGCCATTTCAGCACCGCCCTCGCCGCACTGCCGAGGTATACGCTTACCGTCTCGTGCAACGCGACCGCTGCCATCAGCGCCAGGCTCGCCGCAGCAGCATCGGTCGGACGAACGCGGACCAGCGTCGAGGCGGACAGGTTGCCAGGCGGCGAGGTCCACGCCCTGCCCTGACGGCCGCGACCGGCGGTCTGCCGCTCGGCGCGGAGCCACAGCCCCTCCTCGGCGCCGGCGCGCGCGAGGAGGAGCATGTCGGCATTGGTGGATCCCGTCTCGGCGACGGTCCGGATGATGGTCAGAACAGCGCCCGCGCGGCGGTGAGCGTCCAGACGCCGAGCGGCGCGAGAACGATCCAGCCAACCGGCGACACGAAGGTGGCGGCGATGGCGATCATGCCGCCCTCGACCACCGAGCCGTCGCGCTGAAACTCTGGCGCGGGATCGTCGAAATACATCACCTTGACGACGCGAAGGTAGTAATAGGCGCCGATCACCGAAGCGACGAAGCCGATCACCGCGAGCGGGTACAGCCCGGCCGCCACGGCGGCGTTGAACACCGCGAGCTTGGCGTTGAACCCGAGCAGCGGCGGGATACCGGCGAGGCTGAACATGAAAATCGCCATGGCCGCAGCGAGACCCGGGCGCGTGCGCGACAAGCCCGACAGGCTCGCCAGCGTCTCTACCGGCTGGCCGGTGGCATCGCGCATCTGCAGCACGACGAGGAAGCCGCCAAGCGTCATTGCGATGTAGATGGTTAGGTAGAACAGCACCGACGCGACGCCCTCGGGCGTGCCGGCGGCGAGGCCGACCAGCGCGAAGCCGACGTTGTTGATCGACGAATAGGCCAACAGCCGCTTGATGTTGGTCTGGCCGATCGCCGCCACCGCACCGAGGATGATCGAGGCGAGCGCCGCGAAGATCACGATCTGACGCCATTCGCCGGTCGCCGGGCCCATCGCCTCGACGGCGACGCGCACCGCGAGACCCATCGCCGCGACCTTGGGGGCCGACGCGAAGAACGCCGTCACCGGGGTGGGGGCGCCTTCATAGACGTCGGGCGTCCACATGTGGAACGGCACCGCGGAGATCTTGAACGCCAGGCCAGCGAACACGAAGACCAGCCCGAACAGCAGACCGAGCGAGCGCGGACCGGCGTAGGCGGTGGCGATGCCGCTGAACAAGGTGGTGCCGCTGAACCCGTAGACCAGGCTGATTCCGTATAGCAAAATGCCGCTCGCGAGCGCGCCGAGGATGAAATACTTCAATCCCGCTTCGGCCGAGCGGATGTCGCGGCGCATGAAGCTGGCCAGCACATAAGCGGCGAGGCTCTGCAGCTCGAGGCCCACATAGAGCGTCAGCAGATCGGACGCCGACACCATCATGCCCATGCCCGCAGCCGACAGCAGGATCAGCACGGGATATTCCGGCCGCAGATCGTCGCCAGTGGTGCGCTGGAAGAAATTGGGCGCGAGCAGGATCGCGACGGCGGAGGCGATGAAGATCAGCGTCTTAGCGAAGCCGGCGAACGCATCGGCGCGATACAGGCCGTCGAAGGCCGAGCCACCGCTGGAGGCGGGGCCGAGCAGCGCGACGCCGGCGCCGGCGAGAACGGCGACTGCAGCCCAGGAGATCGCCCGGGTCGACGCCGGGCCACCCCAGGCAGCGACCAGCATCAGCACGATCGCCCCTACCCCGAGGATCACCTCGGGCAGGGTCATGGCGAGGTTAGCGGCGTAATCCATCAGTGTGCGCTCTCATCGGCGGCGGCATGAACCGCGGCGGGCCGGCCTGCGGTGGGTTGGGAATCGCTATGCGGCGTCGCGCGGTCGATCCGGGCGAGCAGCACGCCGACATCCTTGCGCATCGGTGCCATGAAGCTCTCGGGATAGACGCCCATCCACAGTGCCACCGCGGCGATCGGGGCGAGCAGCCACAGCTCGCGGCCCGACAGATCCTTCATCTCGCGAACGTCGTCGGCCTTGATCTCCCCGAACACCACGCGGCGGTAGAGGTAGAGCATGTAGGCGGCGCCGAGGATGATGCTGGTGGTGCAGAGCAGCGCCGTCCAGGTCGAGACCTGATAGGTCCCCATCAGCGACAGGAACTCGGCGACGAACCCGCTGGTCCCCGGCAGGCCGATCGAGGCCATGGTGAAGAACAGGAAGAACAAGGCATAGCGCGGCATGTTGATCGCGAGGCCGCCGTAGCGCGAAATCTCGCGGGTATGGAGGCGATCGTAGATCACGCCGACGCACAGGAACAGCGCGCCCGAGACGAGGCCGTGGCTGAGCATCATGATCATCGCGCCCTCGATCCCCTGCCGGTTGAAGGCAAAGAGGCCGATGGTGACGATCGCCATGTGCGCGACCGAGGAATAAGCGATCAGCTTCTTCATGTCGCTCTGCACCAGCGCGACCAGCGAGGTGTAGATCACCGCAATCGCGGATAGCGCGAAGATCAGCCAGGTGAGCTGGCCCGACGCCTCGGGGAACATCGGCAGGCTGAAGCGCAGGAAGCCGTAGCCGCCGAGCTTGAGCAGCACGCCGGCGAGGATCACCGACCCGGCGGTCGGCGCCTGGACGTGCGCGTCGGGCAACCAGGTGTGGACCGGCCACATCGGCATCTTGACCGCGAAGGAGGCAAAGAAGCCGAGCCACAGCAGCGTCTGGATATGCGCCGGGAAATCATGGTTCATCAGCGCGGGGATGCTGGTGGTATGGGCCTGGCCGACCATGTAGATCATCGCGACCAGCATCAGCAGCGAGCCGAGCAGCGTGTACAGGAAGAACTTGTACGACGCGTAGATCCGGTTCGCGCCGCCCCAGATGCCGATGATCAGGTACATCGGAATGAGGCCGGCTTCGAAGAAGATGTAGAACAGGTAGAGGTCCTGCGCCGCGAAGGTGCCGATCATCAGCACCTCGGTTAGCAGGAACGCCGCCATATATTCCGGCACCCGCGTCGTCACCGAGCGCCAGCTGGCGCCGATGCAGATCGGCATCAGGAACACGCTGAGCATGATCAGAAGCAGCGCGAAGCCGTCGATGCCGAGGTCCCAACGGAACACGCCAAGGTTGGCGCCCTGCTCGACGAACTGCCACTGCGCGCCGCCGATATCGTAATTCGCCCACAGCAGGATGCCGAGCGCAAAATCGATCAAGGTGGCGGCGAGCGCCAGCGTCCGCGCCGCCGAGGCCGACACGAACAGGCAGACGATGGCGGCGATCGCGGGGATCGCCAGCATCACCGAGAGGATGGGGAAGCCGCTCACTTCGTGATCGCCCAGGTAACGGCCGCGGTAAGCCCGATCAGCATGACGAAGGCATAGGTGTAGACATATCCCGTCTGGAACCGGCCGGCGACCCGGCTGGAGAGCTGCGCCACCCAGGCGGCGCCGTCAGGCCCGAACCGGTTGATCGTCTTCTCGTCGCCACGATGCCACAGCCAGCGGCCGAGCGCGAAGGCGGGACGAACGAAGATCAGGTGATACAGCTCGTCGAAATAATATTTGTTGAGCAGGAAGCGGTAGAGGATCCGGAACTGGCTCGCCACCGCGACCGGGAAGCCCGGGTTCGCGATATAGGCATACCAGGCGGTCACCAGGCCGAGCAGCATGGCGATCGTCGCCGACAGCTTGATCATCACCGGTACGCCATGCATCGCGTGCATCAGATGCTCGCGGAATGCGATGTCGCCCTTCCAGAAGGTCTCGCCCGAAGTAGGCTCGATGAAATAGCCGTGGAAGACGAAACCGGCCGCGATCGCACCGATCGACAGCAGCACCAGCGGGATCAGCATCGGCGGCGGGCTCTCGTGCGGATGATAGCCACCAGTGCCTGCAGGCAGGTCCTGCTGCGCCGGGCCATGTTCCGACGGATGATCGCCCGAGTCCTCAGCCTTGGCAGGGTTGCCGTGGGCCTCGTCCGGATGATGCGCGTCGTGGCCGTGCGCGTGGGCATGGTCGTCATGGCCGTGGCCGTGCGCATCATGCACCGCATGCTGGATATGCTCCGACGCGGCCCAGCGCGGCGTGCCCCAGAAGGTGAGGAACATCAGCCGCCACGAATAGAAGCTGGTGATCGCCGCGACCGCGACGCCGACGAACCACACGCCGGGCTGACCCGCCGCCCAGGCGGTCTCGATGATCGCATCCTTGGAATGGAAGCCGGCAAAGCCGATCTGCGGCAGGCCGAGGATGCCGGGAATGCCGACTCCGGTGATGGCGAGCGTGCCCATCATCATCGCCCAGAAGGTGAGCGGGATGCTTTTGCGCAGGCCGCCGTAATAGCGCATGTCCTGCTCATGGTGCATCGCGTGGATCACCGAGCCGGCGCCGAGGAACAGCAGCGCCTTGAAGAAGGCGTGGGTGAACAGGTGGAACATCGCCGCGCCATAGGCGCCGACGCCCGCGGCGAAGAACATGTAGCCGAGCTGCGAGCAGGTCGAATAGGCGATCACGCGCTTGATGTCGGTCTGCACCAACCCGACGGTGGCCGCGAACAGGCAGGTCGCGGCGCCGACGGTGGTGACGACGTGGAGCGCCGTGGGGCTCATCTCGAACATCGGCGACAGGCGGCAGACCATGAACACGCCGGCGGTGACCATCGTCGCCGCGTGGATCAGCGCCGACACTGGGGTCGGGCCTTCCATCGCGTCCGGCAGCCAGGTGTGAAGGCCGAGCTGCGCCGACTTGCCCATCGCGCCGACGAACAGCAGCAGGCAGAGCACGGTCATCGTATCCAGGCGCATGCCGAGGAAGCCGATGGTCGAGCCCGCCATGGTCGGCGCGGCGGCGAGGATCGCCGGGATCGAGACGGTGCCGAACACTAGGAAGGTGCCGAAGATGCCGAGCATGAAGCCGAGATCGCCGACACGGTTGACCACGAAGGCCTTGATCGCGGCGGCGTTGGCCGACGGTTTGCGGAACCAGAAGCCGATCAGCAGGTAGGAGGCGAGACCGACGCCTTCCCAGCCGAAGAACATCTGCACCAGCGTGTCCGCGGTCACGAGCATCAGCATCGCGAAGGTGAACAGGCAGAGATAGGCGAAGAAGCGCGGCTGATCGGGGTCCTCGCTCATATAGCCCCAGCTATAGAGGTGGACGAGCGCCGAGACGCTGGTGATCACCACCAGCATCACCGCGGTGAGCTGATCGACGCGGAGCGACCAGGCAACGGTCATGTCGCCGCTGGCGATCCACTCGAACACCGGCACGACATGCGCGGTGCTGGTGCCGGCGAGGAAGCCGAGGAAGATCGGCCAGCTCAGCGCGCAGCTGATGAACAGCGCCCCCGTGGTGATCAGCTTGGCAGGCGCAAAGCCGATCGCCTTGTTGCCGAGCCCCGCAATGGCGGCGGCGAGCAGCGGCAGGAATACAATGAACAGGATCGAAGTCACCGACCGGCCTTCCGCTTGCGGGAGGTATTACGCGTAGCGTGCAAGGACATCACCCCTTCATCCGGTTGACGTCATCGACCGCGATCGTGCCGCGGCCACGGAAATAGATCACCAGAATGGCGAGGCCGATCGCCGCCTCGCCAGCTGCGACGGTGAGCACGAACATCGCGAACACCTGGCCGACGAGATCGTGCAGATAGGCCGAAAAGGCGACCAGGTTGAGGTTCACCGCGAGCAGGATCAGCTCGATCGCCATCAGGATGACGATGATGTTCTTCCGGTTAAGGAAGATGCCGAGCACCCCCATGGTGAACAGGATCGCCGCGACGACCAGATAATGGATTAGGCCGATCGTCACAGCTGGACCCCCTGCCCGACTTGCGGTTGCGTGTTGCGCGTCGCGTCCTGCGGACGGCGCGCGTTCTGGCGGCTGATGTTCTGGCCACGGACACCGCCGCGCTGGCGATGGGTGAGCACGATCGCACCAATCATGGCGACGAGCAGCACAAAGCCGGCGCCTTCGAATACGAACAGATAGCGCGTGTAGAGCAGATTGCCGATCGCCTGGATGTTCGGCACCGCGGCGTCGACCGGTGCGATCCGCTGCGCGACCTGTACGCCACCAGCGGTCCATGCCTTGAGGCCGATCACGATCTCGATCAGCAGCCCGGCGGCGAGTGCCAGACCGAGCGGCAGATAGCGTGCGAAGCCCGCGCGCATCTCGGCAACCTCGATGTCGAGCATCATCACTACGAATAGGAACAGCACCGCGACCGCGCCGACATAGACGATGACGAGCAGCATCGCGATGAACTCGGCGCCGACCAGCACCATGAGCCCGGCGGCGTTGAAGAACGCGAGGATCAGCCACATCACCGAATGGACCGGGTTGCGCGACGAGATGGTCATCGCGCCCGAGCCGATCACGATGATCGCGAACAGGTAGAAAGCGAGGGCCTGGATCACAGCGTCACCGTCACCACGGCAGGCGCCATGGTCTGTTCGAGGTTGGGCTTGAAGCACGAGATCCCGGCAGGCGCAGGGATGACGGAAGTGGGAAGAACCATGCGCGGGCGCCTAGCGGTACGGCGCATCGGCGGCAAGGTTCGCCGCAATCGAACGCTCCCAGCGATCGCCGTTGTCGAGCAGCTTGGCCTTGTCGTAGATCAGCTCCTCGCGCGTCTCGGTGGCGAACTCGAAGTCCGGCCCCTCGACGATCGCGTCGACCGGGCAGGCTTCCTGGCACAGGCCGCAGTAGATGCACTTGGTCATGTCGATGTCGTAGCGCGTGGTGCGACGGCTGCCGTCGTCACGCGGCTCGGCCTCGATGGTGATCGCCAGTGCCGGGCACACTGCCTCGCACAGCTTGCAGGCGATGCAGCGTTCCTCGCCATTGGGATAACGGCGCAGCGCATGCTCGCCGCGGAAGCGCGGCGACAGCGGGTTCTTTTCATACGGGTAGTTGATCGTCGCCTTGGGCTTGAAGAAATACTTCAGCGTGAGGGCATGAGCCTTCACGAATTCCCAAAGCGTGAACGATTTGACGAGCTGAGCGACGCTCACGATCCGTTTCCTATCATTCGGTCGATCAACACGACCACCAAGCCGATCACCACGCCCGCCAGGGCCCGGTTAAGCAGCGCGCCGGGCCGCAGCCCCGCGCGTTCGATCGCTGTCTGCATGCGCGCGCCGATCACATCGGTACCCGCATCAGCATCAGCACGCCCGACACCAGGAACACCCAGAACAGCGACAGGGGCAGGAACACCTTCCAGCCGAGCCGCATCAGCTGATCATACCGGTAACGCGGCACGGTCGCCTTCACCCAGCTGAACAGGAAGAAGAAGAACCCCATCTTCAGCAGCAGCCAGATGATGCCCGGCACCCAATAGAGGAAGCCGATGTTCAGCGGCGGCAGCCAGCCACCCCAGAACAGCGTAGCGTTGAGCGCGCACATCAGGATGACGTTGGCATATTCGCCGAGCCAGAACAGCGCAAAGCTCATCGAGCTATATTCGGTCTGGTAACCGGCGACGAGCTCGCTCTCCGCCTCGGTAAGATCGAACGGCGCGCGCTGCGTCTCGGCGAGGCTGGAGATGAAGAACATCACCGCCATCGGGAACAGCAGCGGGTTGATCCAGAAGCCGTTGATCCAGCCGAGGCCATGGCCCTGCTGGGCGACGACGATGTCGGACAGGTTGAAGCTGCCCGCCCACATCACCACCGAGATCAGGATGAAGCCGATCGCGACTTCGTAGCTGACCATCTGCGCGGCCGCGCGGAGCGCCGAGTAGAAGGGATATTTGGAGTTGGACGCCCAGCCCGACAGGATCACGCCGTAGACGCCGAGCGACGAGGCCGCGAGCACGTAGAGCAGGCCGACGTTGATGTCGGCAAGCACCACGCCCGCCTGCCACGGGATCACCGCCCAGACGATCAGCGCCACCGTGAAGGTGATGATCGGTGCGAGCAGGAAGAGCCCGCGGTTGGCCGCCGACGGCACGATGGTTTCCTGGAGGAACACCTTGAGACCATCGGCAAAGCTCTGCAGCAGGCCGAACGGGCCGACCACGTTGGGGCCGCGGCGCAATGCCATCGCCGCCCAGATCTTGCGATCGGCATAGATGATCATCGCCACCGCCAGCATCAGCGGCAGCGCGATCACCAGAATGCCGATGATGGTCGCGACGAACCACGCCCAGCCATACGGCATGCCGACCGTGTAGGTGAAGAAATTAGTCACTCCGCGGCCTCCGCGAACTCTTCGCCATGGATCAGTTCGGCCGAGCAGCGCTGCATCGTCGGCGATGCGCGGCAGATCGCGTTGGTCAGGTAGAAATCCTTGATCGGGTAGCCGGCGAGATCACCCTGCGCGGCACCGTCCAGCGACGGCGGGTTCCAGGCGAAGGTGGCAAGGCCGGGGCTGCGCAGCGCCGGAACCTCGGTCGCCATCGCCTCGCGCAGGCCGGCCAGGCTGTCGAACGGCAGGGTGTGGCCGAGCACTTCGGACAATGCACGGAAGATCGTCCAATCCTCGCGCGCATCGCCGGGGGCGAACACGGCCCGCTCGCCACGCTGGACGCGGCCTTCGAGGTTCACCCAGGTACCCGATTTCTCGGCATAGGTGACGCCCGGCAGGATCACGTCGGCATGGTGCGCACCCTGGTCGCCATGATGACCGACATAGACCTTGAACCCGGCGAACTTGGTGAAGTCCACCTCGTCGGCGCTGAGGAAGAAGGTGAGCTTGGCATCGGCGAGGTCGGCGATGCCGCCCGTCTGCGCATAGCCGAGCATCAGCCCGCCCATCCGCGCCGCGGCCATGTGGACGACGTTGAAGCCGTTCCAGCCGTCACGCACCAGGTTGAACTCGCTCGCGAACTTGAGCGCAGCGCCATGGCCGCCCTTCAACGCGCCACCGCCGACGATGACCATCGGCTTGGCGGCGTTGCGGAACAGCTCCGCCGCGGCTTCCGGCAAATTGCCGAGCAGCGACAGCTCGCTGCCGAGCCACTCGACCTTGTAGGTCAGGTCGGTCTCGGGCCCGATCGCATAGACCTTGGCGCCCTTCTTGATCGCCTTGCGGATCCGCGTGTTCACCAGCGGCGCTTCCCAGCGCAGGTTGGTGCCCACCAGCAGAATCGCATCGGCCTGTTCCACGCCGGCGATGGTGGTGTTGAAGTTCACCGCGGCGAGGCTGGACGTATCATAGTCCATGCCCGTCTGGCGGCCTTCGAGCAGCGTCGACCCCATCGCGGCGAGCATCGCCTTGGCGGCGTACATCGTCTCGCAGTCGAGCTGGTCGCCCGCGACCGCGGCGACGCTCGATCCGGCATTGACCGCCTTGATCGCTGCGAACGCCTCGTCCCAGCTGACCGGCACGAGCTTGCCGCCCTTGCGGATGAACGGCTTGTCGAGGCGGCGGCGGACCAGGCCGTCGACATGGTGGCGGGTCTTGTCGCTCGCCCACTCCTCGTTGACGTCCTCGTTGATGCGCGGCACGCAGCGCAGCACCTGGCGGCCGCGGCTGTCGAGGCGGATGTTGGTGCCCACCGCGTCCATCACGTCAATCGCCAGCGTCTTCTTGAGCTCCCAAGGCCGCGCCTCATAGGCGTAGGGCTTGGAGGTCAGCGCACCGACCGGGCAGAGATCGACGACGTTGCCGCTGAGTTCGCTCGTCACCGCCTGCTCGAGGTAGGAGGTGATCTGCATGTCCTCGCCGCGATAGATCGCGCCGATTTCCTCGACGCCGGCGACTTCCTCGGCAAAGCGCACGCAGCGGGTGCACTGGATGCACCGGGTCATGATCGTCTTGACGATCGGGCCCATGTACTTCTCGGTCACCGCGCGCTTGTTCTCGGTGTAGCGGCTGTGGCCCTTGCCGTACGCGACGGACTGGTCCTGCAGATCGCACTCACCGCCCTGATCGCAGATCGGGCAATCGAGCGGATGATTGATCAGCAGGAACTCCATCACGCCCTCGCGGGCCTGTTTGACCATCGGCGAGGTGGTGAACACCTCCTGGTTGTCCGCGGCCGGCAGCGCGCAGGAGGCCTGCGGCTTGGGCGGGCCGGGCTTCACCTCGACCAGGCACATCCGGCAGTTGCCGGCGATGCTGAGCCGCTCGTGATAGCAGAAGCGCGGGATCTCTTTGCCCGCGATCTCGCACGCCTGAAGCACGGTGGCGCCCTGCGGCACCTCCACTTCGATTCCATCGACCTTGAGCTTGGGCATTACTCGGCAGCTTCCATCATCGGTGCCAGATCGCCGCCGCGCTCGCGGATGCGGCGTTCGATTTCGGGGCGGAAATGCTTGATCAGACCCTGGATCGGCCAGGCCGCAGCATCGCCGAGCGCGCAGATCGTGTGGCCTTCGATCTGCTTGGTGACCTGCTGCAGCGTGTCGATCTCGGAAATGTCGGCGTCGCCGGTGCGCAGCCGCTCCATCACCCGCCACATCCAGCCGGTGCCCTCGCGGCACGGCGTGCACTGGCCGCAGCTCTCATGCTTGTAGAAATAGGAGATCCGGCTGATCGCGCGGACGATGTCGGTGGACTTGTCCATCACGATCACCGCAGCGGTGCCGAGCCCCGAGCCAACCGCCTTGAGGCCGTCGAAATCCATCGGCGCGTCCATGATATCGCGCGCGGGCACCAGTGGCACCGACGAGCCCCCCGGGATCACCGCGAGCAGGTTGTCCCAGCCCCCGCGGATGCCGCCGCAGTGCGTTTCGATCATCTCGCGGAAGGAGATCCCCATCGCGTCCTCCACCACACAAGGCCGGTTCACGTGCCCCGAGATCTGGAAGAGCTTGGTGCCCTTGTTGTTGTCGCGTCCGAAGGAGGAGAACCAGGCGGCGCCGCGGCGGAGGATGGTCGGGACCACGGCGATCGATTCGACGTTGTTCACCGTCGTAGGGCAGCCATAAAGGCCGGCACCCGCCGGGAACGGCGGCTTGAGCCGCGGCTGGCCCTTCTTGCCCTCAAGGCTCTCAAGCATCGCGGTTTCTTCGCCGCAGATGTAGGCGCCGGCGCCGCGGTGGACGAAGACGTCGAAATCATAGCCAGAACCGCTGGCATTCTTGCCAATCAGGCCCTTGTCATAGGCCTCGGCCACCGCCGCGAACAGCGTTTCGGCCTCGCGGATATATTCGCCGCGGATGTAGATGTAGGCGGCGCGAGCGCGCATCGCGAAGCCGGCGATCAGCGCGCCCTCGATCAGCTTGTGCGGATCGTGGCGGATGATCTCGCGATCCTTGCACGAGCCCGGCTCGGACTCGTCGGCGTTTATAACCAGGAAGTTCGGCCGGTCCGGCTTGGGCTCCTTGGGCATGAACGACCATTTGGTCCCGGTCGGGAAGCCGGCGCCGCCGCGGCCGCGCAGCCCCGAGGCCTTGACCACGTCGATGATCGCATCTTGGCCAAGCGTCATCAGCGCCTTGGTATTGTCCCAGTCGCCCCGCTTCAGCGCGCCCTCGAGGTTCCATGGCTGGAACCCGTAGACGTTGGTGAAGATGCGGTCCTTGTCAGCCAGCATCAGGCCCACTCGCTCCGATAATCGTGGTTGTCGCCCACCATCGCCGTGAGCGTGGTCGGCTCGCCTTCCGGCGCACTGGTCTGGCGGCCGATGGTAGAACCGGTCTTGGGCTGTTCACCCTTGGCCAGCGCCTCGAGTACCGCCACGGTGCGATCGTAGTCCAGGTCTTCGTAATTGTCGTCGTTGATCTGGACCATCGGCGCGTTGGCGCAGGTGCCGAGGCATTCCACCTCGGTCAGCGTGAACATGCCGTCCGGCGTGGTGCCGCCCTTGACGAGCCCACGGTTCTTGCAGGCCGCGAGCACGTCGTCCGACCCGCGCAGCATGCACGGCGTGGTGCCGCACACCTGGACGTGGAACCGGCCGACCGGGGCGAGATTGAACATCGTGTAGAAGGTCGCGACCTCGAACACGCGCATATACGGCACGCCGATCTGACGCGCCACGAACTCGATCACCGGCACCGGCAGCCAGCCCTGGGTATGCGTTTCCGCCCCCACCTGGCGCTGGGCGAGATCGAGGAACGGGATCGACGCCGACTGCTCGCGACCCTTGGGGTAGCGACCGAGGATCTCGTTGGCCGTGATCTGATTCTCGTCCGACCAAGTGAAGCCGCCCCAGCGGGCGCGGGTCTCGGCTTCGTCGGGGATTTGCGCTGCTTCAGCCATCAGCGGTCACACTCACCAAAAACAATATCCATCGCGCCCAGGATCGCCGTGATGTCGGCAAGCATGTGGCCGCGGCTCATGAAGTCCATCGCCTGGAGATGGCTGAACGCGGTCGGGCGGATCTTGCAGCGATACGGCTTGTTGGAACCATCCGCGACCAGGAACACGCCGAACTCACCCTTCGGGCTCTCGGTGGCGACATACACTTCGCCGGCGGGGACGTGATAGCCCTCGGTATAGAGCTTGAAGTGATGGATCAGGGCTTCCATCGACTGCTTCATCTCGGCGCGCTTGGGCGGCACCACCTTGCGGTCGCTGCTGGCGATCGGTCCCTCGGGCATGTCGCGGAGGCACTGCTTCATGATCCGTGCAGACTGACGGACCTCTTCGACGCGGACCATGAAGCGATCATAGCAATCGCCGCGGGTGCCGACCGGAATGTCGAAGTCCATCTTGGCATAAACATCATAGGGCTGCGACTTGCGCAGATCCCAGGGAATGCCGGCGCCGCGGATCATCGGGCCCGAGAAGCCCCAGGCGATCGCATCCTCGCGGCTGACGATCGCGATATCGACGTTGCGCTGCTTGAAGATCCGGTTGTCGGCAACCAGGCTGATCGCATCCTCGAACAGCCGCGGCAGGCGGGTGTCGAGCCAGTCGGCGATATCGGTGAGCAGCTTGAGCGGCACATCCTGATGGACGCCGCCCGGACGGAAATAGTTGGAGTGCATCCGCGCACCGGTCGCGCGCTCGAAGAAATTGAAGCAATCCTCGCGGATCTCGAACAGCCACAGGTTCGGCGTCATCGCGCCGACGTCCATCACATGGCTGCCGAGGTTGAGCATGTGATTGGAAATGCGGGTCAGCTCGGCGAAGAACACGCGGAGATACTGCGCGCGCTCCGGCACCTCGAGATCGAGCAGCTTCTCGATCGCCAGAACGAACGTGTGCTCCATGCACATCGGTGAGCAATAATCGAGGCGATCGAAGTAAGGGATCGCCTGCGCGTAGGTCTTGTACTCGATCAGCTTCTCGGTGCCGCGATGCAGCAGGCCGACGTGCGGATCGATCCGCTCGATGATCTCGCCATCAAGTTCGGTGACCAGCCGCAGCACGCCGTGCGCGGCAGGATGCTGCGGCCCGAAGTTGATGGTGTAGTTCTGGATCGCGACATCGCCCTCGGTCGGGTGCGCGCCGCTGGTCTTGTCCAGCAGCTCGTCGACATAAGGATCGACCGTCGTCGTGGCGGGCGCGATCAGCGTTTCCTGGCTCACTGGTTCTGTCCTTCGCCCTTGGAGGGGACGACGTCGGCGTCCACGGGCTTGTCTTCACGCTTGTTGCCGGCATCAGCGTCGCCAGCGCCGGTCTTCGCGGTGCTGGTGGCGTCGTTCTTGGCGTAAGGCTCGCTACCCGCGGTCGGCGCCTTGGCAGGCGACTGGGCGGCATCGGCCTTCTGGATCGCATCGGCGTTCAGCGGCGTCGGCGCACCCTTGGCCTCGGGCAGCGCCGCCTTTTCGTCACCCGGCAGCACATATTGCGCGCCTTCCCAGGGACTCTGGAAGTCGAAGGTGCGGAAGTCCTGCGCCAGCTGCACCGGCTGGTAGACGACGCGCTTGTCTTCCTCGGAATAGCGCATCTCGACAAAGCCGCTGAGCGGGAAGTCCTTGCGCTGCGGATGTCCGCTGAAGCCATAGTCGGTGAGGATGCGACGCAGGTCGGCGTTGCCGGTGAACAGCACGCCGTACATGTCGTACACCTCGCGCTCGAGCCAGCCGGCGACCGGCCACAGCCCGGTCACCGACGGCACCGGCTGGGCGTCATCGGTCGAGACGTGGACGTGGAGGCGATGATTGCGCGTGAGCGACAGCAGACAATAGACCACCTCGAAGCGCTCCGGGCGCTCCGGATAATCGACGCCGGCAATCTCCATCAGCTGCTGATATTCGAGGCCGGGCGTGTCACGCAGCGCGGCAAGCACCGTGACGATCGCCTGGCGCTCGACGTACAGCGCGACCTCACCAACCTGCTCGACCGCGTCGATCAGCGAAGCGCCAACCGCGGCGCGAACCGCATCGATCGTCTCACCATTGAGGTTGGCCGCAAAGGCAGGAGCAGGCGCCCTCACCGTTCGATGCTCCCCGAGCGACGGATCTTCCGCTGCAGCTGCATGATGCCGTAGAGCAACGCCTCGGCCGTCGGCGGGCAGCCCGGCACGTAGATGTCGACGGGCACGATCCGGTCACAGCCGCGCACAACGCTGTAGCTGTAATGGTAATAGCCGCCGCCGTTCGCACAGGATCCCATCGAGATCACATACTTCGGGTTCGACATCTGATCGTAGACCTTGCGCAGTGCCGGTGCCATCTTGTTGCACAGCGTGCCAGCCACGATCATCACGTCAGACTGGCGCGGGCTCGCCCGTGGCGCGGCGCCAAACCGCTCCAGGTCGTAACGCGGCATGTTGACGTGGATCATCTCGACCGCGCAGCAGGCGAGGCCGAAGGTCATCCACCACAACGAGCCGGTACGGGCCCATTGGAACAGATCCTCGGTTGAGGTAACAAGGAAGCCCTTGTCGGTCAGTTCGCCGTTGAGGCTGTCGAAAAAGCCCTGGTCGGGCGGAACGAGCGAGCTGGCAGAAGCCGCGCGATCGAGCTCGACGGGTCCGGAAGAGGGCATCATTCCCAATCCAACGCTCCCTTCTTCCATGCGTATACGAGGCCAAGCGCAAGCTCGGCGATAAAGATCATCATCGAGAACCAAGCCGTCCACCCGAGGGTGAAGACAGAGACCGCCCAGGGATAGATGAAGGCGGCTTCGAGGTCGAAGATGATGAACAGGATGGCGATGAGGTAGAAGCGCACGTCGAACTGGCTGCGCGGATCCTCGAAGGCCGGGAACCCGCATTCATATTCGGAGAGCTTCTGCTCGTTGGGCTTGTGCGCCCCGGTGAGCCGACCGACTACCATCGGCAGGAACACAAAGGCGCTCGACAGCGCCAGGGCGACGCCGAGGAATAGCAGGATCGGCAGGTATTGCGACAGATCGACCAATTGGCTTCTCGCAAGTGCGAATGATGGGGTGGCTTTAGGACGATGCAAACGACCCGGCAAGGCCGCGAGGCCTTGAGAATCACTCGCAAAAATAGGTCAGGCGTACGACCGTTAGCCACCGGCCGCACTATAGGCGCCGGAACCTCGCCACGCTGATGAGATCCCGTGCTTTTACAGATAGTAACGATGACCGGCGATGCAAACCCCGCCGGCTCATCAGCGGCGGATCAGCGCAGCGCGCTCGCCACCAGTTTGTGCAGTCGCGAATGGAGGGAATCGTTGGCGGCGAGGAACTCGTTACGCTCCATCGCTCGATCGCCGCCGCGGAAATCGGTGACGAAGCCACCGGCTTCTTTGACCAGCAACACGCCGGCGGCGACGTCCCACGGCTTGAGCCCGGATTCCCAATAACCGTCGTAGCGGCCGGCGGCGACCCAGGCGAGATCGAGCGCCGCGGCGCCGAACCGGCGGATGCCGGCAACCTCAGGGGCGACGGCACCGAAGATGCGGCTCCACTGGACGAAATCGCCATGGCCGAGGAACGGGATGCCGGTCGCGATCAGCGCCTCGCTCATGTCGCGCCGCGACGACACGCGTAGCCGCTGGTCGGTGAGCCAGGCGCCGCGGCCCTTCTCGGCCCAGAAGCTCTCGTCGGTCAGCGGCTGGTAGATCAACGCGGTGGTCACCTCGCGCTTGCCGCTCGGCAACGGCTCCTCGACCGCGATCGACATGGCGAAATGCGGGATGCCGTGGAGGAAGTTGGAGGTGCCATCCAGCGGATCGATGATGAAGCGCGGCTTGCTCGGATCGCCGATCACCTCGCCACCCTCCTCCATCAGGAAGCCCCAGTCCGGCCGCGCCTTGCTGAGCTCCTGGTAGAGCGTGTCCTCGGCGCGCTTGTCGGCCATGGTCACGAAATCCGCCGGTCCCTTGCGGCTGACCTGGAGGTGCTGGACCTCGTTGAAGTCGCGACGAAGCTGCGGCGCGGCCTTGCGGGCGGCGCGCTCGATGACGGTCATGATGCCGGAATGGCTGGGCATGGTTTCTTCTCGATACCCCCCTCCCGGCGGGAGAGAGAAGGACCCGCCGCTGGTGACGGTGGGATGGTGAGGCCGGGCGAGGCATGGGCCCCGCCGGGCTTCGGAACGCTGGGCCGTGCTCTCCCGACGGGAGAGGGATGCGATCAGTCGGCGCGGCGGACGTAGGTCTGTTCGTAGACATCAACCACGATCCTGGTACCGGCGCCGATATGCGGGGGTACCATCACGCGCACGCCATTCTCGAGCAGCGCGGGCTTGTAGCTCGATGAGGCGGTCTGCCCCTTCACCACGGCGTCGGCCTCGACGATCGTCGCCTCGATCGTGCTCGGCAGCTCGACCGAGATCGGGCGCTCGTCATAGAGTTCGAGGACCACGTCCATGCCGTCCTGAAGGAAGGCCGCGGCATCGCCGAGGATGCCGGCATCGAGCGTGATCTGCTCGTAATTGTCCTTGTCCATGAAGGTCAGCGCATCGCCGTCGCGGAACAGGAACTGGAAGTCCTTGGTGTCGAGGCGGACGCGCTCGACCGTTTCGGCGGAGCGGAAGCGGACGTTGTTCTTGCGGCCATCGATCAGGTTCTTCATCTCGACCTGCATGTAGGCGCCGCCCTTGCCGGGCTGGGTGTGCTGGATCTTCACCGCACGCCAGATGCCGCCTTCATACTCGATGATGTTGCCGGGACGAATGTCCACGCCGCTGATCTTCATGGATTTGACCTACTGCAAAGAGCGAGGGCACCCAGCGGCGCCCGATGGCGCGCCTTTAGCTTGCGGGCCGCCGGGCGGCAAGCATCGGGTAGGGGTTGATGTCCTCACCCTGGTACCAGCGCTCGTCCGGGCGGGTACGCTGCAGCCCGAAATGGAGGTGGTAATTGCCGGGTCCGGCATCGCCGGTGTCGCCGACAAAGGCGATCCGCTCGCCCGTCGTCACGGCCTGGCCTTCGTGCAGCCCCGGCACGTAACCGGCGAGGTGGGCATAATAATAGACCATCTGGCGGTCAGGCGAGCGGACGTAGACGGTGGTGCCGCCGAGCCGCGACTGGAACAGCTTCTCGACCACGCCCGGGGCCGCGGCGACAACCGGCGTCCCGGCCGGCGCGGCGATGTCGGTGCCGTGGTGGCTGCGCGCGCCGCCGCCCCGCGCCTCGCCCCAATTGTCGCGGATCGCGCTGCGCGCGATACCCGCGACCGGTACGGCGAGCACGCCGGTGGAGAGTGACGCCAGACGCTCGGACCGCGACTCGCGATCTGTTGGCGGCGGCACCGCGATCGACATGCGTTCGCCCCCACTGCCGAAGCTGGTCATCGACAGGAAGGCTCCCAGTCCGGCGACAATCAGCCCGAGAATGCCCCAGCCGAGCCGCGTCATGCTCGCACCCGCCATGTCGTCGCCGTCATCGTTCGTTCTCCCGTCCGAAAACAACGGGCGACCCGCCGCTTTGTTTCCCATACGGAACGATCGTGGTCTGGCCTAGCCGAGCAGCGCGGCGAAGTCGCGGATCGCCGCAGCCTCGTCGCCGTTCCACACCGCACCCGAGACGGCGATGAAATCGGCGCCGGCGACGATCAGCGGCGCGGCATTGGCCGGGGTGATCCCGCCAATCGCTACCGAGGGAAGCTCGAACATCGACGCCCACCACGACAGGATCGACGGCTCGGCGTGATGCTTCACCTCCTTGGTGGTGGTCGGATAGAAGCTGCCGAACGCGACATAATCCGCGCCGGCCTCGCCGGCCTCCATCGCGAGGTGGCGGCTGTCGTGGCAGGTGACGCCGATCTGGGCGTTGGGCCCAAGCGCGGTGCGCGCCTCGCGCGAGTCGCCATCCTCCTGGCCGAGGTGGACGCCATCGGCCCCGAGCCGCTTGGCAAGGCTGATGCTGTCGTTGACGATGAACGCCACGTCGCGCTCGGCGCAGATCCGCTGCAGCGGATCTGCGAGCGCTGCGGCGGCATGCTGGTCAACGTCCTTGATGCGGAACTGGAAGGCGGCGACCGGCCCCGCGTCGAGCGCACGCGCGAGCCGGTCGGCAAAGCCGCCGGTGACGTCGAGCGGCGAGATCAGGTACAATTGGCAGGGCGGCCGGCGGTCGGTCCGCTTGAAGTTGGCGGCGAAATCAGGGTCGAGGGGCCCGAGGGGATCGTCTTCAATCATGCCAGCCCCCCTACCCTGTCCGTGCCGCCAGCGAAAGCAGCGCGCTTATGCCTCGTTCTATTCATCCCCCTTGTAGATGGCGATCAGCTTGGCGAGCATGTCCAGCGCCTCCTCGCGCGGGCGCTGGAAGGTGTTGCGGCCGATGATCGAGCCGTTGCCGCCGCCGGCGAGAATGTCGCGCGCATCCTGGTAGACGGCGTCGGTGCCCTTGGCGGCGCCGCCCGAAAAGACGACGATGCGGCGCCCCGCGAAGCTTGCCTGGACGACATGGCGGACGCGATCGGCCTGGCTAGACCAGTCGGTGCCCGCATAGGCCTGCTGCGCCTCGGGCTGCTCGATGTGCGCGGTCGGCAGCTTGACCTTGATGATGTGCGCGCCGAGCAGCGCCGGGATATGCGCGGCATAGGCGCCGACGTCGAGCGCGAGCTCGCCCTCCTTGGAGAGCTTGCCGCCGCGCGGATAGCTCCACAGCACGGTGGCGATGCCGACCGACTTGGCTTCTTCGGCGAGTTCGCGAAATTCCTCGATCTGCTCGAGGATCTGGTCCGAGCCCGGATAGATGGTGAAGCCGATCGCCGCGCAGCCGAGCCGCAGCGCATCCGAGACGCTGCCGGTCACCGCCTGGTCGATGCTGGTCGCCCAGCTGTTCGAGCTGTTGAGCTTGAGGATGGTCGGGACCTGCCCGGCGAAGGTATCCGCCCCCGCCTCGAGGGCGCCGAGCGGCGCTGCATAAGCGGACAGACCGGCATCGACGGCGAGCTGATAGTGGTAATGGGGATCATAGGCCGCCGGGTTGATCGCGAACGAGCGCGCCGGACCATGTTCAAAGCCCTGATCGACCGGCAGGATCACCAGCTTGCCGGTGCCGCCGAGCTTGCCGTGCATCAGGATGCGGGCAAGGTTCGCCTTCACCGCCGGGCTGGTCGCTTCATAGTTGTCGAGAATTGCTTGGACGGTCGGCGTCATGGCAGGCTCCTTGGAAACAAGAACAACAGGTCGGTCAAAGCATCAGCCAGCGGCGCAGCGCCTGGTCGATCTGCTCCATCCGGGTTGCGGAGGCGTGCCCGATCACGCCGCGCAGCCGTGTGCGGGGGATGCTGGCGATACGATCGACCTGCACCTCGCATTCGGCGGTCAACCCGTTCTGCTCGCGCGGTGAGACCGTGACGCGGAACAGCGCCTCGCCCCCCACCCTGCTGGTCAGCGGGCACAAAGTGACGGTGCTGTGAGACTCGTTGAACAGATCGGACTGAACGACCACGCACGGCCGCTCGGCTCCGTCCCCCCAGTCGGCAACGAGCACGATCGCGCCATGGCCGACGGCGCCGCCATCGGGCTGCGCAGGATTCGCCCAGAACCGTTCGTCCGCGGCATCGTCGCGAGCAGAGGCGCGCAGCGACTGGCGCCGCGCCTCGCGCCGATAGGCGTCGTCGTGCAGATCAACGAAGCGACGCACCGCCTCGCGTGCGACATCGCTCTTGCTGCGCCCCTGGGTGCGCGACACCGCGGCAAGCCGTTCTTCCAAATCGGTATCGAGCCGAACGCCCAGCATCACCTATCCCCGTTTAACATGTTAAACGCTAGCTCACGCCGGTGTTCGGTTCAACTGCAGAATGGCTTGGATCGCCCCGCCCTTCCTCTTGACGAATGACGTGAATTCCGATGGATTCTAATTCAGGGGGGACAAGGACGATGAAGAGGATGGCCCAGTGGGCTGCAGCCCTGCTGCTCATAGCGGGCACGGCAGCCGGAACGGGAGCCGGTGCGGCCGCCGACAAACGGCTGACGGTCGGCACAAGCGCGCCCGATTTCGAGCTGACCATGCTCGACAACAGCAAGGTTCGGCTCGCCGATCTGCGTGGGCAGGTGGTGGTGCTGAATTTCTGGGCGACCTGGTGCGGCCCGTGCCGAGCGGAACTGCCGCTGCTCGACACCTATTATCGGGCGCGCAGCAATCGTGGGCTGAGGGTCATCGCCATCGCTACCGAGGATTCGCTGCCGGTCTTCAAGCTGAAGCCGCTGTTCGCGGCGATGGCCATCCGGTCGGCACGGCGCATCAAGGGGCCCTATGACATCATGGGGGCGCTGCCGACAAACTACGTGATCGATCGCACCGGCGTGATCCGCTACGCCAAGGCCGGCGCTTTCACGCTAGACGAACTCAATGGCGTGCTGGTGCCGCTCCTCAACGAAGCGGCACCGGCCAAGCTCGCCGCGGCGAGCTGATCAGCGCGGGCTGATCAGTTGGTCAGCGCCGCGACGCCGGGCAGGTCGCGGCCTTCCATCCACTCGAGGAAGGCACCGCCGGCTGTCGACA
This sequence comes from Sphingomonas sp. GC_Shp_5, assembly GCF_026540855.1. Lineage (GTDB taxonomy): Bacteria > Pseudomonadota > Alphaproteobacteria > Sphingomonadales > Sphingomonadaceae > Sphingomonas. Next base: position 296,875 of record NZ_JALNUP010000001.1, read on the forward strand.
CGAAGGTGAAGCGATCGGCGACGCCGGCCTGGTTGAGCGCGGCGACGGTGTCGCCGCCGCCGGCGACCGAGACCAGGCTGCCATCCTGGGTGAGCGCCGCCGCGGTCTTGGCGAGGCTGACAGTGGCGACATCGAACGGCGGTGTCTCGAACGCGCCCATCGGCCCGTTCCACACCAGGGTGCGGCAATTCTTGAGCACGTCGCCCAGCGCCTCGACCGCCGCCGGACCGACATCGAGGATCATCTCGTCGGCCGCGACCTCGTGGACGTTGACGGTGCGGGTAGCCGGGTTCGGCTTGAACTCGGTGGCGACGACCACGTCATAGGGCAGGTGGACGGTGCAGCCGGCACGGTCCGCGGCGGCCATGATCTCGTCGGCGGTGCCGGTGAGATCATGCTCGCACAGCGACTTGCCGACGTTGACTCCGCGTGCGGCGAGGAAGGTGTTGGCCATGCCGCCGCCGATGATCAGGTGATCGACCTTGCCGACAAGATGCTTGAGCACATCGAGCTTGGTCGAGACCTTGGCGCCGCCGACCACCGCCGCCACCGGGTGCGCGGGGTTGCCCAGCGCCTTTTCCAGTGCGTCGAGCTCGGCCTCCATCGCGCGGCCTGCATAGGCGGGCAGGCGATGCGCGAGCCCCTCGGTCGAAGCATGGGCGCGATGCGCGGCGGAGAAGGCGTCGTTGACGTACAGATCGCCGAGCGCCGCGAAGCGATCGACCACCGCTGGATCGTTCTTTTCCTCGCCGCCAAAAAAACGGGTATTCTCGAGCACGGCGATGTCGCCCGCTTGCAGTGTCGCCACCGCGTCTTCCGCGCCCTCCCAGTCGATGTAGCGGACCGGGCGACCGAGCACCTGCTCATAGGGCTTGGTCACCAATGCCAGCGACAGATCGGGGGTCGGCGCCTTGGGCCGGCCGAAATGGGCTAGGACGAGCACGATCGCGCCTTTATCGGCCAGTTCGGTGACGGTGGGGATCGTCGCGCGCAACCGGGTGTCGTCGGTCACCACGCCATCGGCCATCGGCACATTAAGGTCCTCGCGGACGAGCACGCGCTTGCCGGTGACGTCGCCGATATCATCAAGCGTCTTGAAGGTCCTGGTCATCGCGCGCTCCGCTTGGTTCGTTGAAATTGACGTAAAGTATCAGATCGCCGGCTCGACGAGGATCACGTCGCCGACAGCAATGGCGCCGCCCTCGATCACCCTCGCCAGCACGCCGCCGCGCCAGTCCGGGGTGAGCGCCGCCTTCAGCCCGGCGGCCAGCGTCTCCATGCGGCTGCACGGATCGCATTCCTGGGTGATCTCGAGCACGACCGTGCCGATCCGCAGCCGCGTGCCGGGGATCTGCGGCAGGTCGAGCCCGTCGACCAGCAGATTGGCGCGGCGTTCCTGCCACGGCAGGCTGTGGCCAACCGCCGCCATCGCAGCCTCCCAGTCGCCGCGTTCGACCAGCGAGACCTGGCGACGGCCCCGCCCGCCGGGTTTTACCGCGCCGCGGAAGTCGCCCTCCAGCCCTGCCTCAACCGAGACGTTGACGTGGTCGACGACCTCCATCGGCGCCTTGGGAAAGGCATGCCGCGCGATCCCGGCGAGGATGCCGCCCATCCGGTTAGAGGAACTTCGCCATCGCCGCGGCGGTATCGACCATGCGGTTCGAGAAACCCCATTCATTGTCGTACCAGGACACGACGCGGACCAGCTTGCCGTCGATCACCGCCGTCTCGAGGCTGTCCACCGTCGAGCTCTGCGGCGTGTGCATCAGATCGATCGAAACCAGCGGCTCATCCGAATAGACCAGGATGCCCTTGAGCGGACCGCTCTCGGACGCCGCCTTGAGGATGGCGTTGATCTCTTCCTTGCTGGTGTCGCGCTTGGGCGTGAAGGTGAGATCGACCAGGCTGACGTCCGGCACCGGCACGCGGATCGCCGAGCCGTCAAGCTTGCCCTTGAGCTCGGGCAGCACCTCGCCAACGGCGCGGGCGGCGCCGGTGGTGGTCGGGATGATGTTCATTGCCGCTGCACGGGCACGGCGCAGATCGGGGTGGATCTGGTCGAGGATCTTCTGGTCGTTGGTATAGGCGTGGACGGTGGTCATCAGGCCGCGCTCGATACCGACGCTGTCGTTGAGCACCTTGGCGACCGGCGCCAAGCAGTTGGTGGTGCACGACGCGTTCGAGACGATCGTGTGATCGGCGGTGAGCTGGTCGTTGTTGACGCCGAACACCACCGTCAGGTCGACGCCCTTGCCCGGTGCCGAGATCAGCACCTTCTTGGCGCCGGCGTCGATATGCTTCTGGCACGAGGCCTTGTCGGTGAAGAAGCCGGTGCATTCGAGCACCAGCTCGACGGCCAGTTCCTTGTGCGGCAAGTTGGCGGGATCGCGCTCGGCGGTGACGCGGATGCGCTTGCCGTCGATCACCAGATCATCGCCTTCGGCGGCGACGGTGCCGGGGTATTTGCCATGGACGCTGTCGCGGCTGAACAGCCAGGCGTTCGACTTGGCATCGGCGAGATCGTTGATCGCGACCAGCTCGAGATCATGGCCGTCGCGCTCGATGATCGCCCGTGCGACGAGGCGGCCGATGCGCCCGAAGCCGTTGATCGCTACCTTGGTCATCCGAAAGTCTCCTCGCGTGTCGCGTGCTGGATCGTCGCGGCCCTGCCCCGGATCGCAGGGCGCCGGCCACGGCGGGCGGGTCGCCTTTGCGGGGGGCGCCCCACCCTGTCAACCGCCGCATCGCCACCGCCATCGGCGTGAGCCGTCGACGCGACGAGCGGGACGAACGGCGCGGTCAAGCCGGGTTGCCGCGAGAGGTGCGCGCGCTTACTTGCCCTCGATGGCAGACACCCACTCCGCGGTCGACCGGGTCGACGCGGCCCTTGCTCGAATCGAAGCGGCAATCGACGCCCGTGCCCGGGCAGGCGATGCGCTGGCGCGCCGCCATGCCGCGCTTAAAGCGCGAATGGCCGAGGCGGTGAGCGCGCTCGACGACGTCATTGCCCGCGGGAGCAATGGCTGATGGCCGAGGTGACGCTGCAGATCGGCGGCCGCCCGCACACCGTTGCCTGCCGCGATGGCGAGGAAGCCCGCGTCAAACTGCTGGGGCGGATGCTCGGCGAGCGTTGGCCGGCGGCGAACCGCGCGGCAGGCGGCATGGACAGCGAACGCGCGATGCTGCTGGTCGCGCTGATGCTCGCCGACGATCTCGACGAGATGATCCAGCGACCACCCGAAGGCGCCGCGGTGAGCGAGGCCGCGCTGGCGCGGATCGCCGACCGGCTGGAAGCGCTTGCGAATGCCCTTGAGCAGACGCCCTCGACCACCTAGATAGGTGGTGGCGGGTTCTGCCCGGTACGAGCCTCAAACATCCCCGAGGCTATTCTTCATCCTAGGGGGCTGTCCCTGCCCAGGCCCTGGCCTGACGCACATGGTCCCCACCTGACGTTCTGGGCGTCGGAGGATAATTTGGCAAACGGCCACGGCGGGCCCGCCACCCCGCCCCCAATGATTGCCGCAGCGATAGGCTGCTGCGTTTCCTGCGCGGGCAAATCGTGTAGACGGCAGCCATGGTTGTTGCGTCGCGGGGCTGCTGACATGACCGACAAGAACGCGCTTCGTGCCCGGTTGCGGGCTGCTCGCGACCGCTTCGATCGCGCAGGCGCGATCGCGCCGCCCGGCGCCTACCTTCGGCGTCTTACCCACGGCATGACGGTCGCCTCCTACGTCCCGATCGGCAGCGAGGCTTCGCCCTCGGCGCTGGCGCGGGCCGCGAGCGAGGCGGGATGCGTGCTCGCCCTGCCCCATGTCACCACCCGCAGCGAGCCGCTACGCTTCCTCGCCTGGGAAACCGAAGCGGCGCTCGCGAGCGGGCCGCTGGGGCTGCAGCAGCCCGCAGCGACGGCGCGCGAGCTGGGGCCCGACATCATCCTGACGCCGCTGATCGGGTTCGATCGTCGTGGCAACCGGCTCGGCCAGGGCGCCGGGCATTACGATCGCGCCTTCGCGCGCCATCCCCAGGCGTGGCGGATCGGCGTCGCCTGGTCGATACAGGAGGTTGAGGCGCTGATGCCCGATGCATGGGACGTGCCGCTCCACGCGATCGTCACCGAGCGCGAATGGATCGTGGCATGAGCCCGAGCTGGCGCAAGCCTGCCGGCATGCTGGCGATCCTGGCGCTGATCGTCTTATGGTGTGGTATCATCGCCAGCGCCTCGACGACGGTGGGTGGCTGGCACTGGCTGGCGCAGCTTGGCTTCTATGCGGTGGCGGGGATCATCTGGATCGCGCCGTTGAAGCCGCTGCTTCGCTGGATGGAAACCGGCCGCTGGCGGTAGCGCCCTCCCCTGGCGGGGAGTGGCGCGAGTGACGGGGCTCGAACCCGCGACCTCCGGCGTGACAGGCCGGCGCTCTAACCAACTGAGCTACACCCGCAAACCCGGGGACGGACCCGACCCGGGCCATTTGACCCGTGCCTAATCCTGGTTTCTGAGAGGCTTCGATACGCATTCCCGGCAAAAGGAATGGCGCGAGTGACGGGGCTCGAACCCGCGACCTCCGGCGTGACAGGCCGGCGCTCTAACCAACTGAGCTACACCCGCTTAAAGCGTCGAGGCGCGCCAACTAGGCGAGCCGCCGGGGGGTGTCAACGGTCTAATCCGCGCGCCTATTCGCTGGGCTCGTCGGGCGAGCGCTTGCGGTCGCGCTGCTGCTGGACGAGCGTGCCATGTTCGAACAGGAAACCGGTGATGTCGGGCTTGCCCGCGGCACCGATCACGGTCTGGATGATGATCAGCAGCGGCACCGCGAGCAACGCTCCCGCCGTGCCCCATACCCAGCCCCAGAAGCTCAGCGAGATCAGGATCAGGATCGGGCTGATCGTCAGCCGGTGGCCGACCACCAGCGGCGTGATCACATTGGCCTCCACCAGGTGGCAACCGATCATGATCGCCGGCGGCAGCAGCGCCACCCAGATGTCCGAGAAGGTCATCAGCCCGCCGACCGCCATCAGGAACGCCGCAACGATCGGCCCAAAATACGGCACGTAGTTGAGCAATGCGACGATGCCGCCCCACATCAGCGGATAGGGCATGCCGACCAGATACAGCGCGCCGGACACCACCATGCCGAGGATGATGTTGATCACGGTGATCGTGCCGAGATAGGCCGAAACGTCGTCCACCACGTCCTGGATCACCCGCGCCGTCGCCATTGCGCCATCGAAGCTGGTGCGGCCGGTGATGGTGCGCTTGCGCATTCGCGTCCAGCCGGAGAGGAAGAAGAACACGATCAGCACGCCGAAGAAGAATTGCACGATCACCGCCGGCGCCGAGGTGGCGGCAAGCTCGAGGATCGAACTCGGTGGTGCCACCGCAGCGGTTTGTGGCTGGCGCACCGGCGTGGTCGCGATCTGCCGGAACAGGCGGTTCACCGATTTCTCCAGCGTCGAATAGAGATCGAGCAGCGGCGACAGATTATGCTGGATTCGCGAGATGCGGGTCGGCAGCAACTGGAAGAAGTCGGTGGCGGGCACCACGATCGCCGCGATCGCGACATTGGCGACGAGCAGGAACACCAGCACGCAGAGCAGCGCCGCAATCGGTGACGGCAAGCCGCGGCGTTCGAGCCATTCCAGCACCGGCACCAGCGCAATCGCGATCACCAGCGCCGCGGTGAGCGGCATGAAGAACTCGACGCCCGACTTGAGCGCGAATGGCGTGCCGACCACCAGCCCGATACCCGCGATCAGCGTCAGCGCCGCGAGAAGACGATCGCGGCGCTGCGCGATCCGCACGATGTCGTCGATCGGCACCCCCGCATGATGGGCGATCGCCTCTTCATTGTCCGCCGCGGCGGGAAAACTGGGGTGGGAAGCACCTAGGTCTGCCATGACGACACCCTAGCGTCATTCCCGCGCCGTGTAAGCATCCAGCCATCATGGCTGGATCTTTACAGAGTTGAACAGCCGGTGTGGTGCGCGTGACGCCCAGCCATGTTTTTCGCTTGATGATATCGGCCAATCCAGCAATATCCTCCACAAGTTAGAAAGGCGGGTACGCTGCTGAGGTAGATCGGCGCCCCGCTACGCCCTGTCAACGCGGAGAGAAGAATGGCTGCGCCGATCCGTGCCGAGCGGCATGACGACGTCCTCGTCATCATCGCCGACAACCCGCCGGTCAATGCGCTGGGCGCGGCCGTGCGCAGCGGATTGGCGGCTGCGATCGAAGATGGCGAGCGAAATCCGGCGATCGGCGCGATGGTGATCCGCTGCGACGGCCGCACCTTCTTTGCCGGCGCCGACATTACCGAATTCGGCAAGCCGATGCAGGAGCCGGGGCTGCCCGCGGTGGTGGACCGGATCGAGGCCAGCACCAAGCCGATCGTCGCGGCGATCCACGGCACCGCGCTCGGCGGCGGCTGCGAGATCGCGCTGGGCTGTCACTATCGGATTGCCGTCGCCTCGGCCAAGCTCGGCACTCCCGAGGTCAAGCTCGGCCTACTGCCGGGTGCGGGCGGCACGCAGCGGCTGCCGCGGATCGCCGGGGTAGCGTTGGCGCTGGAAATGACCGCGCTCGGCACGCCGATCAGCGCAGCCCGCGCGCACGATGCTGGGCTGATCGATCGGATCGCGGCAACTGATGATCTGGAAGCCGAGGCGATCGCCTTCGCGCGGAGCAAGGTCGGCCAAACGCCCCTGCCCCGCGCGTCGGCGCGCACGGTCGCGCCCGATCCCGCTGCGGTCGAAGAGTTCACCCGCGCCCATGCCCGCAAGTTCCGCGGATTCGATGCGCCTGCCGCCAACATTGCCTGCGTGGTCAAGGCGACCGAGCTGCCCTTCGCCGACGGCATTGCCTTTGAGCGCCAGGAATTCATGCGGCTGATGACCGGCACGCAATCGGCAGCGCAACGCCACCTGTTCTTCGCCGAACGCCAGGCCGCCAAGATCGACGACCTGCCAGCCGGCACGACACCGCGGACGATCCGCCGCATCGGCGTGATCGGCGCCGGGACGATGGGCGGCGGCATCTCGATGAACTTCCTCGCCGCCGGCCTGCCAGTGACGATCGTCGAAACCGCGCCCGAAGCGCTGGAGCGCGGCACCGCGGTGATCCGCGCCAATTACGCCGCCTCCGCCAAGCGCGGCCGCTTCACAGAGGCCAAGGTCGAGGGGATGATGGCACTGCTCAATCCGACGCTAGACCTTGATGCGCTCGCCGACTGCGACCTGATCGTCGAGGCGGTCTATGAGAATATGGCGGTGAAGAAAGAGCTGTTCGCGCGACTCGATGCGATCGCCAAGCCGGGGGCGATCCTCGCCTCCAACACGTCCTACCTCAACATCGACGAGATCGCGGCGGCGACGACGCGCCCTGCCGACGTGGTCGGCATGCATTTCTTCTCGCCCGCCAACGTCATGAAGCTGCTCGAAGTGGTGCGGGGTGCCGCGACTGCGCCGGATGTGCTGGCGACGGTGATGGCGCTGGCGCGGACGATCGGCAAGGTCGCGGTGGTCAGCGGCGTTTGCGAAGGATTCATCGGCAATCGCATGCTTTCGCAGCGACAGATTCCCGCGATCGCGATGCTGATCGAGGGCGCACTGCCAGCGCAGAGCGATGCGGTGCATACACGCTTCGGCATGCCGATGGGACCATTCCAGATGGCCGACCTCGCCGGGGTCGATATCGGCTGGCACAGGGATCCAACCCGGATCGAGAGCATCCGCGATGCGCTCGCTGCCGAGGGGCGCTGGGGGCAGAAGACGCAGGCCGGCTTCTACGATTACGACGCGCAGCGCACGCCGACGCCATCGGACAAGGTCGCCACCATCATTGATGAATTTCGCCGTCGTGCCGGCGTGACCCCGCGGGAGATCAGCGACGAGGAGATCGTCGAGCGCACGCTCTACCCGATGGTGAACGAAGGTGCGCGCATCCTTGCCGAGGGTATCGCGCAGCGCGCGTCCGATATCGATGTGGTGTGGGCGTTTGGCTATGGCTGGCCGGTGTATACCGGCGGCCCGATGTTCTGGGCCGACACGGTGGGATTGCCCCGGATCGTCGCCGCGCTCGACAAGCATGGCATCGAGGTGGCGCCGCTACTCCGCGCCAAGGCCGACAGGGGTGAACGCTTTGTCGGCTGATGGCGCTGCCCTGGCCGGACCAGCAGGAGGACTTGCATGAGCGATCTCGACGCGTTCAGGACCCACGCCCGTGCCTGGCTTGCCGAGCACTGCCCGCCGGCGATGCGCGAGCCGGTGCGCAGTGATCGGGATGTGTGCTGGGGTGGCCGCCGCTACACGCCAAGTTCGCCCGAGCAGAAGGCCTGGCTCGACGCGATGGCCGCGCGGGGCTGGACGGTGCCCGATTGGCCGAGCGCCTATGGCGGCGGCGGCTTGTCGGCGGCCGAGACCAAGATCCTGCGCGAGGAGATGGCTGCGATCCACGCGCGCAATCCCTTGAACTCGTTCGGCATCTCGATGCTCGGGCCGGCGCTGCTCAAATATGGTACGGAAGCGCAGAAGCTCGAGCATCTGCCACGAATCGCGCGCGGCGAGATCCGCTGGTGCCAGGGCTATTCCGAACCCAATGCCGGCTCGGATCTCGCTGCGCTCGCCACCGCGGCCGAGGACGGCGGCGACCATTATCTGGTCAGCGGCCAGAAGGTATGGACCTCCTATGCGGACAAGGCCGACTGGATCTTCTGCCTGGTGCGCACCAGCAAGGCGAGCAAGCAGGGCGGGATCAGCTTCCTGCTGTTCGACATGGCGAGCGAGGGCGTCTCCACCCGCCCGATCCTGCTGATCAGCGGCAATTCGCCTTTCTGCGAGACCTTCTTCGATCAAGTGAAGGTGCCCAAGGCCAACCGCGTTCATGACGAGAATAAGGGCTGGGACGTCGCCAAATATCTGCTCGGCCATGAGCGCGAGATGATCAGCGGCATGGGATTGGGCCAAGGCGCGCGCAATCCGCTGATCGATGGCGCGCTCGCTACGATCGGCCTCGACGCCGAAGGCCGATTGGCCGATCCGGTGCTCCGCGCCCAGATCGCGCTGTTCGAGGTCCGCGCCAGCGCCTTTTCCGCCATGTCGGAGCGGTTCATCGACCAGCTGAAAGCCGGCCAGGCTCATCCCGCCCAGCCCTCGATGATGAAGTACGTCGGCACCGAGCTCAACAAGCAGCGCCATGAGCTGGCGATGGCGGCCGGCGGATCCGATACGCTCGAATGGGAGAGCGAGGCGTCGAACGGCGGCGCGGCGGCGCGGACGTGGCTGCGCACCAAAGCCAATTCGATCGAGGGCGGCACCAGCGAGATCCAGCTCAACATCATCGCCAAGCGGATCCTCGATCTGCCGGGTGCCTGATCGCCGCTCCCGCAACCACCTCCACGAAGGCCAAGACAATGCCGCTGTACCTCACCGACGAACAGGACATGCTGCGCGACACCGCGCGCGACTTCATCGCCGAGCGCGCACCGGTCGCCCATCTGCGCCAGTTGCGCGACATCGATGATGCGACCGGCTTCTCGCGTGAGCTGTGGAAGCGCTTCGCCGAGATGGGCTTCACCGGGATCCTTGTTCCCGAAGCCGAGGGCGGCCTCGCGCTAGGGCATGTCGAGGCCGGCATCGTGCTCGAGGAGATCGGCCGCAACCTGTCGCCCTCCCCGTTCCTGTCTACCGCGGTGGCGGCGGTAGAGGCGCTGAAGGGCAGTGCGCAGGCCGCGCACTGGTTTCCGGGGATCGTCGCTGGCGACACCATCGCGGCGCTTGCGGTCGACGAGGGCGCCAAGCATCGTGAGACGATCGGCCTGCGCGCCGAGCGGGCTGGCAACGGCTTCGTCCTCACCGGGCGCAAGCAGTTCGTGGTCCACGGCCATGTCGCCGACCTGCTGATCGTCGCCGCGCGCACCGCCGGTGCTGCGCCGGACCAGGACGGCATTACTTTGTTCGCCATCGATCACGGGATGAAGGGCCTGACCGTCGAGCCGCAGCGTCTCGCCGATGCGAGCCTGGCTGCCCGGATCGACTTCGACCGGGTCGCCGTGGATGGCGATGCGGTGATCGGCACGGTCGATGACGGCCGCGCGCCGCTCGAGCGGCTGCTCCGCGCCGGCCGTGCCGGGGTCGCTGCCGAGCTGCTCGGGGTCGGCAGCGGGGCGATGGCGATGACGCTCGACTATCTCAAGCAGCGCACCCAGTTCGGTCAGGCGATCGGCAGCTTCCAGGCATTGCAGCATCGTGCCGCGCATCTCTACAGCGAGCTGGAGATCGCGCGCGCGGCGACGCTGAAGGCGCAGCAACTGCTCGACAGCGGCGAGGCCGCGGCCGACGAGGCGGTATCGGTGGCCAAGGCGATGAGCGCGATGGCGACGACGCTCGCGGTGCAGGAGGGCGTGCAGATGCACGGCGGCATCGGCATGACCGATGACTATGACATCGGCTTCTTCATGAAACGGGCACGCACCCTCACCGAGATGTTCGGCGACATCGGCTTCCACGCCGACCGGCTGGCACGGATCGCCGGCTATTGAGGAACGCTATAGGCTTGTCCAGCGCTTGTGACCCTCTCTAGGCTGGCGCCAACCGGCGCCTGGCGCCCCGATGCGAGACGGTGATGACAGACAAGCAGTCCCCCGAACAACTGACCGCCGGCCTGGTGGCGCTGCTCGATGTCGAGGAGATCGATACCGACCTCTACCGCGGCGCGCGCCAGCCCGGCGGTCGCGGGCGGGTGTTCGGCGGGCAGGTGATTGCCCAGGCATTGCAATCGGCCCAGCGCTCCACCGAGGGCAAGGACGCGCACTCGCTCCACGCCTATTTCATGCGGCCGGGCGACGAGAACCACCCGATCATCTTCCGCGTGGTGCGCGACTTCGAGGGGCGCAGCTTCGCCACCCGGCGGGTGATCGCGATGCAGCAGGGCCGGCCGATCCTCAATATGGCCGCCTCGTTCCAGACCCCCGAGGAGGGCCTCCACCACCAGGATGCGATGCCCGATGTGCCGCCGCCCGACGAGCTCGCCTGGGAGCATGAGCTGCGCCACCGGCTCGCCGATCAGATCCCCGAGGCGTATCGCGAGACCTTCCTGCGCCGGCAGAGCGCGATCGACATCCGGCCGGTCGACCCGCGCAGCTGGATCGAGCCAGCCAAACGCCCGCCGCACGGCGCCTGCTGGTTCCGGATCGTCGCGCCGATCGCCGACGATCCCGCCCTTCACCGCGCCGTGCTCGCTTATGCCTCGGACATGGCGCTGCTCGGCACCTCGATGCTGCCGCATGGCGTGACCTGGCTGATGCCGCAGATGCAATGCGCCAGCCTCGATCACGCCTTGTGGATCCATGAGCCGCTACGGGCCGACGACTGGCTGCTCTATGTCACCGACAGCCCCTGGGCCGGCCATGCGCGCGGCATGAACCGGGGCACCATCTTCACCCGCGACGGCCGGCTGGTCGCCAGCGTTGCGCAGGAGGGACTGATCCGCAAGCGCGGCTCAGTTTAGAACGCCAGGCCGATGGTGACGCCGCCATCGACCACCATCGCCTGGCCGGTCATGTAGCGGCTGGCGTCGCTGGCCAGATAGACCACCGCTCCCGCGATATCGACGGGGTCGCCGAGCCGGCGCAGCGGGGTGGCGCGGCTGCTGCGCTGCTCGGCCTCGGGCGTGTCCCACAAAGCGCGGGCGAAGTCGGTCTTGATCAGCCCGGGGGCGATGCAGTTCACCCGGACGTTGTCGATGCCATATTCGACGGCATAGTTGCGGGCGAGCTGGAAGTCGGCGGCCTTGGAGACGTTGTAGGCGCCGATCACCGGCGAGCCGCGCAGGCCGCCGACCGACGAGACGATCACGATCGAGCCCGCCTTGCGCTCGCGCATCTCGGGGGCGACCATCTGGATCAGCCAGTGGTTGGAGAGGACGTTGTTCTCGAGGATCTTGCGGAACTGCTCGTCCTCGATGCCGGCCATCGGCCCGTAATAGGGGTTGGAGGCGGCGTTGCAGACGAGGACGTCGATGCGGCCGAAGGCGCGGCGGGTCTTGTCGACGAGGTGCTGGAGCGCGGGCTTGTCGGAGATGCTCGCCGCGACCGCGATCGCGCGGCCGTCGCCATGCTCGGCGTTGATCGCCGCCGCGACCGCGTCACAGGCCGCCTGCTTACGGCTGGAGATGACCACCCGCGCGCCCTGGCGGGCCAGCTCGACCGCGCTCGCCTGGCCGATGCCGCGCGACGAGCCGGTGATGATGGCGACCTTGCCGGTGAGATCGAACAGCGACATGGCTAACTCCTTAACTTGTCTAACTTCACGCATATCGCACACGGTGCGATGCTGAGAGGCGGTGTGAACGGCGGCGCCTAAGTACCGGCCATTTGAGCGAAATGCCATGAAGCACTGGCCAGGCGATAGACCTGCGCGGCCGATGCCTCGGCCTGGGCGTTCGAGGCGGTGCCATCGACGATGCGCTTCTTGATGCCCTGGACGATGCCGGTGAGCCGAAATAGATTGTAGGCAAAATACCAGTTGAGATTGGGGACGCCGTCACGACCGGTGGCACGGCAGTATCGCTCGGTCATCGCCTCGATCGTCGGGATGCCGGTGGCGGCGCCGGTGCGGCCGAGCACGCCCGAGCGGCCTTCGGGCTCGGTGACCCAGCTCATCAGGAAATAGGAAAAGTCGGCGAGCGGATCGCCGAGCGTCGACAGCTCCCAGTCGAGCACCGCGATCACCTGCGGCGCGGCGGGGGCAAAGATCAGATTGTCGATGCGGTAATCGCCATGGACGATCGCGGTGCGGGTCTGCGGCGGCAGCGTGCGCGGCAGAAAGTCGATCAGCCGCTCGACCTCGGGCATCGTCTCGGTCTCGCTGGCACGATACTGGCGGGTCCAGCGCTCGACCTGGCGCGCGAAGTAATTGCCGGGCTTGCCGTAATCGGCGAGGCTGGCCGCTTGATAGTCGATCGTGTGGAGCGCGGCGAGGGTGTCGACCATCGCCTCATACAGCGCGGTGCGCTCGGCGGGCGCGCTGCCGGGTAGCGTGCCGTCCCACAGGTTGCGGCCATCGGCGAGCGCCATGACGTAGAACATCGCGCCGATCACGCCCTCGTCGCTGCATAACGCATAAGGCCGCGCGACCGGGAAGCCGCTGGGATGAAGCGCGGCGATCAGCCGATATTCGCGATCGACCGCATGAGCGCTCGGCAGCAGCGCGCCGAACGGCTTGCGGCGCAGGACATAGGCGCCGCCGGGGGTGTCGAGCCGATAGGTGGGGTTGGACTGGCCACCGGGGAATTTGGCGTAGCTGAGCGGGCCGGCGAAGCCGGGAATGTGGGCTTCGAGCCAGGGGACGAGCTTGGTCGTGTCCAGCTCTTGGGTGGAGGTCATGGGATCATCGCCGGAATTTAAGCTTTCGCTGGGATGACGGAATGGTAGCGGTGGGGTGGCGCGGGCTCATGCGTGGCGGCCGAGCTCTGCGCGGGCGATGGCGCGGTTGTGGACCTCGTCGGGGCCATCCGCGAAGCGCAGGGTGCGCATCGCCGCCCAATCATGGGCGAGCGGGAAATCGGCGGAGACGCCGGCGCCACCATGCGCCTGGATGGCATCGTCGAGAATCTTGAGCGTCATGGTCGGCGCCTGGACCTTGATCATCGCAATCTCGAGCTGCGCCGATTTGTTGCCGGCACGATCCATCATGTCGGCGGCCTTGAGGCAGAGCAGCCGGGTCATCTCGATGTCGATGCGCGCGCGCGCCAGCCGCTCCTCCCACACCGAATGATCGGCGATGCGCTTGCCGAACGCGACCCGCGCCTGCAGCCGCCGCGCCATCGCCGCGATCGCCTCCTCGGCGACACCGATGGTGCGCATGCAATGGTGGATGCGGCCCGGGCCGAGCCGCCCTTGCGCGATCTCGAACCCCCTGCCCTCGCCGAGCAGCATGTTGGCGGCGGGGACGCGGACCGCGTCGAGCACCACCTCGCCGTGGCCGTGCGGCGCGTGATCATAGCCATAGACCGACAGCATCCGCTCGATCCTCACCCCCGGCGCGTCGAGCGGGACCAGGATCATGCTCTGCTGGGCGTGGCGACTGGCAGCAGGATCAGTCTTGCCCATCACGATCGCGATGCGGCAGCGTGGGTCGCCGACCCCGCTCGACCACCATTTGCGCCCGGTGATGACGTAATCGTCACCGTCGCGGGTGATCCGTGTCTCGATATTGGTCGCATCGGACGATGCCACCGCCGGCTCGGTCATCAGGAAGGCGGAGCGGATCTCGCCATCCATCAACGGTTGCAGCCAGCGGTCCTTCTGCGCGCGCGTACCGTAACGATGAAGAACCTCCATGTTGCCGGTATCTGGCGCCGAGCAGTTGAAGCATTCCGATGCCCAGCCGACCCGCCCCATCTCCTCGGCGCAGAGCGCATATTCGAGGTTGCTGAGCTGGGTGCCCGCGAAGGCGAAGCTGTCATCGACCGGCGCCGGCCCGGCGTGCGGCGGCATGAACAGGTTCCACAGTCCCTGCGCCCTGGCGAGCGCCTTCACCTCCTCGATCACCGGAATCACTTTCCAGCGCTCGCCCTCCTTCGCCTGGCGATCATGCTCGGCCTGGCGCGGACGGATGTGCTGGTCGATGAAGCCGCGGACCGAATCGCGCAGCGCGGCCTCGCGTTCGCCCAGCGTGAAGTCCATGACCGCTCTCCTGCCCGTATCGTTGCCGCGATCTAGACCGTACCGCATCTTCGGTAAAGCACCGCGCGCGGTCGCTATGCCACGCCGTTCAGCAGATGGTTGAGCGGCACGGCACGGCATTCGAAAAAACACTGTTTGTTCGAATAGTCGGTTGGTAAGGTGGCCGGATGCAGGAAGACGGCACGGCGGAACCCGACGGCGAACCCAACAGCGAGCCCACCAGCGAACAGGGCACCAAGCGGTTTCGGGCGAAACGCGATGCGATCCTCGCCGCGGCGGCGGAGGCGATCAACGAACAAAGCGCCAAGGGCATGACCTTTGCCGACGTGGCGCGGCGCGTGGGGCTCAACACCACCAGCGTCACTTACTATTTCAAGCGCAAGGAGGATCTTGCCGCGGCGGCGTTCGAGCACACGCTCGACTATCTGCTGGTGATGCTCGACACCGCGCTGGAAGAGCCGACGCCGCAACAGCGGGTGCGGCGCTATCTCGCGCTCAACATGGCGCGGCTCGAGCGCGTGCAGCGTGGCGAGGAGCGGCCGATGGCGGTGCTCGCCGATCTGCGCGCCACCGAGGAGCCGATCCTAGGCCGGCTGATGGCGGGGTGGCGCGAGGTGTTCCGGCGCACGAGAAGCCTGTGGGGAACCCCCAAGGGCCGTGCCCAGACCGATTTGTTCGGCGCGCGCGCGCATGTGCTGCTCGAGAACACCTTCTGGCTGCCGGCGTGGCTCGATCGCTACGAGCCCGATCAATATGCGCGGGTGGAAGTGCGGCTGATGGACGTGTTCGCGCATGGCATTGCCGGTGCCGATGCGCGCTGGTCGCCGACGATGCTCGACCTGTCGCATGGCGAGGCCGAGCCGGGCCGCGCCCAGTTCCTGCTCGCGGCGACGCGGCTGATCAACGAGATGGGCTATCGCGGCGCCTCGGTGCAGCGCATCGCCGCCGAGCTCAACGTCACCAAGGGCAGCTTCTACCACCATCTCGACGCCAAGGACGATCTCGTCACCGCCTGCTACCAGCGCAGCTTCGACACGATCAACCAGGCGCAGGAACTCGCCGACACCGCTGGCGGCAGCTATTGGCACCGATTGTCGAGCACGATCGCGACGCTGCTCGACGTCCAGTTCGCCGAGCGCGCGCCGCTGCTGCGGACGACCGCGCTAAGCGGGCTGCCGGCCGCGGAGCGCAGCGCGATGGTGGACCGCTCGAACCGCATCGCGCGGCGCTATGCGGGAACGATCATGGACGGCATCGCCGAAGGATCGCTGCGCGCGGTGGACGCGCTGATCGCGGCACAGACGCTGATGGCGCTGCAGAATGCGGCGTTCGACATGCGCAAATGGGCCTCGACCATGCCGCGCGAGCGGGCGATCGGCATGTATGCCTCGACGCTGCTGTTCGGGTTGTTCGACGATCGGGTGGCGGGGTAGGACTTGGCGTTTCGACCGTTACCCCAGCGGAAGCTGGGATCTCAAGCGGCTTCTGACCCGCGCCATCGCTTGAGACCCCAGCTTTTGCTGGGGTGACGGCTTTGTTCGGTTGGCGCGGCGGTGACCGCGCCCCATCTGGAGCGGGTCACGGCAAAGGACTTCTTGATGATCGACCTGCATTACTGGCCTACCCCCAACGGCCACAAGATCACGCTGATGCTCGAGGAGACCGGGCTCGATTACCGGATCTTCCCCGTCAACATCGGCAAGGGCGAGCAGTTCGCACCCGACTTCCTGCGCATCGCACCCAACAACCGCATGCCCGCGATCGTCGATCATGCGCCAGCCGATGGTGGCACGCCGGTGTCGGTGTTCGAATCGGGGGCGATCCTGCTCTATCTCGCCGAGAAGACCGGGCGGTTCGGCGGCGACGGCCTGCGCGAGCGGGTCGAGATCACTCAATGGCTGATGTGGCAGATGGGCGGGCTCGGCCCGATGCTCGGCCAGAACCATCATTTCAGCCGCTATGCGCCCGAAAAGCTGCCTTATGCGATCGAGCGCTACGTCAAGGAAACCAACCGCCTCTATGGCGTGCTCGACCGGCGGCTGGCGGACCACGACTTCGTTGCCGGCGACTATTCGATCGCGGACATGGCGGCCTATCCGTGGATCGTGCCCCATGAGGCGCAGGGGCAGCGGCTGGAAGACTTCCCCAACCTCGCCCGCTGGTTCGCCGCGATCGCCGCGCGGCCGGCGACGGTGGCGGCTTATGCCAAGGGCGAGGCGGTCAGCGCCGGTACCCAACCGATGACCGACGAGGCGAAGAAGGTGCTGTTCGGCCAGACCGCGCGCTGATCCGTCGCAATCAGGGGACCGAGCCGTGACCGACCTGCCCGCCACCATCGCGTTGCTCGAACGGCAGGACGACGGGTGGCGTGGCGAGATCCCCGCCAACTGGCTGCAGGGGCGCACCGCGTTGGGCGGCCTGTCGTCGGCGCTGGCGCTGCACGCGGCGCAGCAGGCGGAGGCGGACCTGCCGCCGCTGCGCTCGGCGCTGGTGGCGTTCATCGGTCCGTTGTCGGGCGCGGTGACGGTCCGCGCGACGCGGCTGCGGCGCGGGCGCAACGCCGCCTTCGTGCAGGCAGATGTGTCGAGTGAGGCCGGCCTCGGCCTACGCGCGACCTTCGTGTTCATGGCGCCGATCGCCTCGACGCTCGACCACCGCGGCGGCGAAGCGCCCACGGTGGCGGCGCCCCGGCCGGGCGATCCGATCAGCCGCGGGCGGCCGGAGATCGCCTTTACCGGCAATTTCGCCATGCTCGATGCGCCGGCGGAACTCGCCGGGCCGGCCGAATGGCTGCGCTGGGTGCGGCTGGAGGGACGTGCGGGGCTCGACCCGATGGTGGAACTGATCGCGGTGGCCGATGCGCTGCCGCCGGCGGCGCTCAAGCTGCTCGGGCGGTTCGCGCCGCTGAGCTCGATGACCTGGCAGCTCAACCTGCTGACCGCGCAGCCGCGCACCACCGATGGCTGGTGGCTGCTCGGCGCGCGCACCGATCATGCCCGCGACGGCAACTCGAGCCAGCGGATGACGATCTGGAACGCCGATGGCGTCGCGGTCGCCGAACAGATGCAAAGCGTCGCGCTGTTCGGCTGATGGCCGGCCGATGGTGCCGGCGCGACAGGTTGCGACAGTTTCGCCGCGCGCCCGACACATGGATGCGACATGGCGCCGGCATAAGCCTCAGCATCGGGCAGCGGAGGGGCCGCGCCTGTTCGGAGACGTACACGTGATGCGCAAGACCATTCTCACCCTCGCGCTCGCCGTCGGCGGGTTGGCGGCGGCAGCGGGCAACGCCCAATCGAGCGACACCGGGCCCGACGCGGTGCGGCCGCCGCGCGGCGGACCGATGATGCGGGC
Organism: Sphingomonas sp. GC_Shp_5; assembly: GCF_026540855.1. Taxonomy (GTDB): domain Bacteria; phylum Pseudomonadota; class Alphaproteobacteria; order Sphingomonadales; family Sphingomonadaceae; genus Sphingomonas. The sequence continues at coordinate 314,907 of NZ_JALNUP010000001.1, forward strand.
CGATGCCAATGGCGACGGGGTGATCACCCACGCCGAGGCGATCGCCGACGCCGAGGCGCGGTTCGCGGCGATGGATAGCAACAAGGATGGCCGGATCACGCCGGACGAACGCCAGGCGGCGCGCGAGGCGATGCGCGCGCACTTTCGCGAGCGCGCCGGCGCCGATGGCGACGCGCCGCCCCCGCCGCCGCGCGGGATGGGATCAGGCGACCGCGACGGCGACCGCGAGATCACCCGTGCCGACTATATCAAGCGCGCCGCCGAGCGGTTCGACCGAATGGACGCCAACCACGACGGCAGGCTCGATTCGGGCGAGCTCGCGCGGATGCGGCCGATGCGCGGGCCGCGTGGCGGTGGCGACATGCCGCCGCCGCCCCCGGCACCCGCCGACGCGGGCTAAGCGAAACGCGCCGGGCGGATGACCTGCCCGGCGCCTCGTTGACGCGCGCGCCAAGATCCGCTGGGCAGGAGGCCATGCCATGCTACACCCGCACGCCATGGGAGACATGCCGCACCTGTTGCTCGTCGACGACGAGCGCTCGATCCGCGAACCGCTCGCGCACTATCTCACCAAACAGGGGTTTCGCGTCACCCAGGCGGGTGATGCCGAGAGCGCGCGGACCAGGATGGCGGCCTATGCGATCGATCTCGTCATCCTCGACGTGATGATGCCGGGCGAGGACGGCCTCAGCCTGTGCCGCCACATCGCCGAGACCAGCGACACGCCGGTGATCCTGCTGACGGCACGCGCCGAGGAGACCGACCGGATCGTCGGGCTCGAGATGGGCGCCGACGATTACGTGGTGAAGCCGTTTTCGCCGCGTGAGCTCGCCGCCAGGGTCAAGGTGGTGCTGCGGCGGCTGACCGCGGGCGGCGCGCGCCAGCATGCGCCCGAGAGCGGCTCCTATGCCTTTGCCGGCTGGGTGCTGCGCACCGGCGAGCGCGCGCTGGTCGATCGCGACGGGGTGTCGGTGCCGCTGTCGACCGGCGAATATAATCTGCTGCTCGCGCTGGTGACGCGGCCGCGCCAAGTGCTGACCCGCGACCAGTTGCTCGATCTCACCCAGGGCCGCGAAGCGGCGGCGTTCGACCGCGCGATCGACAATCAGGTGAGCCGGCTGCGGCGCAAGATCGAGGGCGACGCCAAGACGCCGGAGATCATCAAGACGGTGTGGGGCGGCGGCTATACGCTGGCGGCCGAGGTGACGCGGCTGTGAGGCGGCCGTGAACGCGCTTCGCCAGCGGCTGCGGCCGCGCAGCCTCGCCGCGCAGATCGCGCTGCTGGTCGCGATCGCGCTGTTCGTCGCCCAGGGCATCAACTTCGCGCTGCTGCTGCGCGAACGGCGTTCGCTGCGGCTCGAGCAGGTCACCGGGCCGGTGGTGGCGCGGCTGATCGATGCGAGCGACCCCGATCCGCGCGACGATCGCCGCGGGCGGGTGCGGCGCGTCGCCACCAACCCGATCGATCCGCGCAGCCCGCGGGTGCCGGTGGTGGAGCGCGCGCTCGACGAGGCGCTGACCGAGGCGGGGATCGCCCATGGCGCGATCGTCACCGGGTTGCGGCCGCTGTCGCGCGACGACCACAGCGTGCGCCGGCTGCCGCCGCGACGGGTGGAGCGGTTCATCCGCAGCGGCGCGCAGCTGCAGATCGCGGTCGCGCAACCCGGCCATGGCTGGCTGGTGCTCAACTCGCTGTGGCTGCGCGACGACAGCGACCTGGTCTGGCGGCTGATCGGGCAGACGGTGATCCTCTACGTGGTGGTGCTGGCACCGCTGCTGCTTGCCGGGCGGCGGCTGTCGCGGCCGCTGAGCGCGCTGACCCAGGCGGCGGAGCGGTTCGGGCCGAGCGACAGCAGCGAGCCCCTGCCCGCGCGCGGACCCGACGACGTCGCGCAGCTGATCGCGGCGTTCAACGCGCTGCGGCTGCGGGTGACGGCGATGCTCGACGAGAAGGACCGGATGCTTGGCGCGATCGGCCACGACCTGCGCACCCCGCTCGCGGCGCTGCGGGTGCGGATCGAATCGGTCGAGGACGATACCGACCGCGCGCGGATGGTGGAGACGATCGCCGAGATGAACCGGACGCTCGACGACATCCTCTCGCTCGCGCGGCTCGGCCGCCCGAGCGAGGCGATCACCGAGGTGGATTGCGCGGCGCTGGTCGACGCGGTGGTGGAGGATTTCCGCGACCTCGGCCAACCGGTGAGCTTCGTCGAGGCCGAGCGCCTGCGGATGCGGATGCGGCCGTCGCTGATGCGACGGGCGCTCCGCAATCTGATCGAGAATGCGGTGAAATATGCCGGTGCCGCCGAAGTCTCGCTCGAGCCCGGACCGCAGCAGGTCGCGATCACCGTCGCCGACCGCGGGCCGGGCATTCCCGAAGAGCGGCTGGGCGACGTGTTCGAGGCGTTCACCCGGCTCGAGACCTCGCGCAACCGCGACACCGGCGGGATCGGCCTCGGCCTCGCGCTGGCACGGACGATCGTGCGCGAGGCGGGCGGCGACATCAGCCTTGCCAACCGTGCCGGCGGCGGGCTGGCGGCGACGATCACCCTGCCCCGCCGCTAGCCGGCGAACGCCCTCGGGCGTCAGTCCTCGCTGATCTGGCTGTGCGTCCTGGTGTCGCGCATGCGCAGATAGACGATCAGCGACACGCCGATCATCGCGGTGACGTACCAATAGAAGCCGCGCTCCATGCCGGCGTTCTTGAGCCACAGCGCGACATATTCCGCCGTGCCGCCGAAGAGGGTATTGGCGAGCGCATAAGGCAGCGCGACGCCGAGCGTGCGGATGTGGGCGGGAAACAGCTCGGCCTTCACCACCGCGTTGATCGACGTATAGCCGGTGACGATCACCAGCGCGCCCAGCACCAGGGCCCAGGCGAGCACCGGGCTGGTGACGTGCTCCAGCGACAGGAAGATCGGCACGGTGCAGATCAGCCCAAGCACGCCGAAGCCGACCATCAGCGGCTTGCGCCCGATCCGATCCGACAACGCCCCCGCCGCCGGCTGCAGCGCCGCGTAGAGCGCGAGCGCGGCGGTCATGATCCAGCTCGCCGTCTCACGGCTGAAGCCGCTGGTGTTGACCAGGAACTTCTGCATGTAGGTGGTATAGGCATAGAAGGCGAGCGTGCCGCCGGCGGTGAGTAGCAGCACCGTGAACGCTTCGCGCGGGTGATCGCGGAACAGGATCCAGCCGCTCGACCTGGGCTTGCCGTCACCGCTCACGTTCTTGAACGATTCGGTCTCGAGCAACCCGCGGCGGATGCGGAACACGACGATCGCGAGCAGCCCACCGATGGCGAACGGGATCCGCCAGCCCCAATGTTCGAGCTGCGCCTCGCTGAGCGTGTTCTGGAGGATCAGCAGCACGCAGAGCGCGGTCAGCTGGCCGCCGACCAGCGTGACATATTGGAAGGACGAGAAGAAGCCGCGGCGGTTCTTGCCCGCCATTTCGCTGAGATAAACCGCCGAGGCGCCATATTCGCCGCCAACGCTGAGGCCCTGGAGCAGGCGCGCGAGGACCAGCAGCGCCGGTGCGCCCCAGCCGATCGTCGCATAGCCTGGCGTCACCGCGATCATCAGCGCGCCGACGCACATCAGCGTCACCGACAAGGTCAGCGCCGATTTGCGGCCGTGGCGATCGGCATAGATGCCCATGATCCAGGCGCCGACCGGGCGCATCAGGAAACCGACCGCGAAGATCGCGGCGGCGTTGAGCAATTGCGCGGTGGCGCTGCCCTTGGGAAACATCACTGGGGCAAAATAGAGCGTGAAGGCGGAGTAGACGTACCAGTCATACCATTCGACCAGATTGCCCGCCGAGCCGCCGAGGATCGAGCGGAGCCGATGCTCGGGTGGCGGTGCGCCTGCCGGTGCTGCGGTGGCCATGATCGTCTCCCTCGGTTTGGGGGTATACCTAGAGTATGATGACCTCGGTCGAACCACCTAATCCGTTCGCCCTGAGCTTGTCGAAGGGCATGAGACCCACAGTGCTTCGACAAGCTCAGCACGAACGGATCAATCCCCAGTCCACGTGCTCTACGTGGCTTGCCCGGCGGTGCCGTTGCTGATCGCGGGTGAAGACGTGGACCCCGAACGAGCTCAGCGCGATGGGGAAGATGGGGCGGCGTTGGCCCCTCTTCGCTATCCTAATATTGCGTCGTCGAATACGGCCGCGCGGTCTTGGCGGTGGCCCAGCTCTTGTTGGGGGTGGCCTGCATGGTGAAGCGTAGCTCGCCGCCAGCGACGATCTCCTCGTGGCGGATGTAGCTACGGGTCAGCGGCTGCCCGTTGAGGGTGACGCGGCCGATGTAGCGGTTGGTGTCGCTGAGCCCGTCGGCGATCACGGTGAAGCGCTTGCCGTTGGGAAGGTTGAGCGCGGCGCGCGGCGCGAACGGGCGGCCGATGACATATTGGTTGCTGCCGGGCGTGACCGGATAGAAGCCGAGGCTGGTGAACACGTACCAGGCCGACATCTGGCCGAGATCGTCGTTGCCGGCGAGCCCGTCCGGCGTCGGCTTATACTGGCTGTCGACGATCTGCTTGAGCCGCTCCTGGGTGCGCCAGGGCTGGCCGGCGAGCGCATAGAGATAGGCGACGTGATGGCTCGGCTCGTTGCCGTGGATGTACTGGCCGATCAGCCCGGCGATATCCTCGGCGTGGCTGTAGTCGAGCTTGCTGTTGTCGTAATCGAACATCGCATCGAGCTTGGCGACGACCTTGCGGTCGCCACCGAGGATGCGGAACAGCCCGCCCTGATCCTGCGGCACGAACCAGCTATACTGCCAAGCATTGCCCTCGGTATAGTCCGAGCCATAGTTGATCGCGGTCGGATCGAACGGCGTGCGGAAGCTGCCGTCACTCTTGCGCGCGCGCAGGAAACCCGATTTGGCATCGAAGCTGTTGCGCCAGTTGCCGGCACGTTTGTCGAACCGGTCGGCGATGTCGGTGCGCCCGAGCGCACGGGCCATTCGGGCGATGGTCCAGTCGTCATAGGCATATTCGACCGTCTTGGACGCCGCCTCGGGCTCCTTGTCGATCGGCACATAGCCGCGCTTGATATACTCGCCGAGGCCGCCGTAGGGCGCGTAATCGGCAGAGGCGACCATCGCATCGAGCGCGGCATTGGCGTCGAACCCGCGCAGGCCCTTGAGATAGGCGTCGGCGATCACCGGCACCGCATGATAGCCGATCATCGTCCAGGTCTCGCGGCCGTGGAACTGCCAGATCGGCAGAATGCCATAGGGGCTGTAGCGCTGGCTCGCGAGCAGCGACTGGACGACGTCGCTGGTGGTGCGCTCGGGCTGGATCAGCGTCAGCAATGGATGCTCGGCGCGGAACGTATCCCACAGCGAAAAGGTCGACCGGAAGGTATAGCCGGTCGCCTGATGAACCTGATCGTCGGGCCCGCGGAAGCGGCCATCGACATCGCCAAACACGCTTGGCGCGAGCAGGCTGTGGTAGAGCGCGGTATAGATGTTGGTGCGGGTCGCGGCCGGTGCGTCAAGCTCGACGGCGCCCAGCGCCTGATCCCAGGCGGTGTGGGTCTGGGCGCGGATCGTGTCGAAGTCGCCGGGTTCGCCCTCGAGATTGGCGAGCGCGCCGGCGGCATCAACGCCGGAGATGGCGACGCGAACCTCCAGCGGCTTGGCAAGCTTGCCAAAATCGAGCCGCGCCTCGAGCGCGCGACCGAGCTTTTCGGCGACCTCGTCGCTGTCACGGCTCGGCCCCTGGAAGCCTTTGTAGGGCACCTTGGTGTCGCGATCGACAAAGGCATGGCCGGTCAGCGGTGCCGAGAAGCGCATCGCGAAGAACAGTTTGCGGCCGGGCGCCCAGCCGCGGGTCTCGCGCATGCCCGTCACGGTGCCATCAGGCAGCAGCCGCAGCGACGACCACAGGATCTTGCCAGGATAATCGTACAGCGACGAGCGCAGGTCGATCACCAGATGCGCCGCCTTGCCACGCGGAAAGGCGTAGCGGTGGAGGCCGACGCGGGTACCCGCGGTGAGCTCGGCGCGAACACCGCTGTCGGCAAGGGTGACCGCGTAATAGCCGGGCTTGGCAATCTCGGTGGCGTGGCTGAAGCGCGAGCGATAGCCCGAGGTCGGCGTGGTGGGATCGCCGGGATCGAGCGACACCGTGTCACCCACCGCCGGCATCACCAGGATATCGCCGAGATCGGAATGGCCCGCACCGGAGAAATGGGTGTGGCTGAAGCCCTGGATGGTAGGATCGTCGTAGCGATAGCCGGCGGCATGGCCGTAGCATTTGCGGATCTCGCAGCCGGTGTCAGTATCCGGGCTGAGCTGGACCATGCCGAACGGCGCGGTCGCACCGGGAAAGGTATGCCCCTCCCCGCCGGTGCCGATCAACGGATCGACCGCGTCATAGGGCGACACCGCGGTCTGCGCGGCGAGCGGGGTGGCGGCGAGCGCCGGGAGCAGCGAAGCGGCGGCGAGCAGGACGACGGATAAGCGCATCACCGCCTTAGAGCAGGCAAGGTCGGCGCTGAAAAGCCCGTCAGCGCTGCTTGTCGGCCTCCTTGGCGGCGACGATCAGCCGGCGTCCGGTTTCATCCGCCGATTCCGGCGTCATCGACACCGCGACGCCGTCCGGCCCGTCCAGCAGCACCTCGCCCGATTCCGCGGCAGCGACGCCTGGATCGGTCTCCGGGGTTTGGGGCACGCCAGTGTCGGAGTCGGCGTGGTCGTGCTGCTGGCCGAGCATGTGCGTCATCACCGATGTTCTCCATAGAGATAGCCGGGTTCGAACTCGGCTATCTGGGCCAAACGCTTGGGATCGAGAATGGTCACCGCACCGCTGCGAAACAACAGCACGTTCGCTTCGCGGAGCGCCTTGAGCGTGCGGTTGACATGAACACCGGTGAGCCCGCAGGCCTCGGCGAGATCGGGCTGGGTGAGCGGCAGCTCGAAGCGGCCGTCGCTCGCCAGCCCGACCATCTCGAGCCGGCAGTTGAGCTCGCAGAAGAAGTGCGCCAGCCGGCCTTCGGCGCCGAGCCGGCCGAGGCGGAAGATCCACTCGCGGTGCATCGCCGCGTCAATCAAGGTCGCGAACCACAGATGGCGGGTGAGCCGCGGATGGCTGGCGGTGAGATCGGCGAGCACGCGATGCTCGAACATCGCCACCGTGACCGGCCCGAGCGTGCCGACATCGTGATCGAGGCGCTTGAGCGGAAAGGCGTGAAGATCGATGAAGTCGCCGGGAACATGGACCGAGACCAACTGGCGATGCCCCTCGCGGTCATCCATGTTGCGCGCGACATAGCCCTCGATCAGCAGCATGCTGACATCGAGCGGCTCGCCGGCGCGCACCAGCTGATGGCGCGCCGGGTAGCGGCGCACGGTGCCGACTGCCGCCTCGAGCGCGGCCTTCTCCTCGTCCCCCATCTCGTCGCGGCCGCGCCCGAGCAGGAAGCGCCGCGTGATCGGCTCGCCAAGGGTGGTTGCGAGCGTAATCCGGTCGGTTACGTCATGTGCCATGTTCGCCAGCCTCACCTTGCCATGATGGCGCGGCGAGCCAAGCCTATTCCGCCGCGCATGGCAACGCTTCCGTCACACGCGGCTGCCCCTGGCCGATTTCCGCGGCGAACCAGGCGACCGTCTGGCGCAGGCCGTCGGCGAGCGGCACGCGCGGTGCCCAGCCGAGCAGCGTGCCCGCACGGGTGATGTCGGGGCGGCGGCGGCGCGGGTCGTCGACCGGCAGCGGCATGGTCACGGTGGATGCCGTGCTGCCGGTGAGCGCGACCACATCGGCGAGCAGCTCGTTCACGGTGAGCTCGACCGGGTTGCCGAGGTTGACCGGGGAGAGCCCGTCGAACTCGCTGTCCATCAGCGCGATCAGCCCGGCGACCATGTCGGACACATAGCAGAAGCTGCGGGTCTGGCTGCCATCGCCATAGATGGTGATCGGCTCGCCCGACAGCGCCTGGCAGATCAGGTTGGAGACGACGCGGCCGTCATCGGGGTTCATGTTGGGGCCGTAGGTGTTGAAGATGCGCGCGACGCGGACCTCGGCGCGGCCCATCCGCGCGAAATCGAACGCCAGCGCCTCGGCGGCGCGCTTGCCCTCGTCGTAGCAGGCCCGCGGGCCGGTGCAGTTCACCCAGCCGCGATAGCCTTCCTGCTGGGGATGGACCTCGGGATCGCCATAGACCTCGCTGGTCGAGGTGAGCAGGAAGCGCGCGCCCGCGGTTTCGGCGAGGCGCAGCAGGTGGCTGGTGCCGACGACGTTGGTGAGCATGGTGTGCTCGGGGTCAGCCTGATATTGCGGCGGCGAGGCGGCGCAGGCGAGATTGTAGACGCGCGTAAAGCGGCTCGCGCGATCGGTGACGGCGGCGGGCAGCGGGTTGACGACATCGGCCTCGACGAACTCGAAGTGCGGATGATCCTCGAGGCTGCGCAGATTGGAGGGCCGCGCGGTCTGCAGATTGTCGAGGCAGACGACATGCTCGCCGCGATCGAGCAGCGCCTTGCACAGATGCGAGCCGATGAAGCCGGCGCCGCCGGCGACCAGGGTGAGCGGCGTCTCGGTCATGGTATTCCCCTTGTTGTTCTGTTCTGCGGCGGCGGTGAGATAGGCGTCGAGTTCGGCGGCGCGATGGTGCGCGGTGTGGGCGGCGAGGACGCGGGCGCGCGCGGCGTGGCCGAGCGCCGTGGCGTCCCGCTCGAGCGCGGCGACGACATCGGCGGTGGTGTCGGCGAGGATGATCTCGCTGCCGGCCGCGAAGATCTGGTCGAGCCCCTCCCACCGATCGGAGATGATCGGCGTGCCGCAGGCGGCCGCCTCGAACAGGCGCACCGAGGGCGACCAGCCGGCGGCGATCATGTCGGCGCGGGTGACGTTGAGGTTGAAGCGCGACGCCGAATAGAAAGCGGCATGGTCGGCGGGGGGCAGATGCTCGATCCGCTCGACGTTGGCGGGCCAGTCGATATCGGCGGGATATTGCGGGCCAGCGACCGCGAAGCGCTTGTCCGGGCAGGCGCGGGCGACGTCGATCAACAGGCGGGTGAGCGTCGGCTGGCGATCATCGCTATAGGTGCCGAGATAGGACAGGTCCCAGCGCAGCGGCACGTTGAGCGGGCGGTAGGCGTCCGCGTCGACCGAGCAGTAGAGCGCGTGGGCGGCGGGTGAGCCGAACTCGCGCTCGAGCCGGTCGAGCGTCGGGCCGCCAGTGAAGGATAGGTAGACGTCATAGCCCGGGATCACGGCGGGCGAGAGATACTCGAAATCGTCGCGGGCGAGCTTGGCGAGCGTCACCGGCGTGTCGATGTCGTAGAAGGCGGTGACGCCCCGCGCCTCGCGCTGGACGTAGCGGCCGACCGCGACGCCCTCGGGCACGTAGGAGCCGACGATCACCGCATCGGCGCCGGCGATCTCAGGCTGCCAGCGTTCCAGGTCCTGCAAGTCCTGGTAATATTCCAGCCGGCAGAAATCGGGGCTTGGCAGGTCGCGGTGATCGCCGGCGTACCAGGGCACCTCGCGCTCGAGGAACAGGATGTCATGGCCGCGCGCGGCATAGGCGCGGAGCAGCGCACGAAAGGTGGTCGCATGGCCATTGCCCCACGACGACCCCAGGCTGAGACCGAGGACGACCAGCTTCATGCGGCCACGCTCGCGCGATGGTGCTGGAACAGCGCGTCGACCTCGGCACCGCGCAGGTCATAGGTATGCTCGGCGAGCACCTTGGCGAGCGCGGCCTGGCCGATCGCCTCGGCGCGCTCGGGGGTGAGGCCGGCGAGATGCTCGGCGACATCCTGGCCGTCGCGCGCGACCAGCACTTCCTTGTCGGGGATGAGGAACTGCTCGATGCCTTCCCAGGCATCGGTGATCAGGCAGGCGGCGGCGCCGGCCGCCTCGAACACGCGGGTCGCCGGCGAGAAGCCGATATGCGCCATCGAATCGCGCGCGACGTTGAGCACCGCGCGCGGCGTGCAATTGAAGGCGTTGTGCTCGGCGGTGTAGACATGGCCGCGGTGGCGGACGTTGGCGGGCATCGCCTTGCTGTCCCAGCCGTTGCCGCCGATCAGGAAGCGCTGATCGGCGAGCAGGGCGGCGGGCTTGAGGAAGAACTCCTCCACCCGCGCCTCGCGATCGGGCAGGCGATTGCCGAGGAAGGCAAGGTCGCAGGCAAAGCGCTCGTCGCGCGGCACCGGATGGTGGGTCTCGGGATCGAGCGCATTGTAGACGGGCACGCACTGAGCGGCGCCGAAGCCGGTATAGGCGTCGATCACCGGCGGGCCGCCGCCATAGGTGAGCACCATGTCGAGATCCGGCAGCGCGCGGAGCACCGGGTGGGAAGCGTCGGCGCGCATCTCGTCGAGCGTCGCCGCGGCGTCGACGTCCCAGAAGATCTTGAGCGCGCCGGGGCGGGCATGCTCGACGATGCCCGCGAGCAGCTCGGCATCGAACACGCCGACGCCATTGGCCTTGACGACGATGTCGGCGCCGGCCGCCTCGGCGAGCACGCTTCGCAGGGCGTCGTGGGTCGCGGGGTAGACCACCGACTTGGCATAGGCCGGCGGATCGATGTCGCGATGCTGCTGGCGATCGAAGGCGTCGGGTTCGTAGAAGGTGATGTCATAGCCGCGGGCGTGGAGCGCCTTGAGGATGCCGCGATAGTAAGTGGCGGCGCCGTTCCAGTAGCTCGACACGAGGCTGGAGCCGTAGAATGCGATCTTCATGCGGCGTCTCTCTGTTGGGCGCGGTTCTGGAGGGTGGCGACGATGGCGAGCAGCTCGTCGACGCGGTGACCGCAGGTGTGGCGGGCGAGAATGGTCTCGAGGCCGGAGACGACGAGTGAGGCCCTAAGTTCACTATCTTCGCGCATAGCGCGCAACGCCGCGGCCATTTCGTCCCCGGAACGAACCATCAGGAAGTCACTGTTAAGGCGGAACAATCCCTCGGAATCGTCCCAGGGCGCCGAGACCAAGGGGATGCCGCAGGCGAGCGCCTCGAACACCCGGATCGTCGGGATGCCGGGGAGGATCGTCGCATAATAGCGGCGCGGAACGTGGACGGTAGCAAGATGGCCGGCGAACAGCCCCGGCGCGGCGGCGTTGGCGGCCCAGCCATGATAGGCGATGCCGTAGCGCTTGAGCGTCGCCTGCGCCGCGGCGGGGTAACGGACGCCATAGATGTCGAGCGGCAGGCCGGCGGCCTCGGCCGGGCGGAACAGATAATCCTCGAGCTCCTCGGTGCGCTCGCCGTCACCCCAATTGCCGACCCAGACCAGCCCTGCGCGATCCTGCTCGACCAGCGGCGGATGGAAGCGGCGGATGTCGGCGGCCTCGTGCCAGGTCCATACCCGCCCGCCCCAGCCCCAGCCGCGATAGACCTCGCTCAGCGTCTCGCCGAAGGCGAGCACGCCGTCATAGCCCGACAGATCATAGGCCTTCATCGCCTCGGGCTCGCTGACCGCGCGATGATGGGTGTCGTGGAACAGCAGGGTCCAGGGCGCGCCGCGCTTGCGCAGCACACCGATGTCGGCGACCAGGCGATGCTCGTTCCACTCATGGACCAGCACCAGATCGGCGCCATCGACCATCTCGGCGACGTCCGCCTCGGCCGGATAGGATACCGAGCCGAGCTCGGGATAGGCGGCGCGATAAGCATCGAGACCCTCGGGACCATGATCGGCGACGAGGTTGGTGAGGCTCCAGCTGTTCTCGGGGGCGTAGACCCGCACGTCATGGCCGCGCGCGATCAGCTCGCTAAGCACGCCGCGGAGGAAATGGGCGTTGCCGTGGTTCCAGCAGGAGGCAAGGCTGTGGGTGAAATAGACGATCTTCAAGGATGATGCCTCATGCGGCAGCTTGGCGCTGGGGTGGACGGGCAGCGATGACCTCGCGGTAGAGCGCGAGCATCTGGGTGGCGGTGGCTTCGGGGGTGTAACGGACGGCGCGGACGCGGGCGGCCTCGCCGAGCGCACGGCGACGATCGGTGTCGAGCACCAGCGCCTCGATCGCGGTGCACCAGCGCTCGCCGTCGAGCGCGACAAAGGTGGCGGCGCCATCCCACAATTCGCGGAATACCGGATTGTCGGCGAGCACCAGCGCGCAGCCGGCCTGGGCAGCCTCGAGCACCGCGAGGCCGAACGGTTCGAAGCTCGCCGCGGAGACGAAGATCGGCCGCCGGGCGAGGTGCGCGGCGATCGCGTCGGCGCCGAGCTGGCCGAGTTCGCGCAAATGGCTGAGCGCGATCGTCTCGCCATGCGGCCCGCGGGTGGCGCCGGCGGCGAGGAATGGGATCGGCAGCCGCGCGGCGGCGCCGTCGAGCAGCGCGGCGTTCTTCACGCCGTCCCACAACCGGCCGACCGTGAGCGCGACATCCGCCATCGGTGCGGCGGCATCGAAGCTGCGCAAGGGGCTGCGGCCGTTGTGGATCGCCAGCACCGGCCGCGCGAGCTGGTAGTGATCGGCGACGATCGCGGCATAGGCGGCGCTCGGTGCGACGACGCGGTCGACCGCAACCAGGCCATCAGCGGTCAGCGCGCGATGCCAGCGATAGTCGGCGGCGAGCGGCGTGCTCCGCGCATGCGCCCACCAAGTCGCGACGCAGCCATGGGTGACGGCGATCGACGGGATCGGCAGCGTCGCGGCGGCAGCGAGCGTCGGCATGTTGAACTGGACAAGATCGACCGCATGATCGGCAGCGAGCGCGGCGATCGCCAGCCCGGCGGCGCGGACCGGCGCGGCCGAGTCGCACATCCAGTCGAGCGGCAGGCCGGTATCGATCAGGGTGATCGGAGCGAGCGGCCCCCTACCCGTCTGCTCCGGGGGACGCAGGCGCACGGCGGCGGGTGCCGCGGCATGACCGACCAGGGTCGCCCGCTGGTCAGCCGTTGGCGACGGACCCAGCACCGCGACGACGCTCTCCACCCCCTGCGCGGCCAACGCGTGGGCGAGCTCGGTGGTATATTGCCAGACGCCGCCGACCGCATCGGTGGTGAGCAGAAGCTTCATCCGGCGGCGTCGCTCAGCTCCGCCACGGCGGCGCCGATCGGATGGTTGAAGCCGCGTTCGGCGGCAAGCCAGCGGGCCAAGTTGGCGACGCCCTCGCGCCATGGCACCTTGCTACCGAGGCCGAGTTCTGCCTCGGCCAACCGGGTGTCGGCGACGAAGTAGCGCTGGTCGCCGGCGCGCCAGTCCGAGAAGCTGACATCGACATCGCGGCCGATGAGCTGGCCGATATGGCCAAGGAGGACGCGCAGCGACACCGCGTTCGACGCGCCGCCGCCAAGGTTGAACGCCCTGCCCTTGGCCGTATCGATCCGCTGCCAGGCGCCGAGATAGGCATCGACCGCGTCGGACACGTCGAGGATGTCGCGGACCTGATAGCCGTCGCCGTAGAGCGTGATCGGCTTGCCTTCGAGGGCGCGGATCAGAAAGTGGGCGACCCAGCCCTGATCCTCGGTGCCCATCTGGCGCTGGCCGTAGATGCAGCTCATCCGCAGCACCGCGGCGGGCACGCCGAAGCTGCGCGCGTAATCGAGCACATATTGGTCGGCGGCGCCCTTCGACACGCCGTAGGGCGTGTGAAAATCGAGCGGGCGGGCCTCGCCAATGCCATGCGCGCGGATCTCGGGGTCGACCGGCACATAGGTGTCGCCGTCGCGGGCGAAATCGAGATCGGCGAGGTCGCCATAGACCTTGTTGGTGGAGGCGAAGACGAGCGGGGTATCGCGCTTCTTCCGCAAGGCCTCGAGCAGGTTGAAGGTGCCGAGGATGTTGATCTCGAAATCGTCGCGCGGGTTGTCCATGCTGGTCGTCACCGCGACCTGCGCGGCCATGTGGAACACCGCCCGGGCCTCGCCCACCGCGCGGGCGAGCTCGTCATTCTGGCGGATATCGGCCTTGATCGCGGTGATCCTGGCGCCGTGGCGGTCCTTCAGCCACTGCAGGTTGCGCTCGACGCCGGGACGGGTGAGCGCGTCGTAGATCAGCACGTCATGCCCCTGGCCGGCGAGGCGATCGGCGATGTTCGAGCCGATGAAGCCGGCGCCGCCGGTGACGAGGATGGGGGCGTCAGCCGCCATTATGCGACCAGTCCGCGCTTCTCAAGCTCGGCGCGCGCCTTGCTGACATTGTCTTCGGCGGTCTGCTCGCCGACCCATTCGGCGAGCTCGGCGAGGCCCTCGATAAAGTCCTGCCGCGCGGTGAAGCCGATCTTCTCGGCGGCGAGGCTGGTGTCGCAGAAGCAGTGACGGATGTCGCCGATCCGCGCCTTGCCGACGATCTCGGGACGGATGTTGTTCTTGCCCATCGCCTTGGCGAGCGCCTCGGCGACCTGGGTGACCGAGCGATCATGCCCTGAGCCGATGTTGAAGGTCTGGTCGACCGCCTCGGGCAGCACCAGCGCATCGGCGAAGGCGCGCGCGACGTCCGAGACATGGACGAAGTCGCGGCGCTGCTCGCCATCCTCGAAGATCATCGGCTGCTGGCCGTTGAGCAGCCGCGAGGCGAAGATCGCAAGCACGCCGGTATAGGGGTTGGAGAGCGCCTGCCCGGGGCCGTAGACGTTGAACAGCCGCAGGCACACGCCCTCGATGCCATAGGGCTTGGCCATAATGTGGGTGGTGCGCTCCTGGACATATTTGTTGAGCGCATAGATCGAGGCGAGGTTCGGCCGTTTCCACTCTGGGGTAGCGACCGGGGTCAGCGAGCGGCCCTGGGCGTCGACCGGATCCCAATTGGCCATGCCGTCGCGCACCGCGCCGCGCTCGGCATTCTCGACCAGCGCGCCATCGGCGTCGCGATACAGGCCCTCGCCGTAGATCGACATCGACGAGGCGGTGACGACGCGGCGGACCGGGTTGTCGATCAGTTTCTCGAAAAGCACCGCGGTGCCGACGTCGTTGGTGGAGGTGTAGCGCTCGACCTCGTACATCGACTGGCCGACGCCGACCTCGGCGGCGAGATGGATGACGCTGTCGACGCCCTTGAGGGCACGGGCAACCGCGTCGCCGTCGCGGATATCAGCCTTGATCAGCTCGACGTCGTCGCTGAGCAGCGGCGGCCGTTCTACGTCGCCATGGACCTGGGGAATGAGGCTGTCGAGCACGCGGACCTTGTTGCCGCGCCGCATCAGTTCCTCGCCAACGAAGCGACCGATGAAGCCGGCGCCGCCGGTGATCAGAACAGTTTCACTCATGCCTTGGCGATTCCCATATTGATCGAAGTTAACGACAAGACGGCGTGGACGCGTCGACAAGACCAACGCACCATTATTCCCCGCCATCGCTGGACGTTGTACATCCGGAACAATGCACCTTCTTCTTCTTTGTTCCCGGGCGCAAGGAACTTAGAAGCTGCATGAATGGTTTGGCCGCCGTAACGATCGTCGCAGGGGCGATTCCGGAAGCCTGCGGGGGATCAACGTGACGGCGACGCTCTACTTCATCCGCCACGCGGCGCATGGCCATCTCGGCCAGACGCTGTCCGGGCGAATGCCGGGCGTCAGCCTCAGCGACGATGGCCGGGCGCAGGC
Organism: Sphingomonas sp. GC_Shp_5; assembly: GCF_026540855.1. Classification (GTDB taxonomy): domain Bacteria; phylum Pseudomonadota; class Alphaproteobacteria; order Sphingomonadales; family Sphingomonadaceae; genus Sphingomonas. Next base: position 330,413 of record NZ_JALNUP010000001.1, read on the forward strand.
CGCGGCCTTGGCGCGGCACCTCGCCGGGCGGCGGTTTGCCGCGATCCACACCAGCCCGGTGCAGCGTGCCGGCGAAACAGCCGCGGCGCTGGCGGCGGATCGCGGGCTGGCGCCGAGCGTCGCCCCCGCGCTCGACGAGATCGATTTCGGCACCTGGACCGGGCGCCGCTTCGCCGAGCTCGACGGCGACCCGCAATGGACGCGCTGGAATGGCGAGCGCGGCTCGGCGCGGGTGCCGGGCGGCGAGACCATGGCCGAGGCGCAGGCGCGCGCGACCGGGTTCGCTGCCGCGGTCGCGGCGCGCCACGACGGCGAGGCGGTGGCGCTGGTCAGCCATTGCGACGTGATCCGCGCCGTGCTGGCGGGGTATCTCGGCCTGCCGCTCGACCAGGCGCTGCGCTTCGACATCGATCCCGCCTCGGTCAGCCGCGTCAGCGTCGGCGACTGGGGCCACCAGATCCACTCCATCAACGAGGTAATGGCATGAGCGCACGCGAGGATACCGATCGCGCCCCCGGCAGCCTGCGAGCCCGCGTCGAGGCGCTCGCCCCGTGGTTTCACAACATCGATCTCGGCGACGGCCTGACCACCGCGCCCGAGCATTTCCTCGGCGATTATCCGAGCTTCAAGTTCAAGCGCTTCGCCGAGGCGATCCCGGCGGATCTCACCGGCAAGACCGTGCTCGACATCGGCTGCAACGCCGGCTTCTATTCGGTGGAGATGAAGCGGCGCGGCGCGGCGCGGGTGGTGGGGGTCGACAGCGACGAGCGCTATCTGGCGCAGGCGCGGCTCGCCACCGAGGCGCTGGGGTTCGACGGCATCGAGTTCCGCAACCTTTCGGTCTACGACGTCGCCGCGCTCGGCGAAAAGTTCGACCTCGTGATCTTCATGGGCGTGCTCTACCACCTGCGCCATCCGTTGCTGGCACTGGACCTGATCCGCGAGCATGTCGCGGGCGACCTGCTGCTGTTCCAGACCATGCAGCAGGGATCGAAGGAGGTGTATCCGGTGCCGGACGATCACCCCTTCCACATGCCGGGCACGCACCAGCCGCCGGCGTTCTTCGACGAGCCGGGCTATCCCAAGATGCATTTCATCGAGCGCGAGTTCGCGCACGACTGGACCAACTGGTGGGCGCCGAACGCGGCGGCGAGCCAGGCGATGCTGCGCGCGGCAGGCTTCACGATCGAGGCGCAGCCCGAGAGCGAGGTCTATCTGTGCCAGGTCGCGCCGGTGCCTTATGACGATTATGGGCCGCATGCCGTCTACCCGGCAGCGGGCCCGAACAAGGGGGAATGAAGCGTTGATCGAAGCCGCGATGATCTGGAACGAGCCCAACAACAAGTCGCATTGGGATCCCGAGGTCGACCCCGACTGGACGTTGTTCGCGGACACGGTGATCCGCGCCGGCACCGCGATCCAGGCGGCCAATCCCGCGGTCAAGCGCGTGCTCGGCGGCATGTCGCCGATCGACCCGGCGTGGGTTGAGCGGATGCGCAGCCTCGGCGTGCTCGACGCGGTCGACGTGGTCGCGGTGCACGGCTTCCCGCTCGACTGGAACCTGTGGCCGATCCACGCCTGGCCCGACAAGATCGCCGAGATCGAGGCGGTGGTGCCCGATAAGGAGATCTGGGCGACCGAGGTCGGCGTCGGCTCGTTCGGCGCCGAGGAAGTGCAGCAATTCGGCGTCGCCAAGACCGCCGAGCTGCTGCTCGGCCGGGTGCCGCGGGTGTTCTGGTATTCGCTGTACGACCTGCCCCACGCCTGGGGCGCGACCACGCGCCACCGCGAGGCGGAAGGGTCGAGCTATTACCGGCATTTCTACATGGGGCTGATCCGCGAGGACGGCACGCCGAAACCCAGCCTCGACGATTACGCCAAGGTCGCCGACCGGATGGGGCTGATGCAATGGTTCCATTACCAGGACCCGCGGCTCGACGATGCGGTGACGTGGATGAAGCGGCTCGGCACCCGCAAGCTGCGCACCGGGCTCAGCTGGGCCGACAGCTTCCGCCCCGACGCGATCGACTGGTTCGACCGGCAGATGGCGGCGCTCGCCGATTTTGACGTCACCGTCACCTTCTGCTTCACGCCCGAGCATCTCGGCATCCAGCCGCATCACACCAGCGCCGCGCGCGACCCGCAGCAATTCGCCGATTTCTGCCAGTGGATGATCGAGCGCTATGCGCCCGCGGGCGTGAGCGTCGAGACGGCCGAGCCGGTGGCGGCGTCGGCCTGATCTTCTGGATGAACCGGCTGTTCCTGCGTTGAAGGGTGTACGATTGACCGACCATATGACCGCTGCGGTGCTCGCGGCCCCGCGGACCATCGCCATCGAGGTAGCGCCGCTGCCCTCGCCCGGGGCGGGCGAGGTGCGGATCCGGCTGGAGGGCTGCGGGGTGTGTGCGTCCAACGTCGAGCCGTACGAGGGCCAGCCGTGGTCGACCTTCCCGGGGCAGCCGGGCGGCATGGGGCATGAAGGCTGGGGCGTGATCGACGCGGTCGGCGACGGCGTCGATCCGGCCGCGATCGGCACCAGGGTCGCGGCGCTGTCGGGCAACAGCTTTGCCGGCTACGACATCGCCAAGGCCGATATGGTCGCCCCCCTCCCCGCCGCGCTCGACGGCCAGCCCTTCCCCGGCGAGCCGCTGGGGTGCGCGTTCAACATTTTCCGCCGCGCCGACATCCGCGCCGGCCAGACGGTGGCGATCATCGGCATCGGCTTTCTCGGCGCGGTGCTGACCAAGCTCGCGAGCGATGCCGGCGCGCGGGTGATCGCGATCTCCAGGCGGCAGGAGAGCCTCGACCTTGCCACCCACTATGGCGCCGCGGCAACGGTGCCGATGCACGATCACTGGGCGATCATCGATGCCGTCAAGCAGCTGACCGGCGAGGCGATGTGCGAGCGGGTGATCGAGGCGGTGGGCAAGCAATGGCCGCTCGACCTTGCCACCGCGCTGGTCGGCTTCGGGGGCAAGCTAGTGGTCGCGGGCTATCACCAGGACGGGCCGCGCCAGGTCAACATGCAGGAGTGGAACTGGAAGGGCATCGACGTGGTCAACGCGCATGAGCGCGACCCCAAGGTGCAGATGCAGGGGCTGACCGAGGCGATCGACGCGGTCGCGAACGGCCGGCTCGATCCCGCACCGCTCTATTCGCACCATTATCCGCTCGACCGGCTGGCCGAGGCGCTCGACGCGACGCGCGACAAGCCGCAGGGCTTCGTCAAGGCGCTGATCGACCTCGCATGAGCACCTCAGCTGGACATGACGGCGTGACCAGGCCGCGGGTCGGCTTTCTCGGCACCGGCTGGATCGGCCGCCACCGGATGGCAGCGATGATCGAGACCGGCGGCATCGAGGCGGTGGCGATCTGCGATCCTTCCGCCGATTGCCTCGCCGAGGCAACGGCGCTGGCGCCCGGCGCCGCCGTGGTCGACTCGCTCGAGGCGATGCTCGCGGGCGGCGTGGATGCGGTGGTGATCGCCACGCCGAGCGCGCTCCATGCCGACCAGTCGATCCAGGCACTGCAAGCCGGCGCCGCAGTGTTCTGCCAGAAGCCGCTCGGCCGATCGGGCGCCGAGACCCAGGCGGTGATCGACGCCGCGCACGCGGCCGACCGCCTGCTCGGGGTGGACCTGTCCTACCGGCACACTGAGGGAATGCAGCGCATCGCGCCGCTGGTGCAGGACGGCACGCTCGGCGCGCTGTTCGCGATCGATCTGACCTTTCACAACGCCTATGGGCCCGGCAAGCCGTGGTTCTTCGATCCCGCTCAGTCGGGCGGCGGCTGCGTGATCGACCTTGGCGTCCATCTCGTCGACCTTGCGCTTTGGACGCTAGGCTTCCCCGCGGTCGACGACGTCCAGGCGACGCTGCTCGCCGGCGGCAAGCCGCTGGGGCCAGGCCAAGTGGAGGATTATGCCACCGCGCGCTTTACTGCCGGCGGCGTCGACATCCGCCTTGCCTGTTCGTGGAACCTCCATGCCGGGCGCGAGGCGGTGATCGAGGCAGCGTTCTACGGCACCCATGGCGGCGCTGCGCTGCGCAACGTGGCCGGCTCCTTCTACGATTTTACCGCCGAACATTTCACCGGTACCGGCACCACCCTGCTCGCCGGCCCGCCCGATGCCTGGGGCGCCCGATCGGCCGCGGCCTGGGCCGAGCAGCTCGCGCGCGACGGGCGCTTCGATCCCGCCGCCGACCAGTTCGCACAAAGCGCCACGGTGCTCGACCGCATCTATGGACGTTAACGCAACCGGCGCTACGACGGGGCCGATGCTGGAACCCGGACGCAATTGCTGGCGGATCGAACCCGCCGAGCGCCTCGCCGTGATCGTCGACGCCGATCGTTATTTTGCCGTGGCACGCGAGGCGCTGCTGCGCGCCAAGCGGCGGATCATGCTGATCGGCTGGGATTTCGACGCGCGGATCGACCTGTGCGGCAGCGAGGGCTGCAACGAGGGGCCGCGCCGGATCGGCGAGTTCCTCTACTGGCTGGTCGAGCGCAACCCCGAGCTCGACCTCTACCTGCTGCGCTGGGACGTGGGCGCGGTGAAATCGATGTTTCGCGGCTCGACGCCGTTCACGCTGCTGAAGTGGCTGCGCCACCCGCGCATCCACCTCAAGCTCGACGGCCATCATCCGCTCGGCTCGTCGCACCACCAGAAGATCGTCTCGATCGACGACTGCCTCGCCTTCTGCGGCGGCATCGACATGACCAGCGAGCGCTGGGACACGCGCGCGCACCGCGACGACGATCCTGGACGCAAGCGGCCGAACGGCAAGCCGTACAAGCCGTGGCACGACGCCACCACCGCGCTCACCGGCCGGGCGGCGGTGGCGCTCGGCGAGCTGTGCCGCCAGCGCTGGCAGATCGCCGCGGGCGAGACGCTGGCCCCCGTCACCGACGCCGGCGACTGCTGGCCGCAGGGGCTGGCGCCGACCTTCACCGATCTCGAGGTAGCGATCGCGCGCAGCCAGCCGCCGATGGACGATACCGACGCGATCACCGAGATCGAGGCGCTGTTCGTCGACCAGATCGCCTCGGCGCAGCGGCATCTCTATTGCGAGAGCCAGTATTTCGCCTCGCGCCGGATCGCCGAGGCGATCGCCGCGCGGCTCGGTGATCCGGACGGCCCCGAAATCGTCATCGTCAACCCGCAGTCGGCGCAAGGCTGGCTGGAGCCGCTGGCGATGGACACGGCGCGGGCGCGGCTGATGGAAACACTGCGCCGGCGCGACACCTATGGCCGGCTGCGCCTCTACCATCCGTTCACCCGCGGCGGCGCGCCGATCTACGTCCATGCCAAGATCACCGTGGTCGACGACCGGCAGCTGCGGATCGGATCGGCCAACATCAACAATCGCTCGATGCGGCTCGATACCGAGTGCGACGTGCTGGTCGATGCCGCACGGCACCCCGGCGCGGGGCTGGAACAGGCGATCACCGGGGTTCGCGACGATCTGATCGCCGAGCATCTCGACGTGCCGCCGGCGCGGGTGACCGCGCTGATCGAGCGCACCGGATCGCTGATCGAGACGATCGAGCAGTTGCGCGGCCCCGGGCGAACGCTGGTGCCCTATGAGGTGCCCGACCTGCCGGCGGTGGAGAAATGGCTTGCCGACCATGAGGTGCTCGATCCCGAGGGCCCCGACGAGATGTTCGAAGCGGTGTCGGCGCGCGGGCTGTTTCGCGGCCGACTGCGCCGGCGGGGTTGATCGCGACGGGCGGGGACGGAACGCTCCCGCCCCTCCAGCGCTGTAGCAGCTCGCCCTATTTACCTGATCCCGAAGGACTTTCATCATGGCCGACCAACCCAGCGCGACGCTCTACCGCATGGTCCTGCCCGAGCACGTCTGCCCGTTTGGCGTCCGCGCCAAGCAGATGCTCGAGGGACAAGGCTATGCGGTGGACGACCGGATCCTCGGCTCGCGCGACGAGGTCGACGCGTTCAAAGCCGAGCACGGCCTGGCGACGACGCCGTTGATCGTGATCGACGGCGAGGCGATCGGCGGCAGCGACGATCTGGAGCGCTATCTGGTCGCCAGGGCGGATTGAACCGGCGCCGTCATGGCGGCGGCCGATTGTACGGGCGGCATCTTGCCGCCATGGGGAACATCCTGGCGCCTTCCGGCGCTATGCCTGCCACTGCGGCGACACCGCCGCCGATGAACCACGGAGAACACGCATGGCTGCTGACCGGCTCGATATCGACACTGCAAGCATCCTCGACAACGTCAACGAACGACAGGTAGAATTCGCCGGCGAGGTCGACGCCGAGGAGTATCAGTTCGCGGTGCAATATGATGTGCTCGAAGCGCTGAGCGGCGATGCGCCCGAGGATGACGACGCAGTCGACATGTTCAACCGCTTCTCCGACGCGATCGCCGAGGCAGGCCTCGCCGCCCTCGCCCGCAACAACGACCAGAGCCTGGTGGTGATCAGCGAGAGCGACCTCGAATAAGCGGACACGCTGACGACGGAGACGGACGATGATGGCGAAGACGGTGAAGACGGTGAGTGGATCCGGCGCGATGCTGGTCGCGGCACTGACGCTGGCAGGGTGCGGGAAACCGGCCCCGGACGCGACCGTCGCACCGGCCGCCAGCCCCGCCGCCAGCCATTATGTCGAGACGGTGACGGCGCTGCTGGAGGGGCAGCGCCGCGGCGTGCTGTTCCGCGCGATCGCCGACGCCGGCCACGACTGCCAGTCGATCGTCGACAGCCGCCGCGAAGACGCGGCGAAGGGCCAGGCCGCCTGGTCGGCGCGATGCGCGGACGGGGCCGTCTGGCTGGTGGCGCTGGGTGACGATGGCGTCGCCCAGGTTAGCCAGGCGCGCCCCGCCCGTTAGGCGACCGGCCGTCCGTCTCGGTCAAGGCCGGGTGCTGCGGACTGGCGGCACAAATCGCCGCCGCGCAACACCGCTTTCAATGGTTATCGGTTCTCGGCCGTCACTGCAGCGCACGCTGGAGTCTCGCGCGAACGGTCCCGGGCTTGCCGCACGTCATCCCAGCTGTCGCTGGGATGACCCTTGTGGCGGCACCGGCGCCCTCGGCTTACTTCGCCAGCCACGCCTGCACCGCCGGCCGTAGCCGGTCCGCGGTCGCCTTGCGCACCGCGATCTGCGACAGCGCGCGCTTGGCGCCGCCGCGCGACGAGGCAGGCAGATATTTGTCGGCAAAGGCGGTGATCTTGCCGGGCATGGCGGGATCGTTCGAGCCGGCGCCGAGGCCGACGATATAGCCCGGGCGCGAGCTTTCCTCGATGAAGCCCTCCGCCAGCGTGCGGTTGGCGACCGCCCAGTCGAAGGCGAGATCCGGGTGCGAGCCGGCGACTGCGCGCAGCAGCGCGGCCTTTTGCGGTGCGGTGATGCTGTCGGTCTTGAGCAATGCCAGTGCGCGGCCGGCGGTGGCGTCGTCGCGCGCGGCGCCGAGCAGCGACACGAAGCGGTTCTTGGCGACCGGGCTGGTCTCCGCCTGGGTGAGTTTCAGTAACTGATCCCATTCCGCTGGCGTCGCATTGGCGGCGAAGGTGGAGAGGATCGGCGCGCGAATGGTCGGCGGGATCGCGGTGGGATCGGTGGCGAGCCGCGCGACGTAACGACGGGCGAGCGTTATCACCTCGGGGTTGCCATCGCTGCCAAGCCGGCCGAGCAACTCTTCGCGCAGGTTGGTGACCAACGGCGATTCGCCCGGGGTCGCTTCCATGCCGATGCGGCGCAGCACCGGCCCGAGCAGCGCCGCGGTGCGCTGGCGCAGCGGGGTCTCAAGCGGGGTGTGGCGATAGAGGCCCCCGAGCGAGCCGAGATCGCCGGTGACGGTGGACCATTCGAGCGGATCGGCGGTGGCGCCGATCTGCGCGACCAGCGCGAAGTAGCGCGACAGATCCTGGTAACCGCCCGCGGCCAGCGCATAATCGTCGCCGAGCGTGCCGAGCCGGTCGGGCAGCGTCAGCCGCGTGTAATCACGGACCAGCGCCTGGTGGCCGGCCTCGTCATACATGACGCGGGTGTAGCTGCCCTTGCCGCGGTTGAGCACGATCGTGCCGCAGCCCTGGACTGTGACGCTGGTGGTGGGACCGGTGACCACGCTGCGCGTCTCGCCGCCGCCGAGGGTGGCGACCACCATCGGCACGTGCCAGGTTTGCGGCGTCTTGGATGCAGCATCGAGCCCGAACCGGCCCTGTGCCAGCGTCGCCACGGTGCTGCCGTTGGCGCAGCGGGTGCCAGTCAGCGTCACCAGCGGCACGCCGCCCTGCAGGGTGAAATCGTGCGCGATCGTCTCCACCGGGGTGCCGGCCGCGGCCGACAGCTCGGCCCAGAGCTGGTCGGTGACGGTGTTGCCGTATTTGTACTTGGCCATGTAGTGGCGGATGCCGGTGCGGAAGGTGTCCGGGCCGAGCGTCGATTCCATCATGCCGATCACGGCCTGGCCCTTGGCATAGGTGATGCCGTCGAACGCCTCGCCGATCTGGTCCACCGTCTCGATCTTGCGGATGATCGGGTGGGTGGCGCTGGTCGCGTCGATCCCCATCGCCTGCTCGCGCTCGCTCGCCACCGCGGCGGCGTCCGCCTTCCAGGTCGGGTTGAGATCGTTGGACGAGCGGCCCTCCATCCACGAGGCGAAACCCTCGTTGAGCCACAGATCGTCCCACCAGTTCATCGTGACCAGATCGCCGAACCACTGGTGCGCCATCTCATGCGCGACGACGGTGAAGATCCGCTGGCGGCCGCTCTCGGTGGTGCGCTTGGGATCGAACAGCAGCTCGTTCTCGAAATAGAAGATCGCGCCCCAATTCTCCATCGCGCCGAAGAACTGGCTCGAGCCCGGGCCGGCGATCATGTCCATCTTGGGCAACGGATAAGGCGTGCCGAAGTAATCGTTGTAATAGCTTAGCAGCCGCTTGGCCTGGGCAAGCGCGTAATCGCCCTGGTCGGACACGCCGCGGCGGGTGATCACGCCGATCTCGACCTTGCCGGTCTGCACCGTCTTGCGCTCGAGATCGCCCATGCCGAGGTAGAGCAGGTAGCTCGACATCACCGGGGTCTCGGCAAAGCTGTAGAGCTGGCTACCATCGGCCTGGCGAGTGATCGAGGTCGACGGCATGTTGGAGAAGGCGAGCTGGCCGGCGGGCGCCACGGTCTTGAGGCGGAACTTGGCCTTGAACGCCGGCTCGTCCCACATCGGCGCGAAACGGCGCGCATCGGGTGCCTCGAACTGGGTGGCGAGCATCCGCGCCTTGGAGCCGTCGCCATTTGTATAGTCGATCGCGAACAGGCCGGCGGCGGACTGGTTGATCGTGCCGGTCCAGGCGAAGGCGACCTGGTGGCGGCCGACGCTCGCCGCGGCGGGCAGCGTCAGGGTGAGCAGCTGGTGCTCCTTGTCGAGCTGGGTCTTGACCGGCGTGCCGTCGAGCGTCGCCTTGGTGATCACGAGATCGGCGGCGTTGAGCGTGATGGTGCGGGTCGCCTGTTTGACGTCGATCGTCACCGTCTCGGTGCCCGAGAAGGTCATCGCCTTGGCATCGGGGGTGACGGCGATGTCGTAGAGCACCGGCGCCACATTGGTCGGCAGGCTGCCGGCGGCGAGCGCGGGCGCGGATACGGTGAGGGCAAGAACGGCGGCAACGGCAAGCTTCATGGGGGCGGCGCTCCAAGTGAGATTGGGTCAGCCCTTACGCCATTGATCGCCAGCCGCAACCGCGGCTTGCTGGACAGGCGGGCGGGTTGCGCTAGGAAATGCCACCATGAGGATGCCACCGATATTCAACCGCCTGCGGCTGCCCGTGATCGGCTCGCCGCTGTTCATCATTTCCGGCCCCGAGCTGGTTATCGCGCAGTGCAAGGCGGGGATCGTCGGCTCGTTTCCCGCGCTCAACGCGCGGCCGCAGAGCCTGCTCGACGAATGGCTGCACCGCATCACCGAGGAACTGGCGGCGCACAACCGCGATCACCCGGACGCGCCGGCGGCGCCGTTCGCGGTCAACCAGATCGTCCACAAGTCCAACGACCGGCTCGAGGCGGACCTTGCCACCTGCGCCAAATGGCAGGTGCCGATCGTGATCACCTCATTGGGGGCGCGCGAGGATCTCAACACCGCGGTCCATGGCTGGGGCGGGATCACGCTCCACGACGTGATCGACGACCGCTTCGCGCGCAAGGCGATCGAGAAAGGCGCCGACGGGCTGATCGCGGTGGCCGCGGGGGCCGGTGGCCATGCCGGGCGGCTGTCGCCGTTCGCGATCGTCCAGGAGATCCGGCAGTGGTTCGCCGGCCCGCTGGCGCTGTCGGGCGCGATCGCGACCGGCGATGCGGTGCTCGCGGCGCAGGCGATGGGCGCGGACTTCGCCTATATCGGCTCGCCGTTCATCGCCACCGCCGAGGCCAATGCCACCGCTGAGTACAAGGACGGGATCGTTGCCGGCAAGGCCGCCGACATCGTCTATTCGAACCTGTTCACCGGGGTGCACGGCAATTACCTGCGCGCCTCGATCGTCGCGGCGGGCCTCGACCCGGACGCGCTGCCCGAGGGCGATCTCAAGACGATGAACTTCGGCGCCGGCGGCAATGACGGCAGCAAGGCCAAGGCGTGGCGCGACATCTGGGGGTCGGGCCAGGGCATCGGCGCAGTCGACCGGGTCGAGAGCGTCGCCGAGCGGGTCGAGCGGCTGGCGGCGCAATATGCCGCGGCGAGGGCGCGGCTGGCCGTCTAACGCCGGCCTGGTGCGAGGCGATCAGACGCGTGGGCGATGCGATCGCGAAGCTGGTGGACCGGGCTTAGTGCCACGCCCGCAGGCATGCCCTGGGCCGCATCGAGCAGGCTGACGCGGCGGTGGAGATCGGCGCTGGAAGCGACCAGCAGCGCTGCGCGGGGCGGCAGGCCGCGGAGCAGCTCGCTGTCGACCAGCGGCGACACGCCGAGACGGCGCGAGGGATCGAGCGCGGCGCCCGCGGTGAGCTCGCCGGCATCGATCGCGCGCTGGGTGAGCAGCCAGGCGATGACGTGCATCAGCCGCGTCGTCACCTTGAGCGATTCGCAGGAGAAGCCGACGCGGATCAGCGGGTCGAGCGTCTCGCGCTCGGCACGGCCGGCCTCGTCGAAATAGCCGCGCGCTTCGTCGGCGAGCAGCATCGCCTCGGTATACAGGGAATCGATCAGGCGGCGGTGGAGCCGCGAATCGCTGCTGCCGGTCATGACCGCGACGGTGACACAGCCGGCTGCGGCTGCCCAGAGGGACCGCGGGGCCGCCGCACGGTCATGCGATGATGTCCGGGATCAACTGATCCTCAAGCGTGGCAATCTCGTCGCGCAGCCGCAGCTTGCGCTTCTTGAACCGCGCGAGCTGCAACTGATCGGGGCTGCCGGAGAGCGCGAGCGCGCCGATCGCCGAATCGAGATCGCGATGCTCCACCCTCAGCCGTTCGAGCGCCATCATGATCTGCGCTTCGTCCACCAGCATCCCCCGTCGGCCCCATCCGCTCCCCGCTCCTAGCCAGCTTCGCGGCCGTCACCAAGCGCTATGCCGATCATCGCAAAAACAGCTACGGTTGGTCGCGGTAAACCATCTTTGCTGACGACTTTTGCGCGCTTCGTTGGTTTACTCAGTCCCCCAACCGAATGCATCAGGAGGTACACCACCATGCAGACGACGCATCAGCAGGCCCTGGAAACCAAGCACGCGACGCTCGATCGCCGCATCGCCGACGAGGTCCACCGCCCGATGCCCGACGCGACCATCCTGACCGGTCTCAAGCGCCAGAAGCTCAAGCTCAAGGAAGAGCTGAGCGGCCTTTAAGCCCTGGCGGAGCCCCTCCCGATCGCGGAGGGGCTTTACCCTTTGCGCCGTGCTGGATGCCCAGCCGTCGCGCGCCGCTTCTTCAACACAGCTGCCGCGATCAGCTGACCACCGGCGACAGACCCTGACCCGCGTTCAGGATGACGGCGCATGGCACCGCCGAGCCGCCTTTGACCTAGCGGCCGATCGGTTTGGCATAGTCCGGCGTCGTGGTGCCGGCCCCCACCGGCTTGCGCGCCTTCTTGGGGTCGATCGGCGTATCGAGCGCGATGCCGATGCGGCCTTCGGTGCACCAGGCGATCTTGCCACTGACCTCGCCGATGCCTCGTACCTCGAGCATCACCGGCGTGCCGGCATCCGCCACCCGCGTGCATTCGGCCATCAGCCCGCCTTCCGACAGGTTGCGCACGCGCACGTCGCGTCCCTCCTGCTCGTCGGCGAAGCGCAGCCGCGCCATCAGGAACAGGCTGTCGCGCCCCCGCGATCGCTGGCTCGCGCCGCGCGTGCCGCCCTCGGCGGGTACGGGATCGCGGCTGAAGCTGTCCATGCGTCAATGTCTCGCGTTGCAAGCTGAAGGAGAGCGCTTCGCGTAACCGCAAAGCCTCGCCAAACCCTTAAACCAACCAAGCCCTTAACCCAAGCAGGGGCGTCCAGCCAAGCATCGCCGTGCGGCGCCGCTCAATCCTCGCGCGACACCTTCTCGTTGCGCTCGTGACGCTCCTGCGCCTCGACGGTCATGGTCGCGATCGGCCGGGCTTCGAGGCGACCGAGGCTGATCGGCTCGCCGGTCACCTCGCAATAGCCATATTCGCCCTCGTCGATGCGGCGGATCGCCGCATCGATCTTGGACACCAGCTTACGCTGACGATCGCGGGTGCGCAGCTCGATCGACCAATCGGTCTCGCTCGACGCGCGATCGGTGAGATCGGCCTCGCGCAGCGAATCGATCTGCAGCTGGCTGAGCGTGCCTGCTGCGTCGAGCAGGATCGCATCCTTCCAGCGCAGCAGCTTGGTGCGGAAATAGGCCTGCTGGCGAAGGCTCATGAACGGCTCCTCCGCGGAAGGCCGATAGCCCGTGGCGGCGTCATTGGCCGCAAAAGACGTGAACGTCGTGTCAGGTACGCGATTAATTACCGTTGCCATACCACTCTCCCTTCGGCCCCATAGTGCCTCGGGGCCGCCCCCAAAATGGTGTGAGCGCCTATAATCATGCTTATTCGAAACGACAAGCGATCAGACCTGTGCTTTTTTCGCGAACCGCGAACGTTTGTTGCGAGCTGTGGCTTTACGGCACGTGTGCGATCATTTGCGCCCTGCGTGGACCAAACGGTTAATAGCTCGGTCCACTTCTGTCCCATCATGACACGTTAACTGCGCGGTGACTGAAGGCATGGTGAGAAAAGCGGACGCTTCGGCCGGTATCACGGTTAATGGTCTTGCGCTTAATCGTTTGTTTTGCACTTGGTGGCATAGCAAGATCTCGCGTGGCTCCGGTCGAAACATCGACGGGGGGAGCGCCAGCAGCGAAAGAGAGACAGCATGTCTGTGAGGATGGCCCTGGCTAAATTGTGCGCCTGCGCGTGCGGCGGCGCCCTCATCGGTGGCGGTGCGGTGCATGTCGCCGAGCGACCCAGCCGCCCGATCATGACCAAGCAGATCAAGAAGCGGGTGGTCCAACGCAAGGTGGCGGCAGTCCATCGCGGCGGGGTGAAGCGGCGAGTCGTGACGACCACGACCACGACCTGCGCGCCCTCGGTGATCACCGTCGCCAGCCAGGCGGCACCCGTGCCCCTTCCCGCGGCAGAAGGCTTCGTCAGTGGCGGTGGCGGCGGCGTGCCGGTGGTGGTCGGCGGCAGCGGCGGCTTTGGTGGCGGGTTCGGCGGCGGCTTCGGCGGCGGATTCTTCGGCGGCGGCAGCTCGGGGTCTAGCGGCAGCATCGTTATCTCGTCGACCAGCAGCGGCGGCTCCACGTCGACCTCGAATGGTGGGTCGTCGACCTCCAACGGGGGATCGTCCACCTCGACGTCCAATGGCGGGTCTTCGACGTCGACCTCGAACGGCGGGTCTTCGACCTCGACGTCCAACGGCGGCTCGTCGACCTCGTCGAGCACCAGCGGCTCGACCTCAACATCGACGTCGACCAGCACCAGCGGATCGTCGTCCAACTCCTCGTCGACCAGTTCGTCGAGCTATGGTTCAAGCAGCAAGGGCTGGAGCACCAGCGGCGGCTGGTCGTCGAATGGCGGCTGGACCTCGAGCGGCCATCATGGTGGCCCGCCCCCCGGCCCGCCCGGTTCGCCGGAAGGCCCACCCGCACCAGTGCCGGCGCCGCCGATGGTGCTGCTGTTCGGTGCCGCTGCGGCCGCGCTGGTGGCACGCAAGCGGTTCGCGAAGCCGGCGGCGGCCTGACCGCCGCCGTTCCACGGTCCCGATCCCGTCGCCCCGGCCGCGTGCCGGGGTGACGGCGGTGATCAGGCGGCGGCAAGCGCCTTCTCGATCTCATCGACCGGATGGCCGGTGAGATCCTTGGCGAGCTCGCCGGCGAGTCGGTCGCTGACTTCCTTGTGATAATGCTTGCGCAGCTCGCCCAGCGTCTTGGGCGGGGCGACGATGATCAGCGTCTCGAACTCATGGGCGAGCGCGCGGCGCTTGAGCATCGCCGCGGTCTCGGCGGCGAAGCGATCCTCCTCCTGCTGGTGGAAGTCGGTCTCGCCGAGCGAGCCGCCGCCCGAGGCGAACTGGCCACCGCGGAGCGATGATGCCGAGCCGGCGGCGTCGGTCTTCTGATCGCGATCGGCGGCATCTGCCTGTTCCTCGGCGAGCTCGACCTTGAGATTAGGATAATCGGCATCGCCCTCGTTGCGGAAGAACAGCATCTTGCGGCCATCGGCCACCAGCACGAACGCATTGTGCGGTACCTGCATCGTCGGTCTCCTGATCGTTATCGGTCCAGGGGGTTAACGCGGGGTGCCGCTGCTGGTTGCCGGCTTGCGCCGGGTTGCCGGCGCCGCCATAGCCCGGCGATGCACGATATCCGCGCCCTCCGCGACGATCCCGCCGCCTTCGATGCCGCCCTCGCCCGGCGTGGCGCCGCCCCTCAGGCGGAGGCGCTGCTCGCCATCGACGACCGTCGCCGCGCGACCATCCTCGCCGCACAGGAAGCACAGGCGCGGCGCAACGAGCTGTCGAAGAGCATCGGCCAGGCGAAGGCGGCGAAGGACGAGGCGCGCGCGCAGGCGCTGATGGCCGAGGTTGCGGCGCTCAAAGAGGCGCTCCCGGGGCTCGAAACCGAGGAAAAGAACGCGGGCGAGGCGCTCGATGCGGCGCTGGCGGCGCTGCCCAACCGCCCCGCTGCGAACGTGCCCGAGGGCGCCGACGAGCATGACAATGTGCTGGTGGGCGAGCACGGCACCCCGACCGCGCTCGGCTTTGCGGCACGCGAGCACGATCTGATCGGCCCGGCGCTGGGGCTCGATTTCGAGACCGGCGCGGCGATCGCCGGCGCCCGCTTCACGCTGGTGCGCGGCCCCGCGGCGCGGCTCCAGCGCGCACTCGGCCAGTTCATGCTCGATTCGCTGACCCGCGAGCATGGCTATGAGGAGGTCGCGCCGCCGCTGATGGTGCGCGACGAGGCAATGTTCGGCACCGGGCAGTTGCCCAAGTTCGCCGAGGATCTGTTCCGCACCACCGACGGCCGCTGGCTGATCCCGACCGCCGAGGTGTCGCTGACCAACATCGTCCGTGAGAAGATCCTCAAGGAAGGCGAGCTGCCGCTGCGCTTCGCCGCGCTCACCCCCTGCTTCCGCTCCGAGGCAGGCGCTGCCGGGCGCGATACCCGCGGCTACATCCGCCAGCACCAGTTCGACAAGGTCGAGATGGTGTCGATCGTCACCCCCGAGGCCTCGGACGCCGAGCATGAGCGGATGACGCGCTGCGCGGAAGGGCTGCTCGAGGCGCTCGAGCTGCCCTATCGGCGGATGCTGCTGTGCGCGGGCGACATGGGCTTCGCCGCGGCGCGGACCTATGATCTCGAGGTGTGGCTGCCGGGCCAGGCGCGCTATCGCGAGATCTCGAGCTGCTCCACCTGCACCGACTTCCAGGCGCGGCGGATGAACACCCGCTATCGGCCCGAGGGCGAGAAGGCGACGCGCTTCGTCCATACGCTTAACGGCTCGGGACTGGCGGTGGGCCGCACGCTGGTGGCGGTGCTGGAGAATTACCAGCAGGAGGACGGATCGGTGGCGGTGCCCCGCGCGCTGCAGCCCTATCTCGGCGGGCTCGCCCGGCTCGATCCCAGCCGGTAAGACGGCGGCGATGCGGCGGCTGGCGGCAACCACAGGGCTGATGGCGGCGACGCTGGCCGGGTGTATCCCGAGCGTCGATGCGCCCGGCACCGCGACGCCGCCGCCGCCGTCCTATGAGGCGCGTCCCGACCAGCCGCCGCGGGCGTCCCCGCCACCGCGCTGGCGCCGGCCGCTCGACGAGCAGCGGCCCCCGCCGCGCGAGCAGGGCCGCCCGCGTGCCGATGCCGACGTGTCGATGCCCGCCACCGCGAGGCCAGCATGGGAAGCGCGCCCGGTGGCGCCGGATGCGCGGGCGGTTTCGGCCGGAAGCTATGTCGTCCAGCCAGGCGATTCGCTGGGGCGGATTGCGGACCGGACCGGCGCGGCGGCGGAGGCGATCGCGCGCGCCAACGGGTTGCCGGCGCCGTACACGGTCAAGCTCGGCCAGCGGCTGACGATCCCCGCCGGCCGCTATCATCTCGTCCGCCAGGGCGAGAGCGGCATCGCCATCGCCCGCGCCTATGGCGTCGAATGGTCGCGGATCGTCGCCGCCAACCAGCTCGCTGAACCCTATGTGCTGCGGGCCGGGCAGCGCGTGCTGATCCCCGGCGACAACGCCGCCGCGCCGAGCCGTGCCGAGCGCGCCGCCGCCTTCACGCTCGACATCGACGACATCATCACCGGCGGCGAACCGGCGCCGGCACCACGCCAGGCCCCCGCCAGGCGGGTGACGACGCCGCGCCGGGTGCTGCCCCCGACCGCGGTGGTCGCGGCTCCGGCGCGGCTGCCCGGCGGCGCCTTCCTGTGGCCGGTCGACGGCGAGGTGGTGCGGCGGTTCGGCCCCGGGCGCAGCGGCGAGCGCAACGACGGGATCAAGATCGCCATTGCAGCTGGCTCCCCGATCCACGCCACCCAGGATGGCGTGGTCGCCTATGCCGGTACGGGGATCGCGGCGCTTGGCGGGCTGATCATCATCAAGCATGGCGGCGGCTGGACCAGCGTCTACGGCCATGCCTCGAAACTGCTGGTCCAGCGCGGGCAGAGCGTGAAGCGTGGCCAGACGATCGGCCTGTCGGGCGACACCGGATCGGCGGACCGGCCCGAGGTGCATTTCGAATTGCGCCGCGGGCGCACGCCGGTGGACCCGCAGACGGTGCTGGCGCGGCGATAGGCGGTCCTACCCGGAGCACGTCCGGGGTGACGGTCTCCATGCGGCGGTGTAAGGCGCGGCCATCATGACCGATTACCAGTCCGACCTGCTCCGCACCCTCGCCACGCGCGGCTATATCCACCAGGTGACCGATGCCGCGGCGCTCGATGCGCTCGCCGCGCGCCAGGTGGTGCCGGGCTATATCGGCTTCGATCCGACCGCGCCGTCGCTCCACGTCGGCAGCCTCGTCCAGATCATGCTGCTGCGCCGGCTCCAGCAGGCCGGCCACAAGCCGATCGTGCTGATGGGCGGCGGCACCGGCAAGATCGGCGACCCCTCGTTCAAGGACGAGGCGCGCAAGCTGCTCGGCGAGGACGGGATCAAGGCCAATGTCGCCTCGATCAAGCGCATCTTCGAGCGCTTCCTCACCTTCGCGCCTGAGGGCGAGATGGGCGGCCCCACCGACGCGGTGATGCTCGACAATGCCGAATGGCTCGACGCGCTCGAATATATCCCGTTCCTGCGCGACGTCGGCCAGCATTTCTCGGTCAACCGCATGCTGAGCTTCGATTCGGTCAAGCTCAGGCTCGATCGCGAGCAGTCGCTCTCCTTCCTCGAATTCAACTACATGATCCTCCAGGCCTATGACTTCCTGGAGCTGTCGCGCCGCGCCGGCTGCCGCCTGCAGATGGGCGGATCGGACCAATGGGGCAATATCGTCAACGGCATCGAGCTTGCCCGGCGGATGGACCAGACCGAGGTCTATGGCGTCACCACGCCGCTGATCACCACCGCCGACGGCGCCAAGATGGGCAAGACCATGGCCGGCGCGGTGTGGCTGCACGAAGACCAGCTGCCGCACTTCGATTACTGGCAGTTCTGGCGCAACACCGACGATCGCGACGTCGGTCGCTTCCTGCGCCTGTTCACCGACCTGCCGCTCGGCGAGATCGCACGGCTGGAGGCGCTGGAGGGCGCCGGGATCAACGAGGCCAAGAAGATCCTCGCCAATGAGGCAACGGCGATGTGCCGCGGCCGCGATGCGGCAAGCCAGGCAGCGGAGACGGCGCGGCGGACCTTCGAGGAAGGCAGCGCCGGTGATTCGCTGCCGAGCTTTGCGGTTGCCGGCGGCACCATCGGCATCGTCGAGGCGCTGATCGGGCTGGGCTTCTGCGCGTCGCGCGGCGAGGCGCGACGGCTGATCGCGGGCGGCGGCGCACGGGTGGACGGCGAGAAGGTCAGCGACGAGGCAGCGACGATCGCGGTGGCGGCGAGCCCTGTGCGGATATCCGCCGGCAAGAAGCATCACGGCTTGCTCGTCGGAGCGTAAGCCTCTGTAAACCAGATGGATGTACCAGCAGACTCGACGGCCTTCCGACGACGGGCCGAAGGAGTGCAGCGTGTCCAGTGGCGTGTTGAACGAGTTCAGCGAAGTCCGCGCAGAGCCGCGCGATGAAGTTCATTACCGCACCCGAGCCCTCCGCGCCGATCGGCGATCGCTGCCGGTGACGGTGGTCAACCTGTCCGCCAACGGGCTGATGATCCGCAGCGACACGGACATCGCGGTCGGCGAGACGATCAAGGTGCAGTTGCCGGTCGCCGGCCAGATGGACGCCGTGGTGCGCTGGGCACTCGGCGGGCGGGCGGGCTGCCAGCTTTCGCGCGCGATCCCGCCTGCCTTGTACCATAGCGTGTTGGCGCTGATGCGCGGCTAGCCCGTCCCTCACCGGCTCGACCATCAGCCAGAGCGCAGCAGCGCCACCCCGGCGTCGCGCTCGAACAGATAGAGCGCGGTGCGGGCCGCCTGGCCCCTTGGCCCTTCGAGCCCGCCATCGCGATCGATCAGCAGCCGGGCATCGTCCTGCGCGCATTGCAGCAGATCGGCGAGCATCTCGGGCGTCGCCAGCCGGAAGGCGAGATCGCCCGACTGGCGGGTGCCGAGCATGTCGCCAGCGCCGCGCAGCCTGAGATCCTCCTCGGCAATGCGGAAGCCGTCGTTGCTCTCGCGCATCAGGGCGAGGCGCGCGCGCGAGGTTTCGCTGAGCGCGTTGCCGCGCAGCAGCAGGCAGCGCGACAGCCCCCCGCCGCGGCCGACCCGGCCGCGCAGCTGGTGAAGCTGGGCGAGGCCGAACCGGTCGGCATGCTCGATCACGATCAGCGTCGCATTGGGGACGTCGACCCCGACCTCGATCACCGTGGTGGCGACTAGCACGCTCAGCCGGTTGCCCGCGAACGCCTCCATCACCGCGTCCTTCTCGGCGGGCTTCATCCGGCCATGGACGACGCCGATGCGGTCACCAAACCGCTGCTGGAGCATCTCGGCACGCATTTCGGCGGCGGCCAGGTCGCTCTTCTCGCTCTCCTCGACCAAGGGGCACACCCAATAGGCCTGGCCGCCATCGGCCATGTGGCGGCCGATCGCGTTGATCACCTCGTCGAGCCGCTCCTCGGAGACGACGCGGGTCTCGATCGGCTCGCGACCGGGGGGCATCTCGTCAAGCCGGCTGACGTCCATCTCGCCATATTGAGCCAGCGTCAGCGTGCGCGGGATCGGCGTCGCCGTCATCGCCAGCAGGTGCGGCGGGGTCTTGCCCTTGGCCTGCAGCTCCATCCGCTGGGCGACGCCGAAGCGGTGCTGCTCGTCGACCACCACCAGGCCCAGGTCCTTGTAGCCGACCGCCTCCTGGAAGATCGCGTGGGTGCCGACGAGGATGTCGATCTCGCCCGCGGCCAGCCCCATCAGCGTCGCCTCGCGCACCCGGCCCTTGTCGCGCCCGGTGAGCACGCCGATCGTGATCGGCAGACCGGCGAGCTGCTTGCGCAGCGTCTCGTAATGCTGGCGGGCGAGGATCTCGGTGGGGGCGAGCATCGCCGCCTGGGCGCCGGCCTCGACTGCGATCAGCATCGCCATCGCCGCGACCAGCGTCTTGCCCGAGCCGACGTCACCCTGGAGCAAGCGGAGCATCGGCGCGGTCTGGGCCAGGTCGCCCTCGATCTCGCGCACCGTGCGGGCCTGAGCGCCGGTGAGCTGGTACGGCAGGCGGAGCAGGTCGCGCAGCCGCCCGTCGCCGGCGAGCGCCCTGCCCCGTCGCTTTCGGGTGTCGGCGCGAACCAGGGTCATCGCCAGCTGGTTGGCGAACACCTCGTCATAGGCGAGCCGCTCATGCGCGAGCTTGTCGGCGGGATCGGCGTGGAAACGGGCGAGCGCGTCGCGCCAGTCCGGCCAGCCGCGCTGGCTCTTGAGGCTTGGTTCGATCCATTCGCCCAGCACGGGCGCGCGATCGACCGATTGCGTCGCCAGCGCCCCGAGCCGGCGCGAGGTGAGCCCTTCCGACAGCGGATAGATCGGCTCGCGCTCGCGAAACTCCTCGCCCGGGTCGCCGAGATCCGGATGGATGATCTGCAACGTCTCGCCATATTGCTCGAGCTTGCCCGAGACGCGGCGCGGCTCGCCGACCGGCAGCAGCTTCTTCACCCAGCCCGACGACCCGCCGAAATAGACCAGGCTGACGGTGTTGCCCTTGGCATCGCTAGCGGTGACCCGGGTCGGGCCGCGGCCGCTGCTGACGCGGTAATCGGTGGGCGTCAGGGTGATGGCGATGATCCGTCCGACGTCGCTTGCGTCGAGTTCCTCGCGCGGCCACCGATCGACCCAGCCGGTCGGCAGATGGAAGGCGACGTCGACCACGCGTTTCAGTCCCAGCCGGTCGAGCGGCTTGGCGAGCGCGGGCCCGACCCCCTTGAGGGCGGTAACTTCGGCGAACAGCGGATTGAGGATGTCGGGGCGCATGACTACATGACGCGACTACCCAGCCCTCACCGGTCATGCCAGCGAAAGCTCGCGTCTCGGCTCAAGACGGATTGTTGATGGACCACGCTACCCGCCTCAAGCGCCTCAAGTTCCGGGCCTGGCACCGCGGCACCAAGGAGGCCGATCTGATGATCGGCGGCTTCTTCGACATGCATGGCACCCGGTGGACGCCGGCGGAGCTCGACTGGTTCGAGGCGCTGCTCGAGGAGCAGGACGTCGACATCATGGGCTGGGCGATCGGCTCGATGCCCACCCCGCCGGCCTGGGAAGGGCCGATGATGACCAGCATGCGATCGATCAGCTACGTGCCCGTCGCCGAATAGACCCTGCCCTTACCTCGCCGCGCAGGCGGGACCCGCGGCGGCTGCCGGTGCCGCCCATCACCCTGAGCTCCTGCCGATGCGGGAGCACGACGCCGAAAGCCCGCTTTGCCTGACCTGAAGACGATCCTCACCGCCAAGGCTCCGCTGACCCTGTCGGGTGTGCCGACGGGATTCCAGCCGTCGCTGCTCGCCGATCTCGCGCGGGCCGCCGCCCACTCGGGAAAGGGCGGCCGGGCCGTGTTCATCGTGCCCGACGATGCGGCGATGCGCGCGGTGGCGGCGACCGCAGCGTTCTTCGCGCCTGAGATCGAGGTGATCAGCTTCCCGGCGTGGGATTGCCTGCCGTATGACCGCGCCTCGCCGACGCTGCGGATCATGGCCGAGCGGATCGCGGCGCTCTACCAGTTCCAGAAGAAGGCCAAGGCGCCGCAGCTGGTCCTGACCACCGCCAATGCCGCCACCCAGCGGGTGCTGACGCCGTTCCGGATCCGCCAGCTGGTGGCGACGCTGGAGCCCGGCGCAAGGATCGATCGCGACGATCTCGCCCGGCTGCTCCAGGCCAATGGCTATGTGCGCACCGAGACGGTGCACGACCAGGGCGAATATGCGGTGCGCGGCGGCATCGTCGACCTGTTCCCGAGCGGCGAGGAACAGGCGCTGCGGCTCGATTTCTTCGGCGACGAGATCGAGACGGTGCGGACCTTCTCGCCCGAGGACCAGCGCACCACCGGGCGGGTCGACGGCTTCACCCTGCTGCCGGCGTCCGAGGCGTTGCTCGACGAGGAATCGATCAAGCGCTTTCGCACCCGCTATCGCGACAAGTTCGGCGCCACCGCGACCGGCGATCCGCTCTATCAGGCGATCAGCGACAGCCGACGGTTGGCGGGGATGGAGCATTGGCTGCCGCTGTTCGAGGACAAATTGTCGACGCTGTTCGACCATCTCGGGGCCGACGACGTGGTGGTGCGCGAATTCGGCGTCACCGGCGCGGTCGAGGGCCGCCTCGAGTCGATCGCGGATTATTATGAGAACCGCCAGCGAGCCGAGGCGGCGCAGCCCGGGAGCTATCGGCCGCTCGCGGCCAAATCCCTCTACCTCGACGACAAGGAATGGCAGGCGGCGATGGTCGCCGCGACCGCGCATCTGACCACGCCGTTCCACGAACCCGAAAGCGCGAGCGTGCTCGACTTCGGCGTCGATGGCGCACGCGATTTCGCGCCCGAGCGGGCAAGCGGGGTCAACATCTACGAGGCGGTGGTCGAGCATCTCGGCAAGCTGCGCAAGGGCGGCCGCAAGCCGATCCTGGCGAGCTATTCGGTCGGCGCGCGCGAGCGGCTCGGCAGTCTGCTGAAGGACCATGGCCTCAACGGCGCCAAGGCCGCCGACAGCTGGCAGCAGGCGCTCGGCATCGCCGATACCGCCAAGACCGCTGGCGTCGCGCTGGTGGTGCTGCCGCTCGACCATGGCTTCACCGCCCCCGACATTGCGGTGCTGACCGAGCAGGACATGCTCGGCGACCGGCTGGTGCGCCGCGCCAAGCGCAAGAAATCCGCCGATGCCTTCCTTGCCGAACTGGCGACGCTGACCCCGGGCGATCTCGTCGTCCACAGCGATCATGGCATCGGCAAGTATCTCGGCCTGACCTCGATTCCGGTCGGCAAGAGCCCACACGATTGCGTCGCGGTGGAATATGCCGGCGGCGACAAATTGTTCGTGCCGGTCGAGAACCTCGAAGTGCTCTCGCGCTACGGCTCGAGCGAGGAAGGCGCGAGCCTCGATCGCCTCGGTGGCGAGGCCTGGCAGCGCCGCAAGTCGAAGATGAAGGAGCGGATCCGCGAGATCGCGGGCGAGCTGATCAAGACCGCGGCGGAACGCGCGCTCCACCAGGGCGACGTGCTCGAGCCCGACGCGAGCGGCTATCCGAGCTTCGTCGACCGTTTCCCTTATGCCGAGACCGACGACCAGGATCGCGCGATCGAGGACGTGCTCGGCGACCTCGCCGCGGGCAAGCCGATGGACCGGCTGATCGTCGGTGACGTCGGCTTCGGCAAGACCGAGATCGCACTGCGCGCCGCCTTCGTCGCGGCGATGGCGGGCAAGCAGGTCGCCGTGGTGTGCCCGACGACACTGCTCGCGCGCCAGCATTTCAACAATTTCGCCGCGCGCTTCGAGGGCTTCCCGATGAAGATCGGGCGATTGTCGCGGCTGGTGACGGCAAGCGAGGCCAAGGCGACGCGCGACGGGCTCGCCGCAGGAACGGTCGACGTCGTCATCGGCACCCATGCGCTGCTCGCCAAGAACATCGATTTCAAGCGATTGGGGCTCGTCATCGTCGACGAGGAACAGCGGTTCGGCGTCACCCACAAGGAGCGGCTGAAAGCGCTGCGCGCCGACGTCCACATGCTCACCCTCACCGCGACGCCGATCCCGCGCACGCTGCAGATGGCGATGAGCGGGATTCGCGAGCTCTCGGTGATCCAGACCCCGCCGGTCGATCGCCTTGCGGTGCGCACCTATGTGATGCCCTGGGACCCGGTGGTGCTGCGCGAGGCGCTGCTGCGCGAACACTATCGCGGCGGCCAGAGCTTCTTCGTCACCCCGCGGCTGTCCGATCTTCCCGATATCGAGGAGTATCTGCGCAACGAGGTGCCCGAGATCCGCTACGTCGTCGCGCACGGGCAGATGAGCCCGACCGAAGTGGAAGAGCGGATGAGCGCCTTCTACGATAAGAAGTTCGAGGTGCTGGTCTCCACCACGATCATCGAATCGGGCATCGACATCGCGTCCGCCAACACCATGATCGTCAACCGCGCCGACCGCTTCGGCCTCGCCCAGCTTTACCAGCTGCGCGGGCGGGTCGGTCGCTCCAAGACGCGCGCCTATGCCTATCTGGTGACGCCGCCGGAGCGGATGATGACCGATACCGCCGAGAAGCGACTGAAGGTGCTCTCCGATCTCGACAGCCTCGGCGCCGGTTTCCAGCTCGCCAGCCACGATCTCGACATCCGCGGCGCGGGCAATCTGCTCGGCGACGAACAGTCCGGGCACATCAAGGAGGTGGGCTACGAGCTCTACCAGTCGATGCTCGAAGAGGCGATCATGGACGTCAAGGCGGGCGGGCTCGCCAGCGATCGCCCGCGCGACTTCAGCCCGCAGATCACCGTCGACGCACCGATCCTCATTCCCGAGGAATATGTCCCCGACCTCGACCTCCGGATGGGGCTGTACCGCCGCCTCAACGAGCTGGAGGAAAGCCGCGATATCGAATCGTTCGCCGCCGAGATGATCGATCGCTTCGGGCCACTGCCCGAGCCGACCGAGAATCTGATCCGGGTGATCGAGATCAAGCTCAACGCGCGGCGGGCCTGCATCGCCAAGATGGACGTCGGCCCGCGCGGCGTGCTGGTCGCGTTCCACGACGACACCCCGCCCAACGTGCCGGGGCTGCTCGCCTATGTCGACCGGCTCAACGGCGTCGCCAAGCTCAGGCCCGACAGCAAGCTGGTGCTCCAGCGCGCCTGGCCCGACGCCAAGTCGCGCCTGCACGGCGCGCTGCAATTGTCGAAGGGGCTGGCCAAGGCAGCGGGGTGAGGCGATGCCCCGTCGCGGCGGCGGTCAGCTGCTGTGGTCGGAGATGATCTTCCAGCCGGTCTGGCCGCGCTCGAAGACGAGCGTCGTCATGCCGGCGGCCGACTTCTTGCCGGCAGGATAGGTCAGCTGCCAGCGCGCGAACAGGATCTGGTGGCGCGGGTCGACCGGGCGGAAGCCGAGGATGCGGAACGACAGCGCGCCGCGCGCCGCGGGATCGGCGCCATAGCCCTTGGCGTAGCGGGCGGCGATCGCGGCCTTGCCGCGGATCAGGCCGTCGCGGGTGACGAAGATTGCGTCGTCGGCATAGACCGCCATGAAGCGGCGGATGTCGCCGCGGCTCCACCCGGCGGCGCTATCGGCCATCGCGGCGCGGATCGCGGCCTGCGGGTCGTCGGCGCAAGCTAGCGCCGGGGTAGACAGCAGAAGCGAGGCGGCCAGCAACGTGCGGATCATGATTGCTCCATCAAGGCGGTGAGCGCGGCCTCGTCGATCGGCTCAGCGAGGAGGAAACCCTGGTAGAAGGCGCAGCCCTCGGCGGCGAGCAGCTGCCGCTGCGCCTCGGTTTCGATCCCCTCGGCGACCACGGCGAGATCGAGCGAGCGGGCGAGCGCGGCCACGGCGCGGATCACGCACCTCTCGCGGTCCGAGCCCTCGATGCCACGCGCCAGCGCCTTGTCGATCTTGAGGTAATCGAGCGGCAGCGCGGTGAGATAGGCGAGGCTCGAATAGCCGGTGCCGAAATCGTCGAGCGCCACCCGGCAGCCGGCGGCGCGCAGCGTCTCGAGCAGCACCGCGGCGACGCCGAGATCGCGGATCGCGCCCGATTCGGTCACTTCCACCGTCAGGCGTTCGAGTGGAAAGCCGCTCGCGGCGACGCGGTCGAGGAACAGTTGCGCAAAGCCGGGGCGGCCGAGATCGCCGGCGGTAAGGTTGAGCGCGACGCGCAGGCGATCGAGCGGCGGCGGCCAGGCGGCTACCCGCGCCAGCACCAGCCGCTGGATGTGATCGGACAGCGCGATGCCGAGATCGGCGCGGTCGGCGGCGGCGAACAGCGCATCGGCGCCGAGCGGGCCGAGCGCGGGATGGTGCCAGCGCGCCAGTGCCTCCACCCCACCGATCCGGCGGCCGTCGATCGGCGCCTGCGGCTGGAACAGGATCTCGATCTCGCCGCGCTCGATGGCGTGGTGGAGATCGATCGCGAGTGAATCGAGCGGTGCCGCCCCCTCCGGTCCGGCGATGCGGATCACCGCGCCATCGCTCGCCTTGGCCGCGATCAGCGCCTCGCCGACGCGGCGCAGCAGACTGTCGGCATCGTCGCCGGCGCCGGCGAGCGCCATGCCCCAGCGGCTGCCCAGCACCGCCAGTTGCTCGCCCGCGCGCAACGGCTGGGCGAGCGCCGCGCCGAGCCGTGCCGCCAGGCCATCGAGGCCGGTGGCGTCCGCCTCGACGGCGACGACGATATCGCCCGCACCGGGGTGGGCGACCTGCGCTGCGCCGCCGGGTACCGCCGCGGCGATCGCCTCGACGGTGCGGCGTGCTTCGCCAATCAGTGCGTCGCCTGCGGCACGACCGCGCGCGGCGTTGAGGATGTCGAGCCGCGACAGCGAGATACGCAGCACGCCGACGCTGCGGCCTGCCGCGATGCGGTCGGCCAGCCACAGGCGCAGCACCGCCATCGCGGTGTCGTCGCCGCGATGGGGCCAGCGCCGCTCACCCTCCGCCGACCAGCGATCGGAGCCGCGCTGGGCATGGCGGGCGGCGTAGCGGATCGCCTGGGTCAGCTCCGTCACGCTGGCCGGCATCGCAAGGAAATGGGTGGCGCCGGCGGTGAACGCCTCGTCGATCGCCTCGTCATCGACCCCGTCGAGCAGCACCAGCAGCGCCGCGCCGGTCGCGCCGACCAGCCCGCCCAGCCGCCGCAGATCGGGCAATGATCCGACGATGCCGCCGCGCGCATCGACCACCGCCACCGCGGCGCCGCTCGCCATGCAGCGCGCGGCAACGCCGCCGCCACCGGCATCGATGATCGGGTGCCAGCCGTCCGCCTCGGCGATCTCCGCCAGCGCCGGGCCGGGCGTGGCCGCGCCGCCCGGGGAGACGATAAACAATGCTGCGCAACCGGCGTCTGTCCCCATCCGCACTGACCTAGCCGTGTGGGCTGGCGCCGCCAACCGCCCTGGCGTCGCCCCGCTTCCCGTCCGGGGACGCCCGGGCCGTCGATGACCCGTCTCGTGCAGCCCCGCCCTTGCCCCGGGGCCGTCGAGACCCTAGCTCCTGCCGATGGCCATTGATGTTCTCTCGACCGACCGCCAGCTGGTCGACGCCCACGGCCGTGTCATCCGTTATCTGCGCATCTCGGTGACGGATCGCTGCGATCTGCGCTGCCGCTATTGCATGGCCGAGCAGATGACCTTCCTGCCGCGTGCCAAGCTGCTCAGCCTCGAGGAGATCGCGATCATCGCCGAGCGCTTCATGGCGCGCGGGGTGACCAAGATCCGCCTGTCGGGCGGCGAGCCGCTGGTGCGGCGCGACGTTGGCGAGCTGATGGACCGGCTCGGCCGCCATGTCGGCCACGGCCTCGACGAGCTGACCATGACCACCAACGGCACCCGCCTCGCCGAACATGCCGAGCGCATGGTCGCGGCCGGGATCCGCCGGATCAACGTCAGCCTCGACAGCCTCGATGCCGATACCTTCCGCTTCATCACCCGCCACGGCGACCTTGCCCAGGTGCTCGGCGGCATCGCCGCGGCCAAGGCGGCCGGGCTCGCGGTCAAGATCAACATGGTCGCGCTTGCCGGGATCAACGAGGCCGAGATCGGCACGATGCTCGCCTGGTGCGCCGCCGAAGGCCATGACCTGTCGCTGATCGAGACGATGCCGCTCGGTGCGATCGATGAGGACCGGGTCGACCGGTTCGTGCCGCTGACCCGCGTGTTCGAGACGCTCTCCAGCCGCTTCCCGCTGGTCCGCGACACGCACCGCACCGGGGGCCCGGCGCGCTACTGGCGGGTGGAGGGCACCGCGACGCGGCTCGGCCTGATCTCGCCGCTCACCGCCAATTTCTGCGACGGTTGCAACCGGGTGCGGCTGACGACCGAGGGCAAGCTCTACATGTGCCTCGGCCATGACGATCAGGTCGATCTCAAGGCGATCCTGCGCGAGCAAGGCGTCGACGCGCTCGACGATGCGATCGACGGCGCGCTGCTGCTCAAGCCCAAGCGGCACGATTTCCGCATCGAGGCGGGCTCGGCGCCGGCAGTGGCGCGGCACATGAGCGTCACCGGCGGATGACCGGCTACACGCGGCGGGCGCTGGTCGCCTCGCCCACCGCCCAGGCGCAGGCCGCCGCGGCCGAACTCGCCGACGCCCAGGATTGGGTGGAGCCCGCCGACGCCGATGTGATCATCGCGCTCGGTGGCGACGGCTTTATGCTGCAGACGCTGCACGCGATCCTCGATCGCCGCCGCCCCGGCGTGCCGGTGTTCGGGATGAACCTCGGCACGGTCGGCTTCTTGATGAACGAGTGGCGCCGCCACGGCCTCGACGAACGACTGATGCGCGCGCGCCCCTTCCAGGTGACGCCGCTGCTGGTGACCGTCACCGACCAGGAGGGTCGGATCTTTCAGGTACCGGCGATCAACGAGGTATCGCTGCTGCGCGAGACGCGCCAGACTGCCAAGCTGTGCGTCACCGTCAACGATCGGGTGGTGATGCCGGAGCTGGCGTGCGACGGCATCCTCGCCGCCACCCCTGCCGGTTCGACCGCCTATAATCTCTCGGCGCAGGGCCCCATCCTGCCGCTGGGATCGAACCTGCTCGCGCTGACCCCGATCAGCCCGTTCCGCCCGCGACGCTGGCGCGGCGCGATCCTGCCGGACAAGGCGCGGATCTCGCTCACGGTGCTCAACCCGGCCAAGCGGCCGGTGTCGGCGGTTGCCGATCAGCGCGAGTTCCGCAACATCGCCGCGGTCGATATCGCGATGGATCGCGCGCGCGAACTGACCCTGCTGTTCGATCCCGAGCATGCGCTCGACGACCGCATCACCATGGAGCAGTTCCTCGGCTGAGCGGCGAACCGGTTCTGCGACAAAACGGGGTTGCATCGCCGATTTTGCCGTTTATAGACGCGCTTCCGCAGCGCGTTCCCTGATAGCTCAGCGGTAGAGCTCTCGACTGTTAATCGAGCGGCCGTAGGTTCGAATCCTACTCAGGGAGCCAGCTGCGGAGATCTACCGCATTGAAATGATGCGAGAAGTTGGGGGGCTGCGGTGATCGCTCCCTCCCCTGCTCCCACACTCTGAAGCGATAGGCGGCGAACAACCGCGAACAGTCGCACTGATGATAGCAGGATGTTTACCCATCCGCGGCACACCGCCGGCAGTTTTCGCTGCGTGGGGCACTCGTTGAGCTACTTCAATCCGATCGCGCCGCGGAAAGCGGCTGAACTCGTCGACTTGGCGGATCTGGGTCATGCCCCCTCCGTGCTGGCCGACTTCGCTGTCGCAGGGCTGGTGAAGGCATATGCCCGCATCATCGAGACGGATGAGGCTGATGGTCGCCGCACCGAGGTTCGCGACAGCCGCATCTCTCGCGACCTGTGGCGTCGGATCTGTGCCGAGGGCAAGGTCGACGACATTTGGGCCACCGGCACCGTCCGCCTTCCTGGCTCGGATCTGCGAGGCGGTGCACCAGCTGTGAGCCTGATCGGCATCCGGTTCGACGACAAGTCTCTGCAGAACGTCATCGCCCAGCACAGCGGCCATGTGGGGACGGCCGTTCCTCCGAAGCAGCCCGAGCTGCCGGCAGTGCATTCGGCGTCTTTGTCTCCACCGCTGACCGTTGGGGAGCCCAAGATCGAGCCGGTCAAAACGACAGCCGCGCCCATGCGCGTCGGCATCCCCGAAGGCGCGATCACCGTAACCGTGAAGGAGGTGATGGCTGCCACGGGGCTTGGGCGGACCACTATCGATAAACTTATGGGCAATGGTACGCTGGAGCGCATCAAGGTTGGTGGGCGCGCGTTGATTACCGTGGAGAGCATCAAATCTGTGGTCAGCCAGCAGCGATGATGCCGAACTAGCTCGCAGTCGGCGCGTCCTGCTCGCCGCGACCCGTGCAGTTCCACACCGACGTCTTCCGCAACATGGACGTCCAGCTGCGCACCGCCGGCGATCGCCTGGCGCGTAGCGTGGATGAGTTCGGCAAGGTGGCAGCGACCGCGGCACGCCAGATCGCGTTCATGAGCGGCCGGCGATGGGGCAAGAGCCACTATGCTCTCCTGACTGCTCGCCGGGCCGAGGCGTTCCGCGGCCGCGAGGCCACGCTGGTGGCAGTGGATGAGTTCGAAGTCTAACCGAACTCCAGATCGGGCTGGCCGAAGGCCACATTGGCGAAGCCGAAACTCGCGTAAACCGCTTCAAATCCCCATATAGCGGCCTCAAACGTGAACCTGCTGGTAATACCCGCGTTGCATAGGTGTCGTTCGAACGGTATATAGAACGAACATCGAAGCTCGAACGAAGGAGGACGAAATGGCTACGACATTCCCGCTCCCCAACGCTCAGACGCGTCGCCGCATCAAGAAGGTGGCACGGCCGAACGATATGCAGTTCGACGCTGCCGCGGTAGTGAACCGCCTTTATGCGCAGTTCCCGATCGATATGGAGCGCCTCGCTGAATGACCACGCCCAGGTGGGTGGAGGTCGAAGAAGCGATTGATCTCAACAAGCAGATAGTCGCCGTCAAGCCAGAGCCGTTCGGCATTACCCTGCCGGGCGCGCTTGAGGCGGCGATCAATCGCCCCAAGCAGCACTATTTCTATGCCGACAACGTCGAGGATCGTGACGACCTTCTGCTTCTGAGCGCGAAGCTGTGCGTCGGCATCTCGGAGGCTCAAGCGTTCCAGCAGGGCAACAAGCGCACCGGCGTTGCCTGCATGGAGAGCTTCCTCAACTTCAACGGCTACGCAATCGACTCCAGCGCCCACGGCCACCTGGCCGACCTGGTCCTCGCCACCGCGCATCCCGACAAGAGCCAGCGGATGGATGAGGAGGAGTTCGCGGACAATCTCGACCTGTTCGTGCGGCCGTTCCATGAGGCAATCGCCAACGGCTATACCGGCAGCTACCTCTCCGCGATCACCGCGCCCGACAGCATTCTCGCCCGCTCTGGCATCGAGTTCATCGGCCCGAACCTCGCGCCCGGCACGCTGATCATCCCATTCGGCGCCTACACCTTCCCCAACTCGAAGGGCTTCTTCGATCCCCGGGATCTCCGCCGCCCCGATACCGACGACGACGTCGCCCCCAACGACGACTGACGCCAACGCCGCGCGGGGACACAGGCCCCAAGCACGGGGTAGGTGGCTTTTTGCCCTAGCCACGCAGCCGGCGCACCAGGCGCTTCCAATCCTCGGGCGTTTGCGGTCCCCAGCGCGGGAAGGAGAGAGGTGCGGT
This sequence comes from Sphingomonas sp. GC_Shp_5, assembly GCF_026540855.1. Taxonomy (GTDB): domain Bacteria; phylum Pseudomonadota; class Alphaproteobacteria; order Sphingomonadales; family Sphingomonadaceae; genus Sphingomonas. The sequence goes on from NZ_JALNUP010000001.1 coordinate 361,826, forward strand.
GGGGGAAGGCGACCAAGCGGCTAGGAAAACACATTGGCCTAGCGGCGCTTGCCGTCTAGCGTGTTAAGCGGCCCTCCTGTCATCCCAATAGCGGCGTTCTTCAACGTCATCCCGGAAGTCGAAAAGCATCGGGATTGGCTCGCGCCCTTCCTTCATTTCGTTATATGCCTCGACGTCGGTGGCGAGCTGGACGCAATCGCCGACTATCTGTTCACGGCGCTGGATAAATGCCTTCTGCATGTGCTCGCGTGGTGCATCCGCCATTATCGCCCAAAAGGTATATTGAACTCCCCCACGGTTGACGCGCACTGCATGGTTGACGCGATACCGCCGTCCTTGTCGATCAGTTGCATATTCTTCACGGAGCGCCCTGGACATGTCCTCGGCGAGCTTTGCAAGCGGGTCGACCGGCTGAGTTTCGATCATGCGGCGTTCTACGCCCCACTGCACCGCGTCACGTGCCGTGGCCGGCACTTGCCCATGTTCCTGCTCGTAGGCGTGCCAAACTTTTTGAAGCTGCTCGTTATAAGTCACGGTTTGACACCCTTCACAACGATACAGGGGCGATGTCACCCCACCCATCAACAACACTGGAACCCAGCAGGTACTGCCTGATCTTAACCTTGTGACGCGTCAGCCAGTCGTAGCGCTTCATCCGCCGCTGAAGTTGGCCAACCACGATCCCAGGATGGCGTCCCACGCGACCGGCAAACCCCACAACATCCTTTTCGGCAATGTATGGGTACTTGCGCACATAGAAGGATTCGAGCTCTGCGGCCGGAACGCATGCATCCTGTGCCGCTGCATTGGCTTTCTTCTCGACCACTGGCAGGTCTTCGCGGCTTCCGGACGCCTCCAAGTCGACATCGACTTGGGCTCCATCAAGCTCGCCGCGGCCATCGCCATTAAGTACGTGCTCCAGCTCGTGCCTCAGGACAAACCAAAAATTATCGATGCGATCGTGGCGGATAGTCATTCCGACGACCGGCGACTTCGCGTCCAGCCAGAAGCAAGCGCCGTCAATATTTGCCTTGGGCAGCGTTTCTACCACCACAAACCGCACCCCGCATTCTGACAGCAAGCGCGGGATGTGACGTATCTCTTCCGCGTCTCTCATATAGCGAGGGAGTTCAGCCGCCAGTGCCCGCAACTTGCTCTGGGAATAAGCAACGGTTGGCATCTCCGCAGCGATCTGCCGAACACGAAAGAGCCAAGCGATCTGGACAGGAGATGTCTCGCTATAGTCGGCCTTCTTCGCCGCGTGAGCCAAATAGGGCACATCGGCCAAGTCGTTCTTATGAAAGAAGCGCATCATCTGGGCTTCTAGAAGGCCTATGTCCGTGTCTGCTAGCCATCCCCTCTTGATCATCTCTCGAACAGGGTACGCATTCTGTAGCCGGGCGCGGCGCTCTACTGCGGGATCGGGCGCTTTCGCCTTGGCCATTTCATAAGCCTGCTGCAGGTTGGCAAAATATGCCGCGGAGACGTCGAACGCTTTGCCCAGCGCCTTTGCCATTTCAGGGCTAATGCCGCGCTTACCCGACAAGATCAGGTTGATCGCCTGCTCCGGCACGCCGAGAATATAGGCCAGATCGCGCTGCGACCACTCGCGAGCCTCGATCTCTTCACGCACGAACTCGCCGGGATGGGGAACGTCATCAAGGCAAGCAGCGATGTTCATATGGTACCCTTCAATGTGTGTCGCCGATTGCGACGACTGTAATTACCGGTGGTCGCTGGCTCTGAGTGATCGTAAATTCGATCCGGTATTGGTCGTTGATCCTGATTGAATGCCGATCGCTGCGGTCGCCTTGCAGTTTCTTGAAATTGAGGCTCTTGAGGTTGCGCAGATCTCGCTCATCGGCAGCCGCTTCCAATTGCACCAGCCGGCGTCTGGCCGCTTTGATGACGGCGAAAGGAAGCCCCATCTTGTGCGCGTCGTCCGTGCATATGCGTCGTAGAGCGTCATCCGCGAACTCGATCCTCATGTGGAATCAGTCTAAGGCCAGTCACCCTAAGGGTCAATTGCCAACTGAACGCCATGCGTTCAGTCGTCCATTTAACTTACAAACATCGCCTCAACGATCGCCTGCATCAGCACGCCCCGCGGCACCGGGACGCTGACCGACGTGTACCCTTGTAGGCCCTCACCACCTTGTCGGGAACGGCGTGCGCCAATGCCGCCTCGGCCACCGCATCGGGTATCTGATGCATCTGCTCGGCAGCCCAGTCGCGGAACGAACTGCGGAACCCATGAGGGGTGTATGGCTGCTTGGCGTCCCGCATCACCTTCGACAGCGTCATGTCAGAGATCATCGTCCCCTTGGCTGACGGGAATACCAGGTCGCCGGGCTTCGGCTTGCGGGCAGCGACGATGCGCTCGAGCAACGCGACAGCTGCCGTGTTCAACGTCACGGTGTGGGGCTCGCGGCTCTTCATCAGCTCGGCCGGTCGGTTCCAGTCGCCTCGCTCCAGATCCATGTTTGCCCACCTCGCCGACCGTATCTCGCCGGTCCGCGCAGCCGTCAAAATCTGGAGCAGCAGCGCATCGCGACCAGTCGACGAGACTTTCTCCCGTAGATCGGCGACGAAGGCAGGGACGTCGGCCCAAGGCATCGAGGCGAAGTTGCCACCCTTCGCTTGCTTCGACAGCCCAACGGAAACCGATTTCCGCGGCGCCTCCGTCGGCCGCCACCCTTTGGAGTGAGCGAAATCCAGCACCGCATTGATCCGCACCTTCACCTTCCGGGCGGTTTCCGGCACCTTTGTCCAGATCGCCGCGAGTGTATCGCGGATGTTCGAGGCTTCAATCGAGTCGACTTTTAGATTGCCGATCGCGGGATAGACGTGCGTTTCGAGTGAGGTCAGGAACGCTGCGGCGTTCTTCGCCGACCAGCCGGGCTTTAGCGCCTCGTGGGCAGCCTTCGCGGCTTCCTTGAAAGTCGGAATTGGGCGGCGGTCCCGATCCCGTTCGGCAACGGGGTCACGACCGTTGAGCGCATGCTTCCGCAACTCGGGCGCCTTGCCTCTGGCTTCCGCCAAACTGAGCGATGCAAGCGACCCTAATCCGATGTCCCGGCGCTTGCCGTCTCGCTGAACCCGGAGCACCCAGGACTTCGCGCCAGCAGGGGAGACGAGCAGGTAGAGTCCAGCTCCGTCGCCGTGGCGACCAGCCTTGGCATTCTTCACCGCCAGAGCGCTTAGCTTCGCCATCTAACTCCCTCACCTGCTCCCACACATTCGCGCGGTTGAAAGCGAACGTCAACGAACAAAGGCGAAACGCCAAACGTGAATCAATCGGGAACGCCAAGAGCTGCGCGAAGAATGACGAACAACCACGAACAACCTGTTATGCTCCTACTCAGGGAGCCAGCTGCGGACCTCCGAAAACCAAGGTTTTCGTCGAGGGCCGCGCGATGTCGGGGCCACTATTATGACATCCGCGATCTATTGCTTGATTGTTGCTCCACCGGCCTATTGCCGCCTACGATAACCATCACGTGCCGGGCCGGGCGTGTGGAGGATTGTGTATGGCGATTGGTCTTGTCGCAGCCGCTCTGATCGCCAGCGGGCAGGCGGGCCCGCCGGCAGCGGTGCCCCCCGCGCCGCAAATATCAGGGCAACGCCTCCAGCGGTGGATCCCCGGTGACGTGCGATGCAGCGGCAGGACCTTCGCCGGCACGCAGCTTCGGCGGCCCCACACAACCTTGCTTTGGGGCGAGCAAACATCGGCGCCGCGAACCTACACGTTCCGGATCGATCCGCGCGGCCAAGCCATGTCGATCACCGGCGGCGGAGACTGGGACTATTCGACAACTGACATAGCGCCGTCGCTCGCAGCATCGCATTTCCCAGTGGCGGCGGCGCTGGACAATTGCACGGTGACCTACACCGCGGATCCCCTGTCGATCGCCGACGCTCCGCTCGGCGATCTCATCTCCTACAGCATCAATCCGCTCAACGGCGAGCTGCCGCCAGCGGCGTGGGCCCGGATCAAGCCCGAGGGGGCGGATTGCGACAAGGAGCCCAGGCCGCAGTGGCTGCGGGCCGTGTCGCCCGATTACCTGAAGCTGCCGGGTGCTCCGGGGGCACGGGACTGGAGCCTGGTGGCTTATGATCTAAACGCCAAAGGCCGCCCTATCCACCTCAGGCAGGCGGTCGGCACTGGCAACGTAGCGCTCGAACGGGCTGCACTGCGCGCGATGGGCCAGTCGCGGCTGACGCAAGGCCCGCGGCGTGGCTGCCTCAACCCGTTCACCAGAAACGCCACCCGTTTGCCGGCGCCGGCGGACATCGATCCACCGTCGCTGACCCCAGCCGGCAGTAATTGCGCCTATGACGAGAAATGGGAAACGATGCCGGCGCTCGTCTATCCGGACAATTGGCGCAAGCGGGCGATCGAGGGTTGGGCGATCCTGGCGTTCGACGTTGCGCCCTGGGGCGCCACCGGCCACGTCAGAGTCTTGGCGAGCCAGCCGTCGGATGAATTCGGCAAGGCGGCGCTGCCGATCGTGTTGGATGCCAAGAAGAAGGCGTCCAGCACAGGGCTGGTGGGCTGCGTCGAGCGAGTCCGGTTCCGAATGGGGCCCGGTACGCCCGAGCCGGCGGGAGGCGGCTGACCGCAAGGTCAGTTACCGCCCGCCCTTGAGGCGCGATCAGGCCGGCTTGGCGAGCATCTTCTCGGCACTGGTTTTGACGAAATCGCCGATCGGGCCGGCCATCATCGCCAGCATCATCGGGATGCGCACCGTGCCGGCGACATTCGCCTCGCCGATCACGAGATCAGCCGATACCTTCTGGCCCATTGCCTTGATCGCCAGCGACAGCGCATCCGCGCCAGTCCATTCGGCGTCCACCATCCCGCCACCGGGGATGTGCGCCGCGAGCTTGGGCAGGCCAGCTTCGATGCGGCGCCGCGCTTCGGCCCGGCCGAGCGCATGGGGGATGTCGAAGGCAAGGTCGGCCATGGTCACTCGTCGGTTGCTGGATCGGGTGCGTGGCCTAGGCTGCCGATGACGGCCATGACAAGGCTCGCCACGCACCCGCAACAGATCAGGGCCGCTCGGCAGCCAGCGTCAGCGCCGCCGCGGTGCCGCTTGCCGGGCGCAGGTGGAACCACTCGGGACGGTCGATCGCGGTGAGAAAGGCGAGGATGCAAAGCCCGAACGCCAGCAGCCCGACCTTGCCCCACACAGGGTGAAGTGGCTTGTCGTTGTTGGTGGCGGAATCGTCCATGAACGTCTCTCCTTGGGGGTTCGATGCCCGATCTAGGTGGCGGGTTTTGCCAGCGGACGTGCGCGGCGTGACGTTTTCTTGCTGCGATGCAGCAGATGTCGCGGGCGTAGCCGGCGGTGTTTCCATGCTATGACAGCCCGATGCAGCAGGCCACCACCATCATCGCCATCGACACCCGGCACCAGGGGCTGATCGATTTCACCCGCGACGTCGTCGACTGGGTTGATCGCCAGGGGCTGACCGAGGGGCTGCTCACCCTGTTCTGCCGCCACACCTCCGCCTCGCTGGTGATCCAGGAGAATGCAGCGCCGGCGGTGCGACGCGACATGGAGGCGTATTTCGCCGCGCTGACGCCCGAAAGCCGGCATTACGAACATGACGACGAGGGGCCGGACGACATGCCGGCGCACCTGCGCACTGCGCTCACCGGGGTGCAGCTGTCGATCCCGCTGATCGGCGGCCGGCTTGCCTTGGGGACGTGGCAGGGCATCTATCTGTTCGAGCACCGCCGGCATCCCCACCGGCGGACGATCGCGCTCCACCTGATCGGCGAAGCGCGCTAGCGGCTGCTCAGATGCCGGCCACGTAGAGGCCATGATGGGACAGGATGAACAGGCTGCGGCCTTCCGCGCCGCCGACGACCAGCTGGAGCGGGTGCTCGGGAACGTCGATCCGGCCGATCTCACGGCCATCGGCGGCATAGACGAATATCTGTCCATTGGCGACGAATACCCGTCCCCGACCATCGACCGCGACGCTCTCGCCGCCGCGGTTCGCGAAGGCCTTGAGCGCGCTGAGCTCGCCGCGCGGGCCGAGCAGGCCGCTATACGTCTTATTCTCCGAGCCGTTGGTGACGAACACGCGACTGCCCGGTCTGGCGGCGACAAAGCCGTAGCTGTCGAGCGCATCGGAGAAGCGCCAGCCCCTGAAATCCGCCGGACCCTGCTGGAAGGTGCGATAGGCCGGCAGCACCAGGCTGCCGTCGGGCGACACATAGGCGCGGGACTTGGGCAAGGCGGCGTCGCGCGCGAACATGTCGGCGAGCGTAGGGTAGCGCATCGTCGCGGGATCGAGCTGATCCTTGAACTCACCATTATTCCAATAGCTCGCCGGCAGCGCCACGGTGGCTCCCGGGTGGTCCGCCGCCGCGGTCGGCGCGATCACGGTCAGCGCCGTCTCGGGCCCTCCCGGCTTGAAGCTGTAGACGGTGCCCTCTCGCCCATCGGACGACAGCACCATCAGATTGCCCGAGCGATCCACCGCCAGGTTGACCGCATCGAGCGATGTATCCCGCACGATCGACAGGCCGCCCTTGGCCGACCAGCCGTAGATCCGCTGCGCTTTGCGATCGACGAAGTAGAGATTGCCCGCCGCATCCACCGCGCCGCCGCCGGCGGCATCGAAGCCGCCGGCTAGCTTGGTGACCTTGCCGGCGAACGCGGCGGCCTTGGCCGGCGGGGTGGCTGCGCCGACATCGAGGGTCGCAAACTCGTGCTCGCGCACTTCCAGACCACTGGTCATGTCCTGGACGGCATTTTCGTACGGATATTTGCTGGCGCGCAGATAGGTGGCGCAGCCATTCTCGTCGCAGGTGCCGAGTCCGCTTTCGGCGTTCACATGCACGTTGCGGAAGCGGATGCCGCGGGCATTGTAGAGCCGCACCGCGGCGGCGGCAGGCTTGAGCGAGCGGGTGACCCGATAGGCGTGATAGTTGGCGACGAGGATGTCGTGGCTGTCGCGGATCTCGAGCGACACCGCATCCTGGCTCTCACCCGCCTCCTCTTCGGTTTGCGGCGCGAGCAGCTCCCAATTGGCGACGCGGTTCAAGGCGATCTCGGTGCGGGCGTGATGCTCAACCGACATCTCATAGACGTGGCCGGGGGTGTCGGTGTCGGAGACGTAGAAGCCGGCCTGGGCGTAGGTGTTGGGACTCCAGATGTTGTTGAAGGTGCCGCCGCCGCCGCGGGTCACCCACAGGCTCGGATATTGCGCGTCCCAACGCTTGGCGGGATCGGCATCGCCGCTGTGGTTGGCGTTGTACGGAACGAAGCGGGTGCCGTCGGCAAGATCGGTGCCGTGGCCGCCCTGGAACTTGACGTCATCGACCAGCGAATTCGCGCCGGCGGTCCACAGCAAGGCGGTGGCGCGCGGGTTGATCCCGCCGGTGAACAGGCCGAGCCCGGAGACGATGGCCGCGCCGCCTTCGGCGGAGGCGATCAGCGGCTTGGACGCGCCGACGCCCTGAAACGCCGGGGTGCGATCGGGCAGGATGATCTGGGTGAGGTTGGGATGAAGTGCGACCAGCGCGGTGTCGGCGCGCAGCCGCAGCGTGTCGCTGACGATGTAGCGGCCCGCGGGGAAATAGACGGTGCGATGCGTGTCGATCGCGCGCTGGATCGCCTGGGTATCATCGGTCTTGTTGTCGCCGCGGGCGCCGGCCTCGCGGACATTGAACCAGTCGGTCGTGGCCGGCAGCGGCCGGATCGCAGGCGCGCCCGGCGCCGGCAGCGCGGGCAGTGCCGCCGCCTTGACGACGGTGGCATAATGGCCGGTCTGGCCAAGCCCGGGCACCGCCAGGCCGTAGTTGAAGGTAGCGACCCGATAGGCCGGGCCGGCGCCGTCGACCGTCTTGCCGCTGTCGCGAAAGCGCGCGAACACCGGGGTGTTCGACGCCAAGGCGTTCTCGAAGCCGATCTGGGTGTAGACGTTGTTCTCGTTGGAGATCACCACGCCCGCCTGGGCGATATTCTCGAAGCGGACGTCCCTGCCCCACAGCCAGTCGCCATAGCCCCGGTCGATGTCGATCCCGACCGGCGCGTTGCGCATCGTGACGTTGACGAGCGTGAGCCCCGCCTCATGCTCGCGGATCGCAGCGTCGCGCTGGCCGTCGAAGCTCGAATCGAGCAGGGTGAACTGCCAGGCAGGCGACGGCTTTTCGGTAAGGATGCCATAACGACCGCCGCGGAAGTGCAGGTCCTGACCGACGTTGGCGACCTGGTAGAGCCCGGCGAGGCCGGAGCCGAGATCGAAGTCCATGTGGCTGAGATAGGCGTGCTGCGCTGCATGGAAGCGGATCGCCGCGGCGGCCGGATTGCCCTGGCCGACCTCGACATCGATGTTGCTCATCGCCGAATAGAAGGTGCCGGGATTGGCGTCGGCGATCGTCGGATCGAACGGCACGCTGCCGGGTGGCGGGAACGGCACCCGCGGCACCTGGCCACGGTGGGCGCCGGCGAAGATCACCATGTTGGCGACGCCCTGCTGGAAGCCGGGGGTGGAGTCGCCGAGCACCAGCACTGGCCGGGTCCCGCCGACGCCGAACACCCGCACGCCGGGCCACACAAAGATGGTGCGCGTGACGCGATAGCGGCCCGACGGCACGAAGACGATACCGCCGCTGCCCTTGGCGGCCGCGGCGTCGATCGCGCGCTGGAGCGCGGCGGAGTCGTCGGCCCGGCCGTCGCGCTTGCCGGCGACGGTGACCGCGCGGGGATCGTCGGGCGCGGTCTGCAGCGACGACGTCGACGCCATCGCCGGGGCGGTGCTGGCCAGCAACAGGCCGATAAGCGCCGCCGCCCCTATTCCGTTGCGTCGCTGCATGGCCGATCTCCTGATAGACGAAAGTCCCGGCACATGGCCGGGACAGTTGGGGGAAGAAGTAGCGCCCCGGCGGTGGTCGACACCAGCCGCAGAAGCGCAGAAGGATCAGAAATTGTAGCGGACGCCGAGCCGGAACATCCGCCCGATCACGTCATAGAGCGCCGGGTTGACGTCCACCCCGGTGTTGGTCTGCGGCGAAGGTGCGGGATCGCGGTTGAAGAGATTGTCGACCTTGAAATAGGCGGTCAGCTTCTTGGCGATGTTGTAGGATCCGCCCACGTCGAAATAGAAGGCGCCGGGCATGAAATTGTAATCGACGGTGGGGCTGTTGACCGTTGATACCGGGCAATTGCCGGTGCCGCACACGACATATTGATTGCCGATCACGCCGTCGCTGAACCAGCGCTGCTGCAGGGTGAAGCTGAAGCGATCATTGTCATAGCCTTCGATCGCGAGCCACTTCCACTTGGGCGTGTTGCCCGAGTTGGCACCGGCGCTGTCGATCGGGATGGTGCCGGGCAGCCCGGTGTCGGTGATGAAGCTGCGGACGTTGGTGGCGAGCCCGCGCAGCGAGAAGTTGCCCTTGATCCCCAGCGGGTCGCGCCACTGGTAGCTTGCCTCGATGTCGATGCCGTCGGTGGAAATGGACGCGAGGTTGAACGGCTGGACGGTGACGAAGTTGTTGCCGCCAGGGTCGGAGAGGTTGAACGAGCCGCAGGTGGCGGTGACGCCCGAGAAGCAGAGATTGACCTGCTGCTGCGCGCTCAACGCCGAGATCACGCCGTCGAGCTTGATCTTGTAATAGTCCACCGAGACGCTGAACCCGGGGAGCCAGCTCGGCCGGGCGAGCACCAGCCCCACCTCGGTGTTGCGCGCCACCTCCGGACGGAGGTTAGGATTGCCCGTGGTGTTCTGGATGATGTTCACCGCGGTGTTGTTGAAGGGATTGGTAAAGTTGGGGACGGTGACCGAGATCGGTGCCGCGAACAGCTCAGACAGATTGGGCGCGCGGACGTCGCGCGAGGTGACCGCGCGGATCCGGAACCCGTCGAGCGGCGTGTCCCAGGTGCCGCCGATCTTCCACGTGTAGACGGTGCCCGAGGTGCTGTAGCGCGTCGCCCGGCCGGCGACGTTGAGGTTGGCCTTGCCCAACGTCGCCGAGCTCAGGAACGGCACGTTGAGCTCGAGGAAGCTTTCGAGCACGTTATAGCTGCCGCGGCCATTGTGGTAGTTGCCGGCGTACCAATTGTTGCCGATGGTGTTGAGCACCGGATCGGCCGGGTAGTTGGTATCGTACGGGCTCTCGTCCGACACGCCATTGCCGTAAGGGTCGCCGGTGACGTGGTAGAATTCGCGGCGATATTCGGCGCCGGTCGCGACCGACACCGGCCCGGCCCACAGCGAGAAGGGCTCGCCCGAAATGCTGGCGCTGGCGACATCCTGGGTCTGGCGGGTGTGCTGGCGCGGGCCGGCAGCGGGCTCGATATAGGCGAGCGCCGCCGCCGATGGCGGTGTGCCGCCGATGATGTTGATCGGGACGCACCCGTTGGCGCGCGCCACCGCGCTGGCGCAAACGATCTGGCCGTTGAGCGTGATCGCCTGGATCGCGGCATTGTAGCGCGGGGTGAGTGTGATGTTGTCGACGTTGATGTCGGTGATGTTCTCGCCATGCTCGTAATAGACGTCATAGCGCCATTGCGACCCGAGCACCGGCACCCGGCCGGTGGCGCCACCGACGAAGCGATATTGCTTGCGGGTGGGATAGACGGTGATGTTGGGCAGGATTGCGTTGCTGACGCCATATTGGAACTGGGTGATGCCGCTCGCCGCGCATGCCGCCTGGATCGAGGTGGGCACGAACGGGTTTGAGCATTGCAGCGTCAGGCCGGACTTGGCGGCGCCTGGGTTGGGCTGGTTGCTGGTATCGACCTGCGCAACGTTGACGGTGGCGTAGATCTCATTGTCGGCATCGATGTCGAAGCCGATCCGGCCATAGCCGTTGTAGCGATCGAGCCTCGACTGCAGCGTAGTGCCGATGCCGACATTGCCCGAGAGGTCGCCGCCGACGCAGAAGCCGATGTAGCAGCCGCTCACCGTACCCGCCGCATTCTTGGCCGGCACGCCGTTGGAGCCGTAGGCGAACTGGAATGGCTGGCCGGCGGCGTTGAACGCGGTGCCCTGCAGCGGGCCGGCGGAAATCAGCCCATATTTGGTGTACTGATAGGCTTGGACATGCTCGCGATACTGATATTGCGGCGAGCCGTCGTTGGTGATGCCGCGGTTGATCAGCGTCGCGGTGGTGTACCAGTCGCGGCTGTCGGGCGCGTCTTCGCCGAAGCCACCGGCCTCGATGCCATCCTCATGGGCATATTCGCCGCTGACGATGAGGTGCAGGCGATCGTTGAGGAACGCCTTGCCCGCCGCCGCCTGGACGAGGATCTGGCGATCGTCGCCATAGGTGGAGACGCCGCCAAGGACGTTGGCCTTGAAGCCCTCGAACCGCTTGTTGGTGATGAAGTTGACGACACCGCCGACCGCGTCCGACCCGTAGGATGCCGAGGCGCCGCCGGTGACGACGTCGACGCGCTGGACCAGCAGTTGCGGAAACAGGCTGATATCGGGGACGCCGGTGACGTTGGCGCCGACCACGCGCTGGCCATCGAGCAGCGTCAGCGTGCGGATGGTGCCGAGCCCGCGCAGCGAGAAGGAGCTGAGGCCCTGAGTGCCACTCGAAGTGCTATTGGTGCCGGTGGTGGTGCCGGTGGAGCCCTGGAGCGAGGGCAATTGGGCGATGGTGGTGAAGATGTTGGGCTGGGCGTTGCGCGCGATCTCGGCGGCGCCGATGACGGTGGTGGGCGTCGGCGCGCTGAAGCCGCTGGAGGTGATCCGCGAGCCGGTGACGATGATGTCGGGACCGCCGGCGGCCCGGGTGGTCTCGGCCGCCTGATCGGTCTGCAGCGTCGCGGGTGCGGTCATCTGATCGGGCGCGGCGGGGTCGGCGGTCTCGGTCGTGGTCGGCAGGCCGTTCGCGGCTACCGGTGGTGTCGTCTGTGCCGCAGCAGGGAGCGCCAGCACGGCGGCGATCAACGGCGCGAGGCTCGCACCGAGCAGAATATGGCGGCGGGGTCGTGTGATCTGGGCCATGGCAGTTCCTCACCTGTCTTGTTTATATTCTTGATTGTCGGTCACACCCTCACGGCGAACAGCGTGTGGTGGGTCAGGATGAACAGCGTGCGATGGTCCGCGCCGCCGAGCAGCAGCTGCAGCGGGCGCTCGGGCACGTCGATCCGCCCGATCTCGCGGCCGTCGGCGGCGTGGACGAAGACCTGGCCGTTGGCGATGAACACCCGGCCCTGCCCGTCCGTCGCGACGCTCTCGCCGCCGCGGGCCGCGAACGGCTTGAGATCGACCAGCGCGCCGCCCTTGCCGAGCCGGGCGCTGTAGGTGACGCCTTCGGAGCCGTTGCTGACGAACAATCGCTCGCCGGGCCTGGCTGCGACAAAGCCATAGGCCTGGAGCGTGTCGGACCAGCGCCAGCCGGCATGATCGGGCGGGCCCTGCTGGAGGACGCGGAACGCCGGCAGCACTAGGCTGCCGTCGGGTGAGACATAGTCGAGCGCCTTCGGCGTTCCGACGTCCCGCGCGAACATCTCGGCGAGCGTGGTGAAATGGTCGCTGGCCGGATTATATTGATCGCGGAATTCGCCATTGTTCCACCAATTGACCGGCACCAGCGTCCGCGCACCGGGATGATCGGCTGCCGCGGTCGGCGCGATGGCGGTGAGCGCGGCCTTTTCCCCGTCGGGAACGAGCGCATAGACGCTGCCTTCAGGGCCCAACGACGACAGCACGAGCAGCTTGCCCGATCCATCAACGGCAAGGTTGACAGGATCGAGCGCGGCATCGCGCACCACCTCAAGCCCTCTCGCCTCGGTCCAGCGATAGATACGCTGGAAGCGGTGCTCGATGAAGTAGAGCGCGCCATCGGCGCCGACCGCGCCGCCGGAGATCGACCAGAAATCGCCTGCCAGCTTCTTCACCGGCGTGCCGAGGGTCGCCGGCGTCACCGGCGGCGGCGCGGCGGGCACGTCAAGCGTCGCGAACTCGCGCTCGCGCACCTCAAGCGCGTGCGTCTTGTCCTGAATGGCGTTGTCGAACGCGAATTTGCTTGCGCGCAGATAGGTCGCGCAGCCGTTGGCGTCGCAGGTGGCAAAGCCGCTCTCGGCGTTTACGTGGACGTTGCGAAAGCGGATGTCGGCCGCGTTGAACAGCTTCACTGCGGTTGCGGCGGGGTGGAAGGTGCGGGTGACGCGATAGGCGTGATAGTTGGCAAACAGGACGTTGCGGGTGTTGCGCAGCTCGAGCGAGACGGCGTCCATCCCCTCGCCCACTTCCTGCTCGGTCTGCGGCGCCAGAAACTCCCAATTGGCGACACCATCGAGCACGATCTCGTTGCGGACGTGATGCTCTACCGACAGCTCGTAGACGTGCCCCGGCGTCTCGGTGTTGGAGACGTAGAAGCCGGCTTGGGCGAAGGTGTTGGGGCTCCAGATGTCGGCGAAGGTGCCGCCGCCACCATCGGTCACCCAGATGCTGGGATATTGCGCGTCCCAGCGATTGTCGGCGACGGGATCGCCGCTGTGCGCGTTGCGGGCGCCAAGCGGCTTGCCGTCCGCCGTGGGGGTACCGCCACCGCCCATGATCTTGACGTCCTCGAGCAGGCTGCCAGCGCCCGAACGCCACAGCAGCGCGCTTGCCCGCGGGTTGACCCGGCCGGTGAACAGCCCGAGCCCGGCGACGATGTTGTCGCCCCCTTTCGGCGTCTCCAGGATCGGCATTACAGCGCCGACACCGGCGTGGCCGGGATCGTCGTCGGGGATGACCAGCTGGGTGATCGCGGGATGGAGGCCGAGCAACACCGTGTCAGGACGGAGGCGCAGCGTCGCGCGGACCATGTAAAAGCCGGTGGGAAAATAGAGCACGCGGTGGGTGTCAATCGCACGCTGGATCGCGTCGCTGTCGTCGGTGCGGCCATCGCCCTTGACGCCGAGGCTGCGGACGTTGGTCCAGGCCGCGACCTCCGGATAGGCGCGGATTGCTGGGGCGCGGGGTGACGGCATCGCCGGCAGCGGCGCGATATCCGCCTTGGTCGCGATCTTGCCGACCCGGCCGAGCCCCGGCACCGCGAGCCCATGGCTGAAACTGGCGACGCGATAGGCGCCGGGCTTGCCGGAAATGGTACGGCCGCTGTCGCGGAAGCGGGCGAATACCGGCGTATCGACCGCCAAGGCGTTGTCGAAGCCGATCTGGGTGAAGGTGCTCGCCTCGTTGGAGATGATCACCCCGGCGCGCGCGATGTGCTCGAAGCGGACGTCCTTGCCCCACAGCGAGTCGCTGTAACCCCGATCGATCTCGATCCCGACCGGCGCGTTGCGGAAGGCAACGTTGACCAGCGTCAGATCGGCCTCATGCTCGCGGATTGCCGCGTTGCGCTGGCCGTCGAAGCTCGAATCGATCAGCGTGAACTGCCACGCCGGCGAGGTCTTCTCGCTGACGATGCCGTAGCGACCACCCTCGAAGTGGACGTCCTCCATGACGCTGCCGGCCTGATAGACACCGGCGAAGGCCGAGCCGAGGCGGAAGCGCATGTGGCTGAGGAAGCCATGCTGGGCGACGCGGAAGCGCACCGCGGCGGCGGCGGGGTTGCCGGCGCCGATCTCGACGTCGACGTTGCTCATCGACGAATAGAAGGTCGCCGAGTTGGCGTCGCGCACCTTGTCGCTGCGCGGCACCACGGTAGGCACCGGCACGGGCACCTTGCCGACGTCATATTGATCGCCGCCGGTGAACACAATCAGCGTGCTGACGCCCTGCTGGAACCCCGGCGTGTTGTCGCTGAGCACCAGCAGCGGCCGGGTGGGGCCGACGCCGAAGATGCGCACGCCCTGCGGCACCAGGATGCTGCGGGTGAGCCGGTAGCGGCCCGAGGGAAGGAAGACGATGCCATGGCCGGTCTCATCGCGCGCGGCGTCGATCGCGCGTTGCAATGCATCGCTGTCATCCGCGCGGCCGTCTCCCCTGGCCTTCACCGTCACCGCATGGGGATCGTCGGGACGCGCAAGCAGCGTCGAGCCGATCGTCGCCGCGGTCGCAGGAAGCGCTGCAATGAGGCCGGTCGCCGCCAACAAAAGAGCCTTCAAGCCGATCACGCATCCACCCCAGCAAGCAAGGACGCATCGCGGCGCCTCGTCGGAATCGTGGTTACGCCGGCACGGCGTGGCTGGCATCCGCGACGATGGTCGTAGTTCCCGGCAACCCGCCGCCTCGCTAATGGGTTGGGCATCATGCCGGCCGGCTCGTGGTTCGGCGCGACCAGCCAGCGAGGACAAGGCTTGCACCCGTCAACCACTCCTGCGGCGCTCGCCCCGATGGCAGTGATCATCATGGGCGTCAGCGGCAGCGGCAAATCGACGCTCGGCCGCACGCTCGCGCAGACGCTGGGCTGCCCGTTCCTCGAGGGCGACGACTTCCACGACGCTGCCGCGATCGCCAAGATGAGCCACGGCGATCCGCTCACCGACGACGATCGCTGGCCATGGCTCGACCGGCTCGGCGCCGCCATCGCGGGAGCCGTGGCGGATGGCGGCCTGGCGGTTGCCGCCTGCTCGGCCTTGCGGCGCAGCTACCGCGACCGGCTGATCACCGCGATCCCTGCCCCGACACGCTTTGTGCTGCTGGACAATGATCGCGACGAACTGCGCCGCCGCATTGCCAATCGCCCGCTCCACTACATGCCGCCGAGCCTGCTCGACAGCCAGCTGCAGACGCTAGAACGGCCTGCGGCGGGGGAACGGGCGATGGCGTTCGACGCGGGCGCGGCGCCGGCGGTGCTGTGCGGGCGGGTGCTCGCGTGGCTCCAACAATCAGGCGCCGATCGATGATTCGCGCGATGCTGACCATCGCTGCCGCGGCGGTGCTGGCGCCCGCTCGGGCGACGCCGCAGATCACGGTTCCGATCTGGCCGCAGGGAGCGCCCGGCTCGGCCGCCCACCGCGGCGAGGCCGAGATCGTCGAGAACAGCTATATCCGCAACGTCCATGCCCCCTCGGTCACGGTGTTCCCCGCCGATCCGGCACACGCCAACGGCGTCGGCGTGATCGTGATCCCCGGCGGCGGCCATCGCATGCTGGTGTGGGTGAACGAAGGCGTGATGCCGGCGCGGACGCTGAACCGGTTCGGAATCACGGTATTCGTGCTCAAATACCGCCTCGCGCGTGAGCCGGGATCATCGTACGGGATAGAAACCGATGCCGCCGCCGATGCTCGACGCGCGGTGCGGTGGGTGCGGGCGCATGCCGCCGACTATCACATCGATCCACATCGCCTCGGGCTGATGGGCTTCTCCGCGGGGGGCGAACTCGTGTCGCTGGTCGCCGACAACCCGGCGCCCGCAGGCACCGCACCGCTCGACGCGATCGACCGCGTCAGTGCCCGGCCCGATTTCCAGATCCTGGCCTATCCCGGCCCACTGGGGATCCCGGCCCGCGCCGTCACCGGAGCGCCACCGGCGTTCCTCGTCGCCGGGACGCAGGACGCGTGCTGCGCGCCGCCGACGCTCGCGCTGTACCAGCAGTTGCGCGCCGCCGGCGTTTCGGCCGAGCTCCACCTGTTTGCCGACACCGATCACGGCTTCAACGTGGCGATGCACACCGAGCGGGTGTCGCTCCAGCATTGGCCCGACCGGCTCGCCGACTGGCTGGCGGACGGCGGCTGGCTGGTCGCGCGGCACGACGGACGGGCCACGCCGAGCAGCTGGCCGACGCCCTAGGGCATCAACCGCTTGCGGCCTTCCGACAGATGCCAGCGCATCGCCAGCGCGGCGCCGTCGGCGTCCTGGGCGCGGATCGCGTCGACGATCGTCTCATGCTCGCGCATCATCGCGCCGATCACCTCGGGCGGGCGTGACCGCGAGATATCGACGCCGGCGCGCATGATCCGGTCGATCTCGCCGGACAGCGCCTCGAACGCCAGCAGGAACGCCGGATTGGCGGTCGCGAGCACGATCCGGCGATGCAATTCCATGTCCTCGTCATGCGCCGGGGCGCTCGACAGCAAGGCGGTGCGAAGCTCCGCCAGCGCCGCATCGATCGCGGCCATCTCGGCGGCCGAGCGGCGCGCGGCGGCGAGCCGCGATGCCTCCGCCTCGAGCACGAAGCGCACCTCATAGGTGCCGAGCGTCGCCGACAGTTCGGCGAGCGGCATGTAGGCGACCAGGCGATCCGACGGCCGGTTCTTGACGAACGAGCCGGCGCCGCGTCGCGCCTCGGTGATGCCATCCGACGCCAGCCGCACCAGCGCCTCGCGCACCATCGTCCGCGACATGCCGAACATCTCGGCGAGCCGCGACTCCGAAGGCAGGCGATCGCCGATGCCGAGACCATCGGCATCGATCAGCGCGACGATCCCCGTATAGGCCTGGTCAGCCAGGCGGATGTCGTTCATCGGCCGATCTCCCTGCCATCGTTCGCATTGGCAGCGGTCATGTCAGGCTGCTGCCGAGCAATACAAACACCAGTCCCACCACCGAGACAACCGTCTCCAGAACCGACCAGGTGCGGAACGTGCCCGGCGTATCGGTACCGAGGTAGCTCTTGACCAGCCAGAAGCCGGGATCGTTGACGTGGCTGAAGAACACCGAGCCGGCGCCGATCGCGAGCACCGTCCATTCCGGCGACACGCCGGAGGCGACGACCAGGCCCGGCATGATGCCCGCGGTGGTGATGGTCGCCACCGTCGCCGAGCCGGTGGCGAGCCGGATGCACACCGCGACGCCCCAGGCGAGCAGGATGGGTGACAGCGCGCCGCCAGCGGCAACGCGGACCAGCAGGTCGGACAGGCCGGCGCTGACCAGCACCTGCTTAAGCGCGCCGCCGGCGCCGATCGAGAGCAGGATGGCGCCGGCGGGCTTCATCGTTTCCGACCAGATCGCCTCCTGGGTGGCGCGCCGGCCGACGCCGCGGCCGAACAGCAGCGGCAGCGCAACCAGGCACGCGATCAGCAGCGCCAGCACCGGGTTGCTCGCCGCGCCAAGCCAGGTGAAGCGCGGTGCCACGCTGGCGGGCAGCAGCGATTCCACCTGGCCGGCGGCGATCAGCACCACCGGCATCAGCACCACCACCAGCGCCCGCCAGATCGCCGGCGGCTCGATCTCCACCGGGCGCGGGACGATCGCCGGGGTGGCGAGCACCACGCCGCGGGCGGTGAACCGCGCGAGCAGCGGCCCGGCGATGATCGCGGTCGGCAACGCGACGAGCAGGCCATAGCCGATCGTCAGGCCGAGGCTGGCACCGAGCGCGTCGACCGCGAGCAACGGCCCGGGGTGGGGCGGCACCAGCGCGTGGACCACCGACAGGCCGGCGAGCGCGGGCAGCATCAGCCGCAGCTTGGCGTCGTCGCCGCGGCCGCCATCGGGCAGCGCCGCTGCCGCCGTGGCGACGATCGGCAGCAGCAGCACCAGCCCGGTCTCGAAGAACAGCGGCAGGCCGATCACCAGGGCGACCAGCAGGCTTGCCCACGGCGCCCGGGCGGCGCCGGACCAGCGCAGACCGGCGCGCGCGAGCGCTGCAGCGCCGTCGGACAATTGCAGCATCGCCCCAAGTGCCAAGCCCAGCGCGACCACCAGACCGGTGCCGCCGAGGATGTCGCCCGCCCCCTTCTGCACCGCCTTGGCGGTGTCCGCCGTGGCCATGCCGCTGACCAGCCCGACGGCAAAGGCGCCGCACAGCAAGGCGATGAACGGGTGGAGGCCGACGCGCACGATCAGCACGATCGACAGGCCGATGCCGAGCAGCGCGGCGATGATCAGCCGGTAATCGGCCGCGATCATGGTCGCGCTCCTGCGGTGATCCGCAACGTCGCGGTCGCACGGCGCCCACGGCTATCCTCTCGTATCATCACCCCTCCTCCAACCGGCTTACCACTGACCTTGGCGGCCGTCGAAGCTCCAAAGCTGTATGACAGGAAAATCGAGAATGACTATAGATTGCTGCTGATCCGGGTAGATTGAGCTTCAAACCGCTTGAACCTGTCCAACCAATACGCCTAGGATCGGATCACGACGTGAGTCGAGATGGGCGACCGACCGGCGAGACGACCGGCAGCGCCCCAACGGGCGCTGGGCGCGCGATGGGAGAGATGGCCGTGAACAGGATCGTACCGAACGACAACATGCCGACCGATCAGGGCCACCAGCCGGCCGCGGCGGGAGCGCAGCTCACCCCGACGCAGATGAAGGTGCTGGCCGGGGTTCATTCAGGGCTGCTCAACAAGCAGATCGCCTATGATCTCGGCATCGCCGAGGCGACGGTGAAGGCGCATATGACCGCGCTGATGCGCAAGCTCAACGTCCGCAACCGCACCCAGGTCGCGGTCGCTGCCCAGCGCATGGACCGGACGCTCCGGGCCTAGGCCCCCGCATGCCGCACTGGCCGGCAGCGGCTACTGTGTTATCGCCGCGGAACGACAATGCATCAGCATGGATTAGGTGGAGGCTTGAATGGAACTGGGACGACGTGACCTGCTCCTGTCCGCGGCATCGCTGGCGGTAGGATCGAGCGGGATGGCGCGCGCGGTGCCGGATCGGCCGCTCGGCTATGCCATCGTCGGGCTTGGTTATTACGGGCTCGGGGTGATCATCCCGCAATTCGCCAATTGCGCGCACAGCCGGCTTGCCGCGGTGGTCAGCGGCGATCCCGCCAAGGCGCGACGCATCGCCGCCGAACATGGCCTGCCGGCGCGATCGGTCTATTCCTACGCCAATTTCGATACGATCCGCGACAATCCGGACGTCGACATCGTCTATGTCTGCCTGCCCAATGCGATGCACGCCGACTATACCATCCGCGCCGCCAAGGCCGGCAAGCACGTGATGTGCGAGAAGCCGATGGCGGTCTCGGTAAAGGAATGCGAGGCGATGATCGCGGCGTGCAAGGCCGCGGGGCGGAAGCTGATGATCGGCTATCGCTGCCATTTCGAGCCGCTCAATGTCGAGGCGATGCGGCTGGCGCGCAGCGGCGCGGCGGGGAAGATCCGCTACGTCCGCTCCGAACACGGTTTCACCCAGGGCAGCCCCTCGGCCTGGCGGCTCAAGCGCGCCATGGCGGGTGGCGGATCGCTGATGGACATGGGCATCTACAGCCTGCAGGCAGCGCGCTACATGACCGGTGAGGAGCCGATCGCGGTCACCGCGCGCGAATCCACCGACCGTCGCGACCCGCGGTTCACCGAGGTCGAGGACATCCTCGACTGGACGCTGGAATTCCCCTCGGGCGCGATCGCCAGCTGCCAGTCGATGTACAGCGCCAACCAGAACCATGTGCTGCTGATGGGTGACAAGGGGCGGGTCGAGCTCGAACCCGCGACCCGCTACGACGGCAACCGGATGTGGCTCGGCAAGGACGGCCGCGAGCGCGAGGTGACGCCGCCGCCGGGGCCCGCCAAGACCCAGTTCGCCGGTCAGCTCGATCATCTCGCCAGTTGCGTGCGCACCGGGGCCGAGCCGATCGTGTCGGGCGAGGAAGGATTGCGCGACATGCGGATCGTCGAGGCGATCTACCGCTCCGCGCGCGAGGGCCGCACCATCCGCCTTGGAGCCGGGGCATGATCGCGCGGCTCGCACGAGTTGCGTTGCTGCCGCTAGCGTGGACGGCGGTACCCGGCAGCGCAGCGGATCCGACCAGCTTCGCCGCTGCCGGCGAGGTCGCCGCCCAGGTCGCCGCAATGGGTAAGGCGATGAAGCCGGGCCAGGGGTTCGCCTGGCAACCTGTCGTGCGCGATGGCGCCACCGTTGCCGGGCTGGAAATCTGGAAGGCGCCGGGCCGCCCGGCAGTTCACCCGAGCGACGGCGAATATGTCATGGTCGTCGCCGGTGCGGGCACGCTCGTCTCGGGCGGGACGCTGGTGGCGCCGGTGGTGAAGCAGCCCGGGCTCACCGAAGGTGACCGGATCGACGGCGGCACCACCCGCACGCTCGCGCCCGGCGACGTCTTCCTGATCCCCGCCGGAACGCCCCACTGGTTCGGCATCACCGGCGACCGGCTGGTGATGCTCGGGATCAAATTGCCCGCAGGACGCTGACCCGCAGCGGACCGCACCGGCACCCCGCACGCCTTTTCCGGCGGCGGCGGGGCCATCCGCCGAGACGGAACGTTAGCCTTGCATGCTCAACAATTCCACCGGCCGGTCTTCGACCCCTGATTTCCTGATCGACGGTGGTGAAACGGGGGCAGCGATCAGGGCGTTCGACTGGGCGGCTACGCCGATCGGCGTGCCGCAGGGATGGCCGCAGCCGCTCAAGACGCTGGCGGGGGTATTGCTCACCGCCAACCAGCCGATGTTCGTCGCCTGGGGACCTGAGCGCACCTTGCTCTACAACGGCGGCTATGCCGAGGTGCTCGCTTCCAAGCACCCGGCCGCGCTTGGCCGCGACATCCTCGACGTATGGGCGGAGATCCACGACGATCTCTCCCCAATCGTCGCCCGCGCCTACGCCGGTCATCCCGTGCAGATGGACGACATCCAGCTGATGATGACCCGCAAGGGCTATCGGGAAGAGACGCATTTCGCCTTTTCCTACACTCCGGTGCGCGACGAAGCGGGAGTGGTCGCCGGCTTCTTCTGTCCCTGCGTCGAGATTACCGAGCAGGTGCTGGCGGAGCGGCGGCGCCTGGCGGACATGGAGCGCCAGCGGCGGCTGTTTGAGCAGGCCCCGGGCTTCATCGCCATCCTTGATGGTCCCGAGCATCGGTTCGAATTCGCCAACGCCGCTTACCGCCGGCTGATCGGCGACCGCGAGGTCATCGGCCAGGCGGTACGCCAGGTACTGCCGGAAGTGGCCGACCAGGGATATTTCGAGCGACTCGACCAGGTGTTCGCCACCGGCGAGCGCTACGTCGCGCGCGACACACCGCTCCAGCTGCAGCGGGCCGACGGCCGGACCGACCTGCGCTACCTCGACTTCATTTACGAGCCGATCGTCGACGAGGCGGGCGCGGTGACCGGCATCTTCGTCGAGGGCCATGACATCACCGAAGGGCATCGCGCGCAGCTCGACCTCAGCGTCAGCGAGGAGCGCAACCGCCGCATCGTCGAAGGGGTCCGCGACCATTCGATCTTCACCACCGACGCCGACAATGTGATCGTCGACTGGACGCCGGGCGCGCAGGCGGTGTTCGGCTGGACCGCCGAGGCGATCACCGGCCAGCGCGCGGACATCCTCTACACACCGGAAGATCGCGCGGCAGGCGTGCCCGGCCGGGAACTGGCCATCGCGCGCGCGGACGGCTGCGCCAACGACGAGCGATGGCACGTGCGCCGCGACGGATCGCGCTTCTTCGCCAACGGCTCGGTGCGGCCGCTACACGACGCGCAAGGCAGCATCACCGGCTTCATCAAGATCGCCCGCGACGAGACCGAACGGCGCTCCGCCGAGGCGGTGCTGCGCGAAACCGAGCTGCGCTATCGGTTGGCGGCCAAGGCCACCAATGATGCGATCTGGGACTGGAACCTCGTCACCAACCACATCGGCTGGAACGAGGCCATATGCGTGCTGTTCGGCTACATCCGCACCGAAGTGGAACCGACCGGCGAATGGTGGCTCGACCACATCCACCCTGATGAGCGCGACGCGGTGGAGTCCGGCATCCACGCGGTGATCGACGGCACCGACGATCTGTGGAGCGCGGAATATCGCTTCCGCCGCGCCGACGGCAGCTTCGCCGACGTGTTCGACCGCGGCCATGTCGTCCGCGACGAGACCGGCGTCGCGGTGCGGATGATCGGCGCGATGCTCGACCTGACCGGGCGCAAGCGCGCCGAGGAAGCGCTGCGCCAGCTCAACGAGACGCTGGAGCTCAGGGTCGCCGAGCGCACCGCCGAGCTGGTCGCCGCGCAGGATGCGCTGCGCCAGTCACAGAAGATGGAGGCGGTCGGCCAGCTCACCGGCGGCCTTGCCCATGATTTCAACAATCTGCTGACGGGCATCTCCGGCAGCCTCGAGATCATGCAGGTCCGCATCGCGCAGGGCCGGCAGAGCGACGTCGAACGCTATGTCGGCGCAGCGCAGGGGGCGGCCAAGCGCGCCGCGGCGCTGACCCATCGCCTGCTTGCTTTCTCGCGCCGCCAGACGCTCAGCCCCAAGCCGACCGACGTGCGCCAGCTGGTCAACGGCATGGAGGAGCTGATCCGCCGCACCGTCGGCCCCGCGATCGAGATCGAGACCGTCAACGCGGCAGGCCTGTGGCCGAGCCTGATCGATCCGAGCCAACTCGAGAACGCCATCCTCAACCTGTGCATCAATGCCCGCGATGCGATGCCCGACGGCGGCAGGATCACCATCGAATCCGGCAATCGCTGGATGGACGAGCGTGCCGCCAAGCCGCGCGGCCTCGAGCCAGGCCAATACATCTCGCTGTCCGTGTCGGACACCGGCACCGGGATGACCGCGGCGGTGATCGAGAAGGCGTTCGATCCGTTCTTCACCACCAAACCGATTGGGGTTGGCACCGGGCTTGGCCTGTCGATGATCTACGGCTTCGCCAAACAGTCGGGCGGCTCGGTGTCCATCTATTCGGAAATCGGCGAGGGCAGCGTGGTCTGCATCTACTTGCCGCGGCACCTTGGCAATGCTGAGGCGGAGGAGCCGACACCGGCTGCCGACGCCACCCCGCGCGCCGAAGCCGGCGAGACGGTGCTCGTTGTCGACGACGAGCCGACCGTGCGCATGCTCGTGGTCGAAGTGCTGACCGACCTTGGCTATACCGCGATCGAGGCCGCTGATGGCGCCGCCGGGCTCAAGGTGATCAACTCGGATGCGCGCATCGACCTGCTCGTCACCGACGTCGGGCTACCCGGCGGCATGAACGGGCGCCAGGTCGCCGACGCCGCGCGCGCGATCCGCCCGGACCTCAAGGTATTGTTCATCACCGGCTATGCGGAAAATGCGGTGCTCAGCCACGGTCACCTCGACCCTGGCATGCACGTCCTCACCAAGCCGTTCTCGATCGACGCGCTAGCCAACCGCATCCGCGGGCTGATCGAGCACTAGACGCCGACGCGGGTGGCTCGGCCGAGCCACGGCGTCATGTCGGCGAAGAACAAATGGTGCCCCTGGCCGGACTTGAACCAGCACGCCTTGCGGCAACCGATTTTGAGTCGGTCGCGTCTACCAATTTCACCACAGGGGCAGCGGCGGATCAGCTAGAACAAACTGGCGATCATCGCAAGCTGGCTCGCATCGGCTCAGTTGGTCGGCGCGCGGCGGCGGTAGCTCAAGGCTTCGGCGACGTGGATCCGCCCTACCCCGTCTGCTCCCGCCAGGTCGGCGATGGTACGCGAAACGCGGAGCACGCGGTGGAAGCCGCGCGCCGACAGCCGCATCGACTCCGCGGCCTGCGCGAGCAGGGTGCGGGCACGCTCGTCGAGCGCCGCGGCGCGTTCCAGCAGCTCGCCATCCGCTTCGGCGTTGGTGCGTATGCCGTTGTCGCGATAGCGCACGCGCTGGACGCCGCGCGCCGCTGCCACCCGCGCAGCGACCTCCGCCGATCCTTCGGCGGCGGGCGGCAGCACCAGATCGGCGGCGCTCACCGCGGCGACCTCTACCGACAGATCGATGCGGTCGAGCAGCGGGCCCGAGACCCGCGCCTGATAATCGGCGGCGCAGCGTGGTGCGCGCGCGCAGGCGAGGCTGGCGTCGCCAAGATGGCCGCAGCGGCACGGGTTCATCGCCGCGACCAGCTGCACCCGCGCCGGGAAGGTGACATGGGCGTTGGCGCGCGCGACGCTGACCACGCCCGTCTCGAGCGGCTGGCGCAGCGAATCGAGCACCGCGCGCTGGAATTCGGGCAGCTCGTCGAGGAACAACACGCCTAGGTGCGCGAGGCTGACCTCGCCCGGCTTCACCTTGAGGCCGCCGCCGGTGAGCGCGGCCATCGAGGCGGAGTGATGCGGCGCGCGGAACGGGCGGGTGCGGGTCAGCCGCCCGCCCGCCAACGTCCCCGCCACCGATTGGACCATCGACACCTCGAGCGCCTCGGCGGCGTCGAGCGGCGGCAGGATACCCGGCATGCACGCGGCCATCAGCGACTTGCCCGATCCCGGCGGCCCGACCATCAGCAGGTTGTGGCCGCCTGCCGCGGCGATCTCCAGCGCCCGCTTGGCGGTTTCCTGGCCCTTCACCTGGCGGAGATCAGGGCCGAGACCGACCGGCTCGGCCTCGCCGGCCACCGGCGGGCTGAGCAGGCCATGGCCCTTGAAGTGGTTGATCAGCGCCAGCAGATCGGGCGCGGCGAGCACCTCGATCGAGCCTGCCCAGGCGGCCTCCGCCCCTTGCGGGCCCGGGCAGATCAGCCCCCTGCCTTCCGCCGAGGCGAACAAGGCGGCGAGCAGCACGCCGGGCGAAGCGGCAATGCGCGCGTCGAGGCCAAGCTCGCCGACGACGACATAATCCGCCAGCGCCTCGACATCGGCGACGCCCATCGCGCCGAGCAGTGCCAGCGCGATCGGCAGGTCGAAGTGCGAGCCCTCCTTGGGCAGATCGGCCGGCGATAGATTGACGACGATCCGCTTGGGTGGCAGCGCCAGGCCCATGGCGGCGATGGCACCGCGCACCCGCTCGCGGCTTTCGCCAACCGCCTTGTCGGCGAGCCCGACGACGTGGAAGGCGGGCAGCCCCGGGATCAGCTGGACCTGCACCTCGACGCCGCGCGCCTCCAGCCCCAGATACGCCACGGTCTGCACGATCGCCGTCATCATCATCCCCCCGGATTGTGCGGCGAGCATAACGGCATTGTCGGGCCGCGATACTGGGGTCGCCTACGTGCCTTGCGCCGGTAACACACGGCGCCTAGATGCTGCGGCATGAAGGATCGCCACCCCGTCAGCCGCTACGCCCAGCTTGTTCTCGGCGGGTTGCTGATGATCGGCGCCGCGATCCTCGGCCCGCTGCCCGGACCCGGCGGGATCTTCCTATTCGCCGGCGGCCTGGTGCTGATCCTGCGCAACTCGCGCTGGGCGCAGGTTCGGTTTGCGCGCGCCAAGCGGCGCTGGCCCAAAACCGGCCAGCTGATCGATCGCACCATGCGCCGCCCCTCCGCGCTGCGTCGCCACGCCCGTGACAAGATGGCGCGCGACAAGGTGGCGCGCGACAAGGTGGCGCGCGACAAGGTGGCGCGCGACAAGATGCTGGGCTCGCGTTGACTTTGTCGAGCCGCCTTTGTAAGCGCAGCCCCATCAGGCCGTCCCCGTTGGCGGCCCTTTTCTATTCTGACGATTCCAAGGAATGAACCATGAAGCGGACCTTTCAGCCGAGCAACCTGGTGCGGGCGCGCCGTCATGGCTTCCGCGCGCGGATGGCGACGGTGGGCGGCCGTTTGGTGATCCGCGCTCGTCGGGCCCGCGGCCGCAAGAAGCTGTCGGCGTAAAGACCCTCTCGCTTCGCCGCGATTTCCTCGCGGCGAATGCGGGGCGACGCGCACCGATGCCGGGCTTTGTCCTGCTGGTGCGCGATCGCCAGGATGGTGACCCCGCGATGCGCGTGGGCTTCACCGTCACCAAAAAAATCGGCAATGCCGTGGTCCGTAACCGGATGAAACGCCGGCTGCGGGCCTTGTCGCGTGAGCTGTTGCCGAGTGCTGGCGTTGCTGGCGCGGATCATGTGCTGATCGGGCGCAACGGCGGCATCGAGCGCGACTTTGCGCTGCTGCGCACCGAGCTCGCCAAGGCGCTCAAGAAAGTGGTGCGGTGAGCATCGCCGCTCGCCTGCTGATTCTGGTCGCGCGCGGGTGGCAGCTTGGCCCATCGGCGGTGCTGCCGCCCTCCTGCCGCTATCAGCCATCCTGTTCGGCCTATGCAATCACCGCGCTTCGCCGCTATGGCGCCGCCAAAGGGGGCTGGCTGGCGGTGAAGCGGATTGCACGCTGCCATCCTTGGGGCGGGTACGGACCCGATCCCGTTCCCTGACCATTGGGGCATCGACTTGAAGAACGATCGTCAGAATTTCGTCCTGTTCGCGCTGTTCGCGGCGGTGATCCTGTTCGGCTGGCCGCTGATCCAGGGCAAGTTCTTCCCGGTGGCGAACCCGCCGGTGACCAAGATCGAGAAGGGTCGCTCGACCGTGGTGACGCCGCAGGGCGCGCAGCCGACCGCTAATTCGCCCGCGGCGATCCAGAGCCGCCAGGCGGCGCTCGCCGCGGCGCCGCGGGTGCGGATCGACACGCCGACGCTGAAGGGCTCGATCAACCTCAAGGGTGCGCGGATCGATGATCTGGTGCTGGTCAACTACAAGGAGACCATTGCCAAGAACTCCGCGCCGATCCGCCTGCTGTCGCCGGCCGGCGCGCCCGAGGCTTATTTCGCCGGCTTCGGCTGGCGCAACGAGGGGCTGAACCCGCCTGCGGCCGATGCGGTATGGACCGCCTCGTCGAGCGTGCTCGCCCCCGGCAAGCCGGTGAACCTCGACGCTGCCAACGCCACCGGCCAGCGCTTCCGCATCGAGCTGTCGGTCGACGACGGCTATATGTTTACCGTCAAGCAGACCGTGCTCAACGCCGGCCGCGGTCCCGTACAAGTCGCGCCTTATGGCTATGTGAACCGCGCCGGCGTCTCCAAGGACCCGGGCACCTGGCAGATCCACACCGGCCCGATCTCGGTTCATGGCGGCCATGCCGATTACAGCGTCAAGTTCAAGGACGTCGACGCCGGCAGCGAGCGCTTCACCACCACCGGCGGTTGGATCGGCTTCACCGACAAATATTGGCTGACCTCGCTGATCCCCGACCAGGGATCGCAGTTTGACGGCCAGTTCCGCTCGGGCGGCAACCTCAACTATCAGGCCGATTACACCTTCGCGCCCAAGATCCTGGCGGCCGGTCAGGCGCTGACGCAGACCAGCCGCTTCTTCGCCGGTGCCAAGGAGGTGAAGCTTCTCCAGCATTACGAGACCGCCGCGGGCGTGCCGCAGCTCGACAATTCGATCGACTGGGGCTGGTTCTGGTTCATCGAGAAGCCGATCTTCACCTATCTCGACTGGCTGTTCCGGATGATCGGCAACTTCGGCGTCGCCATCATCCTGCTGACGCTGACGATCCGGGGGCTGATGTTCCCGGTCGCGCAGCGCCAGTTCGCCTCGATGGCGAAGATGCGCGCGATCCAGCCGAAGATGAAGGCGATCCAGGAGCGCTTCAAGGACGACAAGGTCAAGATGCAGCAGGAGGTGATGGGCCTCTACAAGACCGAGAAGGTCAATCCGGTCGCCGGCTGCCTGCCCACCGTAATCCAGATCCCGATCTTCTACGCGCTGTACAAGGTGCTGATGGTGACGATCGAGATGCGCCACCAGCCGTTCTTCGGCTGGATCAAGGATCTGTCGGCACCCGATCCGCTAACTCCGGTGAACCTGTTCGGCTTCCTCGCCTTTACCCCGCCGCACATGATCGCGATCGGCGTGGTGCCGATCTTCCTCGGCATCTCGATGTTCTTCCAGTTCCGGCTCAACCCGGCGCCGATGGACGATACCCAGAAGCAGATCTTCGCGTTCATGCCCTGGGTGCTGATGTTCGTGATGGCCTCCTATCCGGTCGGCCTGCAGATCTACTGGATCGCCTCCAACTGCTTGGCGATCCTCCAGCAGCGGGTTCTCTACGCGCGCCATCCCGGCCTCAAGATTGCGCCTGCCAAGTGACCGATGTCTTCGAGCCAGAAGCGATCGAGTTCGCGCGCAAGACCTTCGCGGGCCCGGTCGGCTTCCTGAAGTCGGCGCCGAGCCTCGAGTTCCTGCCCGATGCCACGGTGCCCGAGGTGGCGTTCGCCGGGCGCTCCAATGTCGGCAAGTCGTCGCTGCTCAATGCGCTCACCGGGCGCAACGCACTGGCGCGGACCTCGAACACGCCGGGACGGACGCAGGAGCTCAACTTCTTTGAGGTCGGCGAGCCACTGCTGCTGCGGCTGGTCGACATGCCAGGCTATGGCTTCGCCAAGGCGCCGCCCGCGGTGGTCAAAAAGTGGCGCTTCCTGGTCAACGATTTCCTGCGCGGCCGCCAGGCGCTTAAGCGCGCGCTGGTGCTGATCGACTCGCGTCACGGCATAAAGGATGTCGATCGCGAGATCCTCGAGATGCTCGATAAGGCAGCGGTGAGCTACCGGATCGTGCTGACCAAGGCGGATAAGATCAAGGCGTCGGAGCTTGCCGAGGTAACGGAACGCACCGCTATCGAGGCCCGCAAGCGGCCGGCGGCACACCCGGACATTCTGGTGACCTCGAGCGAGGGCGGCATGGGCATTCCCGAGCTGCGCGCCGCGGTGCTGGAAGCGCTGGGCTGAAACAATCCGGCGCTAGACCGGTCTCGTCCTCGCGGCTAACCCGGGCGTCATGAAGCTCATCATCGGCAACAAGGCCTATTCCTCCTGGTCGCTGCGCGGCTGGCTCGCCTGCAAGCAATCGGGCCTTCCGTTCGACGAGGTGGTCGTGCCGCTGTACGACGGCGAATGGGACCGGCGCCGCGAGGGCGCCGAGTTCGCGCCATCCTCGGGCAAGGTGCCGATCCTGTGGGATGGCGAGGCGGTGGTGTGGGACAGTCTCGCGATTGTCGATTATCTTGCCGACAAGGTGGGGCGCGACCGCTTCTGGCCGGCGGACGAGGCGGCGCGGGCGATGGCGCGGTCGATGGCCGCGGAGATGCATTCGAGCTTCACCGCGCTCCGCCGCAAATGCCCGATGAACGTCCGCCAGGTGTTTCCCGCCCAGCGCCCCGACGATGACGTGCTCGCCGATCTCGCCCGGATCATGGAATTATGGGCGCAGGCCCGCGCGCGCTTCGGCGGCGACGGCGACTTCCTGTTCGGCCAGTTCGGCGCGGCCGACATCATGTTCGCGCCGGTGCTGACGCGGATCGTCACCTACCAGCTGCCGATCGCGCGCTTCGCCACCGCCTATATGGACGCGATGTTCGGCCACCCCTGGATGCAGGACTGGATCGCCGGCGCCCAGGAAGAGGAATGGGTGATCGAGCAATATGAGCAGCCGGCGCAAAGCCCCGCGGCGTGATCGATCCGGTCGCGCTGGCGCAGGCGCTGATCCGCGCTGACAGCGTGACGCCGGCGCGCGGGCCGGTGTTCGACGTGCTGGAGGCGGCGCTGGCCACAGCCGGGTTCGCCGTCGACCGCTTCGTCAGCGGCGACGCACCCGACGGACCGGTCGAGAACCTGCTCGCGGTCCGCGCCGGCACCGGACCCCATCTTGCCTTCGCCGGTCACGTCGACGTGGTACCGGCGGGCGACGGCTGGACCGGCTCGCCCTGGTCGGGAGAGATCCGCGACGGGCTGCTCTACGGCCGCGGCGCGGTGGACATGAAGGGTGCGGTGGCCGCTTTCGTCGCCGCCGCCGGACGAGCGTCAAGCAACGCGACACTCAGCCTGATCATCACCGGCGACGAAGAGGGACCGGCGACCTATGGCACGCCGGTGCTGATCGAGCGCATGGCGGCCCGAGGAATCGCGCCCGATGCCTGCGTGGTCGGCGAGCCGACCTCGGCGCAGCGGCTGGGCGACGCGATCAAGATCGGCCGGCGCGGCTCGGTCAACCTCTGGATCGAGGTGCCGGGCCAGCAGGGCCATGTCGCTTACCCGCAGCTCGCCGACAATCCGGTGACGCGGCTGATCGCGGCGCTGGCCGAGATCGACGCGCTGGTGCTGGACGCGGGCAATGCCTGGTTCCAGCCTTCGAACATCGAGGTGACCGACCTCGCCGTCGGCAACCCTGCCCATAATGTCATCCCCGGCAAGGCCTCCGCGCGGCTCAACATCCGCTTCAATAGCGAACAGCGCGGGGCCGATCTGGTTCAGCGGATAGAGGCGGTGGTTTACCGCCATGCGCCCGCCGCGACGGTGACCGCCAGGATCTCGGGCGAGGCCTTCCTCACCGAGCCTGGCGCACTATCGGCGACGATGGGCGCGGCGATCGAGGCGCACACCGGTCTTGTACCGACGCTGTCGACCACTGGCGGGACGTCCGACGCGCGGTTCCTGTCGCGGCTGTGCCCGACGATCGAATTCGGGCTGCTCAACGCGACGATGCACCAGGTCGACGAGGCGGTGGCAGTGGATGATCTGCATAGGCTGACAGCAATCTACGCGGATCTGATCGCGCGGTTCACACGCTAACGGCCGGCGGATCTGGCGACGCACCCACTGC
The DNA here is from genome assembly GCF_026540855.1 of Sphingomonas sp. GC_Shp_5. GTDB lineage: Bacteria > Pseudomonadota > Alphaproteobacteria > Sphingomonadales > Sphingomonadaceae > Sphingomonas. Next base: position 392,904 of record NZ_JALNUP010000001.1, read on the forward strand.
CCCTCAGCAACCGGTGCGGGAGCACGCCCGCCGCGGGCAAGCGCTAGCTCCGGCCCCGCCGCAGGACGATGTAGAGCGCCCCCTGCCCGCCGTGGCGCGGATGGGCACCGCGCACGGCGGCAATTGAATCCGCGTGGCGCGAGGCACCCAGCCAGTCGGTCACCGCCGAGCGGATTGCGCCACGCGCATGGGGCCGCTCGCTTTCGGCGCGCGGTGGCTTGCCGGTGACGAGCAGCAGCACGCGATCGCCACGGCGGATCGCGCGATCCAGGCCCTGATCGAGCAGGGCGTGCGCCGAAGAGAGCGTATGGCCGTGGAGATCGATCGAACTATCGGGCTGGACGATGCCGCGGACGATCTTCTTGTCCCAGCTGCCGTCGAGATTGCCCGCCCCGATCGGCGCGGGACGCGGCGTCACCGCGACCTGCCGGGGCGGCTTGGCCGGTGCAATCGCGCGCGGGACGACCTTCGCCGGCGCCACCGGCGCTGGTGCCTTGGGCACCGCCGCGGGCGCGACCGGCCGCGGCGTGCGGATCGGAGTCACCGTCGCCATCACCCGCGCCCACAGATGCGCCTCGTCAGGGCTGAGTTGGCGCACTTGCCCCCACCCGTGCCAACGTGCCGATCGGGAGCAGCAGGAAGGCGGTGCCGTGTGCGGCCATGCCGCCTGCGGTCGCCTCAGCGGCAGGACCGGCACCCCAATAGGTGTCGAAGCGATTGGCGCCCTTGATCGCGCCACCTGTATCCTGCGCCACCCACAGGCCGCTCGCATCCTGCCGGTCCATCGACAGGAATACCGGCGCGCCGAGCGGGACGTATTTGACGTCGGCGGCCGCGCTCACCCCGCCGTTGACGACATAGCCCATCGCGCCCTGCGGCGGCGTGTCGAGCGTGCGAAAGAACACGAAACTCTTGTTCTCGTTCATGATCGCCTCGCCCTCCTGCGGATGGGCGCGCAGCCAGGCGACGATCCCCTGCATCGAGGTCTGCCCCGGCTGGAGCAGTCCGCGGCTCTTCATCAATGCGCCGATGCCAGTATAGGCGCGGCCGTTCTGGGTGGCATAGCCGACCCGCATGAACGAGCCATCGGGCAGCCGCAGCCGCCCCGAGCCCTGGATCTGGAGAAAGAACACCGCCGCCTCGTCGGCGCCCCAGGCGAGCACCGGCGCCTTGTTGCCGAGCGACCCGGAGACAATCTGGGCACGCTCGTCATAGGGCACGAAGTTGCTGCCCTGCACCTTGCCGCGGATCTTCTTGCCCTTGAGATCGGGCGAAAACTGGCCGAGGTCGACGTCGATCAGATCGTCGGGCCGGCCATAGATCGGCACCTCATAGCCTGGCCGCCGCTCGCGCGACGCGGCGATTTCGGGTTCGTAATAGCCGGTGGCGAAGGCGCTGCCGTCGCCCACCTGGACCGCCTCGAAATTGGCCACAAAGAAGTCGCGCGCGGCGCCTCGCGGCACCGATTGCGCCGCCGCGCAGGCACTTTGCCAGTCGGTGCCGCGGGTCAGCCCGGAGGCGTCGGTGCGGCGCATGAGGCCGGGGCAGCTCGACAGAAAGGCCTGACGCGCCGCCTCGGCCTGAGGCTCCGTCAGCGGCAGCGCGGCGAGCGATGGCCCCGGGACGACACCGGTGCTGGTGGCGGTGGTCGCACCGGGGGTCGGCACCACGGGGGTGGCGAGCAGCGGGATGGCGGAATCGATCCGTCCGTCAAACGCCCGCCCGCTCGGGATCGGCTGGGCGGCGACGCTGCTGCTTGGCCGCGACGGTGGCCGACCGGCGGTGTGGCTGGGGCGGGACGGCGGCGGCGCCACCCCGGCCGACGGCGGCACGATCGCGCCGCTGCACGCACTCAGCGCCATGGCGAGCGCGATGCTGACGGTTACGCGTTTACTGGTCATCTGATCACCCCGGAACGGACGCCGGGGCAAGCACCCCGCTTTTCTATGCAAGCGATGTGCCCAACGACCGCGCCGGGAACAAGCCCAGGCGCAGTTCCATCGTTCAACGATCGATACGAAAGGCTCACGCCTCGTCGGTGTCGGCGAGCTTCCAGTTGGGATCGTTGCTGCGCAGCGTGCGGGCGAAGGTCCACACGTCATGCGTCTCGACCGCATCGACCAGCGACCCGGCGATGACATGACCCTCGGCATCGCGCGTCACCGCGGCAATGTCGGCGTCGAAGCGCACGGTGATCCGCGCCTCGCGGCCAGTTAGCGCCGCATCGGCAATCATTGCCCGCTCGATCGAGACAAGGCGGTTGTCGAGCGTCTCGCCGGCTTCGCGGCGTTGGGCGATCGCCTCGCCGAACGCGTCGGCGACCTCGTCATTGGCGAGCTCACGCAACTCGGCCTCGTCGCCGCGCCAGAATGCCTCCAGCGTCATCCGATAGGCCGCCTGTGCGCCCTCCAGGAAGCGCGACACGTCGAACCCCTGCTCACCTGCGACGATCGCGCGCAGGCCCGCCTCGGCGCGCGGCTCGATGTTGCGGTTGGCCGGTTCGCGTACCTCGGGGGCAACGTCGATCGTGCGCGGCACCGCCAGCGACGCCGGGCGATCCTCGGCCGTGCGCGGCAGCGGCTGCTGTTCGTGGCCGGTGCGCTTCCCGAGCACGCTGTACAGCCTCAGCGCCAGAAAGCCTGCGACCATCGCGAGTAGAACTACGTAAAACACCGTGCCTCCGATCTTCGCACCCACATAGGCGCATGCGTCGGCAATTCAAAGCATCGCCCGCGAGCGGCCGTTGAATCGCCCCGTGAGCGCTGCTAGGCGCGGGCTTAACGCATCCCAACGCCTCACCGGCGGTTTCGATGCTCCTCCTTTCCATGATCCAAGGACGATTAACATGGCCAGTACGTTCGACAGCCAGCCGCTTGCCAACGGTGCCGACACCGCGCCGGCCGCAGGGCTGATCTCGCAATATGTGAAGGACCTGTCGTTCGAGAATCCGAACGCGCCCGCGATCTTCCAGAATCCCGCCCAGCCCGCGATCGACGTGCAGTTCAACATCGGCACCGCGCAGGTCGGCGACGATGTCCATGAGGTGGTGCTCAAGATCGACGTCAAGGCCGAGGCCGAGGGCCAGACCGCGTTCATCGTCGACCTGACCTATGCGGGCCTGTTCGGGCTGCGCAACGTGCCCGCCGAGCATGTCCAGCCGTTCCTGCTCGGCGAGGCCCCGCGCCTGCTGTTCCCGTTCGCGCGCCGCGTGCTTGCCGACACTGTGCGCGACGGCGGCTTCCCGCCGCTGCTGCTCGAGCCGATCGATTTCAGCCAGCTCTACCTGCAGCAGGCCGAGGCCCAAAGCCAGGCGATCCCCGAAGGCTTCGGTCAGGCCTGATCTGATCCGAGGGGGCGGACAGCGATGAACCTAACCAAGTCGCTGGGATCGGTCGGCGGGCTGACGCTTGCCAGCCGCGTGCTCGGCCTGGTGCGCGACTCGCTGTTCGCCCGCTACATGGGCGCGAGCTTCGCGTCCGACGCGTTCCAGATCGCGTTTCGCCTCCCTAACATGTTCCGCGCGCTGTTCGCCGAGGGCGCCTTTTCCGCCGCGTTCATCCCGATGTTCAACCGCAAGGTGGCGGACCCCGACGGCGGCGGGCTGCCGAACGGCATCGCCTTCGCCGAGGACGCGCTCTCCGTCCTGCTGCCGATCCTGATCGCGCTGACGGTAATCGTCGAGGTGGCCGCCTGGCCGGCGACCTATCTGATCTCGGGCGGCTTCCACGATGCCACGCCCGACCAGTTCAGCTATGCGGTCGAGCTGTCGCGCTGGACCTTTCCCTATCTGATGCTGATCAGCGTGGTGTCGCTGCTCGGCGGCATCCTCAACTCGCTGCACAAATTCTGGATCAACGCCGCGGCGCCGATCCTGCTCAACGTCACGCAGATCGCCGCGCTGATCTTCCTCCACACCAGCCCGATCGGCACCGCGCGCAACCAGGCGATCGCGGTGACCGTCGCCGGGGCGCTCCAGCTCGGCTGGCTATGGTGGGCATGCCGGCAGAGCGGCGTGCGGCTGCGGATCAAGCGGCCGCAGCTCAACCCCGACGTCAAGCGGCTGATGGCGCTGATCTGGCCTGCCGCGGCCGGCGCCGGTGCGGTGCAGATCAACCTCGTCGTCTCCAGCGCGCTGGCGGCGCATTTCCTGCCGCATGGCTCGGTGACCTACATCTACCTTGCCGATCGGCTCAACCAGCTGCCACTCGGCCTGATCGGTATCGGCCTTGGCACCGTGCTGCTGCCGACGATCTCGCGCCTGCTCGGGCGCGGCGAGGAAGCGCAGGCGATGACCACGCAGAACCGCGCGATGGAACTGGCGCTGTTCCTCACCCTGCCGGCCACCGCCGCGCTGGTGATCTGCGGCCGGACAATCATCGCGGCGTTGTTCCAGCATGGTCATTTCCGCGCCGACGATGCCGTGGCGACCACCCAGGCGCTCGCCGCCTTCTCGATCGGCCTCCCGAGCTACATCCTCGTCAAGGTGCTCACCCCGGGCTATTATGCCCGCTCCGACACCAAGACGCCGGTGCGCTATGCGACCATCTCGATGGCGGTCAATCTGGTGCTCAATCTCGCCTTCATCCTGCCGCTCGGCCACATGGGCCCGCCGCTCGCCACCGCAATCGCGAGCACGGTCAACGTCACCCTGCTCTATCGTACGCTCAACCGCCGCGGCCAATTCACCCCCGATGCGCAGCTGCGCCGTCGGGCGCCGCGGATGCTGGTCGCCGCGGTGATCATGGGCGTGGTGATGTTCTTCCTCAACGACCTGTTCCAGCCCTATGTCACCGGCCCCAGCCTCGCGCGCTGGATGGCGATGGTGGTGCTGGTCGGCACCGGCGGGCTGGTCTATGCCGCGGCCGTCTTCGCGACCGGCGCTCTGCGCCCGCGCGACATCCGTCAGCTCGTTCGTTCAAAGTAAGGCCCTGCCATGCGCGTCGTTTCCGGCATCCAGCCCACCGGCAATCTCCATCTCGGCAATTACCTGGGGGCGATCCGGCAGTGGGTGGCGATGCAGGACGCGATGGGCCCGGACGACGATTGCCTGTTCTTCCTCGCCGATCTCCACGCGCTGACTCAGCCGGTGGTGCCGGCGGATCTCTCGGCCAACACCATCGAGATGGCAGCAACGCTGCTCGCCTGCGGGATCGATCCCCAGCGCTCGATCCTGTTCAACCAGGCGCGCGTGCCGGCGCACAGCGAGCTCGCCTGGATCCTCAACGGCACCGCGCGGGTCGGCTGGCTCAACCGCATGACCCAGTGGAAGGACAAGGCCGGCAAGAACCGCGAGGGCCAGAGCGTCGGACTGTTCGTCTATCCGGTGCTCCAGGCCGCCGATATCCTGGCTTATCAGGCGACCCATGTGCCGGTGGGCGACGACCAGAAGCAACATCTCGAGCTGGCGCGCGACATCGCGACCAAGTTCAACACCGATTTTGGCGTCGAGCTGTTCACCCTGCCCGAGCCGCTGATCAGCAAGGCCGCGCCGCGGATCATGAGCCTGCGCGACGGCAGCGCCAAGATGTCCAAGTCCGATCCGTCCGACGCGTCGCGGATCAGCCTGATCGACAGCGACGACGCCATTGCCCAGAAGCTGCGCAAGGCGAAGACCGATCCCGAGCCGCTGCCGGCGATGCTGGAGGAGCTGGACGGCCGCCCCGAGGCGAAGAATCTGGTGACGATCTTCGCCGCGCTGGCGGATCGTACGCCGGCCGAGGTGCTCGGCGACTATGCCGGCCAGGGGTTCGGCGCGTTCAAGCCCGCGCTGGCGGATCTCGCCGTGGCGACGCTAAGCCCGATACGCGAGCGGCTGACCAGCCTGCTCGCCGATCGCGCCGAAGTCGCCGCGACTCTCGCCCGCGGCGCGCACAAGGCCCGCGACATGGCGGCGCCGACGGTGGCGGCGGCGCAGGCGGCGGTGGGGCTGCAGCTCTAGCCAACGCCGTCATCCCAGCCGAAGCTGGTGTCTCTCGCGGCTCCGTTCCTGCGCATGCCGCATGAGATCCCAGCTTTCGCTGGGATGACGTACTTGCGGCTGGTCGAGCGCCGGGCACTCGATGGCGGAAGCGCTAGGCTTCCAGCTCGCGCATCAGCGTGCGCACCGCGGCGTCGATGTCGCGGTCCTGGTCGCGCAATTCCTCGATCTTGCGCACGGCGTGGATCACCGTGGAATGATCACGCCCGCCGAACTTGCGGCCGATCTCGGGCAGCGAGCGCGTCGTCAGCCGCTTGGCGAGATACATGGCAATCTGGCGCGGGCGGGCGACGGCGCGGCTGCGGCGCGCCGAGACGAGGTCGAGCGGCTTCAGCTCGAAATGCTGGCTGACCAGCTTCTGGATCTCGTCGATCGTCACCCGGCGCTGGGCGCCACGGAGCAACTCGCCGAGCGTCGCCACCGCGAAATCGAGATCGATGGTGTCGCCGGTGAGATGGGCATAAGCGATGACGCGGTTGAGCGCGCCCTCGAGCTCGCGGATGTTGGCGTGGATGCGGGCAGCGAGCAGGTCGAGCACCTCGTCAGGCACGCGGGCCTCGGGAAGGTCGGCAAGCTTGCGTTCCAGTATGGAACGCCGCAGCGTGAGGTCCGGCGACTTGATGTCCGCGACCAGCCCGACAGACATCCGGCTGATGATCCGCGCTTCCACCCCTTCGAGCGCCTGGGGGCACCGATCGGCCGAGATCACCAGCCGCTTGCCCGCGCTCATGATCTCGTTGACGGTGTGGAAGAACTCTTCCTGGGTGGCGTCCTTGCCGGCGATGAACTGCAGGTCGTCGATCAGCAGCAGGTCGGCGCCGCGCAGCCGCTGCTTGAACGCGAAGGTGTCGCGCGCGCGCATCGCCGCGACGAAGTCGAACATAAAGCGCTCGGCCGACATGCACAGCACTGTCGCATCGGGATGCGCCGCGAGGAACGCATGGCCGATCGCATGCATCAGGTGGGTCTTGCCCTGGCCGGTGCCGCTGTGGAGAAACAGCGGGCTGAACCTGGGCGGACCCGGCTCGGCGAGCACTTTGGCAGCGTTGAACGCCACCCGGTTGGTCGCGTCAACGACGAACCGCTCGAAGGTGAAGCGTGCGTCGAGTGGCGGGCGCTCGGCCGGCGCGCGCACGACCGCGGCGGCGGCGACGGCGACGGGCTTCAACGCCGCGATTGCCGCCGAGACGTGAAAGCGGCCAGGCGCCGGGGTCTCGGCCGGCGCCGGCACCTGAGCCGCTGGGGCCGCGAGCGCTGGCGCTGGAGCTGCGGCAGCGGCCGGCGCCGCCACATGGAAACGGCTCGGCGGCGGCGGTGCGGGTGTTTCGGCCACGGGTGCCGGCACCTCGGCGACGAGCGTGACCGGCGCGGGGCGTGATGCCCGCGTCTCGATCGCGACGCTGCGCACCCGCGGCATCAACGCCTTGAACTCAAGCAGCAGGCGATCCGCATAATGGCTACGGACCCAGTTGGTCATGAACGCGGACGGGAGGCCGAGGCGGATCGAGTCGGGCTCTTCGCCATCGATCAGCTCCATCGGCTTGAGCCATTGATCGAACAATCGCGCGCCGGCAGATTCGCGCAGGTTGGCGCGGACGCGGGCCCAGGCGCGATGCGCCTCGCTTCCCGTCATCGCTGCCCCCTGCCCGTAAGCCAACGCACACACCTCCTCGATCTCGCACGCAGGGCGCGCAAGTAGCCAAATTGCGGACAGTAAGAGTTCCCCCTCACGGCCAGTCGGCCGATCGGCATGCTCACGCTGTTCAGTAACGCGGTGGTGAATACCGCCGCGGTGAGGGTCAGTTATGAAGGGTTGGCTGAGTCGATCAAGGCCTGCCCAGGTCGCATTTCTGAAATAAACCGGATTGACACTCCGTCAGCCCAGCAAATGCGTCAGATTTTTGATAAGTGATTGTTTCGGTGGGCTTTTATGCAGCGTTAACGGTTAAGCATCCACTCGAATCGCGGTAAGTCCTGGGTTTCTCTTTTCGTTCCAAATTCGCGCGTTTCGCACATCAAAAAACCCGCCGGGAATGATCCCGACGGGCTAAACTTTTGAGCCTGAACACTTAGTCCCGGCCGAGACCCTTATGGTCTCACGCCATCAGCGACAGACGCTTGGTGAGGCGGGCGAACTTGCGGCTCGCGGTGTTCTTGTGGAGCACGCCCTTGGCGACGCCGCGCGCCAGCTCAGGCTGTGCCTGCTGCAGCGCCACCGCCGCCGCCGACTTGTCGCCCGAGGCGAGTGCCGACTCAACCTTCTTGATGAAGGTGCGGATACGGCCGACACGCGCGCCATTCACTTCGGCGCGGGCCTGGTTACGACGGATGCGCTTCTTGGCTTGCGGCGTGTTCGCCATTCTTACGTCCTCGAAATCTCTGAAACGGTGAAAAAGGGGCGCCGGATAGACCCTACGCCCTCTCGAAGGCGCTGCCCTTAGCGATTGCCGGGCGGCCGGTCAACCAACTTGACCCCTTCTGGCAGGTCACTGGCGCTGGCAGCGCGGGCACCAGAAGGTGGAGCGGCCGTTCTCGGTGCGGCGCTGGACGATGCCGCCGCAATGGCACGGCTCACCTTCTCGGCCATAGACCAGGAACTGCTTGGAGAAATAGCCAAGCTCGCCATCGGGCCGGGCATAATCGCGCAGGGTGGAGCCACCCGCCTCGATCGCCGCGAGCAGCACTTCGCGCACCGCCACCGCCAGCCGGTCGAGCCTGGCGCGCGCGATCTGCCCAGCCGCGCGGCTCGGTGCGATGCGGGCGACATGAAGCGCCTCGCACACATAGATATTGCCAAGGCCAGCGACGATCCGCTGGTCGAGCAGCATCGCCTTGATCGGCGCGGTTCGGCCGGCGAGGGCCTTGTGCAAATAGGCCCCGGTGAAACCGGGCCCGAGCGGCTCGGGGCCCATTGCCATGAACGGCGGATAGGCCTCGATCGTCTCAGTTGGCCACAGGTCGAGGAAGCCGAACCGGCGGGGGTCGTTGAGCGCGAGCGTTCGCCCCTGCTCGGTCTCCATCTCCAGATGATCGTGCGCGATCGATTCGGTCGGATCCACCCGCCACCGCCCTGACATGCCGAGATGGAAGATCAGCGTGTCGCCGCGATCGGTGTCGATCAGGCCGTATTTGGCGCGACGGCCAAGCGCGGTGACGCGCGCGCCGGTGAGCCGCTGGCGCAGGTCGACGGGGATCGCCTTGCGCAGATCGGCACGGCGCGGCTCGACGCGGGTGAGGCGCTGGCCGGCAAGCACGGGGGTGAGCCCGCGCACAGTGGTTTCAACTTCGGGGAGCTCGGGCACGGCTTTCAGCTAGGTTGCGTTTGCCCCTGCCACAAGCACTGGCTACAGCCGCTCGCATGACTGACACCGTCTCCTTCGGCTACGAAGACATTCCCGCCGACCAGAAGACCGCCCGCGTCGGCGGCGTCTTCACCAATGTCGCCGCGAAATATGATTTGATGAACGACGCCATGTCGGGGGGCATGCACCGGCTGTGGAAGGATCGCTTTGTCCGCCGCGTCCAACCGCGCGAGGCCGAGCAGATCCTCGACATGGCCGGGGGCACGGGTGACATCGCCTTCCGCCTCGCGCGCTCCGGCGCCTCGGTGACGGTAGCCGATATCAACCCCGCGATGCTCGAAGTGGGCATGGAGCGTGCCGCCAAGCGCGGCATCGACGGGCTGGTGTGGACCGAGGCCAACGCCGAGGTGCTGACCTTTCCCGACAAGTTCTTTGACGCCTATACGATCGCCTTCGGCATCCGCAACGTCACCGACATTCCGCAGGCGCTGCGCGAAGCCCATCGCGTGCTGCGCCGCGGCGGCCGCTTCTTCTGCCTCGAATTCTCCACCACGGTGTGGCCCGGCTTCAAGGAAGTGTACGACAGCTATTCGCACAAGCTGGTGCCGCAGCTCGGCCAGCTGCTGGCGCAGGACGCCGACAGCTATCGCTATCTGATCGAATCGATCCGCCGCTTCCCCGACATGCCGACCTTTCAGGGCATGATAAAGGAGGCCGGCTTCCTCCGGACCAAGGTGGAGCCGCTGCTCGGCGGGCTGGTGGCGATCCACAGCGGCTGGAAGATTTGACCCGCCAGTGACATCGCCCCTCGTCCATAGCTGGCGCCTGCTCAAATGGGGCCGGATCCTCGCACGCCACGGCGCGCTGCGCGGGATCGAGCGCGATCCCAACACCCCGGCACCGGTCCGCCGGCTCGCCCGCATCGCCCGATTCGGCGCGCGGGTGCCGGCGCAGCCACGCTACGCCGATGCCTTCCAGGCGATCGGACCGGCGGCGATCAAGCTCGGCCAGACGCTGGCGACCAGGCCTGATCTGGTCGGTGAACATGCCGCGCACGATCTGCTGCGGCTGCAGGACCAACTGCCGCCGGTACCGTTCGAGACGATCCGCGCAGCGATGGCGGCAAGCTTCGGCCGTGATCCGAACGAGCTGTTCCAGCGCATCGAGGAAGTGCCGGTCGGCGCCGCGTCGATTGCACAGGTCCACCGCGCGATCACAACCGACGGCCGCCAGGTCGCGGTGAAGGTGCTGCGCCCCGGCGTTGAGGACGATTTCACCCGCGCCATCGATACCTATCAATGGGCCGCCGCCCAGCTCGAGGGCATGAGCATCGAGGCGCGGCGGCTGCGCCCGCGGCTGACGGTGGAGAATTTCCGCCGCTGGACGCTGCGCGAGCTCAACTTCCGTCGCGAAGCGGCCTCGGCGTCCGAACTTGCCGAATCGATGACTGCCGAGCCCGATTTCGAGGTGCCGGCGATCGACTGGCAGCGCTCCACCGCCAAAGTGCTGACGATCGAGTGGATCGACGGCATCAAGCTGTCTGACCGTGCCGCCTTGCTCGCGGCGGGCTATGACCTGCCCAAGCTTGCCAGCACACTGGTCCACGCCTTCCTGCGCCAGGCCATCGCGGAAGGGTTCTTCCATGCCGACATGCACCAGGGCAATCTCTTCGCGCTGCCTGGCAACAAGATCGCCGCGATCGACTTCGGCATCATGGGCCGGATCGACCGCCGCGCCCGGGTGTGGCTTGCAGAGATCCTCTACGGGCTGATCACCGGCAACTATAAGCGCGTCGCCGAGATCCACTTCGAGGCCGGTTATGTGCCGAGCCACCACAATGTCGCCGAATTCGCTACCGCGCTGCGCGCGGTCGGCGAGCCGATGCGTGGCCTGCCGGTCAAGGACATGTCGATCGGGATGATGCTCGACGGGCTGTTCTCGATTACCCGCGACTTCGACATGGTCACCCAGCCCCACCTGCTGCTGCTCCAGAAGACGATGGTGATGGTGGAGGGCGTCGCCACCGGGCTCGATCCCAACATCAACCTGTGGGACACTGCGGCGCCGTTCGTGCGCGAATGGATCCGCACCGAGCTCGGCCCCGAGGCGGCGGTGGCGGACCGGTTGATCACCGACTTGCGCACGCTCGCTCGGTTGCCCGATCTCGTCCGCCGCATCGAAGCGCATTATCCGGTGCCGGGCGGCGAACCGCCCTCGCTGCCGTTGCGCGAGATAGAGGTGGTGCGGATCGGTGGCGGCTGGCGCTATGCCGCCGTCGCCCTGCTCGCCGCCGCGGCAAGCGTAGGCGCGACCCTTCTGATGATCCACTAGGGCCGCGATGACCCGACGCCCGCTCAGCCCGATCTGGCTCGCTCAGCCATCGCGCTTCGCGTCGATCTCGCCGTGGCGCGGGCGGATCGGGCTGGTGCTGGTCGCCCTGCTGCTGCTGGCGACACTGCTCGTCTTTGCGACCCCTATGCCGCCAGCGGCAAGCCGCGATCCGGCGAGGCGCGCTGACGATCAGGCCGATGTCGTCCTATATGAAACGATCGTCGAAGGCGTGCGCCACGGCGGTGATTATTATCAGGTCGCCGCCAATGCCCAGCGGGCCGGCAATTACCCGCTGAAGCCGTTCGTGACATTTCGGCTGCCAACGCTGGCGGTGGTGCAAGGATCGATCCCATCCTGGGCGACGCCATTATTGCTGTATGCCCTGGCTCTGGCTGTGTTTGTAGCCTGGTATCGCCGGCTGGCGCCGGTGTTCTCACGACCGCCGCCGCTGCTCATCGCGATGGCGCTGCTGGCAGCGGGGATGATGGCGTTTGTTCAGGCCGAGCTGGCGCCATTCCACGAAATCTGGGCGGGGATGTTCGTCGCGTTGTCGCTGGCAGTGCGACGACCGGGCGCGTGGCTGCCGGCGGCGGCGTTCGGACTTGTTGCCGTGCTGATCCGGGAAACTGCCGCGCCTTACTTGGCCCTGATGGCCGTGATGGCGTGGATCGACGGCCAGCATCGCGAGGCGATCGGGTGGGGCATAGCGATCACGATCTTGGGGGTCGTACTGACGCTTCACGCTCATGCCGTCGCGCAGGTCGTTCACCCGCTCGACCCGCAGTCGCCCGGCTGGGCGGGAATGCTCGGCTTTGGCTTCTTTATCCGCACCATGACGGTCTCGACGGCGCTGGCGCTGATGCCACTGTGGCTGGCGGCGCCGCTGATCGGCCTGTCGCTGGTCGGCTGGGCGGCGTGGCGAGATCCGCTAGGGCTGCGGATGGTGCTGCTACTGGCGGGCTATGCGCTGGTGCTCTCGATCTTAGGACGGCTCGACACCTTCTACTGGGGGTTGCTGGTGGCGCCGGCGATGCTCGTCGGGCTTGCCTTCGTCCCCGATGGCGTGCGCGATCTCGTCGCCGCCGCGCAGGACACCCGGCGGATCACGGTGACGAGGGTCACGCGATGAGGGATAACGCGATGAAACGCATCCTGCTGATCATCGGTGGCGGTATCGCCGCCTACAAGGCCTGCGAGCTGGTCCGCCTGCTGCGCAAGCGCGGCTATCGGGTTCGCTGCGTGCTCACCGCCGGGGCGAGCCATTTCGTCACGCCGATGACGCTCGCCGCGTTGAGCGAGGACAAGGTCTATACCGACCTGTGGGATCTCAAGGACGAGGCCGAGATGGGCCACATCCAGCTCAGCCGCGAGGCCGATCTGGTGGTGGTGGCGCCCGCCACCGCCGACCTCCTCGCCAAAATGGCCGCGGGGCTTGCCGACGATCTCGCCACGACGCTGCTGCTCGCCACCGACAAGCCCGTGCTCGCCGCGCCGGCGATGAACGTGCGGATGTGGGACCATGCCGCGACGCGCCGCAACGTCGCCCAGCTCCGCGGCGACGGCATCACCGTGATCGAGCCTGACGAGGGGCCGATGGCCTGTGGCGAGTTCGGCGCCGGCCGCCTGCCTGAGCCGCCGGCGATCGCCGACGCGATCGATGCGGCGCTTGCCGGCCATGCCGCGGTGCCGGCGCGGCAGCGGCTGGCGGGCCAGCGCATGTTGGTGACCGCCGGCCCCACCCATGAACCGATCGACCCCGTCCGCTACATTGCCAACCGCTCGTCCGGCCGGCAGGGCTTCGCGATCGCCGAGGCGTTGGCGCGCCTCGGCGCCGAGGTGACGCTGGTCGCCGGGCCGGTGACGCTGCCGACTCCTGCGGGCGTCCGCCGTGTCGATGTCGTCAGCGCCCAGGACATGGCCGATGCCGTCGCCGGCGCACTGCCCGTCGATGCCGCCATCATGGTCGCCGCCGTCGCCGACTGGCGGGTCGCGGCCGCGCCGCACAAGGTGAAGAAGGGCGATGCGCCGCCTGCCCTCAGCCTCACCGAAAATGTCGATATCCTTGCCACCGTCGCGCAGGGCCCCGCACGGCCACGGCTGGTGGTCGGCTTCGCCGCCGAGACCGAGCAGGTGGTGGACCATGCCATCGCCAAGCGGGCCCGCAAGGGCGCCGACTGGATCGTCGGCAACGACGTCTCGGGCGACGTGTTCGGCGGCGACGCCAACACCGTCCACCTCGTGACCGCCGCCGGGGTCGAAACGTGGGAGCGCCTTGCCAAGGAGGCGGTCGCGGAGCGGCTCGCCAGCCGCATCGCCGATGCGCTAGAGGCAGGCGCATGACTGATATCCGTGTCGCGCTGATGCGCCTGCCGCATGGGGAAGGCCTGCCGCTCCCCGCTTATGCCACCGACGGCGCCGCTGGCATGGACGTGGTCGCCGCCGAAACGCTGAGCCTTGCGCCCGGCGCCAGGGCGGCGGTCGCCACCGGCTTCGCCATCGCCATCCCTGCCGGCTTCGAGGTGCAGGTGCGCCCCCGCTCGGGGCTCGCGCTCAAGCACGGCGTTACCTGCCTCAACACGCCCGGCACGATCGACTCCGACTATCGCGGCGAGGTGAAAGTGATCCTCGCCAACCTCGGTGACGAGCCGTTCGCCATCACCCGTGGCGACCGCATCGCCCAACTTGTCCCCGCCCCGGTTCAGCGCGCGACACTGGACGAGGTCGATGCGCTGGATCAGACCGGCAGAGGAATTGGAGGGTTCGGCTCGACCGGACGATGATGGCAATGTTGGCAATAGCGATCCAGGCGGCGGCCGTGTTGGCCGCCCCCGCCCCCGTGCCGCCCCAGGACTGGAGCGGGCTGCCGGTGCTCGCCTATGCCAAGGCGCCTGACGGTGCGGCGGTGTCGGGGTTCGTCGCCGCCGAGGTGACGGCGGGGCGATGCCGCGCAGCCTCCGTGTCGCCGGCAGGCGCGACGCTTGCGGTCGATGCCGCGGTGCTGGTCGCGCCGGACGGTCTTGCCCGCAAGGTGGTGCCGCGCGCGATCGATTGCCCCGCGGTCGAGCAATATGCCGCCGGCCTGATCTCCAGCACCGTCCGCGCCAATGCCGCCACCAACAGCCCGGTCGCCGTCGCGGGCGAAGGCTGGTACCGGACCACCCTCACCTTCTCCTGGAAGCCGTGATCCTCGCCGACGAGGAGCTCGACCGCTACGCCCGTCACATCATCCTCAAGGAGATCGGGGGCGATGGCCAGCGTCGCCTAAAAGCGGCGACGGCACTGATTATCGGGGCGGGCGGGATCGGCTCGCCTGCCATCCAATATCTGGCGGCGGCGGGCATCGGCCGGCTGGTTATCGTCGACGACGATCGGGTGGAAGCCTCCAACCTCCAGCGCCAGACGATCTTCTCCGCCGCCTCCATCGGCGCGCGCAAGGCCGAAGCAGCGGCCGAAGCGGCGCTCCGGCTCAACCCGCTGATCGAGGCCGTGCCCGATGTCGTCCGGCTCGACGGCGACAATGCAGAATCAATGGTTGCCGATGCCGATGTCGTGATCGATGGTTCCGACAATTTCGACACCCGGCTCACCGTCGCCGACACCGCTCACGCCGCCCGTGTGCCGCTGGTTTCGGCAGCGGTCGGCCAGTTCGATGGCCAGCTGGCGACGTTCCGCGGCTGGGAAGCGGGCAAGCCATGCTACCGCTGCTTTGTCGGCGGCGATCCCGCACAGGCCGGCGCGACCTGTGCCGACGACGGCGTGCTCGGTCCGGTGACGGGGGTGATGGGCAGCCTGGCCGCGCTCGAGGCGATCCGCGCGATCGTGCCGTTCGGTGAAGACACGGCGGGCAAGCTGCTGCTCGTCGACGCCCTGTCGTGGCGATTCCGCACGCTGAACCTGCCAAAGGATCCCGGCTGCCGGACGTGTGGGCAGCAGTAGGTACCTGACCGACGGTCGGGCTACTGCCCGATCCGCTGCCGGTACCAGTCGACGAACTGCGGCACCCCCACCTCGATCGGCGTGGTCGGTGCAAATCCGAGGTCGCGCTGTGTGGCAGTAATGTCGGCATAGGTGGCCATCACGTCACCGGGCTGCATCGGCTGGTGATCGCGCACTGCCTTGCGCCCGCACGCCTCCTCGATCACGTCGATCAGCCGGCCAAGCTCCTCCGACCGGTGGTTGCCGATATTGTAGAGCGCGTGCGGCTTGATGCTGCCACCGGGCTTGGCCACGCCGTCGTCCGCCGGCGGGCGGTCCAGCGCGGCGACCACGCCGGCGACTATATCGTCGATATAGGTGAAATCGCGCTGCATGCGGCCATGATTGAACACCTTGATCGGCCGCCCGGCGAGGATCGCGTCGGTGAACAGCCACACCGCCATGTCCGGCCGCCCCCATGGTCCGTAGACCGTAAAGAAGCGGAGGCCGGTCTGCGGCAGCCGATAAAGATGGGCATAGCTTTCGCTCATCAGCTCGTCCGCCTTCTTGGTCGCGGCGTAGAGCGAGACGGGATGATTCACCCGGTCGTCGACGCTGAACGGCAGCGTCTCGTTGCCGCCATAGACCGACGAGGATGACGCATAGACGAGATGGCCACAGCCGCGTTGGCGGGCGACCTCTAGCATGTTGAGGTGGCCGGCGAGATTGGCCCGGGCATAGGCGCGAGGGTTCTCGATCGAGTAACGCACCCCGGGCTGCGCGCCGAGGTGGACGATGCGATCGAATGCGCGACCGGCCAGCGCCTCGTCGAGCCAGCGATCGTCGGCGAAATCGCCGTCGAGTACCGTCACCCGGCCGCCGCTGCGAGCGACGAGATCGGCCACCCGATCGAGCTTGAGCTGCGGGTCGTAATAGTCGTTGAAATTGTCGACCCCGATCACCGTGTCGCCGCGCGCGGTGAGGCGTGCGGCGACGTGATAGCCGATGAACCCGGCGACCCCGGTGACGAGGACGCTGCTCACCCGAGCAGCTGCTCCGCGAAGCTGCGCACCGCCGGGCCGATGTCGGCCCGCTGCAGCGCCAGCGCCAGATTGGCCTGGATGTAGCCCGCCTTGTCGCCGCAATCGAAGCGATGGCCATCGAAGGTGAAGCCGTGGAACGGCTGCTGGCCGATCAGCTGCGCCATCGCGTCGGTCAGCTGGATCTCGCCGCCGGCACCCTTTTCCTGGTTCTCCAGGATGCGCATCACCTCGGGCTGCAGAATGTAGCGGCCCGGGATCATCAGGTTGGACGGCGCACTGCCCTTGCCGGGCTTCTCGACCAGCGCCTTGACCTCGGTAAGCCGGCCGTCGATCGCGCCGGGCGAGATGATGCCATATTTGTCGGTCTCGCTGTCGGGCACCTCGAGCGCGCCAATGACGTTGCCGCCGACCTTGTCATAGGCCTCGACCATCTGCTTCATGAAGCCTGGCGAACCGGCCATCAGTTCGTCGGGCAGCAGCACCGCGAACGGCTCGTCGCCGACGATCTCGCGCGCGCACCACACGGCATGACCAAGGCCGAGCGGCTCCTGCTGGCGGACATAGACCGGCGAGCCCGGCTTCTGGCGGATGCCATCGAGCACGGCGAGCGACTTGCCGCGCCGGCGCATCGTGTCCTCGAGCTCGTAGGAAATGTCGAAATGATCCTCGAGCGCGGTCTTGTTGCGACCGGTAACGAAGATGATCTGCTCGATGCCTGCTTCCAGCGCCTCTTCGACCGCATATTGGATCAGCGGCTTGTCGACGACGGTGAGCATCTCCTTGGGCATCGACTTGGTCGCCGGGAGGAACCGGGTACCGAGCCCCGCGACGGGGAAGACGGCCTTGCGTACGCGCTTGATGGTCATTGCGATCCCTTGTTACCCCGGAGTTTTCGAGGGGGCGTCTAATCTGCTGGCGATGTGTCGGCAACGGCATGCCGCACAATTGCTTAGCGGCATGTTAAGAGCTTCTATCTAGCGATGCAGCGCATGCCAGCAGCCTCTTCCGCCGCCTCTCCCAAGATCCTGGTCATTTTCGGCACCCGACCCGAAGCGATCAAGCTATTCCCGGTCATCCGTGCCCTGGCGGCGACCGATGGCCTACGCGTGGTCACCTGCGTCACCGCGCAGCATCGCGGGCTGCTCGATCAGGTGCTCAGCATCGCGGATTTGCGACCCGACATCGATCTCGACCTGATGGAGCCCGGACAAACGCTCGACCGGCTCACCGCGCGGCTGCTCACCGGGCTCGGCGAGGTGATGGATGTTGAATTGCCCGATCGCGTGATCGTCCAGGGCGATACCGCGACCGCGATGGCCGGTGCGCTCGCCGCTTACTACCGCAAGATCCCGGTCGCACATGTCGAGGCGGGGCTGCGCTCGGGCAACATCTACCATCCCTGGCCAGAGGAGGTGAACCGCCGCATCGTTGCGCCGATCGCCGACCTTCATTTCGCGCCGACCAACACCGCGGCAGCCGCGCTGGCGCGCGAGAATGTCACCACCGGCGTTCATGTCACCGGAAACACCGTGATCGACGCGCTGCACTGGACGCGCGAGCGGATCGCCGCCGATCCGTCGATGGCGGACGGGCTCGATGCCATCGAACGGCGCTTCGCCGGCAAACGCGTCGTGCTGGTCACCACCCATCGGCGCGAAAATTTCGGAGACGGCATGGCCGCGATTGCACGGGCGATCGCGCGCATCGCCGATCGCGAGGATGTCGCCGTACTGTTCCCGATGCACCCCAATCCCAACGTCGGCGCGGTGATGGATGCGATCCTTGGCGAGCGCGCCAATGTCGCCCGGATCGAGCCGCTGGATTATCCCCACTTCATCCGCGCACTGGCGCTGTGCGATCTGGCGCTGACCGATTCGGGCGGCGTCCAGGAGGAAGCGCCCGCGCTCGGCAAGCCGGTGCTGGTGATGCGCGACACCACCGAGCGCCCCGAAGGCGTGGCGGCGGGGACCGCGCGGTTGATCGGCACCGACGAGGACCGCATCGTTTCCGAAGTCTTCACGCTTCTCGACGACAAGGCCGCCTATTCCGCGATGGCGCGCGCCCACAATCCTTTCGGCGACGGCAACGCAAGCAACCGGATCGCAAGGATCGTCGCCGATGGTTTCGGACTCTGAACTCAAGGTCGTCGTACTCGGCCTGGGCTATATCGGCCTGCCGACCGCGGCGGTGATCGCCCGGACCGGGGCGAGCGTGCTCGGCATTGATGTGACACCCTCCGTGGTCGAGACGGTCAACTCAGGCCGCGTCCATATCGAGGAGGTCGATCTCGATGGGCTGGTATCCGGCGTCGTCGCGCGCGGTTCGCTGCGCGCGTCCACCCAGATCGAACCGGCCGATGTGTTCGTCATCGCCGTGCCGACGCCGTTCGCCGAGGATCACGCGCCCAACATCGGCTATGTACTGCAGGCGGCGACGAGCATCGCCACGGCGCTCAAGACCGGCGACACCATCATCCTCGAATCGACCTCGCCGGTCGGCACCACCGAGGAGGTCCGCGACCTGATCGCACAGCTCCGCCCCGATCTGCGCGTGCCCGGGCGCACCGGCGATCAGGCCGATGTTGCCATCGCCTATTGCCCGGAGCGGGTGCTGCCCGGCCGCATCCTCGTCGAACTGATCGACAACGATCGGGTGATCGGCGGCATCACGCCGCGGTGCGCGCGCAAGGCATTGGGCTTCTATCGCCGCTTCGTCCGCGGCGCCTGCGTCACCACCACCGCACGCGCCGCCGAGATGACCAAGCTGACCGAAAATGCGTTCCGCGACGTCAACATCGCCTTCGCCAACGAATTGAGCCTGGTCGCCGACACGATGGGCGTCGATGTGTGGGAGGTGATCCGGCTCGCCAATCGCCACCCGCGGGTCAACATCCTCCAGCCTGGCCCGGGCGTCGGAGGGCATTGCATCGCCGTCGATCCCTGGTTCCTGGTACACGCCGCCCCGGACAGCACGCCGCTGATCCGCACCGCTCGCCTGGTCAACGACGGCAAGACCGATCATGTCATCGCTCAGGCTGCGGCGTTGATCGAGGCGCAACCTGGGGCGCCGGTCGCCTGCCTCGGGCTCGCGTTCAAGGCCAATATCGATGATTTCCGCGAAAGCCCGGCGCTCAAGGTTGCGGTCGCGCTTGCCGACATGTTCGGCGAGCGGGTGCGGATCGTCGAACCTTATGCGGCGACGCTGCCGGATGCGTTCATCGGCACCGGTGCAACGCTGACCGATGTCGACAGCGCTATCGAGACGTGCCCCGTGATGATCGTGCTCGTCGACCATGACGTGTTCCGCTCGATCCCGCTCGAGGAGCGGCTCGACAAGGCCGTGCTCGACACCCGCGGAATATGGCCGGATCAGCCGCGTGCGGCCAAGCCGGCACCGGCGTTGCGACTCGCCAGCTGAGCCGGACACCCTTGCCGCCCGTCACGGGCGGGGGTATCGAGTCCTTTCCTCAATCTGACTGGTGTAATGCTTAGGAAGCTGCTCAATCCGCGGCGAGCGGCGGAGGTTTCGCTGACATCGGTGCCGCCCGGCGAACGGGTCTATGCGATCGGCGACATCCACGGCTGCGCCGACCTGCTCGACGACCTGTTGGTGAAGATCGACGCCGATGACGCCGCGCGCTCGCCGGCACGGACCACGCTGGTGTTCCTCGGCGACCTGATCGATCGTGGCCCGGCGTCCGCCGCGGTGGTGGAGCGACTGCGCCAGCTTCACCTGCGTCGGCCGGATACCCGCTTCCTGCTGGGCAATCACGAGGAGATTTTCCTCGGCGCGGTCGACGGCGAACCCAAGGCGCTGCGGCTGTTCTGCCGCATCGGCGGACGCGAGACGATCATGAGCTATGGCCTCGAGGCAAGCGCCTATGACGCGATGGACTATGAAGAACTAGCCAAGACGCTGGTGCATCTCGTTCCCGACAACCACCGCGCCTTCATTGCCGCCTTCGAGAACATGATCGAGATCGGCGACTATCTGTTCGTCCATGCCGGTATCCGTCCGGGCGTTGCGCTGGACGAACAGCGCGACTCCGATCTGCGCTGGATCCGCGATCCGTTTCTCGAACATCGCAAGCCGCTCGGCAAGATGATCGTCCATGGTCATACCATCGCCGAACAGTTGGATGTCCAGCCGCATCGGATCGGCGTCGACACTGGTGCTTATGCGACCGGTCGTCTGACCGCCCTCGCCTTGGAGGGAACCGAACGCTGGTCGGTGCAGACGAGCGGGGATGCTGCCGCGACGAAATCGGAAGCGTCGGCTTGATTTGCCTTCCCTGTTTTCGGTCGGCTGGTTAGATGGCGACGACGGCTGCATGTTGCACCGTCGCAACAGTGCCTGACATGATCTGCGCACATCTCGTCATCTACTTGTTCTGTTAACGTTTATGTGGCAGGCGTTTGGCTGACGAGCACAAAGGGAGTTCAACATGCGTCTTGGGAAGTATCTCATGGCAGCAGCAGTCGCCACCATGGCGGTTGCTCCGGCCGTAGCAGCTCCGGCCAACCCGGCCGCCAGCCTGTCGGTGTCGAAGTCGGTTCGTACCGGTTCGACCTCGGCCAAGAAGAACGAGCTCGCCGGTGGCGGCATCCTGATCGCGGTTCTCGCGGCAGCAGCCGTTGTCGCCGGTATCGTTGTCGTTGCCGACAGCGATGACGACGCGGACAGCAACTAAGCTGTTCTAGCTTCGGCTAGGGAAATAGCGGCCTTCGGGCCGCTATTTTTTTGCCCGACGAAGATCGGGCAGGTGGACGGGAGATACGACAACGGCCGCACGCCCTGGGGCATGCGGCCGTTGCGCTCGGTGCGGCGGCGAGCATGACGCCCGCCGCCGGACTTCGATCAGTTTTGCGGCGCGGGGGCCGGCGCACCACCGGGCATCGGCTGGCCGGGCATCGGCTGACCGGGCATCGCCTGGCCGCCGGGCATGCCTTGGGCGCCGCCCATCATCTGCTGCTGCTGTGCCTGCATCTGGCGCACGACGCTCTCGGGCAGGAAGTCGAGCAGGTCGATATCGAACACCAGCGTCGAATTGGCCGGGATCGGGCCCGACGCCTTGTCGCCATAGCCGAGGCTCGGCTTGATCCAGACGCGGTACTTGGCGCCCTTCGGCATCAGCTTGAGCGCCTCGGAGAAGCCGGGGACGACCGCCGCGACCGGCATCGGGGTGGGCTGCTGCGACTTGTCGAAGGTGGTGCCGTTGAGGAGCTTGCCCTCATAGTTGATCAGCGCGACGTCGGCGTCGGTCGGCTTGGGCGCACCGGGCTTGCCGGGCTCGAGCACCTTATACTGAAGGCCCGAGGGGGTGGTGAGCACACCCTTGGCGCGGGCATTGCGGGCAAGGAAGTCGTCGCCCTGCTGGGCCAGCGCGAAGGCGGCGATGCAGGCGAGGACGATCCCTACCCAGAGGTAGACGAGATAGCTGCGCTTGATGGGACGCAGGGGCACGGCAGTGACGGTGGACATCGGGACACCTGGAGTTGTGGTGCCGGTCCGGCCGTCACCGGTGAAACTTCTCTAACCTCGCGCATACGCGCCGCGACTGGCGGCGTATACGACAGCTAAGCTTACCTACTTATCTCAGCGCGCGCCGTCGCGTTCGGCGCGCTTGCGCTCGAGCTTGCGGGAGCGGCGAACGGCAGCAGCGCGCTCGCGGGCACGCTTCTCCGACGGCTTCTCATAGTGCCGGCGCAGCTTCATCTCGCGATACACGCCCTCGCGCTGCAGCTTCTTCTTAAGCGCGCGAAGGGCCTGGTCGACATTGTTGTCGCGGACGACGATCTGCATAAAACCGATGAACTCCACTCAAATGGGTAACGCGGCCGCGCACCGAGGGTACGCGCCGTGTGAACGGGCCCCCTAGCAGCGAGGCAGGCAATTTGCAACCCGCAGCACCAACGCCCTGGCCGCAACATGGCGGCAACAAAGCCCGTTTCGCAGACATAGCCGCGCAACGGCGCCCGCGCATCATCGTCCGGCTTTTACCCCGGGAGACGGATCAGCATGGACCATCACGACAACCACACCCACGGCCACAGCCTTGCCGACGACCTGCCGCTGATCGACGCGATGATCGCGCGCCGCCGGGCGCTGAAATGGTTCATCGGCGCCGGCAGCGCCGCGCTGGTCGCCGGGTGCGGCGGCAGCGGCGCGGACGATGTCGACGTGATCACCGGCGCCGCGGCCACCGCCACCCCGACTCCGACGGCGACACCGACACCGACCGCCACCGCCGGGCCGCTCGCGACCACCGCGGCCTGCATCGCCGATCCTACCGAAACCGGTGGTCCCTACCCCGCCGACGGCACCAACACGTCGGGCGGCGCCAGCTCGAACGTGCTCACCGTCAACGGCATCGTGCGCAGCGACATCCGCGCAAGCTTCATCTCCACCACCACGGTGGCGACGGACGTGCAGATGACGCTCACCCTGACCCTGGTCGACGTCAACGCGAGCTGCGCCCCGCTTGCAGGCTTTGCGATCTACCTGTGGCAGTGCGACCGCAACGGGCATTATTCGCTGTACAGCGGCGCCACTGCGGAAAGCTATCTGCGCGGGGTGCAGGTGACCGACGCCAACGGCCAGGTCAGCTTCACCACCATCTTTCCCGCCTGCTACGACGGGCGCTGGCCGCATCTGCATTTCGAGATCTTCTCGAGCCTCGGCAATGCGCTCGGCGGCCGCTATGCGGTGTTGACCTCGCAGCTGGCGCTACCGGCCGACTGGTGTGCGACGGTCTATGCCGACACGAGCACCTATCCCTCGAGCAGCGGCAACTTCGCGCGGGTCAGCCTGGCGAGCGACATGGTGTTCGGCGACAACAGCGATGCCCAGCTCGCACAGCAGACCCCGGCGGTGACGGGGACGGTGGCGACGGGACTGGTCGCGACGGCAGTGATCGGGATCGCGCGCTAGCGACGCGGCGCGCTGCTCGAGACAGCGGGAACATGGCAGCGCTCTTGGCGCGGGTCGGTCGGCAGGGCTAAGGCGGGCGGATGACGTCGCTCACCCTTTACAACAGCCTGACCCGCAGCCTTGAAGCGTTCCAGCCGGAGGACCCGGCCAACGTACGGGTCTATTCGTGCGGGCCGACGGTGTACCATCATGCCCATATCGGCAATCTGCGCGCCTATGTGTTCACCGATACGCTGGCGCGGGTGCTGCGCTGGACCGGCCATGGCCTTACCCATGTGATCAACATCACCGACGTCGGCCACCTCACCTCCGATGCCGATGCCGGCGACGACAAGATGGAGGCGGCGGCGCGGGCGAGCGGGCAGGACATCTGGGCGATCGCGCGCCACTATACCGACGCGTTCAAGCAGAATTTGCGCGATCTCAACATCGGCGATCCCACCCATTTCCCGCTCGCCACCGACCATGTCGAGGCGATGATCGCGTTCGGCGTCGCGATCGAGCAGCGGCATTGCTACCGCCTGCCCGACGGGCTGTATTTCGACACCAGCACCGTGCCTGATTACGGCCGGTTGGCGCGGGCGCAGGACGATGTCGGCGAGAGCCGGATCGACGTGGTCGACGGCAAGCGCCACCCGGCCGACTTCGCGATCTGGCGGACCTCGGCGCCCGGCGAGAACCGGCAGATGGAGTGGGACAGCCCGTGGGGCCGCGGCGCGCCGGGCTGGCATCTCGAATGCTCGGTGATGGGCCGCCATTTCCTCGGCGCGCATTTCGACATCCACACCGGCGGGATCGATCACCGCGAAATCCATCATCCCAATGAGATCGCGCAGAACCAGGCATTCGGCGGCTGCACCGGCGGCAGCCCGATCGACACCGGCGCGAGCGTGTGGATGCACAACAACTTCCTGGTCGACCGTGGCGGCAAGATGTCCAAATCGTCGGGCGAGTTCCTGCGGCTGCAGGCGCTGGTCGATCGCGGCTTCCACCCGCTCGCCTATCGGCTGATGTGCCTGCAGGCACAGTATCGCAATGAGCTCGATTTCTCCTGGGACAATCTGGCGGCGGCGGCGACGCGGCTGAAGCGGCTGGTGCAGACGGTCGCGGCGCTGAAGGCCAGGCCCCCTGCCCCCTCGGCGGCGAGCGCCGCGGCCTATCGCGAGCGGCTCGCCGCCGCCGTCGCCGACGACCTCAACACGCCGAAAGCGCTGCCGGTGCTCGACGAACTGCTCGCCGACAAGAAGGTATCGGCGGCCGACCGGGTCGCCGCGCTGGCCGATTTCGACGCGGTGCTCGGGCTCGACCTGCTTGCACTGTCGCGCGAGGATCTGCGGGTGCGGCCTGTCGATGCCGGGATCGACGAGGCGGGGATCGCTGCACGGCTGGCGGAACGGCGCGAGGCGCGCGCGGCGAAGGATTTCCCGCGCTCCGATGCGATCCGCGACGAGCTCGCCGCGGCGGGGGTCGAGGTGATGGACGGCGACCCATTGGGGTGGGACTGGAAGGTCCAGGTGGAACGGTGACAGCGCGTGTGACCACCCGCTCAGCATGAGCCGTCATCCCAGCGCAGGCTGGGGTCTTGTGCGGCGCCTATCCTGCTCCACTGCCTGAGATCCCAGCTTTCGCTGGGATGACGGACATTGAGGGGAGACGGCATTGCAACGGCCGCGGTCTAGTCCAGCGGGCGGTCACGCTCGGCGAGAACCGGCGGCAGGTAAGGCAGCGGCGCGTTGGCGGGGATGCGGGCGATCTCGTCGGCGAGCGCCTGGGCACGGGCCTTGGATGAGGGATGGGTGCGGCTGCGGAACACACCGCCATCGATGTCGCCGCCATGCTCGCGCCAGAAGCGCACCGCGAGCTGCGGATCATAGCCGGCGTTGCGGATCAGGTGCAGGCCGAGCAGATCCGCCTGATCCTCGGTGGTGCGGAACAGCCGGCCGTTGCGGCCGACCTCGGCGAGCAGCCCGCGGTTGACCTTGGCGGCATCGAGCCGGGCGCGATGGCGCAGGATGTTGTGGGCGAGCTCATGGGCGACAACCACCGCGACCTCGTCGTCGCTGTAGCGTTCGAAGAAGCGCACCCCGAGCTGGACGATGCGGCCGTCGGCAGAGGCCTCCATGCCGGGGCCGAGCAGCACCTCGAACGCGCTGCGGCAGCCGGGGCTCGCCGCCACGGTGACGCGGCGGCGCTCGCCGCCCTGCAGGGTATCGACCACCAACGGGCGGTCGGCCGGCTGCGCGGCGACCAGCGCATTGGCGGCGTCGCGCGCCTGGCTGGTCGCGGGAGCATTCCCGGGCGCTGCAGGGGCGAGCGGCTGGCCGTCGACCGCGACGATCGACAGATTGTCGTGCAGCCCGGCGCGCGCCGCGACCGAGCCCGGCACCACCGCCTCGATCGCGATCGGCGCGTCGAACCCGAACGCGGTGCGCGCGGCCCCGCGCAGCCCGGGGTCGTACTGGCCGAGGCCATGCAGCGCCCAGCCTGGGGTCGGCGCGAGATCGCGGCACAAGGCGGCATTGGCGGTGGTGAGGCGGTAGGCGATCGCCGCCATCCGGCCGTCGACCGCGCGCAGCGCGGCAAAGGTCGCGGCGGGATCATCGGCCGCGGTGGCGGTGATCGGCGCGGCGATCAGGGCAAGGGCAGCAAGGCGGGCGGCGAGCGAGGCGACGGTCATTGGGGGTGGTTCTAGTCGCCGGCGGGCGGGATGGCCATTGGTCGCGGGGCGACGTGGGCGGATCGGCTGAGAACCTGCCCTGCTTTGCCCCCATCCCGTCATGCCGGCGAAAGCCGGTACCTTCTTGGGAAGAGAGCCGCCGCTCGCCGCGAGAGTCCCCGGCCCCCGCGGGGGTGACGGATTTGAACGGAATTGGCGAATGCCCCCCGGCATGGCGAAGAAGCGCCTATCCCTCGCCCAAGCCCTGCTTAATTGCGTCGGCGGCCATTTCGGCGCATGAACCCGCGCCTCAACCGAGGAATTCATCATGGCCGCCCACTGGGCCCCCGACAGCTGGACGCGCGCCGAAGCGCGCCAGCTTCCCGATTATCCCGATGCCGCCGCGCTCAAGGCGGCCACCGACACGCTCGGCTCGTTCCCGCCGCTGGTGTTCGCCGGCGAGGCGCGCAACCTGACGAGCGAGCTCGCCGATGTCGCCGCCGGCAAGGCGTTCCTGCTCCAGGGCGGTGATTGCGCCGAGAGCTTCGCCGAATTCCACCCCAACAACATCCGCGATACCTTCCGCGTCATCCTGCAGATGGCGGTGGTGCTCACCTATGCCGGCAAGCTGCCGGTGGTGAAGCTCGGGCGGATGGCGGGGCAGTTCGCCAAGCCGCGCTCGACCGCGACCGAGACGATCGAGGGCGTCGAGCTGCCGAGCTATCGCGGCGACAACGTCAACGACATCGCCTTCACCCCCGAGAGCCGCATTCCCGATCCGCAGCGGATGGTGCGGGCGTACTCGCAATCGGCGGCGACGCTCAACCTGCTGCGCGCCTTCGCGCAGGGCGGCTATGCCAATCTCGCGCAGGTCCATCGCTGGACCCACGACTTCATGGGCCGCAGCCCGTGGTCGAAGAAATATGCCGAGACCGCCGACCGGATCGGCGAGGCGCTCGAGTTCATGGCGGCGTGCGGGATCAACCCCGAGACGGTGCCGCAGCTCGCGCAGACCAGCTTCTTCACCAGCCACGAGGCGCTGCTGCTGCCGTTCGAGCAGGCGCTGACGCGGCAGGACAGCCTGACCGGCGACTGGTATGACACGTCCGCGCATTTCCTGTGGATCGGCGACCGCACCCGCTTCGAAGGCTCGGCGCATGTCGAGTTCCTGCGCGGGATCGGCAACCCGATCGGGCTGAAATGCGGGCCGAGCCTGGAGCCCGACGCGCTGCTGCGGATGCTCGACACGCTCAATCCCGGCCGCGTGCCCGGGCGGATGACGCTGATCACCCGCTACGGCTATGACAAAATCGAGGCGGCGCTGCCGCGGCTGGTCCGCGCGGTGACCCGCGAGGGCCATCCGGTGGTGTGGAGCTGCGATCCGATGCACGGCAATACCGTGAAGGCAGTGACCGGCTACAAGACCCGGCCGTTCGACCGCATCCTCGCCGAGGTGCGCGGCTTCTTTGCGGTGCACCGCGCCGAGGGCACGCACGCCGGCGGCATCCATGCCGAGATGACCGGGCAGAACGTCACCGAATGCACCGGCGGCGCGGTCGACGTCACCGAGCAGAGCCTCGCCGATCGCTACCACACCCATTGCGATCCGCGGCTCAACGCCGGGCAGAGCCTGGAGCTCGCCTTCCTGCTCGCCGAGATGCTCAACGCCGAAATGGCGGAGCGCCGCAAGGTCGCGGCCTGAGCGCACGCCCCTTGAAAAACAGCGCCGGGCGGACTTGACGCCCGGCGCCGTCCCACGTAATTGCCCGCCTCCACCGTATCGGCCCCTTCGTCTAGCGGTTAGGACGACGCCCTCTCACGGCGTAAGCACGAGTTCGATTCTCGTAGGGGTCACCACGGTTTTCCTGTCATCGAGCCGATCGTCGCCGCGCCCATTGCGGCGATGCGATCGCTTGCCTCTTGCATCCGCCCGCCGCTTTGCTGTTTACCCGCCACGATGACGAGCGGAGCGTACCGCCGCGTATGGGGGAGTGATGATGGACGATTGGTGGGCAAGCCTGGGCAAGACGGTGTCGGGCGTGTTGTCGGCGCACGGGCCGGCGGTGCCGGCGGCGGCGCACAGCTATGCGCCGGGTGATTTCAGCATCCATTTCTTCCTCCAGCTCGCGGTGATCCTGGTCGCGTGCCGGCTGGTCGGCTGGCTCGGCAAAAAGCTGCTCGGTCAGCCGCAAGTGGTCGGCGAGATGATCGCCGGCGTGCTGCTCGGGCCGTCGCTGTTCGGCCTGACGCTGCCCGACCTGCAGGGCGCGGTCTTCCCCAAGGAGACCAAGAACGTGCTCTATGCGGGCGCGCAGCTCGGCGTCGGCCTCTACATGTTCCTGGTCGGCACGACGCTGCGGCTCGACCATTTCCGCACCAAGGCGCGCAGCGCCTCGATCGTGTCGCTGGCGGGGATCGCCGCGCCGTTCGCCATCGCGGTGCTGATCACGCCGCTGCTGCTCGGCGTGCCCGGGCTGTTCGCGGCGGGGATCAGCCAGGCCAATGCGACGCTGTTCCTTGGCGCGTGCATCGCGCTCACCGCCTTCCCGATGCTGGCGCGGATCATCAACGAGCGCGGGCTCGCCGACAGCGCGCTCGGCACGCTGTCGCTCACCGCGGGGGCCTTCGACGATGCCTGTTCGTGGTGTGTGCTGGCGATCGTGCTCGCGACCTTCGGCGGCGGCCCCGGCGTCGCGATCCTGGCGATCGGCGGCGGGCTGCTGTGGGCGCTGGTCGTGCTGCGCGCCGGGCCGCGGCTGCTGGCGCCGCTCGCGCGCACCGTCGAGGCCGAGGGCGGGATGAGCATCCAGGTGTTCGCGCTGGTGATGATCGCCTTCTGCGTCTCTGCCTTCCTGATGGACGTGGTCGGCATCCATGCGATCTTCGGCGGCTTCATCCTCGGCGTGGTGATGCCGCGCGGGCTGCTCGCGAGCGAGATCAAGCGCAAGCTCGAGCCGCTCACCGTCGTGCTGCTGCTGCCGATGTTCTTCACCTATTCGGGGCTCAACACCCGGATGGACATGGTCAACTCGCCTAGCCTGCTGCTGATCGCGCTCGGTATCCTGGTGGCCTCGGTGATCGCCAAGGGCGGCGCCTGCTACCTCGCGGCGCGGCTGTCGGGCGAGGACAATCGCACCGCGCTCGGCATCGGCGCGCTGATGAACTCGCGCGGGCTGATGGAGCTGATCATCATTAACATCGGGCTGCAGAAGGGCATCATCGGCCCGACGCTGTTCTCGATGCTGGTGCTGATGGCGATCGTCACCACGATGATGGCGAGCCCATTGTTCGAGCTGTTCTATGGCCGCAAGGGCCGCGAGACGGGCGAGCTCGGCGCGCTCCAGCGCGCGGGGTAGTCACGCCGGCGCGGGGCGGTTCAGCGCCGATGCTGAACCGCCCCGACGGTCATGGACGGGTGGCGGTGACCGGCGCGCGTTCGTCGGGTTCGAGACCGCCGCCGAGCGAGCGATAGAGCTCGACCAGATTGCTCTCGCGGTTGAGCCGAGTGGTCACCAGCTGCTGCTGCGCCGAATAGGCCGTGCGCTGCGAATCGAGCGTGGTCAGGAACGACTCGACGCCGGCGCGGTAGCGGGCATCCGAGATGCGCAGCGCCGCGGTGGCGGCATCGACCCGCGCGGTCTGCGCAGCGATCTGTTCGTCGATCGTGCCGCGCTCGGCGAGCGCATCGGCGACCTCGCGGAACGCAGTCTGCACCGCGCGCTCATAGGTTGCGACGGCAGATTGCTGCTGCGCCTCGGCCACGCGGACGTTGCCGCGCAGACGGCCGCCGTCGAACAGCGGCAGCGAGATGGCGGGCGCGCCGGTGTAGGTGAAGCTGCCGCCGGCGAACAGGCCGCCGAGCGCGGTGCTGATCGTGCCCAGCGTCGCGGTGAGCGAGATGTTGGGGAACAGCGCCGCGCGCGCCGCACCGATATTGGCATTCTGCGCGATCAGCTGATGCTCGGCCTGGAGCACGTCCGGCCGGCTGAGCAGCACCGCGGATGCAATACCGGCAGGCAGCGCCTGGATGGCGCCGCCGTCGGTGCCGAGGCCCTGCGGCAGATTGTCGGGCGAGACCGGCGCGCCGACCAGCAGGTCGAGCGCATTCTTGTCCTGCGCCAGCCGGGTCCTGAGCACGGCGATGTCGTTGCGCGCCGCCTGATAGGTGGTCTCCGCCTGACGGGCCTCAAGTTCCGACGCCACGCCGATGCGGAATTGCGCGCGGGTCAGCTCGAGCGACTGCTCGAACGACTTGAGCGATTCCTGCGAGATGCGCAGCTGGTCCTGGTCCGACGCGAAGGTCAGCCAGGCGGTGGCGATCTCTGCGATCAGCGCGATGCGGGTGGAGCGCTGCGCTTCCTCGGTGGCAAAATACTGTTCGAGCGCGGCGCGGCTGAGGTTGCGGACGCGGCCGAACAGATCGACCTCATACGCCGAGAAGCCGACGTTGAGCGAATAGAACTCGTAATTGGACGAGGTCGACCCGACCGCGGACGCGGCGCCCGTGCCAGTCCCCGTGCCCGCGCCGCCCCCCGTACCGGTACCGGTGCCCGTACCAGTTCCGGTCCCGCCGGTCGCGGCGCCGGCCAGCGCCCCCGAGGCGCCCTGGACGTTGTTGGTATAGGTCGCCGACCCCGACAGCGTCGTCGAGGGCACCAGATCCGCGCGCTGGATACGATATTGCGCGCGGGCCTGGAGCACATTGGCCGCCGCGACGCGCAGGTCGCGGTTGTTGTCGAGCCCCAATGCGATGGTGGCGCGCAGGCGATCGTCGGTGAAGAACGAGCGCCAGCCGATCTTGGTGACGTCGGGCCCATCGGTGGCGGCGGCCGGATAGACGCCGCCCTGTGGCAGTGCCGCCGGTACCTCACCCACCGGCCGCACATAGTGCGGCGCGAGATTGCACCCGGCGAGCGCGGTGGCTGCCAGCAGGGCGAGGACGCATTTGCTATTCATCACAACTCAGGCTCCCTGCGGCGCGGGGCTGGGCCCACGCTCGCCGTCATCATGGCGTCCATGATCATCATCATGCGGATGGTCTTCCGCCACTGGTTCGGCATTCTGACCGGCGCCGAACAGCCGCAGCACGACGATGAAGAACATCGGCACGAAGAAGATCGCCAGCACCGTCGCCGAGAACATGCCGCCGACCACCGCGCGGCCGATGGCGTTCTGGCCGCCGGCGCCCGCGCCGTTGGCGATCGCCAGCGGAAACACGCCGAAAATAAACGCCAGACTGGTCATCAGGATCGGGCGGAGCCGCAGCTTCGCGGCATCCACAGCGGCGTCGAAGGCGTTCAGGCCGTGGCGCATCCGCTCTTCCGCGAACTCCACGATCAGAATCGCGTTCTTCGCCGAAACACCGATCGTGGTGATCAGACCCACCTGAAGGTAGATGTCGTTGTTGAGGCCAGTCAGCCGCGCCGCGAGCAGCGCACCAACGACACCCAGCGGCACCACCAGCATCACCGAGATCGGCACCGACCAGCTTTCATACAGCGCCGCGAGGCACAGGAAGACGATCAGCAGCGACAGGCCGTAGAGCGCCGGTGCCTGGCCGCCCGACAGCTGCTCTTCGTAGCTGAGGCCGGTCCAGTCGAGCCGCGTGCCGGGTGGCAATTTGGCCTGCATGTCTTCCATCGCCTTCAGCGCGGCGCCGGAGGCGACGCCCGGCGCCGGCTGGCCGAGGATCTCCATCGACGGCTGCCCGTTGTAGCGGGTCAGCTGGGTCGGCCCCTGGTGCCAGGACATGGTGGAGAAGGCCGTGAACGGCGTCATCGTGCCGCTCGCGTTGCGGACATAGAGGTCGCCGACATCTTCCGGGGTCATGCGGAACGGAGCGTCTGCCTGAATGTAGACGCGCTTGACGCGGCCGCGATCGATGAAGTCGTTGACGTAGGAGCCGCCCCAGGCGGTCGCGATGGTGCTGTTGACCGTCGCCAGATCGAGGCCGAGCGCACGCGCCTTGTCCTGATCGACATCGACCCTGAGCTGCGGCGCGTCGTCAAGCGCGTTGGGGCGCACGCCGACCAGCAGCTTGTTCTGCGCCGCCATGCCGAGCAACTGGTTGCGCGCAGCAAGCAGCTTGTCGTGGCCGATGCCGCCCTCGTCGACGAGCTGGAGGTCGAAGCCGGTGGCGTTGCCCAGTTCCTGGACGGCCGGCGGGATGACCGCAAAGATCAGGCCATCCTTATATTGCGAGAACACGCCCATCGCGCGGCCGACGATCGCCTGCGCCTTGTTGGCGGCGCCGGGCCGGTCCTTCCACTCCTTCATCGGCATGAACGCGATGCCGCTGTTCTGGCCGGTGCCCGAGAAGCTGAAGCCGTTGACCGTGTAGACGCCCCGGATCGCGGCGCCCGCATCCTTCAGGAAATGGTCGCGGACCAGATCCAGCCCCTTCTGGGTGCGCGCCGTGGTCGACCCTGCCGGCCCCTGAACCAGCGCGATCATCACGCCCTGGTCCTCATCGGGCAGGAAGCCGGTCGGCAGGCGCATGAACAGGAAGGTCATGCCGGCGACGATCAGCGCATAGATGATCAGCGAGCGGCCCCAGCGGCTGGCCGTGGAGCGGACGCCGCGCTCGTAGCGAGCACGCCCGCGATCGAACCGGTCGTTGAACCAGCGGAAGAAGCGCGCGAGCGGACCATGGCCTTCGTTCTTGTTCGGGTCATGCGGCTTGAGGATCGTCGCACACAACGCCGGGGTCAGGATCAACGCCACCGCGATCGACAGGATCATCGCCGAGACGATGGTGATGGAGAACTGACGATAGATGACGCCGGTCGAGCCGCCGAAGAAGGCCATCGGCAGGAACACCGCCGACAGCACCAGCGCGATGCCGATCAGCGCGCCGGTGATCTCGTCCATCGACTTACGCGCCGCTTCCTTCGGCGTCAGATGCTCGGTGGTAATCAATCGCTCGACGTTCTCGACGACCACGATCGCGTCGTCGACCAGCAAGCCGATCGCCAACACCATGCCGAACAGGGTGAGCGTGTTGATCGAATAGCCGAACATCGCCAGCACCGCGAAGGTACCGGTCAACACCACCGGCACCGCGATCGTCGGGATCAGCGTTGCGCGGAAGTTCTGGAGGAACAGGAACATGACGAGGAAGACGAGCACCACCGCCTCGACCAGCGTCTCGATCACCTGCTCGATCGAGAGGCGCACGAACGGCGACGTATCGTAGGGGAAGATGACCTTGACGTCGGGCGGGAACTGCTTGGCAAGCTCCGTCACCCGCTTCTTGACCGCGACCACGGTGTTGAGCGCGTTGGCGCCCGGCGCGAGCTTCACGGCGATACCCGAGGCGGGCTTGCCGTTCCATTCGGCCGAGAAGCTGTAGTTCTCCGCGCCGATGGCGACACGGGCGACATCGCCCAGGCGTACCACCGAACCGTCGGTGCCACTCTTCAGGCGAATTTGCGCGAACTGCTCGGGCGTGGTCAGCCGCGACGAGACGGAGACCGTCGCGTTGAGCATCTGTTCCTTCGGCGCCGGCTGGGCGCCGATCTGGCCGGCGGAGACCTGCGCATTCTGCGCCGTGACCGCGTTGGTCACGTCCTCCATCGTCAGCGCGAAGTTGTTCAGCTTGAGCGGGTCGACCCAAATGCGCATCGCATATTGCGAGCCGAAGATCTGCGTGTCGCCAACACCCGCGACCCGCGACAGCGGGTCGGAGATCTTGGAGGCGACGATGTCGGCGAGATCGTCCGCATCATGTTGCCCATTCTCGGAATACAGGCCGACGAACAACAGGATGTTCTGCGTCGCCTTCGCAACGATGATGCCCTGGCGCTGGACTTCCTGCGGCAGCAGCGGCGTTGCCGCCTGCAGCTTGTTCTGAACCTGGACCTGGGCAATGTCAGGATTGGTACCCTGCTCGAAGGTCAGCGTGATCGTGACGGTGCCGGCCGACGACGAGGATGCCGAGAAGTAGCGAAGGTGATCGATCCCCTTCATCTGCTGCTCGATGATCTGCGTGGTCGTATTCTCCAGCGTCTGCGCGTCCGCACCCGGATAGGTCGCGGTGATCGACACCGCGGGCGGCGCGATCGCCGGGAACTGCGCGATCGGGAGCGTGCGCACCGCCAGGATACCGGCGATGACGACCATCACCGCCAGCACATAGGCGAAGATCGGGCGATCGATGAAATAGCGTGACATGGCTGGTTACTTCGCCTTTGCCGGATTCTGGGCCTGCGCCGGCCCCTGCTGCGGCGGGGTGCCAGCAGGCGTGGCATTGGGGTTCCAGGGCTGGCCCTTCACGGGCGTACCCGGACGCAGCATCATGGCGCCTTCGACAATGACCTTGTCACCGGGCTTGATGCCGCCGGTGACGAGCCAGTTGTCGCCGATCGTGCGCGTCGTCTGCAGCGTGCGCGACTCGATCTTGTCGCCGGCGCCGATCACCAGCACCGTGGCCAGGCCCTTTTCATCGCGGCTGGTGGCGCGCTGCGGCACCAGCATCGCCTTGGCCTGGGTGCCCTCGACCAGCGCGGCGCGGACGAACATGCCCGGCAGCAGCAGGCCGTTGGGGTTGGGGAACAGCGCGCGGATCACCTGCGACCCCGTGGTGGGATCGACGGTGACGTCGGCGAAGCGCAAGGTGCCCTGCGGGCCGTATTCGGTGCCGTCCTCAAGCTTCAGCTTGACGTGGGCGTTGCCGTCACGCGTCAGCTGGCCGCTGAGGATCTGCTGGCGCAGCTTGAGCAGATCGGCGCTCGATTCGGTGATGTCGACATAGATCGGGTCGAGTCGCTGGATCGTTGCCAGCGGCGCGGTCTGCGACGCGGAGACGAGCGCGCCGGTGGTGAACGCCGAGCGGCCGATCCGGCCGGTGATCGGCGCGCGAATGGTGGTGCGGTCGAGATCGATCTGCGCGGTGCGCAGCGCGGCCTGCTGGGCGGCGACATCCGCCTGCGCCTGCGCCGCGCTGGTCTGCGCATTTTCAAACTCCTGGCGCGCGATCGCGTTGATCTTGACCAGCTCGCCATAACGACGCGCCAGCGCGGCGCTCGAGGCGATGCTCGAGCGGGCGCGGGTGAGCGCGGCACGGGCGCTGGCGACCTGCGCCTGATAGGGCGCCGAGTCGATCCGGTAGAGCGGCTGGCCCTGGTGAACCATGTCGCCCTCGACGAACAGGCGCTGGAGCACCAGGCCGTTGACCTGCGGGCGGACCTCGGAGGTCTCGAACGCGGTGGTGCGGCCGGGCAATTCGGTGGTCAGCGTCACCGGTTGCTCGCTCACCGTGACATAGCTCACGGTCGGCGGCCCCTGGGGAGCCTGCTGTTGCTGGTTGCCGCCACCGCAAGCCGCCAAGGCGAGCAAGGCGCTAGATGCCAACACACAGCCCATCAGCCGCTTGGAGAACATAGATTTTCCCGCTTGTAAAAAGGGTAGAGAGCGATCACTCACGAAACCGGTCGTTAGCTCGACCGTTCTAAGGCGTCAACAAGGCTGAGGAAGGTTTGCACAGTGCGCGTGGACGAAGGATGTTTGCCGACCCGCGCCGATCTGCGCCGTCACAACATCAAGGAAGTGGCGCGGCGGCTGTTCATCGAGCATGGCTTCCACGCCACCGGCATCGCCCTGATCGCCAAGGCCTCGGGCGTCGCCGTCCAGCAGCTCTATCGCGATTTCCCGGCCAAGGAGGACATCATCGCCGCGATTGTCGAGGCGGATTGCGAGCGGTTCGCCGATCTCGCGACGCTTGATGCCGCGCTGGCAGCGGAGGATCGCAAGGGCGTGCGCGACTGGCTTGCCTCCACCACCTGCCGCAAGGACAAGGAAGGCGATCGCCTGTTCCTCGAGATCGCCGCCGAAGCCTCGCGCAACAGCCGGATCGCGGCGATCCTCGCCTGCGTGCGTCAGACGATGTTCGACAACATCAGCCGCGCGTTCGCGGGCATGACCGGCAGCAGCGTCGTCACCGACGAGCATCGGCTGCTCGCCGAATCGTTCATGATCGTCTCGATCGGATCGATCTACACCCGCACCATGCACAGCGGCTTCGTCGAGCCGGCGAGCCGCAACCTGCTGTCCTGCCTGATCGACAATGCGCCTGGCGTCAAAGGCCAGGAGGGCTTCTGCTCGGCCAGGGTGGACGAGATCACGCGACCAGCCTGATCGCCGCCACCGATTGCCCGATCTGCTCGGCGCGGGTGGTGCCAGGCCAGGCCGAGAGCCCCTCTTCGAGCAGCCGTGCGGCATCGCCCAGCGCCGCCTCGCCGAACATCTGGGCGGTGCCGGCGAGCTTGTGCAGGCAATCGGCGACATCGGCGAGTTCCGCGTCGGCGAAGGTGCCGCGGCGCACCAATTCGTCGCACTTGGCGAGCGCCTCTTCCTTGCGCAGCCGGTAGCGGTCCTGGAGCTTGGGGCTGAAGCGCGACGCCGGGGCCGCGGCCCGCGGCGGGGCGGCCGTCACCGAGGGAGCGCCGCACCATCGCTCCAGCGTCGCGCGGAGCCCGTCGATCGTGAACGGCTTGGCGAGATGGCTCTGCATGCCTGCGTCGAGGCAGGCGGCGACATCGTCGGCATAGGCGTTGGCGCTCAGCGCGACGATCGGCAGCGCCGCGGCGGCGAACCCATCGCCGCGGATCTGCCGCGCCGCCTCTAGCCCGTCGACGTCGGGCATCTGCATGTCCATCAGGACGATGCCATAAGGATCGCCGGCGACACCCGCGGCATGGACCATCGCCACCGCCTGGCGCCCGTCGACCGCGAGATCGGACCGATAGCCCAGCCGATCGAGCATCGCCTTGATCAGCAGCTGGTTCACGTCGTGATCCTCGGCGACGAGGATGCGCCGGCTGTGGCACGGCCGCTCGCCGGCGCCGGCCGGGGCTTCATCGGCGGGGCTGGCGTGTGTCGCGGCTGCGCGGTGGGCGAGCAGCGGCAGGCTGAGGAAGAAGCTGGTGCCAACGCCGGCTTCGCTGGTCAGGCGCAGCTCGCCGCCCATCAGGCTCGCCAGCTGGCTGCTGATCGCAAGGCCAAGCCCGGTGCCGCCATATTTGGCCGCGGTCATCCGCTCCGCCTGGACGAACTCCTGGAAGATCGCCGCCTGGCGATCGGGGGCGATGCCGATCCCGGTGTCCGCCACCTCGATCAGCACGCCCTCACCCTGCCGCGCCGCGCTGAGCGTGATCGAGCCATGGTCGGTGAACTTGGTGGCGTTGCCGAGCAGGTTGAGCACGATCTGGCGCAGGCGCAGCCCGTCTCCCACCACCATCGGCGGCAGGTCGTCGGCAAGGTGGCAGTGCAAGGCCAGCCCCTTGCGCTGCGCGGCCGGCGCGACGAGCTTCATGCAGGCTCTGAGCGCATGGAGCATGTCGAACGGCTCGGCAGCCATCTTCATCTGCCCGGCCTCGACCTTGGACAGATCGAGGATGTCGTTGAGCAGCCGCATCATCGCCTTGCCCGAATCGGCGATCAACTCGGTCTGCCGGCGCTGCTCGGGATTGAGATCGCCGGCGAGGAGCAGATCGGTGAAGCCGACCACGCCGTTCATCGGCGTGCGGATCTCGTGGCTCATGTTGGCGAGGAAGCTCGATTTCGCCCGCGCCGCTGCCTCGGCCGCGGCGCGCGCCTCGTGCAGCGCCAGCTCGGCAGCGACCTGGCGGCTGGCGTCGCGGCTGACCGAGATGATCCGCGTCTCGCCCTCATAAGGCGTGACCCGCGACGCCACCTCGATCCAGCGGATGTCGCCATCGGCATGCTTCATCCGTACCCGCACCGTCGCGACCGCGCCGACGCCCGCGGAGAGCACCGCCCGGCCATGCTCCCGGAACGCCTCGTGATCCTCGGCGATGACGATGTGGGATGGCTTATGGCCGAGCAGCGCCGCCGGTTCGTAGCCGAGGATGGTGCGCGACGCCGGCGACATGAAGATGCAACCGCCATCGACATGGTTGAGCGAGATCATGTCGCTCGCTTCCTCGGTGATAAGCCGGAAGCGCTCTTCCTCCTGGCGCAGCAGCGCCTCGGCCTCGGCCTGCTCGGTGATGTCTTGGACGATGCCGAACAGGCCCCTGATCTGGCCGTGCGGATCGACATCAACTTCGCCGCGGACGAGGATATGAGCCCTGGCGCCATCGGGGCGGATGATCCGCGCCTTGAAGCCATAGCCCTCGCGCGTGGCATAGGCCTGCTCGACGAGCGTTTTCACCCGGTCGCGGTCGTCGGGATGATAGAGCAGCAGCGCGTCATCGAACGACGGCGGCGTTCCCGGTTCGAGGCCGTGGATGCGATAGACCTCGTCGGACCAGAAATGCTGCCCGGCGAGCGAATCGACACGCCAATGGCCGAGGCGCGCGACGCTCTCCGCCATGGTCAGCATGCGGTTGCTGTCGCGCAGGTCGTGGCTGCGGGCCTTCAGCGCGAGTTCGGCCTCGCGGGCGTCGGTGACGTCCTGGAACACGCCGAACAGCGCCACCACCTGTCTGTCCGCCGCCATTTCAGGGCGGCCCCGCGCGATGACGTGGCGCATCGTCCCGTCCGGACGGATCAGCCGGGCGCGGAACTCATAAGGCTGGCCGTTGGTGAGCGCCGCGGTGAATACTTGCGAGACGGCGGCGCGATCATCCTCGTGATAGGCGGCGAGCGCGGTATCGACCGGTGGACGGAAGCCGTGGGGCCGGCCATGGATGTCGCACACCGTATCGGACCAGAAGGCGGTCTGGTCCGCCAGATCGACCCGCCAGTGGCCGACCCCGCTCATCTCCTCGGCCATCAGCAGCATGCGGTTCGCTTCGGCCAGATTGGCGCCTGCCTGCCGCAACGCGCTCTCGGCACGGCGTCGCTCGGTGACGTCGGTGAGGCCGCCGAGCACGTGGACGGCACCATCGTCGCGCGCGGTTTCGATGCGCGCGGTGGCGATGACATCAAGCACGGTGCCGCCCCGCGTCACGCAGCGATATTCGCGCAGGCCGATCATACGATCGCGCACCAAGGCGGGCCAATCCTCGGTGACGAACCGGTGCGCCGCATCGCCGGTGAGGAAGTCCGCGAACCGCCGACCGATCACCTCGCCATGCCGATAATCCATCAACGCCAGCCAGGCGTCGCTGACCTGATCGATCCGGCCCTCGCCATCCAGCGAATGGAGCGGCAGCGGCGTGCCGCGATACAGCGAGCGGAACCGCTCCTCGCTGCGGCGGAGGGCATCTGCCTCGCGCGCGGCCAGGACCGAGAAACGCCGGTCGAACATCGCGGCGACGAGCGCGAAAAACAGGATCAGCGCGGTCGCCGCGAACACGCTGAACGCCAGGCCCGTCGGCCCGACCCCGCTGCCGGCCGTGGTTCCATGGTGA
Source organism: Sphingomonas sp. GC_Shp_5 (assembly GCF_026540855.1). Taxonomy (GTDB): domain Bacteria; phylum Pseudomonadota; class Alphaproteobacteria; order Sphingomonadales; family Sphingomonadaceae; genus Sphingomonas. The sequence continues at coordinate 432,374 of NZ_JALNUP010000001.1, forward strand.
TGAACGGCATAGGTCGCCGCCTGCATGCCGGCGAAGTGCATGCCGGAGATTGCGACGCCCATCACCACCGCGGCAAGGCCGCGCTGCGCCACGCTGTTGTTGCGCCCCGCGAGCCACAGCGCCACGGTCGCGGCACCGATCGCGATCAGGATCGAGATCGCCACCCACAGGCGATCGAAGCTCAGCACGGCGGCCATCCGCATCGCCGCCATGCCCATGTAATGCATGGCCGCGACGCCGAGGCCCATGATGATCCCGGCGACCGCCAGCCTGGCGCCGACCGGATGGGGCCGGTCGACCAGCAGGAACCCTGCCCCGGTCATCAGGATCGCGACACCCAGCGACGCAATCGTGAGCCCGACGTCATAGCTGACCGCCAGACCGGGCACGCTGTGCGCCAGCATTGCCACGAAGTGCATCGTCCAGATGCCGCCGCCCATTGCCACCGCGGCAGCCGCCAGCCAGGATCGCCGCAGCCGGCCGCTCGAGGCACGGAGCCGTGCACCGAGATCCAGCGCGGTGTAGGAAGCGAAGATGGCGATCATCACCGACATGGCCACGAGCATGAAGTTGTTGGCGCCGGAATGCGTCATCTGGTCCCCTGGAAACGGCTGAGCGGTTACGCCCCGTAGAAATTCGTCACATTCGGTGCACTTGTGCTGGTAAAGAGTTCGGAAATAACCCGAACTGACCGACATTGCCGTGCGTTGACGCTGCCCAGCACGGAGACAGGACGATGGACATCACCCGCAGCGGATCGCAGCCCTCGGCAAGGGGCCCGGCCGACTATTTCACCGGCACGGTGCGGACCGACGGCGCCTTCAAGGGCAGCGGCGCGCTGAGCTGCGCGACGGTCACCTTCGAGCCCGGCGCGCGAACTGCGTGGCATACGCATCCGCTCGGCCAGACCATCGTCATCACCTTCGGGCTCGGCTGGGTTCAGCAGGAGGGCGGCGCCATCGAGGAGGTGCGCCCGGGCGACATCGTGTTCTTCGCGCCAGGCGAGAAACATTGGCATGGCGCCTCGGCGCATGCGGCGATGAGCCACCTCGCCATCACTGAGGCCCAGGACGGCGTTGCCGTCGACTGGCTGGAGCAAGTGTCCGACGACGAGTATCGCGCTCGCGCAGGCTGATCCGCTCGATGGCGATGCATGGCCAGTCTGCGGGCGGCCATGGCGCTCGGGGGGCAACGTCCCGCCGAGCGGTCAGGGTATCGAGAGCGGCGCGTCCATGCGGCTGGGGAAGCGCGCGAACAGCGCGCTCGCCAGCTTGCTTGCGACCGCCGACGGCGCTCCAGCCGGCGTGTCCTCAACCTGGGCTGTCGTCGCGCTGCCGGTCCACAGCGGATGAGGATCGCCCCGCTGCACCACTGTAACGGTGAGCTGGGTAACGACGAGGCCATGGAGTGCGTTGTTGCTGGTCGGCAGGCTGAACTTGACCCCTGCCCCCCAGTTGCCGACGTTCGTGGCCGGCGGCGATGCCTTGGCGCCCGAGGTGACGACGCCGCGGGCCTGGCGTAATACCGACACCAGCGCGACGTAGCGGCTGTGGCTCGGCGCCGGCAGCGGCATGAAGCTGGTTTGCAGGATCGCACGCTGCACGGCCTCGACGAACGGCTGGTCGCCGGCGCGCGTGGCAGGCGTATCTCCCGCCCCTCCCCCGCTCTGCTCGACGGTGATCGTGCCAGGGGTCAGTGCGCCGGCATCGCTCTTGTCACCCGTGCCGCGGGACGCCGCTGTGATCAGAGCGGCGCTCAGGACGGCGGTGGGAAGAAGATGCATCGGGACAACCTCGCGGCTCGGACCGGCCAAGCGCCGAGCAAGCGGTGACTATCGCGCGTGATTGGGCGTTACAAGCGCGCCGCCCGGGTGTAGCCCGGCTTCCGCCGGACGAAGACGGACTATGTTGAACCGCCGCCGTGCTTCGCGGACATAGCACGCTTTACCGATAGCTGGCCCTGCTACGGCCCCGGCGCTTGCCGGTGCCGCTGTCGCCCGACCTGTTACAGAATAGATGATCAGCAACACATCCTCCCCTATTGCTCCGCCGCCAGCCGGCGAGACCAACCCGATGGCTCGGTTCTACAGCATCTGCGCTGGCTCGAGGCGCGTGAACCGATGATCGAGCTGGACAAGGTGAGCAAAGCGTTCGGCGCCCAGGCGGCGCTGCGCGAGGTCACGCTCACCGTGCCGCGCGGCGAGGTGTTCGGCATCATCGGCCGATCGGGCGCGGGCAAGTCGACGCTGGTGCGGCTGCTCAACGGGCTCGAGCGACCGGACGCCGGCGCGGTGCTGATCGACGCCGTCGACGTGACGCAGCTCGCTCCGGCAGGTTTGCGCGGCCTGCGCCGGCGGGTGGGCATGATCTTCCAGAATTTCGGGCTGCTGTCGTCGCGCACCGTGCTCGACAATGTCGCGCTGCCGCTGCGGATCGCGGGCACCGATCGCGCCGGCATTGCGGCACGCGTCGCGCAATTGCTTGGCCGCGTCGGGCTCGAGGATCATGCCGACAAATATCCGGCGCAGCTGTCTGGCGGGCAGAAGCAGCGCGTCGGCATCGCCCGCGCGCTCGCCACCGGCCCAGATATCCTGCTGTGCGACGAGGCGACCAGCGCGCTCGATCCGGAGACGACGCGCAGCATCCTGGCGCTGCTCGCCGACCTCAATCGCGACCTGGGCCTCACAATCGTGCTCATCACCCACGAAATGGATGTGGTGCGGCAGGTGTGCGATCGCGTCGCCGTGCTTCACGCCGGGCGCGTGGTCGAGACCGGCAGCGTCGCCGACATCTTCCTCGGCCCGCAGGCGAGCGAAACCCGCGCGCTGCTCGCCACCCATGCCGATGGCGTCGATCGGCTGCCGTTCGCGGGCCGCACGGTGCGGCTGCTGCTGCTCGGCGAGGCCGCCTCGTCGCCGCTCCTCACCCGCGTCGCCCGCGACACCGGGGTCGACATGACCATCCTCGACGGCCATGTCGGCCGGCTCAAGGACGTGCCGTTCGGCGAGCTGACGCTCGGCCTGCTCGGCGGCGACCAGGAGGCGGCGCTCGCCGCGCTCGCCCACCACGGCACGGTGATCGCATGAGCGGCTGGTTCAGCCATGTCGCCTGGAGCGAGATCGTCCAGGCAAGCCTCGACACGCTGGCGATGCTGGCGGGGTCGCTGCTGCTCACCGTGATCGTCGGGCTGCCCCTCGGCGTGTTGCTGTTCCTCACCAGCCCCGGCGAGGTGTGGGCGAACCGCGCCGCCAACGGCGTGCTCGCGCTGGTCGTCAACCTGCTGCGCTCGGTACCGTTCATCATCCTGCTGATCGTGATGATTCCGCTCACCGTGCTGCTGGTCGGCACCTCGCTGGGGGTCGCCGGTGCGATCCCGCCGCTGGTGGTGGGCACCGCACCGTTCTTCGCGCGACTGGTAGAGACGGCGCTGCGCGAGGTGGACCGCAACACGATCGAGGCGGTGCAGGCGATGGGCGCGACCACCCGCGACCTGGTGGCGCGGGCGCTGCTGCCGGAGGCGATGCCGGGGATCATCGCCGGGATCACCGTGTCGGCCATCGCGCTGGTGTCGTTCACCGCGATGGCCGGGGTGGTCGGCGCGGGTGGCCTCGGCGATCTCGCGATCCGCTTCGGCTACCAGCGCTTCCAGACCGATGTCATGCTGGTCACGGTGGTGCTGCTGCTGATCCTCGTCCAGCTTCTCCAGATGATCGGCGACCGCCTGGTGCGGCGGGTCAGCCGCCGATGACCAAAGGATTGTCGATGAACCGCCGTCTCCTGCTCGCCGCTGCCGCTGCCGCCACGCTCGCCTTGTCGGGGTGCGGCCGGTCGGCAGCCACCGATCCCAATACGCTGACGGTCGCCGCCACCGCGGTGCCGCATGCCGAGATCCTCGACTTCATCAAGCCGACGCTGGCGCGCGAGGGCGTGAAGCTCGATGTCCGGGTATTCAACGATTACGTCCAGCCCAACGTCCAGGTCGCCGAGGGGCGGATTGCGGTCAATTACTTCGAGACGGCGCCCTATCTGGCCGAGTTCAACAAGGCGCAGGGCACCAAGCTGGTGACGCTGGCCGGCGTGCACGTCGAGCCGTTTGGCGGCTATTCGCGCCGCTGGAAGACGCTGGCGGCGCTGCCCGACCGCGCCACCGTCGCCATCCCCAACGAACCGAGCAACAGCGGCCGCGCGCTGCAGTTGCTCGCCAAGGCCAAGCTGATCACGCTGCTCGATCCGACCAGCACCACCGCCACCCCCAAGGACATCGTCACCAACCCCAAGAACCTCCAGTTCCGCGAACTGGAGGCGGCGACGCTGCCGCGGGTGCTCGACCAGGTCGATCTGGCGCTGATCAACACCAATTACGCGCTCGACGCCGGGCTCAACCCGACCCGCGACGCGCTCGTGATCGAGGACAAGAGCAGCCCCTATGTCAACTTCGTGGTCGGGCTGGACAGCGCGCGCAAGGATCCCAAGGTCGTCAAGCTGATCGCGGCGTTGCGCAGCCCGGCGGTGAAGACCTTCATTGCGCAGAAATATCATGGCTCGGTGCTGCCGGCCTTCTGAGCCGCGCCGCTAGCGGCCCATGGCGAGATCGGCCGCGACCTCGGCGTGCAGCCATTCGCGGAAACGCTTGATCTTGGGCAGATGGCGGCGGTGCTCGGCGCAGACCGACCAATAAGCCTGGCCCATCGACGAGACCTGCGTGAACGGGCGGACCAGCCGCCCCTCGGCGATGTCGTTGCGCCAGAAGAAGGGGGTGAGCATCGCCAGCCCCTGCCCGGCCATCGCCGCGGCGCCTTCGCCGGTCTGCGAATCGAGACGGATCCCGGGGCGGAGGGTGTCGCCCGGTACGGTGACCCCCGCCTCGCGCAGCCAGACGGTCCACCAGATGTCATGCTGGCTGATCACTGGCAGCGTCAGCAGGTCCGCAGGCTCCAGCGCACCGTTATGGGCGCCTAAAAAGCGGGGCGAGCACATCGGCGTGAAATCGATGTCGATCAGCCGCTCGGCGGCAAGGCCCGGCCATTTTCCATGGCCGCTGCGCACGGCGACATCGACTTCATCGGCGGCGAAGTCCGCCAGCGCGTCCGCGGCGATCAGCCGCACCGCCATCGCCGGATTGGCCATTTGGAACGCGCCGAGCCGCCATGCAAACCAGGTGTTGGCAAAGGTGGTCGAGGTGGAAACCGTGAGCATCGCCTCATTCTCGGCGCGCAACTGGGCGAAGGCGCCGTCGAGCACGTCGAACGCGCGGCTGACCTCGCCCGCCGCTCGCCGGCCCGCCTCGGTCAGCTTCACCCGCTTGCGCTCGCGGCGGAACAAGGCGGTGCCGAGCCGCTCTTCGAGGATGCGGATCTGGTAGCTGACGGCGGCCTGGGTGAGGCCGAGTTCGGCCGCGGCGGCGGTGAAGTTCTCGTGCCGCGCGGCGGCCTCGAACACCCGGATCGCAGGCAGAGGCGGCAGGTGGCGCATGCCGGCGATCATAAGCCCGGCTTATCAACTACGTCCACCGTTTCGTTGGCGGCGGCAACGCCACGCGCTTAGCTCATGGCTTGCCGGCCACGGATCGTCCGCCGCCAGCCGCATGAGGTGAGACGCCATGCACGACGATTTTCTGCGCTCGGAATGGGCCGAGCACCACGGGGCGGTGAGCAGCCTGTTGGCCGAGCTGATCGAGGAAACGCGGTTCGCGTTCGAACGGCTGGCGGCGCGGACCTATGACGCACCGTGGAAGCACGAGGCGCACACCGGGCTCTGCTCGGGTGCGGGCAACGACGGCTGAACCGGCAGGTGAACCCCCGAGCGGCGCGCGACGACCGCAGCGCCCGGGGGGTCGGGTCAGGCGGCGAGCGTCGCGTTGTCGATGACAAAGCGATACTTCACGTCGCTGCGCTGCATCCGATCATAGGCATTCTCGATGTCCTGGATGCGGATCATCTCGATGTCGGCAACGACGCCCTTCTCGGCGCAGAAATCGAGCATCTCCTGCGTCTCGGCGATGCCGCCGATCAGCGACCCGGCAATGGCGCGACGCTTGAAGATCAGCGCGGCGACATTGGGCGACGGATGGGCATGCTCGGGGACGCCGACCAGCGTCAGCGTGCCGTCACGCTTGAGCAGCCCGGTAAAGGCATCGAGGTCGTGGCTTGCTGCCACGGTGTTGAGGATGAAATCAAAGCTGTTGGCGTGCGCGTTCATCTCTTCGATGTTGCGCGAGTTGATCACCTCGTCCGCACCGAGCTTCTTGGCATCCTCAAGCTTGGCTTCGGAGGTGGTGAAGGCGATCACGTGCGCGCCCATGGCATGGGCGAGCTTGACGCCCATGTGACCGAGACCACCGATGCCGACGATGCCGACCTTCTTGCCCGGGCCGACGTTCCAGTGGCGCAGCGGCGAATATGTGGTGATGCCCGCACACAGCAGCGGTGCCACGGCGGCAAGCTGCTCTTCGGGATGGCTGATCTTGAGCACGAACTTGTCGCTCACGACGATGTTCTGCGCATAGCCACCAAGCGTGTGGCCGGGCGCGTCAGGGGTCGGGCCATTGTAGGTGCCGACGAAGCCGTTCTCGCAATATTGCTCGAGGCCTTCGGCGCAGGATGCGCAATGCTGGCAGCTGTCGACCATGCAGCCGACGCCGACCAGGTCGCCGACCTGAAACTTGCTGACCTCGCCGCCGACGGCGCTGACGCGGCCGACGATCTCATGACCGGGGACGCACGGGTAAATCGTGCCTTCCCACTCGGCGCGAACCTGGTGGAGATCGGAATGGCAGACACCGCAATAGCTGATGTCGATTGCGACATCATGGGCGCCGGGGGCGCGACGCTCGATATTGAGCGGCTCGAGCGGCTTGTCGCTGGCGGTCGCGCCATAGGCCTTGGTGGTCATTGCTGGATCCTTGGTAGAGGTCGCGCCGAAGACGCGCGCTAATGGGTAAATAGGCCTGCGAACGCGTGATGGTTACCGGGCCAGTGCTTCACGACACCGTGAGCCTCGCTCATCGTCACCGGTCACAGTCCGAGCGGCCGCATCTCGCGAATCAGCTCGACCAGCAGCCGTAGCGCCACCGGTACCTGGCGCCGGCTGGAGTAATAAAGCTGGAAGCCGTCCCCCGGGATTGCCCAATCCGCCAGCACCAGCCGCAGCGCGCCGGTGGCGAGATACGGCGCGAAGGCGGGTTCGATCCCGTAGACTAGCCCGCCGCCGTTGACCGCCATCGCGATCACTCCCTCGGTGCCATTGGCGGTGATCCGGCTCGGCACTACGATCGCCAGCTCGCCGTCGGGCCCTGCGAACTCCCAGCGATAGATGCGATCGTTGCCGAGCCTGATGCCGAGGCAGCGGTGATCGGCGAGCTCGCCCGGGTGTTGCGGCGTGCCGAACCGATCGAGATAGGCGGGCGACGCCGCCACCACCCAGCGTAGGTCCGCCGACAATCGCTGCGCGATCATGTCCTCGGGCACGGTGCCGCCATAGCGTATACCAGCGTCGAACCCCTCGCCGACGATGTCGACCATGCGATTGCTGGCGACGATATCGACTTCAATATCCGGGTAGCGCTCCTGGAACACCGGCATCACCGGCCCGAGCAGCAGCGGCGCGGCATCGGCGACGATGTTGAGGCGGATGTGCCCGGCCGGCGCCTCGCGGAAGCGGTTGAGGTTGTCCACCGCCTGGCCAATCGCCTCGAACGGCGTGCCGATCGCGCCGAGCAGTTCCTCGCCCGCAGCGGTGAGCATCACGGAGCGGTTGGTGCGGTTGAACAGGCGCACGCCGAGCCGCGCCTCCAGTGCCTTGAGCGCATGGCTGATGGCGGACGCGCTCACCCCCATCTCCAGTCCCGCGCGCCTGAAGCTGCGGTGGCGGGCGATGGCGAGGAAATAGGCGAAATCGGCCAGATCGGCGCGACTGGGCAGCATTGGGGGACATCTCTCCGCGCCGCTGCCCGGTAACGGCACGCAGCGGCGGGGTCGCAATAGAGGGTGATGCGCGGCGGCTCCAGCCCCGGCGCGCGCGATCAGCGGTGATCGAGGATAGACGGTGCTTGGCGCCAGCGCCGATAGCCGAGCACGGCCAGCACGATCATCGTCGCGTAGAGCCCCGCGGTGAGCGTCAGCCCCTTGAACAGGAACATGCCGACATAGACGCAGTCGACCGCGATCCAGAGCAGCCAGCTCTCGCGATGGCGCCGTGCCGTCCAATATTGCGCGACCAGGCTGAAGCTGCTCAGCGCCGAGTCCATCCACGGCAAGGCTGCATCGGTATAGTGGCTGGTCAGCCAGCCGATCGCCACTGCGCCAGCGGCGCCGATCGCCAGCGCCAAGGTTCCGCGGTTCGGCGACAAGGGTGCGACGACGATCTCGCCGGCCTGCTGCCGCCCACGCGCCCAGACGATCCAGCCGTAGACGATGGCAAGCCCGAACAGCGCCTGGAGTGCCATGTCTGCATAGAGCCGTACGTCGAGGAACAGCTTGAAGTAGAGCGCGCAGGCCAGGAGGTTCACCGGCCAGCACAGCATCCGCCGCGTCGCGGTGAGCCAGATGCCGAGGAAGCTGACGATCACGGCGATGATCTCGAGCAGCGACATCAGCGTGTCGCCTCGCCCTCGATCCGACGTAGGAAATCCTGCCCCGGCGCCGACAGGAACCAGTCGGCATGGCCGACGAGATAGCCGTCCCAGGCCAAGGCGGCATCGTTCGGCGCGGCAAGCACCGCGGTGAAATAATCCACCTCCGACATGGCGAACTCGACGTGGACCAGCGGCAGCAGTCGGGCGATCGCGGTGACATCGGCCGGCGTCAGCGGTGACACGGCGGCATAGCCCGCGAGCAACGCGCGCGCCGCGGCGGGATCGCCGATCGCGTCGTCCGCCCCCTCACCCAGCTCGAGCCAGCGCACGGCAGTACGCTCGATGGCGGTGGCGAGATCGTGGATCGCGCAGCTGCGATCGGCGAGACCGAAATCGAAAATCGTCTCGACGGTGCCCTCGACCGACCACAGCAGGTTGGAGGGATGCCAATCGTTATGCGTCCATAGCGGCGGCCGGTCAGCCAACACGGCGGCCACATCGGCACCGGCCGCCGCGAACAGCCGCGCCAGCTGGCGACGCCACGGCCGATCCGCCAGGAAAGCAGCCATCGCCGGACGCGCGGCAACATAGGCGTCGGCCGCAGCGAGCGGATCGGCGGCGGGGAGGATCGAGAAGCTCGCCACCAGCGGTTGCTGGCGACGCGCCCGCGCGGCATAGCCTTCGGCAGCCTGATGCAACCGTGCCAATGCTTCACCGGCGGCGTAGGCATGGTCGAGCGACAGGAACGGCGTCCAGGAGGGCCGGTCGCGGTACAGGTCGATGCCCGATGCGGTGCGATGGAGTTCGTAGCTCGAGCCCGCCAGCATAATGGCGGTGGCGCCGTCCGTCGCCGGCATGACTGCCGGCACCGACAAACCGGCATCGCGCAGATGGGCGATGAAGCGATGTTCCTCCATCAGCCCGGCCGGCGAGCGCAGCCGGTGATGGTGCCGCTTGAGAAAGAACGCTCCCTGATCGGTGTGGACCAGTGCCGCCGCCGAGAAGGGTCGCGGCGAATGCCAGCTAAACCCTACCAACCGCCCTGCGCCAGGAAATTGGGCAAGCGCCGCCTCCGCCTCGCCGGCGTCGATCGCGGGCCAGATCGGCGCCTCCCAGGCGGTGCCCATGCCATGCACCAGATGCCCGGTGCTCGCCGCAACAGCCCCGCCCATCGGCTCAGAAGGCGCGCGACAGGGTGGCGATCACCACCGCGCCGCTGCCGATGTAATAGGCCGGGGCATAGCCGGCGATCACGGTGCCGCCGCGCCCGACTGTATCGTGGGCGTTGGTGCTGACTGCCTGCACGCCGGACAGGACGTGCGGATCGGTGACGTTGATCGCGTTGACGCGGAGGTCAGTACGCTTGCCGTCAAGCCAAGGCGCGAGATGGACGCCGACCGACAGATCGAGCGTGGCATAACCCTTAATGCTCTCGTCGTTCATGAAGGTCGCATATTGGCGATCGACATATTTGAGCGCGGCGCTGCCGAACAGCCGGCCATCGTCATAGGTGCCGCCGACGCCCAGCTGGACGGTGGGGCTCGACACCGCCTGCTTGCCGCGGGTGGGCAGGTAATCGTCGCCGACCGGCAGGTCGTCGTCGAGGCGGGCGTGAAGATATTCGCCCGACACATAGAGGCTGACCCCGGCGGCCGGGCGATAGTCGATCTCGGCATCGACGCCGTAGGAGGTCTGGCTGCCGGCATTGAGCGTCGAATTGACCTGCGCGCCGCCGACATCGACCACCGTCGCCAGCTGGCGATTGCGGAGATGATAATGGAAGCCGGTCACCGACGCCGACAGATTGGCGCCGATGTAGCGATAGCCGAGCTCCTGCGAGAGCGAATATTCGTTCTTGAGCGCGTTGGTCCCCGCCGTCGACACCAGCCCGCCGTCATAGCTGTCGTAAAGGGTGAACTCGTTGGGGGTGCGGAAGTTGGTGGTGATGTTGGCGAACACTTGCTGGCGGTCGTCGAGCTGATAATGCACCGCCGCACGCGGCAGCGCCGCGAAGCTGTCGAGGCGGACGTCCGTCTGCGGGCCCGGCAGATAGTTGCGGCCGTTGCGCAGCACGTCGACGCCCTTGAAGCCGATGTCGAGCGTGAGGCGCGGATCGATCGCGATGTGATCGGCGACGAAGAAGCCCTTGGTGACGGTGACGGTACGCTGGTTCTCATAGGCGAGCAGGCGGCCGTCGGCAGTCTGGATCGCCTTGTCCTGATAACCCCAGCGATCGACCGGTCGGCCCTCGGCATCGATCGAGGTGTAGGATTGGGTGACGCGATCGGTGCCGTAGTCGAACCACAGCCCGGCGGTGAACCGGTGCGCGCCGGCCTGGAGCGTCAGCTTGCTGACATTGCCGCCGCGAAACTGATCGCCGGTATAGTTGCCGAGCACCGTCGCCACCCCGTGCACCGCGCCGGGCAGCGCGATCGGCTGGGTCAGTTCCTCGGCACCGAGGAAGTTGCCGGTGGTGGCAAGCTCGGTGCCATAAGGCGAGTTGCCGTAGCCGAACTGGAGGTAGCTGGTGCTGTCGAGCGCAAGGCGCTCGCCGAGCGCCAGATGGACCGGCGCGGCGACATAGGTATTGCGGAACGGCGCGCGGTAGAGCCGCCAATAATTGGTGTCGCCGTCGGCATAACGCCGGTCGTAGTTGAAGCCGCGGCCCTCCGCCTGCCAGTCGGCGAGCGTCGGGCTGGGGTAGCTCGATGAATTGGCCTGGTTGAACGACACCGCGATGCTGGCGCGATTGCCGTTGCCCCATTCGCCGAGCAGCTTGGCATCGACATGCTGGCGCAGATCGTAGCCCGCGCCACGCCAATTGTCGGCGCGGGTGTTCGAATAGGAGACGAACGCCCTGAGCCCGGTGGCGCCGAGCGTGCCGGTGTCGAGGCGGACGAAGGCGCGGCGCATGTCATAGCCACCGAGCGACAGATCGAGCAGCGCCTGCGGCCGCTCCTTGGGATCGTCGAGCGACAGCGAGAGCAGCCCGCCGGCGCCGCCGACGGTGGGTGAATCGATGTCCACCGCGCCCTGCGCCAGCGCGATTTGGCGCACGTTCTCGGCATCCGCGAATTGCGCGGGATAGGCGTAATAATAGCCAATGTCGTTTTGCGGCGCGCCTTCCATCAGCACGCCGATCTCATCCTGGCCGAGCCCGCGCAGGGTGAGGCTGGAGCTGGTCGACAGGCCATAAGGATCGCTTGACGAAACGTTGGCGCCGGGCAGCAGATTGACGAGCTGGAAGGCGTTGAGCGTCGGCGCCTGCTTGGTGATGAAGTCCGCCGAGATCGCGCTCACCGCCTTGGCGTCGGTCTGATCCGGCAGCAGCCCTTCGGGATCGGGATGGCCGATCACGCGGATGTCGGCGGGATCGGCCGCAGTCGTCTGCGCTGCCGCGGGGCAAGCCAGCAGCGCGATCCAGGTCGCGGTGCCCGTCGCCAGATAGCGCGACAAACGGATGCGCGGGCCACCATTATTCAGAACTGCGGGATGATCCGCCATCGTCTCGTGTCCACTCCACTCGGAGGGACAACGGACCGGCCGCCAACCCTCCCTACGCCGGGGTCAGCCGGATCAGGTTCAGCGGGTCATGGGCTGCAGCCCACCTCTCAGCCGCGCGATAGCGGCCCCCCGGGGATGGGCGCGCTCTAGGCGGTCGCGGCGCAGGTGGGAAGCGCTAACTGGTCGGCCCGCCAACCGGTGCGGACACGAAAAGGCGCCCGGCGATCTGCCGGACGCCCTGAGGATCGGGATCGATCAGAACTTGATCGAGAGACCCGCGCGGCCGCCGCCGCCCTTATAGTCGTCGCCGACGTCGCCGAACGCCTCGAGAAAGCCTGCCACCCGTGCGCCGGTGTTGATCGTGACGCCGACCGTGCCGCGGCCGTAGGTGTCGAGCCGCGGGTTGGCGAAGCCGAGATCGTAGCCGCCGTTCGAGAAGGTGACGCGATCGCGGCCCTTGAACTCGTGGATCGCCTCGCCCTTGAGGTAGAAGCTGGTCGTCGTCACCCCAGAGGTCATCGTCGAGCCGATCCGCAGCCCGGCCTTGCCGCGCAGGCCATTGGTGTCGCCGAAGTCGAGCGTGGTCGGCGCTAGATCGATCCGGTCGATCGACGAGCGGGCATAGTCCACCCCGACGCTGGGCTCGGCGAAGAAGCGGTCGCTGCCGAAGCGGAAGCCTGCCTGCGCCATGCCGCCATAGCTGTTGCCGTTGATCTTCTGGCGGATGCCGTTCGAGGGCATGCGCACGTCGATCCAATAATGCTCGTATTTGCCGAGCACGTTGAGGAAGAAGACCCCCGCATTGAGACCGGCATAGGCGCCGCCGTTGACCGACTGGTAGCCGAACCGATCGGCATTGGCGACAAAGCCGAGCGTCGAACTGGCATAGCCGCCGGTGAGGCCGAACACCGCGCCGCTGCGCCCGAAGCTGCCGAGATCGAGCCCGAACTGGCCGCCGTAATAATCCTGCTTATGAGCAAGATCGGCGGTGACCGACTGGCCGAAGGCGGTGAAGCTCTGGCTCGCGCGGTTGCGATCCACCGAGCCGAACATCTGCGCCCAGAACGCCGAACCGCGGCGCGGAGTGTCGGCGTTGCCCGCGGTGGCATCGCGGACGGTCTGCAGATGCCCTGCGACGGCATCGCTTCCGCGATAGAACACCTCGCGAGCGCCACTGCCGAGCTTGACGAACTCATAAGCCTGGCCGGTGGGGGTGCCGTAGAGGCCGTAGGTCGCCGCGGTGGGATCGAACACCAGCGAATAGCCGATCAATCCGTCGACGACGGTCCCGCCGGCGAGGTTGAACGCCGTCGGGCTGCTGCCGGCGCCGGCATCCACCACCACCAGATTGTTGACGAGCACGCCGGGGTTGGTGCCGATCGCCTGGAGCGTGACGACGGTGCTGCCCGTCGCCGCGCCGCCGATCACCAGCCGATCGGCGGTGGCCCCTGCGGCACCGACCGCGACGTCGATGCCTACGGTGCTGACACCGGTCCCGACGAAGTTGCCCGGCAGGGTCAGCGTGTCGCCGGCGACGCCGTTGCGCAGTTCCACCAGCCCGCTGTTACTGAAATTCTCCAGCCCGGCCAGCGTCACCGCCCCTGCCACGGTCGCACCCGGGCGGACGGCGAACAGGCCGTTGTTGACGAAGCTGTCGGTGCCGCCGCCGAACGCGCTGTCGCCCGCTGCGGCAAAGGTGCCGTTGTTGGTCAGCGTGTCGTCGCCGTCGGTGAGATCGACGAAGCCGTTGATCCGGCCGGTGCTGGCCACAGTGATCGTTGCCGGGCCGCCATCGGCGTTGATCGCAGGGCCGGCGGTGGCCTGCACGACATCGCCGAGCGTGATCTTCGCCGCGGTGCCAGAGGTGACGTCGATCCCTGCCGCCTGGCCGGAGATCGCCGCACCGGTGGCGGTCGTGATCGTCACACCGCACCCGCTTGTCGCGGCGATGCCGGTGCCCTGGGTGGCGGTGATGGCGCCGAACGCGGTGATCGCCACCGTGTTGCACCCGGCGGCATTGGCGAGGATGCCGTTGCTGCGCGGGCCTCGCACCGTCACCGGCCCCGCGGTAATCGACTGATCGCCGCCGGTGGTGGCGACCGCAATGCCATCGGCATCGGCGCCGTCGGTGGTGACCGCGCCGACCGTGACCGCCACCGGACCGGCGCCGCCGGCAATGACGAGCCCGTCCGACCGGTCACCACTGGTGGTGATGCTCGATCCGGCGACGGTGATCGGCCCGTTGCCGGCGACATCCACGCCGCGCGCATCCGCACCGGCGGTAACGATATCGCCGAAAGTCAGATTGATCGGGCCGTCGCCGCCGCCGATCACCGTGCCTGCCGAGCCGTCGGCGACCGTTGCCACGTCGCCGATCGAGACGGTGACGGGTCCGGTGCCGGTGACCGCGACACCGGTCGCATCGGTGCCGCCGGTGCTCACGTCGCCGGTCGAGACCGTGACGGGCCCGGTGCCACCGGCTACCGCAACACCGGTCGAGCCGGTGCCGCCGGTGGCCACGTCGCCGGTGGTGACATTGATCGTGCCATCACCGCTGACGTCGACACCCGGCGAACCTTCGCCGCCGGTTGTGACATCGCCGGTGACAACGGTGATCGGCCCTGCGCCGCCATCGACGATGACGCCGGTGGAGCCGTCGCCGCCCGTGGCGATATCGCCGGTGGACACATCGATCGGGCCTTCGCCGCTCACGTCGACGCCGTCGGAGTCGTTGCCGCCGGTGGTCACGTCGCCGGTGACGACGGTGATCGGGCCGGCACCGCCATCGACGATCACGCCGGTGGATCCATCGCCGCCGGTGGTGACGTCGCCAGTGGTGACATCGATCGGGCCTTGGCCGATCACCTCGACGCCGTCCGACTCGTCGCCGCCGGTGGTGACGTCACCGGTGCCAACCGTGACCGGATCGTTGCCGCCATCGACGTTGACGCCATCCGAATTATCGCCGCCGGTGTCGACTGGACCGGTGACGACATCAACCGCGCAGGCACCCGGCCCGAGCACCAGGCAGACGGCGGGATTGGTGATGATGCTGACCGCGGTGGCATCGTCGCCGCTGGTGCTGACCGCGCCGAGCGTCGCGAGGATCGAGGCCGGCGCGTTGATCAGCACGCCGAGTGCGCCATTGCCGGTGGTGGTGACGCGATCGGCGGCGAGGTCGATGTCGCAGGCGCCGCTGCCGAGCAGCACGCAGGCGGCCGGATCGGCAGCGATGTCGATACCGTTGGCGCCATCTCCCGTCGTCTCCAGCAGGCCGATGCGACCGGTGGTCGGGCCGACGACGCGGGCAAGGATGCCGGTGGCGCCGACGCCCGAGGTGGTGAGCTGGCCGATGTTGAAGGCGTTGCCGCAGGCGCCGGCGCCGAGCAGCACGCAGGCATCGGGATCGGAGGCGAGATCGAGGCCGATGGCGCGGGCGCCATTGGTCTGGAGCAGGTCGATCGAGCCGGTGACATTGCCCGCCGCGCGGATCAGCGCCCCCGGCGCGTCGGCGCCATTAGTGATGAGACTGCCGACGGTGAAGTTGCTGTCGCAGGCGCCAACGCCAAGCGTCGCGCACGCGGTGGGATCGGCGGCGAGGCTGATCCCGGCGGCCTGGTCGCCGTTGGTCTGAAGCACGCCGATGTTGAGCGCGACCGGGGCGGCGGCGGTGATCAGCGCGCCGATGCCGCCGAAGCCGTTGGTGGTGATCTGGTCCGCCGCGGCGGTGACGCTGCAGCCGCCGTTGCCGAGCAGCACGCAGGCGGCCGGATCGGTGGCGATGTCCAACCCCAGTGCCTGACCGCCGGCGGTGCGCAGCACGCCGACGTCGAGATCGACGTTGCCGGCGGCGCGGACCAGCGCCGCGGTGGAGAGATTGCCCGACGTGTCGATCAGGTCTGCCGTGAGCAGCGCCGGGCCAGACAACGTCACGAGCTGCACGCCGTTCGAATTGTTGCCGGCGGTGAGGATGTCGGTGGCGTTGACTGTCACCCGGCCGCCTTGGATGTCGATCCCGGGCGCATTGTCGCCGACGGTGGAGACGACATCGTCGACGGTGAACAGCACGTCGTCGACGGCGCGGAGCAGCGCGCCGGTCGCACCGGTGCCGCTAGTGACGAGGCTGGTGATCCGGGCATCGATGCCGCCGCCGGCGGTGAGCGCCAGCGCGGGCTGGTTGACGGTGTTTACCACCGCGGTCGCGACCGGCGTCAGCGTCAGGTTGGCGCCGGTGCCGATGGTGGTGAGATCGATGCCGGTGTTGGAATTTACGCCGGCGAGCAACGTCACCACGGCCGGCCCGAGGATCGGCACGGGTGCGGTGGGGACCGGGGCGCCGGGATTAGCCGGATCGGCCACAACAGGGTTGGTCGAGCAGAGGATATTGATCCCGGTGCCCGGCAGGCACAGCAATTGTGCCTCGGCAGGCGCCGGCGTGACCAGCCCGGCGCCGATGATGGCGGCCGGTGCGAGCATCCACGATGTGGCGATGCGGCTGACGCCGTCCCTCAGATTGTTCTTCACGGTCACTCCCTTTCAGCTGATGATTATCCAGGGGCGCAGCGTGCGTCCTTGATGATAAAATCGGCTCCAGGATGTTAACTGCCAGTAAATATCGCGTTTTCTATCGCATCCAGATTGGAATGCATCAGTACTGCCGTTCACAACCAGCCTAGGTTTATGAACACTCTTCCATCGATATACTTATTCTCAAACGCTTTATGGCGATCTAGAAAGAAGCGGTCGCTTCGTTCTAGATCGCCCATTATGATCAATACTTGGTTTGATCACGTTGTCGTGCAGCTACCCGCCGCCGCGCAAACCCGCCTCCTGTTGACGGCGGCCATGCGGCGTCGGTGGCGGCGTTGCATGGTCGGACAGGGCCTGCTCGATTATGGCTCGCGCGCGTTCGGTGAGATGAAAGCGGCGGCCCTCCTCGCGGATCAGCGCAGCGCCGAGCAGCGCGGCGATCCAGCGGCGGGTGCTGTTGGGGGCTGCCTGGGTGATCTGGCAGAGGTCGTCCTCGTGCATCGACCGGCCATCGGCCTCGGCGACACACAGGGTGAGCAGGATGTCGAACACCGGATCGTAGAGGAAACCTTCGGGCAGGGACGCACCGAGATGGCGGCGCATCGCCACCGTCGCCCGCGCCGCCGCGGCGACATCTACCTGACCGTCTTCCGCCACAGCGAAGCCGAGCCGTTGCGGCTTCCACTTCCCGCCGAGCATGGCCCCCATATCAGTCCTCCTCTTGTGTTTTTCTGACACTTGATCGGGAAACAGCCGGGATCGGCGGGTGGTCGCAATCGACCCAAATTGATCAGCAATTCTGATGGTTAACGACGCGGCCTGGCAGAAAGAATCAGAAAAGAATCGCGACGGATCTCAGCTCTTGATGAGAATCGCGTCCGACGGGAGGATGCGATCGAGGAACGGCAGGATCGCCGCGCCTACCGCCGGCGCGTCACGCGACAGCGTGGCGCGGCGCATCGGCGCAGCGGCGGGCAAGGCGGGCGCCGCCTCGAGCAGCTTGCGGTAGGTCTCGCTGGACAGGCTATCGAGCACGCCATCGGGAAGCCTCCCGCCGACCAGCACCGCTGCCGGGTTGATCAGACAGTTGACCGCGATCATCGCCGGCACCAACGCGCTCGACGCCTCGTCGACCCAGGCGGCGACCGGGCCAGCAAAGCTCGGCGGGAATGGCTCGAGCGGATCGAGATCAGGTGGCATCACGCCCGCCTCTTCGAGCCGCTCGGCGAGCGCGGACAGCGACACCACGTCCTGCAGCACCCGCCCCTCGCCCTCACCGCCGCCGCCGTTGAGCGGCAGAAAGCCGATCTCGCCACTGCGCGCGCCCGCGCCGCGGTAATAAGCACCGTCGATCACCACCCCGCCGCCGAGCCCGGCGCTGACCAGGATGTAGAAGAAGCTGGCATGATCGTGGCCGCTGCCGAACTGCGCCTCGCCGATCGCCGCGGCGGCGGCATCATTGTCGATGTGGATCGACCAAGGCACCACGTCGGCCAGCAGCGCCTGAAGGTTGACCTCGCTCCAGCGCTCATAGCCGTCGGGCCGATGCGGCAGCGCGACGCGGCCAAGATCGTCAGGCAGCGCGACACCGACGCCGAGCACGCGGTCCATCGCGATGGCGCCGGTGCGACGGATCTCGGCGATACCGGCCCGGATCATCGCCACCACATCCTCGGGCATGGCGAAGGCGGCCTGGCGGGTGAAGCGCGAGCGAACGTTGCCGGCAAGATCGAGCGACACCAAGGTGACATGGTCGCGATCGATGTTGAGGCCGATCGCAAAGCAACCATCGGGCTTGATCCGCAGCCGCACTGCGGGCTGGCCACGGCCGCCGGTGCGCCGGCCGGCATCGACGATCAGATCGGCCTCGAACAGCCGCCCGGTGATATTGGCGATGGTCGGCGCGGTGAGATTGGTCAGCGCCGCGATCTCGACCCGGGTAATGTCCGGATGACGGCGGATGACCTGCAGCACCAGGCGCTGGTTGTAATCGCCGGCCCGCGCCAGATTGGTGCCCGACAGGCTGGAGCCGAGCCGCACCGCCCGCTCGTCGGCGGTGACGCCGCCATATCCCATCGAGTCGAAGTCCGAAAAGTTCACCTGCCTGTCACTCCGCTGTCAGGCAACCGATCTGCCAGCAAAGTGCCGGCCCCGCTAGCATATGCCTGCGGCGGCGATTGTGCCACCGCAGGCATGCGCGTCAGCCGCTCAGCGCGCGCTGCCCGGCAGCGTCGCCGCAGCGACCTGGACCTTGGTGGACGCGACCGACTCGGCGGCCGAGGCGGCGAGGCTGACGGTGTAGGTGCCGGCGGCGATCTTCCAGCTGTGCGAGGCGACGTCGAAGGTCGCGAGCAGCCGCGGGTCGATCGACACCGAGACCTGCTGGCTCGCGCCCGGCGCGAGATCGACCTTGGTGAAGGCGCCGAGCCGGCGCGGCGCCTCCCAGCCGGCACCGGCGACATAGACCTGCGGCACCGCCTTGCCCTGGACCGCGCCGGTGTTCCTGACCGTGAAGCTCGCCTTGATCCCCGCCCCGTCGGCCGCGGCGGTGAGATCGGTCAACGCGAAGCTGGTGTAGGACAGGCCGTGGCCGAACGGGAACAGCGGCTTGGCGCCAGTCTTGTCGAACCATTTGTAGCCGATCGCCGCACCCTCGATGTCGTAGTTGCTCATCGGATGCGCGTCGCTGTCGAGCTTGACGTCGCCTTCGAGCTTGGGCCGCGGCAGCTGCGCCACCGACGCTGGGAAGGTGGCAGAGAGATGGCCCGACGGATTGATCTCGCCGGTCAACACCCGCGCGATCGCCGCGCCGCCGGACGTGCCCGAATACCAGGCCTCGAGCACCGCGCCGACCCGCGGCAGCCACGGCATCAGCACCGGGCCGCCGGTTTCGAGCACCACCACGGTGTTCTTGTTGGCCCGTGCGACCGTGTCGATCAGCGCATCCTGGCCGTTCGGCAGGCTGAGATCGGGCACATCGATCGATTCGCCGGTCCATTGCTCGCCGAACACGATCACAACATCGGCCTTACGCGCCGCCGCCGCGGCGGCCTTGGCGTCCTTGCCGTCGAGATAGGTGACGCTGGCGCCGGTGCGCGCCTGCAGCTCCTTCACCGGCGACGAGGGATGGTAGACCTTGGGGCCGGGGAAGCCGCTGGGATATTCGTCCGCCACCACCAGGCCGTTGGTGGGGCCGCCGTGCGGATAGACCTGGCTCGAGCCGCCACCGGAGAGCACGCCGGCATCGGCATGCGCGCCGATCACCAGGATCGAACGGGCGCTCTTGGCGAGCGGCAGCAGGCCGGTGCGATTCTTGAGCAGGACGATGCCCTCCTCGGCGTCGGCCTGGGTGATCGCGGCATGGCCGGCATAATCGATGCTGGCGGCGCGATCGCCGGCGACGGGCGTATCGAATAGCCCGACCGCGAACATCGAATGAAGAATGCGGCGCGCCATATCGGTCGCCCGCGCCTCGCTGACATGGCCGTTGTTGACCGCCTCGCGCAACGCGTCGGCGAAATAGGGGGAGCGATCGAATGCCCAGCCCGATTGCTGGTCGAGCCCGGCATTGGCCGCCTCGCTGGTCGAATGGGCGGCACCCCAGTCGGTCATCACATAGCCCTTGAAGCCGAAGTCCTTCTTGAGCACCTGGTTGAGCAGCCAGTCATTCTCGCAGGCAAAGGCGCCGTTGACGCGGTTGTACGAGCACATCACCGCGCCCGGGCGGCCCACTTCGTGCGCGATCTCGAAGGCGAGCAGGTCCGACTGGCGCGCCGCCTGCTCACCGATGTGGTGATCCATGATGAAGCGGTTGGTCTCCTGATCGTTGAAGGCATAATGCTTCATCGTCGAGATGACGTGCTCGGACTGGATGCCCTTGATCTCGTGGCCGGTGATGGTGCCGGACAGCAGCGGATCCTCGCCGCCATATTCGAAATTGCGGCCGTTGCGCGGCTCGCGCATCAGATTCATGCCGCCCGCGAGCTGGACGTTGAAGCCCGACATGAAGGCCTCGTTGCCGATCATCGCGCCGCCGGCCTGCGCCAGCGTCGGATTCCAGGTGGAGGCGGTGGCGATCCCCGAGGGCAGCGAGGTGCGCAGCCGCGGGGTAGGCGTGCGCTGGCTGGCGACGCCGACGCCGGCATCGGTTTCCCACTGGCTGGGAATGCCGAGCCGCGGAATGCCTGGCACGAAGCCCGCCGAATCGGGCAGGCCGCCCTTGGGATATTCCCAATTCTTGGTCGGGGACTTCAGCCAATCGGCCTTCGTCGCGAAATAGCTGAAGGTGAGCTGCAGCTTTTCGGCAATCGTCATCTGCTGGAGGATCAGCTCGGTGCGCGCCTCGGGCGCGAGCGAGGCATCCATCCACGGCCGCGCCTTGGGGCCTTCGGTAGGAGCGGCGGCGGCCTTCGGGGCATTGTTCGTGGTCTGGGCGACGGCCGGCAAGGTCATGGCGGCGCCGACAAGCAGCGCAGCGCCGAGGTTCAGCGACAGGCGCAGGGCATGGCAACGGGTCATTCAGGGTTCCCTCTTTCGCGGGCGGCCTTGGCGGCGGGCGCCATGCCGCTTGTTCTTGCCGATCGCTCGACGTCGATCGGAACGGACGCTTCTGCCTATCGCGGCGGAGAGCCCGGCGCCATCATCATTGTGTTAACAGGATTTCCCGTTGCTGGTCGGCGCTGGCGATCGCCGCGTCGAGTACCGCCATCACCGCGAGTGCCTGATCCGGGGGCACCGGATTGGGGCCGGCCCCGTTGAGGCAATCGCGGATGCCGGCATAGAAGCGGCGATAATCGCCTGGGACGGTCTCCAGCGTCGCTCCAGCCGGAAGGCCGTCCTCGCCAATGACGGTCAACTGGCCAGGCACGGGATCGGTGCCCCACCCCTCGCCCGCCGCCGGCTGTCCGGCCGCCAGCGCCGCCTCCTGCAGATCGAAGCCATATTTGATGAAGCTGCCGCGGCTGCCGTGGACCGCGAGCCGCAGCCAGCTGGCGGGCGTCAGCACGCTGGCATGGAGGATGACGCGCAACTGAGGGTAGCGCAGCAGCACGTGAAAATAGTCGGTCGCCACCGCGCCGGCACGCTGCATGCCGAGATCGGCGTAGACGGCGAGCGGCGGGCCGAACAATTGCAGCGCCTGATCAACCAGATGTGGACCGAGATCGCGCCAGATCCCCGCGCCGGGCTGTTCGCGCCAGCGGTCGCGGACCTCGGGGCGGAACCGGTCGAAGTGCGATTCCACCTGGGTAACCGTGCCGAGCACGCCCTGGTCGATCAAGTGGCGGAGGGTGAGGAAGTCGCTGTCCCAGCGGCGATTGTGGAACACCGATAGCGTCAGGCCACGGTCCTGCGCTCGGCCGGTCATGGCGCGGGCCTCCGCGAGCGAGAGGGCGAACGGCTTGTCGACCACCACATGCTTGCCCGCGTCCAGCGCGGCCAGGGCATGGCGGGCGTGGAGCGCGTCGGGGGTGGCGACCACGACGAGGTCGATCGCGGGATCGGCGAGCACGGTATCGATGTCGGCGACGACGACGATGTCGCCGAGCGCCGCGTGCACCGCTGCCGGCCGGCTGGAAACCACCGCGGCGAGATGAAGCCCCGGGGTGGCGCGGATCAGCGGCGCGTGGAAGGTGCGGCCCGCATAGCCATAGCCGATCAGGGCGACATTGATGGGGTCTGGCATCGGCGGTCCTTTTGGCGGGTCGCAGTCCGGGCCCGATGTGGGGGCGGCCGAACCCCGTATTATCCCGGTAGCGTGGGGCACAAGTTGAGGAAGTTGTCATCCACAGAGAAACGCTGGCAGTTGATCGTTTCACGCTGCGATCGACGCCACCGGTGCCGACGTTACGCTCCTCTCCGCGTGTAGGACAGCGTCGACCGCCTGCGCCGACGCCCGCGCGCCAAGGTCTGGCAACAGTGGTTAACTCAGTATAGGCGGACGTCCGTGCAGTCGTCGTCGCCTATCACGCTCGTCACCGGGGTCGCCGGTTTCCTGGGATCCGCGGTCGCCCGTGCGGCCGCCGCCGCCGGCCATCAGCTGCGCGGCGTGGTGCGTTCGTCGAGCCCGCGCGCGAACCTGGCCGATTTTCCCGGCGAACTGGTCGAGGCGGATCTGCGCGATCGAGCCGCGGTGGCGGCGGCGATGACCGGCGTCACCCGCGTCATCCATGTCGCCGCCGATTACCGCTTGTGGGCACGCGACCCCGAGGAGATCGTCCGCAACAATCGCGCGAGCACCGCCGCGGTGATGGAGGCGGCCCTCGCCGCGGGCGTCGAGCGGGTGGTCTATACCAGCAGCGTCGCCACCCTGCTGCCCGACCCCGCCGGCGCTGCCGACGAGCGCCGTGCCGCCACCGAACAGACGGTGATCGGCGCCTACAAGCGCAGCAAGGTCGTCGCCGAGCGGCTGGTCGAGGCGATGGTTCGCGACCGCGGCCTGCCCGCGGTGATCGTCAATCCCTCCACGCCGATCGGCCCGCGCGACGTGCGGCCGACGCCGACCGGGCGGATCATCGTCGAGGCCGCCAACGGCCGCATGCCCGCGTTCGTCGACAGCGGGCTCAACCTCGTCCATGTCGACGACGTCGCGCACGGCCACCTGCTGGCCATGGAGCGCGGGCGGATCGGCGAACGCTATGTGCTCGGCGGCCAGGACGTGGCGCTGGCCGAGATGCTGCGCACGATTGCGGGGCTGGTAGGGCGTCGGCCGCCCACCGTGCGTCTGCCGCGCGGTCCGTTGTTTCCGCTCGCCTGGGCCAATGAGCGGCTGGCGACGATCACCGGCAAGGAGCCGTTCCTCACCCTCGATGGCCTGCGCATGGCCAAGCACACGATGTTCTACAGCTCGGCCAAGGCCGAGGCCGAACTCAGCTACCGTGCCCGCCCCTATACCGATGCGGTGGCCGAGGCGATCGACTGGTTCCGCGCCGCGGGGATGATCCGATGAGTGCGCTGGCGACCTGGATCGGCGCGGCGACGCTCGCGATCTGGCTGTATCTGGTGCTCGGCCATGGCGGCTTCTGGCTGGCGCGCCAGCGCGACACCCGCGGGCTGCCCCCTGCCCCCGCGGCATGGCCGAGCGTGGTCGCGGTGGTGCCGGCGCGCGACGAGGCGGATGTCATCGCCCGCTCGATCGGCAGCCTGGCGGCGCAGGATTATCCGGGCGAGTTCCGGATCATCCTGGTCGACGACGGCAGCAGCGACGGCACCGGCGACATCGCCATGGGGCTGGCGAGCGGCCGGGTGACGGCGATGCGGGGTAAGCCGCTGGCGCCGGGCTGGACCGGCAAGCTCTGGGCGGTGTCGCAGGGCATCGCCGCCGCGGGCACGCCCACCTATCTGTGGCTGACCGACGCCGATATCGAGCATGCACCCGAAACGCTGCGCACGCTGGTGACGCGCGCCGAGGGCGGCGGGCTCGGGCTGGTGTCGCTGATGGCGAAGCTGCGCTGCGATCATCTCGCCGAGCGCGCGCTGATCCCGGCGTTCGTCTACTTCTTTCAGATGCTTTATCCGTTCAGCCGCGTGAACGGCCGCGGCGCCGGCGCGGCGGCGGGCGGCTGCATGCTCGTGCGGCGGACGACGCTGGAGGCCGCCGGTGGCATCGCCGCGATCCGGGGCGCGCTGATCGACGATTGCACCTTCGGCGCGCTGATCAAGCGCGAGGCGCCGATCTGGCTGGGGCTGACCGAGCGCTCGCGCTCGATCCGCCCCTATGACGGGGTCGCGCCGATCGCGGCGATGATCTCGCGCTCGGCCTATGCGCAGCTCGATTACTCGCCGCTCAAGCTCGCCGGCACGATGATGGGGATGGCGCTGGTCTACGCCGCGCCGCCGCTGCTTGCGGTGTTCGGCACCGGCCTGGCGCGCGCGCTCGGCGCCGCGGCGTGGCTGCTGATGGCGATGTCGTTCCTGCCGATGCTCCATGTCTATCGCCGCACGCCGGCCTGGAGCCTGGCGCTGCCGCTGATCGCCGCTTTCTACGCCGGCTGCACCTTGCTATCGGCGTGGCAGCACGGCCAAGGCCGCGGCGGCATGTGGAAGGGACGCGCCCAGGCGGCGCAGCAATGATGGCCAGCGCAACCGACCTCGCGTCCGGCAAGGACCACCGCCAAGAGAATTTTCCGGTCGCCTCGGTGCTGCTGAAGCCGGCGCATCGCGCGCCGATCATGGCCTTCTACCGCTTCGCGCGCGCCGCCGACGACATCGCCGATTCGCCCGCCGCTGCGCCCGATGCAAAGCTCGCGCTGCTCGGCGCGATGCGTCGCGGGCTCGCCGGCGAGGGCGCCGAGCCGCACGCGCTGGCGCTCCACGCGGTGCTCGCCGCGCGCGGGCTGGATCCGGTCCACGCCCACGATCTGCTCGATGCGTTCGAGCGCGACGTTACCGTCAACCGCTACCCGGATTGGGACGCGCTGATCGATTACTGCCGGGTGTCGGCGATGCCGGTCGGGCGCTATGTGCTCGACGTCCATGGCGAGGATCGCGCCACCTGGCCGGCCTCCGATGCGTTGTGCGCGGCGCTGCAGGTGATCAATCACCTGCAGGATTGCGCCAAGGACTATCGCAGCATCGACCGCGTCTACCTGCCGCTCGACGAGCTCGCCGCCCAAGGCGCGCGGGTCGAGGATCTGGCGGCGCCCGCCGCCACCCCGGCGCTGCGCGCGACGATCGCGGCGCTGGCGGCGCGCACGCAAGCGTTGCTCGCGCAGAGCGCGCCGTTCGCGGGGATGATCCGCGATCGCCGTCTGGCGGCCGAGGTCGCGATCATCCAGCGCCTCGCCGAGAGCCTGACCGCGCGGCTGCTTACCCGCGATCCGCTGAGCGAGCGCGTCCATCACGGCAAGCTCGAGGCGGCATGGCTCGCTGCCACCGCCGGGCTCGGCAGCCTGCTGGGAGCGCGGCGATGAACCCCAAGGCGACCCCGGCGGCGCTGCAGGCGCAGGTGGCGGGCAGCTCATTCTATGCGGGCATGCGCGTGCTCCCCAAGGCCGAGCGCGAGGCGATGTACGCGGTCTATGCCTTCTGCCGGATCGTCGACGACATCGCCGACGACCAGCAGGGCGACCGCGCCACCCGCGCGATGCAGCTCGATCGCTGGCGCAGCGACATCGACGCGCTTTATGCGGGCGGCGACCCGGGCCAGGCGATCATTGTCGCCGAGGCGGTGCGCCGCTTCGGGCTCGATCGCGCCGATTTCCACGCGGTGATCGACGGCATGGCGATGGACGTCGCCGCCGACATCCGCTGGCCCGATGCGGCGACGCTGGATCTCTATTGCGATCGCGTCGCCTCGGCGGTCGGGCGGCTGTCGGTCAAGATCTTCGGGATGGACGACGGGCCGGGGGTGGCGCTCGCCTATCATCTCGGCCGGGCACTGCAGCTCACCAACATCCTGCGCGATATCGACGAGGATGCCGCGATCGGCCGCGTCTACCTGCCGCTTGAGCAACTGACCGGCGCCGGCATCCCGATCACCGTCCCCGCCGAGGTGATCGCCGATCGCCGCATCGACGTCGTCGCCCGCGCGCTCGCGGCCGAGGCGCACGGCCATTATGCGCAGGCGCAGGCAATCCTCAAGACGCGGCCCAGGGGGCATCTGATCGCGCCACGACTGATGGCGGCGGCCTATGCCAAGGTGCTGGCGCGCACCGAGCAGGTCGGCTGGCTGCCGCCGCGGCGGAGGGTCAAGGTCTCCAAGGCGGGCCTGCTGTGGACGGCGCTGCGGCTGAGCCTGACCCGATGAGCTTCGCGCGGGCGACGATTGCCGGGGCCGGGCTCGCCGGCCTCTCAGCGGCGGTGGCGCTGCGCCAGGCAGGGATCGCGGTGACCATCGCCGACGGTGCTGCGCAGGCTGGCGGACGCTGCCGCTCCTATCACGACCCGCAGCTCGGGCTGCTGATCGACAATGGCAACCATCTCGTCCTTTCGGGCAATCCCGCGGTGGCGCGGTTCCGCGCCGCAATTGGCGCGACCTCCCCGCTGACCGGCCCCGACCATGCCGACTTCGCCTTCTGCGACCTCGCCACCGACGAGCGCTGGACGGTGCGGATCAACGATGGGCCCCTCGCCTGGTGGGTGTTCGCCCGCAACCGGCGCGTGCCCGGCAGCCGCGCGCGCGACTATCTGCCGCTCGCCAGGTTGCTTGGCCGGCGCGAGGAGCGGATCGACGCGCGGATCGCGACCCGCGGGCCGGTGTGGGACCGTTTCCTCGAGCCGGTGCTGCTCGCCGCGCTCAACACCGCGCCGGGGGAAAGCTCGGCACGGCTCGCGGGCGCGGTGCTGCGCGAGACGGTGGCCAAAGGCGGCCGGGCGATGCGACCGCGGATCGCCGAGCCGAGCCTCGCCGCCGCGTTCGTCGATCCCGCGCTCGACTGGCTCGCGGCGCAGGGCAGCGCGGTGGCGCTCGGCCGGCGGCTGCGCGGCATCGGTTTCGCGGACGATCTGGTGGCGACGCTCGACTGGGGCGACGGGCCGCAGCCGGTCGCCGACGACGAGGCGGTGATCCTCGCCCTGCCCGCCTGGGCGACCGCGGCGCTGGTCCCGGGGCTGACCATCCCCGACGAGCATCGCGCCATCGTCAACGGCCATTTCGCGCTGCCGACGGGGTCGCTCCCGGCCGGCACCCCGGCGATGCTCGGGCTATTCGGTGGCACCGCCGAATGGGTGTTCGTGCTGCCCGACCGCATCTCGGTCACGGTGAGCGCCGCCGAGCATGTCGTCGACCATGACCGCGAAACGCTCGCGACCGCCTTCTGGGCGGACATCTGCACGGCGCTTCGGATCGACGCGCCGATGCCGCGCTGGCAGATCGTCAAGGAAAAGCGCGCGACCTTCGCCGCCACCCCCGAGCAGAACGCCAAGCGACCCCCGGCGCGCACCCGCTGGCGAAACCTGTTCCTCGCCGGCGACTGGACCGACACCGGCCTGCCGGCGACGATCGAGGGTGCGCTGCGATCGGGCGAGACCGCGGCGGGGTTGGCGAGCGGGCGGCAGGCACGCTAACGGCAGCGGCATGCACGGTTCGCTTTCCTCTCCCTCGCTGCCCACCGTCGAGGCGTCGGTCGCTCGCGCCGCCGCGGCGCTGGCGGCGCAGCAGCGCGATGACGGCCATTGGGTGTTTGAGCTGGAAGCGGACGCCACCATCCCGGCCGAATATGTCCTGCTGCGCCATTATCTCGCCGAGCCGGTCGATGCCGAGCTCGAGGCGAAGATCGGCCGCTATTTGCGCCGCATTCAGTCGGCCGCGCATGACGGCTGGGGCCTGTTCCACGCCGGCGCGTTCGACGTCAGCGCCAGCGTAAAGGCCTATTATGCGCTGAAGATGATCGGCGACCATCCCGCAGCGCCGCACATGGCGCGCGCCCGCGCCGCGATCCTCGCCGCCGGCGGCGCCGCGGCGAGCAACGTCTTCACCCGCATCCAGCTCGCGCTGTTCGGCGCCGGGCCGTGGAGCACGGTGCCGACCATGCCGCCCGAGCTGATCCTCACCCCACGCTGGTTCCCGATCCACCTCGCGAAGATGTCCTATTGGGCGCGCACGGTGGTGGTGCCGCTGCTGGTGCTCGCGGCGCTGAAGCCGGTCGCGCGCAACCCGAAGGGCGTGCTGGTCGACGAGCTCTACACCGGCAGCAAGGTGCGCCCCGGCAGCAAGGCGGCCGACACCAAATGGCTGTGGACCGCCGGCTTTCACGGGCTCGACCGATTGCTGAAGGCGGCCGACCGGCTGTGGCCCAGGGCGATGCGCCAGCGCGCGATCAACGCATGCGTCGCCTTCGTCACCGAGCGGCTCAACGGCGAGGACGGGCTCGGCGCGATCTACCCGGCGATGGCGAACAGCGTGATGATGTTCGATTGCCTGGGCTATCCGGCCGATCATCCGGCGCGGGCGATCGCGCGTACGTCGGTCGACAATCTGCTGATCATCCGTGACGACGAGGCCTATTGCCAGCCGTGCGTGTCGCCGGTGTGGGATACCGCGCTCGCCGCGCATGCGATGATGGAAGCCGGCTGCGAGGCCGAGGCGGTGCGCGGGCTCGACTGGCTGACACCGCGCCAGGTGCTCGACGTCAAGGGCGACTGGGCTGAGTGGAGACCCGACGTGCGCCCCGGCGGCTGGGCATTCCAGTACAACAACGATCATTATCCCGATGTCGACGATACCGCGGTGGTGGTGATGGCAATGGACCGCGCGCGCGGACAGGCCGGCCCCGGCTATGACAAGGCGATCGAGCGCGGCGTCGAATGGACCGTCGGCCTACAGAGCCGCGGCGGCGGCTGGGGCGCGTTCGATGCCGACAACGACTATGAGTATCTGAACAACCTGCCCTTCTCCGACCACGGCGCGCTGCTCGACCCGCCGACCGCCGATGTCAGCGCCCGCGTCGTTTCGATGCTTGCGCAGCTCGGCGAGTGCGACAGCCCGCGGATGGCCCGCGCGCTCGCTTATCTCGATCGCGAGCAGGAGGCGGACGGCAGCTGGTTCGGGCGCTGGGGCGTCAATTACGTCTACGGCACTTGGTCGGTGTTGTGCGCGCTCAACGCCGCGGGATTGCCGCCGACCCACAAGATGGTCGCGGGCGGGGTCGGCTGGCTGAAGCGCATCCAGAATGGCGACGGCGGCTGGGGCGAGGATTGCGACAGCTATGCGCTCGATTACACCGGCTACACGCCGGCGCCGTCGACCGCATCGCAGACCGGCTGGGCCCTGCTCGGGCTGATGGCGGCGGGCGAGGTGGACAGTGAAGCGGTCGAGCGCGGCATCGCCTGGCTGGCGGCGCACCAGGACGCCGACGGGCTGTGGGGCCAGGAGCATTATACCGGCGGCGGCTTCCCGCGGGTCTTCTACCTGCGCTACCACGGCTATCCCAAATATTTCCCGCTGTGGGCGATGGCGCGTTATCGCAACCTCAAGCGCTCCAACACCCAGGCCGTGGGCTACGGAATGTGATCCTCGCCGCGTGCGGATTGCAGCGCGAGGCGCGGTTGATCGCGCGCGCGGGCTGGGTGGCGGTCGCCGGCGGCGGCGATGCGGCGCGTCTGGAGCAGGCGCTGACGGCGGCGATCAGATCGTCATCCCAGCAACGGTCGGGATCTCGTGCCGCGAGCAGGGCGCTTGCTGGTGAAGATCCCAGCGATCGCCGGGATGACGGTGTTGAGATGGTGCTGTCGATCGGGCTCGCGGGCGCGCTGTCGCCGGAGCTGACGGTCGGCGACGTGGTGATCGCCTCGCTGGCCGCTGACGAAGGCCGGGGACCCTTCGTGGAACGGCTCCACGCGCTGCTGCCGACCGCCCGTGTCGGCACGATCGTCGGCCAGAATGTCCCCGCCGCGACGCTGGCCGACAAGCAGCAGCTGTACGCCGCCACCGGTGCGCTCGCGGTCGATATGGAATCGCATGTCGCCGCGCGGGTCGCCGCGGCGCACGGCCTGCCCTTCGCCGCAATCCGCGCGATCTCGGACGATGCCGGGCGCACCCTGCCGCCGGCGGCGCTGGTGGGAATGAAGCCCGATGGCGGGATGGCGCTGGGCGCGGTGCTCGCGAGTCTCGCGCGGGCACCGGCCCAGCTCCCCGCCCTGATCCGCACCGGCATCGATGCGGAACGGGCGTTCGGCGCGTTACGCGGCGCGCTGGACGCGCTTGAAGCCGGTGGGATCGGCCGCCTTGATCTTGGCGAGCTCGGCCTCGACGTGTGACGAATAGACCTGCTCGGCCGGGCGCTGGTTGGACAGATCGATGTCGGGCTTCATCGGCCCGTCGGTACGGACGCCCTTCATCGCGACCTTCATCAGCTTGAGCGGATGCTTGATCGAATCGGCCGCCGCCGTGCCCTCGAAGCCGCAATGGACCATGCAGTCGGCGCACTTTTCATACTTGCCGACGCCATATTGATCCCAGTCGGTGCCCTCCATCAGCTCGGCGAACGTCGGCACATAGCCTTCGCCGACGAGATAGCAGGGCTTCTGCCAGCCGAACACGGTGCGCAGCGGCATCGACCAGGGCGTGCACTCATAGGTCTGGTTGCCGGCGAGGAAGTCGAGGAACAGCGGCGAATTGGTGAAGGTCCAGTCCTTGCCGCCGTTGCCGCGCGAGAACACGTCGCGGAAGAAATTCTTGGTACGCTCGCGGTTGAGGAAGTGTGCCTGGTCAGGCGCGCGCTCATAGGCATAACCCGGCGAGATCGTGATCTCGACGCCATGGGCCTCCATGTCGTCGAAGAAGGCGGCGGTGCGCGCGGGATCGGCGCCGTCGAACACGGTGCAATTGACCTGGACGCGGAAGCCCTTGGACTTGGCGAGCGCGATCGCGTCCTTGGCGACGTCGTAGACGCCGTCCTGGCACACCGACTTGTCGTGCGCGGCTTGGTCACCGTCGAGGTGGATCGACCAGGTGAAGAAGGGCGACGGCTTATAGTCGTCGATCTTCTTCTTCATCAGCAGCGCGTTGGTGCACAGGATGACGAACTTCTTGCGGTCGATATAGCCCTGGACGATCTTGGGCATCTCGCGGTGGAGCAACGGCTCGCCGCCCGCGATAGACACCGCCGGCGCGCCGCAATCGTCGATCGCCGCCATGCACTGGTCATAGCTCAGCCGCTGGTTGAGGATGGGATCGGGATAATCTATCTTGCCGCAGCCCGCGCAGGCGAGATTGCAGCGGAGCAGCGGCTCCAGCATCAGCACCAGCGGATATTTGCCGCCCTTGATCTGGTTCTTGACGACATAGCTGCCGATGCGGGCGACTTGGCTGAGGGGGAGACCCATCGATAATTCCTATTCGGCCGCGACGCGCGGAGCGCGGGCGGGCCTGAGTTCGAGCGGGAGGGCGAATTCGACCTTCTCTTCGATGCCGTCAAGCTGCGACACCCGCACCGGCCGCAGCCGGCGCAGCGCAGTGATGACGCTGTCGACCAGCTCGTCGGGCGCCGACGCACCGGCCGTGATGCCCACTGCTGCAACACCCTCGAGCCAGGCTGGATCCACGCCGTCGCCGTCATCGACCAGATAACTCGGCAGCCCCATCTCCTCGCCGATCTCGCGCAGGCGATTCGAGTTGGAGCTGTTCTTGGCGCCGACCACGATCAGCAAGTCGCTGACGCGCGACAGATCGCGCACCGCCGACTGCCGGTTCTGGGTGGCGTAGCAGATCTCCGACACGTCCGGCCCCTCGACATCGGCAAAGCGCTCGTGGAGCGCAAGGATGACGCCGCGGGTGTCGTCGACGCTGAGCGTGGTCTGGGTGACATAGGCGATCGGCGTGTCGGTCGGGATGTCGAGCGCGGCAACGTCTTCAGGGGTGGAGACGAGGTGCATCGGCGCATCGACCTGGCCCATGGTGCCGATCACCTCGACATGGCCGGCATGGCCGATCAGCACGATGGTGCGACCCGACTTGGCATAGCGGCGGCCCTGGATGTGGACCTTGGTGACCAACGGGCAGGTCGCGTCGAGCACCGGCAACTCGCGCAGTTTGGCTTCTTCCTGGACGCTGCGCGCGACGCCATGGGCGCTGAAGATGGTGGTGGCGCCGGCGGGAATCTCGGTCAGGTCCTCGACGAACACCGCACCCTTGCGGCGGAGCTTCTCGACCACATGGCGGTTGTGGACGATCTCGTGGCGCACGTAGACCGGCGCCGAACAGCGCTCGATCGCCTTCTCGACGATCTCGATCGCGCGGACGACGCCGGCGCAGAAGCCACGCGGCTGGGCGAGGATGATCTCGAGCGTCGCACCCGTGGCGGCATCCGCCGCGGGGTCGGCATCGTGACCGGGCTTGGATTCGATGGTCAGCAGAAACTCGTCCTTCTCGCCGTCCGGCCGCGCCGCACTCGACGTCGGACCAGGCCCCCGGTGTTGCAGTGCAATTAACCTCTGGCAGTGTCACGCGAAAGTCAAAAATCGGGCAATATTGTGGAAACAGCGTTTCCGTTGCGTCGTAGCCGATGGGTTCGGTCATTCTGGACCTCGCCCGCCGGCGCCGGTAAGCGACGACCTTCGTCGTTCCGAAGGTATTGCCATGCGCCCGCTTTCTGCCGCTTTGCTGCTCGCCGCCGTCCTTGCCCCCGTCCCGGCGCTGGCCCAGGCCGATCCCGCCCAGGGATCCGTCAAGGCGCTCGACGACGGCCTGCTGGCGATCATGAAGAGCGGCAAGCCGGCGAGCGCGCGGGCCGCGCAGATCGGCCCGGTGATCGACCGCAGCTTCGATCTGCCGCTGATGACCCGGCTTGCGGTCGGCAGTGGCTGGACCGCCATCGCCCCCACCGACCAGACCGCGCTGGTCGCTGCGTTCCGGCGGATGACGATCGCACAATATGCCAGCAACTTCAGCAGCTGGTCCGGCCAGGCGTTCACGATCGATCCCAAGGTCGACGCCCGTGGCGGCGACAAACTGGTCCGCACCACGCTCGCCGGCAAGGGCGCACCGGTTGCCCTCTCCTATCGCCTGCGGGCGAGCGGCGGCAGCTGGAAGATCATCGACGTCTTCTACCGCAACTCGATCAGCCAGCTCGCCACGCGCCGCTCCGATTTCGCCGGCGTGCTGCAGAGCGGCGGCGCCAAGGCGCTGATCGGCCACCTCAACGATCTCGCCGCCAAGGGCGGCAACTGAGATGATCCTGTTGCCGGCGTTGCTCCCTGCCCTGCTGGCGGCAGCGCCCGTCGCCGCGTCGAGCGGGCAGGCGGTGGCGCCGGTGGTGGTCGGGCCAGCGCCGGCCGCGGTTCGCCCGCACCATGCCAAGGGTGACCCGCTCGAGGGCTTCAACCGGCGGATGTTCCGCGCTCACCAGGGCTTCGACCGGCGCTTCTTCCGGCCTGCGGCGATGGGCTACAAGCATGCGCTGCCGAAGGTGGTGCGCGGCGGCCTGCGCAACGTGATCCGCAACCTCGGCGAACCGATCGTCTTCCTCAACTATCTGCTCCAGCTGAAACCCGGCAAGGCAGCCGAGACGGCAGGGCGATTCCTGATCAATTCGACTTTGGGCTTTGGCGGGCTGGTCGACATGGCCAAGACCCCGGGCGTGAAGCTGCCGCATCGCGACAACGGCCTCGGCAACACCCTCGCCTTCTACGGCGTCAAGCCGGGACCCTATCTGTTCCTGCCGTTCGTCGGGCCAACCACCTTGCGCGACCTGATCGGCGGTCGCGGCGACGCGCTAGTGCTGCCGCTCGCGATCGGCTCGCCGTTCGACCGGCTCGAATATCAGATCCCCAAGGGGGTGATCTCCGGCCTCGACGCCCGTGCCGAGGCCGACGACGACCTCAACGCGCTGTTCGCCGGCGCGGTCGATCCCTATGCGACGTTGCGCTCGGTGTACCTGCAGAACCGGGTCGCGGAGATCCAGCAGCTGAAGGGCGCCAAGAAGGCCAAGACCGGGCCGGAACTCGACGATCCGCTCGCGGACCCTTCCGGCGCCGGGGCGCCGGCGGCGAGCCCCGAGCTGTCGGACCCGCTCGACGATCCGGCGGCGCCGACACCCGCGCCCGGGTCAGCGGCGCCGGCGGCCAGCCCGGCCCCGGTGACGTCGCCAGAACTGTCCGATCCGCTGGCGGATCCCGCGGCGCCCGCAACGCCGCAAGGCTGAGCGCCTACGCCCGCTCCCGCCGCGGCGGGCCGAGCAGCGCGGGCTCGAACACCAGGGCGCAGATCAACGTCCAGGCGAGCGAGATCATCAGGATCTTGCCCATGCTCGCGGTGCCCGGATGATGCGACAGCCACAGGCTGCCGAAGGCGGTACCGGTCGCCAGCGCGCTGAACAGCACCGCACGCGCGAGGCTCGACTGCAGCAGCCCGGTGGCACCGCCACGCCACGCCATGACGAAATAGATGTGGAAGGCGACGCCGACGCCGAACAGCAGCGGAAAGGCGATGATGTTGGCGAAGTTGATCGGCTGGCCGATCACCACGCAGGTGCCGAGCGTCAGGAAGATCGACAGCACCACCGGCGCCAGCGTGAACGCCACCTCGCGCGCGTCGCGCAGCACCAGGAACAGCAGCAGGCTGACCAGCACCAGCGCGATCGCGCCGGCCTGGACGAACGCCCCGGCGATGGTGAACGCCGCCGCCTGGGTCGCGACCGGCAGTCCGGTGGCCTGCGGCGCGATCCGGGTGACGGCGGTGCGGAACCGCTCCATCACGCGATTGTCGTTGGCGTCGCCCGACGGGAAGACCGACAAGCGATACTGGCCCGCCGGCGTGCGCCAGTCGCGAACCAGTCCGGCGGGGAGCGTCGCCGCCGTGACGCCCTGCGCCTGAAGCGCAGCGCGAGCGCCATCGAGCATCACGGCAAGCGGCTGCGACAGCATCGCGTCGACTCGATCGCGCGCCACCGCCGGCGCTGCAGCCAGCCGCTCGAAGCTGGCCGCGAGCGACCGCGCGTCGCCGCCGTCCGCGCCGTCCGCGACGGCGCGCAGCTTGGCGGCGACGCTGCGCAGTCCGGCCACCCGCTCGGGGTCGGTCGCGGCTGGCGCAACGTCGAACGGGTTGAGCGTCAGATCGAGCAGCACGCTCGCATCCTGAATCGTCGCCAGCTTGGCGGGCTGATCGGCGGGCACGAAGCTGTCGACCGAGATCACCTGCTTGACCTCGGGCAGGTGCGACAGCCGGCCCACGAGGCTTACCGCCTGGGTATGATCGGCGGCGAGGATGTCGATCGTGTTGGGGGTGCGCGAGGGATCGCGGGTGAGATCGGCGAGGGTGCTCATCGCCGGGCCGTGCGGATCGCGCAGGTGGAGCGGGTTGAAGTCGAACGTCACCCACGGCAGCAGCGCAATGCTCACCGCCATCGAGATGCCGAACGCCCACAGCACGCTGCGCCGCCTGGTCTCAAGGAATCGGTCGACCGGCGCGAGCTGCGCGAAACCGACCTCGCGGGCCGGCGCGCCCGGGCGCAGCAGCATGATCAACGCGGGCAGCAGCGTGACGCTGAACGCCAGCGCGATGACCATGCCCAGGCCGGCGATCACGCCAAGCTCGGCGATGCCGACATAGGCAGTCGGCAGGAACGCGCCGAAGCCGAGGAACACCGCGCCCGCCGCAAGCAGCAGCGGTGCGCCGAGCGCAGCGGCGGCGCGGCGCAGCGCCGTGGCCGGATCGCCGCCGTCGGCGCGCTCGGCGTTGAAGCGCACGCAGATCTGGATGCCGAAATCGACGCCGAGGCCGACGAACAATGGGATGAACGCGACCGAGATGAGATTGAGCCGGCCGACTGCGGCCATGCCGACCGCGGTGGTCACCACCAGCCCGACCACGATCGTGCCCATGATCGCGGCGATCAGCCGCACCGAGCGGGTCGCGAACCACAAGGTGACGAGCATGGCCGCGACCATCACCAGCCCGACGAAGCCGATATTCTCCTGGAGCGTGGCGAACTCCTCGTCGGCGAGCGGCACCTCGCCGGTGAGACGGACGCGGACGCCATGGCCGCCATCGAGCTGCAACGCCGCGGCGGCGTCGCTCACCGCGCGGGCGGCGTCCTTGCCGGGGGTCAGCGAGCCATAATCGAGGATCGGGCGGACCAGGATCAACCGCCGCTTGGGCGCGGACAGCGCACCGCCGCCCTCGGCGAACAGCGCCTGCCACGAGAAGAAGGCCGGCTTGCCGGCGAGCGAACGATCGGTGGCGCCGGCCAGCGCGCGCATCGGGCGATCGATTTGCGCGAGCGTCGCCGACCCCGCGGCGACACCGTCGAGCAGCGTCGACAGCGACACGGTGACACCGCGCAGCGATGGATCGGCGGCGAGGGGCCCGAGCAACGGCTGCGCCTTGATCAGCGCCGCGGTGGCGCTGCGCACCTCGGCCGGCGAGCCGAACAGCAGGCCTTCGCTGGCGAAGAACGGGCCGCCGTCCGGGCGGCGGACGAGCTGGAAGTGGCCCGGATCGGCGGCGAGCTTCGTGGCCAGCGTCGCGGCGCCGTGTTCGGCGAGCTCGGAGGTCTCGCCGTCGACGACGATCAGCATGACGTCGCTCAGCTGCGGGAAAGCCTGCTTCATCGCCCGCTCCTGCCGCCGCCAGTCGACATCGGGCGAGATCAGTGCGCCGGTGTCGGTGGTCATCGAGAAGTGGCTGGCGGTAAACAGCAGCGCCAGCACTGCGACCGCGAGGCCGAGCAGCGCGGTGAGCCAGGGCCGGCGGATGCTCGCCGAGACGAGCCGCGGGATCAGCCCGGCCAGGGCGGCGGACAGGTTCATGCTAGAGGAAATACTTCAGTTTCAGCTGGATGGTCTGGCCGTGGCCGTCGAACGTGAAGCGCGCCGCCTCCCATTTGGGCGGCGCCATCCGGATCGGCGCGTCGTTGGAGAAGCCGACGCCTTCCTTGGGCAGGCCGAAAATCGCGCGATCGACCTTGCGGTTGCTGTTCTCGTCGTGGAACGCCTGGACCGCATAGGTGCCCGCGGGCAGGCCGTGCAGGGTGACGACGGTCACGCCCTCATGTGCCGGCGCCACCGCCGTATAGGGGCAATCCTTGAGGAACGCCGCCTGCGGGCAGACGTCGACATGCACCTGCCCCTTGGTGTTGCGGACGTTGCTGACGCGTACCGACAGCGCGCCGTCGGGCGCCGCCGCGGTGCCGATGCCGAGCAGCGCCACTACGCCGAGCAGCGCCCGGGCGATCAGCATGCCGAGGCTTCAGTGGCGGTGCTGTTATGC
>NZ_JALNUP010000010.1 GCF_026540855.1 Sphingomonas sp. GC_Shp_5
CCCCGCAAATGGGTTGGGCCCGGTGCCGTTGCGAAACGCCTCCAGTTCCTTCTGGATCTTGGACTTGATCGGCGCCGAGAAGTTGATCCCCCAGCGCAGCGACGAGCTTTCCGACCGCGCGAAGTTGATCGGCCGGGTATCGAGCCGGATCAGCGTGCCATCGGCATCGCGGGTGAAGCGATCGGGGAAGGCCGCTTCGATCGCCGCCGTTGCTGCCGGGAAAGACGCAATCGGGTTGTCGGTGTGGGTGTTGGTGTAATTGGCGGTGAAATTGATGTCCTTGCCGCTCCACGGCTTGAGCGTCAGCCCGAGCTTGGCGACATGGCGGTTGTCGGCAACAAGATCGGCGTTGCCGCCGGCGAGCGTGGTCACCGTCGCGGTGGTGCCGGTGACATAATCGAACACGCGCACATTGGGCGTGCTGATGTTCGGATTGCCGAGCTGCGCCGCGGTCGGCGCCTCGTCGGCATCGCTGATCGAGCCGATCAGGCGGATCGCGGTGATCGGCGCCCAGTTGATCCCATAGCCGATCGTGGTCAGCGTGCCGAAGTCGGAGAGTTGCTGGGCCTCGGCGTTGACGTTGACCGAGAGGTTGCCGAGCCAGGGCAGCACGTTCTTGCTGCGGCTGGTGAGCGGCACGTCGAGATTGACGCGGCCGCCGATCGAATCGCGGCTGACCTGCCCCGCCCCGACCACGCCGGCACGATAGGAGCTGCTGTCGAAATCGCTGGTATCGGCCTCGATCCGCAGCGCGGTCGACACCGGGCCAGCGGGCAACGAGAACAGGCTGCCGTTGACCAAGGCGGTGGCGCTGCCGGTGCTCGAGGTGGAGTAAGCGCGGGTGGCGGGGCTCGCGGCAAAATCCGAGGCGGTCACCGGGCCGAGCGGGTCGGCGGTGGGATCGTTGGCATTGAGCCGCGCCTGGAAGGCGGTGGCGTCGACCCCGGTCTCGGTGAAGGTTTCGCTGTGGACGCGATCGTAGGTGCCGGTCACCGTCCATTGCCAGCCGGTGCCGATGCTGCCGTTGAGCGTGGTGCCGAGATGCGCGGACAGGGCCGAGTTGCGCTGCGCAAGCGGGGCGAAATCGCCGCCGTCGAGCACGCGGGTGAGGCTGGTGGCGCCGACATCGGCGGCGAAGGGATTGTCGGTCGGCACGGTGAGCGCCACCCGCGGCAGGCCGAACAGGCCGACGCTGTTGCTCGATTCGATCTCGGCATTGACCGTCGCCGACACGTTGCCGATCGGGCGGGCAAAGACCGCGTTGGTGTTGAGCGTCTGGCTGAACGGCAGCAGCGTGCGATACGGGCGCTGGTCAAAGCCGCTGGTATCGCCCGTGCTGTCGTCGCTCCCCGCGGCGATGTTGCGCTCCGATTCGGTGAGCGTCGAGCTTTGGGTATATTTGGTGTGGAGGTTGAAGCGCTTGCCCTGCTGGATCGTCAGCAGATCGACATCGGCCTGGGGGATGTTGCGGCCGCCATCGGTAGCGGCGCGATCGGCGAGCTCGACGGTGGTGGAATGGAAGCGGCGGCGCAGCACGATGTTCACCACGCGCTGATCGGCGCGATAACCGTATTTGAGCGCGACTTCCTCGGGCAGGATGTCGACGCGCGCGATCGCCTCGGTGGGGATGTCGCGGATCTCCTGGAAACCCGAGATGCGCTTGCCGTTGAGCAGCACCACCGGCGGGCCGCCGACGCCGCTGGTGGTCTGCGGCGCAAGCTCGGTGAGCAGGTCCGACACCGAGCTGACGCCATAGCTGCGGATGTCCGCCGGCCCGAGCTGTTCCTCGGGTGGGATGTCGCCGACCACCGAGCCCGGCAGGTTGCGGCTGCCGCGGACGATGATGTCGGGTTCGTCACCCTGATCCTGCGCCTGGGCCGCGGCCGCCGCCTTGGTCGCAGGCGCGGCGGCAGGCACCGGGGCCGCGGCCTGTTGCGCCTGCGCCATCGCCGGCCAGCTCGCCGCCACCATCATCGCCGCCACGTAACGCATGCCTACTCCCGAACTTCTGCGCGGCCTCTAGCGCACAATTGTCGCAGAACTATGCCGGGCATCATTAATGAAGCGGTCGACCAAATCCTGTTATGCAACCGAAAGGCGCGTGCCGCGCTTGCACCGGGCGAACTTGCACGGAACCGACCACGACGATGCCGCAACTTGAGGAAGCCGACTTGGACGACCGCCCGGACCCGATCGATGATGCCGCGCGGGAGAGGATCGGCCTTGGCGCCATGGACATGCGCTCGGTCGCCTCGCTGCTCGGCGGCGCGGCGCTGACCGCGGCCTCGGGCATGGGGCTCGCCTTCTACGCCGATCAGGTGGCGCGCGAGGCGGAGCGGCTGGTGCCGCCCGACGGCGCTTTCATCGAAGTGCCGGGCGCGCGGCTGCACGTGGTCGACACCGGCAAGCCGGGCGACACCAGGCCAGCGATCGTCATGGTCCACGGCCTCGGCGGCCAATCGCGCAACTTCGCCTATGCGCTGGTCGAGCGGCTCGCGCCCGATCACCGGCTGGTAGTGGTCGATCGCCCGGGCTCGGGCTATTCGCGCGTGCTCGGGCCGGGCGTGCCGGGGATCGTCGAGCAAGGGCTGATCATCGCCGCGCTGATCGAGACGCTGGGGCTGAAGCAACCGCTGATGGTCGGCCATTCGTTCGGCGGCGCGGTGTCGCTGGCGCTGGCGCTGGAACGGCCCGAGCTGGTGCGCGGGCTCGCGCTGCTGGCGCCGCTGACCCAGGTGGTGGGTCATGTCCCCGCGGTGTTCAGGGGATTGGCGGCGCTACCGGTGCCGGTGCGCCACGCCATGGCGCAGACGATCGGCACGCCGCTGAGCCGCGTCGCCGCGCCGCACATGCTCGACGCCGCGTTCGCCCCCGAGGCGGCGCCGGCCGATTTCGCGATCCGCGGCGGCGGGCTGCTGGCGCAGCGGCCGTGCAACATCGCCGCCGCCGCCGCCGATCTCGGCAAGGCCAATGAGACGCTGGCGGCGCTCGCCTTGCGCTACCCGGATATCACGGTGCCCGTGTCGATCCTGTTCGGGCGCGACGACCGGGTGCTCGATCCGGCGCTGCACGGCCAACGCACCGCGGACGCCATCCCCGGCGCGCGGTTCAAGCTGATCGATGGCGGCCACATGATCCTGGTGACGGCGCCGGACCGGACCGCCAAGTTCATCGCCAAGGCGGCGCGGCGGTAGGCCGCCATCAAGGCCGCTCAGGAAAGGGCGCGCAACCCTGCGGCATAGCGCCGGGCATTGGCGACATAGGTCGCCGCGGATAGCCTGAGGCCGGCGATCTCGGTGTCGGTGAGCGGCCGCACCAATTTGGCCGGCGCGCCGACGATCAGCGAGCCTGCGGGGAAGGTCTTGCCCTCGGTCACCAGCGCATGGGCGCCGACGATCGAATCGGCGCCGATCACCGCGCGGTTGAGCAGGGTCGCCCCCATCCCGATCAGGCTGTTGTCGCCGACGCTCGCGCCATGGACGATCGCGCGATGGCCGATGGTGACGCCGCGGCCGATGGTGGCGGGCACCCCGGGATCGGCGTGGATCACCGCGCCGTCCTGGACATTGCTGTCGTCGCCGATCGTGATCGGATCATTGTCGCCGCGCAGCACCGCGTTGAACCAGACCGACGCCCGCGCGCCGAGCGTGACACGGCCGATCACCTGCGCGCCGGGCGCCACCCACGCCTCGGCGCCGAGCTGCGGTGCCACATCGCCCAATGCGTAACAGGTCACGGCCACTTCCTTTATCAGCGGCGTCGATCGATATGCGCCGGCCGGTCGGCGTGCAACTTCGGCCCTTGAGCAGGCGACCGATTCGGACTCATTCGCGCCGAGCGCAGCGTGCCCGATTCAACGAATTTAGTGGCTATCGTGACGCCACGCATGGATTTCCGCGGCGGCCGATGCACCCGGCAACAGCCGATTACACTCGAATTGGTTGCTCAACGCCGCATTAAGAACCCGCTGCAATTTTCCTCGCACATCACGAGGCGGACGGTCCCGCCGGCGACAAACGAGGTCCAATCATGTTCAGCTGGTTCGAAAAGCAGGCGCCGATCCGCTTGAAATTCAAGGTGCTGACGCTGATCCAGCTGATCATGGGCGGCATCGGCATCGCCGTCGTCACCATGACCGCAACCGGCATGATCGGCGGCAGCCCGCTGTTCGACATCACGGTATCGGTGCTCACCGTGGCGGTGATGGTGATCTCGACGATCATCGCCGGCCGCATCATCTGCCGGCCTTATGTCAACACGGTGGTGCGGATGGAGGCGCTCGCCGCCGGCGATCTCGCCAGCCCGATCGACTATACCGATTACAAGGATTGCGTCGGCCGGATGACCCGGGCGATGGCGATCTTCGGCCGCAACATGGAAGAGGCCAACACCGTCGAGGCGCAGCGGCTGATGGCCAAGACGCTTGGCGAGGGGCTCGGCCAGCTCGCCTCGGGCAACCTCACCTTCCGCATCGACGGCGGCTTCCCCGCCGAATTCGAGAATCTGCGCACCGATTACAATCGCGCGATGACCGCGATGATGGATGCCGTCACCGCGGTGAGCCACGCCGCCGCCGGGATCAACAGCGGCGCCAGCGATATCCGCAGTGCGTCCGACGATCTGTCGATGCGCACCGAGCAGCAGGCTGCGAGCCTCGAAGAGACCGCCGCGGCGATGGACGAGATCACCTCCACCGTCCGCCAGACCGCGTCGGGCGCCAACCGCGCTAATTCGGTGGTCGCCGAGGCGCGCGTCGAGGCCGAGCAATCGGGCCAGGTGGTCGCCCGTGCGGTGGACGCGATGAGCGGGATCGAGCGCTCGTCGTCGGAGATTTCCGAGATCATCTCGGTGATCGACGGCATCGCCTTCCAGACCAATCTGCTCGCGCTCAACGCCGGGGTCGAGGCGGCTCGTGCTGGCGATGCCGGCCGCGGCTTCGCGGTGGTCGCCTCCGAAGTCCGTGCGCTCGCCCAGCGCTCGGCGGAGGCCGCCAAGGACGTCAAGACGCGGATCCTCGCCTCGTCGCAGCAGGTGGACGCCGGCGTCGAACTGGTCAGCGAGACCGGCAAGGCACTGCAGCGGATCATCGGCCGGTTCGGCGAGATCAGCACGCTCGTCTCGCAGATCGCCACCGCCGCCGACCAGCAGGCCAATGGCCTCCAGCAGGTCAACACCGCGGTGAGCGAAATGGACGGCGTCACCCAGCAGAACGCCGCGATGGTGGAGCAGGCGACCGCCGCGGCGCGGACGCTGTCGGCCGAGGCGGACGAACTCGCCCGCCAGGTGGCGCGGTTCGGAATCGAGGATGCGGGCAGCCCGGCGCGCGGCGGCGGCGTGGTCCACCGTCTCCAGGAGCGCGCCGCCGAGGCGGGCCGCAGCATCGCCCGCACCGCCAAGCGCGGCGGCGGCGGTCGCAGCCCCGCGGTGGCGGTGGCGGTCGACAATGACTGGTCGGCCTTCTGAGCCCTGCCCTCGCGCTGAAAGCACCTGCGATGACGGATCCCTATCCGCTCGGCACCAGTCTCGACACGGCGGCCGCCGGGCCCCTGCGCGCAGCGCTGCTCGGCTTGGTCG
The DNA here is from genome assembly GCF_026540855.1 of Sphingomonas sp. GC_Shp_5. Classification (GTDB taxonomy): domain Bacteria; phylum Pseudomonadota; class Alphaproteobacteria; order Sphingomonadales; family Sphingomonadaceae; genus Sphingomonas. Next base: position 5,575 of record NZ_JALNUP010000010.1, read on the forward strand.
AGCGCCGCCAGCCTATGCTGCTCGACGGCGCCGGCGTGGCCCGGGTGGGCATTGCGTGCCTCCAGGTGCTGGCCAGCGCCCGCGCCACCGCGGCGGCCGATGGCCTTGGCTATCACCTCGCCGATGCCAGCGAGCCGCTGGCGGCAATGGCCACGCTCGCCGGGCTTGCCGTCGTGCTCGATCCCGTCAGCTCGAGAGATGACCGATGAACCTCGACGAGATCCAGCAGATCTTCTTCCAGGAGTGCGAGGAAGGCCTTGCGGCGATGGAGGCCAATTTCGGCATCGTCCGCCAGGGCGGTGGCGATCCCGAGACGATCAACACCATCTTTCGCGCGGTTCATTCGATCAAGGGCGGCGCCGGCGCCTTCGGCCATGAGCGGCTGCAGGCCTTCACCCACGATTACGAGACGCTGCTCGACCTGATCCGCAATGGCACGCTGACGCTGACACCCGAGCTGCTCGGCACCATCGTCGCCGCCTTCGATCTGCTCGCCGACCATGTCGCCGCGGCGCGCGACGGCGGCGCGGCGCCGGCCGACGGCGCGATGCTGGCGCGGCTGGTCGCGGCGGCACAGCCGGGCGCGCCCGAGGTGGCCGCGACGGATCCGGTCGCCGCGTCGCCAGTCGCCGCGGTGGCGACTGGCGACGATGGCTTCGACGATCTGTTCGCCATGTTCGACGCCGATGCGGGTGCCGACGAGGTCGTGCCGGCATGGCGCGTCAGCTTCCGCCCCGGCGCGAGCGCGCTGGAGCATGGCGGCGAGCCGCTGCTGCTGCTGCGCGAGTTGGCGCTGCTCGGCGGCGCGGTGATCGACGCCGACCTGTCCGTGCTGCCGCTGCTCGGCGACCTCGATCCCGAACAGCCTTACGTGAGCTGGACGGTGTCGGTGCCCGGCGGCGTCGCCGAGGACGACATTCACGCAGTGTTCGATTTCACCGACGGCGCGCTGCTGGTGGTGGCTCGCGAGGGCGCGGAGCCCCAGGCGGCCGACGAGGAGATGCTGGTCGATCTGTCGCCCGAGCCGGTCGCGGCGCCAGCGCCGCCGGTCGTGCACCCGGAGGCGGTGGTGCAGGATATCCTGCCAGCGGCCGAACCGGTCGCGGTGCGCGACATGCCGGCGCCGTCCGCGCCCGTCGCGGTCGCGCAGACCATCCGCGTCGATCTCGACAAGCTCGACCGGCTGGTCAACCTGGTCGGCGAGCTGGTGATCACCCAGGCGATGCTCGCGCAGCGATTGTCCGAGCAATCGATGGCGGGGATCGCCGAACTGACCGATCTCGAGCACCTCACCCGCGAGCTGCAGGAATCGACCATGGCGATCCGCGCCCAGCCGATGAAGACGGTGTTCAGCCGCGTTCCACGGATCATCCGCGAGCTCGAGACCGAGACCGGCAAGCGCGTCCGCCTCGATGTCGAGGGCGAGATGACCGAGGTCGACAAGACGGTGGTGGAGCGGATCGGCGAGCCGCTCACTCACCTCATCCGTAACGCCGTCGACCATGGCCTGGAGACGCCCGACGAGCGGGTCGCGATCGGCAAGCCCGCCGAGGGCGTCGTCCGCCTCTCCGCGGCGCATCATTCGGGGCGGATCGTCATCACCGTGGCCGACGACGGCCGCGGCATCGATCGTGCGCGGGTGCGCGCCAAGGCGGTGGAGCGCGGCATCATCGCCGTCGATGCGATCCTCACCGACGAGGAGATCGACAACCTCATCTTCGCGCCCGGCTTTTCGACCGCGGCGGCAGTGACCAACGTCTCGGGTCGCGGCGTCGGCATGGATGTGGTGCGCAAGAACGTCCAGGCACTGGGCGGGCGGATCGGCATCCAGTCGGTGCTCGGCGCCGGCTCGTCCTTCTCGCTCAGCCTGCCGCTGACGCTCGCGGTGCTCGACGGCATGATCGTCACCGTCGGCGACCAGACCTTCGTGATCCCGCTCGGCCATATCGTCGAGAGCCTCCGGCCGAGCCTCGGCGGGGTTAAGGTGATCGGACCCAACGCGTCGCTGCTCGACGTGCGCGGCGAATATGTGCCCGTCCACCGCGTCGCCGAGCAGCTCGGCATCGCCGGCGCACAGACCGACCCGACCAGGGCGGTGCTGATCGTGGTCGAATCCGACTCCGGCCAGGCGGTGCTGATGGTCGACAGCATCCAGGACCAGCGCCAGGTGGTGGTGAAGAGCCTGGAGGCCAATTACCAGGCGATCCCCGGGCTTGCCGGCGCCACCATCCTCGGCGACGGCCGCGTCGCGCTGATCCTCGACGTCGATGCGCTGATCTCGCGCTGGCGCGGCGATCCGCGTGCCGGGTGCCTGCCGATGCCGCTGAGCATCGCCGCATGAGCGCCGCGACCAGCCAGGCGATGCGGCCGATGGAATTCGTGTTCGACGCCGCCGATCATCGCGCGATCGCCGCCTTCGTCTATCGCGAAGCCGGGATCATGATGCCACCGGGCAAGGCGCAGCTCGTCTACGGCCGGCTCGCGCCGCGGGTGCGGACCCGCGGGCTGACCAGTTTCGCCGATTATGTCGCGCTGATCGAGCATGACGGCGACGAGCGCACCCTCGCGCTCGACGCGCTCACCACCAACCACACCAGCTTCTTCCGCGAAGCGCATCATTATGATCATTTCATCAAGCAGGAATGGCCGGCGCTCGAGCAGCGGCTCGGCAACGGCGGCCGGGTGCGGATCTGGTCGGCGGCCTGCTCGAGCGGCGAGGAACCCTATTCGCTGCTGATGGCGATGTTCGGCGCGTCGCTCGGCAACGGCCAGCGGCTCGCGCGTACCGACCTGCGCGTGCTCGGCACCGATCTTTCCACCGAGATCCTCGCCGCCGCCCATGCCGGCCGCTACGCGCTCGACGCAGTCAAGACCGTTCCCGCGCCGCTGCGCACGACCTGGCTGCGCCGCGCCGGCGATAAGGCGGAGGTGCAACCGCTGGTCCGCGAGGTCGTCGCGCTGCGCAAGCTCAACCTGCTCGAGAGCTGGCCGATGCGCCGGCCGTTCGACGCGATCTTCTGCCGCAACGTGATGATCTATTTCGACGAGGCGACCAAGGAGCGGCTGCAGGCGCGGCTCGCCGACCAGCTAGTCCCCGGCGGCATGCTCTACATCGGCCATAGCGAGCGGCTCGCCGCCTCGGTGGCGCCGCAGTTCGACTGCGTCGGCCGCACCTCGTTCCGCAAGGTGGCGGCATGACGGTACGCACCCTGGTGGTGGACGATTCCGCGTCGATGCGCGCGATGGTGAGCCATGTGCTCAGCCAGGACGCCGAGATCGAGGTCGTCGGCACCGCCGACGGCCCGCACGCCGCGCGCGAGATGATCAAGGCGCTCAACCCCGACGTGATCACCCTCGACGTCGAGATGCCGGGGATGAACGGGCTCGATTTCCTCGACAAGATCATGCGGCTGCGGCCGATGCCGGTGGTGATGCTGTCGACCCTCACCGGCCGCGGCGCCGAGGCGACGATCCGCGCGCTTGAACTGGGCGCGTTCGACTGTTGCGAGAGGCCCGGCGCCGCGTTTGGCGCAGAGGTGGCCGAGGGCCTGTCGCGGATGGTCAAGGCGGCGGCGCGAAGTCGTGCCCGCGCGCGGACGCTGGCGCCGTCGCGCGGCCCGGCCGACTACAGCCCGCGCGCCGATGCGCTGATCGCGATCGGCTCGTCGACCGGCGGCGTCGAGACGCTGATCGAGCTGCTCGCCGGCTTCCCCGCCAACTGCCCGCCGACGGTGATCGTCCAGCACATGCCCGCGCCCTATGTGCCGACCTTCGCGGCGCGGCTCGACCGATTGTCGGCACCGACGGTGAGCGAAGCCTATTCGGGCGCGCCGCTCAAAGCCGGCCAGGTCTATATCGCGCCGGGCGGCACCTACCATCTCGAGGTCACCGGCGGCACGCTGCGGCGCTGCCGGCTGGTCGCGGATGACAAGATGAGCGGGCATCGCCCCTCGGTCGACCGGCTGTTCCAGTCGGTCGCGCGCAGCGTCGGTGCGCCCGCGGTCGGCGCGATCCTCACCGGCATGGGCGCCGATGGCGCCGCCGGGCTGCTGGCGATGCGCGAGACCGGCGCGATGACGATCGGCCAGGATGAGGACAGCTGCGTGGTCTATGGCATGCCGCAGGCGGCGCACCAGATCGGCGCCGTCACCGTCCAGCTGTCGCTGCCGCGGATCGCGCCGCGACTGCTCCAGGAGTGCCGGGCATGATCGCGATGCCGACCCGCGACGGGCTGACGCGGATCAACATCATCCAGGGCGAGACCCGCGTCTCGGACGACCCCGGCGTGGTGCTCACCACGCTGCTCGGCAGCTGCATCGCCGCCTGCCTCTACGATCCGATCGGCCAGGTCGGCGGCATCAACCATTTCCTGCTTGCCGAGCCGGGCGCCGGCGACACCGATACCGCCTCGCTGCAACGCTATGGCGTCTATGCGATGGAGGTGCTGATCAACGCCATGCTGGCGATGGGCGCCGTCCGCTCCAACCTCAAGGCGCGGATCTACGGCGGCGCGGCGTTGCGCGACGGCTTCCGCGACATCGGTGCGACCAATGCGCTGTTCGCGCGGCGCTTCCTGCGCGACGAGCGGATCACGCTGGTCGGCGAGGATGTCGGCGGCACCGCCTCGCGACGGGTGGAATTCCGCCCCACCCTCGGCCTCGCGCGCTGCCGCACCGCTGCCGAGCGCGTGCCCGAGCGCCGCATGCCGCCCCTGCCCATCCCCGTCGCCGCCGTCGGCGATGTGGAGTTCTTCTGATGACCCGCCTTCCCCAGGAGCTGCCGTTGCAAGCCACGATCATGACCGTTGACGATTCCCCAAGCATGCGGATGCTGCTGCGCGTCGCGTTGACCGACCTTGGCTATGACGTCACCGAGGCGGAGGACGGCCAGCAGGCGCTGGAGCGGCTGGACGGCGGCTTGCCCGACCTGCTGATCACCGACATCAACATGCCCAACCTCGACGGCTTCGGCCTGATCGAGCGGCTGCGCGCCAACCCCGACAACCGCGCGCTGCCGATCCTGGTGCTGACCACCGAAAGCTCCGACGAAAAGAAGCAACGCGCGCGCGCCGCCGGCGCCACCGGCTGGATCGTCAAACCCTTCCACCCCGACAAGCTCGCGGCGGCGATCCGCCGCGTGCTGCACTGAGGATCATCCCATGTCCCGCCAGCTCATCACCTTCCAGATCGGCGACCAGATCCTCGGCGTCGACATCATGGCGATCCGCGAGATCCGCGCCTGGTCGCCCGCGACGCCGCTGCCCAACGTGCCCGCGCACGTCCGCGGCGTCGTCAACCTGCGCGGTGTGGTGCTGCCGGTGCTCGATCTCAGCCACCGCCTCGGCTGGGGGCTGACCAGCCCCAGCGCGCGCCACGTGATCATCGTGGTGCGGATCGGCGACCAGCTCCAGGGGCTGATCGTCGACGCGGTCAACGACATCGTCACCGTGCCCGACGACGGCATGCAGCCGCTTCCCGACATCGGCGACAATGCCGCCGCCAACTTCCTCGAGGGCCTCGCCACCATCGACCAGCGCCTGATCCTGGTGCTGGCGCTGGAGCGGCTGATCGACACCATCGCGCTCGCCCCCTCCTCCCCCTCTCTCGCCGAAGCGGCCTGATCCGGCCCGCCAGAAGGACGTACCAATGGTTGCCCCTACCAAGGTTCTCGTGGTCGACGACTCATTGACGATGCGCGCTTTATTGTCCGGCGCGCTCGAGCGAATTCCTAATGTCGTGGTGGTCGGATCCGCCGATGGTGCCGACGAGGCGCGCTCGATGACCGAGCAGCTCCGCCCCGACGTGATCACGCTCGATGTCGAAATGCCCGGCATGAGCGGTCTCGAATACCTCGCCGAGGTGATGGCCAAGCGGCCGATGCCGGTGATCATGTTCTCCACCCGCACCGAAGCCGGCGCCGAAGCCTCGGTGGAGGCGCTGCGGCTGGGCGCGATCGATTGTTTCCCCAAGCCCAAGGTCGCGGTCGCCGCCGAGTTCGACAAGATCCTCGCCAAGCTCGGCAAGCGGATCAAGGCGGCCAAGGGCATGGTGGTACACGCGCCGGGCGAGGCCAAGCCTGCCGCCACCGGCGCCACGTCCGCACTCGACTGGAACGGGCGCCTGCTCGCAGTCGGCGGCGAAGCGTCGAGCACCCAGGCGATGTTCGCGCTATTCGCGCAATTTCCCGCCAACTGCCCGCCGACGGTGGTGGTGCAGCATCTCGGCCCCGGCTTGGCCGAGACGCTGATCGCCAAGCTCGGCGAGCAGGTCGCCCCAAAGGTCGTGCTCGCCGCCGACGGCATGGAGCTCGAGCAGGGCACGATCTATCTCGCGCCGCCGGGCGACAGCCATGTGGTGGTCGATGGCTGGCCGAACGGCCGGCTCAAGATGCTTAGCCGCGATCCGGTGGCGGGCGAGCGGCCATCAATCTCGATCCTGTTCGCCTCGGTCGCCAAGGCGGCTGGCGGCGAAGCGGTGGGCGTGCTGCTCGGCGCCGACGGCGAGGATGGCGACGCCGGAATCAAGGCGTTGCAGGCGGCCGGCGGCTACGGCCTGGTACCGGCCGAGAAGCGCGCGGACGGCTTCGTGCTCGGCCGCCGCATGGTTTCGCAGCCGGTGCCCGGCGACCAGCTCGGGCGCAGCATCCTCAAGCTGTGCAGCAAGTGATGCTGGATCCTGCTCTCGCGCGGGCGCTGGCGGACGAGCTGGTGGACCTTACCCATCTGCTCTCCGAGCTCGCCTACGATCTCGCCGCCCATCCCGAGACGCTGCGGCGCCACATGCACAGCCTGCAGGCGGTGGATCGCGTCACCCAGACGCAGCTCGCGGTGGCCGAGCTGCTGCGCGCGACCGGGCCGATCGAGCGGCGGCTGGCGGCGGTGACGCTGGAAGACATGGCGGTGCGCCTGAACGACCGGCTGGCGCGTTATAGCGCCGAGGATGCCGCTGCGTGACCGCCGACGTTGTCAGGCAACGCCACGCGTTCGACCCTCGCGCGGTAGCGGTGGGTGCCGCCGCGCTTGCTTTCGGGTTTTACGGGGGTATTTCAGCGGCAGCCGAGGAAGAGTGAGATGACCATGGACGGCACCACAGCAGCATGGCGGATCGCGCGCGAGGAGCATGCGGACGCCTGGAGCGGCCATGCCCAGCATGACGCGACCGGCATCGGCGCGGCCGATCGGCGCGGCCCGGCGCGCGGCAAGGCCGGCAAGAACGATGGCGACGACGACGATCTCGTGCTGGCCGCGCTCGCGCGCGGCATCATCGCCGCCCGCCGCGCGCTGGGCGACGGTTTCGATCCCGCGCTGTTCGCCGATCCGGGGCTCGACATCATGCTGTACCTGTTCGCCGAGGGGCTGGACGGCGCTGGCGTGACCACCAACGCCTGCTGCGGCGCAGCGAGCGTGCCGCGGACCACCGCGCTTCGCTGGATTAAGCTGCTCGCCGATCGCGGCCTCGTCTCCAGCAGCGGCAATGCCAGCGATCGCCGCGTCACCATGCTTCACCTGACTGCCACGGGCCGGGCCGGTATCGCTGCCTGGCTGGCTCAGGCGGAGGTCATGCTCGCGCCACGCCTGTCGCTTCCGGGTCGCTGATCCGGCAGCCGAGATATTCCATCGCCTGGCTGACGTGGATCGCAGCCAGCAACTGATCTTCGGCGTCAAGCAACCGCAGCGCCTCGCCGAGGAGGGCGCAGACATGCTGATGGGCCGCCGTTGCCATCGGTTCGCTCACCGAGCCGATCCGACATCGACGCCAACGTCGACGCGGCACGAACGCCTGAAGCGCCTCTGCCGAACATCTGCACGCTGGATATCAACGAACTGGCTCACGGCGACTCCCTCGTGGATTATACAGATAATAACGCCTAACATGCGTTAGTGCTACTGCCATGTCAGGTAAATGATGCGTTCGACCGCATAAATGTTTCGCCGTGGCCTGCAACCAACTGTTTCGGCGACATTAATCGTCTTCGTCTTCGAACCCAACCAGCGCCAAGGCGCGCGCCTTGATCTGGCGGGTCATGCACCAATGGACCAGCGCGTCTTCACGGCCGTGCGTCACCCACACCTCGCGCGGCGCGATTTCGGTCAGCGTATCGATCAATTCGTCCCAATCGGCGTGATCGGACAGGATCAGCGGCAGCTCGACATTCTTCTGCCGGGCACGCTGGCGGACCCGCATCCAGCCGCTCGCCATCGCCGTGATCGGATCGGGCAGCCGCCGCGACCAGCGATCGTTAAGCGCGCCGGGCGGGCACATCACAACATGGCCAGCCATCTCCGCCTTCTTGGCGTCGGCGACCAGCCGCAGCTCGCCAAGCGGCACGCCGAGCTCGGCATAGAGGTCGCACAATCGCTGCAGCGCGCCGTGGAGGAAGATCGGCGCGTGGTGGCCGCGGGCGCGCAGCTCGGCGATCACCCGCTGCGCCTTGCCGAGCGCATAGGCGCCGACCAGCACGCAACGATCGGGGTTGGCGTGGAGGCGCTCGATGAGCTTGTCGATCTCGTCGCCGGTGTCGGGGTGGCGGAACACCGGCAGCGCAAAGGTCGCCTCGGTGACGAACACGTCGCATTTGACCGGCTGAAAGGGCGTGCAGGTAGGATCGGCGCGGCGCTTGTAATCGCCCGAGACGACGACGCGCTCGCCGCGATGGTCGAGCACGATCTGCGCGGAGCCGAGCACATGGCCGGCGGGGACGAAGCCGACATCGACGCCGCCGCTGCCCTCGGGCCCCATCCGGATCGTCTCGCCATAGGCGACCGGATGGCCGGCCTGCTCGCCGTAGCGCGCGTCCATGATGGCCAGCGTGTCCGGCGTCGCCCACACCGCCTGATGGCCGCCGCGGGCGTGATCGGCATGGCCGTGCGTCACCAGGGCGCGCGCGACCGGCTCGGACGGATCGATCCAGGCATCTGCGGGACGCACGTAAATGCCGTGAGGGTGGGGTTCGACCCAGTCGCCGAGCTTCGCCATGATACCTATATGGGTGAGATGACGGCTTGTTCCATTCCTCGGCGCCTTTGCTCCGTGCCGCTGCAAGCGCAGCGGCGCAGGAGCGCCGGCGCCTGACCGCTCTCCCCGCCCCCCTTGCCGATTGGTTCGCGCAGCGCGGCTGGCAGCCGCGGCGGCACCAGCTCGCGATGCTCGAGCAGGGCCGCGCCGGGCGGCATGCGCTGCTCGTCGCGACCACGGGTGCCGGCAAGACGCTGTCGGGCTTTCTGCCGAGCCTCGCCGAGCTGATCGAGACGCCTACGCAAGGGCTCCACACGCTCTACGTCTCGCCGCTCAAGGCGCTGGCGGTGGACATCCAGCGTAACCTCGTCACCCCGCTCGACGAAATGGGGCTGGACGGCGTGATCCGGGTCGAGACCCGCACCGGCGACACCCCGTCCGATCGCAAGGCGCGCCAGCGGGTCAAGCCGCCGCAGATCCTGCTGACCACGCCCGAATCACTGTCGCTGCTGCTGAGCTATCCCGACAGCTTCACCATGTTCGAAGGGCTGCGCACGATCGTCGTCGACGAGGTCCATGCCTTCGCCACCGGCAAGCGCGGCGACCTGCTCTCCTTGTGCATGGCGCGGCTGCAGCGGATCAGCCCGGGCCTGCGCCGGGTGGCCTTGTCGGCGACGGTGGCGGATGCCGACGGCTATCGTGCCTGGCTGGCGCCCGATGGCGACATCGACACGGTCAGCTTGGTGCAGGGCGAGGCCGGCGCCGATCCGGACATCGCGATCCTGCTGCCCGAGGGACGCGTGCCCTGGTCGGGCCATTCGGGGCGTTATGCCGCCGAGCAGGTGATGGCCGAGATCGAGACCCACAAGACCTCGATCATCTTCTGCAACACCCGCAGCCTCGCCGAGCTGATCTTCCAGGATCTTTGGAAGGTCAATGCGATGAGCCTGCCGATCGGCGTCCATCACGGCAGCCTCAGCCTGGAGGCGCGGCGCAAGGTGGAAGGCGCGATGGCGGCCGGGCGGCTGCGCGCGCTGGTCGCGACCGCCAGCCTCGATCTTGGCGTCGACTGGGGCGATGTCGATTGCGTGATCCAGATGGGCGCGCCCAAGGGCTCGAGCCGCCTGCTCCAGCGGATCGGCCGCTCCAACCACAGGCTGGAGGAATCGAGCGAGGCGATCCTGGTGCCGGGCAACCGCTTCGAATATCTCGAAGCGCGCGCCGCGCTCGACGCGGTCGAGGCGGGCGAGCTCGATCCCGACATCTTCCGCCCCGGTACGCTCGACGTGCTCGCGCAGCATGTCATGGCCTGCGCCTGCGCGGCGCCGTTCGAACAGGCCGGCTTGCTCGACGAGATCCGCAGCGCGCTGCCATATTCGGCGCTCGACGACGCGACGTTCGAGCGCGTGCTCGGCTTCATCCGCGACGGCGGCTACAGCCTCAAGGCCTATGACCGGTTCAAGCGGCTGACCCAGGACGCCGATGGATTGTGGCGGGTCAGCCACCCGCAGTTCGTGGTCCAGCACCGGCTCAATGCCGGGATCATCGTCGAGGCGACGATGCTCACCGTGCGCTTCAAGAACGGCCGCAGCCTCGGCAAGGTGGAGGAAGGCTTTGCCGCGAGCCTCACCCCCGGCGACACCTTTTTCTTCGCTGGCATCTCCTGCGAAGTGGAGCGAATCGACACCGAGGATCTGGTGGTACGCGCCTCGTCCAGGCCGGCGCGGATCCCGACCTATGGCGGCTCGCGGATGCCGTTGTCGACCAGCCTTGCCGATCGCGTCCGCGGCTTTCTCGATTCGCCCGGCGAATGGGCGCGCTTCCCCGACGACGTGCGCGAATGGCTCGAGTTCCAGCGGCTGCGCTCGGCGCTGCCGCGGCCCGGCCAGCTGCTGGTCGAGACCTTCCCGCGCGAGGGGCGCCACTACATGGTCGCCTACAGCTTCGAGGGCTGGAACGCGCATCAGTCGCTCGGCATGCTGATCACCCGACGGATGGAAGCGCAGGGGCTCAAACCGCTGGGCTTCGTCGCCAACGACTATGCGATCGCGACCTATTCGATCGAGAAGGTCACCGATCCCGCCTCACTGTTCAGCGCCGACATCCTTGAGCATGAGTTCGTCGACTGGGTCCAGCAATCGCACCTGCTTAAACGCGCGTTTCGCGAGGTCGCGGTGATCGGCGGGCTTGTCGAGCGCCAGCACCCCGGCAAGCGCAAGACCGGGCGCCAGGTGACCTTCTCGACCGATCTCATCTACGACGTGCTGCGCAAGTACGAGCCGACCCATCTGCTGCTCCAGGCGGCATGGGACGATGCGCGGGCGCGGATGACCGATGTCGGGCGCCTCGCGGGTCTGCTCGACCGCTCCGCCGAGACGATGCTCCATGTCGATCTCGACCGGGTGACGCCGCTCGCGGTGCCGGTGCTGACGCTGATCGGCCGCGAGAAGGTGGCGACCGGCTCGGCCGACGATGCGCTACTGATCGAGGCGGAAGCGCTGGCGGCAGAGGCGATGCGGATCGATTGAACGACGCGTCCCGCGCTAGACGGCGACCTGTTCGCCGAGCTCGACCACCTTGCCGGGCGGGATGCGCAGGAAGTCGGTGGGGTCGCTGGCGTTGCGCTGCATGAACATGAAGATCCGATCCTGCCACAGCGGCATGCCGACATCCGCATCGGGCTTCAGCGTGTTGCGGCCGATGAAGAAGGAGGTCTTCATCGGATCGAGCCCCAGGCTCTCGGCCTTGCCGCCGACGCCGAGGTCGTGCGGCACGTCGGGCGTTTCCATGAAGCCGTAGCTCAGCACCACCGAGGTGAAATTGTCGTCCAGCCGCTGCACGGTGGCGCGGTGCGCGGCGTCCACCACCGGGCGATCCTTGATGCGGATCGTCGCGACCAGATTGTGGGCGTGGAGCACCTTGTTGTGCTTGAGGTTGTGGAGCAGCGCGCCCGGCGCGTCATCGGGGTTGCCGGTGAGGAACACCGCGGTGCCCTCCACCCGCTCGGGCGGGCGCTTGGCGAGCGCCGCGGCGAGATCGGCGAGCGGGATGCTCTGGCGCTGCTCGAAGGTGCGGACGATGCCCTTGCCACGCACCCAGGTGGAGATCAGCAGGCCGATCCCGGCGGCGATCAGCAGCGGCACCCAGCCGCCCTCGATCACGCGCAGGATGTTGGCGCCGAAGAAGATCAGGTCGAGCACCAGGAACGGCAGGATCGCGGCCAGCGCCAGCGCGCGCGGCCAGTGCCAGACGTGGCGCGCGACGATGTAGCCGAGCAGCGTCGTCACCACCATCGTACCGGTGACGGCGATGCCGTAGGCGGCGGCCATCGCCGACGAGGTCTTGAACTCGATGATCAGCACCAGCACGCCGATCAGCAGCAGCCAGTTGATCGCGGGCAGATAGATCTGCCCGGCGAAGGCGGCCGAGGTCTGGCGGATGCGCATCCGCGGCAGCAGGCCGAGCTGCACCGCTTGCTGGGTGAGCGAGAAGGCGCCGGTGATCACCGCCTGGCTGGCGATCACGGTGGCGAGGCCGGCGAGCACGATCAGCGGCCCGCGGAACGATTCGGGCGCCATCAGGAAGAACCAGTCCTGGTTGACGAACGGCTTGCCCGCGCGCGCGGCTTCCTCGAGCCGGGCGAGCGCGAAGGCACCCTGGCCAAGATAGTTGAGCATCAGCGCGGGAAAGGCGAGCGCGAACCAGCCGATGCGGATCGGCAGCCGGCCGAAATGGCCCATGTCGGCGGTCAGCGCCTCGGCGCCGGTGACGGTGAGGAATACCGCGCCGAGCACGAACAGGCCGGTGACGCCGTGGCTGGCGAGGAACTCGATGCCGTAGATCGGCAGCAGCACCCGGAAGATCGAGGGCTCGTCGGCGATATGCCACAAGCCAAGGCCGCCGATGGTCAGGAACCAGACGATGCACACCGGGCCGAACAGCGCCGCCATGCTCGCCGTGCCGCGGCGCTGCATGAAGAACAGCGCGATCAGGATGACGATGGTGAGCGCGCGGATGCTGCTTTCGTTGAACACATGCGCCGCGCTCGGGATGGTGCGCAGCCCCTCCATCGCCGACAGCACCGACAAGGCCGGGGTGATGATCGCGTCGCCATAGAAGAGCGACGCCCCCGCGGCGCCGAGCACCAGCGCGATCGTCGAGCGGCGGCCGAGCGCGCGCCGGGCCAGCGCCGCGAGCGCGAGCACCCCGCCCTCGCCGTGATTGTCGGCGCGCATCAGGAACAGCACGTATTTGACGGTGACGATCAGCGTCAGCGTCCACAGCGCCAGGCTGAGCACGCCGAGGATCTCCGACGGATCGATGCCGTCGCCTGCCGACTGCCCGAGTGCTTCGCGAAAGGCGTAAAGCGGGCTGGTGCCGATATCGCCGAACACCACGCCGATCGCGCCAATGGTGAGGCCGATCAGCGCGGGATGCGGCTGATGATGATCGCTGGGTTCCACTGCGAGCGACATGCGCGCGTCTAATCCTTGAAGGGACGTCGTTTGGACAAAGAACTGGGCTTCGACAAAGAACTGGCCCCCCGGCAGAGGACGGGGCGCTTTACGCTTACTGCGGCAGGGCGCAAGCCCTTACCTATTGCGCTGCACAAGTCGCTGATTTGCGGCTTGATCGGGGCGCGTGACGGCGGCATGGCGGCGGCATGGTTCCCTTTTCGTTCGGCGGTCACGATCTGTATGCCCTGCCCCAGGGCGCGCTGTTCTGGCCGGCGCGACGGGCCTTGCTGGTCGCCGACCTCCATTTCGAAAAGGCGAGCTGGTTCGCGAGCCGCGGCCAGATGCTGCCGCCCTATGATTCGATCGCGACGCTGGCCGATCTCACCGCCTTGGTCGCCGCCACCGGCGCGACCGAAACCTGGTGCCTCGGCGACAGTTTTCATGACAGCGCCGGTTGCGAGCGGCTGCCGGCGCGCGCGCAGGAGATGCTGCGCGCGTTGACCGAGGCCACCCGCTGGACCTGGATCACCGGCAACCACGATCCCGCGATCCTCGACCGCTGCGGCGGCGAGGTGGTGGACGAGGCGGTGGTCGATGGGCTGGTGCTGCGCCACGAGGCGATGCCGGCGGAGACCCGGCCCGAGCTCTCCGGCCATTTCCACCCCAAGCTGCGGCTGCGGGTGCGCGGCAAATTGGTGTCGCGGCGCTGTTTCGTCGGCACCGGGACCAAGCTGATCCTGCCGGCATTCGGTTCGCTGACCGGGGGCCTCGATGTCGACCACCCCGAGATCGTCCGCGCCACCGGCCGCGGTGCCGAGGCGCTGGTGCCGGTGGAGCAGCGGCTGCTGCGGTTTCCGATCGCCGCCTGATCGGCCACCGCGCGCCGCGACGGCGGGTGGCTAGCGCGCGAGGGTCGGGAAGCCGGCCTTGAACGCCGCGACCTTGGGCTTGTCCCAATGGACGATATAGGGGTGGGTCGGGTTGCGGTCGAAGAACTGCTGGTGATACGCCTCGGCCGGGTAGAAGCCGCCCTGCTCGATGCGGGTGACGATCGGGCGCGGGAAGCTGTGCGCGGCGCCGAGCTGGGCGATATAGGCCTTGGCCACCGCCGCTTGGCGCGGATCCTGCGGGAAGATTGCCGAGCGATAGCTCGGGCCGCTGTCCGGCCCCTGGTGGTTCAGCGACGTCGGATCATGGGCGATCGAGAAATAGACGCGCAGCAGCGTCGCATAGCTCACCTGGCGTGGATCGAACGCGACCTTGATCGCCTCGGCATGGCCGGTGGTCTCGGTGGAGACCTGATCATAGGTTGCGGTGTCGCGGCTGCCGCCGGCATAGCCCGCGGTCACGGCGCGCACGCCCTTCACCCGCTCGAATACCGCCTCCATGCCCCAGAAGCAGCCGCCGGCGAACACCGCGGTCTGCACGCCGGGGGTCGCGGCCACGTCGGCGCGCGCGACCGGCAGCGGCACCGCGCGCTCGGCCTGCGCCGCGCCAAAGGAGGTGAACAGGGCGGCGCCGCCGACCAGGGCGGCGATCGCGAGGGGGAATTTGCTCATGACACCCATATGGGGATCACCCCTGCCCGGGCCAAGACGTCAGCGCGCGAGCGGCGCCGCCGTGACTGCGGCGGCGACCGGTGCGGCATGATGGCGGTCGAGCACGCCTGGGTGGCACGCCAGCAAGGCGATCGCGCCGACGGCGAACCCGCCGGCGAACTGTACCAGGAAGCTGGACTTGAGGAGGTTGACCATGATCGGGCCTTCGGATCTCGTTGGCGACTGACGAACGGCGGGGAGCCGGTATCATCCGTGCCCCTACCATGCTGCTAGTGACGTGTTGATGAACCCCGGCTGGGCGGGCCGTTCATCCCCGGCTTAGGTGAGCGCGGCGCAGGCCGCCTGGATGCGGGTGCAGGCCTCGCGGAGGATATCGTCCGAGGTCGCGTAGCTGATCCGGAACGCCGGCGAGAGGCCGAATGCCGCGCCCTGCACCACCGCGACCTTGGCGTCGTCGAGCAGATAGCCGACCATCGCCTCGTCGCTGTCGATCAGCTTGCCCGATGGCGTGGTCTTGCCGATCAGCTCAGGAAAGGACGGATAGACGTAGAAGGCGCCTTCGGGCGTCGGGCAGGTCATGCCGGGGATCGCGTTGAGCATCGACACGACGAGGTCGCGGCGGCCCTGGAAGGCGGCGTTGCGCTCGGCGAGGAACGACTGGTCGCCGTTGAGCGCCGCGGTCGCCGCCGCCTGCGCGATCGAGCAGGGGTTGGAGGTGGACTGCGACTGGAGCTTGGCCATCGCCTTGATCAGCCACGACGCGCCGGCGGCATAGCCGATCCGCCAGCCGGTCATCGCATAGGCCTTGGAGCAGCCGTTCACCGTCAGCGTGCGCTCGAAGAGCTCGGGCACGACCTGCGCGATCGTCGCGAACCGGAAGTCGCCGTAGACGATATGCTCGTACATGTCGTCGGCCATCACCCAGACGTGCGGGTGGCGCAGCAGCACCTCGCCCAGCGCCTTGAGCTCGGCCGCTGAATAAGCGGCGCCGGTGGGGTTGGACGGCGAATTGAGCACCAGCCACTTGGTGCGCGGGGTGATCGCCGCCTCGAGCTGCTCGGGCGTGATCTTATAGCCCTGGTCGGCGCCGGCAGCGACGAATACCGGCACGCCGCCGCAGAACTGGACGATATCGGGGTAGGACACCCAATAAGGCGCGGGCACGATCACCTCGTCGCCCGGCTCCACCGTCGCGACCAGCGCGTTGAACAGCGTGTGCTTGCCGCCAACGTTCACGCTGACCTGATCGGGCGTGTAGGTGAGGCCGTTGTCGCGCGCGAACTTGGCGACGATCGCCGCCTTCAGCTCGGGAATGCCATCGACATTGGTATATTTGGTCTTGCCGTCGCGGATCGCCTGGATCGCGGCGTCCTTGACGAAATCGGGGGTGTCGAAATCCGGCTCGCCGGCGCCGAGGCCGATCACGTCGACGCCCGCCCGCTTCAGTTCCAGCACGCGGCTCGTGATCGCGAGCGTGGGCGACGGGCTGATGCGCCCGAGGGCGGCGGAAGCGTGCATGGGAAAGAGCCTTAGCTGTGTAAGCGGGCGGGCCTATAGACCCGCCAGCGCTTATTCCGCAACTGCGAGACGCGCGGGAATCAACCCGCGCAACGCATTCCCGACGAAAAAGCTCCCGGCAAGGTCGGCGCGCGACAGCTCGCCCTCCCGCGCCCGGCCGGTCGCGAGCAGCTCGGCGCGAAGCACGCCCGGCAGCAGCCCATGCCGTAGCGGCGGCGTCACCAGCACGCCGTCCCGCTCGACGAACAGCGAGGTGAAGCTGCCTTCGGTGAGCCGGCCGTCATGCTCGAACACCACTTCGTCGGTGCCCGCCGCGCGCCGCGCCGCATCGTAGAAGCCGCGGTCGCTGGTCTTGTGGGCAAGGCGGAAGTCGCGCGGCGCAACCGGCAGCGGCACCACCGCGACCGCAAACGGCGCGACGGGGGCAGGCGGCGCCGGCGCCACCTCGATCGCAACCGCACCGCTCGCCGCCAGCAGCAGGCGGAGACGGCAGGGCCGGCGCAGGCGAAAGGTCGCGGCCTGAAGGTCGTTGCGCGCCGCGTGGCGATCGAAGGCAAAGCCCAGCGCCGCGGCGCTTGCCTTCATCCGCGCGAGGTGGCGCTCGAGCAACGGCAGGCCCTCGACAGGGTCGAACGCCATGGTCTCGATCAGGTCCAGCCGGCGCTGCCCGGCGGTGACGAACGCACCCTTGGCGACGCATTCGTGCCACTCGTCGTCGACCCGGCTGTCGGCGACCACCCCCGAGCCGAGCCCGAGGGTCGCATGCTGGTCATCGCCGCGGATCGCGAGGGTGCGGATCGCGACGTTGAACACCGCGCCGCCCGGACTGATCCGGCCGATCGCGCCGGTATAGGCGTCGCGAGCCGAGGTCTCGACCGCGGCGATCACCTCGGCGGCGCGCTGCTTCGGAGCGCCGGTGATCGAGCCGCAGGGGAACAGCGCCTCGAGCGCGTCGACCGCGTCGCGGCCGGGGCTAAGCGTCGCGGTGACGGTGGAGGTCAGCTGGTGGACGGTGGGATAGGTCTCGACGGTGAACAGCGCCGGCACCGCGACGCTGCCGGGGACGGCGATGCGCGCCAGATCGTTGCGCATCAGATCGACGATCATCAGATTTTCCGCCTGCTGCTTGGCGTCGTCGCGGAGCGCTGCCGCCTTGACGGCATCGGCATCCGGCGTGTCGCCGCGGGTGGCGGTGCCCTTCATCGGCCGGCAGGTCAGCTGGTCGCCGTCGAGCGCAAAGAACAGCTCGGGCGACAGCGACAGCAAGGTCGTCTCGCCGGTCGCCACCACCGCGCCATAGCCCGCCGCCGCCTCGCGCCGCAGCCGCGCATAGAGCGCCAGCGGATCGCCGAGGAAGGCGACCTCGGTGCGCATGGTCAGGTTGGCCTGGTAGATATCGCCGGCGCGGATCAGCTCGATCACCTGGGCAAAGGCGCGGTCGTATGCCTCGCGGTCGGCGATGCCGCGCGGCGGCAGCGCACGCGCGCCGGCCGGATCGGGCAGCAGCGCCGTCAGCGTGGCGGCATCGAGCAGCTGATAATCGTCGAACAGCCCGAACCACAGCAACGGCTCGCTGCTCGCAGCCGTGTCGATGGCGCGCGGCATCAGCGCCGAGCCGGCCTCATACGCGAGGTAGCCCGCTGCATGCAGGCCCGCCTGCTGGGCGGCGCGCAGCGCGGCGAGCGCGGGGCGGACCTGTTGCGGCGCATGCGCGGTGACGATGCGGATGGGATTGCGATACAGCCGCCCCGGCGCGGGGGAGCCATCGCCCGCGCCGCGGGCATCGTCCAACAATACGAACGGCGCGTTAAACATGCCCGACAGATGCACGCCGGTGACGCCGCGGCGCAAGCGGCGAGTTGCCCCCCGGCTACGCGCCGCCTATTCCCCAAGCCATGGACAATCCTCCCTTACGTGCCGCGCCCCCCTTGCGTGCCGCGATCGTGCCGGTGACCGCGATCCAGCAGAACTGCACGCTGATCTGGTGCACCGCGACGATGAAGGCGGCGGTGATCGATCCGGGCGGCGATCTGCCGCGGATCAAGGCCGCGATCGCCCAGGCCGGGGTCACGGTGGAGAAGATCCTCCTCACTCACGGCCATATCGATCATGCCGGCGAGGCCAAGCCACTCGCCGACGAGCTCGGCGTGCCGATCGAGGGACCCAACGAGGCGGATCGCTTCTGGCTGGCCCGGCTCGACGACGATGGCGCCGCCTATGGCATTCGTGGCGTGGTGTTCGAGCCCGACCGCTGGCTGGTGGAGGGCGACACGGTGACGGTCGGCGATCTGGTGCTCGATGTCTACGAGACTCCTGGCCACACCCAGGGCCATGTCATCTTCCATCACGCCCCCTCCAAGTTCGCGCAGGTCGGCGACGTGTTGTTCCAGGGATCGGTCGGGCGATCGGACCTGCCGGGCGGCAACCACCAGCAGCTGCTCAAGACCATCGTCGAGAAGCTGTGGCCGCTCGGTGACGACACCGCCTTCATTCCTGGCCATGGCCAGCCGAGCACGTTTGCGCACGAGCGGCGCAACAACATGTTCGTTAGCGATCGGGCGCTGGCAGAATAAACAGGGGCTCACCCTTCAGCCTACCGTCACCCCGGAGAAAGCTGGGTCTCTCGCCACGGCGAGACACGCTTGCGGTAAAAGATCCCAGCTTTCGCTGGGATGACGGGAGCCGCAGCGGCTCCGGCAAGCTTGCAACCCACCGAGAAATCGCTATAGGCCCCCGCTTCGCGATGCGCCCGGCGGTTAAGCCGCGCCCCGCGCAATCGGCTCCATGCCGGTTGCCGTGGCGTCCCTCCGGGCCTATCGGATCTTTCAGATTCGCTTCAAGAACAAGGTGCCGAAATGGCCGTCCCTAAGAGAAAAACTTCGCCCTCCAAGCGCGGCATGCGTCGTGGCCATGATTCGCTCACCGTGGCGTCGTTCCAGGAATGCCCGAACTGCGGCGAGCTGAAGCGTCCGCATAACCTGTGCAACGCCTGTGGCCATTACAACGGCCGCGAGATCGTCTCGGCCGAGGGCTGATCCCTCTAATTACTGGATAAGCGCTGAGCCATGTCCGACAATTCCTGGATCGCCGTCGATGCGATGGGCGGCGATGAAGGGCTTGCGGTCATGCTCGCGGGCGTCGCGCGTGCGCGCCGGCGCCACGAGGGCATGCGCTTCCTGCTGGTCGGCGACGAATCGGCGATCGCCGAGGAGCTGAAAAGCCACCCGAACCTCAGCCAGCACAGCGAGATCGTCCACGCCCCCGAGACCGTCGGCTCGAGCGACAAGCCGAGCCAGGCGATCCGCCGCGCCAAGACGACCTCGATGGGCATTGCCATCGATCTGGTGAAGAAGGGCCGCGCCGGCGCCGCCGTGTCGGCAGGCAACACCGGCGCGCTGATGGCGATGGCCAAGCTCGCGCTGCGCACGCTGCCCGGGATCGACCGGCCGGCGCTCGCCGCGCCGTTGCCGACGCTCGGCGACAATGACGTGATCATGCTCGATCTCGGTGCCAACACCGAGTGCGACGCGCGCAACCTCGTCCAGTTCGCGGTGATGGGCGCCGCTTATGCGCGCACCATCCTTGATCTCGATTCGCCCAGGGTCGCGCTGCTCAACATCGGCAGCGAGGATCAGAAGGGGACCGACGAGATCCGCGACGCCGCGGCGGTGCTGCGCGGCGCGACGCATCTGCCGCTGAGCTTCACCGGCTTTGTCGAGGGCAACCAGCTCGCGCGCGGCGACCATGACGTGATCGTCTGCGATGGCTTTGCCGGTAACATCGCGCTCAAGACCGCCGAGGGCACCGCACGCTTCGTCGGCGACCTGCTCAAGCGCGCCTTCACCAGCTCGGTGCGCTCCAAAGTCGGTTTCCTGATCTCGCGCCCGGCGACCCAGCTGTTGCGCGATCACCTCGACCCCAACAACCACAACGGCGCCGTCTTCCTCGGCCTCAAGGGCATCGTCGTGAAGAGTCACGGCAGCGCCAACGAGCTCGGCGTCGCCACCGCGATCGGCAATGCCGCCAAGATGGTGCGCGCCGATCTCACCCGCCGGATCGCGGACGATCTCGGCAATTTCGAGAAAGCCGCATGATCCGATCGGTCGTCCTCGGCACGGGGTCGGCACTGCCCACCCGCCGCGTTTCCAACGCCGATCTGGCGGCGACGCTCGACACCAGCGACGAATGGATCGTCGAGCGCACCGGGATCCGCTTCCGCCACATCGCCGGCGACGGCGAGACCACCGCGACACTGGCGCGTGACGCCGCGACCCGCGCGCTGGAGGCCGCCGGGATCGCGGCGACCGAGATCGACCTGATCGTGCTCGCCACCGCGACGCCGGACCAGACCTTCCCCGCCACCGCCACCAAGGTGCAGGCGATGCTCGGCATCGACGACTGCGTCGCGTTCGACGTCGCCGCGGTTTGCTCAGGGTTCCTCTATGCGGTGCAGGTGGCTGATGCGATGCTGCGCAGCGGCGTCCAGCGCCGCGCGCTGGTGATCGGCGCCGAGACCTTCAGCCGCATCCTCGACTGGGAAGACCGCACCACTGCGGTCCTGTTCGGCGACGGCGCCGGCGCGATCGTGCTCGAGGCGCAGGACAGCGCCGACGAGGGCGGCCGCGGCATCCTCGCCACCAAGCTCCACGCCGACGGCCGCCATAACGAGCTACTCTATGTCGACGGCGGGCCGTCGACCACCGGCACCGTCGGCAAGCTGCGCATGAAGGGCCGCGAGGTGTTTCGCCACGCCGTGGTCAATCTCGCCGCGGTGATGGGCGAGTCGCTCGCGATCGCCGGCCTGGCGACCAGCGACGTCGACTGGGTGGTGCCGCACCAGGCCAACGCCCGGATCCTCGATGCGACCAGCCGCAAGCTCGGGCTGCCGGCCGACAAGGTGGTGATGACGGTGGACCGTCACGCCAACACCTCCGCCGCCTCGGTACCGCTGGCGCTCGACGCGGCGGTGCGCGACGGGCGGATCCGGCAGGGGCAGATCGTGGTGCTGGAGGCGATGGGCGGCGGCTTTACCTGGGGCGCCGCAGTGGTTCGCTTCTGACGGGCTATACCGTAGTATTAACGTAAAGCAAGAAAAGCCGTTTTCAGTCCCGCTGACCACTGTATAAAGCATTGCAGGAGTTGGCTTTGATCAAGGGAGTGGGAATAACATGCTGATGACCACAACGGGCACGCTGACGCGCGCGGACCTTGCCGAATCACTGCACAGGCAGGTGGGGCTTTCCCGCGCCGACTCGGCGACGATCGTCGAACAGATCCTCGGCGAGATGTGCGGTGCGCTGTCCCGCGGCGAGAACGTCAAGATCTCCGGCTTCGGCACCTTCGTGCTGCGCGACAAGGGCGAGCGGGTCGGCCGCAATCCCAAGACCGGGGTCGAAGTGCCGATCGCGCCGCGCCGCGTGCTTACCTTCCGGGCCAGCCAGATGATGCGTGAACGCATCGTCGACGCCGGCTGAGCCTATGGCGACGTCCCCCAAGGCGAGCGGGGCGTTCAGAACGATCGGCGAGGTGTCGGACGAGACCGGCCTGCCGCAACATATCCTGCGCTATTGGGAAACGCGCTTTCCCCAGCTGAAACCGCTGACCCGCGCCGGCAACCGCCGCTACTATCGCCCCGACGACGTCGCCCTGGTGCGGCGGATCGATGCCCTGCTCAATCATCAGGGCTATACCGTCAGGGGCGTCCAGCAGCTGCTGGCGCAGGCCGATCCCCCCCTGCCCGCTGCTCGCCACGGCGCCGGCGACGCGATCCCGGCACTGCGGGCGATCCGCGATCTGCTCGCCACGGCGCTCACCGAGGATCGCGGCTGATCCCGTCATGTTACGGTGCCCTACCTTACCGCTCGCGAGTGGCGGCAAACTTCACCTTGGCATAGCGATCGGCGATATAGCCGACCTCCCAGGCGCTCTTGGCGAGAAATACCGGGTTGCCGTCGCGATCCTTGGCCATCGCCGAGCGGTTGAGATCCATGAACGCCTTGAGATCGGCGGGGTCTGCGGCCGATACCCAGCGCGCGGTGTCGAACGGCGCCGGCTCCAGCCCGGCCGCCACCTTATATTCCGCGTCCAATCGGCTGAGCAGCACCTCGAGCTGGAGCTGGCCAACGACGCCGATGATCCAGTTGGAGCCGATCTCGGGGTAGAACACCTGGGTGACCCCCTCCTCGGCCATGTCGTCGAGCGCCTTGCGCAGCTGCTTGGTCTTGGTCGGGTCCTTGAGCTGGACGCGGCGCAGGATCTCGGGCGCGAAATTGGGCAGGCCGGTGAAGCGGACGTCGGCGCGCTCGGACAGCGTGTCGCCGACCCGCAGCGTGCCATGGTTGGGGATGCCGATGATGTCGCCGGGGAAGGCCTCGTCGGCGACTTCGCGGTTCTGCGCGAAGAACAGGATCGGCGAATGCACCGCAATCGGCTTGCCCGACCCCGAGGGCGTGAGCTTCATGCCCCGCTTGAAGGTACCCGAGCATAGCCGCATGAAGGCGATGCGATCGCGGTGATTGGGGTCCATGTTGGCCTGGACCTTGAACACGAAGCCGGTCACCTCGTCATTGTCCGGCGACACCGGCGCGGGCTCGGCCGGCTGGGCGCGCGGCGGCGGGGCATAATCGGCGAGCGCGCCGATCAGCTCGGCGACGCCGAAATCCTTGAGCGCCGAGCCGAAATAGACCGGGGTGAGATCGCCGTGGCGGTAGGCCTCGGCGTCGAAGGCGGCATAGCCGGCCTGGGCGAGTTCGATCTCCTCGGCCCAGCGCTCCGACAGCACCGGCGCCGTTTCAGTCTTGCCGAGGAAGGCGCGGCTGTCGCCCTCGGGGCGACTGATGGTGTTGGTGACGAGATCGAGCACGCCCTCGAACTCGCCGCCCATCCCCACCGGCCAGCTCATCGGCGCCACGTCGAGCGCGAGCATGTCGGCGATCTCGTCGAGCAATTCGAAGATCGGCCGGCCCTCGCGATCGACCTTGTTGACGAAGGTGATGATCGGCACCGAGCGCAGCCGGCAGACCTCGAACAATTTGCGCGTCTGCGGCTCGATGCCCTTGGCGGCATCGATCACCATCACCGCCGAATCGACCGCGGTCAGCGTGCGATAGGTGTCTTCGGAGAAGTCTTCGTGGCCCGGGGTATCGAGCAGGTTGAAGGTGATGCCGTTGCGCTCGAAGGTCATCACCGACGACGTCACCGAGATGCCGCGCTGCTGCTCGATCTTCATCCAGTCGGAGCGCGCGCGGCGGTTGGCGCCGCGCGCCTTGACCTCGCCGGCGAGATGGATCGCGCCGCCGAAATAGAGCAGCTTCTCGGTCAGCGTCGTCTTACCGGCGTCCGGGTGGGAAATGATCGCGAAGGTGCGGCGGGGGGAGGTCACAGGCGGAAATCTCGGGCTGAGGCGCGATGGGGGCGCGTGGCAGACAAGGGAAACGGGAATGGCAGCAGCCGCCCGCCATCGTTTACCGCGGGACGGCACGGTGGGCGACCGGTAGCAAGGATCATCGCGCCCTTTGCCAGATGTGGTCGGTCTAGGACAGGGGCAAGATCCGGCCCCCGCGACAACGACCTCCGTCACCCCAGCGCAAGCTGGGGTCTTCCGCGGCTCCTGTCCCCCCGCCCCAAGGAGATCCCAGCTTTCGCTGGGATGACGGATTGAAGCGGATGACGATCAGCGCCTGAGCGTGACGCTCATCGTGATCTCCTTGGCTTCACCGGCCGCTATCTCGAACACGCCGGGCTTATCGTGGAAGTCGCCGGTGAAGTCATGGGGATCGGCGATACCGTGCCACGGCTCGACGCAGACGAAATGCGCGTCGGGCTTGGTCCAGATGCCGAGCCGCGGGGTATCGGGAAAGGCGATCGCGAGCGATGGCCCCGCGCTGGCGCCATAGCTCAGCGCCTGCGAGTGGATCGGATCCCACACCAGTGCGTCGGGCATGAACAGTTCGTCGCGCAGCACCATCTCGCGGCCATCGACCGGCGATGGCGCCTCGGTCGCGGCGATGGTGCCGTCGGAGGCGATCTGCTTGACCGCGCCTGGCTCGTCGGCGGCAAAGACGATGCGGTGATCGGCGCGATCATGGCCATAAGGCAGCGGCCAGGCGAAGGCCGGGTGGAAGCCGAACTGCGCAGGCAGCGCGGTCTCTCCCGGGTTGGCGATCCGTACCGCGAGCGTCAGGGTCGCCGCCTCGAGCCGGAACGCGATCTCGAGCCGGAAGGCAAAGGGGTAGAAGCGGCGGGTGTGCTCGCTGTCGGCGAGCGCGAACACCACATGGCTGTCGCCCTGCTCGACCATGGTGAACGCCAGATCGCGCGCAAAGCCATGCTTGGGCATGGGATATTCCTGGCCGTCGAGCCGGATTACGCCCCCGTTGGTGACGCCGATCACCGGGAACAGCACGGGCGCGTGCTTGGGCCAGAAGGCGGGATCGGCATCGGTCATCAACTCGGCGCCGTCGGCGTCGTGCAGATGGGTGAGCTCGGCGCCATGCGGGTTGATCGCGGCGGCAAGCTCCGGCGTGCGGATCCAGATCAGGTGGGTCATCGGTTCATGCTCCTGTTGGTCGGGATCAGCCGCGCAAGGTGGCGCCCTGCTTGGCCGCGGCGGCGACCACCTTGTCGGCGATCGCCTTGAGGCCATCGTCGGTGAAGCTCTTGTCGGCGGGCTGCAGCACCACCTCCACCGCTACCGACTTCATGCCCTCGTCCACCCCGGCGCCGGTGAAGACGTCGAACACCCGCGCCGAGACGATCGCGACCTTGTCGGCGCCGCGGACGGCGCGGATCAGCGCGTCCGCCGACAGCGCGGCGGGCACCAGGAAGGCGAAGTCGCGGCGCACCGCCTGCAGCGCCGGTGGCGCGAACGCCGGGCGCATGAAGCCGGCGGCGCGCTTGGCGGGCAGCGCATCGAGATACAGCTCCACCGCCGCGACGGCGCCGTCGAGATCGAACGCCTTGAGCAGGCTCGGATGGAGCATGCCGAACCGGGCAAGGATGGTCTTGGGGCCGAGCCGCAGCGTCCCCGACTGGCCGGGGTGCCAGGCCTCTCCCGCCTCGCCCATCACCTGGAGGTTGTCGACCGGCGCGCCCGCTGCGGCGAGCAGCGCCAGCGCCTCGGCCTTGGCGTCATAGGCGTCGAACGCGGCGGCCTTGCCTTCGCGCCAGCCGCGCCCGCGGCGGTCGCCGGCGAGCACCACGCCGAGCGTCGGCCGCTCGGCGTCGGCGAGGTAGCGGCGGCCGATCTCGAACAGTCGGACGCTGCCGGCACCGCGCTTGATGTTGCGCTCGGCGGCGGCGAGCAACCCGGGAAGCAGCGACGGCCGCATCACCTTGAGGTCTTCGCTGATCGGGTTGGCGAGCGTCCAGGCGCCGCCGCCGAACGCGTCGGCCTGGTCCTGCGGCAGGAAGCTCCAGGTCACCGCTTCGTCGAGCCCGCGCGCGGCCGCCGCGCGGCGAACGCGGCGCTCGAGCTTCTGCTCGGGCGTCGCGGTCGGCGTGGCGACGCCGGGCACGCGCGGCAGCGGCACGGGGGCGACCTTGTCGATCCCCTCGATGCGGATCACCTCCTCGACCAGATCGGCGGCACCCTCGACGTCGCGGCGCCAGCTCGGCACGGTGACCTGCCAATCGGCGTCGACCGTGAAGCCGAGCGCTTCGAGTATGGCCCGCTGGCGGTCGGCGGCGACCGCGAGCCCGCCCAGCGTCTCCGCCTTGGCGGGATCATAGCCGATCACCCGCGGCGCGAGCGGCGGCTGGCCGGCGCGGGTGACCGCCGAGGGCGTGCCGCCGCACAGATCGATCACCAGCCCGGTCGCGATCGCCAGCCCCTCGTCGAGGAACGCGGGATCGACGCCGCGCTCGAAGCGCTGGCGAGCATCGCTGGTGAGCAGCAGTTTCTGCCCGGTGCGGGCGATATGGGCGGGATCGAAGAAGGCGCATTCGATCAGCACGTCGACTGTCTCGGCGGTAACGCTCGAATGCTCGCCGCCCATGATGCCGCCGATGTCGTGGACCGCCGCGTCGTCGGCGATCACCGTCATCGTCGGGTCGAGCGTGTAGGTCTTGCCGTTGAGCGCGAGGACCTGCTCGCCATCGGTTGCCAGCCGCGCGACCAGGCCACCGCTGAGCTTGGCGCGATCATAGACGTGGAGCGGCCGGCCGAGATCGATCGAGACGTAATTGGTAATATCGACGAGTGCCGAGATCGGCTTCTGCCCGATCGCGAGCAGGCGGCGGCGCATCCAGGCGGGAGCCTCGCCGTTGACGACGCCCGACACGCCCTGCGCGTAGAAGGCGGGGCAGCCGGCGGGATCGTCGGTGCGGACATCGGGCCCGGCGCCCTCGCCCTCGATCATCGGCACGGCGAGCGGCTTCAGCGTGCCGAGCCCCGCCGCGGCGAGATCGCGGGCGATGCCGCGCACGCCCATGCAATCCTGGCGATTGGGGGTGATGCTGACGTCGATCACCGCGTCGTTAAGCCCGGCATAGTCGGGATAAGGCGTGCCGACCGGGGCATCGGCGGGAAGCTCGATGATTCCGTCATGATCGTCGCCGAGCTCGAGCTCGCGGGTCGAGCACATCATGCCGTTGGATTCGACGCCGCGGATCGCCGCAACCTTGAGCGTGACATCGAGCCCGGGGACATAGGCGCCCGGCGCCCCGAACACGCCGACCAGGCCGGCGCGCGCATTGGGCGCGCCGCAGACGACCTGCAGCGGGCCGTCGCCGGCGTCGATCGAGAGCACCTGAAGCTTGTCGGCCTGCGGGTGACGCTCGGCGCTCAGCACCCTGGCGACGCGGAACGCGCTCAGCGCCGCCCCCGGATTATGGACGCCCTCCACCTCCAGGCCGATGCGGGTGAGGCCGAGCACGATCTCGTCGAGCGTGGCGTGGGTGTCGAGGTGCTGCTGAAGCCAGCTGAGGGTGAATTTCATGCGCCGACTCCTCCCGACAGCGTGGGTACGTCGAGGCTCGAGAAGCCGTAATGCTTGAGCCAGCGGCTATCGCCATCGAAGAAGGCGCGCAGATCGTCCATGCCGTATTTGAGCATCGCCAGCCGGTCGATCCCGCACCCGAAGGCAAAGCCCTGCCACTCGTCGGGATCGTAGCCGCCGGCGATCAGCACCTCGCGGTGGACCATGCCGCTGCCCAGCACTTCCATCCAGCCGCCGTCGGCATCGTCGCCGCTGCCGCCGATCACGCGCTTGCCCTTGACCAGCGTATAGCCGACGTCGACCTCGGCCGACGGCTCAGTGAAGGGGAAATAGCTCGGGCGCAGGCGAAGCGTGATGTCGTCGCGCTCGAAGAACGCCTTGAGGAAGGTCTCCAGCGTCCATTTGAGATGGCCCAAGGTGATGCCCTTGTCGATCACCAGCCCCTCGACCTGATGGAACATCGGCGTGTGGGTGGCGTCGCTGTCCGACCGATAGGTGCGGCCGGGCGCGATGATGCGGATCGGCTGGTTGCCGCCCGCGGCCTTCATCGTCCGGATCTGGACCGGCGAGGTATGGGTACGCAGCACCATCTTGGCCGGCGTTGCGCCGGCGAAACCCGCCGCATCGCTCGCGACATAGAAGGTGTCGTGCATCGCCCGCGCTGGGTGCGTCTCGGGAATGTTGAGCGCGGTGAAATTGTGCCAGTCATCCTCGATCTCGGGCCCGGTGGCGACCGCGAAGCCAAGGTCGGCGAAGATCTCGGCGAGCTCGTCCATCACCTGGCTGACCGGGTGGATGGTGCCGGCTATCGGCGTCTCTGCGGGCAGCGTCATGTCCAGCGTCTCGGTGGCGAGGCGGGCATCGAGCGCGGCGCGCTCCAGCGTCGTCTTGGCGGCGGCGATCGCGGCGGTCACCGCCTCGCGCACGCCCTGGATGCGCGGTCCTTCGATCTGCCGCGCGTCGGGATCCATCTTGCCGAGCGTTTTCAGCAATTGGGTGACGCTTCCCTGCTTGCCCAGCGCCTCCACCCGCACCGCCTCCAGCGCATCAAGGCTCACCGCAGCATCGATTCCGGCGATGAGGTCGGCGCGGAGTTGGTCTAGATCGGTGGTCATGGTCTGTCCGTTCTGTGTACGCGAAGGCTCGAACCGCAGTCGCGGCCCCGGGTCAAGTCAAACCCGGCTGCCGAGCAGCACGCCGCCAAAGCCGATGAAGACGATTCCGGTGCCGCGGTTGAACGCGCGCTGGCGATCGGCCGGCGCCAGCCACCGCGCGAGGCTGCGGCCGCCGAACGCATAGACCGCATACCAGAAGCCCTCGATCACGACGAAGCTCGCCACCAGGATTGCGAGCTGCGTCCAGAACGGCCGGCTGGCATCGAGGAACTGCGGGAACAGCGCCGCGGCGAAGATGATCAGCTTGGGGTTTGACATGCCGGTGCCGAACCCCGCCGCGTAGAGCGCGGGGGCGGCATGGCGGGTATGCGGATCGACCGCGACGTCGCCGCCGACCGGCGCGCGCCACGCCTTGATGCCGAGCCAGATCAGATAGGCAGCGCCGGCATAGCGCAGCAGGTCGAACACCCGCGGCGATGCCTTGAGCAGCGCGCCGAGCCCGGCCGCGGAGGCGACCAGGCAGATCAGCACCGCGCTCATCAGCCCCGCCATTGACGCGAGCGCACGGCGCGGGCCGTGGTGGATGCTCTGGATCATGACGTGGAGCATGTTCGGCCCTGGAATCGCCGAGATCAGGAAGACGGCGGTGACGTAGAGCCACCAGGTGTTGATCGCCATGGCTGGTCCTTTGGTGCTGCGTCACGCCAGCACCAGCCGGGTGACGAGACGGAAAAGGGCGCCGGTGTTGCCACCGACGCCCCTTTGCAAACCGTACGCTACAGGTCGCTGTCAGGCGGCCTGGGGCAGAGCCGCCTTCGCCTGCGCGATGATCGCGCTAAACGCTGCACCCTCGTGCATCGCGATGTCGGCCAGGACCTTGCGGTCGAGATCGACGCCGGCGAGCTTGAGGCCGTGCATGAACTGCGAATAGGTCAGGCCCTCGGCGCGGACGCCGGCGTTGATGCGCTGGATCCACAGGCCGCGGAAGGTCCGCTTCTTAACCTTGCGATCACGATACGCATATTGACCGGCCTTTTCGACGGCCTGGCGGGCGATGCGGATGGTGTTCTTGCGGCGGCCATAATAGCCTTTTGCCTGTTCAAGAATCTTCTTGTGCTTGGCGCGGGTGGTTACACCCCGTTTGACGCGTGCCATGTCCTGGTCTCCTTATCTAAGGCCGTACGGCGCCCAAGCCTTCACCGTCGCGGTGTCGGCCTTCGACAGCACCTTGGTGCCGCGATTCTGGCGGATGTACTTGCCGTTGTGGTGGAGCAGGCGGTGGCGCTTGCCGGCGACGCCGTGCTTCAGCAGACCGGTGGCGGTGAACTTGAAGCGTTTCTTGACGCCGCTTTTCGTCTTCAGCTTGGGCATTTTGGTCCTTTCGGTTGATCAGCGGATGCAACGAACCGCCGCGGCAGCCCACACTGGCCGGGCGATTCTCTCCACGCATACGCTGGGGAAGCGGGGCGCATAGCTCGCGGCCCGAGCAATTGCAACCGATGCGGAACCGGAACGAGGTACGAAGCGATTCCGCCTGCATGGATACACCGGCCCCTCCGTCGGCAGACGCCGCACCCGCCTCCCCCGTGCCGCGCCGGCGGATGGCGCGGCCGTGGCGGATCGCGCGCAACGTGGTGCTCGGCCTCATCGCCCTCGTCGCCGCGATCTGGCTGATCCTGTTCATCACCAAGGGCCGCTTCCTCAAACACCCGTTCGAGCGCTTCGTCGGCGGCCAGACCCACCGCCCGGTGCGGATCGACGGCGATTTCCAGCTCTATTTCGCGCCGCTCAAGATCAAGCTGCTCGCCGAGCGGATGACGATCGCCAACCCTGCCTGGGCAACCAAGCCCTATCTGTTCCAGGCCGACAAGCTCGACACCATGATCGCCCCGCTGTCGCTGCTGTTCGGCAAGCGCCGGCTCTACTGGCTCGACCTCGAGAAGGGTGCGGTCGATCTCGAATGGAATGCGGCACACACCACCAACAGCTGGACCTTTAGCGAGGCCAAGGGCGGCAAGCCGCTCGATTTCCCACGGATCGACATTGCCACCGTGCGCGGCACCACCGTCCGCTACAAGGACCCGCGGATGCGGCTGCTCGCCGACCTCGCCATCGAGGATATCCGCTCCACCAACGCGAGGATCGGCAAGGCGGTGGGCGTCAGCGGCACCGGCATGATCCGCGACACGCCGTTTCGCGTCACCGCGCAGCTGCTCGCGCCCGACGCCACCGTCAACCGCGGCCGCAACGAGCTCACCCTGCGTGCCTGGGCCGCGCATAACGTGATCGACGTCGCCGGCACCCTGCCCTCGATCGCCGACATCGAGAACGTGCCGCTGCAGACTCGCGCGCAGGGGCGCAATCTTTCCGAGCTGCTCGGCATCATCGGCGTCGCCTTGCCCAATACCCGTACCTACCGGCTCCATGCGCAGCTGGTGAAGAACGGCGACGCCTATCGCTTCACCCACCTCGCCGGCACCTTCGGCAACAGCGACGTCGCCGGGCAGCTCACCATCACCAACGGCGAGCGGCTCAAGCTCGATTCGACGATCGCCACCAAAAGCCTCGACATCATCGATGCCGCGCCGTTCCTCGGCTACAACCCGGATATCGTCGCGGCCAAGGGCACGGTGGCCGCCGCCGCCGCGACCGGTGCCGCGCCGCAGCGGCTGTTCCCCGACGCGGCGCTGCCGATCGAGACCATGCGGCGCTTCGATGCCGATCTCAAATGGACCATCGGCGTCGTCAAGTCGCGCAACGTGCCGGTCTCCAACGTCGATCTCACCCTGGCGCTCGACCATGGCCGGCTGGCGCTGTCGCCGCTGACCTGGGCGATGGCGCGCGGCAACGTCTCGTCCGACTTCATCTTCGACACTCGCCAGCGGCCGAGCGCCGACAGCTACGACATCCGGCTGTCGCCGACCCCGATGGGCCGCCTGCTCGCCGGCTATGGCGTCGCCGAAGCGGGCACGACGGGCACGATCAAGGGCCGCATCCAGCTCGCCGGGCGCGGCGACACCATCCATGATTCGCTCAGCACTGCACACGGCAGGATCGCGTTCGTGATGCCGCACGGGCAGTTGTGGACCCGCAACGTCCAGCTCGCCGAGCTCGACCTCGGCACCTTCGTCCAGAAGATGTTCGAGGATAAGCTCAAGAAGCCCGTCGAGGTGAATTGCGGTCTGGTCGGCTTCACTGTCCGCAACGGCGTCGCCGCGGCGGACCCGATCCTGATCGACACCACCAAGAACGTGATCGTCGGCCGTGGCGGGTTCAGCTTCAAAACCGAGGCGGTCGACCTCGCCTTCCGCGCCGACGGCAAGAAGTTCAGCCTGTTCTCCGGCCAGTCGCCGGTCGGCGTGCAGGGCTATTTCTCACAGCCCAAGCTCAATGTGCTGAGCGGGGCCTTGCTCGGTCGCGCCGGTGCCGGGCTCGGCCTCGCGCTGGTGGCGACGCCGGTGGCGGGGATCCTCGCCTTTGTCGACATCGGCGATGCCAAGTCGGCGGCGTGCGGCCCGGTGCTGGCCGGCGCGAGCGCGAGCGCGCAGCGCACCACCAAGGGCAAGCCGCGCGACGACGTCGGCCATGGCACCACCGCGACCGCGGAGGATGGCAAGAAATCGGCGGGTGAGCGCAAGAGCCAGAAGAAGAAGTTCCTCGGGATCTTCTGACGAGGAAGCTTGTCCTAGTCGTCACCCCAGCGAAGGCTGGGGTCTTGTGCGGTCTGGCCGGTCGATGGCGCGGTCGCTGGAGACCCCAGCTTGCGCTGGGGTAACGGGTTCAAGCGTGGTCGTGTCCGTTGCCATGATCGTGCCCGTGATCATGCTCGCCGGCGACGCCGTGGAGCGCCTCCAGCACGTCGTCGGTCCGCGCCGGGTCGCCGATCGCGAGGACGTGGCCGGTGCTGGTCGCGGTGAGCGGATCGCCGTTCCAGTCGCACATCCGCCCGCCCGCGCCCTCCACCACCGGTACCAGCGCGGCATAATCGTAGAGCTGCAGCCCGGATTCGGCGACCACGTCCAGATAGCCGCTCGCGAGCAGCCCGTAATTGTAGCAGTCGCCGCCATAGACCGGCCCCTGGCGCGCGTGGCCGCCTGAGGCGGCGGCGACCAGCGCAAGATAGTGCGGCACGTCGCCATCGCCGAACAGGTGCGGGCTGGTGGTCGCGACCACCGCGCCCTCGAGCGCCGCGCACGTCCGCGTGCGGGTGGGCGCACCGTTGAACAGCGTCGGCCGCCCGGCGACGCCAAGCCAGCGTTCGCGCTGCACCGGCTGGTCGATAATCCCGAGCACCGGCCAGCCATCCTCGACCAGCGCGATCAGCGTACCGAAGATCGCCCGGCCGACGGTGAAGCTGCGCGTGCCGTCGATCGGATCGAGCACCCATTGGCGGCCGGTGACGCCATCCTTGACGCCATATTCCTCGCCGATCACGCCATCGCCCGAGCGCTCGGCATCGAGCAGCCGGCGCATCGCCGCTTCGGCCTCGCGATCGGCGAGCGTCACCGGCGATTTGTCCGCCTTCAGCTCGACGCCGTGCGGCTGGCGGAAATAGGGCCGGATGACGGCGCCGGCGGCGTCGGCAAGGCGGAGGGCGAGATCGATGTCGGCGCGGGTGACGGGCATGGCAACGTGCCTATCGCGTCGCGCCGCCGCGCGCTAGGACGAGCGACCAATCGATCAGGAGAGTTTCGCGATGCGTCTGCTGCCTACCCTTGCCGCCACCATCCTCGGCGCGATCCTGATGACCGCCCCCGCCGGCGCGGCGCTCGCCCCCGGCGCCAAGGCGCCCGATTTCACCACCCGCGGCGCGATCGCCGGCAAGGTGTTCCAGGTTCATCTCGCCGAGCAGCTCAAGAAGGGGCCGGTGGTGCTGTACTTCTTCCCCGCGGCCTTCACCGGCGGCTGCAACGCCGAGGCTCATGCCTTTGCCGAAGCGATCCCCGATTTCCAGAAGGCCGGCGCGACCGTGATCGGCATGTCCGCCGACGACGTGTCGACGCTGCAGCGCTTCTCCGCCGAGAAGTGCGCAGGCAAGTTCGCGGTGGCGAGCGCCGGCCCGCGCGTGGTCAGCGGCTATGCCGTCGGCAACGCCGGGGGATCGCGCACCACCCGCACCAGCTATGTGATCGATCGCCACGGACGCATCGTCTTCGTCCATGACGATGCCGACGCCGCCCACCATGTCGAGATGACGCTCGCGGCGGTACAGAAATTGGCCCATTCCTGATCTTTCCTGCAACTCAATCCTAACCAATCGCGATTATCCCCTGCGGATCGAACGGGGGTGGCGGAATGCGCGGGAGTGTCGCGGCAAGGCGGGGAAGCAGGGACGATCTGTATCTACAGATCGGCCGTTTTCTTGCTGACCACGGCCTTCCTCCGGAGCCCGCGCATTACAGCTTTGCCTTTAACGTCCTCACCGATCCCGATGGCGTCATCGCCACCGCGGTGGCGCGGCTGACCGACGGCGGGGTGCGGCTGCGCAGCAGCGACATCGAGAAGCTCGGCGGCACCGTGGTGTTCCGGCCGGACGGCGGCGCGGGCGAGTTCGGCGGTGCCCATACCGACCAGGACGATGCGGCGCAGCTCGTCGCCGAAACCCAGGCGCAGGTCGACGGCTTTGCGACGATGATGCGCGCGATGCACGACGAGACCCGCGGCTTCGGCCGCGATCTCGCGCAGAGCGCCGCCGCGATCGAGCGCAGCACGCCGGGCAACACTACTGCGGGCCTCGACGAGATCGCACGGATTACCGGCTCGATGCTCAGCCGCATCCACGATGCCGAGAGCCGGCTCGCCCGCGCCACCACCGAGGCCGATGCGTTGCGTGCCAAGCTCGCCGAGGCGAATGACAGCGCCCGGCGCGATCTGCTTACCGGCCTGCCCAACCGCCGCGCCTTCGAGGAAGCCTTCGTCACCCGCATCGAGGCGGAGGGGCCCTATTGCCTCGCGGTGTGCGACATCGATCGCTTCAAGCGGATCAACGACGATCATGGCCACCCGGTCGGCGATCGCGTGCTCATCGCCGTCGCGCAGACGCTGGCGGAAACCTGCCAAGGCCAGCTCGTGGTACGCCATGGCGGTGAGGAATTCGCGATCCTGTTGCGCGGCATCGACCTGTGCAAGGCGGCTGATCACCTCGATTACGTCCGTGCCGCGGTTGCCGACCGGCGCTTCCGGGTGCGCGAGAGCGACCGGCCGATTGGCCAGGTGACGCTGTCGATCGGCGTGACCGCGGTGCAGCAGGGCGAGCAGAGCGACGCCGCGTTCGATCGCGCCGATCGGCTGCTCTACACCGCCAAGGCG
Organism: Sphingomonas sp. GC_Shp_5; assembly: GCF_026540855.1. GTDB lineage: Bacteria > Pseudomonadota > Alphaproteobacteria > Sphingomonadales > Sphingomonadaceae > Sphingomonas. The sequence continues at coordinate 40,424 of NZ_JALNUP010000010.1, forward strand.
GATGGCCGCGATCGGGTCTGCGCCGCCTGACGGTCGGTCGCGATGCACCACGCGGGCCCACTATCCAAAGGTCGGCGGATTTTACCACGTTGGTCTGGCGGATTACGCCACATTGCCCGCTCAGTCGGTGCCCCGTCCCAGCGTTATCCGGGATTTACCGGCACTTGGGTAAACTGGCACGGCCTCTGCAATGTCCCAAGCATCGCTGCCGGATGGTCCGGCGCCGCGATGATCAAAGGACCAAGCCCATGTTTCTCCGCCTCGAAGCTGCCCAGCGCGCCCTCTTCTCGGTCGCCGCTGCCCTGCTGTTCGCCGCCGTAGCCGTCAGCGCCGCCGTCCCCGTGATGCCGATCGCCTGATCGTCACTCCAGCCGGAGCATTGCCATGTACCGCAGCCTCTTCATCGGTCTCGCCGCTTTCTGCACCACCGCGCTGGTGATCGCCAGCCAGGGCAGCGTCACCCTGGGTTAAGCCCCAGGGCCCCCTTCGGCGTCAACCGGAACGCGCGGCCTCGCCGCCGCGCCGTCCCGCTCTCTCTCGTTCACGCGCTGGCGAGCGCCCCATCCGGCCCGATCAGCGCTTCCTCGCCCCGGCCATAGGTGCCGATCACCACGCCCGCGGCGAGCACATGCCCCGCCATCGCCTCGATCATCGCCCCGCGGCCCGGACTGTCACCCGGATCGCCCGCCCCCGCATCCAGCGCGAACAGCTGGAAGGCATAACGGTGCGCGCCATGGCCCGTCGGCGGATCGGGTGGCAACCAGCCTTCGCGCAGGAACGAATTGCGGCCAATGTCGCGGCTGCCGGTACCCGGGCCGTCGGCGACGATCGAGCCTTCGGCGAGCCGACCGGCATCTGCCGCCAGTCCCCAGACAATCGCATGCACCAGCGGCTGCAGCGCCGGCGCGTCGGCGTCCTCGACCAGCAACGCCAGGCTGGCGGTGCCCGCCGGCGACGATCCCCAAGTCAGCGGCGGCGACACGCCCGTGCCGTCGGCGGTGAACCGCTCGGGCAGCCGCGCGCCATCGGCGAAGGCCGGGCTCGACAGCGCAAGCCACTGGAACTCGCGCCCTTGCGGGCTGAGTTCGGGGCGGACGATCGCCAGTTTCTCGGCACCGGCGCGGACGTCGCTCAGCGCCTTGCCGAGCCAGGCGGGGACATGTTCGAGCATCGCATCTACTCCGAAGGGCAATCGCCGGGGCGGGTCGCCGGAGCGCCGCCGGCGTACCAGCGGCTGGCGTTCCCCATCGTGCTGGCGTCATGGTAGCAGGCCTCGGCCGTGTTGCCGTCGGCGCGGACCAGCAGCGTCCAATTATGGTCGCTGCAATTGTGCGCCTCGCAGCCATGGGCACCGAGCGAGGGACCGCGCTGGAAGATCGGCGTGGTGGTCGCCTCATGCGCGGTCATGGTCCGGCGGATCTTGTCGTCCCCCACCGCGCCGACCAGCGCATTGGCGACCTCGGTGCGATCGTAGAAGGTCACACCCTCTACCGCCTCGGTGGGATAATGGCCCACATAGGCGCTGATCGGCTTGCTGTGCCCTTGCCCCGGCAGCGGCGTCGGCGCCTGAAGCGGCGGCGGCACGAACGCCGCGGCTGCCGCGTTATTGTCGGCGGGCTGATCGTGATGCCCGCAGCCGCCGAGCAGCAGGACCGTACCGAGCGAACAGAGGAGCAAGCGCATGGGCAGGATAACGCCACAACATCCGTTACGGTTGCGAACCCGATGAGCGGGCCGCTCGATCGCTTCGTCGAGGCTCAACAGGGCGTGTACGCGTCCGCGCTCGCCGAGCTGCGCCGTGGCCACAAGACCAGCCACTGGATGTGGTTCGTGTTCCCACAGATCGCCGGGCTCGGCCGCAGCGCCACCGCACAGCATTATGCGATCCGGGACCGTGCCGAGGCGAGTGCCTATCTGGCCCACCCGCTGCTCGGCCCTCGGCTGGTCGAGGCGACGCAGGCGGTCACCGCGGCCACGGGAAGCGCGGAGGCGATCCTCGGCGGCATCGACGCGATCAAGCTGCGCTCGTCGATGACGCTGTTCGCCGCGGTTGCCGATGATCCGGCGCCGTTCGCGGCCGCGCTCGCCCGCTTCTTCGCCGGCGAGCCCGACCCGGCGACGCTGGCGCTGATTAGCTGAGCGCGCCGAGTCGGGTGATGAGCGCCATCGCGTCGGCGGTGGCATGGCCCGCGGCGGTGTTGTCGTAGATCGTCCAGCTGTCGATGCCTTCGGCCCGCTCGGCGCCCACCGCCGCGGCATGGCCTGCGATCGCCGTCTCGTCATAGCCCGAGTAATAGATCCGTGGACTGCCGTGGAGCCGGCGATAGGCGAGTCCCGGCCAGCCGCCGGTCGCGGCAGCCTCGGGCACCCGCGCCGGATCGGCCGCCACCCGCGCCACCCGATGCGCGACCAGGCATTGGTCCGCCTCGGCGCCAAACCAGCTTCCGTGGCGCGGCTCGCAAACCAGCGCGCCGCCAAGGGTGGCGCCGGCCTGGGCAAAGAAGTCGTCAACAACAGCGCGGTCGAAACCGAGGCTCGGCGGCAGCTGGACGACCAGCGGCCCGCGCTTGTCGCCGAGCGGCGCAATTCCGTCGGCGAAGCGCGCCAGCAGCTCGCCGGTGTCGACCAGCCGGCGCTCATGGGTGATCGTCTTGGGCAGCTTGAGCGCGAAGCGGAAGCCGGCGGGAACGCTCGCCGCCCAGCGCGCATAGGTCGCAGGCCGGTGCGGGCGATGGAAGCTCGAATTGATCTCCACCGCGTCGAACACCGCGGCATAACGCTCGAGATGGCTGCCCGCGCCGGGAAAGTCGCCCGCCAGCGCAGTCGGGATCGACCAGCCGGCGGTACCGATCCGCGCGCCGCTCAGAACAGCCGGCCGCCGTTCGGCACCGGCTCGCTCGGCCCGATCAGCACCACCTTGCCGTCCGCATCGGGGAAGCCGAGCGTCAGCACCTCCGACATCACCGGGCCGATCTGGCGCGGCGGGAAATTGACCACCGCGGCGACCTGGCGGCCGATCAGCGCGGCTGGCGTGTAATGCTCGGTGATCTGCGCCGACGAGCGCTTGATGCCGATCGGCGCGCCAAAGTCGATGCGCAGCTTCAACGCCGGCTTGCGCGCCTCGGGGAACGGCTCGGCGGCGACGATCGTGCCGACGCGAATATCCACCGCGAGGAAATCGTCAAAGCCGATGGTCGCCGCGGCCGCGGCGGCGGGATCATGCGCGGCGTGCATCAGAAATCGACATTGTCGTAATGCGCCGGCGGCCCGATCATCTCCATCCGCTCGGAGAGCAGCGGGCGGAAACTCGGCCGGCTCTTGAGCCCGCGGTACCAGCGCGCCGTCTGGTCATGACCCTTCCAGTCGATCCCGCCGAGATAGTCGGCGACCGAGATCTGCGCCGCCGCGGCGAGATCGGCGAGACTCATCGTCGCGCCGCCCAGCCAATTGCGGTGATCGAGCAGATAATCGGTGTAGTCGAGGTGGCTGACCGCGGCCTTCATCGCCTCGCGCAGCCCCTTGGCGTCGGGCGCGGCGCGATGCGCGAGCCGCTTCACCACCCGCTCGTGGAGCAGCGGCCCGGTGACGTCGCGGTAGAAATGGGTGTCGAACCAGGTGACGAGGCGGCGGATCTCGGCGCGGTTGGCGGCGGGGCCGTTGATCATCGCCGCCTTGTCGACGGTTTCCTCGAGATATTCGCAGATCGCCGCCGAATCGATCAGCGGCGCGCCGTTGCGCGAGGCATCGACCATCACCGGCGTCTCGCCAGCGGGGTTCATGTCCATGAACTCGTCGCGCCGCTCCCAGGGCGATTCGCGCACCAGCTCATAGCCGACGCCCTTCTCGCCGAGCAGCAGGCGCACCTTGCGGCTGAACGGGCACAGGGGGAATTGGTAAAGCTGCCACATGACGCCCTGTTAGGCGCAGCGTGGCGGCGATGCCAACCCTGTACCCATCCTTCCCGTTCGCCCTGAGCCTGTCGAAGGGCATGCATCTCACAATGCTTCAACAAGCTCAGCACGAACGGCAGGTTACTCCGCCGCGACCAGCTCCGCGGTGTCGTCGAGCGGATGGCTCTGGCGGCTGAGCATCTCCTTGGGCACCACCTGCCAGAACTGGCCGGCGACGCGCTCCCAATCGGCGAGCAGCCCGCGCGTCCACTTGCTGTCGGTCGCCGTGAGGTGGCGCTCGACCAGCGCGCGGAGCACGCCTTCCCAATGCGCCGAGGCGAGCCGCTGCCAGGTAATGTTCTCGGGGTTGGCGCGGGATGCGAAATCGCCGTCGGGATCGTAGACGAAGGCCATCCCCCCGGTCATGCCTGCGCCGAAGTTCTGGCCGACCTTGCCGAGGATCACCGCGACGCCGCCGGTCATATATTCGCAGCCGTTGGCGCCGCAGCCCTCGACCACCACGGTGGCGCCCGAGTTGCGCACCGCGAACCGCTCGCCCGCCTGCCCGGCCGCGAGGAGCGTGCCCGAGGTGGCACCGTAGAGCACGGTGTTGCCGAGGATGGTATTGTCCTGGCTGGCGAGCGGCGAGCTCACCGCCGGGCGCAGCACGATGATCCCGCCCGACAGGCCCTTGCCGACATAGTCGTTGGCATCGCCGAACACCTCGAGGGTGATGCCCTTGCACATGAACGCGCCGAGGCTCTGCCCCGCCGAGCCGCGCAGCCGGATGGTGACATGGCCGTCGGCGAGCTTGGCCATGCCGAACCGCCGGGTGATCTCGCTCGACAGCCGGGTGCCCACCGCGCGGTGAGTGTTGCGCACCGAATAGGTGAGCTGCATCTTCTCGCCACGGCTGAACACCGCCGCGGAATCTTTGATGATCTGCGCGTCGAGGCTGTCGGGCACCTCGTTGCGGAAGGTGCTCAACGAAAAGCGGCGCTCGGCGTCGGTGGCGTCGACCTTGGCGAGGATCGGGTTCAGGTCGAGATCGTCGAGATGCTCGGCGCCGCGGCTGACCTGGCGGAGCAATTCGGTGCGGCCGATCACCTCGTCGAGGCTCTTGCAGCCCAGGCGGGCGAGGATGTCGCGCACCTCCTCGGCGATGAAGGTCATCAGGTTGATGACCTTTTCCGGCGTGCCGACGAACTTGTCGCGCATCGCCTGGTCCTGGGTGCAGATGCCGACCGGGCAGGTATTACTATGGCACTGGCGGACCATGATGCAGCCCATCGCCACCAGGCTGAGCGTGCCGATGCCATATTCCTCGGCGCCGAGGATTGCGGCGATGACGATGTCGCGACCGGTCTTCAAGCCACCGTCGGCGCGCAACCGGATGCGGCCGCGTAGGCCGTTGAGGGTGAGCACCTGATTGACCTCGCTGAGGCCCATCTCCCACGGCGTGCCGGCATATTTGATGCTGGTCTGCGGCGACGCGCCGGTGCCGCCATTGTGGCCGGCGATCAGGATGACGTCGGCATGCGCCTTGGCGACGCCGGCGGCGACGGTGCCGATCCCGGCCGAGCTCACCAGCTTGACGCATACCCGCGCGCGCGGGTTGATCTGCTTGAGATCGTAGATGAGCTGCGCGAGATCCTCGATCGAGTAGATGTCATGGTGCGGCGGCGGGCTGATCAGCGTCACGCCGGGGGTTGCGTGGCGCAACTTGGCGATGAACTCGGTGACCTTGAACCCGGGCAGCTGGCCACCCTCGCCAGGCTTGGCGCCCTGCGCGACCTTGATCTCGATCTCCTCGCAGGCGTTGAGATATTCGGCGGTGACGCCGAACCGGCCGCTGGCGATCTGCTTGATCGTCGAATTGGCGTTGTCGCCATTGTCGTACGGGCGATAGCGCTTCTTGTCCTCGCCGCCCTCGCCCGACACCGCCTTGGCGCCGATCCGGTTCATCGCGATCGCCAGCGTCTCATGCGCCTCGGGGCTGAGCGCGCCCAGCGACATGCCCGGGGTGACGAAGCGCTTGCGGATCTCGGTGATCGCCTCGACCTGATCGACCGCGACGCCTTCGTTCGGGAAGTTGAACTGGAGCAGGTCGCGCAGATAGACCGGCGGCAGATCGGCGACGCCGCGGCTGAACTGAAGGTAGCTGGTATAGCTGTCGGTCGACACCGCGGTCTGCAGCAGATGCATCAGCTGCGCGGAAAAGGCGTGGGTCTCGCCGGTGTGGCGCTGGCGATAGAAACCGCCGACCGGCAGCCGCGCCACCGCCTCGTCGAACGCCGCCTCGTGGCGAACCATCGCCGAATAATGCAGCGACGCGTAGCCCTCGCCCGAGATCTTGGCGGGCATGCCCGGGAACAGATCGTTGACGAGGCTGCGGCTGAGGCCCACCGCCTCGAAATTATAGCCGCCGCGGTAGGACGAGATCACCGCGATGCCCATCTTGCTCATGATCTTGAGCAAGCCGTCCTCGATCGCGCTACGGTGGCGCTTGAGGCATTCGGCAAGCGACAGATCGCCGAACAATCCACGCGCCTGGCGATCGACGATCGCGGCCTCGGCGAGATAAGCGTTCACCGTGGTCGCGCCGACGCCGATCAGCACTGCGTAATAATGGGTGTCGAGGCATTCGCCGCTGCGGACGTTGATCGAGGCATAGGAACGCAGGCCGCGGCGGACGAGATGGGTGTGCACCGCGGCGACCGCGAGCACGCCGGCGATGGCGACGCGGTCCGGACCGACGGCCTCGTCGGTGAGGAACAATTCGCTCTTGCCCTGGCGGACGGCTTGTTCTGCCTCCTGGCGGATGCGCGCGATCGCCTCGCGCAGCTTCTCGGGGCCGCCGGCGGCGTCGAAGGTGCAGTCGATCTCGGTGACGCTGGTGGCGAAATGCGCTTTCAGTCGCGCCCAATGCTCGCCGGTCAGCACCGGCGATTCGAGCACCAGCACGCGGTCGCGCTGGTCCTGAGTATCGAGGATGTTGGCGAGATTGCCGAACCGCGTCTTGAGGCTCATCACATAGCGTTCGCGCAGGCTGTCGATCGGCGGGTTGGTGACTTGGCTGAAGTTCTGGCGAAAGAACTGGCTGATCAGCCGCGGCTTGTCTGAAATCACCGCGAGCGGCGTGTCGTCGCCCATCGAGCCGACCGCTTCCTTGGCGGATTCGGCCATCGGGCTGAGGATCAGCTCCATGTCCTCGAGCGTCTGCCCCGCGGCGACCTGGCGGCGGGCGAGCTCGGCGCGATCATAGCGCACGACGCTGTCGTCGGGCGCGTCGGGCAGGTCGTCGAGCGTGTGGAAGGCACCGATCATCGCCGCATAGTCATGCTCGGCGGCGATCCGGTTCTTGATCTGGCGATCGTCGAGCACCCGGCCCTGATCGAGATCCACCGCGATCATCTGCCCCGGGCCGAGCCGGCCCTTGGCGACGATGGTGCTCTCCGGCACCACGACCATGCCGCTCTCCGAGCCGACGATCAGCAGCCCATCCGAGGTGCGGGTGTAGCGCAGCGGCCGCAGCGCGTTGCGGTCCATTCCCGCGACCGCCCAGCGGCCGTCGGTCATCGCCAGCGCCGCCGGGCCGTCCCACGGCTCCATCACGCTTGCGAGGTAATTGTACATCGCGGCGTGATCGGCCGGGGTGTCGTCGCTCATCGCCTCGGGCACCAGCATCAGCTTGGCGGTCGGCGCGTCGCGTCCCGAGCGGCAGATCGTCTCGAACACCGCATCGAGCGCCGCGGTGTCTGAGGCGCCCGCCGGGATCACCGGCTTGATGTCTTCCGAATGCTCGCCGAACGCGAGGCTCGCCATGCGGATTTCGTGGCTGAGCATCCAGTTCTTGTTGCCGCGGATGGTGTTGATCTCGCCATTATGAGCGAGGCACCGGAACGGCTGCGCCAGCCACCATTGCGGGAAGGTGTTGGTCGAATAACGCTGGTGGAAGATCGCGACCCGCGATTCGAAGCGCTGGTCCTGGAGATCGGGGTAGAAGACCGACAGCGATTCCGCGAGGAACAGGCCCTTGTAGACGATCGAGCGGCACGACAGCGAGCAGATGTAGAAGCCCTGGATCTGCGCGGCGATGACGCGCTTCTCGATCCGGCGGCGGACCAGATAAAGGTTCTTCTCGAACTCTGCCGCCGTCACCTCGTCGGGTAGCGGCCCGGCGATCATGATCTGCTCGATCTCGGGCCGCGTGGTCTGCGCCTTGAGGCCGATCACCGAGACGTCGACCGGCACCTGCCGCCAGCCGTAGATGGTATAGCCCGCCTCGATGATCGCGCTCTCGACGATCGTCCGGCAGCTCTCCTGCGCGCCGAGATCGGTGCGCGGCAGGAAGATCATGCCGACCGCGAGCCGGTTCGGCAGCACCTTGTGCCCCGAAGCGACCACGGCATCGTCGAAGAAGCGATGCGGCAGATCGATGTGCAGCCCTGCGCCATCACCGGTCTTGCCATCGGCGTCGACCGCGCCGCGGTGCCACACCGCCTTCAACGCGTCGATCGCCGACTGGACGACGCGGCGCGAGCCTTTGCCGTCGGTCGCGGCGACGAGGCCGACGCCGCAGGCATCGGATTCCATGTCGGGGCGGTACATGCCTTCTTCGGCGAGGCGGGCGCGTTGATCGATCATGCGGACGGTTCCTTCTGCCCGGCGTCGCGCCGAGGGGGCGGGCCGTGCGCCAACAGCGGCACGACCCGGCTTTACTAGGTTAGGCGGTGACGAGCTGGCGCTCGGCCGGAGCGCCGGCCCTGGCGCGCGCCTTCAGCCATTTGTGCATGGTGCCGGCGACGTCACGGCCATCGCGGATCGCCCATACCACCAGGCTGGCGCCGCGGACGATGTCGCCCGCCGCGAACACGCCGTCGAGGCTGGTCATCAGCGTCTTGCCGTCGACCAGCACCGTCCCCCAGCGGCTCACGCCAAGCTCGGGCGCGCCGAACAGCGCCGGCAGATCCTCGGCGTCGAAGCCGAGTGCCTTGATCACCAGATCGGCATGGAGGGTGAAGTCGCCGGCCGGATCGGGCTCGGGAGCGCGGCGGCCGCTCGCATCGGGAGTGCCGAGTCGCATCTTGCGCGCGCGCACCGTGCCGTCTTCGTCGAACGCCGCGGGCGCCGAGAGCCAGACGAACTCGGCGCCTTCCTCCTCGGCATTGCCCACCTCGCGCTGCGAGCCCGGCATGTTGGCGCGATCGCGGCGATAGAGGCACTTCACGCTCGCGGCACCCTGGCGGATCGCGGTGCGCACGCAGTCCATCGCGGTGTCGCCGCCGCCGATCACCACGACATGCTTGCCTTCGGCGTTGAGCTGCCCGTCGTCGAACGCCGGCACCGCATCGCCGAAGCTCTTGCGGTTGGAGGCGATCAGATAATCGAGCGCGGCGACGCTGCGGCCCTGGTCGGCGTCGCCGTTCGAGCCGGGCAGGTCGAGCGCCCGGGCGCGGTAGACGCCGGTGGCGATCAGCAGCGCATCGTGACGGCGGCGCAATTCGTCGAGCTTGGCATCCTCGCCCACCGCGAAGCCTTCGTGGAAGACGATCCCGCCGGCCTTGAGGCGGTCCACCCGCCGGGTAACGATGTGCTTCTCGAGCTTGAACCCGGGGATGCCATAGGTCAGCAACCCGCCGGCGCGGTCGTGGCGATCGTAGACATGAACCTGATAGCCCTGCCCGCGGAGGTATTCGGCGGCGGTGAGCCCGGCCGGCCCGGCGCCGATCACGCCCACCGACTGCCCGCGCGCCGGGCCTGCCACCAGCGGCTCCACCCAGCCATTGTCCCAGGCGCTGTCGGTGATGAACTTTTCGACCGAACCGATCGTCACCGCGCCATGGCCAGTGAACTCGATCACGCAATTGCCTTCGCACAACCGATCCTGCGGGCAGATGCGGCCGCAGATCTCGGGCATCGTCGAGGTCGCGTTGCTGAGCTCATAGGCCTCGCGCAGCCGTCCTTCCGCCGTGAGCCGCAGCCAGTCGGGGATATGGTTGTGCAACGGGCAATGTACCGAGCAATAGGGCACGCCGCATTGCGAGCAGCGCCCGGCCTGGTCCTCGGCAGTGGGCACGGCATAACGCTCGGCGATTTCGCGGAAATCCTCCGCACGCATCTCCGGCTCGCGCTTGGCCGGATAGGCCTGCTCCCGCGAAACGAACTTGAGCATTGAATCGTGCGCCATACAGCCTCCGTAGCTCGCCGCTACGCAGGTTGCATGGCTTTGTCACGCATTAAACTGCAATTATGTCAGCTAAGCTGACCCACTTGGCTGTTCAAAGTGGCTCACCAAGTGCGATATGCGCGAACTTAGCGAAGTTACGGTCCGTTGCGGCCCTATACCGACAGCAGCCAGATGATCGCCGCGCCGCCGGCGACGATCCGGTAAAAGGCGAACGGCACGAAGCCGACGCGCGTGACCACGCCGACGAACCATTTGACGACGAGCAAGGCGACGATGAACGCGACCAGGAAGCCGATCCCGATGGCGCCAAGGCCGACGCCCTGCCCGCTCAGCAGCTCGTGGCGGTTCTTGACCAGCTCGAGCGCGGTCGCGCCGAGCATGGTCGGGATCGCCAGGAAGAAGCTGAACTCTGCCGCGGTGCGCCGCTCCACCCCGAGCGACAGCGCACCGAGGATGGTCGCGCCCGACCGGCTGACCCCCGGCACCATCGCCAGGCACTGGATGAAGCCGATCCCGAGCACCTTGGGCAGCGGGATGTCGGCGACACCGACGATGTCGCTCTTGGGCGCGAGCCGCTCGACGACGATGATCGCGAGGCCGCCGACCACCAGCGCCACCGACACCACCATCGCGTTGCCGAGCAGCGCCTCGATATGCTTGTGGATGGCCAGGCCGATCACCGCGGCGGGTAGGAAGGCGACGAGCAGGTTGCGCACGAAGCGGATCGAGGTTGGGTCGCGCTTCAGCAGCCCCGAGCCGACCGCCCAGAAGGTGCGCCAATACAGCACCACGATCGCGAGGATCGCGCCAAGCTGGATGACGATGTTGAACACCTCCCACTTCGCCGCGTCATAGCCGAGCAGCTTGGTGGCGAGAATGAGATGGCCGGTGGAGGAGACGGGCAGGAATTCGGTGACCCCCTCGACGATGCCGAGGAGGATGACGGTGAGCAGGTCCATGAACTTCCGTTCCGATCAGGCGGCGAGGGTTTCGGTGCGACGCCCGAAGCGCCCCGACCGGCGAAAGCGGACTAGCCAATCGGGCGCGACGCTGGCCAGCGGGGTGGGCGTGACGCCGAGCGCGGCCAGCCCGTCGGCACCGGCGGCGACCACATTGTCCTGCTGCAGCATCAGCCACTGATCCTTGGTGATCGGCGCGCCCGGCAGCCGTGCGAGCAGCGCGCCGAGGCCATCGGGCAGGTTGATGATCGACGGCGAGCGGCCGAGCGCGGTCGCGATCCAGTGGATGATCGCGCCCATGCTCATCACATCGGGCCCGCCGAGCTCGAAGGTGCGCCCCGCAAACGCCGGGTCAGCCGCCGCGGCCGCGACCGCATCGCCGACATCGCCCGCGAACACCGGCTGGAACTTCACGCCCGCGCGCAGCACCGGCACCACCGGCGCCTTGGCGACCATGCCGGCAAAACGGTTGATGAACTGGTCCTCGCGGCCGAACACGATCGACGGGCGGATGATCACCGCGCCCGGAAAAGCGGCGCGCACCGCTGCCTCGCCGCGGCCCTTGGAGCTGCCATAAGCCGAGGCGGCACCCGCATCGGCGCCGATCGCCGACAGATGCACCAGCGTGGTGACGCCGGCGGCCGCCGCAGCCTTGGCGACGGTTTCCGCGCCGCCGACGTGGATCCGCTCGAAATCGCCCGCGAGCACACCGACCAGGTTGATGACGATATCGGCACCGGCAACGGCACGCGCGATCGTCTCGGGCTTGGTCACGTCCGCGGCGACGAACTGCGACTGGCCGAGGCCGCCCTGCGTCCGCAGATACCAGGCATGACGCGGGTCGCGCTCGGCGATCCGCATCCGCGCGCCGCTGCGCAGCAGCGCCCGCACCACATAGCGCCCGAGGAAGCCACCGCCCCCGATCACCGTCACCAGTTTGTCCTTCATCGTCCGGCCTTTTCGCTCGCTTTGATCGCGCCACCGCCCTTGCCCCGCGAAAGGCGTGTTGACAAGCATCCCGACCCTCCCCTAGAGGCGCCGGCCTACCCCGTGCCCAGATGGCGGAATTGGTAGACGCACCAGCTTCAGGTGCTGGCGATCGCAAGGTCGTGGAGGTTCGAGTCCTCTTCTGGGCACCACTTTTCGTCTCTGGATGCGTCCAGAGACGTCCAGCAAACGGCTGGTTTACAGGCATATCTTGGCGATGATCGCTGGCAGCCGTCCGGGTTGATCCGGCTGAATCCAGCAAAAGAGACAAAGTGGTCTCATTGCGTGGCTGTTGGGTCGAACCGGAAATCCGGGAGCCACGACCATGCTGACACAGCTCCAGGTCAACGCCGCCAAGCCCAAAGCTAGACCGTACCATCTCGCCGACGGATAGGGGCTGGTTCTCGCCGTCCAACCGAGCGGGTCCAAGCTGTGGCGGATCCGATATCGATATGGCGGCCGACAAAAGACGCTGCACATGGGTCGCTGTTGACCCTGTCGTTCGCCGATGCGCGGCGCTCATGCCGAAACTGCTAGCCGCGGAAGGCGTCGCTGCCGGCCGGCCCGTCATCTGGGGCGTCGATGACGGTCCGAAGGTGGAGATTGGGCGCTCCAGAATTCGCGTCGCCTATCGAGCTCGAAAATCCGTGCCTTCCGTCATGTACTAACGTGGCGTGATCAATAGGGGCGTCCACCGCTTTTTACGCCCCGGGATATCAAGGCGATCGCAAAGTGCGTCCGCCCGCCCTGGCTTACGACCTAGAGTGGACGTTTAGGCCATCCTTCCCGCTTGCTCGCTTCGGACATTTGTTAATCTGCGGGCCTGACCCCTGCGATGCCTGACAGAAGCTACTGCCTGCATTGGAACCGCTTCCCATCCCTGACGGTCATGTCACGCTTGCTCGAACACCCGAATGCTTGTGAACCAGATGCCTTTCAGGCCGCATCCGCAGTCTGCCTGCCGATCTGGTCCGTGAGGTCGTGCGCCAATGGACAATTGCTGGCCAGATGAGGCGCGGGCCGAGCAAAACCCGGATCCCAACGATCAAGCAGCATCAGCAAACGGCTTTAATCGTTCACCCACGACATCGTAGCGAGCGCCATCAACCAGCACCTGCGGGATGACCGGGCGGCAATTGTAGGTGGACGCCATCGATGCCCCATAAGCGCCGGTGGTGTGGAACACTGCCAGATCGCCGCGGACCACCCGATCGATGTCGCAGCCCAATGCGAACGTATCGCCCGTTTCGCACACCGGGCCGGCGATGTTGGCAACCATGCGTCGGCCGTTGGGCACCACCGCCTCGAACCGGTGGACGGCGCCATACATGGCGGGCCGAGCCAGATCGTTCATCGCCGCGTCGACGATCACATAGGGGTGTCGAGCACCCGGCTTGACCCAGATCACCCGGGTCAGCAGCACGCCCGCGGCGCCAACGATGATCCGCCCGGGCTCGAAGGTCAGCGCCACCTGCCAGCCGCGCGTCACGCGGTCGACCATCGCGGCATAGTCAGTGAGCGAAGGCGTGATCTCGTCCACGGCATAGGGAATGCCGAGCCCCCCGCCGAGATCGACCTGGCTGATGGCATGGCCACGGCCGCGCAATAGGGCGACGAGCTCGCCGATGCGGCGATACGCCTGCTCCAGCGGCCCGAGCTCGTGCAGCTGGCTGCCGATGTGGATCGCGACGCCGCGCAGGTCGAGACCCTCGTGCCGAGCAAGCCGATCGTACAGCGCGGCCGCGTCGGCGATTGGCACGCCGAACTTGTTCTCGCGGCGGCCGGTCGAGATCTTGGCGTGGGTGCCGGCATCGACGTCTGGGTTGATCCGCAGCACCGCCGGCGCGCGCAGGCCCCGCGCCGCTGCCAGCGCGGAGAGCACCACGCCCTCCTCTTCCAGCTCAAGGTTGAACTGGCCAATGCCGGCGTCGAGCGCCTGGATCATCTCGGCATCGGTCTTGCCGACGCCCGAGAAAACGATGTCCTGCGGTGTCATTCCGGCCGCCAGCGCGCAGCTCAGTTCGCCGCCCGAGACGATGTCGGCGCCATAGCCGCGCGCGGCGAGTAGGCGGAGCAGCGCGATGTTAGGATTGGCCTTGACGGCAAACGCCAGCCGGGCGCCGCCGATCCGCGCCAGCGCGCCCGAAAAGGCGTCGGCCGACGCACGCAACGCGGCCGCCGAATAGACGTGGGCGGCCGTTCCCACCTCGTCGGCGATGCGGGTCAGAGGCACGTCTTCGACATGGAGGATGCCGTTGCGGAGAGCGAAATGAGCCATGGTTTCTCGGCTATTGGAGGATCAGGCGTCCGACCCGTCGGCGCGTCGGCGATGGCGGCGGATGCGCTCGGCATGGATCACCGTGGCGGTGTTGAAGTGGCCGCGGCGTTCGGCGCGCCAGGCGACGGCGACCCGCTTGCCGTTGATCATCAGGGTCAGCCCGAACAGCACGAGCGGGAAGAGCAGGAGGATCAGCGGCGAGCCGTCCATCGTCAGCGCCGCGGCACAGGCGCCCAGGCTCAGCACTGCGCCTGCCACGCGCCACGTCAGGTCGCGCTTTTTCATGCGCCCTGGCCCGAGCATGCCGGATCGCAGATAACGAAAGCAGCCGCACGCGCCAGCGCGTCGTCGATGGCGGGCCGATGCGCGCCCGACCACAAGGCGATGTCCGCAGGGAAGTCGGCTTCGTCGCGCAGCGCGGTCTGCGCATCGGCTAGCTCGAACGCGACGCCGATTGCTGGATCGCTCAGCTTCAGCGCCGCTGCGCGGGCCTGGCCGATCAGCGCCGGCGACCCGTCGATGCCGCGTCCCTCGATGGCCGTGAAACCGAGTTCGCGCGCCCGCCTGCAGGCACGGAGCAACAGCGATCCGGCCGCGCAATCGGCATCGACGATGCGTATCGCATGACGATGCCGCAGCCGGAGATCGACGAGTGCCTGGTTCAACGCCGGCCAGCGGGGATCGTGCAGCGCCCGCCTGCCGCCCGGCACCATGGTGGACGCTCCGCGTGTCGATGCCGGCGTGAGTGGTTGGCGAAGAGCGATGGTCTTCATCGCCCCGCTCCCTGCCCCGCCTGCCCCGCCTGCCCCAACGCATGCTCATGCGCGGCAACCGGCGCAAAGGACACGAGCGGCGCGAGCGGCTCTGCTGCGATCATCACCGAGCCATGGTAGATCTGCCGCTCCGCGCGGGCGAAGCTCATCGCCGCCGCCTGCGAGACGAACCGGCCTTCGAGGCACTTGTTGCTGTCCTGGACCAGCCAGTGGCCGGCGGTGTCCTGTCCGACGTAGATGATCGGCCCGGCTTGGTCAGGCTCCGATACGGATGCCGACAACATGTATCGATCCTTTAAGTCAACGCGAGCGGTAGAAGCTCGCGGACGCCCAATTACGGTGCGGCGCATAGTGTTGCGAGATCGATTCAGGCATTCCGCATAGTGGCGGCATATAGCGCCCTCGGCTCGTCGCATTTGCCGGTTCCCGAGCAATGCTTGGCGCTACAGCCAGCCAACCTTGCGGAACCTGGCGTAGAGCACGAGGCAGACAAGGCCAATGCCCGCCAACACGGCGGGATACCGTAGCGGGCGTGGAGCTCGGGCATGACATCGAAGTTCATGCCGTAGATGCCGGCGACGGCGGTGGGCACGGCGAGAATGGCCGCCCAGGCGGCGAGCTGGCGGGTGATGACGCCGGTGCGTTGCTGCTCGATGAGGTTACTGAATTCGAAGACCGACGTCAGCACCTCGCGCAAGCCGCCGGTCATCGTCTCGACCCGGCGAACGTGATCGAGCACATCGCTGAAATAGTGTCGCGCCTCGGCATCCACGCCTGGCAGGTCATGACGGGCGAGCTTGCGGGCAACCTCCTCCATCGGCACCAGGATGCGGCCGAATCGCATCAGCTCGCGGCGCAGCGTGAAGATCCGCGCGATCTCCGCGCGGCCGAGAAACGCATCGAGCGTGCGCTGCTCCATCGAGGTGACCTCATCCTCGATTTCGGCAACCACCGGCACATGGCCATCAACGATGAAGTCGAGCACGGCGTGGAGCACATAGTCGGCTCCCTGGCCGAGCAGGTCCGGCGAAGCCTCAAGCTGTTCGCGCAGCGGCTGGTGCGAGCGGGTCGATCCCTGCCGCACGGTGATGATGTGGCTGTGGCCGAGAAAGATTGCGGTCTGCCCGTAAACCAGCCCGCCCTCCTCCATGTGCGCGGTACGGCCGATCACGAACAGCTGGTCGCCATAGACGTCCACCTTGGGCAACTGCCCGTCCTTCAGCGCGTCCTCGACGGCGAGCGGATGGAGGCCATAGAGCCGCTGGAGCAATTCGACGTCGGCGGCGCAGGGATCGGCAAGCCCGATCCAGACGAATTCGGAGCGATCGGTTGGGCAGTCGACCCGCTCGTCGATGGCGATCTCGCGTACCCGGCGGCCGTGGCGATAGAGGTAGGCGGCGATCAGCGGCACCGTCAATCCTCGGCGCCGAGCGGCCTGACTGCCCGGGCCGCGGCCGACGCGATCGCCCGAGCCGCCAGGAACGATCCGACTTCGTGCCGGCTGTCGAGCGGCGACCGATCGATCGGTTCGCATATCGGCTCCAGCTTGCGGTCGCGTTGAGCATCGGCATCGGCATCGGGGGTCCGCTGGGTACGCTCCAGAAGCCGCGCACCGTGGACCAGCAGCAGGATACCGGCGCAGGCGAGCACGAAGGTCATCAACCCCGCGGCGAACTCGCCCACCTGCGCCGGGCCGTGCTTGGCCTGTTCGTAGATGGCTCGGTGGACCGCGGTGGAGCCGATCGCCGCGACCAGCCCCAGCACGCCGGCGAAGCGATAGTGCTTGTCAGTCATCATCGGTGTCCTCGCCTTCGGTCCGCTTGGTTACGAGGCTCAGCCGCCCCTCCAGCCGAGCGCGTTGGGGCAGCCGCGGCCGAAAGACGGTGCGATTGCTCGTCAGCTTGGCAAATCGGCGATGAAGCAGTTCACGGTCGAACGGCATCATTGCACCGTCGCTGTCAGGACGGGGGCATCGGCACGAGGCCGGCGGGATGAGGGCGCACTGCTGCGCCGCCAGCGCGCACTGACCGCCACCTCGTCGAACAGGTGCTTCCCCCAGATCGTCAGTGCAGCGCCGGCGCTGCCGCTCAGGAAGCCGATCGCAGCGAGCGAGAAGAGGGTCGGGCCGGGCGTGGCCATGGCAGGCGGCGGCGTGGCGAACAGCCG
Organism: Sphingomonas sp. GC_Shp_5; assembly: GCF_026540855.1. GTDB lineage: Bacteria > Pseudomonadota > Alphaproteobacteria > Sphingomonadales > Sphingomonadaceae > Sphingomonas. The sequence goes on from NZ_JALNUP010000010.1 coordinate 57,667, forward strand.
CGCGAGCGCGGTGTAGGCGAGCGCCCACCATGCCAAGCCCAAGACCCGCAATCCTACATCAGCTTTCCACGAACGATGCCAATCCACGCCACAATCCTCATTGCGGCATGCCAGCTATCGGGCGCGGCGTAGCAATTCGAGATCGATTCTCAGGAAAAGCATAGTGCTGACGTAGTGATAATCGTCGTTTGGCTGTGCACAGCAGAGCTCCATGTAACTTCGGCATGACACAAAACCGACGTTTAGCCTGCCCCGCGCATTGCCCAATTTAGGCCCTCTGTTCCGCTCAATCAGCTATCGCCGGCAGGCAGATCAGAAGCTCTAACGCAATGCAGCGGTATTGCGAACCAACCGCTGTCGAGAACCCGATTGGCCAGGCCCCGTCCCGCATCGCGCTGCCGCCACTGAACGCAATCATCAACCGTCAGATTGCTCGGTGCTTGGTTATGCAAGCGAAATGCGTTCGAGAAGGCGGGTCGTTATCGCAGCCCCGCGCTCGCCACCGCAGTTTGTAAGCGCAGCATAGCCATGACCCGCCATACTATCGATAACCGCACTCGCGAACCAAAGGGTGTTGGACCCATCGTGCGTGAGTCTGCTCGCCGGCGCGGTAGATGGTCCGTCAAGGCTCCAGCCTCCGGCGTAACCCAGATCCGGCTCGCCTGCCATAGACAGATCATATGCCGTTCAGAGAGGTACGCAATGTCGGCTTGTGGGCGACTGCCGCCCGGCTGCTTTCCTTCCCAATAGCGGAAGGACAGCAGCCGGATTGCGAGGGGCGCAAGCGAGCTTGGCGCATATGTGACGGGGGCGTATGCCCTTCGTATGCCTCAGATCCAGCAAACCTTCGCCAACAGGAAGGATGGACCGATTTACATATCAGTCGAGCCATGGCCCGAGTGCTTCGAACTGGAGCCCGGCGATGAGCTTACGCTGATCTGGAACGCGAGGGCTGTTGGCGAGACGGCTCAAGTAGACTTTATCAACGAACGAGAACTGATCGTTCATCCCGAAGGCGCGATCGATCAGATGCAGTTCCTGATCAACGGGAAACCCGCGAGGGAAAAGAGTTGGGATTTCCGGCATCAGTGAAAAGGGCTGTCCAAACGCCTAGCGGCTGGTCCGAATGCAGCCAAATGGCTAAATTGGTGGGTTTCCGTCTGGCGGCTTTCGGCGACCAGATGCATGGAAGCTGCTGCACAATGAGGAACGCCGGGTGATCATGCTAGCTCTTATACTGGCGCAAGCCACTGATACCGTGTCGCTAGCGCAAGTCCGAGAGATGGCGCCTGCCGTGGCAGGCGAAGTCATCCTGCGCAATCAGCCGCATGGTCCGATCGAGGCGTTCGAAGCGCCGACTGGCGGAATGAACGCTCCAGGCATGGTGGACGGACAGCTGATTGAGCGGCCTATAGTAATTGGTCCTGGGTGTGTCCGAACGCGTTGGACTGTGAAGTTCCAGGCAGCGCCAGGGGCAGACATCAGTGCCGCTACGGTAATTGGCACTTACGCCGCACGTGAGATTTCTTGGTTCCTGCAAGATGCCTGCCCGTCGGGAAGATACGTGCATCTGAGCTCTGGAGTCACCGTAGATCAAGGATGGGAGGCACTTGCAAGTCTCAGAGAAGTGAGTGCCGCAGCGAGTCGGACGCGGTTTCAATGCGCTGACACGACGTCGTCTGGCCTGTGCAAAGGCAGCAAGGCAATCGGTGCAGCTCTACGCACGTTACTGCCATGGGCAGTCACCCGGGATGCCGACGAAGTGAGAGTTTGGTTGGGTGTGCCTGGCGATGCCATCGTCACCGAAGTGCGCTTCAATCCGAAGCATTTGTCGCGGGTGATCGTCACGCGCAAAGTACCAGCGCCATTCTAATGTTGAGTCTGCTTTCAGAACCCGGTTTTCGGTCGCTCAACGGCTGAATGTGGGCGACAGCGGAAAGGCCGTCCGTGGAGGCCGCTTTGCCAATCGCGGATGTCGCAACCTGGTGGAAAACGGACAGACGACTTCGGTTGATCGCGCTACTTCAAGGCGGATACCCAGCACGGTGCGAGCTTCATGAATGACCCGTTGATCCATTCGGCAATGGGTGAGTCGTCAGCTGAGGTGAGCGTCATCGACCCCATCGAGTAAGATGCGGGTGCCGTCAGCGAGTAGATGGACCCATCAAGAAAGATCCTCGTCTCTTTCGGAGAGAATCCTGGGACGGACATCTTCGGCATTGGCAGTTCCTGCAATCGTGCGATTACCTCCCGCACGGCCGGGCACGACTTACTAGTTGTCCATCTAGTTTTCGCCTTCGATCCTCGAGACACTTGAGTGAGTTTCAGCGTGTATTCGAAAGCGGGCCCCTCACTCTCGTTCGTTGCGATCTGCACGGATTGAGTCGTGTGGCTTAGGGAGCCCTCGCGCCGGAATTCGGCCCATTGCCCAGGAAGCGGCGTCTGAGCGTAAATTGCAGCGGCGATCATTATTGAGAGCATCGTATTACCTGCACAGTTCGGCGGCATGCTCGCATGAGCGCGGGAAAGTCCGCAAGTAGGCGACTGCGGAATGGCCGTTTTCCTTCCCAGTAGCTGCCTGTCGGCTTCCGGGCAGTTCACATACGCTGGGCGCAACGGAACGGCTTCAGGTGGTGGGTTGAAGACAGGCGGGTTTTGATTTGCCGGCGCAGTACAGCGGACGAGCAAGTGTTTTGAATTATGCTGCCAGAAAACAGTCTACCGCGCTCCCTCGGATTCCGACGGCCACGGCATCGACCCCACGAACACGGTCTAGGTCTGCATCGTGAGCCGCTAAGATAAAGATGTGGGCTCCGGGATCGTAGGCGACGATGGTCCATACTCCATCGTCCACTACGATGATCACATCCCTGATGATGACTTCGCCGGTTTCATCATCGCCATCGCGTACCTTGGCGTTGTGTGGTCGAACTAAAGCAGCCTGCATTTTGATTAGGCGGTCCAAAAACCAAGATTGTGGCAGAGCCGAACCCACCGCACCTTCAGGATGCGCCGGAGCAACGTAAGCTGCGATTTCTGCATCCACTCGTCGTTGTAGGTCTGAATGCAAGGTTTCCATTGTCTTGGAATAGGGGATGATCAGACGGACGTGAAGCCGTGGCGCTTGCCAACGCATTGGATGTCGGCGAACGGCAGCTATCGGCCACGAGCCACAGCGGCTTGAATGTCCAGCATTGGGCTACTGCCGACCGGCGGCATGCGGCGGCCGTAGCTGCGCCAATCATATCAGGCTCAACCTGCTTGTAAGCAGACGTTTAAAGAGGAATATTGAGCTATGGTCCCGGCGCGATATTCCATCCTGCTAATCGCCCCTGTTCTATGCGGTTGCTCACAGCAGCAAGGAAATGCACGGGCTTGCACGCCACCTCACACAAGCTGGGGAAAGCCGCATCCGCATCTTGGGCCGGATCGTCTTGAGATCGGTGTCGCGGTGGATCATGACGGAAAGCTGTACCTAGACGGAAGGCAGCTGAGCACAACCAAACTCGCGGCAGAGCTAAAGAACATTGCGACCGTAAAGAACCCTGAACCCTCAGTTTTGCTCGAAACAGAAATGGGGGCACCATGTCACGTTGTCGACCAGATCCGATCGCTGATGGAGCAGGACCTTGCTTGCACTAAGGGCGGACATTGCGACGAGGGAGTCGCGTCGATCTGGAGCAAGCTGCCTTATACTGGACATGGTGTCCCTTAGCAGCTGCGAGCGCCAAAATAAGTATCATGCCTCTCCACCGTCCCAAGTCTTGAACCTTGAAGTCTAAAGAAACGCTGCACGTGAGCAAGAGGCAGGGCCAAGCGCAGTGAACGCCCGCACTTCGTGCGCCCCGGACACGCAGTCAATTAGGATGGCGCCTCTAGTACCCGCGAGTGACACTCCGGAACCTAGCACATAGGGCTTGGGCTAGAACGGTGGCGGGGCCTTGTAGAGCATTTCGACACGAACAAGCTCGGCAAGCTGCCCCGTCGTAACATTGACTTTCCACATTAAAGTATCCGGTCCTGGGGGAAAGTAGGTAAGTTCGTAATGCTGCCAGAGCCCCGTTGATGGTAATTGCTCCACGGCATACGGCCGACCGAAATCCATAGCGAGGAAAGAGCGTCGTGGTGCAACCTCGGTCGCTGGATAGAAGGCGGGCGCTCCGGCAACAAGCTCGAACGTTAAGTTTTCGCCCGCTTTAATCCTTATTTGTGCGTTTTTTAGTTTTGCAATCAATATTGCTGCGTCGGCAGACGTTATTGCGTTGTAGTGAGCAGTCTGAGGTTGCGGCGCGAGTGCAGGAGCGATGCACGCCTTGGCCGCGTTGGTCATTTCGGCCGCTGCAATCGTCAATTCTGCTCCGGCTTCTTCTGGATTGTGGAAAGACGGAGCGCCGCGTACTACTTCAAGCCTGGCACTTCGCAACCCACAACGAACAGCACGTTGTTTGAGGCGTTCCGCGACGCTGACGCGGCCTTGGAACCGCCAATCCTCCGGCTGGTGGTTAATCGTCGGGGCGGTGACTGCGGCAAGCAGCAGGACGCTGACAACAGCATTCATCCCATCAACTCCGATTTAAAGTTCCAGCAGCGTAAATGTTCTAGGCGATTAGGCGAACGCGTCCGCTTTTCACACGAAGTACAAGCTGCGTATGGGTTGCATTTGACCGATTACGACTGGGTGTAGGTTAACGTGCGGGTCGATCGATGAAGCGAGTAGCTTAGCCTATGCCGAATGGCATCATCTGTAATGCGAAGAAGCTCGGCCTGCTTGATGTCGTCGGGCAGATTGATCGTCACCGACTCCGCTCCTACAGCTGTTGCAGCGGTCCAGTCTAGTGAAGGGTACTTCGCCGCCTGGGAGGCGGCAAAGCGACTAAGCCGGATGGAAGAACCGCGCAGGGTGAGCGTATGCTCTCTGCCGATGGTCAGTGATCGAGAGGAATGCGCGTTGCTGACTGCTACTGACGCGCCTATGAATAAAATCGCGGCGACGGTTAATTTAATCCGGGGAGACATCGGCACTCTCCTAATGACGAGCTCTCCGACCCGCCGTGTCCACCATACGCGAACAGCGGCCGCCTACAATGGCCAGCTTGAAGAACGATCGCACCAGATCTTCGATTGAGTGCTGGCAGCTAACCAAAGTCTGTAGACTGGGCGGTCGCCAGAAGGTGCACCGATGAGGCGACCGCTTCGATCTCGGAAAGCGGTAGCTGGTTGAGCATGGCAGAACTGATCTTCACCGTACCATGCTTCCTTGCTGAACGATCGTCTGCAATCGGGAAGCGTGATGGTAGGCCGGAATGGCGAGAACTGGGCGCTGTAAGCCTGGCCGCTTTCAAAGTCCGCTTTTCGGCCCACGAATGTCGCGACCTGGTGGTTAGCTGCCCTTCGCTGAACAGCTTACGAGGTCAAAGAAGTCTTTCCAGCCGAATGCTTTGTCGCCAGCACCTGCCGAGTCCGGAAAAGCATATGCGATGGCGCGCGGTCGCCCCTGTTTGGAACGCGATCAATCAGGTCATAAGCAGCATCAAAGCCGAGGTATTGTCTGTTGCCTTGTGGGCGGGGGCCACCATCCGGGCTGGGCGGCTGCCACCCCTTTGCCGTCACCTCTACCGTCGAGGCGACATTCTGAAGGCCATCGGTGCCGCCATTCCATGGCAGCCACCAGGACGTCTCGCCTGACCTTCGATCGCGGATCGCTAGGGCAAGGCCACTTGGCCAATCCGGCCCGCTGTCGACCGGGCGGTAATAAGCGGTCCAATCAGGATGGTGACGCAACACGTAGTATGCCCGCTCGACAGGACATTGGACGACCGAAGACGCGGCAAGCGCAAGCAATCCGAACATCGTCATGGTCGACTCCTGAGAAACGATCCCATCCTAGCCAAGATCGGAACGTCCACAATTGGGCGATCGCGGACAGGCTGCTCCTGGCCCCTGCTTTCCGAGCGCGAACGACTCAATCTGGTAGCGAGCGGAATGGCGGCTTTCCGGATCAATGTGTAGAATGCGGACGGCGGGCGTGGCATTGACCTCTCATGTCAGATCAACCGGACCTGCGTTTTTGTGGCTTCTCGCTCTGGGTGGATCGGCGTCAGTTTCCAAATACGTCGGATGACTTGGACGGCAACTGGCTGGTCGTTCGGGCGCGCATGGAAGCGAGCGGTGCGCGCGTAGAGTGTGAAGGGCCGGTTCTAGAGACCACGGACATCAAGCGGTTCCGCGAACAACTGGCCGCGATGGTCGCGGTCTTATCAGGTGAAGCCACGCTCGCGGGTTCTGAACCGGAAATCAATATTGTTTTGACACTGCGAAAGATAGGCCACGTTGAAGGGGCTATTGAACTTACTGCTGACCACGTGAATCAAGAGCATCGCTTCGCAGTAGAGGCGGACCAGTCCTACCTACCCGGACTTGTTCAATCGTGTGATTCAATTCTGGAACGATTTCCGGTGATAGAAGCGGGGAGCACGGCTGAACGAATGGTATGGTAGGCGAATAGGACTGCTGAGGTCGGACGTCCGCAGATAGGGCGCTTTCAGCCTGGCCGCTTCTGGGGTCCGCTTTGCCGATCGCGGACGGCGCGACCTGGTGGAAAGCGGCCTGAAGGAAATCGGCCGATGGAGCGGATCGGGACAGGCGTCTCGACCATCTTCTGACCGGTGTAGCTACCACCACGAAACTTCAGACATTGTGGCGTCTGGAAATCCATCTCGCGGGCAAATACCAGGCTCCGCATCTGATAAGTCCGCTTTACTGGGTGACTTCTCAGAGCCGCTCGCATCGCATTGGCGTCAGCAATTTGGATCCCGTTTAGGCGAGGCTCGGTCCCGACATTGGTCTCACGTCCAGTGGCACATTCGACAATGTAAACATGAGGGTAGACCTCCCAACGGGCAATCCGCTCGGCATCTTCCCGGCTGATCAAAGCCTGCAGCATGACCCAAGCTCCCGCGGCATCAGGGCGAGCCGATGAGGCTTCAGGATCGTTGTGAATTTCTTCCGGTGAGGCGGCGCGGGCAACGACTTGTGTCGGATTGATCCCCACCGAGCACCCAACGAGCATCGTTGTTAAGCCCGCTGCTATAATGAGTGGGAAGTGCTTCACCGCCTCGGTATACTGATTGTAGTTCATGTCCGCTATTGGGCGCGAGACGACTAGCCGCTTCCAGGGCCGGCTTCGCCGATCGCGAACGTCGCAACCTCGTGGAAACCGGACTGTCTGCTTTCGGATGGGTGACTGGCGATGGCGAACCTACTGATGCCTTGCGTCATGGGTAAAACGTAGGTGGCGGCTTGGCTGTCCGTCATCAAGAAATGCGAGTATATCGGACGACAGCCCGCGTAGTCGCTGGGCAACGTGTCGCGACTGCACAGGCGACCAAAGCCGCGCCGGCAGCCACCACGGCGCGCCCCAAAAGCAGATATATTGCGTCGGTCGCTTGACGACGTTTGCCGCTCGCACCCAATTCTGCGATCCCGTAGCGAGACGACGCTCAACTCGCATTTGGAGGGAGGGCCGGTGATATTTGTCGAAACTAAAGGTAATTCCCTCGACTTCTTCCTCTGTTGCACGTTCCAGCCTAATCTCTCTGGCTGAGATCACGTCGCTCTCGTCTCCCATGTACCGCGACACGCGCTCGAAGCCTTCCCTAAAGTAAAGCGGCAGGACCTCCCTGATTATCTGATCTACCAGACCAATCAGGGATGGACCGCCTAAGCGAGACCATGTTTCCAAGCTGGTTTTCAAGGTATTTGCCATTCTACGGACCTAACCCGACCGGGGAACCGGAACGAACAGCGTGTTGCGAGCAACCCATCAGAACTATTGGACGGCAGAAGGTGGGCGATCATCGCCGCTTAAACGCGATTGTCTCGCTTGTTGCGAAAGGCGGACCAACCACCGCCTCATACCAATCGCTTCGAAATTCCGGCAGAGCCGAGAGGTGGGCAACAAGTGCCTGCCACCCATCCGCCTCTTCGTGGAAGGTCCAGACGCAGCCCTGTATTTCCACGTTGCAGCAGATCAGGTCCGTTGTGATCTCGTCGCGCTTGTAAAAGGCGACTGCGTCGATCTCGGAAAGCGGTAGCTGATTGAGCATGGCAGAACTGATCGTCACCGTACCATGCTGCCCTGCTGAACGATCGTTCGCAATCGGGAAGCGTGATGGTGGCCGAGAATGGCGAGAAATGGGCGCCTGCCGTCCGTCTGCTTTTCTCCCCCGATAGCCGGCGGTCGGCTTTCAAGCGATGCGATCGCCTCGGGAGCGTCGGAACGGCTTGAGGTGGTGGAAGGCGGAACGAGCGCTTTAGAGCAGCGAGGGGTGGAAAGCTGCCGTCCTTGCGGCGATGATGCCGCATGACTGATGCCACAGAAATTGGAGTGCCATATCCGAGCGAGATGGCGGGGCCCGTCGACAAATGGTCTGAGCAAATCTACGCGGCCTTTTGCGATTGGCCTATCGCCCGGACGGGTGAGTGGACCCGCTGGGAGCCGGGCTATCTCTTGCTGACGATCACGCACGTCGACGCCAGCGAGGTGGAGCCGATTGTGCTGTATTCCGCCGATGAAGAACTGACCGTAGCGTTCGGTTATTGGGAAACTCACAACCCAGCCCCGTATGAACTCTGGGACGCGGAGGCAGGCGTGATCGCCAAACACGCCAAATTGCTTGTCGAGCAATGGTTAAACGGTAGCATTCGCACTGCCGTCCTCACTGATGCAACCGGCAAATGGTGCGGAAGTACCACCATTGAGCCGGGGGAGCTTGCGCCGCAGTTGGAGGCTGCTGCACGGTGGGTGCGCGACTTTCATCCGGAGCAGGTGGAAGTCCGCACACCTCGCAAGCGCGATTGGAAGACCTACCCTATCGAACCAGAGTGGCTGAAGCTGGCCGCGCTCTCGCCCAATAGGCTACCGGAATAAACGACGACAACGTCTGCTTTTAAGCAGGAGATAGAGGCAATCTAACGTCGGCGATTGGCCGACTGCCGTACGTCGCTTCGGATCACTACCGATCAGCAGCGCGAAGGTCGCGACGTGGTGATTGGCTGCCGTTCCGTCGCTGGGCTATCTTGCCGCATGGTTGATCGCACGATGCTCCAATTCGACTATGAGGACGTTCACGGGCAAACGGTGAGCGGGGTCGTGGGGCGCAGAGATGGGCCTGCCGGTTGGGATTCCATCGCCTTTGTAATCGAAACTCGTGCCGTCGTGCTTCGGGTTGATCCCAACACCGATGAAGTCGTCGTCACCTTGGAAGATGCCCCCGATCTTGCAAGCGACTGGATTGAAGTCGCGGAGATTGCCGGCGCCATCGGCTTTGCGCTCGGATGGTGCTGGATAGGTCGGAACTACCGTGGCTACCTCGACATGTTTACGTTGTCATTTTCCGACATCGACCCGCAAATCTGCTTCCTTGGCGAGGCCTCCACGCTCACTATCAAACACATCATCGCGAGCCGCTGAACGTCTGTAGTTGGGCGCTTTCAGCCTGGCCGCTCCGCGGGTCCGCTTTTCATCTCGCGAATGTCGCGACCTGGTGGCTAGCTGCCGTTCGATGTCGTGTCGTCGGTCGTAAGCAGCTCCGGCTTCTCAATTAAGCGGCCTTGCGGAACATCACTGGCGATCATGCCGGTTTTCGCCATCAGCCAGAGCCTCCAGAGCAAAAAGCACATCCATAATGCCGCGATCACGATGCCCGGAATGCGCCACCAGTCCCCGAAAATGGGGGTGGCGAAGAGGGGAAACGCGCCAGCAGCATACAGCAGCTTGCCCGCGTAGAGGCTTCCGGACTGGACTTCATCAACCCAGATGCGGAACCGCTGATAGATCGTCACGAAGCCTCCATTCAGCGAAACCTAACAGGTTCGCCAATGTCGGCAATTGGGCGGAAGCTGTCCGGCTGCTTCTGGGTCGGCATAGGCGATGGCGGCCGCTGGGGAGACGTGCTGGAGTTTTTGAGGCAAATTCCGGCAAAGTCTCAAATGCTCCCGATCTTACCACGGATCCGCGTCGTAAGACTCGCGATTTCATCGCTGAGTCCCTTTACCTCCAGCGCAACGACGCCAAACGTTCTGCCCTCATTGCCTGCGCGAGCAGCCTCGATTTGAGCGTTGATCGCGATCAGACGTACCCTGTCGTTTACCTGTCGCAGCTCATCGGTCAGTCTTGCCGCCACTTCCGAAGCCTGGACAGTCTTGGCGAACTCCTGCCCTGCCGATATAGCCATGACCTCCGTGCGCTCTGCGGTGTCGGTCAGCTCGGCCTCAAAGGATGCGACCAGCGCGTTCATGCAATCGAGCATGTCGGTTGCGACGAAGCGAGCCAAGGCGGCGATATCGTCTTTGAGCAGGATCAGCTCATCACCACGTCGAAGCAGCGTACCCGCGTCATGTTCGAACCGCTGGCAGACCGGCTCGTAGTGATTGAGCCTCGACGCCATATGCTCAGTCAGCCAGGAAGATAAACGGCGATCTATGTCGATCATCGAATGGTCGCCGCCGATGCCGCGCGCGAGACGACGCCATTCCTCAAAGGCTTCGACAGCAGAGGCGAGATACTTAGCTCGCTCGCGGCCGCTGGCATCCACCGCAAGCAGGAGAAACATGGCGACCCGGTGCGAAAAGAGCCGCAGGCGACCACCCTTGTTTATAAGGCGGCCGAGCAGCCCTTTCCATGCAGCGCGGACATGGGGATCGTCTTCGGGGCGTTCGAACGTGCTGGCCGTTGCCAGGCTGGTGGCAACGATTTCTTCCACAACGCCCCTTCGCGACACAGCCGAACCATAGCTGTTGTAGGGCGTGTTGCAATGGGGACAGGATGCGATCACCGTATCGGTCGTCTCGTATAGCGCGATGACGTGGTTCGGGTAGCGCTCCGACTGCAACTCTGAACGGCGAGGTCTGCGTTCGGGAAACGTCTCTCTATAGTTGGAGCGGCCAGATCTGGGTGACAGTGGAAGGGCAGCTTTGGAAAGGCATGCTGCGACAGCCAACATTGCGCGGCGCTACCTTTCCCAGAAAGGAAGGTCGAACGAGAAAGCCGGAGCGTGACGGTGGTGTCGCCACCGCTGAAAGAGCCGCGTTCCCAAAACGTGTTCCCGATTGAGTTTTCCCGAAATTGCCTGCCGGACATGGAAAAATGGGAATCGTGCGGTTGGCTCGAATGGCCGGTTCCGGGATCGCGCACACACAGACTGAACGGCCGGGAGTGGACGCATCCGGCGTCTTGCTACGGGTTTGCACTCACTCCGTCTCGGCGGCGGACCTCGGCCAGACGTCCTCGGGGATCTCGTCGAGCAGGCTCTTGCCGCTGGCAAAGCGTCGACCGAGCGTCTCCACGAAGCCCTCATAGCGCTTGCGCCCCTTCACCTGCGCCGCCGCCTGATCCTCGTCGGGAAGCGGAGGCGTCACGGACAACCAGAAGCGCACGAACAAGGTCAGCGCCTCCGTTGTAAGACCCGTGTTGCGCTCCAGCCGCTGCACCTGCCGCGACAGCCGATCGAGTCTCCGCGCGAACGCCGCCTCCATCCGGTCGGCGCCGTCGGGTGACAGGTAGGACGCCACCGCCGCCTCCACAATCGCCGATCTTGATATACGCCGCCGGATCGCCAGCTCATCGACCTGCTTGGCGAGTGTCGGCGGGAAATAGACGTTGAGCCGGGTTCGCATGACGGCCTCCTACAAGTCGATGCCATCGCCCGGATCGAGCGACGCTTGGCGTGCAAGCCCCTGTATCCGGCGGCGCACGGCCGCCTGCCGCGCCGCGTCGTCCTGTTCGTCGTCGACGATCGCGAACTCTTGGCTCGGCGGTGCGGTCGTCTCCGGCGCAATGGCGACATGCTCCGGCAGCTCGGGCTCGCGGCGCAGCCCGCCATTGGCGGCGTCCTCGGCGTCCCGGACAATGCGCGCGACCTGCTTCGGATCGGCGGATGCCTGCCGCCCGGTCCAGTCGTCGGGCCTGACCTCGGCGGCCTCCGGCGCTGGCGCCTCGGCGATCCGCTCGGCCAGGCGGCGATCCTGAAAGTACCGCGCCTTCTTCGCCCGGATCGGATGAACGCCTGCCACCATGACGATCTCGTCGTCGGGCGGAAGCTGCATCACCTCGCCGGGTGTGAGGAGTTGGCGGGCGGTCTCGGACCGCGACACCATCAAATGCCCGAGCCACGGCGACAGGCGATGCCCGGCATAGTTCTTCATCGCCCGCATCTCGGTGGCGGTGCCGAGTGCGTCCGACACGCGCTTGGCGGTGCGCTCGTCGTTGGTGGCGAAGCTCACGCGGACATGGCAGTTGTCGAGGATCGCATTGTTCGGTCCGTATGCCTTCTCGATCTGGTTGAGGGACTGCGCGATCAGGAACGCCTTGAGTCCGTAGCCCGCCATGAACGCCAGGGCGGACTCGAAGAAGTCGAGGCGGCCGAGCGCGGGAAACTCGTCCAACATCAACAACACGCGATGGCGGTTGCCCTTCGGGGTCAGTTCCTCGGTCAGCCGGCGCCCGATCTGGTTGAGGATGAGGCGGATTAGCGGCTTGGTGCGCGAGATGTCGCTGGGCGGGACGACTAGATAGAGGGTCGCGGGCCGATCGCCTTCGACCAGATCCGATATGCGCCACTGGCAGGCCCGCGTAACCTGCGCCACGACAGGATCGCGGTAGAGGCCCAGAAAGGACATGGCCGTGCTGAGCACGCCGGACCGTTCGTTGTCCGATTTGTTCAGCAGCTCGCGCGCGGCCGAGGCCACGACGGGGTGGACGCCGGCTTCGCCGAGGTGTGGCGTCGCCATCATCGCGGCCAGCGTCTGCTCGATCGTGCGCGACGGGTCCGACAGGAAGCCGGCAACGCCGGCCAGCGTCTTGTCCGGCTCGGCGTAGAGGACGTGGAGGATCGCGCCGACCAGCAGCGAGTGGGAGGTCTTCTCCCAATGGTTCCGGCGCTCCAGCGAGCCTTCGGGATCGACCAGCACGTCCGCGACATTCTGCACGTCGCGCACTTCCCACTGGCCGCGCCGCACCTCCAGCAACGGGTTATAGGCGGCCGACTCCGCATTGGTCGGATCGAACAGCAGCACGCGGCCGTGCCGTGCGCGGAAACCGGCGGTCAGCGTCCAGTTCTCGCCCTTGATGTCATGGACGATCGCGGATGCCGGCCAGGTGAGAAGCGACGGCACGACTAGACCGACACCCTTGCCGCTTCGTGTAGGCGCGAAGCACAGCACATGCTCGGGGCCGTCGTGGCGGAGATACTCGCGCGCGAGCTTGCCGAGGACGACGCCGTTCGGGCCGAGGAGCCCGGCCGCGCGCACCTCCCGCTCGCTCGCCCAGCGCGCCGACCCGTAGGTCTCGGCGTTCCTCAGCTCCCGTGCGCGCCACACCGACATGCCGATGGCGACCGCGATCGACGCGAACCCGCCAGACGCAGCGATATAGGCGCCAGTCAGGAATATGCGGGGCGCATAGGCGTCGAAGCTAAACCACCACCAGAAAAAAGCGGGCGGCGGATATACCCGCCAGCCGAGCGCCTCGAACCAAGGCGGCCCCAGCTCGGGCTGATAGGCGAGCGCGGCGGCAGTCCATTGCGTCGCGCCCCACACCCCGGCGAGCACGATCAGAAACACAATGATGATCTGGCCCCAGAGTATCTTGGTCGCGGACATGGATGTCTCCTTATTCAGATGCCGAGGCCGCGCTTGCGGCCGAGCGTCCAGTCGATGCCGCCGCCGGCGCGGACGACGCCGGACACCTGACGGCCGAGCTGCTGTTCGAGGGTGCTGGCCCAGGGGACGAGGCGAAAACCCAGGCCATCGTCGATCATGGCGAAGCGGCCGGACGCGAGCGCCAAGCGCTGGCGAACGACGCCGGCCACCTTTTCGCCGGACGCGGCGGGGCGGTAGGCAAGCCCGGTCTCGCCCGCAATCTTCGCGCCGACGGTATCCAGCTCGCGCTTACGCAACGTGTCGAGCATCCCGCGCTCGAACACCGTCCGCTCGCCGAAGCGACGCGCCAGTCCCTCGCGGACGAGATGATCGGTGCGGGCGTCCATTGCGCGGCGCACCTCGGCGCCGAACCCGCCGTCCGCGACACCGGCGCCGCGCTCGATAAGGCGATGGTCGAGCCAGGTCGCGCCGGGCGCCCTGACCTGCGCGGCAAGATCAAGGTCCGATCGCGTGGCGAGGATAAGGGTCGGCTTCTCCTCGCCGGCCCGTTCGATAGCGCGCAGCTCGACGATGTCGCCGAGCTTGGGGCTGTGCTCCAGCGCCTCGATGCCGGGCAGCCGGACATGGTGGGTGCGGCCATCGGTGCCGTCGATCACGGTATAGGCCGTGCCGGTCAGTTCGTCGTGCAAGCCCTTGTCGATCAGCCGGCCGGCGATCGGCTTCTCGGGCGCGCTGGTGACGACGGCGTAGCTGTCGAGCGGCCGGTCCTGCCCGCGATCCTTGAGCGCCGCGCCGATCGTGCGGATGATGTCCCCGCGCGTGCCCAGCTCGCGCAGCTTTGCCACCGCGCCCTCCGCCACCGCCCATCGGCCCGGATCGCCCTCGGCCGCGAGCCCCATCGTCTCCAGATGCTGCAACCGTCCGATCATCAAGCGGCGGAGCTTCGGATCGTCGGGGCCGGGCCGCTCGGGGCGCAGGTCGATCACGCCGAGCTCGTCGGCGGAGCGCTGGATCTCGGAATCGAGCCGGGTCCAGCGCTCGGCCGTCACCTCGCGGTCGAGCGCGCGCTGCACCTCATGCTCGGGCTTCGGCCCTAGCTCGGCGAAGGCTAGGTCTTGCGCGCGCGAGCGGAGATTGTGGCTGATGTAGTCACGGGAGATGACGAGATCGGTGCCCTGATCGGTAACGCCGCGCACGAGCAGATGGACATGCGGGTTGTCAGTGTTCCAGTGATCGACCGCGACCCAATCGAGCCGCGTCCCCAGGTCCGCCTCCATCTGCCGCATCAGGTCGCGGGTGTATTCGCGTAGGTCGGTCAGCTCGGCGGCATCCTCCGGCGACACGATGACCCGGAAATGGTGCCGGTCATCCTTGCACCGCTCAGTGAAACCGTGATCGTCGGCGTTGTCGCCAGCCGCGTCGAACATCCGAGTAGGCGAGCCGTCGCGGGTGACGCCTTCGCGCTTCAAATAAGCGACGTGCGCGGACAGCGGCGCCGAGCGCCGGCCACCCCGGCTGCGGGTGGTCACGGGCAGCATCTTGACCATCACGCGCCGGCCCGCGCCGAACAGGCGACTGCGGGCGAAGGCGGTGCGTCCCCGCCCGAAGGTCGATTGCGCACCCCGGCGCGCACCGCTGGCGCCGCCGCGCCGGGCGCCGCTGTGGATTGCGGCGACGCGCAGCACCTCGGCGACCAGGCCGCGCGCATTGCGGCCCTGTGCCTTGCTGCGCCTGGCCTTGCCCGGTCGGACGCGAAACTCGCTGTCCTCGCTCACGGCCGGTGCGCTTTCGGCCGAAAATGGCCTGTGGTGCCATTCGAGGCCTTGTTTTTGCTGGCTTTTCCCTTCCACGCGGCACGCGCGCCGACCGACGCCCCCGCGTGAAGCCACCGAAAAGCCACGGCTTTTCGGCTGAACGGGGCGCTGCTTATATCTTGCCCTCGTCTGTCCGTGCCGTTTTCCTCCTCCCCGGCCACTTTGCTGCTTCGGACGGATGATGGGAGCGACAGGCCGATCATTGCGGTCGACCCGCGCGGGCGCGGGACACGAACAGCGTGTCTCGGGCCACATTAATCGACGGATCGGTCGTGCGACCGTCGTCAGATTCGACGCTGCCCGTGGGCGTTTCCGGCGCGGTTTCGCCGCTGCCGGACTGCACGCCAACTGCATCTGATGCGGCGCTCCCCCTGCGGACAAACAACGCGGCGCGACGCCAGGCGAACGGATCAGGCGGCACGCTTGCCGTCACCTCCACCGCGCCCGATGCGCCGGTGACCGGCGCGAGCTGGGAGAGATAGCCGACCGTCTCGGCGGGCAGCGGACGGCCGCGCGACACGAAGTCGTCGTAGCGGCCCGGTCCCGCATTATAGGCCGCCAGCATCGCGCTGACGTTGCCATAGCGGTCGTGCATCTCGCGCAGATACGCCGCGCCCGCCATGATGTTGTCGCGCACGTCGAACGGATCGGGGCCGAGGCCGTAGCGGGTGCGTAGCCCCGCCCAGGTCGCAGGCATGATCTGCATCAAGCCCATCGCCCCGGCGCGCGACACGGCGCGGGCATTGCCGGCGCTCTCGACGCGCATCACCGCCCATAACCACGCTTCGGGGATACCGAACCGGCGCGCGGCCTCGGCAACGTGACTGCTATAAGGATGAACGGCTGCCGATCGCGCGGATGGTGTATCCTGCGCCGTCGCCGGGGCTGACGCAGAGCCGCCGGACAGCAGGACGACGGCAACCACGACCGCCGATCCGGCTCCGCTCCGCCTCCAGCCCGCCAGCGTGCTCACTGCGGCAAAGGGTGCGCGCGAAGCGCCGGCCATCGGCCGCCCTTGACCTTCGCTGCGCGCCCCGGCCGGCCTGCGACCGATCAGGACGGCTGGGGTAAGCGGTGACGGCAGCAACGCTGCTGGCGAAATGCTCCGGGGGAGCATTTCGAACCGCGAACACGATCTTCCCGCGAACAAAGGGATGAGGACGAAGCGCACGGGCTCAGTCCTGCTCGCGCGACTTCGGCTGACGCTTCCAGCGCAGCGACCACGCCGAATTGTCGTTGCCGTTCTGGAACAGGGCGGCGCGGATCGGCTGCGGAAAGCTGGGATCGTCGATACGCAGTGAGACGTAATCACCGGCGCGCTCGCCGCTCTCGTTCCAGCCGACGCCGATCTCCGGCCCTTCACCGTCGCCGCCGCGATGAACGCGCCAGTCCGGCGCCTTGTCGGTGTCGCTCGGCTCGGCCGGAACGATGGAGATTCGTATGTCGAGCGTGGCCGTCTCGATGATGCCTTCGTAGCCGTTGGCGGTGCGGAAAAAGCTGCCGATCTGCATGGGATTGTCCTTTGGGTTGGCAGGTGGATGCGGGATCAGGGGCGGCCGACGCGCCAGGTCAGCGGCGCGTCGGGTGTGTCTCGGGTGAGGATCGGGATCGCTCGGCCGAGCACGGTGGAGGCCGGCAACGGGCCGAAATAGCGGCCGTCCATGCTGTCGGCGTGATCGGGATTGAGCAGCAGCAGCTCGCCGGCCGCGAGCGTGCGGCAACCTTGCCAGACGGGCAGCGGGCGCCGGAGTGGATCGCGCGTGAGGGCCACGGCGACCGGCCGGGCGTCGACGCTAACGACGACGCCGATTCGGCAGATACGCTGCCCGGCCTTGGCCGCGACGTGCTTCAAGAGCGGCACGTTTTCGCCTAGATAGCCGCGCTTGGCCATCCATCGGGCGAGCGGCGCTGGCGGCGCAGCCGCGATCAGTGCGTAGGGCGGCGGATCGCGCTCTTGCTGTATCCGGTATAAGCCGAGCGGCGCGCTGGCACTGGCGTTCCATACCACACGCGGCAGCGGGTCGGTGATCGCTATGACGGCAAACGCGAGGGCGAAGGCAGACGCAGCGAACACCGTTGCCCAGGCGTAGAAGCGGCGCGTCATCCTTCGATCTCCCGGCGCTTTAGCCAGGCGCGATGGCGCTCAAGCGTGTAGGCGCGCGGCTGATGTCCCGCGGCGATGCGGTTGTGGACATGGCGCCAATGGTCGGGTGCGGCGTCGCACGGATCGACGCCGGTCACCTCTGTTGCGTCGATCGCGGCGAGAACTTGGCTAACCTCGGGCCAGCCTTCGATCTTGAGCAGGAGGTCGCCGCCCGGCCGCACGAACGGCAGCGTCGTGAACGGTTCGCCCACGCCGACCGCGCGCACGACGTCGATGCGCGAACTGACGGTGCCGTAGTCGTTCGCTGCCCAGCGGACGAACGCGAAAACTGCGCCGGGGCGGAAGCGAACGATGCGGCGGCGGCGGTCGACGATATCGTCCACAGCGACACGGCCGAACCTGATCCAGTGCTCGACCCGCTTCTCGATCCAGGTCAACTCGACGCGGGTCATACCGTCATCGGACGGCTGACCGTGGCGCGTAGACGATGGCGGCGCGCTCATCGCCGGCTCCGGGCGATGGCCGAGTCCGCGCGGGGCATAAGGTCGTCCTGCCCCGGATCGGAGGTCGAATGCTTGATGCCGATGTCGGCCCAGGCGCGCAGGTCATCGACCGAATAGACGACGCGCCCGCCGATTCGGCGGTAGGCGGGGCCGGTTCCGAAATAGCGGTGCTTCTCCAAGGTGCGCCCGGAGAGGCCAAGGAAGCGTGCGGCTTCCGGCGTCCGCAGGAAGCGGGGCGGCAAGTTGGTAGGCGTATCAGACAAGGGGCGGCTCCTGCGGGCGGTGGCGGCAGGAGACGAAAATGACGAAGCGGACGCGGTTCGGTGGAGTACGAAGATGTGCGGTCACACGAATGCGACCACCCCCTAGATTTGCGCGAGTTGGGCCGGTCGGTCAGCGGATGCGAAGCAGCTTGCGATAGTCGCCATTCGCGAACGCCGTGGCGTCACGGACCAGCCGCACCACGAACGAACGCGCGGCTGAGATCTTCCATTCGGTCGCGGGCAGTCGGGCAGCTTCTTCGCGCCCCAGCTCGACCGCGATCTGGCGATAGGTCGCGCCAGTGCTGCGCAGGTCGAGCGCGCGGAGCATCAGGTCGAGGCGCGCCAGCCGGTAGGCTGTCAGCGGCCAGCCACGCGGCAGCGGCCCGGGCGCCCGGCCGAGCAAACGCCGGTGAAAACGCAGGAGGCTGGCGACGCGGGTGATGAAGTCCTTGTCGAGCGGGATGACCGCGGCGAGCGGTCGGCCGGGCGTCGGATCGCGCAGCCACAGCCGATGCTCGCCGGCGGTGTCAGCGACAACAACATGGCGTTCGTCGATCCCGGCGAGGTCGGCGAGCAGCGCGCCGATCGCCAGCGGATTGACCGGGGCGGCGGTCTCGAATCCGTCCGGCGCGGCATCGAGGATGACCGTGACGGGGATCAGTTCCGGGCGCCATACAATCGGCTTCGAAAGGTCATCCGGCGCCGTGACGAAAGGATAACCCCCAGCGCCGTGCGAACGCCGCCTCGGCGGCGTTCTTTGCGACGGCGCCGTCCGCGATGCGCTTCTGCATCTGCGCATGTTCGGCGCGGTAGGTGTGGTTTCGGCGTAGAAACTCGGCGGCTAGATCGGCGCGCCCGAGCGCGTCGGACAGATCGCCGCCGCGTCGATCGCGCCGGCGCGGCTGCGTCGGCATAGAGTCCTCCCGTTCCGCGCACCCGCGGTTTTCAGGAGGCACAGCATCCGCAAGGCGTCCTCAGCGAAACAGCGCTAAGGTCGCGCGCCACTATGCCGGGCAGGCTGAGCCAACTGCAACAACCGGTCGTCCTAAGGGCGGTGAAATTAAGGTTCTAGCGGCCGATCACGACCGAGCAGGTGCGCATAACCAATCTCGGTCATCCACCGCGCCCTTGCCAGATGACTGTCGTACATTGGCTTGGCCCGATCCGGTTCGACGGCAGCGTTGATACCGAATATCCGCGTTGCGGAGACGCGCCAGTCGATACCTTCATCATCCGAGTCGAGCAGCCGCAAGTAGGTGGTAAGATGGGGTTCGAAATGCGCACCGTGCCGCTGACGACGCGGCTCAATGCTTTGCGCCGGCAGATGCGCGACCTGGAAGCCATGGAGCAGGCAGTGATGGCCGCGCCCGACCGGCAGATGCCGGAATTCTGAACGCGGTGCGCGTCAGTGCGTTGGTGTGTATCGAGAAGGGCGTCCCTCCTCGAAGCGCTAGGACAAGAGATGGCAAAACCCTTTACGATTGCGGTGCCGGACGAGCGGCTCGCCGCCATTAGCGCCAAGGTGGCATCTTTCGACTGGGGAGCGCTGCCAGACGCGGGGAGCTGGGGCTCGGGTGTCGGGCTCGCCGATCTCAAGCGGCTTGTCGATTATTGGCGTACCCGGTTCGACTGGCGGTTGCAGGAACGGCGGCTCAATGCCTTGCCGCAGTTCACCACGGAACTGCTCGGTCAGAAACTCCACTTCATTCACGCGCGAGGCGATGGGTCGCGCGCACCGCTGCTGCTACTGCATGGCTGGCCAGGCTCGTTCCTCGAGTTTGAAGCGCTGATCGTTCCACTAGTCGCCGATGGTCATGACGTGGTCGTGCCTTCGCTCCCCGGCTACGCCTTCTCCGGGCGCCCAGCCTCGCCGATCGGCCCGCGCCGAACTGCCGAGATCATGCATGCCTTGATGGCCGAATTGTTCGACGATGCCCGGTATCTGGTGCAGGGTGGAGATTGGGGAGCTGCGATCGGGGGCTGGATGGCGCACGACCATCCCGAGGCCGTCGTGGCACTGCACCTCAA
This sequence comes from Sphingomonas sp. GC_Shp_5, assembly GCF_026540855.1. Classification (GTDB taxonomy): domain Bacteria; phylum Pseudomonadota; class Alphaproteobacteria; order Sphingomonadales; family Sphingomonadaceae; genus Sphingomonas. The sequence goes on from NZ_JALNUP010000010.1 coordinate 78,038, forward strand.
CATGGTTCTGATCCAGGCTGCAGACGCAGTGCCGAAGACGCCTGACGAACTCGCTTGGGCAGCGCGGCGCGCCAGCCTGGCCAAGGAGGAGACCGGCTACTCGCAGGAGCAAGGTACTCGTCCGCAGACGCTCGGCATCGCGATGGCGGACAGCCCGGTCGGCGTGGCCGCCTGGATCCTGGAGAAATTCGGCGCCTGGGCCGACGTACCGCGCGACACGCAGGGGCGCCCCGATCTGTGGAAAGCCTTTGATGAGGACCTGCTCCTCACCAACATCATGCTGTACCTGGTCGAGGGATCGTTCATCACATCCACGTGGATGTATCGAGGCCGCGTGTTGGAGGGGTCCGGGGAATTTCCAGCCGGCACCCGCATCAAGGTCCCGACCGGCGTTGCGGCCTTCCCGGATCCCGTTTTCCCGCCGCCCCCGCACTCGCAAGCGGGCAAGACCTACAAGATCGTCCAATGGACAGACATGGAGGTGGGTGGACACTTCGCCGCGCTCGAGCAGCCTGAGCGCCTCCTGTCCGATATGCGACGGTTCTTCGCAGGCCACGCGTCACCAAAGCGCAACGGACGGCGTAGCGCCGTCGGCATTGCAGGCATTGCAGGCGTCGCCGGCATCGCGGGCATCGGTCTCTGGGCGCTCGCGCGTGGCAATCAGCGCTCGGACAATGCGGCAGCCTGCGACCGTGCGACCTATCCACCGCTGGATGTTCCAAAGGCGGTCGCGGAGGGCATTTGGATCGTCGACAGCGGGCCGATCAACGCGATGGGCCTCAAGCTACCCGTGCGGATGACGATCTTCCGGCTCAATAACGGCGATCTGCTGCTGCACTCGCCAACTCCTTTTTCGACTGACGTGGCGCAGGCCGTCGAGACACTTGGGCGGGTGCGGCATCTCGTTGCGCCTAACATCGCACACTGGACCTTCCTTGCCGACTGGCAACGTGCCTTCCCTGACGCGACCACCTGGGCCGCGCCGGGGCTGCGGGACCGGGCGCAAGTTCGCGCATCGACCGTGCGGTTCGATGCCGAGCTGGGCGAAACGGCCCCTATCGAATGGGCTGACACGCTTGAGCAGGGCATCGTGCCCGGTGGTGCTGGCTTCAATGAAGTTTGGTTCTTCCACCGGAAGACCCGAACGCTAGTGCTCGTCGACCTCATCGAAAATCTTGAGCCTGACAAGCTGCCGCCGGTTGCGCGGCTGCTGATGCAGGCCTCTGCTGCCACGGACGGCACGACCGCGCGGTATCTGCGCGTGCCGGTACGGCTCGGGGGCCTACAAGCAAAAGACGCCATGCGAACGATCGTGGCACTTGAGCCTGACCGGGTGATCTTCGCCCACGGGCGCACGTTCGACAGCAATGGGGCGGCAGAGTTGAAGCGCGCGTTCGCATGGCTAGTCTAGACGAACTCAGCGTACATGTCCTGCACGCTCGATCCATAATGGGCCATGCGAAGCGGAATTGACGCTCTAAGGGGGCCATCGGCTCATGTTCGTCCGGCATCTGAACCGTGCGACGTCAGCTTGCGGAAATCGGACTGCGCAACAAGAACCGCTTGAGATCATTGCAGGCTGATGAGCACGATTATAAACTTCGAATATCCGACCCTTACGGATCTGCCTATCGGCACGATCAACGACCTGACACCTGGCCAAGTTGCCGTTTTCGGAGCGAGCGAGGCGACGCCCTACGACGCGGCCGTCGCCAGCCACTCGGCCCAGGCGCCCGGTGCGATCCGAGCCGCGTCCAAGGCGTTGGCAGGGCAACTCAAGCAGTACGATTTCGACCTGGGAACAACCCTGCTGACCGACAATCGCACCACCGAATGGCTCGGGGTGGATCTTGGCGATGTGAAGACCCGCGTGCGCGATGCCGCTGGCAACCGTAGCCGGATCAAGGCCGCAACGGCCAGCATCCTTGCAGCAGGCGCAGTCCCGCTGATTCTCGGCGGCGATGACTCTGTGCCTATTCCCGTGCTTGCAGGGTTCGAGAAGCATGGCCCCGTGACCGTCGTGCAAGTCGATGCCCACGTCGACTGGGCCGATGATATACGCGGTGAGAACCAGGGATATGGCTCGCCGATGCGCCGCGTTGCTGAGATGCCGTGGGTCACCGGCATGCTGCAAATTGGAATACGGGGCCTTGGCAGCGGCGAGGCGTGGCAACACGACGACGCTCGTCGCTGGGGCAGCAAGCTTGTCAGTAGCCGCGAGTGGAAGCAACAGGGCGCAAACGGCATCCTTGAAGAACTTCCGCTAGGTGGCCGGTTCGTTCTTTCGATCGACTGTGATGGCTTCGACCCCAGTGCCTTCCCAGCCGTGGCAATGCCCACCCCGGGCGGTCTCGATTACGAGGACATGCTCGCGCTGATCGAGGGGCTAGCGGCGAAAGGTACGCTCGTCGGAGCGATCATCGCAGAATATACGCCGCATCGCGACGATGCCGCACGTTCATCTGCGCTGCTCGCGGCAAGACTGGCGCTAACATTGGTATCAACAATGCGACGGCAGCCATGACGTGGCCAAGTTTTCTTCCGATGCAATGGCAAAAGCCGCGGGGCATCTTCCGATGATTGGATTTGGCGATCACACGCTATAAGATAGAAAGCACCCTCGAGGGCGATCCCGGTCCTCGTGGGCTATGCACTGTAACGCAAGGCTGAAGCTCACCTCAGTCGGGTAGTTTTCGCTTTGCGCCGCGCTTTCAACCGAGGCAATGAGTCGCACGCGACAGTTCCTTAAAGCAAGATAAGGCATTCAGCTTGCACCCAATCGCTGGAAGGGCAAGTGACAGATGCGATGCTGACAAGGTGTTGCCCCGGAATGAGTGCCATGGATCAATCTTCCCAATCCTTGCTTAGAACCGCGGCTAAGTTGAAGAAGACTGGCGATCTGACGAATGAGCAGTGCCATGCTCTTGTTGAGCTACCTCATCGCCTGCTGGATGTATTTCCTTCGAGGATCCTTGTCCATGAAAGAGCGGGTATCGACGATTGCTGCGTGCTCGTAAGCGGCTACGCTTGCCGCGCCAACTCACACGCAGAGGCCATCGGCAATCCTGTCGCTCCACGTTGCTGGTAACATTCTCAATGTTGAGCGCCTCCTGCTTGATCGAACAGACCACAATGCCCAAGTGCTTTCCGCGGCCACGATCGCGTTTATACCGATTGGCGATCTTGGTAAGTTAATGCGGGAAGACGAAGTCATAGGTGACGCGATTTGGCAGTATAGCCTGATTAAAGCCTCGGTAGGCCGCGAATGGTTGCTGGATGTTGGCCGGCGTGGGGCCTAGACCGGGTCGCTCATATGCTTTGTGAGTTCGTCGCACGATCACATGAGGCGGGGCTTGGTGAACCGCAAGCCTGCCCGATGCCGATCACACAAGAAACTATGGCGGACGCGGTTAACGAGCGTCCATGTCAACCGGATGTTGAAGCAATTACGGCTGGCAGATGCAATTGTGGGCGTTGGCAAAGAACTGAGGGTGCTTGACTGGGACCGTCTCAAGCGCATTGCCGAGTTTGACCCGTCCTATCTATGTTTTGATGCCTGAAGGTAGCGACGCGGGGCGGCCAGGAGCAGCGCTTTTATGAGGGCCCATGATCAGGCAATGGATGGTCTTGATTGACTGAGATGCCTTGTAGTGGGCCGCTTCGCAGACCCGGGTTCTTATCAGTCTAAACGGATGGGAACGCTTAATTTGTTGGAACCTTGGTAAGGCGTTCAGGCGTTGAGGTTGCGCCATGGGAGAAGTGCGGTGAGTGAGACTACCAGACGTCAGGTGATGACCACCGCTGCATTGGGTGCTGCGGCAGCGATCGCAGCAGCCCCGGCCGAAGCGCAGGCAACACAAAGCCCAAAATCGCGTGGAGACAAGCAGAACCCGCGAGACAAGTATTCCAAGCCACCCTTCAAGTCGCAGCAGCAGCCTTGGCCTGGACTTGCGAGCCGCATGGAGCCGCGTCCCGATCACGGCGAAACGAGCTATGTCGGTTCGGGCCGGCTGCGCGGTCGCAAGGCGCTGATCACCGGTGGCGACTCAGGGATGGGGCGAGCCGCGGCTATCGCCTATGCTCGTGAGGGGGCTGATGTGGCGATAAACTACCTGCCCGAGGAGGAACCAGACGCGCGTGAGGTAATCGAGTTGATCCGACGCGAAGGCCGCAAGGCAGCGGCCGTTCCCGGTGACCTTCGGACCGAGGCATTCTGCCAGCAACTGGTCGACAAGGCGGTCGCCGCGCTTGGTGGTCTCGATATCTTGGTGATGAATGCGGGGCGACAGCAGTCGGTACCCTCAATCATGGACCTGACGACCGACGAGTTCGATCGCACCATGAAGACCAACATTTACGCGCCTTTCTGGATCATCAAGGCGGCGTTGCCTCATCTGGAGCCGGGGGCGGTCATCATCGGTACGACATCCGAACAGGCGTATGATCCCTCGCCCGACCTTTATGCCTATGCTCAAACCAAGGCGGCGACGATGAACTACGTGAAGTCGCTGGCCAAGCAGCTCGGTGCAAAAGGCATCCGGGTGAATGGTGTGGCACCTGGGCCAGTCTGGACGCCGCTCCAGATCTCTGGCGGAGCTCAACCGGGCAAGGTTGTAACCTTCGGCGGCACGACACCGCTCGGACGCCCAGGTCAGCCAGCGGAGCTTGCAGGCATCTACGTTCGATTAGCCGAGGATGACGGCAGCTTCACTACCGGTAACATCTATGGCGCGGGTGGCGGCCAGGGACAGCCTTAGGCGGAGAAGAAGCAATGAACGCCCATCATCTTCTTGCTGCGGTGGCGATGACCGCTGCTGCGCTCGCGCCAGCCGCAGCTCAGGAACCTGGGTCGCGTGCCACGCGAGAGTTCGTCGAGGCGTCGGCCCAGTCCGACCAGTTCGAGATCCTGGAAGCGCAAACCGTGCTGGGGCAGAGCACGAGTGGCCAAGTCCGCGCCTTCGCCCTGCAAATGATCCGGGATCACGAGCGGTTGAGCGCCACGCTTCGTGAGGCAGCTGCGCACGCAGGACTGAAGCCGCCCCCGATGGGGATCAGCTCTGATCAAGCGTTGCTGCTTGGGGCTCTGCAAAGTCAGCAAAGCCCCGATCTCGACAAGACCTACCTGCGCCATCAGCTGCTCGCGCATCGCTCGGCTTTGACCGTCCAGCAAGCCTATGCAGCAACCGGTGATAATGCCGACGTGCGGCAAACGGCCGCTGAAGCAACAACGATCATCGCCTCTCACCTTGAGATGGCGGAGCGGAGGCAAAAGGAGAGTACGATCCCTTAATCCGATGGTCGCGCCGGCCGGTGTTGGCTTGGCGCATCGGGACTATCATGCCTCCTCAGCATCTACCCGTTCGCTTGCCGAAAGCGGTGTGCCCGCGCAGATGCTGACAACATAGCCTAACTGGCCGTGGAGTTCTCCGCTGCCGCGACCGCCTTGGCAAATTGTGCAGCATCCGTGGTCAGAGGCTCAAATCGGGCAAGGCGCCCTGCCGCTTTAGCCTCAGCTAAGCGCCGGCAAAATTGGTCGGGATCATGGAAACCAAACTCCCAGAGCACGGTCGGCTGGTAGTTCCACCATTCGCTCTCCAGTAACGCGCCTATGAGCTGCTCGGGAAAACGCAAACGGATGGTCCTGGCCGGCACACCGCCCACGACTGTGAAGGGGGCGACGTCTTTGGTTACGACTGCACCAGCAGCGACTACAGCACCATGTCCAATGGTGACGTCTCGCGCGATCTGCACGTTGCGCCCGATCCACACATCGTGCCCGATCACCACCGATCCGCCATAGCGGTTCGGGAACTCGGCTGGAGCGGGTAAGCCGCCACCGAAATCATGATGGGCAGCGGCGATGCCCGGATAATTGAAGTCGTAGGTGATCATCGACTGTGTCACCCACTCGCTTGGGTGCCGCTCGCCGAAGAACTCCACTCCGCTCGCAATGGATGTATAGCGCCCCACATCAACGCGGCCGAAGTAGTGTGGCGACTCGGCGTAGGAGAACGCGCCAAGGTTAAACAATTCCGGCTGCGTCGGGAAGCTACAATAAGCCTCGACAAGAACAGCTTTGGGGAAAACGATGTGATCGAAATTGCGCTCTCCAGCCGGACGAACGCCGATACGCCGAGCGCGTAGTACCGCTTCCACCTTTGGGGTTAAGCGCCACCCGGTGGATTGGTCATTGTCCCAGAGAGGCTTCTCCATTTGGGGCTAGAGCGCTTCAGGCTTTGCAGGGCCAGCGTGAATGAATTTGTGAAGCTTGATCGCCGGGAAGACGCGGCGAACACGCGGAGTACCGGTATTGAACTGGTCCACCAATTCGCGCCATTCGGCCTGCTTGAAGTGCCCGTTCGCTTCTGCGTCGCCCAAAACGAGCGCAGAGCGCGCCCGCAGGAGTAACTCCGCGCTTGCTTCAGCAATGATCCCATCCCGCTTTGAAATTTTGTGGGTGGTCTTCAACCAGGGATTTAGGCGCTTGAGGAAGTCGTGACTATAAAGGCCCAGCAAGCAGCGCGCGAGTGGGGACGCGGGAAGGTGATCCCACGCAAAGTGACGATTGAAGCTTTCGATGCTGCGACGGAAACCTGGGAAGATCACATTGGTGTCGTGCATCAGGAAGGCGTAGCCGAACTTCCAGCGGCGTGGCCCCTCATAGAGGGCGCTATACTCCCAGCCGTCGTGCATGCTGAACGCATGCTCCACACCATCGATGGTGCGGTCCTCATCGCGATCAGACCCGTTGACCACAACCTTGATCCGTTCGGCCGGGATGCCTTCGGCATAGAGCTGCTCCAGCAGCGTAGGCATGGTGTGCTCGTAAAAGCGCTGGCAAGATGCAACGAGATACACCACGTCGTCCGCCGGTCGCGGCGCGTGTACCGGCAGCAAGCATAGTCGTTGCACTGCTTGTAAGGATTCTGGCTCGTCGCAAAAGTGGCCGATCGGCATATCGCCCATCGACTGGCTCCACGTCGAGCTCGGAATATAGCCGTTTCCGCCGGATATGAAGGCGAACGCCTGATCGGCCGGCACTTCACTGAAAGAGTAGTTCTCCCACGATCCCTCATTGGGATGACCGTGACCGCCAACACGTCCGCCGGGCTGCATGACGAGATTGGCGACCGGCTCGATCATGAAGCCATTGCGCAAGGGCTTAACCCGCCCGAACAGCTGCGGCTTGCCGATTAATGCGCTCACATCAATGCCGTCGGTGATTGCGGGCAGCGAGCCTCCGGAAGTGGACTGCGAGCGGTCTGGCTCTACTCCAAAGGGTTGGACGTCGCCAGCGGCGGAGGCATTGAAAGGCAGGTGCACGCGCAATCCCCAGCAGTAAGGCTGCTGTGCAGCGTTAACGCCTTACTAGCCGCCTGCGGCGTTGTCACCATGGGTGCGTGATGGGCCAAGGCTCATCTTTTAGCTCCGTACGTCATCATGCAAATCGCTTGCCCTTGAGGCTCGGATGCCTGTGGCCCTGCGCGATCTAAAGCGACTTGCCCATAGGGCTTCAGGGAGCTTTCTGTGCGGGCTATGTCGTTTGACCTACGTTGGTCGCCTGCATTTGCCTCCGAACGGCTGTAAGGCGACTGACCGGTTCCAGGCACAAACAATCTGGAAGCAGCCTTTCCGCGTTTCCGAGACAAGCGATCGCATCCCGATTGCCGTTGTCGTCGCGCGGGGGTTGGACCTGCCGTCGTCGCGACGGCATCACCCGATCAGGCGACGATATTCAGCCTCTGCAAAACCATAGGTGTCGCCGGCGAATGCCTCCAAAGCTGCACGGTCTCGAACGATGATCCGCCCGCGATAGCCTCTGATCGCGTTCTCACCTTCTAGGATATGGAGCGCCGTGGTGATGCTGGCCCGTCGGACACCTAGCATGTTTCCAAATTCCTCATGCGTCATGGCGATTTCATCGCGCTCGACGCGGTCGTGATAGAGCAGGATCCATCGTGCCGTGCGCCGCTCGACCGAATGGATCAAATTAGATACGATCGTCCGCCCCATCTGCGCCGCGAAGATTCCTGCAAAGCGTAGTAGCAGCGTGTTCAGACGCGGGCTCACTGCTGTGGCGGCAAGCAGGGCAGCAATCGGGATGCGCTGGGCATCGCATGTCGCACGCACCTCAACATCGTACGGCCAGCGGTCATTGCCCATCAGCGCCGGCCAGCCGACGACCCCTTCCCGGCCGATCACGCCGATGACCAACCGCTGACCATCACCGAGAACATCAAGAAACCCGGCGAGGCCGCCGTTGAGAAAACAGATCGTGTCGATGGGCTCGCCCGCACGCGCCAGAACGGTGCCAATCGACAGTGACGCGCGCTCGATGTGGGGACGCAAGAGATCGTAGTCTTCGTCCGCCATATGGTTGAGCAGCATGTTCCGCGTCCCGCGCCCGGCGGCGTGAGAAATCGGTACGACCGGGAGGTGAAGCGTATCAGCGCATTGCGCAGCAGCAGCTGGGTCGACCATCGGTCCACGCTACGCGTGCCGAGCACCACGGTCCAGCATTCGTCTCGTCCCGCAAATCTCACCGATCGGTGCGGAACCGTACGGAGCTTAATGAGCATCGACCGGTTGAGTTGAGCATCGGATTAACAACAGGTTTCAGCGTCATGAGTACTAGGATCACACTGAAGGTCGCTGCACTTACAGGCATGTTCGCTGCTACCACCGCGGCGCACGCCCAATCGTCGATGTCGGTGAACGCGGCACCGCCGCCGCCGCCCGCCAAAGTCGCTTCTATGCCAGCCCGCGCCGCGTCGGACATGCAGGCCGTGCTTGATCAGCTTCCGCGCCTCGGCGCCAAGCCGATCGAGACACTGACGCCGGTCAAGGCGCGCATCCAGCCGTCCGCTGCCGACGCCGCGATGGCGGTCATGCACGCCAAGCGCATGTCGACCGCGCCCGATCCGGCCGTCGTCACGATGGACATGCCCTATGGCGCAGACCCTATGCAGTTCGCGCGCATCTACAAGCCGGCCGGTGCATCGGGCGGCAAGCTGATTCCCGTGATCGTCTATTACCACGGCGGTGGCTGGGTAATCGCCGACGTCAACACTTATGACGCGACGCCGCGGCTGATGTCCAAGCAGCTCAATGCCATCGTCGTTTCGGTCGAGTATCGCCACGCGCCCGAGGCCAAGTTCCCCGCGCAGCATGACGATGCTTCCGCCGCATACCGGTGGGTGCTGCAGAACGCGCTGTCCTGGGGCGGCGATCTCAATCGCCTGGCGCTGGCCGGCGAGAGCGCAGGCGGCAACCTGGCGGTCGCGACCGCAATCTATGCGCGCGACAACCACCTCGCGATGCCGGTGCACATCCTGTCCGTCTACCCGATCGCCAACAGTTCAATGACGCTGCCGTCGCGCACCGATAGCTTCAACGCCAAGCCGCTGAACACACCGATGCTGAAGTGGTTCGGTTATTACTACAGTAAGTCGCCGACCGACATGATGGATCCGCGGCTAAATTTGGTCGCCGCCGATCTGCACGGCCTGCCAGCGACGACGATCATCAACGCCCAGATCGATCCGCTGCGGTCGGACGGCGAGACGCTGGCGGTTGCGATGCGGGGAGCCGGCGACACGGTCGAGCAGCGCACCTTTCCAGGCGTGACGCACGAGTTCTTCGGCATGGGGAAGGTCGTCCGCGGCGCCTCTGACGCAGAGATGTTTGGCATCGGCAACCTGAAGGCTGCGTTCGACCGCATCCGCTAACATCTTGATACGAAGGAACACGCGATGAAAGTCTCCTATCTCTTCGCCGCGCCGGTTGCGCTACTGGCAGCGGTCCCCTCGATGGCTCAGGTCATGACTCCTGCCGACTATGTGAAGACCGCCAGTGCGAGCGACCTGTACGAGCGGCAGTCGGCGCAGATCGTGCTGCAGACGACGGCCAGTCCCGACGTCCGCGCCTTTGCCGAAATGATGATGAGCGCGCATGCACAAAGCACGGCTGATGTGAAAGCGGCAGCGATGAAGTCCAAGGTGGCCGCGGCGCCGCCGATGCTATCGCCGCTGCAGGCCGAAATGATCGCACAGCTCAGGGATGAAACCAGTGATTCCCGGGACGCCGCCTACATAGCGCAGCAGAAGGCAGCGCATAATCAGGCGCTAAATGTTCAGCAGGCGTATGCCATGGATGGGACCGTCCCTACACTTAAAGCTGCCGCAGCCAGGATCGTCCCGATCGTGCAAAGCCATATCGCGATGCTGATGAAGATGTGACCGGCTCTTATTGCCTACGCACCCGGCCGCTGACCTGAGGATATCGCATGACTTATCTCCGCTATAGCTCGGACATCGAGCAGCCCGACGCTGACGAGCAGGCCACGATCGACGGCATCATCAAGGGCATGACCCAGCAGTCCGAAACCGTCGAGAAACGCGAATATCATGCAGTACGCGCGAGTCATGCCAAGAGTTCGGCATGCGTCACCGGCGAGTTGACGATTGCCGCCGATTTGCCGCCCGAACTGGCGCAGGGCCTGTTTGCGGCGCCCGGCACATACGCCGTAGCGGCGCGCTTCGCGCAGGGGCCCGGTGAGACGCTCGGCGACCGCGTGTCGACGCACCGCGGCGTGGGACTGAAAGTCTTCGGCGTGGCCGGCGAGAAGCTGCCCGGTCACGAGGTAGAAACGCAGGATTTCGTGCTGGCGAGCGGCCCAACCTTTCCGTCGGGCACCGCCAAGGGCTTCCTGCGCGACGGCACCGCGATCGGCACCTCCGCCGGCCTGCCCGAGGGTGTGAAGAGCGCCGTCGCGTCGACGATGCGCAACTTCAACCGGCTGCTTCACGCCTTCGGTACCGAGAGCCCAATGGCCGATTTCTTCGGGCACCCGTTCGGCCATCCACTCGCCGACAGCTATTTCAGCCAGGCGCCGATGCGCTGGGGCGATTATGTCGCGAAGATCGCGATTATCCCGGTCTCGCCGGACCAGAAGGCGCTCGCCGACTGGCGCCTTGATCCGCATCAGGACGAAAACGGCTTTCGCCACGTGACCATTGAGTATTTCGCCGAGCACGATGCGGTTTTCGAGCTACGAGTCCAGCTGTGGAACAATGCCGAAACCCAGCCCATCGAGGATGCCTCGATCGAGTGGTCAATGGAGGAAAGCGCGTATCGCACGGTAGCGACGCTGCGGCTGCCGCGGCAGAGCGCCTACTCGCCTGAGCGCGTGCGCTATTTTGACGAAATCATGACGTTTCGCCCCGCGCGCAGCCTTGTCGCGCATCGGCCGCTCGGATCAGTAAACCGCGCGCGGTTGCAGGTCTATCAGGCGCTAAGCGCGTTCCGGCACCGGGAGAATAACATGGCTGAAGCGAATACCGCGCGGATCGAGGACGTGCCCGCTTGACGGCATCCGACCGATGTCCGGCGAGGCGAAGCAGCGATCGACACCGTCGACTGCGTGTCGAGCCACGTTGTTGAAGCTTGCCGACCGTGAGCTCGAATGCTGATCCTGCTGCACGGACTTCCATATTGTAGTTGGCGTGGCAGCGATAGGTCATGCAGCTTCCTTAGGCCGGCGATCACGCCATCGGGTACCTACGTGCTGAGGTATAACCGTACCGTGGCGTGGCGGCCGACTGCGCTATTGATGCCGGTCAATCCGGTAATCGGAGCGGGACAGGCCTGCGCGGAGTTTCGAAGCACAATCGTGGCTCACCCTGCGCAAACACCCTGCTAGCTTACAAACAGACCTGTGACGGACATGGCCACGTCATGGGGGTGCGGCAGTTTCATAAAAAGACGCCCCGCCATTCCGTAGTGACACGACACCGGGCGGGGCGCCAAGGGCGCCCAGCGTCCCGGCTGCCCCTGCGCCCCCACTAATCGCCATCGATTAACCTCGCAGAAACGAGAGGGCCAACACCGCCATCTTGCGACGATGTTCAGGCTAACCGTGTCGTTGCGGGGAACGCTCCGCCTGTCCGTAGTGACACAGAAACAAGCGAAGCGTAGAGACTGCAGCGCCTCAACGCCCAGATACCACCTGTTGGTTAACAACCGATAACGCCTGCTGAGCTTCCTCAGCCGGTCGGCCCCCGCCTAAGCACAAGCACAACCGAAGGTGACACCCGGACGCGAGGCTGAAATGCGCTGTAGGCGCTGTGTCTCAACCTCATCAGAACGTACCAGTTCTGGGTTCGAAACATATTACGGCGCCGCAGAGCGGCCATAGAGCCTTACGACTATCCGGGACAATCATAAGGAACCCTGTCTAAACATGACGAAACAGCGAGTGCCAAGGCGCTTCTGACCAACCGCCTTGATGAGCTCCTCTGACTCGCGCCAAACGCTGTGGTTTGCGCCGCTCATAGCACCCGCGCTCTTGGCGGCGATCATCACCCCCCTGACTGGCTGAGATCGGTCGCGAGGATGGGTCTATATGAACATCGCCGCACCGACAGCCTCAAGCTAAATCGTAAGCGCGAGCAGAATTGCGTGCCGCCCTTATCTGAGCTCCTTCATGGCAAGTACTGGATCTGAGCGCACGCTTTCGAGGTATTCCTGCATCGCTTCCGTCGCTTCCGCTGAGAGCTTGAGGTAGACCTTTCGGCGGTCGCGTTCGTCAGCCAAACGTATGACCATGCCTAGCTCGTGACACAGCTCTAAGTGTCGCATCACCGTAGTCTTCGAAGCCAGCGTGCGCGTCGCCGCAGTGGTGATCATCAATCGCTCGTTCCGCTGATCGGCAATGAACACCGAGAGCAGAATGTCCCAACACGGTCCGTCCATCAGGTTGACGAGCTTCGGGAAAGCGGTTGCGCGCCTCTGTCTGGCCGCATGGACGGCTTCGGCAATCTGAAGAAGGCTGGGGACAGGCTCATTCCCGTTCGGTGACTGTGTGCGGCTCATCACGTGCCCATGCGGTGTGCCGGCCCTGGATCAAGTCATATGCGGTAGATTGCCGCTGAACGGCCGCCCGTCAGGAGGACGAACGGCCGGCGAGCGCAATTACAGCTTCAGATGGTTCTTGCCGCGCTGCGCATCCCGCTTCTGTGCTAGGATATGCGAATTGGCTCGTTCCTGCTTGCGATGGATCAGACGCTTGTCTGCCGCAGTCAGATGCCCGCCATGACGAGCCTTCAGGCGGGTTTTCAGATTAGCGATCGAGCGCTGCTCTGATTTCAGGCGGCTAGCCTCGGAGTGAGTGAGCTTGCCCGATCGGGTGCCTGCGTCGATCCGACGCTCCTGGTTCAATTGACGGGCGTTTACCGGACGCTCCGCGTTTGCGGCGGCGGCCATAGTCAGCGCGGCCATGCTCATTGCCATGATCATCTTGCGCATGCATGTTCCTCACATTCATCAAGCCGGCTGCCGCAGCGGCCGACCACGTCTGAGAGCCAGACGCTGGATCATCAACGATGGCGAAGGCTGGAAGGGTCCTCGGCAGCGGGTTGGCGCGGGATGCGATGAACCGCGTCCGAAGCAGCGCTTGCTGACTGCAATATGGTCGGTATGGCGCGGCAATCTCTGACGACGGTCACGCCTTCGTCGGCAGAGCACCCACCGCGTCTGGAAAGCCCGCTAAAGAATGCAAAAGTCGACTGTCGCGAAACTCGCTGCAATGCAGGTTCATAACATGCCTTGGCGAGAGGAAGGTGTTCTGGTGAGAACCTGGCGCTCGGAGGAGGGCCTGGAACGAGAAATCCTCCTCACGGGCGTCCTATCAACGCTAGCGGAGGCGGTTAGGTCAACTGAGTTTCCGGTCGAAAGTTTGATCATTTCGCTACCCGATAGGCGCGGCAAACCCAACTGGTTTGAAGGTGATAGCCTCACCGCTCTCGTTCGGTCCTGGGAAGTTACGTTTAGTAGAATGATCGGGTAGAGAAAGTTCAGCGGGAATACGCTGCAGTACCTGAGCCGTGAGATCGGGATCAACTCGAAGGCAGATGCGAAGTGGCGTGAGAGGACACCTTCGAGGATCAGAAGACCGGCCAACGGCCCCTCATCCAACGCCCTGTCTGAAGCCGAGGAGGCGATGGTTGTGGCGTTCCGGCGCCAAGCACTGCTGCCGCTCGACGACTGCCTTTACGCCCTGCAGCCGTCGATCCCGCACCTGACACGGTCAGCGCTGCACCGATGCCTCCAGCGACACGGCATCTCCCGGCTGCCGGATGTTGAGGGCGACAAGCCGAGGACAGCGCTACCCGATCGGCTTCTTCCACATCGAAATCACCGAGGTGCAGACCGCCGGGAGGCAAGCTCTACCTGTCGTCGGCATCGACCGCACGAGCAAGTTCGCGGACACCCGACTGGTCGACAAGGCTGACAGGCGCACCGCGTGGGAGTTCCTCGAACACCTGCTGAAAGCCGTGCCGTACTACATTCACACGATCTTGACCGACAACGGCATTCAGTTCGCAGAGCAGCCGCGCAACCGGAACACCGCCTGATTGCGTTAGATGCGCTTCGACATCATCTGCGAGGCAAACGACATCGAGCACCGGCTCACCGAGCCGAACCATCCTTGGACCAACGGCCAGGTCGAGCGGATGAACCGCACCATCAAGGAAGTGACCGTCAAACGCTACCAGTACGAGAGCCATGATCAGGTTCGAATGCACCTCGCCGACTTCATGGCCGCCTACAACTTTGCCCGCCGGCACAAGACGCTCAGCGGCCTTACGCCTACGAATACACCGTCAAAATATGGACGTGAGACCCAGACCGGTCCATCGTCGTTCCGATGCGGGGACAAACATCTAAACCGCGAAAACGAAGCTGCTATCGACACACTAGCGCGGTCGAGCTGGCCTTATTGCGTGTGGCTTTGAAGATCACTGAGCCACCACGTCATCATGTGTTCATTCCGATCGGTCGATGGAGACCGCCCACTGGAGATAATACATGTCAATCCTCGCTATGCTGCTCGCGGCGCCCTCCCCGTCACTGCCGCCGTGTCGCGTGAATGGGCTTCGCGTGTCGCTCGACGACCGCCGCGGGGATTTCAACGGGATGTCGCAATCAGGGGCCGAGCTTTCGATCCGCAACTTGGGACCGGACTGCCTACTGGTTGCCCTGCCTTTGGTGCAGCTACGCGATGGCCGAAACCGTATAGTTCCAGCCGTACGTCAGGCGCCGCGTGGGATGCACCCTGGGCCGGTGATGGTGCCTGTACACTTAGCTGCCGGTCACCGCGCAGCTACAGAGCTTCGCTGGACCTCCGGTCCGCTCTTCCCCCACAGCCGACGCGTACGCGCTGCCAGGATCAGCGTAAAGATCGGTGCGGGAACGCTCACCATACCGCTCGCGGCGACCCTCTATGGAGCGGTCGGGCAACCCGTCGCGTTCGAGCAGACCCCGCTGCGTGCGGTGGAAGGCATGGCTGAGGGCTAACCTGCCGTGCTCAAGAAGCTACAGATCGTCGGCAGCAACATCGTCGATATCCCGACCTTCTACGCCGAGATCAATCGCGTCTTCATGGCGGATGAAGGCTGGGCACTTGCCGAAAGCCTCGATGCGCTGAACGACCTACTTTACGGCAGTTATGGCTCAATCACGGGAAGCGAGCCAGTTGAACTCGTCTGGCATGACATGGAGACCAGCAGATCGGCGCTCGGCATCGAGACTACCCGGTCATTCCTGATGGAGAAGCTGCAAGGGCCCACCCTGTTCAATGCGCAACTCATCGGCGGTCAGTTGAATGCGCTCGACCGGGGCACGGGGAACACCTATTTCGAAACTATCCTCGAGATCATCGGTGATCATCACAACATCACCCTCGTGGCGGCGTGACATGAAAGATCCGTAGCCAATTCCAATCGTTGCCTTAAAGGGATGACGATGCGGCCAATGGGTTGCATTATGGGAGCGGCGCTGGCGCTGGCGGCATGTGCGACGACCAAACATGGAGCCAAGCCGCAAGCCGCTGCACCTCCACGCCCACACGTTGAAAGCCTGACATACGCGACGCCGCCGTGCCACGGATCTTGCCTGGTATACAGCTTGACAATCGGTGCCGATGGCGCCGGCACGTTTACCGGCTTCACCAACACGGCGGTGATAGGTGAGCGGCGGTTCACGGCAACGCCGGCGCAGGCCGCCGACTTCTTCAACCGGCTGCAACCCTATCTCCCAGTGGGCGAACTGCTGCTGGCTGGCCCAGATGCTTGCAAGATGTATGCGACCGACCTCCCATCGATCGACGTCACGTGGACCGGCGGGGGTGACGCGGGTCACCTGCTGTACGATTGCGGCTGCAATCGCGACGTACACCGCACGCTGGCCGAAGCGTTGCGCGACGCACCACAGGCGCTGCCGATTGCCGAGTTGATCGGCAAGCGCTGATCGAGGCGCCCCCGTCATTAGTGTCTTCTGTTCAGGTTCTACCCGCTAATCCGATTGCCGAACCAGTTAGATTGAGGTGCGATAATGCGGACTTATAAGGCGATCATGGTGGCGGCCCTGCTCGGGCTGACCGCACTCGGGGCTTGCGCCACGACCGGTCCACGCGACCATGCTGGAGCGGCGACCTGCCGAGCAGCCGCTGCCGCGAAGCTTGTCGGACAGGTTGCCCCTGACGACGCCGTGATTCTACGCCGTACCGGTGGCACCACGGTCAGGCGTCTGGCGCCAGGCGACATGAGCACGAAGGATTATCGCGAGGAACGCGTCACCGTCACGATCGCCGAAGGCCGGGTGATCTCCGCCTCCTGTGGTTGAGCGCCCATGTCGCTGAGGGCGGCGGCTCCTCCCATAGCTCTGTCGATCCTGGCCGGCTGCACCGCGACTCGCCCAGTTGAGTGGCCGGTGCGGATTGGGCAGATCGCTTCGGTCAATGGACCAAAGGTACGAACGGATCGCGTTATCGAGGACAGTCGCTGTGCCGTCGATGCGCAATGCGTTTGGACCGGTCGTCTAGCCGTACGGGCAACGGTGCTGGGAGGCGGGTGGGCGAGACAGATTGACCTTACACTCGGCATACCCGTTACCGTCGCAGATGGCAGCCTGACGCTGGTAGAAGCAGCTCCGCTTCCACGCATAGCCGAACAGCGGAGCAAACTAAAGCCGTACCGCTTCACGTTTACATTCCAAGGCGGGCGGTGACGCCTCACGGCGGAACCCAGATGCCGATATTCGCGGCCATCATGTGGTTTCCAGGCACTGGAGCGATTGCCCCGTTGTTCTCGTCGCCTGGTCGTAAGCGCATCACCATGCCTTGTCGTTGAAAGCACTTCCTAACGGTCGACCTGCCGGTTCAAGACCCTACAAGGGCGATGTTGACGTTTCGAGGTTCCGATGTCCGATCGCCTGAAGGTCTTGCTCCAGTACATGCTGCCCAAGCAGCGCCTGACCACGTTCGCCGGTCGCATCGCCGGAGCGCAGGGGGGCGCAATGACAACGCGGCTGATCCGCTGGTTCGTTGGCAAATATGCCGTCGACATGAGCGAAGCCGCAGATGCGGACATCGGCAGCTACAAGAGCTTCAACGACTTCTTCACCCGGCCCCTCAAAGCTGGCCTGCGGCCGGTGGCAACCGCCGATTTCGTCTGTCCGGTCGACGGCGCGATCAGCCAGTTCGGCCCCATCGATGACCACTACATGTTACAAGCGAAGGGGCATCGTTTCACCACCACGGAGCTGATCGGCGGCGATGATGCGCTGGCCGCTCAGTTTCGCCACGGCAGCTTTGCTAACCTTTACCTGTCCCCCAAGGATTATCACCGCCTGCACATGCCCTGCGACGGCAAGCTCACACGTATGATCTACGTGCCGGGAAAGCTGTTCTCGGTGAACCCTGTCACGGCACGTGGCGTGCCGAACCTGTTTGCGCGCAACGAGCGTGTAGTTTGCGTCTTTGAGTCAGCGGAACATGGTCCTTTCGTGATGGCGCTGATCGGCGCAACCATTGTCGGAAGCATGGCGACCGTGTGGCACGGCGTGGTCAACCCCAAGCGCACCAACAAGGCGTCCGAGTGGACCTACACCGACCAGGACATCGTCTTGGAAAAGGGCGAGGAAATGGGCCGCTTCCTACTCGGCTCGACGATCCTGATGTTGTTCAGGCAGGAAACCATCACGTTCAACGAAGACTGGACGCCAGAGCGGGAAGTGCGCTTGGGCGAACGGATGGGCGATCGCCCAGCCTGAGCATTCTGTGTGCTCATTAAGCGATGCGAAAACCCATACAAGGCTAATCCTGACGGCTTTGCCGCTTCCCAACTTTACACACTCATTCAGCTTCGCTTGAACGGTCCTCGTAATCTAGCTGACCGGATGAGCCGCCCTGCGCTTGTTTTGCCTTAGACTGGAATCGGTGCGAGTCCTAGATCCGAGCGCAAACTCGTTCTCCATGGCCGAAGCTATCACAGCTTCGGGCTCCCCTGCGAGGTTATCCAGGCATCGACGCGGACCTGCGCATTACGGCGAAGGAGGCGTAGAACAGGCCATAGTCGTTGAGGTAAGCTGCCGAAAAGGGTGATCAGCTTGTCCCGGAACCCGGCGGGCGAGGACGGGGCATATCGACATCCAACAAGCCTTGACGACAGAAGGCGCCGGTCAGTTTTGCGGTAAGTGCCAGCTGTCGCGGGCCTTTACCGAACGGCGGCTTAGAAACGGCAGGCTACCCTCGTTCGCTGCTGCCGGTGCCGATCCGTCCTGGCGCGATGTGAGCGGATTGACGCAGATCGTCGGAGCCTGCCCACTGCTTCTCTCAGCGCCGCGCCGTCCAACTTGGCTGGCGTTGTAGGAAACGACGCAGCCGGTCTGGCGGGGGTGGTCGCATGCCGGCAGGCCGAGTTCGGCGAAGTCGCAGGCACATATCGCCAGCAAACATCCGTCCGAACCTGTTCCACCAAATCCGCACCGTCTCGTGGTAGATGTCGATCCCGCGCTCCAACAGCAGGTCTTCGACGTTGCGCAGCGACAAAGGGAAGCGGACATACATTAGCACCACCAGCCGGATGACCTCGGGTGACGAGTTGAAACGCCGAATCGGGCTAGGCTGCAGCGCTCTGGATTTG
Organism: Sphingomonas sp. GC_Shp_5; assembly: GCF_026540855.1. Taxonomy (GTDB): domain Bacteria; phylum Pseudomonadota; class Alphaproteobacteria; order Sphingomonadales; family Sphingomonadaceae; genus Sphingomonas. The sequence continues at coordinate 97,021 of NZ_JALNUP010000010.1, forward strand.
CGGCTCATCGGCGCCCGCTAGCAGCCCCCTGCCCCATCTGCCACGTTGCTCTGACAAAGCCCCTCGTAGTGGTCATCACCGGAGCAGCTGGGGGCACGCCGGCGCGATGGCGCCGCGCCGTCGGCAAGATCTAGAAGCTGCCCATCGCGAACAACGTTCGTTCGAATTGGCAGGTCATGCCTAAAGCCCCCGGAGCCGACTCGCAGTGATCCATCAAGCCGTCACGATCGCACGGGCCGAGCACCCGTACGTGGCGGGCTAGGCGCCTGCATGCTTCCTCGGACAAAATGCGCGATTGCTATGAAGCAGGGAGAACATGCACGCGGCCCTACAAACCTGTTCAGGAACGATGACACTGCGCCAGCGTAGGGCATGCTCATACCCGATTTCCGGGTTGAAGGACGACAAATGAAGATCACCAAGATCATCGCAGCAGCCGGATTGATGGCGGCAGCGTTCGGTGCCACCGCGAGCGCCGATGCGCAGCAGTACAACGGCAGGCCTGATCATGGCTCCTATCAGCAACGTGACGGCCGAGATGGGCAGGACGGCCCCGGTGATCGTGCTGGCCGTGGAGACCGTGATGACCGCGGTGATCGCGGTGATCGCGGTGATCGTCACTACGGGCGCGATGATCGCCGCCAGAGTTATGGACGTGGCCGTCATCAGCGCTGCCGTACGGAGTGGCGTCACCACCATCGTGTGCGGATCTGCCGCTAAGTCGCGTTTCTTGGGGTGGCGTTCCGCGCCGCCCCAGTTCAACAATTACCGTGCCCCGCTCTGAGGGGCAGACGAGCAGGAGAGCGTCATGTCCGACCCGGAACATCCAGAGCTGCCCGCGGCTGCCGCTGACGAGCCTCAAGGTGCACGCATGGCACCTCAGACCGAAGAGGATGCAGTGAAGCCGACGACCAAAGAGATCGACACGGATGACATGTTCAATGGGCAAGGGGTCTAGCTGTCCAATCAGCCTGCTGCCTGTCGTAGCTTGAGGGCATGCGCGACGCCCGAATGACGATCGCTTTGGGTTAATTAGCTCGGCGTGCCGAGGGGGCGTCGGATAGCCTCATAAGTTCGCGCCAAAGCCCTGCTACTTAGCCTCCACCTCTAAGAACAGCTTTTCACGAAACGACCGCTTCGTCACGGCGCCCATCCAAACAGCAGCCTTCTATCCCGTTCACTCATGGCGACAAGCGCGTCCAAGTCCGCGATTCCGAGGTCTTCAGATCATGCAGCGCCCGAAAGCTGAGACGCACGCCAAAGGGGTTGGAGCTGGGGGTGTACATGACACCGTTTGCGATACCCCAATTGGAGCTAAGGCGCCAACTTGAGGCTCCTGACTGGCAGCGCTCAACGCATCGATAAAGGACGCAGGCGTCTCCGCCAATGTCGGGTTGATCCGCTTGCATCAGCGAACCGCATCATCTGGTCGCCTAACGCTCACTGATATAAATGAACGCGCGAACGCCAGGGTATGGTAAACGCCGACCTCAGGGAGAGCCAAATGAACATCAGACCGTGGACAATCTGGGGCGCCGCAATCGCGGCAGTCATAATCCCGTCTACCGCCCAAGCTCAAGATAACGGATCTGTTCGGCGGAACATTGGGTTTGATCCTGACACGCCGGTCTCGCCATCAAGCGCCACTTCGACCGTGTCTCCAAGCAGCGTTCCACAAGCTATGGAACGCATTAGCCAAAGCGACTCGATTGCTGATTTCTCGTTGGGGACCATCTACGCCGAAGGGAAGTTTGGCACCGGCTCCAAAACGTCGATATGGAGTTCAGCACTGGGTGCCCGGCTGCATCTTGGCAACGCGACATTGACTGCATCCCTTCCCTGGATGCGCATTCGCAGCCGATCCACCATCTTTACCGGCATTGATGCAACTCCAGTGCTGGTCGCGCCAAACACGTCCGCGGTCAGACGCACCACGGACGGCTTTGGGGATCTTACCCTCGGCGCCTCCTACATAATCGCTCCTGAATCCTCACCGATCGAAGTCGAGCTGTCCGGCCGGGCAAAGATCAACACGGCAACAGAGCGTAGCGGGCTTTCGAGCGGTGAAAATGATTATGCCCTTGGCACTGATGTTTCCGGGACGATGGGCAAGGTCACGCCCTTTGTTTCGTTCAGCTATCGTTTCCTAGGTGATACGACAGCTTATCGGCTTCGCGATGGGCCAGCCGCTTCGGCGGGCGCATCATATGCCCTAGGCTCTAATAGCTTCCTGCTCGCATCCTATCACTACTCTCGGGCAGCAACGAGGCTCGTCGATGATGCGCACGAGCTGTTTGCGGGCATCTCCACACGCATTCCGCGATCGCCGCTTCGTGTCACCAGCTTCGCCACCGCTGGACTATCTCGAGGTGCTGCGGCAGCATCCGGTGGCCTCGCCATCTCGGCTGGGTTCGGCGGTCATAACGGACGATAGGGCATGAATCCTGATCGGGAATATGCTTCTTGCTAGGCCGGAGCCGCATCCAAAGGCGGACTGATCCGATCAGGCGTGTCTACGCGGTCGGTGATATTCATGGTCGGTACGACCTGTTTCGACAGCTAATGAACATCATCGAACACGACCGTGCGTCGCGGCCGCCAGTGGACACGCAGATCGTTCTGCTCGGCGACATTGTCGACCGGGGGCCGGACGCCGCCCGAATGGTACGAGGCTGCATGAATCTGACCGCCTCAACGGACCGCTTCTTGGTGCTGAAGGGGAATCACGAGGAGATGATGTCCAAGGCTTTAAAGGGCGACCTCTATGTCTACGGCCATTGGCTCACCTTCGGCGGCAGGGAAACTTTGCTGAGCTGGGGCGTAGACCGGCAGGTAGCTGAAGGACCTGCGACCATGGACAATCTGGCAGCCGCCGCAGACACTGTAGGGAGCGACGCCATAAGCTGGCTGGAGCAGCTGCCGCTTCACTACCGGCACGGCGATTATCTCTTCGTCCATGCAGGCATTCGCCCTGGCATCCCCTTACGCAAGCAGCATCCGGATGACCTGCTGTGGATCAAGGATGATTTCCTCGAGTCCAACGTCTCGCACGGCACCATGGTCGTGCATGGCCACACGATTGTCGAGGACGGCCCGGTTATTCGTGCGAACCGCATCGGGATCGACACCGGTGCATATCGTTCCGGCCGCCTAACTGCATTAGCGGTCGAGGGCGAGGAAACCTGGTACCTCAACACGCCGGACATACTCCAACTGACCGACGGCCAAGCTTTATCAGAGCGCTTGGTCGAGGATCGTGCACCCGCAATGCGCGCCGCTGATACGGAGGCTCAAGCGTGACTGCTCTTGCATCGCCGTTCGGTGACGAGCGCTTGGATGCCGATCTCTCGTCAATTCTCGGCCTTGAGGACGAGCGTGCGCGGAAGGCTCTGTTGGGTTCAAAGAATACGCAAGATTCCGGAGAAAGCCTGCGGCTCTCACGGCGGGCTTCCGTTACGATCGCCGCCTCACTGGGGTTCGCGGTTATTGCCTCTACGGCGTTGCTACTGCGAGATCACATACCAACCAAGACATCCAGCGTGGCAGCCGTCCCGCTACCGGATCGGCTGGCGGTTGGGCGAGGGGCGAAGCTTCAACCCGCCGTGGAGGCCCCCAAGCCGGTTCTTGCCGCGGTGCCCGATGAGGATCAAAACTCTGAGGCACCGCAAGTGACCCAGCAGCAAGGCAAGCAATCGCCTGCGCTTAACGCCGATGCTATGTCTCGACAGCCTGCTATTACTGAGCTTGCGTCAACATCCTCGGCGGTCAGCTCTTCCACCCGGCCGCCAAACAAAGATGATCCTGCAGAGGGGCATGTACAGTCAGCGACGCTCCTCGCTTTGAATGAGAACCCAGCGTCGCCAACTGCAGCTATGCCCATCAATGAATCGAGATCGGTGGTTCACCCGGACACTTTGGAGCCGACAGAGCCTTCACTTCGGCTGAAAAAGGCTCGTCGAGGGAGCATTGAGGCCATTCGCTTCCTTCGCAGACAATAGTATCCCGGCAAATTCGGGCAGCAGCTGAGGCTGGCACCGCGATAGCGACCAATACGCTCAACATCCTGCACGGGCTGGTAAATGGCTAGAGGGCAACGCTCAAGCGGATGTTCGAGGCAACTTCATGGGTGACGTGCGACAGTCGCGATGACGACGGCACACCAGATGCCGCCCGAATGAAAGCGGGACGTCCGTTCTCCACCAGGTTGTGACCTTCGCGATTGGCAAAGCGCACCTTGGTAGCGGTCGCACGGAACCGCCAAGATCACGCCGCACAGCCAATGAAGCGGGTAGACCATCTCGCCGTTGAGCTTCACGTACATCACGCCGAGGTGCGATCGCCAGTGGCGAAAGCCCCGCATCCGAGACACCCGCTGGCGGCGGATGTCACCGGCAGACATCGGCCCGACCCGCTGGACCACAAGCGGTGCTGCGTGGCCAACAATGAAGCCATCTACCGCCGCGCTTGCGGGCTAAAGAACAACACCACACAGGATGGTGAGCAGTCCTAATCCAATCGACAGCGGGATGCGCATTTCCATCCAGTGCTCGGGCGTCAGACCAGCTTGCGCTAGCTTTCGATCAAACAGCAGCGTTGTTATAATAGCCGACCCGAGTAGGACGAGCGCCCATGCCAAGGGGATCATCCGTACCACCGCGAGTAGAATGAGGAGCGTTGCCAGCAAAGACGGCGTGACCGCCGCTGATGCCACGGCACCTTGTGAAGGGGAAGATGACGCCCCCTCGTGAGCGCGCATGGCGAACCCCCACCATATGCCGCCAACAAAGCTCAGGATTAGTACTCCGTAACCGAAGGCGAACATCGCTCCGATTTTATCAGCCGACTCGAAAAAACAGGTGGCCAGTGCGGCAGTCTGCGGAAGCAGGCCTGCATACCCCAGGATCAGCGGCGCTTCGCCGACCCTGCCTCGGCGCTCCGACGCCAAATGCATCACTGACACCGACGCTTCGCACGACTCTGGGGGACAGCTCTAATGTGGATCATTGATCGTCCTTGGTCGGCTGGGCCCCTCCCAACCGCCAAACGACCCCTGCCGTTCCAAGACCCGCGCCTATTTCATTGCGCCCTCTATGTTCAAGCCCCACCTACGTTGCGCTCCTCCTCGAGCGCCTTCAGCTTGCGCGCCTGCTACACGTCCATGCCGCCATACTTGGCCTTCCATGCATACAGCGTGGCGCTGCCGATGCCATGCTTGCGGCATACGTCGGCAGGCAAACGGCTTCAGGTCTAGGAACCAGCTGAACGGGATCGCATCACTGAAAGCTACATGGAGGTAGCTCGGGCGGCTGAGTAAGCCTGAGCGCGCAGCCGATTTCGACCCGGAGCATTACGTCTTACAGTGTCATTAGCGGCAATAGTCACTGTGGCAGACTGACTTCTCATAGCGCCCGTCGCGGTGGCGCTGCGACAGGTCGCGAGTGGCTTACTTTCCGACGGCGCGTATGGCCTCGCAGAAGTCAGCCAATGACAGCAGCAGCCCTGGAGCGGCGTCGTTCGCACGAGCGGCTTCATCGGACCTCTGCACGCCGATCAGCGTCGTACCCTGCTCCATCCGCTGTGCCAGGGGCTGGAGGCGCCGAAATGCCCGCTCATCGAACAGGCCAAGGATGCAGACTGCATGGACGCCATCAATGTCGATAGGTGCCGCACCATCGCGTTGCACGGGATCGCGGGATAGCTCGCGAACCTGGCAGCCGGCCCGACGCAGGAGCTGCGTCATCATCGCCGCCACCGCACCATCAAGCGGCCCGCGTCCGGGGAAACAGACCACCGCACGGCCGGCAAGATCATCGCAGCCGTGCTCGCTACGAATGTGGGGGGACGTGGTGGGCGAGAGGTTCGCGTCAGGCATTCCGGCATCGCGATGATCTGCCAGGGCAGCGAGCACCTCGAGCGTAGTTTCGCAGACCGATCTTAGTGCCGATCGCTCGACCGCACCGCGATCGACATCGGCCACTGCCAGCCGCAGTCCACCCAACACCACTTCGTCGTAATAGGTCGCCAGGGTGCGCGTTTCGAGCAGATCTTCGGCCTGTTCGATCGCCTCGTCGGGATGACCGGCGAGGACACGCTGGTAGAAGGTCTGGGCTGGCGACAGCGCTGGCCTATCGCCGAGCAGGATATCGAACACTTCGAATGCGGGCACGTGCCGCCCAAGCACGACGAGCATCAGCGTCAGCGGCATGGAAAGGACAAGGCCGATCGGCCCCCAAAGCCATGTCCAAAACAATGCGGCGACCACCACAGACACTGGCGAGAGGCCGGTGGAATGGCCGTAAAGCATCGGCTCGACGACATAGCCGACGATTGGCTCGACGAGCACGAACAGAAGCGCGACCCAGATTGCCATTTGCCATCCGGGATCAACCGCCGCGGCCAACGCTAGCGGCGCCAACGCGGCAATGACCGTGCCGACGTAAGGAATGAAGCGCAGCAGCCCGGCGAGGATTCCCCAGAGGCCCGGTGAGGGAACGCCAATAATAAAGAGGCCGCCCCAGATCACGGCGCCGAAACCGCAGTTCACCATGAACTGCGACAGAAAATAACGGCTGAGACGCTTCGCACCATCGTTCAGCGCAACCGTGGTGCGATGAAGATCACCAGCACCCATCAGCCGGATCAGCCGATCGCGCAGGTCCTCCTGCTGGAAAAGGATGAACACAGTCACGATGAGGACCACCAGCGCCGTCTCGATCGGCGCCAGCGCCGGAACGACATAGGCCTGTACCTCCTCGAAGGCGGTGGGCGGCGCATCGTGAACCTCGACCGGAACTGCACCGCTTGCTGGGACTGGAGCAAGCGAGCGCACGCTCTCACGTCGGGCGCGCGAAGCGTTACGGTGGCCACTCCCGCCCTCTGCACTTTCGCGCAGCAGGAAGCCAAAGCGCTGCTGCACTCCCGCCCTGATTTTCGCCGCCTTGCCGGCGACGCGCTCGGCATAAAGTGGCGCATCCTTGCTGAGCGTCGCCGCCTGACTGAGGATAACGGCGCTCGTCGTTCCTATGCCAGCCAGAGCTAGCGCAACGGCCAACAGCACCGCGGCTGGTCGCGGCAGCTTTCCACGACGCAAGAGGGCGACGATGGGGGCGAGCAGGAACGACAGCAGAATGGCGAGGATGATCGGGATCAGCACCGAACGGCCAAAATAAAGGCCTGAGCTTGCAATCGCAGCGATCAACCAGGGTACCAGCGGCTCAAGACCACGCCGCGATGCGAGCATGCGATGGGCTGGTGCAGCCGCGGCGCGTCCGATCTGTCTCGTGTTGTCAGACTCCGCTCGCCGGGCGACTGCAACGCCGAGTTGGTTTGAACATTGCTCCCCTGTCATGAGCCGACCGGTAGACCAATGCGCTTACCGATAGCTGAAGATGGCAGGAACCCGCGAATTCGACTCACCGACGACGCGGCGGCACCGCAATCGTTAGGCTGCACACTTGCGCAGAGCCGTTTGGCGTAGGCTTGCCACCCAAAAACGGGTCCACTTCGCGGGTTGCGGCAGGAACGCGGTTGTCAGACAAGGCGACAGGAACAGGGCGGTTCACCCGATGCCAAAGGATCATCCATGCTGCGCAACATGCTAATTGCCTCGACCGGGCTGTGCCTCGTAGCTGGATGCGGCCAAGTAGCCGGTTCGCAGACGGCAGAGCAGCAGCGGCAAACACCTGCGGCTCCGGTCAATTACGGCAATGCGAAACCGGTCTCGATCAAACCGTTCAAGACGGTACCGATCGCTACCTTCAACTCCCCCTGGGCGCTCGCCTTTCTACCTGATGGAACAATGTTGGTGACGGAAAAGCCTGGGCACCTCTGGTTGGTGACGCCCTCCGGCACCAAGATTGCGGTCGGCGGCGTACCGACCGTGCACTTCCAGGGGCAAGGCGGCCTGCTGTTCGTCGCCACCTCCCCGGGGTTCGCGCAGGATCGCCAAGTCTACCTGACCTATGCCGAGCCGGGCGATGGTGGCGACGGCCTCGCCCTCGCCCGCGCGACCCTTGGCACGGCAGCCGGCAAACCGGTGCTGCAGGGGTTGCAGGTAATCTGGCGTCAGCTGCCACGCGGTGAGGGTGGCCAGTTCGGCGGCTACGTCGCCTTCTCGCCCGACGGCCAATATCTGTTCCTGACATCGGGCGAGCGCCAGCGCTTCACGCCCGCGCAGGACCCGAACCAGGCGCTCGGCAAGATCCTGCGGCTGACGCTGGACGGCAAGCCCGCGCCGGGCAACCCCGGTGCCGGCAAGACCGGCGCGACCACGATCGCGGTGATCGACCCGCCGGCGAACACCGGCTCCGCGGCCAAGGCACCGTCGCGCACGGCCAGCCTGGCGGGCCCGAACCTCACGCCTGCCGAAACCTGGACCACCGGTCATCGCAACCAATACGGTCTCGCCTTCGACGTGCAGGGGCGCCTGTGGGAAACCGAGATGGGACCGCAGGGAGGCGACGAACTGAACCTGATCGAGCCGGGCAAGAACTATGGTTGGCCGGTCGTGTCCTATGGCAAGAATTATGACGACACGCCGATCGCCCATCCCAACAGTCGCCCCGAGTTTCAGCAGCCCGCACTCTACTGGAACCCGGTCATCGCGCCGGCGGGGTTAGCCTTCTACAACGACAACATGTTCCCACAATGGCGCGGATCGGCATTCGTCGGCGGCCTGGCTTCGACATCGCTTGTCCGCGTTGCGTTCGACGGCACGAGGGCGCGGGAAGCAGAGCGGTGGGATATGGGCGCGCGCATCCGCGCCGTGATGGCAGGCCCCGACGGCGGATTATGGCTGCTGGAGGACGGCGACAACGGCCGCCTCCTGCACCTCACCGGCAATCGAGGAGGGTAAACGGCAAGTCTCGAGCGTCTGACTGCGCTGCGAGCGGGGATCGAGTTGGTCCGCCAAGAACCGTGAACACGCTTATCAGCAAATAGCCGAAGGGCGCATGACCACCGCCGGAATGACCCACGTCGATGCTGCGCGTGCGGACGGGCGCTGGGCCGCCGCTTACGAGTCCCCACAAGACCTCCTCGACGCACTGGCGCTCTGCCCGAGGCGTAGGCGTTCTTTTGCACGCTTGACCGCAAGAACCTTTATCCGATCTACTATCGCCTTCAGACGGCCAAGCAGCCAGGGACGCAGGGCTGTCGAATGCAACTCATTCGAGCAGCTTCTCCGTAGAGAGCGCTTCCACTGATGACTCCGATCACGCCGGGAAGCCAAGTAAGCGGATGCAGCAGTGCCGTAGGCAGTTTATAACTGTTGCCGCTCATGCACAAACCACTCGACTTGAGGCTGCACCAGAGCAACAGCGTTGTTGTCACGCAGCCAATCGGGACGGCTGCCCTGCCCCGTCAGCATGACTGTCGGGGCTCCAGCTGGTGGGAGCGGCACAAGGTCGCTCGCCATCTGGAGTGCGCTACATGACCAAGTTGAACGACCTACAAAGCCTGCTGCTCAGCCACGCCTCGCAGCGTGCAAGCGGAAGCTTGCTGCCGCTACCTTCCCACTATACAGCTGATGACGAGCGGGTCGGCAAGACCATCAGCAGCCTGCTGCGCCGCAAGCTCCTGGAGCCGCGCGAGGTCGCAGGTCCAGCTGCCGCCTGGCGCTGCACCGACGATAGCCACACCGGCTTGTTCGTCACACCGGCAGGGTTGGCAGCGATCGGAGTAGAACCCGAGGACGAGGCTGAAGACGCCGTATCTGTCGATGCACCCTCGCCTGCTCCATCCCCTCGCATCAGCAAGATTGCCGGCGTGCTCGCCCTGCTGACCCGTCCGACAGGTGCGACTATGGCGGAGATCACCGCTGCCACTGACTGGCTGCCGCATTCAAGTCGGGCGGCGCTCACCGGCCTGCGCAAGAAGGGGCACGTCATCGAGCGGTTCTCCCGCGATGACGCGACCTGCTACCGCATCGCGGAGGCGCGCTGATGGCGCGGGTAGATGAGGAACTGGAGCGGCTGGCGGAGATGCCGTCCAGCGCGCTGCGGGCGCGATGGGCGGCGCTGACCGGCAGCCTGGTGCCGCGGATCAGCCCGGCGATGCTGCGCCTGGCTCTTGGCTGGGAGATCCAGGCAAGAGCCCATGGCGGCCTCCCGCGATCAGTGTCGCAGCGGCTCGAACAGCTGGCAGAAGCCAAGACCGTCGGTCAGGATCGTGTGGATGCGGTACGGTACGGCTTTCAGCAGGTGTTCGAGGAACTCCCACGCTGTCCGTCGATCCGCCTTGTCGACCAGTTGGGCGACCGCAAACTTGCTGGTGCGGTCGATGCCGACGAACAGGTAGAGCTTGCCTTCGGCGGTCTGCACCTCAGCGATGTTGATGTGGAAGAAGCCGATCGGGTAGCGCTTGAAGCGCTGACGCTTCGGCTTGTCGCCCTCGACATCCGGCAACCGTGAGATGCCGTGCCGCTGCAGGCAACGATGCAGCGCTGACCGGGGCAGGTGCGGGATCGACGGCTGCAGGGCGTAGAGGCAGTCGTCGAGTGGTAGTAACGTGTGCCGTCGGAACGCCACAACCATCGCCTCTTCAGCCTCGGTCAAGGTAGTCGAATGAGGGGCCTTCGGCCCGGTCTTCAGATCCTCGACGGTTGCCCTCTTGTGCCACTTCGCAACCGTCTTGGGATTGATCCCCAGTTCACGGCTCAGCGTCGCGAGCGAAGCCTGCGATCGCTGTATTGCTGCTCGGACGGCGTGCGTGGTCGTGGCGCACCCATGACGAACTTGTCCCATACGGCTTCCTTCCATTCCAACGAAAGGATCGCACCATCAAACCGTGGGATCAAACACCTAGGCCGCCCCATGGCTCCAGGGGCTTTGCAGGTGTCAAAAACCTGTGCCGAAAATATTTTAGCCTTGGTGGTTATTAGTGCTGAATGCCTGCGGTAAGCGTTCGAACTGTTGCCATTGGCAGGAAGAGCCGCAACTCGTTGGAGGGCAGCGGCTCGAACCCATAGCTGGTGTACAGCGCACGACGTTTGGCTACCGCCTCCGAATTGCCGCAGTCGAGTACGTCCAGCACGACAACGGCGATACCCAGTGCATCGGCCGCGCCGGCCAGGCGCGCCAGGCAATCAACCAGCAGATCGCCACCATAGCCTTGCCTTTGGAAGCGGCGATCGACGCCGATCATCGAAATGTAGGCAGCTGGGATGCTGCCGTGGGAAGGCCGATTGCGGGCGAACTGATCGGGCAGCTGAGTATAATCAATCGCGTGGGCGTTGGTGGCGTAGAAGCCGATCACCTGGCCTTCAGGCTTGACCATCACGAAGGTGCGGACGTTCCCGGCCTTGGTAAGCTTGTTGGCGGTGCGGCGAAAGAAGTTGTCGACCTGGTCAATGCCACAGGAGAATGCCGCTCGATCGTGCCTGGCAGGATCGAGTGGCTCTATGACGGTAGGCTTTGCGTCTTTGGGCGCGGTCACCGGCTGGTGATCGTCTCGCGATGGCGCGCGAAGGCGGCCCGCAGCCGATCGTTCGGTGCCGGTGGTGTGTCGAGTGCCGCAAAGAAGCCTTCATGGTCGACCGGCTCCAAGCTGGTGCGTTCGTGCGCCGCTATCGTCTCCATCGCCAATCGGTAAGCCGCGTTCATCGTGAAGACGGAATCGTCTACTCCCGACAAAGCAGCAGCCTGCTGGATGGCACGCTTGATGCGCGGCTTGGTCCGGAAGTTCATCCGCTCGCTGCTGCGCTCCTCAACAGCGCTGACTTGATCCTGAAAGTCTAGCATGGACACCCTCATTGAGCCTCCATGTGCGTGTACGCCCCATTGGCGTACAGTTCAACAGGGCGCACGTTGTTCACCCTGCGCGACCTTCTTAGCTGCTTCGTAAGGCGGGGTGGCCAAGCCGAAGGCGGTCGCCGGTGAGGATCTGCTCTAGCTGAGCATCTGTGATGAGCCGGTCGAACGCGAGGCCCGCTCGAGGCCCGTCGGTCCATGCGACGTGAGCCAATATTTGCAGCGAGCCGCAGAGCAGGGTGATTGCCGAGCCTATCCCCAACATGCCGGAAGTATGGACCAGTGCGCCGGATCGCGAGATGTTGAGCACGTGCGCTCGCGTCTCTGTGCAGCCTTGTCGGATGGAGCACAGCTGGAACGCCTTCAGCCTGCGGGCTCGATCTTGGGGCGACCCTGGAGCGCTCACCTGTTTTCGAGCCGTGCGCGGCGCCCGTCGGACCAGCTTACCCGCGCAGGGAGCGGGATCTCGTCGGCGACCAGCAACACGAGGGCGCCTAACGGCAAGTACGCGTCTCCATAGGTCAGGGCTGCATCCTGAGCTGTGGCAACGAGGTGAACGGCGGTGGCTATGCCGTCCTGCACCACCTGGGCGGGCTTCAGGGAATAGGTAATCCCCTCGCAGTCCGTGCTGTGGCCGATACGGCTGGTATTTACGCCATTCATGCTGGACCGCTCCCCAAACGATACGTCCGTAGTCCAGTCCTATTAGCAGAGTCCAAACTATACGTGGTTAGCAGTGTGCCAACTCCAGTTATTTGGGTTGTTCATCATAGATCAAGCCACAACGTGCTGCTGGCCGAGCAGATGACCAGGAGTAGGTGGATGTATCGAATTGCCGTGGATGCCCGCCGAGGGTTAGTCGAAGTTGTCCTCAGCGGCATGCTGAGCCTGGATGAGACGGCAACATACATCAATGACCTTCGCCGCTCGTTCGTGGTCAACAAGTTGCAGCCCAATTATGCCATGGTGATCGATGTCAGCGCCTGCAACATCCAGGCGCAGGACATGATCAAGGCGATGGGCGAACATATGGCAGCCATGCCGAAGGCCAGGGCCATCGTGATCGTGACAGGTAGCTCGCTTGCCCGGATGCAGGTGCGACGGCTCTTCACACAGCCTTACGCCCGTATCGTCTCGACGCAGGAGGAGGCGCTGGCCTGGGTCAAAGACGGCGTTGAGCCTGTTAAAATTTAAACAACAGCTCCGCCGTGGGATTGCTTGCCATAGTGGTTGTAATTCCATCTGAATACGGGTGCAAATCCTAACTGCTTGCTTACGGCGCTGCTGCATAATCGATGCATGGATACGTATTCGCTGATCGCCCGCTTGAGCGAGCATCAAGGCAAGATCATGGACAACTTCGCTGCAACTGAACGGTTGGTAGCTGAGGGCATGCCTGTAAACGTCGCCACCCTGGTTCGGCTGCGCGGTGACCTGATGTCGCTGCTGACCGTCTACCAGCATTTTAAGCATCATGAGATCTTCGACGTGATGATCTCCGAGGGACCAACCGAGCAAGCTAGGATCGGGCGGCGGTTGAAGGCCGAATGCGTTAGCCTTGGCGAGGAAGTGCGCGATCATGTTCACCGATGGACTGACCGGGGTGTCGCGAAAAGCTGGGATGCTTACCGACCAGCGCTGCTTGCCTTCATTTATAGGATAAAGGCTCATATGGAGTATGAGCGGCGGGCGTCCGTGGCTGTGCTGCTGCCCGAGCAAAGCGGTGGGTGCATGCCACCGCCAGCCCTGACCATCGCCACTTAGATCTCAAGATGGCGGCAAGCTTGCCGTCGCTCGTCTCCCGGTTGCGGATCATCACCGCGCGGATAGCAAGAGGTGCACCAACATTGCTTGTGCGGGGTAGGTTATATGCTCGATCTATGTCATCTAAATTGTTCGCCTTTGACAACGTTGAGCGACGCGAATTGCCAATGTAGGGCTCTTGGTGGCGGCAATGGGCAGCCAGCGCTCCGTAGCATGCCTTTGACCACGCGCTACGGAGCGTTTCGCTTCTTGGCGTCAACCCGCTGGTAACCAGATCGAAGCCAGTAAGCCTCTATGAAGCCCGAGTTTTCCATTGATGTTGATATTTCGCGCAGCTTGGTACGTATCACCATGTCCGGCTTCTTTGAACCAGAAGACATTAGGCGCTTCGTGGCAGCCCGTGATTTGAAACATCGTCAACTCACCTGCGCCCGTAATGAACACCTGACGCTGGTCGACATTCGGGGAATGCACATCCAGTCCCAGGAGAGCGTCGGTCAATTCGCAAAGCTACTTGCAAACCCACAATTTGCATCGAGGTGTATCGCCTTCGTAGTCACTCAGTCGCTTGCGAGAATGCAGATACAAAGGGCGGCTGCCCGGCGAGGTGCTGGCTTCTTCACCGACGACTTCGCAGCTGCCGAAGCATGGCTCCTGGCTGATCAGATTTCAGAGGCATGAGTATCGTATAGTGACCCCAATCTTCTCGTTTGAAGTGCATCCTGATCGCGATCTGATCAGCGTCATCCTTTCGGGCTTCTTCTTGCCGCAGGACATTATCTGCTTGGAGGCGGCGCGCACAGACGCACACCAGAAGCTGCGCTGTGATGCCAATCAGCACCAGGCGCTGATCGACGTGCGCCGGATGCATCCCCATAGTCCTGACGTGCTGGCGCTGTTCATCAAATTGCTTGCTATCAAAGAGCTGGCAGCAAGGCGCACCGCTTATGTCGTGACCAGGTCGGATGCGTTGATGCAGATCAAGCGCGCAACTGCCAGCGCTGGTGTGCGCTACTTCATGTCATCCGAAGCTGCTGAAGATTGGCTTTTCACTGAGTCCTACCCTAAGACAGCACGGTCTTACTTAGACGATATTAACAATAAGAACGAGCGATTTGATGGCCATCCTTAGCCATTGTTGTATAGCGCCGATGTTGTTTCACTCGTGTTGTGCTTCCTCACCCCACGTTTGGTGGGAACGAGCTGCTGCGCCGCAGTAATTACACAGGAGCGTACAGCGATCGGGCATCGTCGAGCATGCTTAGCGGAGTGGGTGTGATCCAGACGGCGCCTAGCATCGGGTAAGGACCATAAAACAGGTCGCCAAGAGCGCGACGATAGTGAGCATTCATCCAGCGTCTGCGTCGATGCTCGGGACCGTCATGGATCATGTGGCAGCGCTGGCACAATGCCGCCAACTGATGGAGCGCGCTGTCGCTGGGGTCATGGTTGAGATGAGCGCAGGCCAGCACTACCGGTGTCCAGGCACCGTGGGCCAGAATGTTCTCCGTCGGCCGTCTGACGCGCCTGCCCTGCCCGTTGCGCCAACAATGTCGCTTCCGGTCCCACCATCGTCCATCCCGCAGATGGAATACCCTCTGCCCATGGGGGCGGCCGCAATGCTCGCAACAGCCCCCTGCCCGCACGAAGCGAACATGGTGAGAGAGCTGCGGCCAATCGATCGGGTACAGGAACACATGCTCGGGACGGATTGGCATCAGGCCTTCCTTTCCGGCACGCCAAGTTGCGAAGCGACCGGCATCACGGCGCCAATGCCGCAGCGGTCAGTGCTCGGTAAAGCGTGGCATGGTGGCACTTAAGCAGCTTGGCGGCTTCGCGCACTGATGTGCCTTCGCTCACCAGGCGCTCGCCGAGTGCGATCTGATCGGGGGTCAGCTTGGGCGGACGGCCGAAGCGGACTCCCCTCGCCTTGGCTGCTACCCGCCCGCTGCTGGTGCGCTGGTGGATCAGCTCGCGCTCGAACTCGGCGATGCCGGCGAACACGGTCAGCACCATGCGCCCTGCCGGCGAGGTCGTGTCCGCCCAAGGTTCCGCCAACGAACGGAGCCCTGCCCCTACCTCCTTCAGCTTCTCGGCGATGTTGAGCAGGTCGCGAGTGGAGCGTGCCAGCCGGTCGAGCCGCGTCACCACCACCGTGTCATCGTCGCGCAGCTGCTCGATCATCTTGGCCAACTCGGGCCGATCGCGCTTTGCGCCCGAGATCTTCTCCTCGAACGTCCGCTTACATCCAGCCTCCTTCAACGCGGCGCGTTGCAGCCGGAGATCCTGGTCGTCGGTGGATACACGTGCGTAGCCGATCAGCATGTCGCAAATATGTACCGAAAAGCTACCGTTTAGCAACTGACTTTTGCGACATTGGCATACGAGGGAACACGGGCGCCGGAAGCGATGTCGCGAAACTTAGGATATCTGCGACAAAATCGCTTTTGATAACCCGGTCGCCATGTGGCAGTTTCCGAAATCGCAAACGGAACGGGTTTTGAGAATTGACCATGCTGGTGAGAAATGGCGAACCGTTGGCCTCGCCGACACGCCAAGTCAGCTGCGGGCGTTCTCATCTTGGCGCGCAAGCCAATTCAAGCCGGCGGCAACGGCGAGAAGGGCCAGCCCCTGCGTAACTTTACCGCGGCGACGCACAAAGCCGAGCCCTAGCACGGCTATACTCGAAGAAAGCATTCCAGCTCGCCTTGCCCCCACCACCGTCCCAAGGCGCGATCCGGTCCGCGCACTGATGTACTCTGCCACGAGCGACGGCTGAGACGTCAGCTGCTTTGGCTCAGCATCCGTCGACTTCACCGCAGCGCTGGCGGATGCGTCCTTCTGCGCTTCGGTCGTCACAACATGATCGGCGGCCCAAGCGCCGCGATCACCCATGGGTTTACTGGCTCCACAAGTCGTGTCTTCGGCGGTCTGGTGTTCAAGCTCCGAATTAAGCTCTGCCCCGAAAAGGAGAATGTAGCTCGACAGGTAGAGCCAGGTCAGCAGCACCACGACCGCGCCCAGCGAACCATAGGTCGCATTGTAGTTGCCGAAGTTAGCGACGTAGATGCCGAAACCGAGCGTGAGCGCGAGCCACAGCAGTGCCGCCAGGATCGACCCAGGCGTAAGCCACACCCAGCGCGGCTTGGTCCGCGAGGGACCGTAACGGTAGAGCGTTGCTGCCCCGGCCGCGCCCGCGAGCGCCAGTGCAAGGTAGGACAGCAGCTTGCCAAGGATGAGTACGACCCCGGGCGCTGTTGGAAGCAACGTTTCCAGATGCCCCAGCGCCGCAATTGCAACGACCGCTAGAACGGCGACTATTACGCCAGCAGCGGTGATGCCGAGAGCCAGCAGGTTGACGACAATGAAGCTGCGCTTCTCTTTCTCCTCATAAGCGATATTGAGCGCGGTCACGATCGAACCAGCAGCGCTGCGTGCACCGAACACCGCCAATGCAAGCGCGAGGAGGAGTCCGAGCCCCTTCTTGCTGCCCGACGTTTTGACGACGTTCATCAGCTGCTCGCCGACCAGCTTGGCCGCATCGCCGGGCATGACCGAAGTCAGGCCCTGCATATTGTGAATGACCGTTTGCGGGTCAGCCACTAGACCATAGCTCAGCACAATTGCGCCAAGCAGCGGAACGAGTGCCAGGAACCCATAAAAGGCAACACCGGCGGCAACGAGGCCAACATTGTCGTCCCCCGCCTCGCTCCAGGTGCGGACGAACACGTCCTTCCAACCAGTCAGCGGCATCGCTAGAGGGCTGGAAGCCGTGCGGCCGCGATCGTTGTCAGAAGCCATCTGCCATGCCCTGCCTGTTCGGATCGGCGGGAACTTTGCCTAGGGAGCCGCTCTCGACGCCCTGCTCGATCATCTCCATCAGTGACATGGTATCTCCTTTGCCACCGGCTTAACCGGCGGTAACTTTTTGCGCACGTCGAGCAAGGTGTTGCTCAGGCGGTGTAGCGGCGGATCAGCGCGCGTCGACGCATGCGGTCCTCGAGTGAATAATAGAGCGATGTGTTCGCCTTCAGAGACGGTCGATGCCGCAAACGCAATGTCAGTGGAGTCGCGATGGGTTGGCGGCGGCGGTAGGAGCAGCGGCTCGAGCCCGCGTCCAGTCACACGTGTGAAGTCGGTGTCGAAGCTGATCCAGCCGATCCGCCAGCGTGCATCGTAGGTGGCACCGTTATAGAACATGACCGGATCTTGCCCGGCGACCTGAAAGATCGGCCCAGTTGATAGGTGCCAGTTATCCCAGCTTTCTTCGCGGATGCCAAACGGGTCGGGTAGTACCGTCCAAGGCCCCGTCGGCGATGGGCCGCCTGCCATGCCGATGCGGGACGCCCCGTTGGCGGCATATTCGTAGAATAGCCGCCACTCGCCGGTCGACGTCTCGGCTAGCGTCGCCTCCTTGATGTTGCCCTCGCCCGGGGGCGCCTTCAAAACCAACTCGGTTTTGGTCAGCTCATGCAGACTGGGGCCTTCGGCGAGGATCATCGATCCCTGCAGCCGCTGAGCATCCACGCCGGTATAGTAGACTAGGACCCGACTGTCCGGGAGTACCAGCACGGTCGGGTCCTCACAGCCGCCCAAATCGAACGGATCCGGGCCAGGTATGATGGCAAGTGCATCATCCATGGCGAAGGTCAGCCCGTCGTTGCTGCTGCCGCCGCCGATCAAACCGGTCGGTCCCAGTGGCCACGGTACGCCGCGCACCATGATCCGGTAGCTGCTCCCGTCGTTCCAAACGAACGGGCTCATCAGATCGAGCTTCCGGTCGAGCGGCCCGCCTGTCAGCGTGACGTCGTCAAGCTGTTCTACGACATATGCGACCATCGCTCAGGCTCCCTGCGCAACGGTGAGTGAAAGAGCACCGTCAATCGTGACGGTGGTGCCGGTTATGTAATCAGCCGCCGGAGAGAGCAAGAAATTGACGAGCGCGGCTACCTCGTCCGGTCGGCCGGCGCGGCCCCAGGGGATGGCTGCCTCCTTGGTCTTCAGCTCCTGGCGTGTCACCGTACCGCGCCTGAGCTGGCCGAAAGCGCGAACGACTGTCCTGCAGTCGGCGCAGGCACGGTGACGATCCGCTGCTGACGCAGTAGTGCGGCGACCGCCAAGCCGCGGCGCTGGGTTAAGCTTGGACGGGCTACGCCAGGCTCCCTTGGGAGCCCGGGCACGGCCAATGCTGGAATATTCCAGCGTCTAGCCTCCCATGCGGACAGCAGCACCGCTTCCCGTGCTGGCGGATCAAGCGTGTCGATGTTGTCAGCAAATCGGATGGTCGGGAGCGATCCAAGCGGCGGCACGATCGTCACGTGCCAGCCCTTGGCGGTCTGGGCGGCACGCTGCTCCAATGCCCGATAGGTCTCCGCACCTGCATCGGGGAGCGGCACCGCTGTCGCGGCAATACGACGGTGATCGCGGTCGATCGTCACGTCGTCGGGCTCGATGCCAGCGGCAAGTGCCACGAGACGAGCAATCGACATCGCCTCCGCGTCATCAGCTGCCGCAGCCGCCGAGGCCTGTTCCAACTCGGCGCGCTGGGCTCCTACCGAGCCTACAGAAGGATCGAGCAACACCTGATCAAGCTGCAGCCGGACTGGCTGAGCAAGCTGCCGCGCTACGTCAGATTCGATAGCCTTGCTGTCCTTCGCCCCGGCCCGCGGCGCGATCACCACCGAGCGGATCAAGAGTGGCGTGTGATCATAATCGACGTCGAGTTGCGTCACACGCGCGTTTGCGCTGAAGCTGCCGGTAAGGATCGAGCGGATCTGAGTGGTCATGACCGTCTCGCGCGCGATGCGGCCGAGCGAGACCGCCAGCGGCACCGACATGCCGACGAAGACGAGCGCCAGCACAACTGTTTGTGTCCAGCTCTGCTGGCTGGAGAGATAGTGACCAAAGCCGTAGAAGCGCGCCATGATCGTAGCCGAGAGCGCGATTGTCAGAAAGTTGGTTGCGAACAGCGCTAACGCGCCGCTCAGGATCGCCATGTTGCCGATCGCCAAGCCATATCCGACGGTCGCCAGCGGCGGCATCAGGGCGGTCGCGATCGCGACACCGACAATCGTCTCGCCACGCCCACGGATGATCGCGAACGTACCGGCAAGAGCCGCGAACAGCGCGACGAGCAGATCGAACAGGTTAGGTCGGGTGCGGGCGAGAATTTCGACGGTCGGGGCCTTCAACGGCGATGCTAGAACGATGAGCGCGGTAAAGGCGACTGCCAGCACGGCGCCGACCGCCAGCGCCGTGAGGGAACGCCGCATTTCGGCAAAGTCGAATAACGCGAGGCTGAAGCCGAGCCCCAGTATCGGACTCATCAGCGGAGAGATCAGCATCGCTCCGATCACCACCGCCGGCGACGACAGCAGCAGGCCGAGCACGGCGATTCCCGCCGACATCATGGTCATGAAGGCGTAGCGGGGCGACCAGCCGCTGTCGGCGATGATCCTGTCGACCACCTCTTCATGATCGATCACGCCGACTATGGACTGCTTCCACCAGCGATAAATCGCTAGCGCTCGTAAACCGCTTTCGGGTGCTTCGGGCGGCGTTTCCGCTATCCTGTCCGTCATTTCAGGCGAGAGTTGGGCTGGCAGGCGACTTCATCGTTTGCTTTTGAGGGCACCTAGCGGTGTGTGCAAGGCGATCCTAGCAAACTCTCCGATACACTGAATGCTGCCAAATAAGCCGACTCGACGTGATCCGTCTTGCCTGGCGGAGACCATCAGAGCACCATCTGGTCGTACCAGCTTACAAGGGTTTTTCTTCTGATCATCGTCATTGCTGTCCTGGCCGCCGTTGCGGTCACTGCCTTGCTTACGTTCGGTGGTTTCGCCCGCACCGATACGTGGCGGGCGACCGTTACCCCCCTTGCCTCGATCATCGGGTCTGGCTTTTTGATATGCGGGCCACTGCTCGCCCGCGAGTTCGGCGCGGCGGCGATCCTCGCCATGGCAGCCTTGTTAGCGTTAGCCTATGCGGTGGGTGCCGTCGTCCGCTTCAACATCGTCCATGTCGAGGACATCGCGCCGAAACTGTCACTGCACGATCCAATGGCATGGGCGATGCGGCTTGCGCAGGTTATGCTGGCGATCGCCTACGCGGTCTCCGTGGCTTATTACCTGAAACTGCTCGCCGAGTTCACGATGAAGCCGCTGGCGATCGCGCCTGAGCGGCACGGTCTGATCGCCAACCTACTCGTCACCGTTATCATCCTGGCGTTAACGGCGCTGACATTCTCGGGCAGCATCAAGAAGATCGAGCATGCTGCCCATGCCAGCGTATCCGTAAAATTAGGGATCATCACTGGCCTTCTAGCTGGCCTCGCCACCTGGTGGGCGACCCACGCCGGGATGCCCCTCGATCTCCCTCCAACCCGCCTGTCCTGGTCGGGTGTGCCCCTTCTGCTTGGGCTCGTCATCACCGTGCAAGGGTTCGAGACATCGCGCTACATGGGGGGCAGCTACGACCAGCCTACCCGCGTGCGGACGATGCGCTATGCTCAGTGGCTGTCGTCGGCGATCTACCTTGCCTTCCTAGGTCTCCTCACGCCGTTCCTGACCCGGGCGCAACATGCGGAGGGTGTCGCCGGCATCCTCGATATAATGACGATGGTCGCGCCGCTGCTCGGCGTCTTTGTGCTCGTCGGCGCCGTCTCCAGCCAACTCAGCGCCGCGATCGCCGATAGCATCGGCTCGGGCGGCCTGATGATCGAGGTATCACGTCGGCGGCTCGGGGTTCGGGGCGCATTCCTGACCGCCAGTGCGCTGTCGATCGCGGTCGTCTGGCTGACCGACCCCTTCTCGGTGATCGCCTTATCCTCGCGCGCGTTCGCGCTGTTCTACGCGATGCAGGCGGTGCTGGCGGTCTGGGTGTCTTTTCGCTCGCAGGTTGGAGGCTGGCCTACCCGCGCCGGGTTCGCGATTGTCGGTTTGATATGCATCGTCGCCGCCTTTGCCGGCGCGCCGGCGGAGAGCTGATCAGAAGCCGTCGTCTTCGCCGGACCGCGCCGTGTGGGGGCCGGACGCGGGAGATAGGTCGTCGGACGCAATCTTCCGCGCCCGCGTCAGCGGCAACGGCTCCTTGAAGGTGAGCGTCTGATACGGGAATGGGATCTCCATCCCGGCGTCGTCCAGCGCCCGCTTGATCGCCCTGACGACCGCATCGCGCGATCGATGTGCGTCGACCGGTTTCGAGCCGGCCCACCAGCGGACAAGGAAATCAATCGAGCTGTCGCCGAACGCCTTGGCGAACACGTCGATGCGCTGATCCGGATCGACGCCCTCCGACGATCGGACAGCTGCCTCGATCACGCGGGCGGCGTCATCAAGGTCGACGTCGTAGCCGACGCCGACCTCGACCTGATGGCGGCGCTTCGTCTCATCGGTCAGGATCTTGACAGGGTTCTTGAACAGGAAGGAATTGGGCACGAGCACCAATTCATTGCTGAGATGGCGCAGGTAGGTCTCGCGCAAGGTGATCTGCTCCACCTTTCCCGCCACGTCCTCGCACTCGATCATGTCGCCGATCCGCATTTTCGGTCGGAGCATGATGAGGATGCCGGCGAGAAAGTTTTCGAAGATGTCCTTGAAGGCGAAGCCTACCGCGACCGAGCCGAGGCCCACCACCGCGAGCAGATTGGCTGGCGTAACGCCTGGGAGAACGATCGAGCTGGCGATCATCAGACCAATGATCCAGATCGTTACGCTGACCAGTGTCTCGGCAAGGTTGACCAGCGTGCCGCGCACCTCGGTTCGGCTCAGAAGCCGATCGGCAATGCGCCGCGCGAACTTGGCGGCGAACCACGTCGCGAGCAGGATCACCAGCGCGATGCCAATCTGCGGCAGGATGCGGATGAACTCCGCGACCATCTCGCGCAGCCGGTGAACGAGGATGTTGACGAGGTTCATTCGTCGTGGGCGCTTTCATGAACAATGTGGGTATGATGGTCCATCGGATGGCACCGGTTCTGGATGTACAGGTACACCGCAAGCCCCAGAGCCACCAGATTGAGCCCGAATGTATAGTCGATGCTGAAGGCGGGGTATCGGACCACGTCCTCGTCAAACGACCAAAGCATGGTGGTGAACTCGCTGATTCTGAAAACGAGCGGAAGGGACATGGCTGTTGGCTCCTTTGCCGGTGACATGCTTGAACAGCCGCCCTGGTCCGAATGCGTTTGCTGCGCATCGGCATTATTGAGGTGGAGCGGTTGCCTCCGGGCGTATCCGGATCGGGGGAAAGCCGACGATGTCGTAGGTTGCCGAAGCGATGCCGATGCCGGCCTTGTCGAGTTCGCCGATGATATAGCGGCTCATGGCATCCTTGGCGCCCCGGATACCGTGAATATGCACAATGAAGCGCACCGTAAGCTCCAGCCAGTTGTCAGTGATGCGGTAGAACACGCGGGGCACCAGATCGATCGGCTCGACTCCAAACCGCGCCTGCAGTCCCTCCTTGTACTCGGCCGCCAGCGAGTCCAGATCGACCGACTGCTGCCTGGCGGCCGCCAACATGATTGCCTCCACCTTGGCGCGGTCCGCCTCGTAGGTGATCGGTATCGCCATCTCCTCCCAGATGAACGGGAAGTCGCGGGTGTAGTTGTACACCGGCTCGGCGAAGATCTTAGCATTGCTGACCGTCACGATACGGCCGGTAAACTGGCGGCTCTTGACCCACACCGCCGGGTCGGCGCCCTGGACACTGGGCGGCTCGCCCATCTCCATGATAGTGGTCTGGATGAAGCCGAGCCGCATCACATCACCGCGTACGCCGCCCATCGAAATGCGATCGCCGACAGTGAAGGTGTTGCCCCGCAGAATGACGAAGTAGCTCGCGATTGAGGTGACGGGTTGCTGAAGCGCAAAGGCGAGACCGGCGGACATCAACCCCAGCGCGGTCGCCAGTCGGGTGGGATCACTGAACCAGATCGACAGCAGCCCCAGGATCAGGACGATCGCTGAGACGAGGCTGATCGCCTGCCTCGTCCAGAACCGCGTCTGCACGGTTGCATGATCGACCCGGCGCAGCACGAGGCTGACGAGCCCGCGCAACAACCGGCTGGTTATCACCACGACCGCGACGAACGCGAGCGACAGCAGCAGCTTGCGCCCGTTCTCCGCATTGACGCCGACCCAGTTTATGCCGAGAAAATCCATTGTCGGTCCTATGGTTCGGGGTTGGCGGCAGGCGGCGAACCGGTCCGGCGTGCTTGAGCGCCATCGATCTCTTTTTGGAGAAAAAAGTTAAGCGCGGTCCGCAGCACCACGATCGCACCGAGTTGCCCGATCTCTGTCCAGGTCGGCGCGACGGCGGTGCGCAGGATGTCTGCGCCCAACTCCAGTTCGAGTGCGACCGCCAGCCAGCGGCCAAGCTTGAGGCGCACGGCCTCTTTGGCGTCAGGCTCATCCGAGGCGAGGTGTCCAGGTATGAACAGCACGAGAGCCCGCAGGAACGCCTGGATGGCGGCAAGTCCAATCACTAGTGCCGCCGCAGCCTCAACGCCGGCCGCGAGCCACAGGGTCGCCTGCTTGAGCAGCTCCATCATGCTGCCTCGCGCTCCAGCACGCTAATTGGGCCGATCGTCTGCATCGCGATGAACCTCTGATGGCGCCCTTTGAGATCGTCGAGGTCGGCGGGCGTCGCGACATCGCGCTCGCCGTCGCCGAGCACCAGGTCGGCGTGCCGGCGCAGTACGTCCAGCCGTTCGGGGCGACGCTCCAAGCCGGCGACGGCGGTCAGCACCTCGAGCAAGCGGATCAGCACCGTAGCACTCCCAGCGGCGTTCTGCCGGATCAGGTGGAACATCGTGTCGACCAGTCCGTCATAGTCGACCGTCGGAACAATCAGCACCGCCCGGCCGTCGCGCTCGATCAGGCCATGCGGCAGATATCGCGGTACCATGTCGCAAAGCGCCGCTCCCATCCGGTCGAGCACACTCATCGCAGTATGTGGGTCGTTGATACCTGGCGACAGCGCCCGCACCGCAATCTCGACGAGCTGGCGCATCGCGAACTCGAGGTCGCTCCGGCTGACCCTTTGCCCACCAAGCGCCGTGGCGCGCCGGATCGCCCGGTCGATGCCGTCGCGGGTCGGCTCGGCCAGCGCGATTGGCGCGCCGGGGAAAACGTAGTCCCCCGGCCGGACGAGCAGCTGGATCGTACAGTCGTGCGCGGCTGCCCAATCGGCCAGCTGGTCGGCGTTGAGTTCCTGAAGGTAGCCGCGCCGCGGATCGGCAACGGCCGCGACGGCATTGGTGAAGGTCGGCGCTGCGATATGCGTTGGCGCGTGGGGGCCGGTTAACCGCCCGATTGCGCGAGCAACGTCCTCGCTCACCAGCTCGATGACCGTGTCGACGTTGATCCGCCCCGCCATATGGCCGACGAAGAACACCAGCACGCCCACGCACAGGAACGCCAGCAGGATGCCCGCGGTCAGCGCGGCATGCGGGACGAACGGCCCCTCACCCTGGGTCCGCACGCTCCTGAGCACCATCAACGCATAGGAGAAAGTGCCGAGGAAGGCACCGAGCGTGAACTGGTTGCCACGGTCCTTGACGAAGTTGCGCAGCAACCGGGGGCCCATCTGCCCCGCCGCCAGTGACAGCGACGCGATGGTGATCGAGAACACCGTGCCGGCGACACCGATCGTCGACGACGCGATCGCACCCAGAAGGGTGCGTGCTCCCGTGCCTCCGCCGTTGTAGAGCCAGGGGCTGTCGACCAGCCACTGCGGCACCAGCCCGCTGCGGTCGAGCTCGACGAGCCCGACCGCGAGCAGGATGCCGGCGACGACGAGCGCCGCCGGCAACAGCCAGAACGTCTCGCCTACGCCGACCAAGAACTGGCGGACGCGGGCGTTCAAAAGGGTTGCCCCCTCATCAAGGCCCCGCGTCCGTCTGGATCACCGTACCGCAGGTGCAGCCCCGTTGACGATCGCGGCCTTCTGCTCGTTAGTCATCGCCTGTGTGTTGAGGTTGGCGGCGTCGATCGCATCGCCGCGCTGCTTACCGGTCTCGCGAACCTGCTTGGCTTCCGCGTTCAGCTCGGCTGCTTGGTTCTTGAGTGCATCCGCCTGAGCGTCGGCATGGTTCTCGACGCGGTCGGCGAGCTTCTCGTCGCCGCTCTTGGCACAGCCGCCGAGCGATAGGGCCAAGCCGGCAACAAGGATGGCGGCAAACATCGTCTTCATGGGATGACTCCTTTGTCGCAGCCTCTCACCGGGACCGCTTGCTACGGCAGACTAGGATGCACGATCCGATCAGTCGCGTCCAAGCGCTTTACCCATGACAGTGGTTCATCGGGTGCCGCCGATTGAGCATGAAGAGCCAGATCGCGATGGCGAACGCGATGAGGTTGAGCCAGAAGGTATAGTTGATCTCGAAATGGCTCACCCGGGCTTCAATGCCGCCGGCCGCGTGAGGCACCAACCTAAGCGCGGTGAAGCCCAGGTCGACGATTAGCGCGGCCACAGCCATAGCGGCGTAGAATACCGCGCCCATGTAGAGCGCCATCCGCCAGCCATAATAGCGGCGGTAGATGTCGAGCAGCGGCAGTACGATGAGGTCGGCGAACAGGAACGCCACCACGCCTCCGAAGCTGGCGCCGCCTCCCCACAGCACGGCCGCCAGCGGCACGTTGCCGATTGAGCAGACGAAGGTCAGCATTGCCACGATCGGGCCGATCAGCGCGTCCACGGGGAGCCTGACCCAAGGCGAGGCGTGGGTCAGGAACAGCCCCTGCCAAACGCTGCTCGGCACGAACACGGTTAGGAAGCCGCCAATCAGAAAGCCGGCGGCCAGGTCCTTCCACAGCATCCGCCAGTCCATCGCGAAGTTCTGCGCGACGCGCACCGGCGTGTCGGGACTACGCAGCCGCTCGCGCCACGTGCCGCCCTCAACGGCCATGCTCATATGCTCGTGCCCGCCGCCCTGCTCCTCGTGGTGGCGCGCCTCATCCGTCAGACCCTCGGGCAACGTGGCTTTCACCAGCAGACTCAGCACCGAAATCAGCACCAGCCCGCCTATCCACTCGGCGAGCATGAACTGCCAGCCGAGCAGCAGGTAAAGGATGATCCCGAGTTCGAGCACCAAGTTGGTCGACGCAAACAGGAAGGCAATGCTGGCGACGAACGAGGCGCCCTTCTTGAACAGCGTGCGCATGATCGCTGCCGAGGCATACGAGCAGCTTGAGCTTGCCGCCCCCGCCAGCGTGGCGATGCCGATCTCGCGCGGACCGTCACGGCCGAGCGCCCGGCGCATCTGGTCGGCCGGCATGATCGCCTGAAGGAGGCCAGAGACGGCGAACCCAAGGACGAGGCTCCAGCCGGTCTGCCAGAACATGCCCGCCGCCATCAGCAGCGCCCGTCCGACCTCATCCAGCAGATGCGTCATGGATGGCGTCTCCTCGGCTGAAGCAAGCACGCCCGCTTGCGCGCTTCCGTATTAACGTCAAAGACGGCGCAATGGCAGCGTCGCTCGATACCTTTCTGGCCCGGCTCGCGCGCCTCACCAACGGCAGTGTCGGACGGAGCGGCGAAGCGCTGCGGCGCCTGCGGCGGCGACTGGCTACTGGAGGCGGCGCCGTGCTGCTTGGACTGGCGGCACTGGCGTTCGCGCGTGCTGGTGACACAGCGCAGGCGCTGTTCACCCGGCTCGTCGCCGCTATACCTTACGCGCCGCTGCTGCTGACCCCGGCGTTGTTCGCGGCCGTGGTGTACGTCACTGGGCGCTGGTTTCCAGCCGCTCGCGGGTCCGGCATCCCGCAGGTGATTGCCGCCGCGCGCGATCCGCAGGATCAGGTGACCGGCCCACTCGTGTCGCTCCGAACTGCCTTTGCTAAGGTCGGGCTGACGCTCGCCATGCTGCTGGGGGGCGGCTCAGTCGGGCGCGAAGGCCCCACGGTGCAGCTCAGCGCGGCGATAATGGTCTGGATCAGCCGCGTACTGCGGGTGCCGATCGGCGCGGGCGTCCTGATTGCAGGCGGCGCGGCCGGGGTCGCTGCGGCGTTCAACACGCCGCTCGCAGGCGTGGCGTTCGCGATCGAGGAGTTGGCATCTGCCTATGAGCAGAAGGTGGCGGTGCTGGTGATGGCGGCGGTGATGATCGCCGGGCTCGTCAGCCTCGGGATTGCTGGCGACTACGTCTATTTCGGCACCATGGGGCAGACGCTGGGCGTACGAGCCGTGCTGCTGGTGACGCCCGTCGCGGCGGTGGCGGGCGGGCTCACGGGCGGCTTATTCAGCCGCATCGTGCTCGACATTGCGGAGGCGGCACACCCGGCAGTCCGGCGCCTCAAGGAGCGGCCGGTGCTGTTCGCGGCAGGCTGCGGCCTCGTCGTCGCGCTGCTCGGCCTCACGAGCACGGGCACGACCTGGGGCACCGGCTATGCCGCTACCCGCCAGCTCGTCGAAGGGCATGGCCAGCCGCTATGGTTCGGGCCGGCCAAGTTCGCCGCCGCACTTGCCACGACGCTTAGCGGCGCGCCGGGCGGCGTGTTCGCGCCGTCGCTTGCGGTTGGCGCGGGTGTTGGCAACCTACTGACCGTGCTCTTTCCTGCCGACCCGCCCGGCGCCATCGTCGTGCTGGGCATGATTGCCTACTTTGTCGGCGTTGTCCGCGCGCCACTCACGGCAGTCATTATCATCAGCGAGACGACCGCCAGCCGCGGGCTCATCATCCCGTTGTTCGCCACTGCACTACTCGCTGACGCGATCGGCGCCTGGGTGTGCCCGACCCGATTGTATCACGGCTTAGCTAAGCCATTCATCGGCGTGCGAGAACATGTTCCGGATTGCCGTCCTAATCCGCCAAGCTCGATTTAGACCATTGTCGCAGAACACCGGACATATGCGACATCCGAAACTTAGCATTTTTGCGAAACAGGTCGGTGATGGCATTAAAGTAGGTTGAGGCAGTAGCCTCCGCCCACCCCCGATTATCCAAACCTATCGATGCTGCTTTGGGTCGATCTCGAACGCCATGTGTTGAGCCTGCGAAGGACAGCTTGATATGTGTCATGTTTTGGTGATCGAGGATGAACCGCTGATAGCCGAGTTCGTGGCGGACATCGCTGAGCGAGCCGGCGCAACGTCGGTAGAAATTGTTGAAACCGAGAAGGACGCGATCGCCGCTGTGTCGTTGCGCGAGCCGGATGTCATTTTGTCAGACGTTAATTTGAATGTTGGCGGTACCGGGCCAAAAGCGATTGAGGCCATCCGCGTCGGGCGCCCTTCCATTCCCGTGATCTATATCACCGGCACACCTGAGGAATGTGAGCAGTGCGATTATGCGGTGGCGATTTTGAGCAAGCCGATCCAGCCTGAGATGGTCATGGCAGCTTTCGCGCGGGCTTACCCTCGAAGCTAGTTTCGCCAGTACGCAGCTGGGCTTCAGCGATGACCATCGCGCGTGCTGCTTCAAAGTCCGCCGAGAAGCCTTCCATCGCGTAAGCCAGGGTCACCTGCCGGCTGTTGCGAATGCCCAAGGCTATGAGCTTAGAGCCGAACCCCTTCCGTGAGGGTTCGTGGGCTGGTGGGCCGCCCTCCTCTACCCATCTCAGCCTGAAACGATCGTCGTCGGTTGACCAGCTCACTCGGACACGACCGGTGCCGTTCGACAACGCCCCATATTTCACGGCGTTGGTGGCGAGCTCGTGGAACAGCAATGACAGCGACAACGCAGCGTCAGCCTCGACCTCGAAATCGTCACCCTGGAGTTCGTAGCGGCCGCCTTCGGCCTCAAGCCGAAGCACACGATCGAGCAGCGCGCGGATTGAGGTCGATGACCAGTCCTTTTGCAGCAGTACCTCGTGAGCCCGGCTGAGCGCGGCCAATCGGCTCTGCAAGGTGTCGGAGATCGCCGGATCAACATCACGCAGTGTCTGAAATGCTACGGCCTGAACCATGGAGAAGGTGTTCTTCACCCGGTGGGAGAGCTCCTCCATCAGCAGGTGCTTCTGGTCTTCGGCAGTTTTCCGATCAGTAACGTCCACCGCAGTACCTGAGAAGCGGTATGGTTTGCCGTGCTCGTCCATGACCATGCGCCCCTTGCACTCGACCCAGCGCAGGGCCTGGCCGGGAATAGCAAGCCGGTACTCGACGCGGAAATCCGCGCCGTATTCGAACACGGCGCGGATGCGCTCACGGAGGAAGGGCAGATCGTCGGGAACTACGTGTTCCTGATACTGCTCCATTGTCAGCCCAGCCGCAGTTCGTTCGATGTCGAGGCCGTACAGGCGGGCGAAATTGGCGTCGCCGTGGAGCAGGTCGCTATCGACCATCCAGTCCCACAATCCGACCGCGCCGGAGGCGACGAGCGCCATCTGCAGTCGCTCGTCGTTCAGCGCGAGCTGTGCTTCGACCGCTTTGCGGGCGGTGATATCGAGGAACAGGCATGAGAACCGCTCGCCTTCATCCTTGGCGCTGCGGACCTCGAAATACCGTTCGAGCTCGGGAACATGGATCTCGAACTGCTGCGGCTCGCCTGTTTCAACCGTCAAGGCATAGCGGTCGATCAGCCATTGCTGGATGTCGCCGGCGAAATCACGGATCGTCATGCCGACGCCTGTCGCCGGTATGCCAGACTGCTCCGCAAACGCTTCGTTCACCTCGATGAAGCGGTAATTGTAAGGCTTGCCGTTCGGATCGCGGATCAACTCGCCGACGAAGAACCCCTCGCGCATATTCTGAAACAGGTCGCGCCAACGTTTCTCACTGGCAACCAGACGGTCTTCAGACAGCCGCGCTTCGGTCCGGTCGCGCAGCATCTTGATGTAGCCGATCAGTTCGCGTTCGGCATTGCGAAGCGGCATCATCTCGCCACTGGCCCAGAAGCGCTCACCGCTCTTACGAAGGTGCCAGCGCTCGTCGATGCCGCGCCCCTTGTCCCTTGCGCCGGCCATCTCCTGGTCGGCGATCCCTGCCACCCGGTCTTCAGGGGTAAAGAAGGCTTCCAGATTCCGGCCGATGATCTCCTCTCGCGACCAGCCCAGGATATTAGCAGCACCCTGGTTCCAGTCGGTGATAGTCCCTGCCTGATCCATGACAACGATCGCGTAATCGACAGCGCTGTCGAACACGGCCGCAAACCGGGACCGTTCACGCGCCAGATCGAACTGGCTGATGACCTGCCGTCCAAGCGCCTTCAGCGCTTCCGCCTGATCGTCGGTCAATCCGCCTGGACGGGGTCCCTGATCCATCACGCACAAGGTACCCAGTGACGAGCCGTCTGCGCCCTCCAGAAAGACGCCGGCATAGAAGCGCAGTGGCTGTTCCGCGGTCGCTAAGGGATGCGAGGCGGTACGCACATCCTCAAGCAGATCAGGGATGACGAGCAGATCGCGCTCGGCAATCGTGTGGCGGCAGATGACGCTATCGAGCGGTGCTGTCGTGGCGTGAAGACCGATACTGGCTTTGGGTATCTGATGGCCGGCTTCGACCGAACTGACCATGGCGATAGGGGCTGAGCAGATCTGTGCCGCGAGCCGGGCAACGTCATTCAGATGACCGTGGTCCAGTTCGGCCCCGGACCGTAGCGCCGCGCCGGGCGATAGCTTTTGGTTTGGCGGAAGAGGCACGAACAGAACCCTGATGTGGACGTGATCGGTGCAGCTCGCCGATGATCATGGTGTACCGTCACCCACCCAAGTCTCAACCCTGACTTGATATTTTTCCTGCGCGCATGCGTGGCCGAGATGGGTGGCTGTCTATTCGATCAGGCGATCTCGTCCCGAAGCCGAACATCCTGATTAGGCTAGCCGCGAAAAAATCGCCGAACCTTGGCACCGGCTCAGATGTTAGAGCAGGATGGAAACCTCAGCAGTGCCGTATGCCCTTGCGGTCGATGACGACCCCCTCATCCTCATGGCGGTCGCAGGCATCCTGGAAGACGCTGGTTTTCGCACCTACGAGGCGGATCACGGCGATGCTGCGATCGCTATGCTCCCTGAATACGCCCACACTATCACCCTGCTCTTCTCGGACGTCGATATGCCGGGTGACACCAACGGCTTTGCGCTCGCGCGCCACGTCGCCGAAAACTACCCGTGGATCGAAATCGTCATCGGCAGTGGCCGCGTCCGCCCGAATGCGGGAGACATGCCGGCAAAGGCGACGTTCCTCTCGAAGCCGTTCAACGCAGCGATGATCCATGGCCACCTCCAAGAGACCCTTCCCGACGGGAAGAAACCAGATCAGTTAAAGACCGCGGTGTGATCGTCCAAACGGGAGGCGAACGCCCGCAACGACGCAAGCATCTGAAGTTGATGTATCCTCGTCGACGTGAAGGCCGAATCCTTCGTCACGTTACAGGCCATCATAGTACCCAAGCTACTTTACTTTCACTCCACAATGTCTGCTCTCCACCAGGTTCGGACGTGTCAATGTCGCAAAAGCGGCGACATACGCGACGTCCAAAACTCAGCACATCTGCAACACCGGTAGGCGGCCTGGAAGGAGTTATGCCTGGGTGATGCGCTTAGCCCTCGTTAGGAACGGACAATCTGCTGATTGGGTTGAGCTTTCGTATTCGCCGCCAACCGGCTCTCTCTGTCCGAAAGTGTCGGCCTGATGCATACGTTCGAGCTACTGCTCGTACTGATCGCAGCATCAGTGGCGCTGGCACATGCCGCGCAGCGGCTGCGTGTTCCGCTGGCGGTTGCACTCGTGCTCGGCGGTATGGCGCTGGCGTTTGTACCCGGGGTCGGCACAGTCGAACTCGATCCGGAGCTGGTACTGGCACTCTTTCTGCCACCACTGCTTCAAGCCAGCGCATATCGCACCGACTGGCCAGCCTTCCGGTTCAACCTACGGCCGATCCTATCGTTAGCGCTGGGCGCTGTGTTCTTCACTGCCGCAGCAGTGGCGGTCGTCGCCAAGCTGCTAGTAGCCGACCTGCCCTGGTGGGCAGCGATCACCCTTGGTGCGATCGTTGCCCCGCCAGATGCGGTCGCCGCAGCGGCCGTCCTCAAGCAGGTAAAGCTGCCTAAGCGCATCGTCACCGTGCTGGAGGGCGAAAGCCTCATCAACGACGCCTCCTCGCTGGTGCTGTATCGCTGTGCGGTTGCTGCCACGTTGGCAGGAACGTTCAGCCTCGGCAAGGGAGTTTTCCAGTTCTTCGCTGCCGCCATCGGCGGAACGCTGGCGGGCTGGATCATCGGCCGTCTTGCCATGTGGGTCTTCAAACTGCTCGAAGACACGCTGCTCGATATTACGGTCAGCCTCCTCGCGGGGGTCCTGGCTTACTTCCTTGCTGAGCAGCTGCACGTGTCCGGCGTGTTGGCGGCGGTCGCCTGCGGGCTGGTACTCGGCCGGCGTCAACATGCGGCTTTCACCGGTGAAACGCGGCTCGGCATGGCGACGGTGTGGGGATTTGTCGAGTTCCTACTTACCGCACTCGTGTTCATGCTCATTGGCCTCCAGCTGCGCGGGATCGTCGAGCGCCTGGAGGGCCATGATGCGCAGAGCCTCGCTTGGATCGCCTTGGCGGTGTCCGCGACGCTGATCGTCAGCCGTTTTGTCTGGATCTTCCCGGCGACCTGGCTTCCTCGCGTCCTTTCCCGCTCAACGCGGGAAGCTGACCCTATGCCGTCCTGGAGCTACCCGACAATTTTGTCTTGGGCCGGGATGCGGGGCGTAGTCAGCCTAGCAACGGCGCTTGCCCTCCCCGCCCGTTTTCCAGGGCGGGACATTATCGTCTTTCTGGCCTTCTGCGCAATTTTCGCAACGCTGGTGCTGCAAGGGACAACACTCGGCTGGGTAATACGTCGTCTGGGCCTCGAGCAGGAGGAGACAATTGTGCCCGAACCGGATACCGCTCAGGCCCGCGCCGAACTCGCTGCAGCCTCACTCGATGCAGTGCAGGAGCATCTCGACAGCGACGCGTCCGAGCACGGCGAGGCAGCAGCCGAACTGGTCGACGAGTACAAAGTGCGAGCCGAGCGGGCGAGCATTGAGGACCAGGACTTGGAAACCAAGACCGGCCAGCTCGTCGCCCAGCAGCGCCTGCGCCTAGTGGCGATTGAAGCGGCTCGCGAGAAGCTGATGGAGCAGACCGATCAGATCGATGCGGAAGCGCACCGGGCGCTTGGTGAAGAACTCGACCTTGAAGAGCAGCAGATCCATCGTGGCACTCGGTGACGTGTAGCAGGCGTACTGAGGTCGAAACAGGAAAGCTTTGATGAGTAACGATATGCCTCGGTCCTCTGAGGGCACGCATCTGCGCACCGTCGTCCTTCTCCGCGATGCAAATGCCAACGGCGATCTCGGCGGCTAGACCTAGTCGCAGATGAACTAGCAGGCGGCACGTTAGTAACCGCCCGTTCCGGCAAGCGGGCGGTTACTAAAGCCGCTAAACTCGAACATAGTTGTACGGTATCCGCATGGATCCTGAGGACCAAAGACTTCTGCCTCAGTGCGCCGGAGGCTGATGCTTCGTCGCTGGTATGCCCGCCCCTGGAGCGGTCTGGATTGGCCCGGCGGAGCCACGGGCTGGTGGTGACCGGTTGAACAAGCACCAGACGACGATTACGGCAAGCCCAAGGCTTAGCGCCGTGATCAGCGCCAGCAGCAGCGTGCTGATGGGGCGCGGGCTCACCTAGGCGAAACCCACCGGAGCTCGCCCGCGTCCCCTTGCCTCACGCCTGATCCGTCCCGTGGTTCGGCTGTGCCGGCGCCGCTTCAGCTTGAGCGGCACCCTTCCCTGCTTCCAGCGCATCGGCTGCTACCTGCTTGACGCTGGCGACCAGTTCCCCGCTCTTGAGCGCGGCAAAGGTCTCGCCGATCGGCTTGTCGGGCGACAGCCCTTCGCGGTCTGCGCTTTCCAGCGCCGTGTCGAGCACCTGATTAACGACGCGGCCGCCCGTGTCGGCGAGATCCTGAGCCATGCCGCGGCCACTCTCCCGCAGCTTGTTCGCGGTGGAACCGAACGCACGCTCTTCGCCCTCAAAGGTCGGGATCAACGATCCCGCGATCAGCCCTACAACCGCAGCGATACCGCCGAGCGCCAGCGGGTTCGATGCCAGAGAGGTGATAGTTGTCGTGGTACGCTGGGCCATGCTTTGGCTCCCTTCATGGAGTGATTGAGCACCGTGAGCGGCTTGGCGACGCGCATTAGCTAGCAAGCTGCTAGCACCCGCCTGCGCG
Source organism: Sphingomonas sp. GC_Shp_5 (assembly GCF_026540855.1). Classification (GTDB taxonomy): domain Bacteria; phylum Pseudomonadota; class Alphaproteobacteria; order Sphingomonadales; family Sphingomonadaceae; genus Sphingomonas. The sequence goes on from NZ_JALNUP010000010.1 coordinate 131,679, forward strand.
TCATGTGATGTCTCTCGGATATTTAGACGGACATTGGCGACAGCCTCTGCGATCCGCATCCGATAAGGAGCGTCAGCTTCGTTTTGTTGGCGGTGAATGTCCAACGCCTGACCCCGAGCCGCATCAAGTCGCCCGTTGAAAGCATCATCGTGCTCGCCCTCGAAGCGCTGCACCCGGCTTTCGGCGAACGAAATC
>NZ_JALNUP010000011.1 GCF_026540855.1 Sphingomonas sp. GC_Shp_5
GCGCGCATGGCGTCGCTTATGGGGGATGGATCGATGCCTCTTCAACCCGCCGCGGGCGGAACCGGCGCGGGCGCCGGGCGGTTCACCGGCACAACCAGGAGACACCTATGACCACCGCCGCCATCCCCACCCAGCTGCTGATCCAGGCGAATGTCGCCCACACCACCAAGGTGGAGAGCCGTGACGGCGACGCAGTCGGCAGCGTCTTTGCCTTCATGGTCCACAAGGGCACCGGCCGGGTGACCCATGCGGTCCTCAGCCTCGGCGGCTTCCTCGGCATGGGCAAGAGCTTCTACCCGCTGCCGTTCGCGCTGCTCCAGTTCGATCCAGTCCGCGACCTCTATGTGGTGACGATCGACCGCCGCGTGCTCGAGGGCGGCCCGAGCTGGGCCAACAACTCGCCAACCTTCGACCAGGCCTATGCCGATCGCGTGGCGAGCTATTACGGCGTGGGCACGGAGGATCTGGCGCTCGGCTAAGCGCCCGCTACCGCGACCGGCGCCCGCCCATCCGCATCTTCTGTTCCTTGCCGTAGCGGGTCTTGCGGGTGCCGGGCTTGCCTTCGTTGCTGCGGCCCATGATCGGCGCCTTATGCTCTTCCACCGGCAGGCCGAGCTCCTCGTTCTCGAGCTGGCGGATCTCGTCGCGCAGGCGGCCAGCGGTCTCGAACTCAAGGTCGCTGGCGGCCTTGCGCATCTGCTTTTCGAGATCCTCGATGTACGCGCGGAGGTTGTGGCCGACCATGTGCGGGCGCTCATCGTCGATCGGGATGGTGACCTGATCGCCCTGGCTGACATGCGCGATGATGTCGCCGATGTTGCGGCGGATCGTGGTCGGCGTGATGCCGTGCTCGCGGTTATATTCCTCCTGCTTCTCGCGGCGCCGCGCGGTCTCGTTCATCGCCCGCTCCATCGAGCCGGTGATGCGGTCGGCGTAGAGGATCACTCGGCCGTCGACGTTGCGCGCGGCGCGGCCGATGGTCTGGATCAGCGACGTTTCCGAGCGCAGGAAGCCCTCCTTGTCGGCATCGAGGATCGCGACCAGCCCGCATTCCGGGATGTCGAGGCCCTCGCGCAGCAGGTTGATGCCGATCAGCACGTCATAGACGCCGAGCCGCAGGTCGCGGATCAGCTCGATGCGCTCGAGCGTCTCGACGTCCGAGTGCATGTAGCGGACCTTGATCCCGGCCTCGTGCATATATTCGGTGAGATCCTCGCTCATCCGCTTGGTGAGCGTGGTCACCAGCGTGCGATAGCCCGCCGCGGTGGTCTTGTGGCATTCCTGGATCAGATCCTGGACCTGCTCCTCGACCGGCTTGATCTCGACCGGCGGATCGATCAGGCCGGTGGGGCGGATGACCTGTTCGGCGAACACGCCGCCGGCCTGCTCCATTTCCCAGCTGCCCGGCGTCGCCGAGACGCTGACGGTCTGCGGGCGCATCGCATCCCATTCGTTGAAGCGCAGCGGCCGGTTGTCGATGCAGCTCGGCAGGCGGAAGCCATATTCGGCGAGCGTGATCTTGCGGCGGTGATCGCCGCGCGCCATCGCGCCGATCTGCGGCACCGTCTGGTGGCTCTCGTCGACGAACAATAGCGCGTTCTCGGGGAGATATTCGAACAGCGTGGGGGGCGGCTCGCCGGGCAGGCGGCCGGTGAGGAAGCGGCTGTAATTCTCGATTCCCGCGCAACTGCCCGTTGCCGCGATCATTTCAAGATCGAAGTTGGTGCGTTGTTCGAGCCGCTGGGCCTCGAGCAATTTGCCCTCCGTTACCAGCTCCTTGAGCCGCTCGGCGAGCTCGTGCTTGATCGCATCGCCCGCCTGCTTGAGGGTAGGCCCCGGCGTGACATAATGGCTGTTGGCGTAGATGCGCACCGAGTTGAGGCTCGCGACCTTCTTGCCGGTGAGCGAATCGAATTCGGTGATGTCCTCGATGTCGTCGCCGAAGAAGGAGATGCGCCAGGCGCTGTCCTCATAATGCGACGGGAAGATCTCGAGCGTGTCGCCCTTCACGCGGAAGTTGCCGCGCTGGAAGGCGGCATCGTTGCGCTTATACTGGAGCGCGACGAGCTTGCGCACAATCTCGCGCTGATCGACGGTGGTGTTCTTCTTGAGATCGAAGATCATCGCCGAATAGGTTTCGACCGAGCCGATGCCGTACAGGCACGACACCGAGGCGACGATGATGACGTCGTCGCGCTCGAGCAGCGAGCGGGTCGCCGAATGGCGCATCCGGTCGATCGACTCGTTGGTCGACGATTCCTTCTCGATGTAGGTGTCCGACCGCGCGACATAGGCCTCGGGCTGGTAGTAGTCGTAGTAACTGACGAAATATTCGACGGCATTGTCGGGGAAGAAGCTCTTGAACTCGCCGTAGAGCTGCGCCGCAAGGATCTTGTTGGGGGCGAGGATCAGCGCCGGGCGCTGCAGCTCCTCGATCACCTTGGCCATGGTGAAGGTCTTGCCCGAGCCGGTGACACCGAGCAGCACCTGGTCCTTCTCGCCAGCGCGGGCGGTCTCGGTCAGCTCCTTGATCGCGGTCGGCTGGTCGCCGCTCGCGGTATATTCGCTGACCAGCTTGAACGGCCGCGCCTCCTCGATCTTGGCGGGGCGCGCCGGGCGATGGGGGACGAAGGTATCGCCGGTTTCCGGTTCGGCGAGGCTGGTGCGGATCTGGATGGCCATATGAGTAAGATATGGGGTGGCGGTAGCGGGCTAACAACAACTCCCGACCGTCCGGATCCAAGCCTCTTGCCCATGCTTCTGCCGTCATCCCAGCGAAGGCTGGGATCTTCGGCGATGGCGCGGGGAAGGAGCCGCGTGAGACCCCAGCTTTCGCTGGGGTGGCGACGGTGGAAAAGGTGCCGACGGGGAAAGGAGGAGCAGGAAGCGCCCAAGCGTTGCTTCGGTTGACCCATCGGCCGCGCCCCCATATTGCGCATCGCTCGCAATCAGCCTCGACCCAGGCGATCCCGCGCCCCGCCGGCGCGGCTCAAGGAAGATACGCATGACCGACGTCCGCGCCCCCGCCCTGATCCCGGAGACCAAGGCGTTTCTCAATGCCAAGGTGCTGTGGGTGCGCCATTGGAACGACCGGCTGTTCTCGTTCGCGGTCGAGCGCCCGGCGAGCTTCCGCTTCCGCTCGGGCGAGTTCGTGATGATCGGGCTGCCGGGCGACGGCGAGGGCGCCAAGCCGATCATGCGCGCCTATTCGATCGCCAGCCCGCATTATGCCGAGGAGCTCGAGTTCCTCTCGATCAAGGTGGAGGATGGCCCGCTGACCTCGAAGCTGCAGCTGATCGAGCCGGGCGACGAGGTGTATCTCGGCAAGAAATCGACCGGCACGCTCGTCACCGACGCGTTGATCGGCGGCAAGCGGCTGTTCTTCTTCTCGACCGGCACGGGGCTTGCGCCGTTCCTCAGCCTGGCGCGCGACCCGGACGTCTATTCGATGTTCGACCAGATCATCCTTGTCCATTCGGTGCGGGTGGTGAGCGATCTTGCCTATCACGACGAGCTGCAGTCGCGGCTGGCCGAGGATCCGCTGGTCTCCGACGAGGCACAGGCGCAATTCCATTACATCCCGACCGTGACCCGCGAGCCGTTCCGCACCACCGGCCGGATCGGCGACCTGATCGAGAGCGCGGCGCTGTTCGGCGACCCGGTGCAAGGCGCCAAGAAGCTCGATCCTGAGACCGATCGGATCATGCTGTGCGGCAGCATGGCGATGATCCGCGAGACGGCGGCGATGCTCGAGGGGATCGGCTTTACCGAGGGCTCCAACGCAAATCCGGGCCAGTTCGTGATCGAGCGCGCGTTCGTCGACTGAACAATGCGTCACCCCAGCGCAAGCTGGGGTGTCAAGCCGCTCCTTCACCGCGGCATCGCCAAAGACCCCAGCATGCGCTGGGGTGACGAGTAGGGGGTGAACGCCCGCTTGCGTCGCGGCGGCGCAACGATAGCATCGTACCCTTGAACTTAAGGGGCTGACATGCGGGCATTTGTGATCGGGTTGATGATGGCGTCGGCAGCCGTGCCGGCGGCGGCGAAGACGGTGGCGGTCGAGGAGGTGTCGATCGACCAGCTTGGCGCGATGATGGCGGAGGGGCAGGCGTCGAGCGTCGACATCACTCGCGCCTATCTCGCGCGGATCGCGGCGATGAATCGCCGGGGCCCGGGGCTGCGCGCGGTGATCGCCGTCAATCCCGATGCGCTCGCCCAGGCCAAGGTGCTGGATGCCGAGCGCAAGGCCGGGCGGGTGCGCGGGCCGCTGCACGGCGTGCCGGTGCTGATCAAGGACAATATCGAGACTGCCGATCGGATGGCAACCACCGCCGGCAGCCTTGCGCTCAAGGACAATGTCACCGGCCGCGATGCCCCGGTGGTGGCAGCGCTGCGCGCGGCGGGCGCGGTGATCCTCGGCAAGACCAACCTGTCCGAATGGGCCAACATCCGCTCCAGCCATGCGATGAGCGGGTGGAGCGCGGTCGGCGGGCTGGTGAAGAACCCCTATGCGCTCGATCGTACCGCCTGCGGGTCGTCGTCCGGCTCGGGCGCGGCGGTGGCAGCGAGCTTCGCGGCGGCGGCGGTCGGCACCGAGACCGACGGTTCGGTGGTCTGCCCCTCGTCGATCAACGGGCTGGTCGGGCTCAAGCCGTCGATCGGGATGGTCAGCCGTACCAGAGTGGTGCCGATCAGCCACAGCCAGGACACGCCGGGACCGATGGCACGCAGCGTGCGCGACGTGGCGGTGCTGTTCTCGGCCATGGTCGCGGCCGATCCGGCCGATCCGGCGACCGCGGGCGCAATGACGCACGATTACGCCGCGGGGCTGTCGACCTCCGCCTTGTCCGGCATGCGGGTGGGGGTGATCCGGCCCGAGATGTCGGCGGCGGTGGCGGCGCGCTACGATGCAGCGCTGGCGGTGCTGCGCGCCGCGGGGGCGGTGCTGGTGGAGGTCAAGCAGCCCAAGCTCGAGGGGATCGGCGACGCCGAATTCACCGTGCTCAAGACCGAATTGAAGGCGGACATGAACGCCTATCTGGCGGCGACGCCGGCGGCGGTGACGGCGCGAACGCTCGATCAGGTGATCGCCTTCAACAAGGCGCATGCCGCCGAGGAGATGCCGTTCTTCGCACAGGAGACGTTCGAGGCGGCGGCCAAGACCCAGGGGCTCGACGATCCGGCGTATCAGGCGGCGCGGGCCACCTCGCTGCGGCTGGCGGGGCGCGAGGGCATCGATGCGATGCTCAAGGCGGCGGGCGCGCAACTGCTGGTGGAGCCGACCTATGCGGGGGCGTGGCTAAGCGACCCGGTCTATGGCGATCAATATGACGGGCCGAGCTCGAGCGAGCTGCCGGCGATCGCGGGCTACCCCAACCTCACGGTGCCGATGGGGCTGGTGAAGGGCCTGCCGGTGGGGCTGTCGTTCATCGCCACCAGGAACGGCGATGCGACGGTGCTCGGCGCGGGCTATGCGTATGAGCAGCGGGCGAAGGCGCGGGTGGCGCCGCGTTATCTGGCGCAGGCGGATGTCGGCGCAGGGCTGGAGGGCACGCGCTAGCCGGGACTACCGGTAGCGGGCTGCGAGGCGCGCCTGCCACAGCATCACCAGCGGCACGACGCCGAGTTCCATCGCCAGGCCGAACAGATGGCCTCGCGATGGGACCCCGACGCTCGCCAGCGACACCAACCGCGCGCAGCCGCCGCAGATCACCAGTGCGGCGAGGAGGCGGAAGCGCGGGCCCTGACGCTCGATGTGGGGGATGCAGGTCGCAAAGGCGATGCCGACCGCGAAGAAGATGCCCGAGATGTAGCGGAAGTGGCTGTCGAGATCGCGCGGGATCACCGGCGGGTGGCCGAGGAAGCCGGGGCCGGTGAGGATGCTCTGGCCGCCGATCGTCAGTGGCACCAGGCAGGCGAGCGCGACGACGAGCTGGAGCAGGCGGCGTTCAAGCGCGGCGCTCACAGCAGCAGCTCCTTGCGAACATGGTTCGACCGCAGGGAGACCCGGACTTCGAAGATGAAGGCGGTGAGGCAGGCGATCAGCAGCGTCACCCCGACGATGAACACCACCGCGATCACCGTGCCGATCGCGAACTTGCCGATGTTCGCGATGAACAGCAGCGCGATCACGACGCATGCCATGACGGCGCTGGACACGGCGAGGAACAGCGCGGCATTGATGATCGTCATCCGCTCGTCGAGCAGCCGCAGCTCCCATTTGTAGCGGGCGCGCTCGTCTGCCTCGACGCGGGCGAGCAGCAGCTCGAGCGCGCGGGCCCGATCGATGACGCGGGCAAGCCGGCCGGCGAGGACGTTGAGCAACTGGCCGATAGCGGCGAGCATGAACACCGGAGCGAGCGACAGCTGGATGGTCTGGGCGATATTGGTGACGGCAGGCAGGGTGGGCATGACGCGCATCATAGGTGGAAAGCGGGGGAGCGAAAGGCTCGATGCGGCACGGGCGGAGACGGCTCCACCGCTTGGTAACGCCTTGGCGCTAGGCCGCGCGGCGTGACCAAGCCGATGCTCCTTGCCGATTTCGTGCGGCTGCCCCCGGTGGCGCGCGCGAGCATCGCCGATGGCCTGGCGGCGGCGATCGATATCGTGGCCGAGCGGGCGCCCCCGAGCCACGCCTTCCTGCGCTACGGCTGGTATGCCGCCGCGCTCAGCGCCTATGGCGGCGCCGCGCGGACACTGCTGGTGGAGGAGGATGGCGAGCCGGTGCTGGCGCTGCCGTTCGTCGCTGCCGGGCCGCGCTGGCTCGGGCTGGCGGCGATCCCGGGAAGCTATTGGCCGTTCCGCAGCTTCCCGCTCGCCACCGATGCCACCGAGGCGAGCCTGCGCGTCGGGCTGGCGACGCTGGCGGCGAGCGTCAACGGGCTGCGGATCGGGCCGGTCTATGACGACGATCCCGCGGCGGCGGCGCTGATCGCAGCGGCGCGGGCGAGCGGCTGGACGGCGATCGACCGCTTCGTCGCCGACAGCTGGCGGCTCGACATGGCGGCGCAGGAGCGCGACGGCGCGTGGCCGCGTGGCTCGACGTTGCGCAAGAACCGCTTCCACGAGAAGCACCTTGCCAGCCATGGCACCCCCGAGTGGCACTTCCTGTCCGGCGCCGACTGGCCGGCGGGCTTTGCGGCGCTGGGCCGGATCGAGCAGAAGAGCTGGATCGCATCGCGCACCGACGGCAGCGACGCCAAGTTCACCGCGATCGGGCACGGCGCCTTCTGGCAGGCCGCGGCGGCGGACCCGGCGATCGCCGCGATGCTCCACGCCGCGCTGCTGACGATCGACGGCGAGCCTGCAGCCTTCTCGTTCGACCTCGATGCCGGCACGCTCAAATACGCCATCGCCAACAGCTATGATCCGGCCTTTGCCAAGCATTCGCCCGGCAAGCTGCTCTATTATCGCAACCTCGTCGAGGCGCGCGGCCGCGGTGTCGCCATCGTCGACTGGGGCGCGGGCGATAGCGGCTACAAGCAGGTGATCGGCGCCGATCGCGGCCCCGCGATCCGTGACTGGCTGCTGCTGCGGCCCGGCTGGCCGGCATGGGTCGGCCGGCTGTTGCGCGGTCGCTGGCGGGCCTCGGGCCACCGGCCGGGCTGATCGGCGTGCACCCGGGCGGGCGGCTGCGGCGTTCCTTGCCCATGCTCGCCTTCCTCGACTTCGAAGCCTCCTCGCTCGCCAAGACCAGCTATCCGATCGAAGTCGCCTGGGTGTTCGAGGATGGCGCCGCGGAATCGCACCTGATTCGGCCGGCGGATGGCTGGACCGATTGGGATCCCAAGGCGGAGGCGATCCATCACATTCCGCGCGCGACGCTGCTGCGCGACGGTCGTCCGCACGATGAGGTCGCGCAGCGGATGGTGGACGTGCTCACCGGGCACGATCTGCTCGCGAGCGCGCCGTCGTGGGACGGCAAGTGGCTGAGCTATCTACTCCGCGCCGCCGGGCTGCCGCGGCACAGCCTGCGGCTGCGCGATACGGAGGAGGCGCAGGTTGAGGCGGCACGCGCGATCCTCGCACCGACAGTGCCGGCGGCGCAACTCGCCAGCGTCGTCGAGGAGGTGCTGACCCTCGCCGCGGTGCGCGACCGCGGCACGCCGGCGCATCGTGCCCAGGCCGATGCCGAGGAGGAGCGCCAGCGCTGGCTGGCGGTCACGCGCGCGGCGCGGGCCTGGCGGAAATAGAAGGGGCGGGGCGCTCAGCCCGGCGTCGCCAGAGTGAACGGCGTGGCGAGGCGCTCGGCCGGATCGGCGCTGTCCGCCCAGTCGGTGCGGCGGCGCAGCCGCGGCGTCAGGAACAGCGCTGGCAGCTTGAGGAACAGCAGTTCCGAATGGATGAAGTGATCGACGGCGCGTTCCCACCAGCGCGGCGCGGCGCGATCATGGGCGCGCAGCCACGCGTCATACGGCTGCCAGTGGCTCGGCTCGTCCTGCTCGATGATCCGGAAAATCTTCATCAGCGTGCGATCGCTCTTCACGAACGGATGATCGAGCAGGATCTTTACTTGCTGGTGGCCGCGCTGCTCGGTGAGCGAGATCACCCGGCACAGCTTCTCGAACTGCGCGTCGCTGGCGATGATCGCCTGCGTATCGAGCTCGTCAATGCGCTGGCCGAACATGATCTCGACGAACCGATCGATATGGCCGCAGGTACGATCCACCAGCAGCGGCATGGTGCCGCGCATCTCGAACCAGCGGCGGAACATCAGATAATGTTTGCGCTCGTCGGCCCGATGCTTCTCCACCGCGGCGATGAACCGGTGATCATCGGGCGCGACCGCGCGTACGGCCTCGAGCACGCGATCGATCGCGGTATAGCCGCGATGCTCGTTGTAGATGTAGATCGACCCGAGCAGGTCGAGATATCTGTTGCTCAGCGACCGCAGCATGGCCCGATCATGAGCCGGCATTGCGACGTAATCATGGCCGGTGGCGCAGTCCTCGAGCCGATCAATCGTGGAGGTCGATCCACACCGGAGCGTGGTCACTGGTCTTTTCCCAGCCGCGGACGTCACGGTCGACGCCGGCGGCGGCAAGGCGCAGGGCGAGCGACGGGCTGAGCAGGAGATGGTCGATCCTCAGCCCCGCGTTGCGCCCATAGGCGTTCCGGAAATAGTCCCAGAAGGTGTAGATGGTCTCGTCTGGGTGGAGGTGGCGCAGCGCCTCGGTCCAGCCCTGGCCGACCAGCCGCGCGAAAGCGGCGCGGACCTCGGGGGCGAACAGCGCGTCGTCCTGCCAGCGTTCGGGTTTGTAGACGTCGCGCTCGGTCGGCATGACGTTGAAGTCGCCGAGCAGCAGCACCGGCATGCCGGTGGCGAGCAGGTCGGCAGCATGGCCGATCAGCGCGTCGAACCAGGCGAGCTTGTAATCGAACTTCGGCCCGGGGCGGGGATTGCCGTTGGGCAGGTACAGTCCGCCAATCAGCACGCCGTTGATCGCGGCCTCAAGGTAGCGGCTCTGGGCGGGGTCGGGATCGCCGGGCAGCCCGCGGCGGGTCTCCACCGGCAGGCCGACGCGGCTCAGCAGCGCGACGCCGTTCCAGCTCTTCTGGCCATGCCAGATAACCTGATAGCCCGCCGCCTCGATCGCGGCATGGGGAAACTTTTCGTCAGGTGCCTTGAGTTCCTGGAGCGCGACCACGTCCGGCCGGGTTTGCTCGAGCCAGCGCAGCAACACCGCAAGCCTGCCGTTGACGCCGTTGACGTTGTAGGTCGCTATCCTCATTCCAGCGTTCAATGAGCCTGGGGGCGCTGCGTTCCGCCGTTCGCCGCCTATATGGGCACGATGGCCATCCAGCCCGATCTGTTCGCTCTCGATCCCGCGCCTGAGATGGCGCCGCTGCCGGGGCTGCGCTTTGCTGAGGATTTCGTCTCCGTCGCCGAGGAGGCGGCGTTGATCGCCGGGATCGAGGGGGTGGCGCTAGCGCCGTTCCGCTTTCAGGGGTGGCTCGGCAAACGGATGACGGCGTCGTTCGGCTGGCATTATGATTTCGACTCCGCCCGTGTCGCCGAGGCCGAGCCGATCCCCGCTTGGCTGCTGCCGGTGCGCGATCGCGCGGCGGCGTTCGCCGGGCTTGCGACGGACGAGCTCGTCCAGGCATTGCTGATCCGCTACGATCCGGGCGCGGGGATCGGCTGGCATCGCGACCGGCCGGTGTTCGAGCATGTCGTCGGCATCTCGCTCGGGGTGGCGGCGCCGATGCGGTTCCGGCGGCGGCTGGACGAGGGGGGCTTTGCCCGGCGGACGGTGCCGCTCCCGCCGCGATCGATCTACCATCTCGCCGGCGAGGCGCGGCACGGCTGGGAGCACAGCATCGCCGAGATGGAAGAAACGCGCTGGTCGGTGACGTTTCGCAGCCTCGCGGCGCGGTTCAAGGAGCAGGTGGCGCGGTAACAGTCATATTGTCGCCCCAGCGGACGTCGAGCTCTAGTCGCGGCACGTGCCGCAACACCCCGGTGAGATCCCAGCTTGCGCTGGGATGACGGACTGGTCGGTGCTGAATTGAAATTGGTCTGACGAAGTAGGCGGCCGCCCAAGTGGCTGCTATCGTGCCGCCATGGCAGAGATCATCAACCTGCGCCGTGCCCGTAAGGCTCGGGACCGGACCACGGCCGAGGTTCAAGCCGCCGCCAATCGCCAGCGGTTCGGCCGCACCAAGGCGGAGAAGCTTGCCGAGGCGCAGGAACAGGCGCGGACGGCGCGGATCGTCGACGGCGCGCGGCGGGAGCCATCCGACCTCGGCTGAAAGGCCGGCTCAGACCCGCAGGTAGCGGAAGTACCACACCTCGTGGCCGTGGCGGCGCGCCTTGCGCTCGTAGCGGGTCTCGGGCCAGTCGGCGGGGCGGGTGAGGAAATCGGCCGGGCTTTGCGCGGTCCAGGCGAAATCGGTGCGCTGGTTCATCACCATCATCGCCCAGCGACAATAAGTGGGATCGTCGGTGCCGAGGCGGAACTCGCCACCGACCTTTAGCTTGGCCGCGATCGCATCGAGCGGGCCGTGATTGATCATCCGCCGCTTGGCGTGACGCGCCTTGGGCCACGGATCGGGATGGAGCAGATAGACCCGCTCGAGTGAGGCGTCGGGAAGCCGCTCGACCACCTCCAGCGCATCGCCCATGTGCAGACGGACGTTGGTGAGGTCGCCGTCGCGGATATGGCCGAGCGCGCCGACCACGCCGTTGAGGAACGGCTCGCAGCCGATAAAGCCGCTGCCCGGCGTGGCGGCAGCCTGGCCGGCGAGATGCTCGCCGGCGCCGAAGCCGATTTCGAGCTGGAGCGGGCGCTTGTCGCCGAACAAGGTCGTCGAATCGAGCGGGCCAGCCTCGGGCACGCTGAGCGCGGGCAGCGTGTCTTCGACGAGCGCGGCCTGGCCGAGGCGCAATTTATGGCCCTGGCGGCGGCCGTAGAGGCGGCGGATGGTGGCAGGATCGTTCATGGTCGCCGGCGCCTCTAGCCGTATCGCGCCGCGGAGCAAAGCGGCACGCGGGCCGTTACACCGGCGTAATGGCAGACAGCGACAATGACGACCTCAAGGCGGCGGACGCCAAGGAACTCCACCGCGCGGTGCGCGAGGAGGGCGAAGACGAGCTGCGCCGCCCGGTGGGGTCGCTGTTCTGGCCAGGGCTTGCCGCCGGCATGGCGATCAGTGCCTCGCTGATCGCCGAGGCTGCCTTATACGCCAAGCTGCCGGCGACGCCGTGGCGCGATTTGGTGGTCGCGCTCGGCTATCCGCTCGGCTTCCTGATCGTGATCCTCGGGCGGATGCAATTGTTCACCGAGAGCACGATCACCGCGATGCTGCCGCTGGTGACGACGCCGACGCGCTGGGCGCTGCTGCGAACACTGAGGCTGTGGGGCATCGTGTTGTTCGCTAACCTGCTCGGCACCGCGATCAGCGGCGCGCTGATCGCGCACGGACTGCTCGGCAGCGACGAGGTCCGCGGCGCGGCGCTGGCGATCTCGGCCAAGATCACCGAGCTGTCGCCGCTCGCGACGTTCATCAACGCCATCCCCGCCGGATTCATGATCGCGATCCTCGCCTGGGCGCTGCCCAATGCGCGCGAGCAGAGCTTCTGGATCATCGTCGCCTTCACCTATGTGCTGACGGCGGCGGGGTTCAGCCATTCGGTGGTCGGGTCGGACGAGGCGTTCCTGCTGATGTTCGCCGGGAAGACGGGATTGTGGCAGACCCTCATCGAGTTGATCGCGCCGGCGGTGCTCGGCAATCTGGTGGGCGGCGCGGGGATCTTCGCGCTGCTCGCCCATGGGCAGGTCAAAGCAGAAATGGACGGGGAGGCGACATGAGCAAGAACGGTAAGGGCGACAAGAAGGTGACCGGCAAGAAGGCAACCGGCAAGCTGAGCGGCAAGAAGGCCGATGGCAAGTCCGCCAAGAAGGCCAAGAAGACCGCAGGCAAGGTCGCGCAGGCCGATCGCGAGGTGACGCACAAGGCGGCCTCGGTGCGGCACCTGCCGGTCGTCCGGCTCGCCGGGCTGCTCGGCGAGGTGGGGGACCAGCCGCAGCTGATCCTCGCCTCGGTGGGAACGATCGCCGCGGGGCTGCTCGGCGGCCGGCGGGATCTGGTGCGCGGTGGCGCACGGATGCTGGCGGCGCATCTCGTCGCCACCGCGGCGAAGAGCGTGATCAAGCAGTCGTTCGATCGCAGCCGGCCGGAGAAGGCGCTGGCCGACGGCCAGACCCATTTCGCCCGCGGCGACAGCCACGATCACGAACTCAATTCCTTTCCGTCGGGCCACACCGCTGGCGCGGTCGCGGTGGCGCGTGCCGCCTCACGCGATATCGAGGGTGCCGCGGTGCCCGGCGCGATCGGCGCGGCGGCGGTGGCGGCGGTGCAGGCGCCGGCGGGGCATCATTATCTGTCCGACGTGGTGGTCGGCGCCGCGGTCGGCTGGGTGTCCGAGGCGGTGGTCAGCGCGGTGTTTGACCGGCTCGAGCCGGCGATTGAGCAGCGGCTGACGGGGAAGTAGCTCTTGACCTTCACTGGCATGTCCCGGGCAGTGCTGGCCTGCCTGGGACATGGGTCCATCTCGATCGCCTCAGCTAGCCGACATTGCCCATTGCGGCGCCTTGCGCAGCGCCAGCCAGTCGGCCAGCGCCGGACGCACGAAGAAGGCGAGCACGTCGATCAGCGCGTGCGCTATCATGACCCGCATCAGCGACCCGTGGCTGAGATAGTATAGCGTCAGGAAGCCACCCGGGATCATGGTGGCCAGCACGCCCTTCCAACCATAATGGGCATGGGCCAGACCGAAGCAGATTACCGAGATCGCCACCGCTACCTCTAGCGACTGCGTGACCCGGAGCAGCAGCAGCGGCAGCGCCAGCCGGAAGAACAGCTCCTCGCTGAACCCGGCGTTGATGCTCAAGAGCATGGCCAGCGCACCCTCGCGCCGGTTGCGCGGGATCAGCGCCGCGTCCGGTCCCTGCTGCGGCGCGAGCATTTTCTTTAGGCGACGCCACTGGATGGCGACCGACAGCATGATCCCGGCCGACAGGCCGAGTGCCATCGGCCACCAATGCTCATCGGTGTCGTGGCCTTGTGACTGGAGCAGCCGGTGAGCAGGTGCAAAAGCCTCTGGGAAGCCGTGGAACGGCCACAATCCGTCCGCCAGCCAAAGGCTGATCGCGCTGCCGCCCACCAGAATGACGAAGCTCTGCACTAGCCAAAGCGCGTAGCAGCGTTGCCGACCAGCAGTATCCGGCAGCGCCTTGAACAGTCGATAGGCGGTGACGTCGTGGCGCACCCACCAGGTGCCGCCTGCCAGCATCGCGATGAGCCAGATGAGGATGAGAATCATGTATCGATGCCTCTTACTTTCCGCTTTGGAAAGTGGCCACAGCTTTCCACATCGTCAAGTCGTAATTTTATGATATGGAAAGTCATCGAGGTTGTTGGTTAGGGGGACGCAGTAGTGGATGAGGTGGAAGCGGCGCGCGCCTTGGAGGCGATAGGCAGGGCGCGGGACGCCTTGGCGCAACGGGCAACATGGTCGCTGAGGCGCCACGCGGCGGTGGGCCTGGTCATGGGGGCCATGATCATGGGCTACGCCCTGCCTGCGCCCTGGCCCATCATCGTCGCGGCCGGCTGCATGGCGGCCACCGCGGTGATCGTGATGCGCGACCGTCGCCGCGATGGTTTCTTCGTCAGCGGCTATCGACCGGGACGCACGCGGTGGCTGGCGCTCGCGATGGTGATTGCCGCCTGGATCGCGCTGTTTGCTGCCATCGTCCTGAAGGCGCGGTTCGGGCTGGTCTGGGCACCCGTTGTTATCGGGCTCGCCATGGCCTTGCTCGTCACCCTTGGCAGCGTCGCCTGGGAGCGGGTGTACCGGCAGGAACTGCAAGGCACCTCCCATGACGATTGAGCGGCTGGACACGCTGATCCATCCGCCGGCCCGCCTGCAGCTGATGGCGCTGCTTGCCGATGTCACCGAGATGGAGTTCGGTATTGCGCGCGAACTGCTGAGCGTGAGCGATTCCGTCCTATCCAAGCATCTCGCGCAACTCGCTGAAGGCGGCTACATCCGGTTGCGCAAGGCGACGGTGAATACGCGGCAACGAACCTGGATCGTTGCCACGCCGGAAGGGCGGGCCGCCTTCAAAGGTCATGTCGCTGCGCTGCAGGCGCTGGCGGCAGGTCGGTCGATCACGGCCGTTTGAGCGACCAACCCTTGGTACTTCCGCGTCGGCGCTAGCGCAGACTATTGGAACACGTGCTATGCCCGACGTCGAGAACGCTGCGGAATTTTTAAAGCATTCTCAGCCACGTCAACGTGGCGTGGACGGGCCTCGGTAACCAGGGCTCGCCTGCAATTCGAGCGTATGCCGGTAAATCCTGTTGGCGGCATCAAGGCGATCTTGAAACCGGGCGAGGTGAGCCGGGGTAAGCGTGCCGCCGTCTTCCTGCTTTTGCTTCAATGCGTCTTTGCGGAGCGTTAGCAACGTGTTTCGATGAGCCGTCATGACCTGGTAAGCACATTGTGCGGCCGCCGAGCAGCCGATATCCACGATACCAGGAACAATCGAGCTTTGTGCCTGAGCCGCCAACGGGATCGTAAGCGCGGTCAAGGCAAGGCTCAAAGCAACGCGTTCAGCCCTCATCTTTGATCTCCTGCATTCACTGACCTTGAAAATACGCCCAATCCAAAGGCTCGTCTATTGAAAACGATTTACGTCGTCGGTTCGATCCGGAGCGGATGACGAGCTTGAACCTCGCACGCTGCGTTAGACGAGTGGCAGGGAGCAATCCGTCGGAAAACAAAAAGAGCCTCTCCCGAGATTGCCGGGAGAGGCTCTTTGATCATCGATCGATTTTGCTTAGCCGGCCTGGGTCAGGCGACGGCGGCCTTGATCGCGTCGACCAGGTCGGTCTTTTCCCAGGTGAACAGGTCGCCCTCGGGCTCGCGGCCGAAGTGGCCGTAGGCGGCGGTCTTCGAGTAGATCGGCGCGTTGAGCTTGAGGTGCTCGCGGATGCCCTTGGGGGTCAGCCGGACCAGCTGCGGCAGCGCCGCTTCGAGCTTGGCTTCCTCGACGGTGCCGGTGCCGTGCAGGTCGACATAGACCGACAGTGGCTCGGCGATGCCGATCGCATAGCTGAGCTGGATGGTGCAGCGACGCGCGAGGCCGGCGGCGACGACGTTCTTGGCGAGATAGCGTGCGACATAGGCGGCCGAGCGATCGACCTTGGTCGGATCCTTGCCGCTGAACGCACCGCCGCCATGTGGGGCTGCGCCGCCGTAGGTGTCGACGATGATCTTGCGGCCGGTGACGCCGGCGTCGCCGTCGGGGCCACCGATCTCGAATTGGCCGGTCGGGTTGATGTAGATCTTGGTGTCATCGGTGATGAAGCCGTCGGGCAGCACCTCGTTGAACACGCCCATTACATAGTCGCGCAGCACGGCATATTTGGCGGGATCGGCGTTGTCGCCCTTCTCGCAAAAACCGGGCGCATGCTGGGTGGAGACGACCAGCGCGGTCGCGGCGACCGGCAGTTCGTTTTCGTAGGACAGGGTGACCTGGCTCTTGGCGTCGGGCTCGAGGAACGGCGCCGCGCCGGAATGGCGATCAGCGGCCATCTTCTCGAGGATCTTGTGGCTGTAGTAGAGGGTGGCGGGCATCAGGCCGGGGGTCTCGTCGGTCGCGTAACCGAACATGATGCCCTGGTCGCCGGCGCCCTCGTCCTTGTTGCCGCTCTCGTCGACGCCCATCGCGATGTCCGCGGACTGGGTGTGGAGGTTGTTCTCGAAGCGGAAGGTCTGCCAGTGGAAGCCCGACTGCTCATAGCCGATCCGCTTGACGGTGGCACGGACGGTCTGCTCGATCTCGTCCTGCACGCCCTCGGCCCAGTTGCCGGCGGCATCCATGATGCCCTTGCCGCGGATTTCGCCGGCCAGCACCACGAGCTGGGTGGTGGTCAGCGTCTCGCAGGCGATGCGCGCCTCGGGGTCCTTGGACAAGAACAGATCGACGATGGAGTCGCTGATCTGGTCAGCGACCTTGTCCGGATGGCCTTCGGAGACCGACTCGGATGTGAACATGTAGCTGGAACGCATTGGAATCCCTTCTGGTGAGGGGAAAGCCCGGGCCGTTGCCATGCCATATAAAGCTTTCCTTATATGTTGCCCTAGCGTGCCCGGCGGCGGACGGCAACGGCCCCCGCGATCATCGCCAGCGCGACGATCAGCGCCAGCCAATTGCCGAGCCGGCTGAACAGCGTCGGCACCAGCGCCGGGGGCATCGGCACCTCGATCGCGCCGGCGGTTTCGTGCGGGACGGTGGCGAGCAGGCGGCCATCGGCGGCAATCACCGTGGAAATGCCGGTGGGGGTGGAGCGGACGATCGGCAGCCCTTCCTCAATCGCGCGCATTTGCGCCTGGGCAAGGTGCTGCGGCGGCCCCCAGCTGCCAAACCAGGCATCGTTGGAGGGATTGAACAGCAGACGCGGGCGATGCGCCTCGTCGATCACGCGGCCGGAGAAGATAATCTCGTAGCAGATCTGGAAGCCGATCCGCCCGAACCCGGGGACGGTGAAGCTGCGCGGGCCGGGGCCGTCGTCGAAATCGATATCGCCGGGGACGAGGCGGGCGAGGCCCAGCGGCTTGAGCAGCCAGGGCATCGGCAGATATTCGCCATAGGGCACGAGGTGCGCCTTGTCGTAGCGGTCACGGATGCGCGCGCGTGAGTCGAGTGCATAAACCGAGTTGCTGGCGCCGGTGATGTCCTCGGCGGCGTTGAAGCGCAGCGCGGTGCCGCCGGTGAGCAGCATATCGCGCGGGCCCAGTAGCTGCGCCATCCGCCAGCGGGTGAACAGCGGGCTCGCGCCGGCATAGGCATAGAGCGGGTATCCGCCCTCGATATAGTCGCGCACCACGCCCTCGGGCCACATGATCAGCCGCGGGCGGGGGCCGGGGCGGCCGGACAGCTTGGCCAGCGCGGTGAGGACGCGATCGCCATCGTCGTCGCTGCGCTCGTCCTGGCCGATGTTGGGCTGGACGACGCGGAGCAGCGGGGCGTCGGGTACGGCGGCGGGCGCATTGGTCCACAGCGCCGACAGCGCGGCGAGCACGAGCGCGGCGGCAAGGCCGAGCGGCAATGCCCGGTGGCGGGTGGCGAGCAGCAGCAGCGAGCCCGCGGCGAGCACGGTGATACCGGACAGCGCATAGGTGCCGATCCAGGCCGAGAGGCGGGCGACGCCGATCACCGGCAGCCAGACCACGCCGATCGGGTCCCAGGCATAGCCGGTGAATAGCACGCTCCGCAGATATTCGCTGGCGATCCACGCGGCGGCGAACATCAGCACGTATGGCGCGTCAACGGCATAGCGGCTCGATCGGCCGAACCGCCAGGCGAGGCCCGCGGCAAGTGCGGGGAATATCGCGAGGTACAGCGCCAGCGCCACCGCGGCGAAATAGCCGAGCACCGGGGGCATCTTGTCCTGAAAGTCGAACGCGTGCTGGAACCAGTTGTTGTTGATGGTGAAATGGCCGAGGCCGAAGCACCAGCCGAGCCATAGCGCCCGGCGCAGGCTGGGCGCACGGTGGATCAGCGCGATCCACACCGCGAAGCCGGCGAGCGTCAGCGGCCACAGCTGCCAGGGCGCGAAGCCGGTGGCGGCGATGGCGCCGAGCAGGATCGAGGCGAGGGCGGGTCGCTGGGCAAGGAAGGCGCGGATCACGGGAACATCCTGGTCGGCGGGGGCTCGTGGCGAGCGGGTGCCGCTGTCGCCGATCCGGCCGGGCGGGACAAGTGGTTGCGGGGGGTGCCTCTAGGCGAACTCACCCAGGCTTGTTCCAGGGTCCACCAGTGTTCTGGTGGAAGGGCAAGAGGCTCGAGCAATTCCGTGTTGGCGCAGTAGACGTAGGAACAAATTTTGAAGTGACGGAGGGTTGGGGCAAGAACGTGTTTACCCTCAGGTCGGCTCCCCAACTCCGCTGGTGACGACGCGCGGGGCGGCGGCTATCCTCCGGCGATGACACTGCGCCCCTTCCATCTCGCCTTTCCCGTCCACGATCTCGCCGCCGCGCGCGCCTTTTACGGCGGCACGTTGGGCTGCGCGGAGGGGCGTTCGAGCGACAGCTGGATCGACTTCGATCTGTTCGGCCACCAGATCGTCGCGCACCTCGATCCCACGGCCAAGCCGGTCGCGGTCGCCAATGCGGTCGACGGTCATGACGTGCCGGTGCCGCACTTCGGCGTGGTGCTGACGATGCCGGACTGGACGGCGTTGAGCGAGCGGGTGGCCGCGGCCGGGGTTCGCTTCGGGATTGCGCCACATGTCCGCTTCAAGGGCCAGGCGGGCGAGCAGGCGACGATGTTCTTCTACGACCCGTCCGGCAACGCCCTCGAGTTCAAGGCGTTTGCCGATGACGCGATGCTGTTCGCGGTAGACAAGAAGGAAGCCGCATGAGCGCGCCGATCGAAGTGAACATCCCCCACCAGCTCGGGAAGGAAGCAGTGCGGGCGCGGCTCGACGGCGGGATCGGCAAGATCACGCGGATGATCCCGGGCGGCGGTACCGTCGAGCATCGCTGGGAGGGCGACACGGTGCATTTCACCGTCGCGGCGATGGGCCAGTCGATCGCGTCGCGCGCGACGGTGTCCGATACCAACGTCCATGCGGTGGTGGACCTGCCCGGCTTCCTGGGGCTGTTCGCGGGCAAGATCCGCGATGCAATCCAGGCCGAGGCGCCCAAGCTGTTGAAGTAAAAGGCGGCAATTCGCTCCCCCCTTCCGACACCCCAGCGAAGCTGGAGTGTAGGCGTGGTCGGGCGACACGGCGTCATCGCGGAAGATCCCAGCTTTCGCTGGGATGACGAATTTGCCTGCCGCTACTTGGCGCTGACCCGCCACACCTTGTTGCCAACGTCGTCCGCCACCAGCAGCCCGCCGGTCTTGTCGGTGATCACGCCGACCGGGCGGCCGTGCGCCTTGCCATCGGCATCGAGGAAGCCGGTAAGCACATCGATCGGCTTTGCGTTGGGCAGCGGAAAGCCGGTCGGCGCGAACGGCACGAACACCACCTTATAGCCCGACACCGGCTTGCGGTTCCACGAGCCATGCTCGCCGATGAAGGCGCCGCGCGCGAACTGGCCGCCGAGCTTGGCGTCATTGGCGAAGGCGAGCCCGAGCGCAGCCACGTGTGGCCCGAGCGCATAGTCGGGGCGCTTGGAATATTGCTGGAGCTGCGGGTTCGGCGGGTCGACCCGCGTATCGGGATAGCCGCCCCAATAATACCAGGGCCAGCCGAACTGGTCGCCGAACTCCACCTGCGTCAAATAATCGGGTGCGAGATCGGAGCCGAGCATGTCGCGCTCGTTGACCACCGTCCACAGCCCCTTGGTGTCGGGGTTGATCGCCATGCCGTTGGGGTTGCGCAGGCCCGAGGCGTAGATGCGGTAGGTCTTTTCCTTGGGCCAGACCTGAAGGATGTTGGCGCGGAATTTCTCGGCATCCATGCCGTTCTCGGCGATGTTGGACGACGAGCCGACGCTGACCAGCAGGGTGCGGCCATCGGTATTGGGGATGACGTTGCGCGCCCAATGGTTGCCGCCGCCGTTTAGCTTCACCACCAGCTCCGGCTTGGCGGTGATGCTGGTGGCACCATCGGCATAGGGGACGCGAACCAGCGAATCGGTGTTGGCGATGTAGAGCTGACCCTCGAACAGCGTCATCCCCGAGGGCGAGTTGAGGCCGGTCATGAATATGTGGCGCTGCTCGGCCACGCCGTCGCCGTCGGCGTCGCGAAGCAGGGTGATACGGTTGGCGGACGCGCCGCCGGCGCCGGCCTTGCCGAGCAGCTTGCCCATCACCCAGCCGGTAATGCCGCCGCCCTTGCGTGGCGGCGAGTTGGTCTCGGCGACCAGCACGTCGCCGTTGGGCAGGCGATACAGCCAGCGTGGATGATCGAGGTTCGCGGCGAACGGCTGGATCTTAAGACCGGCCGCCGGGAATGGCGCGGCATTGCCTTGCCAGCCGATCACGTCGGCGACCTTGACGGTGGGGATGGTCTGGATGCGCGAATCGGTGATTGACGGGCGGCGGCCGACGACCTGGTCGAACGGCACCTGCGCCTTGTCCGGCCAGGCGACATAGATGATCCCGGCGATGGCGACGACGACGAGGAGCGCGATGACGCGCAGAACGTGCTTGAGCATGAGAAGGAAGGTAGGCGGGGAGTGGGGAGGGAGCAAGCGGGGCCGCCGCAGATGGTGCGCGGCGCCATGTTTCTCGTCATCCCGGGTCGAGCCCGGGATGACGGGCGATTACGCGTCCTCTTCCACCGGCACCGGCGGATGTAGCCGCAGGCGGTGGATGCGACGCTCGTCGGCATCGAGCACCTCAAGACGCCAGCCGCTGGGGTGATCGACGCAATCGCCGGTGGCGGGCACGCGGCCGGCGAGCACCGCGGCAAGGCCGCCCAGCGTGTCGACGTCGCTGTCCGCCTCGCCGAGGCGCGGGTCGATCATCTCGGCGGCGTCTTCGAGCTCGGCGCGGGCATCGGCATCCCAGATGCCGCCGTCGCGCGGTACCAGCAGCGCCTCGGGCGCCTCGTCATGCTCGTCCTCGATCTCGCCGACGATCTCCTCGATCAGATCCTCGATCGTCACCAGGCCCTCGGTGCCCGAATATTCGTCGAGCACCACGGCAAGATGGACGTGGCTCGCGCGCATGTCGGCAAGCAGATCGAGCGCACCACGCGACATCGGCACGTAGAGCGGCTCGCGGATCAGCGCAGCGATGCTCTCGGGATGCGCGGCGCCGGTGGCGAGAATGTTGAACACGTCCTTGATGTGGACCATGCCGATGATCGTATCGAGCTCGCCGCGGTAGACGGGCAGGCGGCTGTGGCCGGCCTCGGCGAAGATCTGGACGAGATGGTCGAAGCTGGTGGCTTCCTCCACCGCGATGATGTCGGCGCGGGGCACGCCGACGTCGCCGGCGTCGCGTTCGCCGAAATGGAGCAGGTTGCGCACCATCTGCCGCTCGAGCGGGGTGAGATCGCCCTTGGCATCGGGAGCGGGATCGTCCTCGTGGCGATCGATCGCCTCTTCGAGCTGGTCGCGAAGGGTGTCTTCCCCCTGATCGCCGAAGATCAGGGTCTTCAGCCCGCGCCAGATGCTGTCGTTGGAGTCGCCGTTGCCGGCGCTACTTCGGTCCTCTGCCATGGCAGTAAGTTCAGTCCTCGCGAATCAGATAAGGGTCCGCGATACCGAGCGAGGCGAGCGCCTGGCGCTCGATCTCCTCCATGGCCTCGGCCTCATCATCCCCCAGATGGTCATAGCCTAGCAGATGCAGCGTGCCGTGCACCAGCAAATGGGTGGCATGCGCTTCCACCGGGATACCCCGCTCGGCCGCCTCGGCGACGCACACGCCGTGGGCCAGCACGATATCGCCGAGCAGCAGTTCGCCATCGTCCGAATTCTGGCTGACGGTGTCGATCAGATCGGGCTGAACCATCGGGAAGGAGAGGACGTTGGTAGGCTTGTCCTTCTGCCGATATTGCCGGTTGAGGGTGTGGACCTCGTCATCGCTGGTCAGCCGAACTGACACCTCGACCGCTGCCGCGCTGGTCAGCAATTCGCCGTGCGGCGTGCGCTCGATCGCGGCACGCGCGGCGCGCGCGGCAAGGTCGTCCCAATCGATGTCGGCCCAGGGGTCTTCGCGGGTCAGGGCGATCTCAAGCATTGGTGCCCTCATAGGCTTCGACGATCCGGCCGACGATCGGGTGGCGGACGACATCGGCGGTAGTGAAGCGGGTCATCGAGATGCCCTCGACCCCCTCCAACCGCATCGTCGCATCGGCAAGGCCCGATGCGGCGACGCCACCGGGCAGATCGGTCTGGTTGGGATCGCCGCAGATCACCATCCGGCTGTTCTGGCCGAAGCGGGTGAGGAACATCTTCATCTGCCCGGGCGTGGTGTTCTGCGCCTCGTCGAGGATCACGAAGGCGTCCGCCAACGTACGCCCGCGCATGAAGGCGATCGGCGCAATCTCGATCTCGCCGCTGGCGATCCGCCGCTCGACCTGCTCGGCGGGCAGGCAATCGTGGAGCGCGTCGTAAAGTGGGCGCAGATAGGGATCGACCTTCTCCTTCATGTCGCCGGGCAGGAAGCCAAGCTTCTCGCCCGCTTCCACCGCAGGGCGCGACAGGATCAGCCGCTGGACGCTGCCCGTGATCAGCTGCGCGACCGCTTGAGCAACGGCAATATAGGTCTTGCCGGTGCCTGCCGGCCCGAGCGCAAAGATCATGTCGTTGGTGGTGAGTTCGCGCATGTAATGCGCCTGCGCCGGCGTGCGCGGTACGATCGTCTTCTTGCGCGTACGGATCATGATCGATGGTGCGGCCGAGCGTTCGGTGCTGATGATGCCGTCGAGCACCGGCTCGTGGCTCATCGCGATCGCGGCGTCGACCAGTCCGGTATCGACATCCTCGCCGCGCTGGATGCGCGCATAGAGATCCTGGAGCACGTCGCGCGCGATCGCCACCTGCTCGGCCGTCCCCTCGAGCCCGACACGGTTGCCGCGCGCGGTGATATAGACCCCCAGGCGGTTTTCCAGCGCGACGAGGTTCTGGTCATAATGGCCAAACAGGGCGGCAAGGAGCTGGGGCTTGTCGAACAACACTTCTACACGGCTGCGTTCACCGGAATGGGCGGGGACAGGCTTGCGGCTCATGCGGTCCTTTCGGGGGTCATTGCGCGGGGTGCATCGGAGATGCCGGGCGCCAAGGCGGAGGTGAGGGTGGCACGGCCCGCGTTCAAGGGGCGAGTCGCGAAACGGCGCAGCTGCATCGCCGGCGAGTGTGGCAGGCCGCTGCCTCGGGCGACAGCCCTGATTATTCGCCCGGTACAATTGCGAGATGCCGTAATCGTGGCAAGGCACGGAACCCTTTGGAAATGTCTGCTTCTCCATGGAGATAAAACCAGAATGATGCGTTATCCGGCCTGATCTGGGTTAGTCTCTTGAGGTGTTTCGGCATCACAATGGCGTATCGTTCGTAAAAGGATGTACGATGAACAGTGGAACGGCCCGCCCCGACGATGATCCGATACGCGCGGAACGGTCCTGGGCGGACCAGGCCGATTACCATCGGCGCCGTGCCGAGCAGGAAGCGCTGCTCGCCGAGCGCACCACGGATCCCGCCGTCGCCGCGGCGCATCAGGCGCTGGCCGAGCGGCACAACAATCTTGCCGCGGCCGCTGAAATAGCCGGCACCCTGCCGGATTCAGCCAAGCCGGTGCCGGTAGAACAGGACGAACTCGTCGCCCGTGCGGTGGCGGTGCTGACGCCGAAGGGCGACGCGTAGCGCCGTCGCGGGATCAGGCCGCGACCTTCAACCGCGCGAGGCCGCTCAACGAATTGGGATCGGCGCGGACGATGTCCACCTCGACCATCGCACCGATCGGCGCCTCGGTAAGCAGGTGGACCGACTGAAGCCACGGCGACTTGCCGAGCATCTGCCCTGGTAGCTTGCCACGGCGCTCGATCAGCACCGAACACTGCCGGCCCACCGTCGCCGCGTTGAAGGCGTGCTGGTCGCGATTGAGCGCTGCCTGCAGCCGCTGGAGCCGCTCGTCCATTACCTCGGGTGCGACCTGCGCGGTCATCGTCGCCGCGGGGGTGCCGGGGCGGGGGCTGTATTTGAACGAATAGGCCTGGGCATAGCCGACCGCATCGATCAGGCTGAGCGTCTCGGCGAACTCGGCATCAGTCTCGCCGGGAAAGCCGACGATGAAGTCGCCCGACAGCGCGATGTCCGGCCGCACTGCGCGGACCCGATCGAGCAGCCGCAGGTACGAATAGCGATCATGGCTGCGGTTCATCGCCTTGAGCACCCGATCGCTCCCGGCCTGCACCGGCAGGTGGAGGAAGGGCATCAGCGACTCGACCTCGGCATGCGCGCGGATCAGGCCGTCGCGCATGTCGTTGGGATGGCTGGTGGTATAGCGGATCCGGGCGAGGCCGGGGATTGTATCGAGCGCGCGGATCAGCCCGTCGAGACCATGCACACGACCGACGGCGTCCTCGCCTTCCCAGGCGTTGACGTTCTGGCCAAGCAGCGTGATCTCGCGCGCGCCGGCGTCGACCAGCGCCTTTGCTTCGTCGACGATCGCGGCGAACGGCCGGCTGACCTCGGCGCCGCGGGTGTAGGGCACGACGCAATAGGTGCAGAACTTGTCGCAGCCTTCCTGCACGGTGAGGAAGGCTGACGGTCCGACCTTGCGTCGCGCCGGAAGCGAGCCGAACTTGGACAGTACCGGCATGTCGGTGTCGAGCGCGGCGGCGCCCGCCGCGGCCTGGGCGACCAGCGCGGGCAGATTGTGATAGGCCTGCGGACCGACCACCACGTCCACCTTGGCGCGGCGGACGATCTCCTCGCCCTCGGCCTGCGCGACGCAGCCGGCGACCGCGATCATCGGCGCCGCGACGCCCTTGCTGGCCGCGTCCTTGCGCAGTCGGCCGATGTCCGAATAGACCTTTTCGGTGGCGCGTTCGCGGATGTGGCAGGTGTTGAGCACCACCAGGTCGGCGGCACCGGCATCGTCGGTCGCGGCGAGGCCCTGCGCTGCCATCAACTCGGCCATGCGCTCGCCGTCATAGACGTTCATCTGGCAACCGAACGACTTGACGTGGAAGGTCTTGGGACTGGGCTTCATGCGCCGCGCGCATAGCCCAAGCGCGCGCGTTTCGCTACCCGCGCGCCGGCGCGGCTTCGATCCGGCGGCGCGCCTCGGCAGCTACCGCCTTGCGCCCGGCGAAGGCGAGCGGGTCGAACGGCTCGAGGAATGCAAGCGTGGCGACGAAGCTGCCACGGCGGCGCAGCACGCGGGCGGCATGGTGCTGGCCGGGTTCGTCGCCGACCCAGGCGAGGTCATCGGTGGCGGCGCCGTAATCGATGCGAAGCGGCTGGATCAGCACGCCGGGCGGCGGCGGCTCGAGCACGGCGAGCAGCGCCGACTTGAACGGCAGCAGCGTCTTGCCGTCGCCGGTGGTCCCTTCGGGGAAGATCGTTATCGCCCAGCCGTCGGCAAGCGCATCCCGCAGCCGGCCGATCTGGCTGGCGACCTGAAGCCGATCCTCGCGCGACACGAACAGCGTGTTGTTGAGCGTGCACAGCCAGCCGACCAGCGGCGCCTTGGCGAGTTCAGACTTGGCGACAAAGGTGCTGCCGGTCGCGCCGGCGATCAGCAGGATGTCGATCCAGCTGAGATGGTTGGCGACGAACACCACGTCGCGGCGGCGAGGCTGGCCAACGATGCGGCGGCGGGCGCCGACGATGCGCGCGATCAACCCGAGCAGCAGGCGCGGCCAGGGCGAGGGGAGGCGGAGCAGCCGCCACAATCCGTGCAGCACCAGCGCGATCAGCAGCGCCAGCAGCATCGCGGTCAGCCGGAGCGCGAGGCGGATGCTACCCACGCGTCACCAAACGTCGCTCACACCTTGCGGTCGAGCGAGACGCCGTAGAGTTCCATGCGATGGTCGACCAGACGGAAGCCGAGCCGCTCCGCGATCGCCTTCTGGAGCAGCTCGAGCTCGGGATCGACGAATTCGATCACCTTGCCGCTTTCGACGTCGATCAGATGATCGTGATGCGCTTCGGGCGAGGGCTCGTAACGGGCGCGGCCATCGCCGAAATCATGGCGATCAAGGATGCCAGCTTCCTCGAACAGCCGCACGGTGCGGTACACGGTGGCGATCGAGATGCCGGGATCGATCGCCGAGGCGCGCTCGTAGACCTTCTCCACGTCGGGATGATCCTCCGCCTCGGAGAGCACACGGGCAATCACCCGGCGCTGCTCGGTGATGCGCAGGCCCTTCTGGTTGCAGAGGGCTTCGAGATCGATCTTGCGAGGCATCATGCTTCCTTAACCCCATCCGCTTGTTGCGAGAAGCGAAACTGACTCGCAATAAGGATGAGCCGTCGATTAGCCGATCCGCTGTCATCCCGGCGGAAGCCGGAATTGTCCCTAATGGCGCTCTTTGTCCCCAAGATATTCCAGCTCGGGCGGGGATGACGGATCGGGGCGGGTAAGGCCGAGGGCTAGACCGGCCGGCGGTAGGTGTGAGCATCGTGGACGTCACCCGACCGGCCGCGATAATAGCCGCGGCGCTCGCCGACCTTCTCGAATCCCTGTGCCTTGTAGAGCGCAACGGCTTCGTTGCTCGAGCGGACCTCGAGGTGGAGATCGGCGATGCCAGTCGCCTTTGCCTCGGCGATCACGCCGCGCAGCAGGGCGGTGCCGATACCGCGGCGGCGATGGCGGGGATCGACCGCGAGGAGCAGCAGTTCCGCTTCGTCGGCGACGCTGCGGACCATCGCGAATCCGGCGGGCTCGTCGTCGATCTGCGCCAGCGTCACGCGGACGCCGGGCATGGCCATCACCCCCAGGCACTGGTTGCGCGTCCAGGCCTCGCCGAAGCGCGGGTCGAAAGCGGCGAGCATCAGCGCTTCAACGATGCCAATATCGCGCGCGTCGCCGGGGCGGAGCAGGATCGAGCGCGTCGCCATCAGGCCGGGGTGATCCCGCCGGGCAGCTTGGCGTCGGGCGCGCGGCCATAGATCGGGCGCGGCGGCAGGCTGGCGAGGGCGAGCGGCAGCAGGATCGCATCTGCCGCGTCGGGCAACGCTTCCAGCGCTTCGATGGCGGGATCGACCGCGAGGAGGCGGCCGACGCCATTGCCGATGGCGAGGCGCGTGCCGAGTGCGGCAACGGCGGCCTCGGGCTTGAGCGAGACGAGCGGCGCGAGGGGCGTCAGATCGGCGGCAAACGCTTGCATGAAGACCTCGCCATGCCCTCCCTCGAGCACCACCGCAAGATCGGTCAGCGATCGCGTGGCGAAGCCGGCGGCGGCGAGCAGGGCCAGGCTGGAGTAGCCGTGTGCCACGGCCCCCCAGCCAAGCGCGAGCCCGCGCGCAGCAGCGATGCCGACGCGCACGCCGGTGAAGCTCCCCGGGCCAACGTCAACCAGAATGCGTGGGGCGCAGCCGCCATCGGGCAGCCGGGCGATCATCGGCACCAACTGTTCGGCATGGCCGCGGCCGACCACCAGATGATCGCGGGCGATCACCCTGTCCTGCTCGATCAGTGCCACCGAACAGGCGGTGGTGGCGGTGTCGATCACCAAGGTACGAGGGAAAGGGGAGTCGATCATGCCCGCCTGTGGACGGTCATGCCGGCGGCCGCTACCCCGATTCGGGGCGGGCCGACGGCATCACGCGATACGATTGAACTTGTCGAACGCGGGACGCGGCGAACGCTCGTGGACCGAGGCGGGATCGCCATAGCCCAGCGTCGCGATGAAGTTGGTGCGCACCCCCGGCGCGTCGGCGAAGAACGCCTTGTCGACGAGGCCGGCGTCGAAGCCGGACATCGGCCCGACATCGAGCCCCAGCGCGCGGGCGGCGATGATGAAATAGGCGCCCTGCAGCGTCGAATTGCGGAAGGCGCTCGCCTCGCGCAGCTCGCTGTTGCCGTCGAACCACGCCTTGGCGTCGACGTGCGGGAACAGCTCGGGGAGATATTCATGGAAGTTGACGTCCATGCCAATCACCACGCTCACCGGTGCGGCGAGGATCTTGGGGCCGTTGCTGCCGCTGGCCGCAGCGGCGAGTGTCTGCTTGGCCTCGTCGCTGGTGCACCACACCAGCCGCGCCGGCAGCTGGTTGACCGAGGTCGGCCCCCATTTCATCAGCTCCCAAATCGCGTGCAGCTGGTCCTCGCCGACCGGCTGGTCGGTGTAATGGTTGAAGCTGCGCGCGGTGCGGAAGATGGTGTCGAGCGCGGCGTCGTCGAGCGGGGCGGCCATGTTCAGACGGCCCTCACTTCGGTGACTTCGGGCACGTAATATTTGAGCAACTGCTCGATGCCATTTTTCAGGGTCGCGGTGGAGGAGGGGCAGCCGGCGCAGGCGCCGTGCATGCGCAGGAACACCTTGCCCTTGTCGAAACCGCGATAAACGATGTCGCCACCGTCGTTCGCCACCGCCGGGCGCACGCGGGTGTCGATCAGGTCGCGGATCTGCTCGACGATCTCGGCATCGGCGGGATCGTCCTGGAAGTCATCCTCGGCGCTCGGCACGCTGAACCCGGCGCTGGCCGGCTTGAACAGCGGCATCGCGGCGGAGAAATGATCGAGCAGGATCGCGAGCACATCAGGCTTGAGTCCGGGCCACGAGACGCCGGGCGCTGCCGTCACCGAGACGAAGTCGCGGCCGAAGAACACACCGGTGACGTCGCCGAGCGCGAACAGGGCCTCGGCGAGCGGGCTGGCGTCCGCTTCCTCGGGGGTGGCAAAGTCCCGCGTGCCGGCGTCCATCACGACGCGGCCGGGGAGGAATTTGAGCGTCGCCGGGTTGGGCGTGGCTTCGGTCTCGATCAACATGCGCTGCATGTGGCGCGGCCGGGCCCCGCGATCAAGCCGGGGCAGGGAAAGGGATTGTTTCCGCCGCGGTGGGTTTGCCGCTAGCGGCACCGCGCTCCTGCGGCCGCAGGAGCGCGGTGCGCGCTACTTCGCCGCCAGCTTCTTCGGCAGCACCGCCATCGTCCAGTCCTTGGCCGGCAGCAGATATTTCGCCGCGGTCGCCTGCAGCACCGCCGGGGTGACCTCGCCGAAGTCGCGGCCGATCCGCCGGGTCGCTTCCAGGCGCCGCGGGTCGTAGGCGCCGCCCGACAGCTCGCGCAGCCAGAACAAGCTGCTGGTGGAGGCGCGCGCATAATATTGGCTGAGCGGCCCCTTCACGCGGGCGAGCTCGTCGGCCGAGATCGGGTTGGCGACCAGATCAGCGGCGATCTCGCGCGACAGCTTGAAGAACAGCGTGACGTTTTCCGGCGCCACCTGGCTCACCGCCATCAGCCGGCCGCCGCCGGGCAGGCCCTTGGGCCATTGGCTCACCACGCCGGGGCTGTAGCTTGCACCTGCGGCCTGACGCATCCGCTCGAACAGCCGATCGCTGAACACCTGGGCGAGCACATCAAGCCGACGGCTTTCGGCGATGTCGTCGAGACCGGCGCCGGTCGGCCAGGCGATCACCGCCGAAGCCTGGTTGTCCGGCCCATCATGGCTGCGCAGCACGGGAGTGGCGACATGCGCGGGGAAGCGCACGGCTGGTGCCGCCATGGCCGGGGTGGTGCGGGGTGGCAGCGCGGCAAGGCTCTTGGCGACGGCGGCGATCGCCGCGTCGGGCTGGACATCGCCGAATACGTCGACCTCGATCGGGCCGCTGGCGAGCAGCGGCGCCCACAGCGCCTGGAACGACTTGGGGGTGAGCGCATCGACCGCCTTGGCGTCGGGCGTCACCCAGCGCGGGTCGCCGGCGCGAAGCAGGCCTTCCAGATCGCGCGACAGAATGCCGTCCGACGAGGAGGTATAGCCGGGGATGGCGGTGAGCGCCGCCGATTTGGCGCGCGCCACCGGTGCTGCATCCCAGCGCGGCTGGGCGAGCTTGGCGGCGATGAGGGTGAGCTCGTCGGCATAGTCCTTGGGGCTGCTCAGCGCCGCGACCGAGAAGGCATCGTCGTCGATGCCGAAGTCGAGGCCCATCTGGCGCCCGGCGGTGAGCTGGTCGAGATCGTCCTGGCCGAGATTGCCGATCCCGCTTTCCATCAGCGCGAGATCGCCTGCCCAGGCCGGGCTCGGCCGGGTGGCGGGCAGCGCATTATAGCCGCCGCCGAAGCGAACGCGGACGAACACCCGGCCGCTGTCGGCCGTGTTGGAGAAGAGCAGCATCCGCACGCCATTGGCGAACACCACCTTCTCGACTGGCAGCCCGGCGAGCTGCTCGCGCGTCGCCACCGTGCCGGGCGCGCCGAGCTTGGGCAGCTTGGAGAAATCGACCGCGGCCTGGGCGCTGCGCTTGATCGTCAGCCCCGAGACGTCGGCCTTGAGCGCGGCGGCGAGCTTTTCGGCGACGCCCTTGTCGCCGGTGCGGGTGTTGACCAGCGCCCGCGTCGCATCGCCGGTAAAGATCTTGCGGGTGGAGGTGAGCACGTTGTCGGGGGTGAACATCCCCGCCTTCTTGGCATCGGCGAGGATGTCATACTGGTTCTGCGGCGCCGTCACCGTCTCGCGGATGTCGAGCGCGCCGGCCATGTCGTCGGCCTGCTTGGCGCTTGCCTCGACCCGCGCAGTCTCGACGCTGTTGCGCATCGCCACCTCATAGTCGGCATATTCGCGGTCGATCTCGGCTTGGCTCGGCGCGGTCTTTTGCGCATCGGCGATCTCGGCACGGACGTCTTTCAGCGCCTGCTCCCATTGGTCGCCCACGGGGAGGATCGTCACCGAGGTCATGTTCGCCGATCGCGAGGTGTCGTCGAGATCGACGCTCGCCTGGACGAAGCTGGCGCCGGCGCGCGCGCGCCGCTCGAGGCGGCGGTTGATGATCCGCGCCGCGAGCGTATCGATCATCCGCTTCTGGTTGAAGATCGCGGTGTCGTTGTTGAAATGCCAGGGGCGCATGGTGCCGAGCATGACCAGCGGCGGCAGGCCGGGCTCGACCAGCGTCGCCGCGGTTGGCTGGCTGGGGTCGGGCTTGCCGAAATCAGGATCGGCAGGCGCGGGGCCGGCGCCCTGCCAGTCGGCGAAATGCTTGACGACGAGCTGGCCGAGCAGGGCCGGATCCATGTCGCCCGAGATGATCACCACCGCGCGACTCGGGCGATACCAGCGATCGTGGAATGCCTTGATGCTGGCGCCGGTCGCGGCCTCCAGCGTCTTGATGGTGCCGATCGGCGAGCGATCGGCGAGCGGCTGGCCGGCGAAGAAGGTGGCGTTGACGGTGTCGCCAAGGCGCACCTGCGGCCCGGGCTGCTCGCGGCGCTCGGCGAGCACGATCGGCCGCTCGGCGGCGACCGCGGCGTCCGTCAGCGCCGGCTGCTCCATCATGCCCGACAGGATCTTGATGCTCTCGTCGAGCGTCTGTGGCGTCGCCGAGGGCAGGTCGAGCTTGTACAGCGTCTGGGTCGGCGTGGTCGACGCGTTGGAATCGGAGCCGAAGGTGGCGCCGAACCGCTGCCACACCCGCTTGGCCTCGCCATCGGGGACATATTCCGAGCCGCGGAACGACAGATGCTCAATGAAATGCGCATAGCCGCGCTCGCTGTCCTGCTCGTAGAGCGAGCCGGCATCGATGCGGACGCGGATCGAAACCTGCCCCGGCGGCACGCCATTCTTGCGCACCGCGTAGCGCAACCCGTTGGGCAACGTGCCGAACGACCAGGCGGGGTCGGGCGGCAGGTCGCTGCCCTTGTACAGCCAGGCCGTGGTGTCGACCTTGGCCGCGGGCTGTGCCGTGGCCGTGGGCTTGGGGGTAGACTGGCCAAAGGCCGGGATCGCCAGGGCGAGCAGGAATACGGGCGCGAATGCGCGGGGGGAAAACGCCATGGCCTGCCTTCTAGCGACATGGGCAGGGGCCTGCCAGCGCGACCTGCCGGACCATGTCCTCGCCCGGCTAGCGCCATGATTTCGACCAGAAACACGGCTAGCCCCACGGTGAAACAAACGGCGGCCGGCTGATCGCATCGATGGATGCGAGCGCGAGGACGGTGGCACAGTGAGATGGTGGACAGTGACGGCCTTGATGGACGGCGGGGCGGGGCCTGCAATGTGGCGGAATTCTGGCGCGGGCAGCGATCGCGACCGCAATCCGCCCGCCATGGTCGCCGCGGCGGGGCGGCCGCTGATCATCCGCGTCGGCAAGCATCTGCGCGGGCTGTTCGACCGGCTGATCGCCGCCTCGTCGCTGGTCGGCAACGAGCCGGTGCTCGACGTCCGCGATTTCGCCTGGACCGGACTGCTACGCGCCGAGTGGCAGGCGATCCGCGACGAGGCGCGGGCGGTGGCGCTGTGCGGCCGGGCCTCGCCGAGCCTCGCGACCATCTCGCCCGATCATCGCTCGATCGCCGAGATCGACAAGTGGCGCTCGTTCTTCCTGTGGGGCTATGGCTATCGGATCGACGACAATCTGGCGCGCTGCCCGCATACCCGGCGGATCGTCGAGCAGATCCCAGGGCTCAACAGCGCCTTTTTCTCTATCCTCGCACCCGGCACCCACATCCCGGCGCATCGCGGCGTCACCAAAGGGCTGATCACCTGCCACCTCGGGCTGATGGTGCCGCGCGACGGCGACGTGCGGATACGGGTGGGCGACCGGATCGTCCGCTGGGCGGAGGGCGAGACGCTGGTGTTCGACGACACCTATGATCACGAGGTGTGGAACGACACCCGTGGAACCCGCGTGGTGCTGCTGATCCAGGTCGAGCGCCCGCTCAGGAACCCCGGCAAATGGATCGCGGAGCTGTTTCTCGGCATCGTCCGCCGCTCGCCGTTCGTCCAGGAGGCGCGGTGCAACATCGCCAGCTGGAATGCGGCGATGAAGCGGCTCGACGCCTAGGCCGCGGCAGGGCTGATCGGAAGCGCCACGGATACCCCGCCGTCATCCTGAAACAAGCTCGGGATGACGAACAGGAGCGGGTGCTGCTCCGCCGTGCTATCCCTTGTACAGCGCGTCGAGCCGCTCGCCGTACATCGCCCGGATCATGTGGCGGCGGATCTTGAGACTCGGTGTCAGCTGCTCGTTCTCGATGGTGAAGGGGGCGTCGGCGAGCACGAAGCGGCGGACGCGCTCTGTCACCGACAGGTCCTTGTTCACGCGCTCGATCGCCTGGCCGATCGCGGTGCGATATTCGCTGTTCTCGGCGAGATTGGCGAACTTGCAGCTGGTGCCGTTGGCAGCGCACCATTCCTGGGTCCATTCGGGATCGGGCACCACCAGCGCGACCATATACGGGCGGCGGTCGCCGGCGATCATCGCCTGGCCGATCTCGGGCTGGAGGGTGAGCATGCCCTCCACCTTCTGCGGCGCGACATTGTCGCCCTTGTCGTTGATGATCAGGTCTTTCTTGCGATCCGTGATCGTGATCCGGCCCTTGGCGTCGATCTCGCCGATATCGCCGGTGTGCAGCCAGCCGTCCTTTAGCACCCGCGCGGTCTCGGCCTCGTTGCGCCAATAGCCGTGCATGACGAGCTCGCCGCGCACGAGGATCTCGCCATCATCGGCGATCCGCACCTCGGTATCCACCAGTGGCGGGCCGACCGAGTCCATCCGCAGGCCGGCCGACGGGCGGTTGCACGAGATCACCGGGGCAGCCTCGGTCTGGCCATAGCCTTGCAGGAAGGTGAGGCCGAGGCTCTGGAAGAACAGCCCGACCTCGGCGTTGAGCGGTGCGCCGCCCGAAACCATCGCCTTCATCCGCCCACCGAACTTCTTGGCGATCTTGGGCTTGAACAGGGTGCGGACCACCAGCTGCATCGGCCGGTCGGCGAGCCTGATCCGGCCCTCATATTCCTTGGCGCCGATATCGAGCGCGCGGGCGAGCAGATAGGCCGAGGCGCCGCCCTGCTTCTCGATCGCCTTGGCAATGCGGGTGCGCAGCACCTCGAACAGGCGGGGTACGACGAACATGATCGTCGGGCGCACTTCCTCGATATTGGCGGCGAGCTTGTCGAGCCCCTCGGCATAATAGATCTGGCCGCCGAGCCCGATCGCAAAATGCTGGCCGCCGGTATGCTCATAGGCATGGCTCAGGGGCAGGAACGACAGGAACACCTCGTCGTCCCAGCCGAAGTCCTCCGAGATCACCGCCGAACAGCCACGCACATTGTGAAGGATCGCGCCATGATGCTGCATCACCCCGCGCGGCGCGCCGCCGGTGCCCGACGTGTAAATGATGCAGGCAAGATCCCCGCGCGCGAAGCTCGCGTCCGCGGCGGCGGCCTCGAGCGTGGTCGGGTGATCGGCGATCAGCTGTCGCCAGCTGTGGAAGTCGACGCCGGCGGAGGGCGCGCGCATCGAATCGATGCCGATTACCGTCTGGCCCTGATTGGTCCGCAGCACCGCCTGGAGCACCGTCCGTGCGAGCTTGTCGGTGGAGACGATGATCGCGCAGGCGCCGGAATCGGAGATCACATGGGCGTGATCGCGCTCGGTGTTGGTGATGTAGGCGGGCACGGTGATGCAGCCGGCGGCCATGATTGCGAGATCGCTGATGCACCATTCGGGGCGGTTCTCGCTGACCAGCATCACCCGGTCGCCGCGCTTGAGGCCGATCGCCTTCAGCCCGGCCGCGAGGCTCGCCACCTGATGCGCCGCCTCGGCCCAGCTGATCGACTGCCAGGCGCCGTTCTGCTTGGTCCACAGGAACGGTGCGTCGCCCTTCTCGCGCGCCCGCGTGAAGAACATGGTGACGAGGTTGGGAAAGTGTTCGAGGGTGCGCATGGCTTCTCTCCTGCCGCGGCCGGCTCGTTGGCCGGCCGTCATCTTCATTCGGGCGGGCGGTTCGGCGCGGCGCCGACGCGGACGATCTGGGTGACGCTGCCATCCTCGCCGACCGCAACGCCTTCGCTGCGCGGATCGGCGGCACCGACCCAGCGACCGCCGACGCGCTCGATGGCGTTGGCCTTGAGCCCCAGCGGTGCGATCTGCACCCGCTCGCCGAGCGCATCAAGCGCCGGCTTCATCGCGTCGAGCTGGGTGCCCTGCTCCAGCGTCGCGACCGGGCCGGGGGCAAAGACCAGGCCAAGGGCAATCGCCTCCTGCGCCGACAGATGCCAGTCGAGCACGCCGACCAGCGCCTTGGCGACCTGGGCGATGATGGTCGCGCCGCCGGCGGCGCCGATCGCGATCCGCACCGTGCCATCGGGGTTGTAGACGATCGTCGGCGACATCGAGCTGCGCGGCCGCTTGCCGCCTTCGACGCGATTGGCGACGAGCGCGCCATCCTTGTCGGGCACGGTATCGAAGTCGGTCAGCTCGTTGTTGAGCGCGGTGCCGCTGACGGTCAGGCCCGAGCCGAAATAGCCCTCGATCGTGGTGGTGATCTCGACGACATTGCCGGCGCGATCGACCGCGACGAGGTCGCTGGTGCCGGGCACCTCGCTGACCTTGGCACGGATCCGCGGCGGGGCGCCGGCGGGGAGGCCGGGAGCGATGGTCGCCATCGTCCGCTCGGGCGAGATCAGCGCCGAGCGGGCGGCGAGATAGCGCGGGTCGATCAGGCCCTTGACCGGCACCGACACATAGTCGGGATCGCCGAGATACATGTCGCGATCGGCATAAGCGAGGCGCTCGGACTCGGCGAGCAGGTGCCAGGCGACGGGTGAATCCTTGCCGAGTGCGGTCATGTCGAACCGCTCGAGCTGCTTGAGGATCTGGAGCACCGCGACGCCGCCGGCCGAGGGCGGCCCCATGCCGCAAATCTTGTAGCGCCGGTAGGTACCGCACACCGCGCCGCGTGGCTTGGCATCATAGCTGGCCAGATCGCCTGCGGTCATCTTCGACGGGTTGCGGTTGGCGCCGTTGACGGTGGCGACGATCGCCTGCGCGGTCGGCCCGACATAGAAACTGTCGGCGCCGCGGCTCGCGATCTGGCCGAGCAGGGTCGCCTGCTCGGGGTTCTTGAGCAGGGTGCCGACCGGCAGCGCGGTGCCGTCGGCGCCGAGGTAATGGCCGCGCGACCAGCTATCGATGTGGCTGCCGAAGTTGTTGAGGCCGTTGTGGAGGCGTGTCGAGACGGTGAAGCCGTCGCGGGCATAGCGGATGGCGGGCGCAAACAGCGTCGCCCAGGGCAGCTTGCCGGCCTGGCGGTGGGCGAGCGCCATCGCGCGCAGCGCACCGGGGACGCCGACGCTGCGGCCGCCGGGCACCGCCTCGGCATGGCTCATCGGGGTGCCGTCATCGGCGTAGAACCATTTGGGATCGGCCGCCATCGGCGCCGCCTCGCGCGCGTCGATGGTCGACACCTTGCGGCTGGCGGCGGTGTGGGTGACCCAGAAGGAGCCGCCGCCGATACCGGAGTTCTGTGGCTCGACAACGTTGAGCACGAGCATG
The DNA here is from genome assembly GCF_026540855.1 of Sphingomonas sp. GC_Shp_5. Lineage (GTDB taxonomy): Bacteria > Pseudomonadota > Alphaproteobacteria > Sphingomonadales > Sphingomonadaceae > Sphingomonas. Next base: position 36,412 of record NZ_JALNUP010000011.1, read on the forward strand.
GTCGCGATCGCCGCATCGGTCGCGGTGCCGCCGGCCCTCAGCATTTCGGCACCGGCCGCCGCCGCACGGGGATCGGCGGCGCTGACCATGCCCTGGGGCTTGCTGGCGGGAGTGGCGGGCGCGGACCGGGCGGTGGCCGCGAGCGGCATCGACAGCGCGGTGAGCGCGAGCAGAAGCGTCTTCATCGGGCGGGGACCGTAACGGCTGGGGACCGGAGGGCAAGACGCTTGCATCAGCCCGCCCCTACGGCCTCCGCGACCCGGGCGATGCCGTCGCGCGCGAGCAGCGCGTCAAGTTCGGTGACGATGCGGCGGGGCAAAGCGGGGCCGCCGTAGACCAGCGCGGTGTAGAGCTGCACCAGGCTCGCGCCGGCGCGGATCCGGGCATAGGCCTCGGCGCCGCTGTCGATCCCGCCCGCGGCGACCAGCGGCAGCGCGCCGCCGGTCGCGGCGCGAAAATCCACCAGCCGCTGGCGGGCGAGCAGCTTGAGCGGCGCGCCGGACAGGCCGCCCGTCTCGCCGGCGTCGGCGCTGTGCAGCGCCGGGCGGCTGATCGTGGTGTTGCCGATGATCACCGCATCGACCCCGGACTCGATCGCGGCGCGGGCGATGTCGTCGATCGGCGCGGGATCGAGATCGGGCGCGACCTTGAGGAACAGCGGCGTGGCGCCGCGCGCCGCGGTGCAGGCGGCGAGCAGCTCGGCCAGCGCGGCGCCGTGCTGGAGATCGCGCAGACCTGGCGTGTTGGGCGAACTGATGTTGATCGTGACGTAATCGGCGACCGGCGCCGCCGCGCTCACCCCCGCGACATAATCCGCGACGCGGTCGGCCGCGTCCTTGTTGGCGCCGACGTTGATGCCGAGCCTGCCGCCGTGGGCGCGGCGGCTGGCGCGGGCGCGGGCGATCCCGGCGGCAAGCCCGCCATTGTTGAACCCCATCCGGTTGATCACCGCGCCATCGGCAGCGAGACGGAACAGCCGCGGCTTGGGATTGCCTGTCTGCGGCAGCGGGGTCAGCGTGCCGATCTCGACCGCACCGGCGCCGAGCCCGAGCAGGCCGTCGATCGCCTTGCCGTCCTTGTCGAGCCCTGCGGCTACCCCGAGCGGGTTGGCGAAGGCAATGCCGGCGACGGTGGTCGCCAGCCGCGGCGACGTGACCGGCGCGCGGACCGGCAGCCGCTGGCGCAGCGCCAGCGCGTCGATGGTCAGCGTGTGGGCGCGCTCGGGATCGAGCGTGAACAGCAGCGGGCGAGCGAGATAGGGCATGCCCCCGCCAATCGCACCGGGGCGGTCGCTCCGCAACAGGTCCTCGGCAATGACGACAGACGCAGACGCGATCTCAAATTGAGGCGTCGACCCCGGTTGACGAACCGGCCGCACGGGACCATCTGCCAATCGGATCAATTTTGTCCGATTTGAGAACCGTTCGCAACGTGCGCCTGTCCAGCCTGGCCGATTATGCAGTGGTGATGATGACTGCCGCGGCGCGCCATTGCGGCGGGCTCGCGCGGCTCAACGCGACCCTGCTTGCCGAACAGACCGGCGTGCCGCTGCCGACCGCGCAGAAGCTCGTCAGCCGCCTGTCGGCCGCCGGGCTGCTCGAGAGCACCCGCGGCACCGGCGGCGGCTTTCGCCTGTCGCGCCCGCCGGCGTCGATCAGCCTCGCCGAGATCATCGAGGCGGTCGAGGGGCCGATCGCGATGACCGCCTGCGTCGAGGGAGCCGGTCGCCAGGATTGCTCGCTCGATCACCAATGCGCGGTGAAGCCGCATTGGGGCGTGGTGAACAACGCCGTTCGCGGTGCCCTTGCCGGGGTCAGTCTCGCCACCCTTGCCGGCACGCCGCCAACCCAGATGACCCAGAACAGCGCGCCGCTGCGCGCCGAGGTAATTGCATAATGGCTACGAAGAACGCCGAGGCCTATGCGGCCGTTTCCAAGACCTATGAGTGGGGCTTCTCCTCGGACATCGAGCAGGACTTCGCCCCCAAGGGCTTGAGCGAAGACACGGTGCGCTACATTTCCGCCAAGAAGGGCGAGCCCGCCTGGATGCTCGACTGGCGCCTGAAGGCGTTCCGGCTGTGGCTGACGATGGAGGCGCCCGACTGGTCGAAGCTCAACGTGCCGCCGATCGATTACCAGGACGCCTATTATTACGCCGAGCCCAAGGCGAAGCCCAAGCTCGGCAGCCTCGACGAGGTCGATCCCGAGATCCTGCGCGTCTACGAGAAGCTCGGTATTCCGATCTCCGAGCAGAAGATGCTCGCCGGCGTCGAGGATCTCGACGCGGAGGGCAACCCCAAGCGCCGCGTGGCGGTTGACGCGGTGTTCGACAGCGTCTCGGTCGCGACTACCTTCCGCAAGGAGCTGGAAGCCGCGGGCGTGATCTTCCGCTCGATCTCCGAGGCGATCAAGGAATATCCCGAGCTGGTGAAGAAGTGGCTCGGCAAGGTGGTGCCGCAGCGCGACAATTACTTCGCGACGCTCAACAGCGCGGTCTTCTCGGACGGCACCTTCGTCTACATTCCCGAGGGCGTGCGCTGCCCGATGGAGCTGTCGACCTATTTCCGCATCAATGCCGAGAACACCGGCCAGTTTGAGCGCACGCTGATCGTCGCCGACAAGGGTAGCTATGTCAGCTATCTCGAGGGCTGCACCGCGCCGATGCGCGACGAGAACCAGCTCCACGCCGCGGTAGTCGAGCTGGTCGCGCTCGATGATGCCGAGATCAAGTACAGCACCGTGCAGAATTGGTATCCGGGCGACGAGAATGGCGTCGGCGGGATCTACAATTTCGTCACCAAGCGCGCGCTCTGCCAGGGCAAGAACAGCAAGGTAAGCTGGACCCAGGTCGAGACCGGCTCGGCGATCACTTGGAAATACCCTTCCTGCGTGCTCGCCGGCGATGGCTCGGTCGGCGAATTCTATTCGGTGGCGGTGACCAACAACCGCCAGCAGGCCGATACCGGCACCAAGATGATCCATCTCGGCAAGAACACCCGATCTACGATCGTGTCGAAGGGCATCAGCGCCGGTCGCTCGGACAACACCTATCGCGGCCTCGTCCGCGTCGGTCCGACCGCGGAAGGCGTGCGCAACTTCACCCAGTGCGATTCGCTGCTGCTCGGCGACCAGTGCGGCGCGCACACCGTGCCTTATATCGAGGTGCGCAACCCGTCGGCGCAGATCGAGCATGAGGCGACCACCTCAAAGATCTCCGAGGACCAGCTGTTCTACGCGATGAGCCGCGGGCTCGATGCCGAGGCGGCGGTGGCGCTGATCGTCAACGGCTTCGCGCGCGAGGTGCTGCAGCAGCTGCCGATGGAATTCGCGGTCGAGGCGCAGAAGCTGCTCGGGATCAGCCTCGAAGGCTCGGTCGGCTAAGTCATTGATCCCCGGCGGGCGCCGGGGTCCAGCTACAGGCGATGCGCACGGGGCCGTGAGCGTCGGCGTCGCCAGGGAATGAATGAGAGAAGAATGCTCAAGATTGACAACCTCCACGCCGAGATCGACGGCAAGGAAATCCTCAAGGGGCTGAGCCTTGAGGTGAACGCGGGCGAGGTGCACGCGATCATGGGGCCGAACGGCGCCGGCAAGTCGACGCTCGGCTATGTGCTCGGCGGTCGGCCCGGCTATGAGGTGACCGCCGGCTCGATCACCTTCGCCGGCCAGGATCTGCTCGAGCTCGAGCCGCACGAGCGCGCCGCCGCCGGCGTGTTCCTGGGTTTCCAATATCCGGTCGAGATCCCCGGCGTTTCCAACGTCCAGTTCCTGCGCGAGGCGCTCAACGCCCAGCGTGCGAGCCGTGACGAGAAGCCGCTGTCCGGGGGCGAATTCCTCAAGCTCGCGCGCGGCCAGGCGGATCTGCTCAGCATGGACCACGACATGCTCAAGCGGCCGGTCAACGTCGGCTTCTCGGGCGGCGAGAAGAAGCGCAACGAGATGGTGCAGATGGGCATCGTTGATCCCAAATTTGCGATCCTGGACGAGACCGACAGCGGCCTCGACATCGATGCGCTGCGGATCGTCGGCGATGGCATCAACCGGATCATGCGCCGGCCCGACAAGGCGGTGCTGCTGATCACCCATTACCAGCGCCTGCTAGATTATGTGCAGCCGGATTTCGTCCACGTGCTGGAAGCCGGGCGGATCACCCGCACCGGCGGCGCCGAGCTGGCGCACCAGCTCGAGCGCGAGGGTTACGCGCAGGCGGCGGCATGAGCGCGGTGCTCGATCTGCCGTCCAGCCGCGCCGAGGCGTGGCGCTGGGCCGACATGGGCGCGCTCGCCACCGCGGCGGCGCTGGCACCGGTAGCGGCCCCCGATACCGATGGCGCGTTCCTCGATCTGCCCGGCGCGCGGCTGCTGTTCGTCGACGGCGTGCTCGATGACGCGCGCAGCGTGCTCGGCAGCGTGGTGCTGACCGAACTCGGTGGCGGCGATCACCTGCTTGGCCGTCATGCCGCCGGCACCGGCTGGATGCTGCGCGTCGAGGCGGACGCGGCGCTCGATCCGGTCCAGGTGGTCCATGTCGCCACCGGCGCGGAAAACCACCTGCCGGCGGCGATCGTGCTCGGTGACGATGCGGTGGCGCAGGTCTATGAGACCTATGTCGGCGCGGGCTGGAGCAACCGCTTCACCTCGGTCTCGCTCGGGCGCGCGGCGCGGTTAATGCGCGCGGTGCGGCTGACTCAAGAGGCCGGTTTCACCAGCGTCCGCGAGGAAGCGACGCTGGGCGTGGGCGCGAGCCTGATCACGACCTTCCTCGGCGCCGGCCATGCCGGCACCCGGATCGATGCCGCGGTGACGCTGGCGGGCGACGGCGGCTATGCCGAGTTCGGCGGCGCGTTGCTCACCGCGGGCGAGCAGCGCCAAGAGTGCGCGGTGCGGGTCCGCCATGCCGAGCCCAACGGCCAGTCGCATCAATTGTGGCGCGCGGTGGCGGCGGATCGCTCCACCGCGAGCCTTGCCGCGGCAGTCGAGGTCGCGCGGCACGCGCAGAAGACCGACGGCGAGCAAAGCCTGCGCGGGCTGCTGCTGCAGCGCACCGCGACGGTGAACCTCAAGCCCGAGCTCGAGATCTTCGCCGACGACGTCAAATGCGCGCACGGCGCGACGGTGGGCGAGCTCGACAACCGGGCGTTGTTCTACATGCAGAGCCGCGGCATCCCCAAGCCCAAGGCGCAGGCGCTGCTGACCCGCGCGTTCGTCGCCGACGCGCTCGACCGGATCGGCAACGAGACCGTGCGTGATGCCTTCGCCGCCAACGCGGATGCGTGGTTGGGCCAGGCGCTGGGTGCTGCCCTGCCGCCCGAGGGAGGGCGGGTGTCATGACCGTGCTCGAGCAAGTGCTGCCGCCCGTTGGCGACAAAGCCGCGCCGCTCGATCGCCTCGCTGACTTCCCTGCGATTCCCGCGGGCTGGGCCTATCTCGACACCGCCGCGACCGCGCAAAAGCCGCAGCCGGTGATCGACGCAATCGCCAGCGCCTATGGCGAGACCTATGCCACCGTCCATCGCGGCGTCTACCAGCGCTCGGCGGACATGACGCTGGCCTATGAAGCCGCGCGGCGCACCGTGGCGCGGTTCATCGGCGCCGGCTCGGCCGACGAGATCGTGTTCGTGCGTGGCGCGACCGAGGGGATCAACCTCGTCGCGCACAGCTGGGCGGGGACGCAGCTCAAGGCGGGCGACCGGATCCTGCTGTCGATGCTCGAGCATCACAGCAACATCGTGCCCTGGCAGATGGTCGCCGAGCGGGTGGGGGCTGCGATCGACGTGGTGCCGCTGACTGCGGACGGGCGGATCGATCTCGACGCGATGGCGGCGATGATCACGCCGCAGCACAAATTGGTCGCGCTCGCGCACGTCTCCAACGTGCTCGGTTCGGTGCTCGACGTGGCCCGGGTGACCGAACTTGCCCACGGCGTCGGCGCCAAGATCCTGATCGACGGCTGCCAGGCAGTGCCGCGGCTGCCGGTCGACGTGGCCTCGCTCGGCTGCGACTTCTACGTCTTCTCCGGCCACAAGCTGTACGGCCCGACCGGAATCGGCGTGCTGTGGGCGCGGCCCGAACTGCTCGAGGCGATGCCGCCCTATCAGGGTGGCGGGTCGATGATCGATCGGGTGAGCTTCGCGCGCACCACCTATGCGCCGCCGCCGGGCCGGTTCGAGGCGGGAACCCCGCACATCGTCGGCGCGCTCGGCCTCGCCGCGGCGATCGACTATGTCGAGGATATCGGCCTCGCGGCGATCCATGCGCATGAGACCGCGCTGGTCCGCCAGACCCGCGAGGCGCTGTCGCAGATCAACTCGGTGCGGCTGTTCGGACCGGATGACTCGGCGGGCATCGTCAGCTTCGTGATCGAGGGGGTGCATCCGCACGACATCGGCACCATCTTGGACGAGGCGCAGGTCGCGATCCGCGCGGGGCATCATTGCGCGCAGCCGCTGATGGCGGCGTTGGGCGTGGATGCCACGGCGCGGGCGAGCTTCGCGGTGTATAACGGCCCGCAGGACATCGAGGCGCTGGTGCGCGGCATCGAGCGCGTCACGCGGATTTTCGGGTAAGGAATTCGGATGAGCGACGGTTTTCGCATCGAGGAAGTGGAGGCGGTGATCCCGCCACCACGCGCACGGGTGGACGAGGCGCCGGAGCCGCAGGTCGAGGCTCAGGGCGAACGTCGCCGTGACTATCTCGACGGCTTCCTGGCGCAGCAGCCGCAGGGCGATGCCCCGGGCGAGCCGGGTGGCGCGCTGTACGAGGCGGTGATCGACGCGCTGAAGGAGATCTATGACCCGGAAATTCCGGTCAACATCTACGATCTCGGGCTGATCTACGGCGTCGATGTCTCCACCGAGGGGCATTGCGCGGTGACGATGACGCTGACCACGCCCAATTGCCCGGTCGCGGAATCGATGCCCGGCGAGGTCGAACTGCGCGTCGGCTCGGTGCCGGGGATCGCGATCGCCGACGTCAATCTGGTCTGGGATCCGCCCTGGGACCCGCAGAAGATGTCGGACGAAGCCAAGCTCGAATTGGGAATGCTGTGATGGCCACTGCCGCTCGCGTGCGCCCGGCGCCGCTGATCCTGACTTCATCCGCCGAGGCGCGGATCGCCGATCTGATGGGCAAGGCGCCCGCCGGTGCGCTCGGCGTCAAGCTGTCGACGCCGCGGCGCGGCTGCTCGGGGCTCGCCTATTCGGTGGATTACGTCACCGAGGCCAAGCCGTTCGACGAGAAGATCGACACCGCCGGCGGCACGTTGTTCGTCGACGGCGGCTCGATCCTGTACTTGGTCGGGTCGACGATGGACTGGGTGGAGGACGATTTCACCGCGGGTTTCGTGTTCAACAACCCCAACGCCAAGGGCGCGTGCGGCTGCGGCGAGAGCTTCACGGTGTAAGCTGACGATCGGCCGGCGGACATGCGCCGGCCGACGACGGCGCGCTTACAGATCGCGCGAATACACCTGATAGACCTTGTTGACGGTGCCGTGCACCGTCTCGGCGATCGAGCGCATGCCCTGATTGTCGTCGAGGATCCAGCCGATCTCGCCGCGGCTCGCGCCATAATGGTCGACCGAGGCCTTGCGAATATACTCGATCATCATGAAGGCGAGCTGGCTCGCCATCCGCGACGATTGCAGTTCCTTTACCACGCCCATCAGCGGCACGCGCATCGTGCGCACCCTGGGCTTGCGCAGCCACAGCAGCAATTTGGCCCAGCCGAACGGCAGCAGGCTGCCGTTGAGCGGCTTAATTGCCTCGTTGAGATCGGGAAGCGTGATCATGAACGCGACCGGCTTGCCGTCGAGCTCGGCGATGCGGATCAGGTCGTTGAACACGATCGGCTTGAGCTTGACGCCGACATCCTTGATCTCGGGCGGGGTGAGGGGGACGAACCCCCAATTGTCGCTCCAGGCGTCGTTGAGGATGGCGAGGATGATCGCGGCTTCCTCGTCGAACTTCGATTTGTCGACCTGGCGGATGACGATCCGTGGGTTGTTCTCGCCCGAGCGGATGATGCGCTTGACGATCGGCGGGAATTCCTGGGTGATATCGAGCTCATAGGTCATGAGCTGCTTGACGCCGACATAGCCCGCCGCCTCGATCCAGCCGCGATATTCGGGCTTGGCATGGCCCATCATGATCGTCGGGGCATGATCATAGCCCTCGATCAGCAGGCCGGGCTCTTCCCAGATCGACATGGAGATCGGCCCGAGCGCGCGGTGCATGCCCTGCTCGCGCAGCCAGCCTTCGGCCTTGGCGAGCAGCGCCACGAAGATGTCCTCGCGCTCCGCCTCCATCAGCCCCCATTGCCCGACCCCGGGGCCGAAGCCCTGCGCCGCCGGCATGGTCAGCGCCAGCGTGTCGATATGCGCCGAGATGCGGCCGACCACCTTGTCGCCCTCATAGGCAAGGAACAGCTGTGCCTTGGCGTGGCTGAACCAGCCGTTCTTCTCCGGGGTGATCAGCCCGAGTGCCTCGCCCTTCAGTGGCGGCACCCAATGGGGATCGTCCTTGTACAGCCGGAACGCCAGATCGACGAAGATCTTGCGGTCCGCCTTGGTCTCGACGGGTCTGATCAACAAGGTGCTCGCCATTCATGCCTCCGGAAAACAGCTGTGCGCGTGTAGCCAGTCGCCACGCCGATGGCGAGTGTGGTTTCGGTTTCGCCCGTAACCAACGCGCCGTGATGGGCAGCGCGCATCGCTGTGATCGAGGCAAGTCATCACCGCCGCACGGCCCACCGCCTGTAAATGCCACGCTGTCGCCACTATCTAGGGCCAATGGAACACGCCATGGATACCACGCTTTCCTTCGCGCGAGGCGCGGCCGCTGCGCCGGCGGACCGAGCACCGGCCCAGCGTATCGCCGACGACAAGGCGATGCTGCGCGCGGCGGCCGATCTCACCCGCGATCTCAATGCGCCCAAGCCGCTGGTCTATTGGGGTGACCTCATCGCCTCAACGGCGGTGGGCTATGGCGCGGCTGCGGTTGCGGTATTGGCGTCGTCGACCGCGCTGATGATCGCGGCGGGCGTCGTCGCGGTGCTCGCGCTATATCGCGCGCTGCTGTTCATCCACGAAATCAGCCACATCAAGCATGCGGCGCTTCCCGGCTTCCGCCTCGGCTGGAACCTGCTGGTCGGCATCCCCATGCTGACCCCGTCGTTCATGTATGAAGGCGTCCACAACCTTCACCATGCCAAGACCCGCTATGGCACCGCGGAGGACCCCGAATATCTGCCGCTGGCGCTGATGAAGCCGTGGACGCTGCCGGTGTTCATCCTCGTCTCGCTGCTTGCGCCGGTCGGGCTGCTGATCCGCTTCGCGATCCTGTCACCGCTATCGTGGCTGATCCCGCCGCTGCGCAGGACGGTGATCGAGCGTTATTCGGCGCTGTCGATCAATCCGTCGTTCCGCCGCAAGATTCCCGAAGGCGAGCAGCGCCGGCTGTTTGACCGGCTGGATGGCGGCGCGGCGGTGTGGGCAGTTGCCGTGGTCGCGCTGGTCGCGACCGGGCTGATCCCGCTGCGCGGCTTTGGGATCGTGGTCGCGATCGGCTCGGCGGTGGCGCTACTCAACCAAGTGCGCACGCTGGTCGCGCATCTGTGGGAGAATGAGGGCGAGCAGATGAGCGTCACCGCGCAGTATCTCGACTCGGTCAACGTGCCGCCGCCCGGTTTGCTGCCGGCGCTATGGGCGCCGGTGGGCCTGCGCTACCATGCGCTACACCATCTGCTGCCTGGGCTGCCCTATCACGCGCTTGGCGAGGCGCACCGTAGAATTGCAGAGGTGCTCGAGGAGGGCTCGGTCTATCACAAGGCGAGCTACAAGAGCGCGCTGGGGCTGATGCATCGGATCGGCAAGAGCACCATGATGCCGCGCTGAGCCGGTTAAAGGTCTGACGAACAGAGGGCGTCTTTACCTAAAGGTGAGGGCGCCCTTTCCTCAAACCGTCATCCCAGCGCAAGCTGGGATCTGCTTGAGGCGCGCTGCTCGCTCTCTTCAAGGAGACCCCAGCTTTCGCTGGGGTGACGGCGTTTGGGGTGACGGCGGGTGTGGCGGCGGCTTGTTATGGGAAGAGGGTTATTCCTCGGTGCGGATCAGCACCGCTTCGCCGATCAGTAGGAACAAGAGGAACGGCGCCCAGGCAGCCAGGAATGGCGGGTAAGCGCCGAGATTGCCCATTGCCAGCGCGAAATTGTCGGCGACGAAATAGGCGAAGCCCAGCGCCATGCCGATCACCGCGCGGATGAACAATTGACCCGATCGCGCCGTGCCGAACGCCGCGACCGCGCCGAGCAGCGGCATCAGCACCGCGGACAGCGGCCCCGACAATTTGTGCCACAAGGTACCCTCCAGCGCCTTGGTCGGCCGACCGGCATCGCGCAGGTCGCCGATTGCGGCGCTGAGCTCGGTGAACGACAGGCTTTCGTCGTCGACGGTGCCGAGGGTAAACTGGTCCGGGCGGACGCCCGGCGCGACGACGATCGCACCGACCTGGGCGAGCTTGCCGCTGGCGATGTCGAACCGCCGCGCCGGGGCGATCAGCCAGCCGTTGCCGCTGCGCTTGCCGCGCGGCGCGCGGATGACCGAGACGAGGTTGCCCCCGGTGCGATCGTAAACGGTGATGCCGCCGAGCTGCACCGCATTGCCGCGCCCCTGCACCTGATCGACCGCGATCAGATCGTCGCCATCGCGCACCCAGACGTTGGTGCGATCGCCGCGGTCGATCGGCAGCGGGCCGTAATCGACGTTCTTCCACTGATTGAGCGTCGCCGTCGCGCGGGTGACGATCCGCTCGTTGAAGGCGAAGCTCACCACCGCCACGCCCATGCTCGCGACCAGCAACGGCGCCAGCACTTGGTGCGCGGACAGGCCGCCGGCCTTGAGCGCAATAACCTCGCTGTTCTGGTTCATCGTGATCAGCGTCAGGATGGTGCCGAGCAGCACCGAGAAGGGCAGCAGGAAGGAGACGATCTGCGGCGCGCGGAGGCCGACATATTGCCATACCTGGGCCTGGGTGTTGCCGGCATGGGCAAGGATGTTGCCCGATTCGCTCAGCAGATCGAGCGTCTGCAGGATCAGCAGCAGCGCCGCGAGCAACCCGAAGGTGCGCAGCAGGAACATCCGGCCCATGTAGATGGCGATAGTGCGGGACGGGAACAGCGCGCTCACGCCTTGGCCTCCTTGCGGCGGAAGGGCAGGAAGCGGGTGATCAGCTTGGCGAGCTTAGAGAAGCTGCGCTCGAGCGCGCCAATCGGCTGGCCACCGGGGACATAGGCGATGGTGTAATACATCCAGATGATGATCCCGGCGAAGATCAGGAACGGCGTCCACAGCGCGATCAGCGGATCGACCCGGCCGAGCTCACCTACCGCGGCGGCATATTCGTTCACCTTGTGATAGGCGACGATCATCACGATCGCGAGGAACACGCCGACGCCCGAGCTGGAACGCTTGGGCGGCACGCCGAGCGCGATGGCGAGCAACGGCAGCAGGAACATCGTCGCCACCTCGACCACGCGGAAGTGGAATTCGGAGCGACTGGAATCGCGCTGCGCCTCGCTGTGCGACGAATGACCGATGCGCGCGAGCTCGGGCAGGGTGAATTCGAGGTTGCGGCCGCCGCGCTGGCGGAAGTTCTCATATTTCGGCAGCGGGATCGGCAGATCGTGTGAGGTAAAGGTGAGCACGCGCGGCACGGCGAAATTCGGAGCCTTGTGAACCAACGTGCCGTTGGTCAGGCGGAAGATGATCGTGTTGGGATCGTCGGTGGCGAGGAACCGGCCCGACTGGGCTGTCACCGAATATTCGGTGCCCTTGTTGGCATAATGGACGAAGATGCCCTCCAGCTTGCGGCCCTTGTCGTGGCTCTGCTCGATGCGCAGCGTCATCTGGCTGCCGAAATGGGTGAACTCGCCGACCTTGATCGAGGCGCCGAGCGCACCGGTGCGCAGCTCGAAGCGCAATTGCTCGTAGTAATAGCGAGCCTGCGGCTGGACGAAGCCGACGATCAGGATGTTGGCGATCGCGAGCACCAGCGCGAACATATAAGGCACGCGCAGCAGGCGCGTGTAGCTGACACCGACGCCGCGGAGCACATCAAGCTCCGAATTGGCGGCGAGCCGGCGGAAGGCGAGCAGGATGCCGAGCAGCAGGCCGATCGGAATGCCGAGGCCGAGGTACTCGGGCAAGAGATTGGCGAGCATCCGCCACACCACGCTGATCGGCCCGCCTTGCGCGGCGACGAAATCGAACAGGCGGCGGATGCGATCGAGGATCAGCAGCATCGCCGCGATGATCAACGTCGAGAACAAGGGCAATGCGATCAGCCGGGCCATGTAGCGATCGATGGATGTCATGAATGTGCTCGGCCGGGGCTGGGAAGGGCGGGATATAGGCTGCTCCGCCAGCAGCGTCAGCTTTTAAATTCCGGTCGGTCGCTCGGGCGGATCGCGCGGGAGCCTTGCCGCAGGGTGATGCTATTCGGCGGCGATCTGCGTCGTCGCCGCCGGACGGTCGCGGCTCATCGCCTCGCCGATCGCCCGCTCCAGACCCGCGAGCGTGAAGGGCTTGCGCAGCACCTGATGGCCGCCGAACTCGCTGGTGTTGGCGTCACCGGCAAAACCGGTGACGAACAATACCGCGATATGGGGATAGCGCGGGCCGAGCTCGGCGATCATCTCCGGGCCGGTCTGCTCGGGCATCAGCACGTCGGAGATGATCAGGTCGATGCTACCGTCACGGGCGAGCATCCCCGCCGCCTCCAATGGTGCCGGGCAGGCGATCGCGGTGTGGCCGAGCTCTTCCAGCGCGCCGACGGTCGCCGCCAGCACGCGGGGATCGTCTTCCACCACCAGCACCGCCAAGCTGTCCGGCACCGGGGGCAGCGGTGCCGGGGCGGCGACCTCGACCGGCCTGCCGACGTCCTGGGATCGATCGCGGGGCAGATAGAGCGTCACGGTGGTGCCGCGACCGACCTCGGTGTCGATGGCAATCTCGCCCGCGAGCTGGCGGACCAGTGCGAAAATCTGGCTGAGCCCTAGCCCGGTGCCCTTGCCGACCTCCTTGGTGGTGAAAAAGGGCTCGTAGACGCGCTCGACCACCTCGGGCGGCATGCCCGAGCCATTGTCGGTCACCGCGATCCGGACATAATCCCCGGCGGGGCAATGATCCACCTCATGCTCCGCGAGCGTGACGGCGCCGGTGTCGATGATCAGCAACCCACGCCCGTTCATCGCGTCGCGGGCGTTGACCGCCAGGTTGAGCACGGCGTTCTCGAGCTGAACGCGATCGGCACGGACCTGCCAGCCGCCCGCGGCATCGCGGGTAGTGACAGTGATGGCCTCGCCAAGGGTACGATCGAGCATCTCCGACATGCCTGCGACCAGCGCGGCAGCGCCGATCGACTCGGGTTTCAGCGAATCCTCGCGGCTGAAGGCGAGCAGCCGGCGGGTGAGCGCGGCGGCACGGTTGGCGCCCTCGGTGGCATTGTCGAGATGGCGCGCTACAGCGCGCGGATCGGTGACGACGCTGCGTCGGGCGAGTTCCAGCCCGCCGAGAACCACCGCAAGCATGTTATTGAAATCATGGGCGATGCCACCGGTGAGCTGGCCAACTGCCTCCATCTTCTGGATCTGGCGCAGCTTGGCTTCCTGGACGCGCAATTCGTCGGTCGCGCGGGTGACGGCGCCGGACAGCTCCTCGGCGCGCTCGCGCTCGGCGTCGGCCTCGGCGCGCGCGGTGGCGCGCTCGCCGACGGTGCGGATCGTGATCCAGCCCAGCACCAGCGCGGCGAGCACGATCAGCACGCCAAACACCGCGAGCACGCCAGCGAGGCGGCTGGCGCGGTTGACGGTGTCCATCGCGTTCGTAGTGCGGCGATCGAGCAACTGCCGCTCGCGGCTGATGATCTGGTTGAGCGTCGAGTCGATCGCCGCCAGCGCCGGCGACTGGCGCGCCTGGTAGAAGCGCGACAGTGCCTGGTTGTTCTGGCCGTAGGTGGTGCTGAGCGCGGTGATCGACAGCTCGGCGCCACGCTCGGCATAGGCCTCGCGCAGGCGGGCGACGCGGTGGCTCTGCTCGGGCGTGTCATAGGTCAGCTGGCCGAGCCGGTCGAGCTGGCTGCTGGCGAGGCGCCATTGATCGAAATAGAGCCGGCCGAGCGACTTGTCGGCGCTGATCACATAACGGCCGAGCGAGGCTTCCGAACGCGCGATGGTGCCCGACAGCGTGCGCGCGAGGATCATCACGTCATAGCTGTGCGCCTGCAGCTGCAGCGCGCGGTCGCGCTGGCGGTTGGCGCTGGTGAGCGTCGCGATCAGCGCGACCAGCACCACGGCCCCCAGCACGCCCATCACGACCAGCATGATGGTGCGCCAGGGCAAGTCGCCCCCAGGGGCCGTCCGCTCGGCCTCGTTCCGCATCACGGCGTCATTCTAACTCAAGGGGCGCAGCGTGGAAAGCGGCGCCCTTTGGCCTCAGCCGATTGCGCCCGTCGCCTCGCCGGCGGCACGGAACATCGCCAGCACCCGCTCGAGCTGCTCGGGGCTATGCTCGGCGCACAGCGAGCAGCGCAGCAGGAAAGTGCCAGCCGGCGTCGCCGGCGGCCGCGCCATGTTGACGTACAGGCCCGCCTCAAGCAGCGCTTGCCACATCATCACGGCCTGCTCCTGATCATCGAGGATCACCGCAATGATCGCGCTGTCGGGCTGCTCGGTGCCGAGCCGGAAGCCCATCGCCTTCAGCCCACCGTGCAGCATCCGCGCGTTGCGCCACAGCGCCGCGCGCTTGTCGTGCGCTGTCATCAGCTTGCGGATCGACGCTGCCGCGGTGGCGACCACCGACGGCGGCAACGAGGCGGTGAAGATATAGGGCCGGCAGGCGAGGCGGATCGCCTCGAACTTCGGGTGATCGGAGACGCAGAAGCCGCCGACCGTGCCGACCGATTTGGAGAAGGTGCCGACCACGAAATCGACCTCGCCGCCAAGCCCCTGGTCTTCATAGACGCCGCGGCCGTTGGGGCCGAAGAAGCCCATCGAATGCGCCTCGTCGCTGAGCACCATCGCGCCATGCTTCTTGGCGACCGCGACCATCTCCTTCAGCGGCGCGATGTCGCCGAGCATCGAATAGACGCCTTCCAGCACCACCAGCTTGCCGGCGTCCTTGGGTAGGCGGCCGAGCCGCTTGTCGAGGTCTTCGACGCTGTTGTGGCGGAAGCGGACGATCTCGGCATTGCCCTGCTTGCAGCCGTCGTAGATCGAGGCGTGGCTGTCGGCGTCGAGGATGACATATTCGCCCTTGCCGACCAGGGTGGAGATCATGCCGAGGTTGGCCATGTAGCCGGTCGAGAAGACGATCGCGCCGCTGGTGCCGTAGAAATCACGCAGCGCCTGTTCGACCTCCATGTGATCCTGGAAGGTGCCGTTGAGCATGCGGCTGCCGTTGGTGCCCGAGCCGAACTCGTCGAGCGCCGCCTTGCCCGCCGCAATCACATCGGCATCGAAGGTCATGCCCATGTAGTTGTAGGTGCCGAGCAGGATGGTGTCGCGACCCTTGATCACCGCCTCGGTGGGCGATTTCACCTGCTCCATCACGATCGCGAACGGATCGGTGACGCCGCTGTCGAGCAGCGCCTGGCGCTCGGCGATCAGGGGGTCGAACTTGCTCATCAGGTCGTGCCCGACAGCGTTGCTCGGGGCAACGACCGGCGGATCGACGGGAAGCGCTTCTGCCTGGAATCCAGTCTCGGTCATGTCAGCCCTGCAGCTTGGCGACGGCGTCGGCGAGCTGGCCGACATTCTCGATCTCGGCCTGCATGTTCATCGTGATGATGATGTCGAACTCGTCCTCGATCGCGGCGACGAAATCCATTACCGTCAGGCTGTCCCACTCCAGATCGCCCTGGAAGGTGGTGGCATCGGTGATCGCCACGCCCTTCTTGTTGAAGGGCTCGATTTGCGCCTTGATGGTGTCGAGGATCTGGGTGCGGTCGCTCATGCTAACTCCTGGGAAGGCCCGCGACACTGGCAGAACAATGCGGCGGCTTTTCGGCGGCTATAGCAGCCCGTTGGCGCGATACCATGCCGCGGTGGCGGCAAGGCCCGCCTCGGTGGCGGTGGCAGGGGCCCACAGGTCGGCGGGTGGGCGATGATCGGCACGCGCCGTCCAGTCCGGATGGGTGAGATAGCCGACCCGATCGGCGGTAAGCTTGGCGCCGGCGCCACGCAGGCGCCGGTCGATCCAGGCGCCGATCATCATCAGCGCGCGCGGCAGATGGATCGCCAGCACTCGGCGCCGGCCGACCGCGCGACCGATTGCCTGGGCGAGGGCGGCATGGGTCCAGGCGGTGCCATCGTCCACTTCATAGACGGCGCGCGGCCCCTGGCGGGTTGCCAGCGCGAGCAGCAAGGTGGCGAGATCGTCCACCTCGATCAGCGACACGGTACCGTGCGGCGGCAGCAGCGCCACCCCGAGCGTGGCGGCCTTGAACACGTCGCGCAATTCGGTGTCGCCCGGGCCATAGACACCGCTCGGGCGGACGATCGTCCAGTCGAGCGGGCTCGCCTCGACCAGCCGCTCCGCCTCCGCCTTGGACCAGCCGTAGGTGGAGAGCGCGGGTTCGCGGGCGGAGAGTGACGAGACATGGACGAAGCGGGTGACGCCAGCCGTTAGCGTAGCGGCGATCACCGCGGCGGTGCCGTCGATGTTGCCGGCGACGAAGCCGTCGCGGGTCGGGGCGTTTACTACGCCGGCGACATGGATCATCGCCGCGGCGCCGCTCGCGAGGGTCGCCAATGCATCGGTGCTGCCCAATGCGCCCTCGATCCAGGTGACACCATCGCGCGGCGGCTGGGCGCGGCGGGTGAGCGCGCGGACCTTATGGCCGGCGCCGAGCGCACGATCGATCAGGCACCGGCCGACGAAACCGGTGCCGCCGGTGATCGCGAGGATCACAGCAGCGCCAGATGGTTGCGATGAACCAACGCGGCGCGCGGCGCATAGCCGAGAATGGCGGCATGGTCGTCGCTCTGGCGGCCGAGCAGCCGCTCCGCCTCGGCGGCGTCATATTCGACGAGCCCGCGTGCGACCGGCCCTGACGGGCCCTGGATCGTGACCAGATCGCCGCGCCCGAACCCGCCTTCGACGCGGGTCGCGCCGGCCGCGAGCAGGCTGCGGCCATCGGCTAGTGCGCGCACCGCGCCGGCATCGACATGGATGCTGCCGCGCGCGGTCAGGCCGCCCGACAGCCACGCCTTGCGCGCCGGGGCGACGCGGTCAGCGGCGAACAGCGTGTGGCGGGCGCCACCGGCGAGCGGCCGGTCGACCGTTCCCGAGGCAATCGCCAGCGGGATGCCGGCGCGCGCCGCGATCCGCGCCGCGGCGATCTTGGACGCCATGCCGCCGGAGCCAATGCCCGACGCGGAGCCGCCGCCGGCCATTGCCTCGATCGCAGCATCGATCCGGGCGACATGGGGGAGGTGGGTCGCGTCCGGCGCCGCAGGGTCGCGGTCGTACAGGCCATCGACGTCGGACAGCAGCACCACGCCGCTCGCACCGGCCGCTTGGGCGACGCGCGCGGCGAGCCGGTCGTTGTCGCCGAAGCGGATCTCCTCGGTGGCGACGCTGTCATTCTCGTTGACGATCGGCACGACGCCGAGCCCGAGCAGGCGGCCGAGCGTCGCCGCGGCGTTGAGGTAGCGACGCCGATCTTCGAGATCGTCGAGCGTCACCAGCATCTGCGCGGCGGTGATGCCCTGATCTTCGAGCAGCCCGGCCCAGGTCTGCGCGAGCGCGATCTGGCCGGTGGCGGCGGCCGCCTGCGCATCCTCCAGGCTGGCACGTCCGCCGCGCGCGAGCTTGAGCCGCCGCGCGCCGAGTGCGATCGCGCCGGACGATACCACCACGATCTGCTGCCCGCCACGCACCCGCGCGGCGATGTCAGCGACCAGTCCGGCCAGAAATGCCCTGCGCACGGCGCCGTCGGGGTCGACGAGCAACGCCGAGCCGACCTTGATCACCAGGCGCGGGCAGGCGAGCGGGGGGAACAGCGACATGCGTGCGCCTTATCGGGCGGAGGGGGCCTGCGTCAAAGACCGCGCGTGGGAGGCGGGCGTTGACCGATTGCTTTCCTGTTGCAGGCGCGCCGGTCGGAGGCGAACGATCCTTGTGGCGGAGTGCGAACGCCGCTGGCATGAACAGCGCGATGATCAGCAAGCAGGAAAAGCTGCCGTATCGCGCGGCGATGGCGATCGTCGGGATGGCAGCATGGGGTATCGCCGGCTGTGCGGTGCCGAAAATCGCACCGGGCGCGCTGCCGGTCAGCGACCATTTCGACGGTCGGCACTTCTTCAATCCGGATGGCGAGCAGGGCACCGGCGGCGAGGCACACAAGGGGCCGTTCGCGCTGATCAAGCAGGAGGTGCATCCGCCGCATCGCAGCTGGCCACGATCAGTGCCGGTGACCCCGTCGACGCCGCCCCGAAGGGTGGAGGGCGATGCCATGAAGGTGACGTGGATCGGTCATTCCACCGTGCTGATCCAGACCCAGGGCCTCAACATCCTGCTCGATCCAGTTTGGGCCGAGCGACCGTCGCCGGTGGGCTTCGCCGGCGTGCGCCGGGTGCGGGCGCCGGGCGTGCGGCTCGCCGACCTGCCGCCGATCGACGTCATCCTGCTCAGCCATGATCATTACGATCATCTCGATACTGCGACCATGAGGAGACTGTGGCAGCGCGATCGACCGACGATCGTCACGGGCCTCGAGAACGATCGCCTGCTCGCGCGCTACGGAGTCAAGGCGCGCGCGCTCGACTGGGGCGGCCGGCTGACGCTGCGGCCGGGGATCGACGTGATCCTCAACCGCGCGCATCACTGGAGTGCGCATGGCCTGGGTGACCACAACCGCTCGCTGTGGACCGGCTTCACGGTGACGCTGCCCGGCGGCAACCTTTATTATGCCGGCGATACCGGGCGCGGCGACATGCGCTGGACCCTGGAGGCGGCGGCGCTCGGGCCGGTGCGACTGGCGATCCTGCCGATCGGCGCCTACCAGTTCGATGGCGAGCCGACCGGCAACCACATCGGCCCCGAGGACGCGGTGACGGCGTTCGAGCAACTCGGCGCCGCCTACGCGCTCGGCGTGCATTGGGGCACGTTCGAGCTCACGTCGGAGACGATCGACGAGCCCCGCGAGCGGCTGGCTGTTGCGCTCGCCGGCGAACATATTGCACCGGAGCGATTCCGCACCACCGAGGCCGGCGAAGCCTGGGACATCGCCGAACGCTGAGGCTGCACGCGTCGGCGCTTTGAAAAAGGGCTTTGACGGGCAAGCACTAGCCTCAGGCGATCTCATTCAGCCATGAGAAAGGCAGCTTGCGCGAGGCGCTACATTTCTGTGACAGAGCGATCATCGTGCCGCATCAATATCTTCTAGCCTCGCCGTCGACCGTCTATCCCGCAGGGCGGCTCGCCACGAGCCGGCCGGCGCCGGCGGTGCGCGATCAGCGGCGGGCGATCGGCATCGGCATGATCGGCAGCGGCGTTGCCTTGGCGCTACTGATGCGCCACGCGGGGCTGACGATCGATCCGCTCAGTGCCGGCAACCTGCCTTACGTGGTGTGTGGCACGCTGGCGCTGGCGCTCCGCCTGTGGGCCGGTCGGCTGCCGTGGCGGCATGGCGTGGCGCTGGCGAATGGCGCGGAATATTATGCGCTGTTCACGCTGATCGCGCTGATCGGTGCGGTGGCGAGCTATCCGATCGCGGCGCTGACCAGCGGTTTTCATGACGCGACGCTGCAACGAATCGACGAAAGCCTCGGCTTCGACTGGCTCGCCTGGTACCGCGCCGTCGCCGATCACCCGCTGCTTCAGCATGCCGGGCTGATCGCCTATCGCAGCATCTATGCGACGCCGGCGGTGCTGCTCGGCTATTTCGCCTGGAAGGGTGAGCGGATCGCCGCGCATCGATTCCTCGCGACCTTCTGGCTGACCGCGCTGGTGACATTGCTGCTCTACGGCTTCATGCCCGCGGTCGGCCCGTTCGCCTATCTGTGGCACGCGGCGATCCCCTATATGCCCGAGAGCGAGCTGTGGCAGCCAGGGCTGATCCCGGCGCTGCGCGATCACAGCGTGCGCGTCGTGGACCTGGCGCACCTGCGCGGCATCGTCTCGGCGCCGAGCTTCCATGCGGCGGCGGCGGCGATCTACATCCAGGCGGCATGGCGAGTGCGCGAATTGCGCTGGCCGGTGCTCGGCGTGGCCGGGGCGATGCTGCTCGCGACCCCGGTGGAGGGCACGCATTATCTGGCGGACATCCTGCTCGGGCTGGCGGTGGCGATCGGCGCGATCGTGACGCTGAACCGGTTGATGCCCGAGCGCTGACCTGCCGCCACCCATCCAGGGTGACGGCCTGACAGGCTATTCTATAGCGGCGACCATTCGATCGGGTCTTCGCCTTCATCGTCGCCCGCCACCGTGGTGGTGGTCGGCCCGATCGCCTCGATCAGCTGGTCGAGCACCCAATCAACGCCGACGCCGCTCGCGCCCGAGATCGGGATGACATCGGCGCCGCTCGCATCGGCGAGCTCGGCCGCCAGCGCCTCGATCAGCTCGTCGTCGAGCGTGTCGATCTTGTTGAGCGCGACGATCACCTTCTTGTCGGTCAAGCCGGCGCCGTAATTCTCCAGCTCGTCGCGGACGATGCGGTAGCTTTCGGCGACATTGTCGTCATTGGCGTCGACCAGGTGGAGCAGCACGCGGCAGCGTTCGATATGGCCGAGGAAGCGATCGCCGATGCCGGCGCCTTCGGCGGCCCCCTCGATCAGCCCGGGAATATCGGCGACGACGAATTCCTGGCCCTTGTGGCGGACCACGCCGAGCTGCGGCCGAGTGGTGGTGAAGGCATATTCGCCGACCTTCGCCTGCGCGTTGGTAACCTGGTTGATGAAGGTCGACTTGCCCGCATTGGGCAGGCCGACGAGGCCGGCGTCGGCGAGCAGCTTGAGCCGCAGCCACACCCAGGCCTCCTGATAGGGCCAGCCGGTGCCATGCTGACGCGGGGTGCGGTTGGTAGAGGTCTTGTAGCTCGCATTGCCGCGGCCGCCGTCGCCGCCGCGCAGGAAGACCTCGCGCTGGCCGACCTCGGTGAAGTCGAGCAGCACCTCTTCGCGGTCCTCGCTCAGCACCTGGGTGCCAAGCGGCACCTTGATCAGCAGATCGTCGCCCCCGCCACCGGTGCGATTGGAGCCCGAGCCGCCATGACCGCGCGGCGCGCGGAAATGCTGGGTGTAGCGAAAGTCGATCAGCGTGTTGAGGCCGGCGACCGCCTCGAAGATCACGTCGCCGCCCTTGCCGCCATTGCCGCCGTCGGGCCCGCCATATTCGATGAACTTTTCGCGGCGGAAGCTGACCGCGCCGGGGCCACCGGCGCCCGAACGGACGAAAATCTTGGCTTGATCGAGAAAATGCATGCCGCGCCTTAGCCAATTACCGCGTGGCGGTCACCCTGCTACGGCGGCGAGCGCGATTGCCCGCCGCCGGGTTCTTGACGAAGTTGGGAGGAGGGGAGTGGATGCTGCCTTCACGCCGCCATCGGCATCGGCGCTCGGTCGCCTAGGTCGAGCTCCATTACCACCGCCTCGGCCTTGCCGCCGCGCCCGCGCGACGCCCGCGGCTCGCGCCGGCCGGTGTCGCGAAAGCCGAGCTTGCGCAACACGCGACCCGACGCGGGGTTGTCGGCGAAGTGCCAGCCGGTGAGCCGCTCGATCGGCAGCGCGTGGCGGACCATGTCAACCACGGCGTGACCTGCTTCGGTGGCATAGCCGCGGCCCCAGGCCGAGGGGGTGAGCCAATAGCCGAGCTCATGGCCCTCGCCATGGTCGATCACGGCGATCCCGCCCACCAGCGTCGGCGGCGCGGCATGCTGCGGCAGCGTTTCGTGCGCGAGGATGGCGAAGCACGGATCGGCGGCGTCGCGCGCCCGGGCGGTGAAACCCTCGGCATCCGCTAGCGTGTAGGGCCAGGGCACCTGCGCGAGCATGCCGATGACCTCAGAATAGGCGATGCGTGGCGCCAGTGCCGCCGCATCCTCCGGCCAGAACGGCCGCAACGTCAGTCTCTTGGTCCGCGCGAACATGGTCGCTCTCCTCAAGCGGCGCCGTTGCCACGCGCCTGTGACGCGGCAGCGACAATGGTGAGGGAGCAATAAAAAAGGGAGCCGGGGTGACCCGCCTCCCTTGTTGGTAGGTTCCGTCGCGGAACCCGGGTCACCCTGGTGGGCAACCCGTCCGGTTACCCGTTATTCGGCCGCTTCAGCCATAATCTGCACCGAGCAGAATTTACGACCGAGCTTGCCCTCGTGGAACGCCACGCGGCCATCGACGAGCGCAAACAGGGTATGGTCAGTGCCCATGCCCACGTTCGCACCCGGATAGAACTTCGTGCCGCGCTGACGCACGAGGATGTTGCCGGCGATCGCTTCCTGACCACCGAACTTCTTCACGCCGAGACGACGGCCGGCCGAGTCACGACCGTTGCGCGACGAACCGCCTGCTTTCTTATGTGCCATGTCGAATTCTCCTTACGCGCTTGTGGCTCAGCCGACCGAAACGATCTTGAGGATCGTATGGTTCTGGCGATGGCCGTTCTTGCGGCGATAATTGTGGCGGCGACGCTTCTTGAAGACGATGACCTTCTCGCCCTTCGCCTGCGCGATGATCTCGGCGGCGACCGTCAGGCCTTCGACCGACTTCAGCTCCGACCCTTCGCCGGCGAGCAGGACGTCGCCCAGCGTCACCGACGAACCGGCTTCGCCGTCGAGCTTCTCAACGACGATCTTGTCTCCGGCGGCGACGCGATACTGCTTGCCGCCCGTGCGCACGACTGCGAACATGGCTCTAGTCACTTCCCAAAAAACATGTGCCCGCACAGGGCAGGCCTGGCGAGTTGAAGCGCGGCAGCTAAGGGAGCGGCGGGGCAAAGTCAACCGCCTGCCCACGCCAATCGTGCCTAGTGGCGATGCTCGCGCTTCAAGGCATAACGGCCATCGGCAAAATCGGTGAACAGCCCGGCGATCGCGGGGTGATCGACCGGCTCGTCGCTGTCGTCGGTGACCAGATTCTGCTGGCTGACATAGGCGATGTAGCTCGATTCCATGTTCTCGGCGAGCAGATGGTAGAAGGGCTGGTCCTTGGCGGGGCGGATCCCTTCAGGAATCGAATCATACCATTCGTCCGTATTGGCGAACACCGGGTCGACGTCGAAGATCACGCCGCGGAAATCGAACATGCGGTGGCGCACCACCTCGCCGATCGAGAAGCGGGCATGCGCGACCGGCGGCGCGGCGATGTCGACGGTGGGGATGGTGCCGGTAGGATCATGACGGGGCATGACGTTAATCTAATGTTCTTTGCGCATCGCACAAGCCGAGGCGCTTGCGCATGGCAGATCCCTGCGTTAGAGGCCCGCCCTCGACCGATCGGAAGCGCTGTTTTGCAGCGGTTTGGATGACCTCGCGGAGAGGTGGCAGAGTGGTCGAATGTACCGCACTCGAAATGCGGCGTGCCCTCACGGGTACCGTGGGTTCGAATCCCACCCTCTCCGCCACTTACCTGATCAATCGTCAGAAATTGTCATCCCAGCGAAAGCTGGGATCTCGTGCGATCGCCGGAAAAGAACCGCCGAAGACCCCAGCTTGCGCTGGGGTGACGGGGTGGACGCAGGTCAGGAACGCCCGATCGCGTCCTTCAGCTTGTCGGCGGCCTTGGCGAGCAGGCCCTTCTCGGCTTCCTCGGCCTCTGCCTTGGTCTTGAACGCGGCGCCTTCCGGCTCGGCCGGCGGGGCGTAGACCGAGAACAGCTTGAGCGCGCTGGTGCCCTTGTTGACGATGTTGTGCTCGGAACCCTTGGGGACGACGATCAGATGATTCGGCGTCGCCTTGGTCGAGTGGCCGTCGATCACCACCTGCGCCTCGCCCTCGACGAAGAAGGTGGTCTGGTCGGCCGGGTGGGTCTCGAGCCCGATCTCCTCGCCGGCGGGGATGCTCATCAGCACGATCTGCACCTTGGCGTCGCGGTAGACCTCCTTCTGCCAGAGCTCGTTCTTGCCCGCGAGTTCGATCATGTCCTTGTTGAAGATCGCCATTGCTTCAGCTCCTTGGAATGGGGTTCGCGTGTTCGGACGAACGAGCCGCGCGTTGCGTTCCGCGCGGTCGCTCATCACGTCCAGTAGAGGATCCGGCCCACGGGCAGCGCCGCGCCAAGTTCGCGTTCGAAGAAGCTGCGCAGCGCGCGCATTGTCTCGGCGTCATAGACCTGTTTCTCGGTGCCGAACTTGGTGCGCTTGGTGACGCGCTGGGCGTCGCTCATGTCGAGCGACGAGCCGGGATACCAGCTGTCGAGCGTCGCGCGAGAGCCGGCGGTGAAGCGGTGGGTGATCAGCTCGATCGTAAGATCGAGCCCGGCGACATCGCCGAGGCTGGCGGCGGCATCGGCGATCAGCGTCGCATAAGCCTGTTCCCACCCGGTGGCGGCGATGATCGGCGCGATCGTCAGCCCCACTGGATAACCGGCAAGCGCCATCCGCCGCAGCGCCGCGAGCCGCTGGGCGACCGGCGCGGTGCCGCCCTCAAAGCGGGCATAGCCACGCGGGTTGATCGAGGCGCGCATCCGGGTGCGGCCGCCATGGTCGAGCGCCAGCAGCGGCTCGACATTGGCGAACTTGCTGGTGAAGCGCAGCTGGGCATCGGCCTGCCAGCGGCCGAACCAGCGAACCGCCGCCGACAGCGACTGGGTGAGCGGCTCAAGCGCGAGCGGATCGGTGTAGCAGGACGCCTCGAAGGTGGTGCCCTCATGCGCGCGGGCAGCGTTGCGCGAAGTGATCGTGCCCTGGCCTAGATAGGCTGGCAGGCCGCCGAGTATCTCGTCGAGATTGGCGTAGACGCGGGTGATCGGCGGGCCCTTGAGCGAGCCGGCAAGATAGCAATAGCTGCAATGGGCCGGGCAGCCCTCGGCGAGATCGACTCGCCAGTCGGCACTGGGCGCGATCGGCTGCAGCCGGCGCTTGGAGGGCGGGGCGACCACCACCGCCAGCGTCGCCTTGGCCTCGGCATAGGCCCGACGAGGATCGTCGCCGAGATCAAGCGACAGCCGGTCGCCCGCCAGCTCGACGATGGCGATCCCCTGCGCCGCGGCGCGGTCGAGAATGGCGCGGCCATGGGGCCAGGCCAGCGCCGAGCGGGTGGCGATCACCCGGCGGGGGCGCCAGCTGCTGCGGTCGGCGCGATCGAGAACTGGCTCTGAGGGCATGCGGATCGAACGAGCGGCGGCCAGGCTAGTTCAGCGGCGGACCACACTAATGACGATGGCAGTGGAGCCAATCGCGGGCTGATGCGTGTTAGCGTTCGTGCACCTTCGCTCGCTCAGCCTCGACCTTCCCGATCTCCCCGAATGGGCCGCCAAGATCGGCGGTGTGCTGGTGGTGCTGCTCGCCGTCGCGGTCATCCACCGCATCGCCTTTGCGGTGCTCCACCGGCTCGCCGCGCGCACCGCTACCAAGACCGACGACATCGTCGTCGCACGCCTGCGCAAGCCGACCTTCTGGCTTGTGATGGGCATCGCGTTGGCGGCGGCCGGCCCCGGGCTCGATCTGCCGCGCTACTGGGACAATATTTGGCAGCGCGTGTTCGGGTTGCTGTCGCCGGCGGTGGTCGGCTGGGTGATTCATGCGCTGCTCGCGGCCTATCGCGACACCAGCGAGGCGCGATTCGACATCTCGGTGGCCGACAATCTGCGCGCGCGGCGGCGGCGCACCCGGATCGGCATTCTCTACCGGATCGCGGTGTTCGTGCTGGTGATGCTCACCTTCTGCCTGATGCTGATGAGCATCCCGGCGGTGCGCTCGATCGGCGTTACCCTTATTGCCTCGGCAGGGCTCGCCGGTCTCGCGCTCGGCGCCGCGGCGCAGCCCGCGCTCAAGAACCTCATCGCCGGCATCCAGATGGCCTTCACCGAGCCGATCCGGCTCGACGACGTCGTCATCATCGAGAACGAATGGGGGCGGATCGAGGATATCCGCCTGACCTATGTGGTGGTGCGGATCTGGGATGACCGCCGGCTGGTGGTGCCGGTCGCCAAGTTCCTCGAGAACAGCTTCCAGAACTGGACGCGCGAGACCAGCGCATTGATGGGATCGGTGTTCTGGTATCTCGACCCCACCGCCGACGTGCCACGGATCCGGGCCCACCTGGAAGAGGTGATCCGCGCCAATCCGCGCTGGGATGGACGCTTCTTCAACCTCCAAGTGACCGACTCGAAGCCCGACGGGACGATGGAGCTGCGCGGGCTGATGACCGCCAAGGACGCATCGACCGCCTTCGATCTTCGCTGCGACATCCGCGAGGCGATCTACGCGTTCATCCGCGACGAGATGCCCGAGGCACTGCCCCGGGAGCGGCTCACACGGGCTCCGTCGCCGCCTGGCGATCAGCGTCCAGCGGCTCTCCCGTCAGCGCATCCGTGAAGGTCTTGCGCCACCAGTCGATGTCCTCGCGCTTGAGGATGTCCATCATCTTGGCCCAGCGCTCGACCCGCTCGTCCTTGGGCATCCGCAGCGCGCGCAGGATCGCGTCGGACATCTCCTCGGCCGAATAAGGATTGATCAGCAACGCGTCGGTGAGCTGGCAGGCGGCACCGGCGAAGCGTGACAGGATCAGCACGCCCGGATCCTCAGGATTCTGTGCCGCGACATATTCCTTGGCGACCAGGTTCATGCCGTCGCGCAACGGGGTCACCAGCCCGATCTTGGCGGCGCGATAGATGCCGGCGAGCACGTCGCGCGGGTAACCCTGGTTGACGTAGCGGATCGGCACCCAGTCGATATCGGCATAGGCACCGTTGATCCGGCCCGCGAGCCCTTCGAGGTTGCTGCGGATCTTCTGATAGCTGCCGACGGCGCCGCGGCTCGGCGGCGCAATCTGCAGCAGGGTGACTTCCTTGCGCTCCTCGGGATGCTCGTTGAGGAAGCGCTCATAGCCTAAGAACCGCTCCTCCAATCCCTTGGAATAATCGAGCCGGTCGACACCGACGATCATGTCGCGGCCGACCGCGGCGTCGCGCATTTGGCGGAAGGCGAGGCGGCCGCGGGTGCTGTTGGCCAATGCCGCGAACTCGTCCGCATCGATCCCGATCGGCACCGCCAGCACCCGGACCCGGCGGTCGTCGAGCAACAGGTGATCGCCGTCCAGCGTCGCGCCGAGCTCATGCGTGGCATAATCGACGAACGACTGCAGCCATTCGTCGGTGTGAAAGCCGACCACGTCATAGGCGAACATCGTCCGCACCAGTGCCGCAGCCTCGGGCAGGATCGACAGCAGCCGCCGCGGTGGCCAGGGGATGTGGAGGAAGAACCCGATCCGATTCGGGCAGCCGCGCTTGCGCAGCTCCTCGCCGAGCGGGAACAGATGGTAATCCTGGATCCAGACCGCGTCGTCATCCTCGATCAGCGGCTGGACGGTATCGGCGAAGCGTTCGTTGACGCGCTGATAGCCGCCGGCGAACTCGCGCTCATATTCGGCCAGGTCGACGCGGTAATGGAACAGCGGCCACAGCGTGCGATTGGCATAGCCGTTGTAATATTCGTCGATGTCCTGCTCTTCGAGGTCCACCGTCGCGGTGGTGACCCCCTCGGCGCGGGTGAAGGTGATCTGGCCGGTGAACTCGTCGGTCTGCTCGCCCGACCAGCCGAACCAGATGCCGCGATTCTCCTGCAACGCCGAGGCGAGGGCGACGGCGAGGCCGCCCTGCGCACCCGAGGTGGAGCCCGTCGGCGCGGAAACGCGATTCGAGATGATGATAAGGCGGCTCAGCGGATCGAACTCCATGGTTTCGACAAAAGGGCGGCGCAGTTGATCATGCCGACCAACGAATAGGTCTGGGGATAATTGCCCCATAGTTCACCGGTGGTTGGGTCGATGTCCTCGGAGAGCAGCCCGGCCGCGGTACGACGGGTGAGCATTTCCTCGAACAGCTCGCGGGCATCGTCGCTGCGCCCGGTGACCTTGAGCGCCTCGATCAGCCAGAAGGTGCAGACGTTGAACGCGGTCTCGGGCAGGCCGAAGTCGTCCTCGGTGTCGTAGCGCAGCATGTGGCTGCCGCGGCGCAGGCCTTTCTCGACCGCGTCGAGCGTGCCGACGAAGCGGGGATCGTCGGGCTCGAAGAAGCGCAGGTCGAGCAGCTGGATCAGGCTGGCGTCGAGATCGTCGCCCGAGAAGGTCGCCGACATCCGGTTGGTGTCCGGGCGCCAAGCCTTTTCCTCGATCTCGGCGCGCACCTTGTCGGCGCGATCCTGCCAGAAGGCGCGGCGGTCCTCGAGGCCGAGGACGTGCGCGGCATTGGCGAGACGATCGCACGCTGCCCAGCACATCGCCGAGGAATAGGTGTGGACGCTCTGCCGGGTGCGCAGCTCCCACAGCCCCGCATCGGGTTGGTCGTGGAATTGCCAGGCGCGCTCGCCGACATGCTCGAGGCTTTCGAAATCTTCGGTGCCGGACAGGCGGAACAGTCGCTGGTCGAAGAACGCATGGACGCTGCACAGCACGATCTGGCCATAGGCGTCGTGCTGGATCTGCTCATAGGCCTGGTTGCCGACCCGCACCGGGCCCATGCCGCGATAGCCGGCGAGCTTGGGTGCGAACCGCTCCTCGAGCGTCGCCTCACCGAGCACGCCGTACAGCGGCTGGATATGGCCGCCGCGGGCGCCGTCGACGATGTTGCGCAGATAGCCGAGATAGCCCTCCAGCACGTCGAGCGCGCCGAGCCGGTTGAGCGCCTGGACAGTATAATAAGCGTCACGCACCCAGCAGTAGCGATAATCCCAATTGCGCTCGGAACCGGCGTGCTCGGGCAGCGAGGTGGTCAGCGCGGCCACGATCGCGCCGGTTTCCTCATGCTGGCAGAGCTTGAGCGTGATCGCCGAGCGGATCACCACCTCCTGCCATTCCAGCGGGATGGCGAGGCTGCGCACCCATTCCTGCCACTCGGCGGTGGTCTGCGCGAGCATTGAGTTGAGCGTGTCGGCGAGATCGCCCGCGAAGCTTTCGTCCGGCCCGAGGAAGAAGTGCAGCGGCGCCTCGACGCGGAACGGCTGCTCGCCCTGGACCATGCCGATCGGCGCCGTGGTGGTCAGGCGCATCGCCATCGCGTCGAGCAGCAGCCGAATGTGGTTGGAGCCGCCGACCTGCTCGCTGCAGATTCCGCCCCAGTCGCAGGTCGGGCGCAGCTTGACGCGAATCCGCGGCGAGCCGGCGACAGGGCGAACGATGCGTGCAAAGGCGACCGGCCGATAGGTGCGACCCTGGCGGCGGATGCGCGGGCAGAAATCGGTGACCTCGATCGCGTTGCCGGCGCTGTCGGTATGGACGCTGACCAGGATCGGGGTGTTGCGAACGTAATGCTGCTCGACGCTGACGACATCGTCGAGTTCGATGGCCCAATAGCCGGCCTGCGGCTCCTCACCGCCGACGAGCGAGGAGAAGATCGGGTCGCCATCGACGCGTGGCACGCAGCCCCAGACGAAGCGACCGGCACGGTCGACCAACGCGGACACCTGGCAATTGCCGATCGGCCACAGATCCACCGAGCTCATGCCGCCTGCTCCGCAGCAGTTTCCAGCCAGTCGAGCGTCGCAGTGACGCCCGGCAGGCGATAGGCGGCGGCGCTCGGTCGGGCGGCGCCGATCAGGATGCCGGCACCGCCCCGCGCCGCCGCAGCGATCATCGCGGGCTCGTCGGTATCGTCGTCGCCCAGGAAAATCGGAGTGCGGCTGGCCATCGTCGGAGCCTCCATCAGCGTCGCCAGCGCGGTACCCTTGTCGGCCCCCGCGGCACGGATTTCGATCATCATCTTGCCGGTCTGCAGGTGGAGACCCGCATCATCGGCGAGGCGGCGGGCAAGGTCGTGGGCGGCGGCCTCGGCGTGCGGCGCACTGCGATAATGCAGCGCCGCACCGAGTGGCTTTTCCTCGACCAGCACCCCTGGTTGTGCAGTTGCGAAGGCGTTCATGCTGGCGACTATACGGTCGAGGGCGGCAGGACGTTCCGCTTGATGATGGCGCCCGCCGGGCCAGCGCACCTCGAGGCCGTGGCTGCCCGAGACCGCCAGCCGCTCGGCGCCGATCAGCGCCTCGATCGATGCTACCGGTCGCCCGCTGATGATCGCCAGATGGCCGTCGAGCGCCTCGCCGAGCCGTGCGATCAGCGCGCGTAGCCGGGTGTCGACCACCACGGCATCCGGGCTGGCGGCGAGCTCGACGAGCGTCCCGTCGAAATCGAGGAACAGAGCGGCGTTGCGCAGCAGGTCGGGCGGTGGCGGGGGGAGGTCGATCACGCGGGCGATGTCGGGGAAAGCACGAGGGGGGTCAAGCGGATCAGGCGCCGGGCCGCCGGCAGCACCCGCCAGGAGGTTGGTTGATCTGCGTCAATCTGTCGCGATGCGGCAGGAACTTCGGCTCTGCCTGCCGGTTGCGCGAGGATTAAAACAGGAGAGAAGACCATGCTGAAACTGACCGGGCTCACCCTTGCCCTGGCGCTGACCGCCGTCCCCGCCATCGCCCAGACACCACCGCCGCCGCCGCCCGCCGAAGCCAAGATGCAGGCGATGCCCTATGTCATGGCCGCGGGGATGAGCGATCTGTACGAGATCAACTCCAGCCAGATCGCGCTGCAGAAGTCGCAAAATGCCGGGGTGCGCAAGTTTGCGCAGATGATGATCGATCATCACCAGAAGACCACCGCGGCGACCATGAAGGCCGCGAAGGCGGCGGGGCTGACGCCGATGCCGCCGACGCTCGACGCCGGCGCGACCGCCTCGATCAACGAACTGCAAACCGCGTCGGCCGCCGATTTCGACCGGCTGTACATCGGCCAGCAGGGCCCTGCACACCAGGCCGCGCTCGATCTTCACCAGAGCTATGCCTCGGGTGGCGACAAGGCTCCGCTGCGCGCCAGCGCGCGTGCGGCGGTGCCGATCGTCAAGCAGCATATCGCGATGCTGGCGAAGCTGAACAAGGGTGCCGGCATGGCAGGCGGCATGTGAACCGCTGCGGGTCCGGCCCGCGTGCCCGGGCCCGCCAACGGGAACGCGATCGCCGCGTGGCGGTTGACGCGGTGAGGAGATGGCGATGACCGATGACAAGCGTCCGGGCGGCGAGAACTTTGCTTGGGTTGATCCCGAGCGGACCAAGCCCGCTAATGCCTTCGACAACGAAGTCGGCATCTCGGGTACCGGCTACAGCCAGGAGAGCGAGCGCGAAGAGGGCGAGAAGCTGCCCAGCGGCTCGGTCAACCAGCAGGCGACGGCGCGTTCGCGGCAAATCGCCGACAATGACGACCAGCCCGACGCCGGACGTCGCGCCTCGTTCGATCCCAAGACCGGCGAAGTCCGTGGCAGCGGCGCCGGCGCCGGCGGCGGCAACCCGGGCGAGGATTTCGATCGCGATGCCGCCGCAGGCGACGGCTATCCAATTACCGGCGGCGAGGGCGGCGGGACATCCGCGCCGCACGATCTCGGCCCCCCGGGGATCAAGCACTGAAGGAGCCGATCATGCCCGAGTCGACCGAGCGTCCCGATCCCGATCCGTCCGCTGAGCAGACTTCCGGCACGCGCTCCGCGGCTGTGCGCGGTGGTGGTAGCGGCGCCGCGGCGGGCGTGACCGGTGATGATGCCGATCCTGCCGCGCCTGACGGTAGCTGGCCGGACGATACGCCGCCGAGCCGTAAGGGTGCCTGCCAAGGGCGGCGCTTCACGGCAGGTGTTGGATAACTGTTGCCGACAATCTTGAAGCTGCCGATTGTCTCGCCCGCCGGCTCTCGTCATGACGAGCCCATAACAGGCAGGGGCGAGGCAGATGACGACCATCACACGACGCGGCATGCTCGCCGGAAGCGCAGCCGGCACTGCCGCCGCGCTGCTGCCGGCGGTGCCCGCCAGCGCCGCGCCCCTGGCGCCGACTCCGCCGATGGGCTGGAACAGCTGGAACAGCTTCGCGACCACGATCAACGAGGCGCAAGCCCGCGAGACGGCGCGGATCATGGCCGCCACGCTGCTGCCTGCTGGATATGACGTCTTCACCGTCGACATCCAATGGTACGAACCCGCGGCGTCGAGCTATACCTACAATGCCCATCCAACGCCGGCGATGGATGGCTATGGTCGGCTGATTCCCGCGCCCAACCGCTTTCCCTCGAGTGCCGGCGGCAAGGGCTTTGCCCCGCTTGCTGCCGCCGTCCATGGCATGGGACTGAAGTTCGGCATCCACCTGATGCGCGGCATCCCGCGGCTGGCGGTGGAGCGCAACCTGCCGGTGCTCGGCACCCGCTATCGCGCCGCCGACATCGCCGACACCGCCAGCATCTGCCCGTGGAACCCGGACATGTACGGCGTCGCTATGAGCCGCCCCGGCGCCCAGGCTTATTACGACAGCGTGTTCCGGCTCTATGCCGATTGGGGCGTCGATTTCGTCAAGATGGACGACATGAGCCGCCCCTATGATGCCCATGCGCCCGAGATCGAGGCGGCGCACAAGGCGATCGGCGCGACTGGCCGGCCGATCATCCTCAGCCTCTCGCCCGGCGAGACACCGGTGATCCGCGGCGATCATGTCCGCCGCTTCGCGCAGATGTGGCGTATCAGCGACGATTTCTGGGACGAATGGCCGCTGCTCGAGGCGCAATTCACCCGGCTCGAGAATTGGATCGCGTGGCGCAGCGTCGGCGCCTGGCCCGATGCCGACATGCTGCCGCTCGGCCGCCTCGCGCTCGGCCAGCGCGACACCAAATTCACCCCCGACGAGCAGCGCACGCTGATGACCCTCTGGTCGATCGCGCGTTCGCCGCTGATCATGGGCGGCGACCTGCGCCACCTCGACGCGCCGACACTGGCGCTGCTCACCAACCGCGAGGTGATCGCGGTCAACCAGCGCAGCGCGGACAATCGCCCGCATTTTGTCGCTGACGGCACGCGAATCTGGTCGGCGCGGCCAGAAGGGGCAGGGGGGCGCTATGTGGCACTGTTCAATACCACGTCGGCGGCGCTGACGGTCGGGTTGCCCCTGCGGGACCTCGGCCTTGAGGGGACGCAACAGGTGCGCGATCTGTGGTCGGGCAAGTCGCTGGGATCGGCTTCGGGGCGGTTCGAGCAGCGAATCCCGTCACACGGGGCAGGGCTTTACCGGCTGGGGTGAATTTCCACGGGCCCAGTCCACGTCACCACGGACTTGTTTCGCAGAGACGAAGGTGTGGGCAGGTTCGTCGTACGCAGACAAAAAGCCCACCGGATCACCGACGGGGCTTCTCGCCGAAGGGACAAGGCAGACGGCGTCACGCCGGCGGCCTTACCTTCACATCGTCTTGAGCATCGCGATATGCTGCTCGACCACCGGGACGATTTGCGCTGCGGCGCTCTTCAGCGCCGGCGCGGTGCCTTCCATGGCATAGGCCTTCTGCACGTCGAGTGCCTGGCCATGAGCGGCCTTCTGCTGCGCGACATAGGCCGCATCACGCGCCATGCCCGATTCGCCGCGCAGTTCGGTGACCAGCTCCTGCTGGAGCGGGTTGAGCATGGGCGGCGCCGCGCGCACCTTCGAACGGGCGGCCGCAGCCTTGACCATCGCCGTGCTCTTGGTGTGATGATCAATCATCATCTGCGCGAAATCGCGCAGCTTAGGATTCTGGGTGGTCTCCAGCACGACGCGGCTGGAGGTGATCTCGTAGAGATCGCTGGCGCCGGCGGTGGCGACATAGTCGGTCGGCGTCATCACCTGCGCGAGCGCCGGGGTGGCCAGCATCGCCGCAGCGAAGGCGGCCGTCGAGAGCAAGGTCTTCATGGGATCGTTCCTTCGTAGATCGGATCAGTTGCGAATGCCGAAGGCGACCTTGAGCCGGCCGATCGCATACATGTTGGCGTCATAAGCGCCACGGACGACAGCACCCATGCCGAACATCTCGTGGGTCACGCCGGGGAAGGTGCGCTGCTCGACGTCGTCGCCGGCCGATTTCATCGCCGCCGCCAGCGTCTCGCCGTCCGAGCGCAGCGGATCGATCTGGGCGTTGACGATGGTGGTCGGCGGCAGCCCACGCAGATTGGCGCCAACCAGGTTGAGCCGCGGATCCTGCATGTCGGCCGGGCTGCTGGTGTAATAGTTGCCGAACCACTTGAGCATCGCCGTGTTGAGCGGCTTGGCATTGGCCGAGTCCATCCGCGACGGCAGGGTCATGCTGCTGTTGGCGATCGGATAGACAGACAGGATGTGCACCGGCGCGGCCAGGTTGTTGTCACGGGCATAGATCGCGGTGGCGACGGCGAGGTTGCCGCCGGCGCTCTCACCGGCCAGCGCCAGTTTGGCGGTGTCGCCACCCCAGGCTGCGGCATTCTGCAGCACCCAGCGATACGCGGCGAAAGCGTCGTCATGCTGCGCAGGGAACTTGAACTCGGGGGCGTGGCGATATTCCACCGACACCACGATCGCGACGAGCTGCTTGGCGAGCAGGCGCGGCGCCGCGTCATAGGTGTTGACGTCGGCGATCACCCAGCCGCCGCCATGATAATAGACGATTACCGGCATCGGCGCGCCGGTGGCGGCGGCGGGCTTGTAGATGCGCGCGAATTGCATCGGATCGCTGCCATAGGGCAGGTCTTGCGTCGTCACCGACTGGTCGGGCGCGGTGGACTTGCCCTGCAGGCGGATCACCGCGCGGGCGGCGTCGGCGGCCGAGGGCTGGATCCGCGCCTTGACCGGCGTCAGCGTCTCGATCGGCTTGGCGCCGAGCTTCGGCAACTGGTCGAGCACTGCCTGCATATCCGGCGCAGCCGCTGGAGGCCGGGTCGCAATGGCCATGGGAGGCGGCGGCGGCGGGGCATTGACCGAGTTGTTCGATTGAGCAAGCGCGGCACCCGACGTGCCTAACAGCGCCAATGCAATAATGCTTGTCGTTTTCATTGATCTTACCCTGTTCTTGTCTGCCGGCTCAACAATTGCCGTCGGGCGCCGTTCCCTCGCCGGCAAGATTGTTGTTGCTCGACGACATGTTGCACCAATACGACGAGCAGCGGCGATCTTTGGTGCTGGATAGTGCGCCGCAGCGGCGATACAGCGGCGGCATGTCCACGACCTACACGCTCGATACCGCGACCAGCCGTGCCACGCCCACCCCGGTGCCGCTGAAGCGGCTCACCGTGCCGGCGGTGCGGCGGCGCAAATCGAGCCGCGAGGGCAGCGGCGAGCCGCTGGTGATGCTCACGGCCTATACCGCACGCACCGCGCAGCTGCTCGATCCGCATTGCGACCTGCTGCTGGTCGGCGACAGCCTCGCGCAGGTGATCTACGGCCTGCCGTCGACGGTGCCGGTGACGCTCGAGATGATGGCCGCGCATGGCGCGGCGGTGGTCCGCGGCAGCTATCACGCCGTGGTGGTGATCGACATGCCGTTCGGCAGCTACGAGGCCTCGCCGCAACAGGCCTTTGCGAGCGCCGCCTATCTGCTCAAGGAAACCGGCGCCGCCGCGGTCAAGCTCGAGGGCGGGCAGGCGATGGCCGAGACGGTGCGCTTCCTTGCCGAGCGCGGGATACCGGTGATGGGCCATGTCGGCCTCACCCCCCAGGCGGTCAACGTGCTCGGCGGCTATGGCGCGCGTGGGCGCACGGCGGTGGAGGCGGACAAGATCCTCGCCGACGCCCAGGCAGTCGCAGATGCCGGCGCCTTCGCGATCGTGATCGAAGGCGTCATGGAGCCGATCGCGATCCGCATCACCGATGCCGTTGATTGCCCCACCATCGGTATCGGCGCCTCGGCGCGCTGCGACGGCCAGGTGCTGGTGGTGGACGACATGCTCGGCATGTTCGAGCGCACCGCCAAGTTCGTGAAGCGCTATGACGATCTCGCCACGCGGATCGCGGCGGCGGCGCAACACTATGCTGCCGAGGTGCGATCGCGGGCATTCCCGGGGGACGAACAGGTCTATGCGGCACCGGAGTCGGGGCCTCAGTGACGCGCCTTCCGTTTCGCTCCCGGCGCGGCTAAGAGGGCCGGCATTTCCCCTTCCTCCGGAGCCACCCTTGGCGCTTACCCCGAACACCAATGAAGCTTTTCTGCGCGAGGTGGACGATGAGCTCCGCCGCGACCAGCTCACCACCTTCTGGGAACGCTGGGGGGTGTGGCTGATCGTCGGCATTGTCGCCGCGCTCGCGCTGTTCGGCGGCTACCTGTATTGGCAGCATCACCAGAACCAGGCCGCGGGCGCCGATGGCGAGAAGCTGCAGGCAGTCTATGATTCGCTCGGCGCCAATCAGCCGGCGCAGGCGGCCAAGCCGCTCGCTGAGCTCGCCGGCTCGGGGCGCCCCGGCTATCGCGCCGCGGCCGAGTTCACCCAGGCCGACATCCTGCTTCAGAAGAACGACTTCAAGGGTGCCGCCGCCAAGTTCGCCGCCGTCGCCGCGGACACTTCGCTCGCCGATCCGTTCCGCAACCTCGCGCTGATCCGCCAGACCGCGGCCGAGTTCGACACGCTCAGGCCCCAGGTTGTGA
The DNA here is from genome assembly GCF_026540855.1 of Sphingomonas sp. GC_Shp_5. Taxonomy (GTDB): domain Bacteria; phylum Pseudomonadota; class Alphaproteobacteria; order Sphingomonadales; family Sphingomonadaceae; genus Sphingomonas. The sequence continues at coordinate 72,991 of NZ_JALNUP010000011.1, forward strand.
TCGAGCGGCTGCGGCCGCTCGCCGTCACCGGCAATCCCTGGTTCGGCAGCGCCGGCGAGATGGTGGCGATCGCCTATCTTCGTAGCGGCCGCCGCGATCTTGCGGCGACGATGTTCAGCCAAGTCGCCCGCGACAACGACGTTCCCGATTCGATTCGTCAACGCGCGGTTCAGATGGCCGGGACGATGGCGGCCGACGTGCCCGCCACCACACCCAGCGCCCCCCACGAGAAAGCATCCGCGAAATGACGACCAGATATCGGGCCTCGGTGGCCGTGGCCGCGTTGATGGCGCTGAGCGCCTGCGGCATCTTCAAGGGCGGCGGCCCCAAGAAGACCCCGACGGTGGGCGAGCGTGTGCCGATCCTCGCCTCCGAGAATGCGGTGGAAGCGGACAAGACGATCGCCGACATCCAGGTGACGCTGCCGGCACCCGAGCCCAATGACTCATGGGCCCAGCCCGGCGGCAACCCTGCCAAGTCGATGGGCCAGCTGGCGATTGCTGCGACACCCGCACGCGCCTGGCAGTCGACCATTGCGGGTGGTTCGGATCGCCAGCGGCTTGGCGGCTCGCCGGTGATCGCCGACAACAAGTTGTTCGTCACCGATGTCGACGCCACCGTCCACGCCTTTGCCGCGGACACCGGCGCGGCGCTGTGGTCGACCTCGCTTACCGACGTCAAGAAGACCCGCGAAGCGCGGTTCGGCGGCGGCGTCAGCTATGAGGGCGGCAAGGTCTATGCCACCGATGGCCTTGGCGACGTGGTCGCGCTCGATGCCGCGACCGGCAAGGAGCAATGGCGGGTCAAGCCCGGTGGCCCGCTGCGCGGCTCGCCGACCATCGCCAACGGCTCGCTCTACGTCCTCACCCAGGACAACCAGCTGTTCGCGCTCGATCAGGCCGACGGCAAGGTCCAGTGGGTCCAGGCAGGCACGCTCGAATCGCAGGGCGTGTTTGGCGTCGCCGCCCCGGCAGTAAGCCAGGGCACGGTGGTCGCCGGCTTCTCGAGCGGCGAGCTCAACGCCTATCGTTATGAGAATGGCCGCGTGCTGTGGGGCGACGCGCTGTCGCGCACCTCGGTCACCACCTCGGTGTCGAGCCTGTCGGATATCGACGCCGCGCCGGTGATCGACAACGGCCGGGTGTTTGCGGTTGGCCAGGGCGGCCGCATGGTCAGCCTCGATCTCGCCACCGGCCAGCGGCTGTGGGAGCAGAATTTCGCCGGCATCTCGACCCCGTGGATCGCGGGCGAATGGCTGTTCGTGGTCACCGACGACGCCCGCCTGGTCTGCCTTGCCCGCTCCAACGGCAAGGCGCGCTGGATCGCCCAGCTGCAGCGCTTCAAGAACGACAAGAAGAGCAAGGGGCCGCAGGTCACCTGGTTTGGCCCGATCCTCGCCGGCAACCGCCTGGTGCTGACCAACTCGCTCGGGCAGCTCGTGTTCGCCTCGCCGAGCGACGGCAGCATCGTGAGCAAGGTGGAGACCAAGGACTCCTTCACCCTGCCGCCGGTGGTGGCGAACTCGACGATCTACACGCTCAACTACAAGGGGCGGGTGACGGCCTATCGGTGAGGCTGACCCGCGGACGCGAATGCCCGCCCGATCCCGTCACCCCAGCGGAAGCTGGGGTCTCGCGGTGGCGCGGGTCAGCGCCTGCGCTTGGCGGATCGGCAACTTTTCCACGAGGAGACGCCAGCTTTCGCTGGGGTGACGGTTGAGGGCGGGGCGTCTTTCTCCTCCTGAGAGCGCCGGGCCCAATCGCCCCTGACCACAATAAGGTGACTGGCCCGGCCTAACCGGCTAGGGGCGGCCGCTATGCCTCGTCTCCCCACCGTCGCTATCGTCGGCCGTCCTAATGTCGGCAAGTCGACGCTGTTCAACCGCCTCGTCGGCAAGAAGCTCGCGTTGGTCGACGATCGGCCCGGCGTGACCCGTGATCGCCGCGAGGGCGATGCCAACATGCTCGGCCTCGATTTCCGCGTGATCGATACCGCCGGCTATGAAGACCAGGACGCCGAATCGCTGCCCGGCCGGATGCGCCAGCAGACCGAGGCGGCGGTCGCCCAGGCCGACGTCGCCTTGTTCCTGTTCGATTCGCGCGCCGGGATCGTCCCGCTCGACGAAGAGATCGCACGCTGGCTGCGTGCCTCCACCACCCCCGTCGTGCTGGTCGCCAACAAGGCCGAGGGCCGCGCCGGCGAGCAGGGCGTGCTCGAATCGCTCAGCCTCGGCTTCGGCGATCCGGTGCAGGTGTCGGCCGAGCATGGCGAAGGCCTCGCCGATCTGTTCGAGGGCCTGTTGCCGCATATCGACAAGGCGGACGAGGACGAGGTGGAGGAGGACGACGACCGCCCCGACGCGCCGCTCAAGCTCGCCATCGTCGGCCGTCCGAACGCGGGCAAGTCGACGCTGATCAACCGCATCCTCGGTGAGGATCGGATGATCACCGGGCCGGAAGCCGGGATTACCCGCGATTCAATCGCGATCGACTGGGAGTGGCATGCCCCGGGGGGCGGGGTCTATCCGGTTCGCCTGATCGACACCGCGGGCATGCGCAAACGCGCCAAGGTGCAGGACAAGCTGGAGAAGATGTCGGTCGCCGACGCGCTCCACGCGGTCGATTTCGCCGAAGTGGTGGTGCTGCTGCTCGATGCGACGCTGGGCCTGGAGGCGCAGGACCTGCGCATTGCCGACCGTGTGCTCGAGGAAGGCCGCGCGCTGGTGATCGCGCTCAACAAGTGGGACGTCGCCGAAAACGCCTCGTCGCTGTTCAACGGCGTCAAGCGCGCGCTCGAGGACGGGCTCAGCCAGGTCAAGGGCGTGTCGGTGCTCACCGTCTCCGCCGCCACCGGCAAGGGCATCGACCAGTTGATGGGCGCTGCCTTTGAGGTGCGCGATGCCTGGTCCAAGCGGGTCGGCACCGGCGAGCTCAACCGCTGGTTTGAAAAGGCGATCGAGGCCAATCCGCCCCCCGCACCCGGCGGCAAGCGGATCAAGATGCGCTACGTGACCCAGGTCAAGACGCGGCCACCAAGCTTCGTGATCTTCGGCACCCGCGTCGATCAGTTGCCGGCAAGTTATGAGCGCTATCTGGTCAATTCGATGCGCGCGCAATTGGGCTTCGGCGCAGTGCCGGTGCGGATCACCTTCCGCGCACCGAAGAATCCGTTCGATACGGACCGGTAAATTTTTCGTTCGATCCCTGACGCATCGGCCCTATCGGCAACGTCATGTTTACCGATTGTGTCTAGCAAGGCCGCCAGACCTTCGCGGGGAATTTCCTTGCGGCCAAGGGAGAAGGCAGTGTCGTTCGAAGGCAGCACGTTGGTGGATTGGACGGCTTTTGCGCAGGCGCGCAGCGAGCTGGGCGCCGGGTTCGTGCGCATTCTCGGCTATTTCCGCGAGGATGGGGTGAAGTCGGTCTCGGCGATCGAGCAGGCGATGCGCGGCAACAATGCCGCCGCCATGGTTATCCCGGCGCATACGCTGAAGGGTGAATCGCGCCAGTTCGGCGCGGAGCCGCTTGGCGCGCTTGCCGAAACCATCGAGGAAATCGCGCGCGACTGCGTCGAGCGGCAGGATAGCTGCGAGGAAGCGCTGGAGCATGTCGTCAAGCTGCGCCCGCTGTTTTTCGAAACGCTAACGCTGCTCGAGCGCGAGGCCAACCCGCTGGTGTCGCGCCGGCCGCAGGTCGGCGGGTTCGGGCGCAAGACTGTCTAAGACAGCCTGCCTGGCGGATCGCCAGATTTCAGCAGACAAGCGCCGCCCGTCCGTCATCCTAGCGCCAGCTGAGTCCCGCGCGGCGCCGTCCCGTTCCTATTCCTGAAACGCCAGCTTGCGCTGGCAGTGACGGCGTGTGGACGTAGGTGGGGACGCGCGTGATTGCACGCATCCCCGCCACGGCCGATGCCGTCCTACTCCTTCAGGTAGGGCGCCGCGCCGGTCTTGGGCGAATCATGCTCGCTGACCGAGTTCAGCTGGATGTAATTGTGGATGCCCATCCGCTCGATCATCTCGAACTGGCGCTCGAGCGTGTCGACATGCTCTTCTTCCGAAGCGAGGATCCGCGCGAACAGGTCGCGGCTGATATAATCCCGGACCTCTTCACAATAAGCGATCGCGCCCTTGAGCTGGCCGACCGCTTCCACTTCCATCGCGAGATCGGAGCGGAGCACTTCCTCCACCGTCTCGCCGATGCGCAGCCGGCCGAGCAGCTGGAAATTCGGCAGGCCGTCGAGAAACAGGATGCGCTCCGACAGCCAGTCGGCGTGCTTCATCTCGTCGATCGATTCCATCCGCTCATATTGGGCGAGCTTGTAGACGCCCCAGTGATCGAGCATCCGATAGTGCAGCCAATATTGGTTGATCGCGGTGAGCTCGTTCCTGAGCGCCTCGTTCAAGAACTCGATGACCCGCGGGTCGCCCTTCATTGCCATGCTCCGTATACCTCCAGACGCGCTTGTACGGCGCGGGCTCAGGCTACGGCAAGTCCCTAAAACGGCGGATTTCTGCGGATTTCTCGGCTGCGACCGTCAGGCAGCAGCACGCTCTGCGTCGATAATGGCTCGCGCTACCACCGTGCATTGGCCGCATTTCGGCTCGCAGCCGAGCGCCCGGTAGGCCTGGCAGGCGGTCATGCAGCCGCCCCGCGCCATTTCGCGCACCTGGTTTTCCCGAATGGCATTGCACACGCAGACGACCATGGAGGCTCCTTCGCAATAGCGTCGGAACTAGCGATAATGAGAACCAGTCGCAAGCGCTTTTGCGCATTATTCGCAGTAAACGGCTCAGTCCGCCGCAGCCGCGCCACCACGCATCGGCTGCGGCGCGAATCGCGCGAGGCTGCGCCACACCCATTCCATCGGGCCGAACCGGTAGCGGGCGATCCACGGCCGGGACCAGCCGAGCATGATCGCCCAGGCGATCGGCACCATCCAGTAAAGCGTCGCGCGATCCCACCGTGCAAACTGGCCAAGCCCCCAGCCCGAGAAGATGAACGTCATCAGCAAGGTCGTGCCGAGATAGTTGGTGAAGGCAGCCCGTCCGGTGGCGGCGAGCCGCGCCGTCAGCCGGCCGCCGGGTCGGATCAGCAGCATCGCCAGCGCCGCATAGCCGATCGCACCGAGCAGCCGGATCGGCGCAGAGGCGCCGACCGAGCCGAGGAATACCCAGCGCTGGTCGAAGCCGTGGGTGATGGTAGCGAGCCCGAGCAGCGCATAGCCCGTGAGCGACAGGCCGAGGCAGACGATCGCCCAGCGCCGATACCGCGCGCGCGGCCATGCGCCGGTGATGAAGCCAGAGCGGAAGGTGGCCATGCCGATCAGCATCGCGCTCAGCGTTTCGGGTCCGACCAGCGACAGCGTCGAGAACGGGCCGGCGGCGTTGCTCCACCGCCAGGCGACGCCCTCGGCGAACCCACCGCGGATCGCTGCGATCTGGCTGGCGAGATCGGCGGCGGGCGGTACGCCGAAGCTGGTGGCGAACGCGTTCCAGGTAGCGATCGCCGTCGGTGTGTTGCGCGCGCCGCTGGCGAAGATCGCCAGCGTGCCCATGATCCCGGTGATCCAGTCGAGCGCGAGCAGCAGCAGCCCGGCGATGACCAACGAGCGCGCCGGCAGGCGATGGAACAGGAAGGCGATGCCGCCGACCAGCGCATAATGGCTGAGGATGTCACCCCACCAGAACAGATAGAGATGCAGGCAGCCGATCAGCAGCAGCACCGCCATGCGCCGGTAGTGGACGGCTGCCGCGTTCTCGCCCTTGGCCTCGGCGCGGTCGATCACCAGCAGCATCGAGGCGCCGAACAGCAAGGTGAACAGCCCGCGCATCTTGCCCTCGACCAGCACGAAGGTGGCGAGCCACACCAACTGGTTGGCGCCGGTGGATCCACCCCAGGCTGCCGGCGAGAAATAGGCGGCTTCGGGCAGCGCGAACGCCGGCAGATTGGCGACGAGGATGCCCATCACCGCCATGCCGCGGATCACGTCCAGCGCCGCGATCCGCGCGGGTGTCGTTGTCGTCATGGTGTCGCCCCGTACCCCGCCTTGCCCGGCAGCCGTGTGGCAGGTTTGCCCCGCGAGGTGAACCAGGCGGGTGCGTGGCATTGCCGCTCCCCCGGTCATCCCAGCCAATGCTGGGATCTCTGGCGACGGCGCGGGACAGAGTCGAGGGGAAACACCTGCGTGCGCTGGGGTGACGGTGGAGCGGAGGCGCCCTCCAAGGGCCGCGTCAGGCCCCCTCAGGCCAGCGCGGCGTCTTCGCCCATCAACGCCGGAAAGAAGCCCTCGTGCGCGGTGCGCAGTGTGTCCAGCGCGACCACGTCGTCGCGATCGGGGCGCTCGAAGATCAGCCGCTTGCCGCCGGTGCGCCCCAGCGGCTCGACCTCAACGCCGGCGGCATGCGCCTTGCCGAGGAAATCGAGCATGGCATGATCGTTGATCGTGACGACATAGACGCCCTGGTCCTCGGCGAAGAACGAACGGGCACAGCCATAGGGCTGCTTGCGATCGATCATCGCGCCGATGTTGCCTGCCAGCGCCATCTCGGCGATCGCGATCGCCAGGCCACCGTCGGAGACGTCGTGGACCGCGGTCAGCTGGCCGGTGACGATGCCGTTGCGGATCAGCTCACCCGTCGTCTTCTCGGCGGCAAGGTCGACCGGCGGCGGCGGGCCGGCATCGCGGCCGTCGAGCCCGTGGACCTCGCGCAGCCACAGCGACTGGCCGAGATGGCCGCCACGCGCGCCGACCGCGAGGATGATGTCGCCGGTGCCCTTGAAGGCGATGGTAGCGCTGCGGCTCCAGTCGGCGAGCAGGCCGATGCCGCCAATCGCCGGGGTGGGCAGGATCGCGGTGCCGGTGCCATCATCGGCGCGGCTTTCATTGTAGAGGCTGACGTTGCCCGACACGATCGGGAAGTCGAGCGCGGTGCACGCCTCGGCCATGCCCTCGATGCAGCCGACGAACTGGCCCATGATTTCGGGCCGCTGCGGGTTGCCGAAATTCATGCAGTCGGTGGTGGCGAGCGGCGTCGCGCCGACTGCGGTGAGGTTGCGCCAGCATTCGGCGATCGCCTGCTTGCCGCCCTCGAACGGATCGACATAGCAATAGCGCGGGGTGCAATCGGTGCTGATCGCGAGGCCCTTGTCGGTGCCGTGGACGCGGACCACCGCGGCGTCGCCGCCCGAGCGCTGCACCGTGTCGCCGCCGACCATCGAATCATATTGCTCCCAGATCCACCGCCGGCTGGCGAGATCGGGCGAGCCCATCAGCGTGACGAGATCGGCCGCGATGTCGCTGCTCTCGGGCAGCTTCTCGAGCGGGGCAGGGGCCTCGGTGCGCACCCAGGGGCGATCGTAGTTCGGCGCCTCGTCGGCGAGCGGATCGAGCGGGATGTCGCACACCGTCTCGCCCTTGAACTTGAGCACCATGCGGCCCGTATCGGTGACATGGCCGATCACCGCGAAATCGAGCTCCCACTTGCGGAAGATCGCCTCGGCCTCGGCCTCGCGGCCGGGCTTGAGCACCATCAGCATTCGCTCCTGGCTTTCCGAGAGCATCATCTCATAGGGCGTCATCCCGGTTTCGCGCTGGGGCACGTCGTCCATCACCAGCTCGATGCCGACACCACCTTTGGACGCCATCTCGACGCTCGACGAGGTGAGGCCGGCCGCACCCATGTCCTGGATCGCGACGATCACGTCGGTCGCCATCAGCTCGAGGCAGGCCTCGATCAGCAGCTTTTCGGTGAAGGGATCGCCGACCTGGACGGTGGGGCGCTTCTCGTCCGAGTCCTCGCCGAAATCGGCCGACGCCATGGTCGCGCCATGGATGCCGTCGCGGCCGGTCTTCGAACCGACATAGACGATCGGATTGCCGATGCCGCTGGCGGCCGAATAGAAGATCTTGTCGGTATCGGCGATGCCGACGGTCATCGCGTTGACGAGGATGTTGCCATCGTAGGCGGCGTGGAAATTGACCTCACCACCGACGGTGGGCACGCCAACGCAATTGCCATAGCCGCCGATGCCGTGGACCACGCCGGCGATCAGGTGGCGCATCTTGGGATGATCGGGCCGGCCGAAGCGCAACGCATTGAGGTTGGCGACCGGCCGCGCACCCATGGTGAACACGTCGCGCAGGATGCCGCCGACACCCGTCGCCGCGCCCTGGTACGGCTCGATATACGAGGGGTGGTTGTGGCTCTCCATCTTGAAGATTGCCGCCTGGCCGTCCCCGATGTCGACCACGCCGGCATTCTCGCCGGGGCCGCAGATCACCTGGGGGCCGGTGGTGGGCAGCTTCTTGAGATGGCGGCGCGACGATTTGTACGAGCAATGCTCGGACCACATCACCGAAAAGATGCCGAGCTCGACCAGATTGGGCTCGCGGCCCAGCGCGTGGAGGACGCGGTCATATTCCTCGGGGGAGAGGCCGTGCTCGGCAACGATCTGGGGGGTGATCTCGGTCATCCCGCGCCTTTAGCGGCGCATTGCCGTTGAGGCCAGTAGTGCCGCGCCGCCGCGCCTCGGCAGGACAACCGGGGCGCGGCGACGGCCAGTCAGTCCTTGCGCGCGATGGTCAGGCCCTGCGCCGCCCATTCGCTGCTGGTCTTGCATTGCTGCGGCACCAGGCGGGTGCCCGTCACCGGCTGCGCCTGGCGGTCGCGAAGGCAGTAATGATCGTGCTTGGCATCGTAGCGGACCGCATAGCGCGAAGGCTCCGCCTGCGCTTTGGTGACCGGCAGCGCGGCATCGGGTGCGGGGGCACCGGCGGCAAGGGCGGCGGCGGCGAGCAGGGTGGTGATGGTGATCATGGCAGTCTCCTGGGAATTCGTCCGCAGGTTCATGACCTGCAGCCGATCCTTTGCAGGAGGTGTGCCAGTGTACTAAGTCACTGTATCGGCACGATTGAGGTTTTCTCCACTTCGGCTCGCCTCGCCAATCCTTGGCGGCACGCGCCAAGCGATAGCTTTTAGGCGTAGGGCGGCTGGTGGAAACCCTTGGGGCTGGCGGTGAAGATCTCGCAGCCGGTGTCGGTGATGCCGATTGAATGCTCAAACTGCGCGGAGAGCGAGCGATCGCGCGTCACCGCCGTCCAGCCATCGTCGAGCAGCTTCACGTCGGGGCGGCCGATGTTGATCATCGGCTCGATGGTGAAGATCATCCCGGGCTTCAATTCGGGGCCGGTGCCGGGCCGGCCGACATGCACCACCTCGGGCGCGTCATGGAACAGGCGGCCGACACCATGGCCGCAGAAATCGCGGACCACGCCATAGCGGTGCTTTTCGGCATGGCGCTGGATGGCGTTGGCGACATCGCCCATGTGGTTGCCGGGGATGGCATGCTTGATGCCGATCATCAGGCATTCATAGGTCACCTCGACCAGCCGCCTCGCCTTTAGCGGCACGTCACCGATCAGATACATGCGGCTGGTGTCGCCGTGCCAGCCATCGACGATCGGGGTGACGTCGACATTGACGATGTCGCCCGATTTCAGGGTCTTTTCGCTGGGAATGCCGTGGCAGACGACGTGATTGATCGATATACAGGTGGAATGGCTATAGCCGCGATAGCCGAGCGTCGCGGGCACGCCGCCGCCGGCGACGATGAACTCGTAGATCAGCCGGTCGATCTCGGCGGTGCTGACGCCCGGCACCATGTGCGGCACCAGCATGTCGAGCGTCTCGGCGGCAAGCTTGCCGGCCTTGTGCATGCCGCCAAAGGCGGCGGGGCCATGGAGCTTGATGGCGCCAGTGCGGCCATCGAGCGCATCGGAGGTGACGGTCACATATTCGGTCATGATCCACGCGATATAGCGTGACGGATCGGATTTTGCGAGGCTATGCGGATGGCCATGGAGACAGGCATCAGCGAGGAGCGGATCTGGACGGCGGCGCTGGTGGTGATCGGCGACGAGATCCTGTCCGGTCGCACCCAGGACAAGAATGTCGCGCAGCTCGCGAGTTGGCTTAACGTCCAGGGCATTCGCCTCACCGAGGTCCGGGTAGTGGCGGATCGTACCGCAGCGATCGTCGAGGCGGTCAACACGCTGCGCGCGCGCAACGACTATCTGTTCACTACCGGCGGCATCGGCCCCACCCATGACGACATTACCGTGGATGCGATCGCCGCGGCGTTCGACGTCGCCGTTGTCCATCATCCGGATGCCTTGGCAGGGCTGGAGCAGTATTATGCCACCCGCGGCGGCCTCACGGAGGCGCGCGCGCGCATGGCGCGGGTGCCCGAGGGCGCCGGGCTGATCGAGAACAGGGTATCGGGCGCGCCGGGCATCCGCCTCGCCAATGTCTTCATCATGGCCGGGGTGCCGCACATCACCGCCGGCATGCTCGATTCGCTGACCGGTACGCTGGAGGGCGGCCGACCAGTGGTGTCGAAGTCGATCGGCGGCTGGATCGCCGAGAGCGAAGTCGCCGATTTGCTCCGCGACGCGGAACGCAGCCACCTGGGCGTCTCGATCGGCAGCTATCCCTTCTTCCGCGACGGGCGCGTCGGCGCCAATTTCGTGGTCCGCAGCCCCAGCGAGGAGCAGGTAGACGCCTGCTTGGCCGATCTTACTCGATCGCTCGAGGATAGCGGCCGCGAGGTGATCGCCGGCGGCATCTGACGCCGCCGGCCGATCCCCGGTTCAGCGGTTGATCAGCCGCTGGTGAGAGGCGCCATAGCGCTCGCCCTGCAGCTCGATGCCGTCGAGCGCCCCGGCGATGCGGGTGAGGTCCTCGGCCGTCAGCACCACATCGGCGCCGCCAAGGTTTTCCTCCAGCCGGTGCAGCTTGGTCGTGCCGGGGATGGGCACGATCCACGGTTGCTGCGCCAGCAGCCACGCCAGGGCGACCTGGGCTGGGGTCGCGCCCTTCTCGGCAGCGATCGAGCCGACGAGCGTGACCAGCGCCTGGTTCGCCTTCAGCGCGTCGGCCTGGAAGCGCGGCACGGTACTGCGGAAGTCGTCGGCGGCAAAGACGGTGTTCTGGTCGAACCGCCCGGTCAGGAATCCCTTGCCGAGCGGCGAAAACGGCACGAAGCCGATGCCCAGTTCTTGAAGCAGTGGCAGGATCTCGGCCTCGGGCTCGCGCCAGAACATCGAATATTCGCTCTGCAACGCCGCCACGGGCTGTACGGCGTGGGCGCTGCGGATCGATGCCGGGCCTGCCTCGGACAGGCCGAAATGCTTCACCTTGCCGGCCTGAATCAGCTCCTTCACGGTGCCGGCGACATCCTCCATCGGTACCGCGGGGTCGACGCGATGCTGGTAGAACAGGTCGATGCGATCGGTGCCGAGGCGCATGAGCGCCTCATCGGCGACCTGGCGGATCCGCTCCGGGCGGCTGTCGACCCCCTCTGTCGGAACGCCGTTCCTGAAGCCGAACTTGGTCGCGATCACCACCTGGTCGCGGATTGGCGCCAGCGCCTCGCCGACGACCTCCTCGTTGATCCCGGGGCCATAGGCCTCCGCCGTATCGAAGAAGGTAACACCCCGCTCATGCGCCGCGCGGATCAGGGCGACCGCCTCGCCGCGATCAGTGGCGGGCCCATAGCCGAAGCTCAGCCCCATGCAGCCGAGTCCGAGGGCCGATACCTCGAGGCCGTCCTGCCCCAATGTGCGCTGTTCCATAAGCCTGTTCCTCCATGCGGTGGCGCGACGCACGGTCGGCATCGCGTGTCACGGCCTATATAGGCGCGCAGCATTGATCCGATTAGACGGGCCACATGGATCGAGCCTATGATCCCGCGTCATGAAACCAGGGCAGACAGGAACGCAACATGCGGCGTGAGGATCTCGGCAGCCTCGCCATGTTCCTCGCAGTGGCGGACGAGCGCAATTTCACGCGCGCGGCGGCGCGGCTCGGCGTGTCGCAGTCGGCGCTTAGCCATGCGATGCGCCGCCTCGAAGCGAGGCTCGGTCTGCGCCTGCTGACCCGCACCACCCGCAGCGTCGCCCCCACATTGGCAGGCGAGCGGTTGCTGGAGACGCTGCGCCCGGCGCTCGAAGAGATCGACGACAAGCTCTCCTCGCTTACCGAGCTACGCGAGCGGCCCGCCGGCACCATCCGCATCACCACGTCCAAGCACGCTGCACGGACGATCCTGTGGCCGGTGATCGATCGGCTCACCGCCGCCAATCCGGACATCGAGGTCGAGCTGAACATCGACAGCGGTCTCACCGATATCGTCGCCGAGCGGTTCGACGCCGGCGTGCGGCTCGGCGAACGGCTGGAGAAGGACATGATCGCGATGCGGATCGGCCCGAAGCTGCGGATGGCGGCGGTCGGGTCGCCGGCCTATTTCGCCGCGCACGGCGTGCCGTCGACGCCGGGGGATCTCGCCCGCCATCGCTGCATCAACCTGCGCTTCGTCAGTACGGGCTCGCTCTACGTGTGGGAGTTCGAGAAGGGCGGCCGCGCGCTGAACGTGAAGGTGGAAGGGCAATTGGTACTCAACGATGTCGACCTCACGGTCGAGGCGGCGATCGCCGGCCATGGCATCGCCTTCATGATCGAGGATCACGCCATGCCCCAGATCGCAGCGGGCACGCTCGTGCGGGTGCTGGACGATTGGTGCGAGCCGTTCGACGGTCACCATCTCTATTACCCCAGCCGCCGCCAGCCATCGCCGGTGTTCAGCCTGCTGCTCGAGGCACTGCGCTATCGCGAATAGCAATGGCGGGGGCCGGCCGTCCGGCGGCCTCGTCAACGGCCATGCCTATACGCCAGTGCTGGTCCGTGGCAGCTTGGGAACGGGACCTTGGGAGTTGCCGCCATGGATATTCGGCCGCCGATTGGATGCCTGCTCCTTGCAGGGCTGATGTTGCCAGCCCCAGCCCGTGCCGCGTGGAAGCCGGGCAACCCGGACGTCGCCGCGGCCATCCGGGACGATCGCATCGCCGGCGCGCTGGCAGCAGTTGATGCGATCGACCGGGCTGCCGTCAACGACGATCATGCCGCGTTCGCCGCGCTGTTGGCCGACGACCTAGCAGTCAACAACCCGCAGAATGGCGTGTCCGTCAAGGGCGCGACCGGTCAACGCAATGCCGCCGGTCGGATCAGCTACACCCGCTACGATCGGGTGATCGACTATGCTGCGCTACGCGGTGACATGGTGCTGCTGATGGGCGAGGAGATCGTGCTGCCTAAGGAGCCGACCGCGACTTCCGCCCAGGTGGTGCATCGGCGCTTTACCGACCTGTGGGCCCTTGCGGATGGACGATGGAAACTCACCGCGCGGCAGGCGACGATTATCGTGCGTCCGTGAAGGCCGGGCGGTCTCTTGCGCAGCCTCCAGCGCCACGCTAGAGGCGACGGCGCACCAGCTGCGCTGAGAACGTTGGACAGCCAACGAAGCGGCCAGAACGACACAACGGTTGGTGCGATAGCCCCGGGCAACCGGGGCCATGCGGGTGTAGCTCAATGGTAGAGCAGAAGCTTCCCAAGCTTACGACGAGGGTTCGATTCCCTTCACCCGCTCCATGATCGCAAGCGCCACTGACGCCGATCGTCGCCGGCCATCGCACCGGCAGCTCATGTTGACGATGTATCGTGATGGCGGCTGGCCGACTTGTCGGCCCGTGCGCAAGGCCACGGCGCTTGTCGCGTTCTGCCAACCGCCTATCGAGCAAAGAAGGTTAACGTTAAGCATCGGCGGAACCTGTGCATCAACGGCATGTTGATGATTCGATGCAGAAAAACACGGCGACGCGAATGACTGACCTGCGACTTACCTTAACGGAGGCGATGATCGAAGCGGATGCGTCGGACCCTCTGGTCGCGCTTCACCTGGCGGCTGCCATCGGCGCGCTCAATAGGAGTATCGAGGATGGTGCATCGCCAGCGCGCCACGGCTCGGACAAGCCTTTGAAGGCGATCGCCGCCTGACCAGCGCGATCAGCGGGTAAAATGAAAAGGCCGGGACCTTTCAGTCCCGGCCTTTTTCGTGGCGACAGCAGAAGCGCGCTTACTTGCTGCGCTCGACCTGCTCGAACTCCAGCTCGACCGGCGTGGCACGACCGAAGATCGACACCGACACCTTGACCTTGGACTTGTCGAAATCGAGCTCCTCGACGATGCCGTTGAAGCTCGCGAACGGCCCCTCGAGCACCTTGACCGCATCGCCGATCTCGTAATCGACCTTGATCTTCTGCTTGGGCGCCGCGGCGGCCTCTTCCTTCGAATTGAGCATCCGCGCGGCCTCGGCCTCGCTGATCGCTTGGGGCTTGCCCATCGAGCCGAGGAAGCCGGTCACCTTGGGGGTGTTCTTGACGAGGTGGTAGACGTCGTCGTTCATGTTGAGCTTGGCGAGCACATAGCCCGGCATGAACTTGCGCTCGACCGCGATCTTCTTGCCGCGTCGGGCCTCGGTGACGGTCTCGGTCGGAACCTCGATCTGCTCGACCAGCTGGTCAAGGCCGAGCCGGGTGGCGTCGGCCATGATCTGGTCGCGAACCTTGCCCTCGAAGCCCGAATAGGCGTGAATGATGTACCAGCGCGCCATGATGGCCCTTCTTATACTGCGAGCTTGAGGAGTTGCTGGACGATCGCGTGGAAGAACGAATCGACGCCCAGGAAGAACAACGCGAGGATGGTGGTCATGATCACCACCATGACGCCCGTCATGATCGTCTCGCGGCGGGTGGGCCAGATGACCTTCTTGGTCTCGGTCTGAACCTGCCGGATGAACTCGATGGGGGTCGTCTTCGCCACGTGTCGTTTAAACCCGCTATAATGACTGAAATGCCCGTCAGCGAGGCATGATCCGCCCACCGCTTTCCCGTTGGAGGAAACCGGTGCGCCAATCCTCGCTATCGGATGGTCCGCGCAAATAGCCTTGGCCGAGGGGAAAGGCAAGGGCGGGGCGAGTGGGCGGGGCGTCACGGCGCCGTCGCCCAGGCCACAGGGAAGAAATTACGCCATGGCTGGGTGATGAAGCAGCGCAGCAGCCGCCACGTAGCCGCAACTGGCGGCAGCGCCGTGCAATCAGTGCCCGTAAGTTTTGATGCCGCGCCGACGGAGCTTCTCGCGCTTGCGCTTGCGAAGGAAGATCAATGACATCGGCAGGCCTACCACCACGACAATGCCGACAATGGCATAAACGATGGAATATCGCGTGAACTCGTCCATGCCCATTGCTCTAAAACAACGCAGGTTGCGCCGTCACCCAAATTTTTACGAAGATTGGCAAATGTTACAGTAACCATGTCGCAAGCCCCGCGCACAGAAACAATCGGCCTGCCGCGCCGCCAGAGCTGCAGCCTGCTGATAGGTGCGTCGACGATGAGGATGCTGGCAGGGGCGCTCGGATTCGAACCGAGGGCCTTCGGTTTTGGAGACCGACGCTCTAACCAACTGAGCTACGCCCCTGCAGTGCCGCGCCCTCTACCGCCATGATTCCGGAAGGGCAAGCGGGTAGCGCGGGGCGAATGTCAGTCTGCCGCGGTCGCGAGCGTGGCGCGGGGCCGTTGACCCGAGACGACTCCCGCCGTATAGGCCCGCCCGTTCGTCGGACTAATTGGTGCGGCGGACACGCTTGAACATTGCTGGATGCATTGACGGGCCGGGGTGGCGGGATCGCCTCCACGTCCCTTTTTGTATTCCATAGTGCTGTGATGGCTCCAGCAAAGTAACCCTTTGAGAGGTGAAGGCTTCATGCCCACGATTAACCAGCTGGTCCGCAAGGGCCGCGATCCGCAGAAGGCCAAGTCCAAGGTCCCTGCGATGGAACAGAACCCGCAGAAGCGCGGCGTCTGCACCCGCGTCTACACCACGACCCCGAAGAAGCCGAACTCGGCGCTGCGCAAGGTGGCCAAGGTCCGCCTGACCAACCAGCGCGAAGTCATCAGCTACATCCCGGGCGAAGGCCACAACCTCCAGGAGCACTCGGTGGTCCTGATCCGTGGCGGTCGTGTGCGCGATCTTCCCGGCGTTCGCTACCACGTCCTGCGCGGCGTGCTCGATACGCAGGGTGTGAAGGACCGGCGTCAGTCGCGTTCCAAGTACGGCGCCAAGCGTCCGAAGTAAGCCGGTCGGCCATCATGGCCGACCCTCGCATGGCTGAAGTTTAGAAGGAATTTGAAATGGCACGTCGTCGCCGCCCAGAAAAGCGTATCATCCTCCCCGACCCGAAGTACGGTGATGAGGTTCTGTCGAAGTTCATGAATTCGGTGATGCTCGACGGCAAGAAGTCCGTCGCGGAGCTCATCGTCTATGGTGCGCTCGAGACCGTCGAGACCCGCGCTAAGCGCGAGCCGATCGGCGTGTTCCATGACGCGCTGAACAACATCAAGCCGGGCATCGAGGTCCGTTCGCGCCGCGTCGGCGGTGCGACCTACCAGGTCCCCGTCGAGGTGCGTCCCGAGCGCGCCCAGGCCCTCGCGATCCGCTGGCTGATCACCGCAGCCCGCGCCCGCAGCGAGAACACCATGGCAGCGCGCCTGTCGGGCGAGCTGCTGGACGCTTCGAACAACCGCGGCAACGCGGTCAAGAAGCGCGAAGACACGCATCGCATGGCGGAAGCCAACCGCGCCTTCTCGCACTACCGCTGGTAACAGCGGCGCCGGCGGTCTTCCGCTGGAAACCTTTACGACCTATATGATGGGGAGCCGGGCCAAACCGGCTCCCCACATTGCTTGAGGAAGATCGATCATGGCCCGCAGCCATCCGCTCGAGAAGTATCGCAACATCGGCATCATGGCGCACATCGATGCCGGCAAGACGACCACCACCGAGCGCATTCTTTATTACACCGGCAAGTCCTACAAGATCGGCGAGGTCCATGAAGGCACCGCGACCATGGACTGGATGGAGCAGGAGCAGGAGCGCGGCATCACGATCACGTCGGCCGCGACGACCTGCAAGTGGCGCGCCGAAGAGGGCAAGGGCCCCGAGCATCTGATCAACATCATCGACACCCCCGGGCACGTCGACTTCACCATCGAAGTCGAGCGGTCGCTGCGCGTGCTCGATGGCGCGGTCGCCTGCTTCGATGGCGTTGCCGGCGTTGAGCCGCAGTCCGAGACCGTGTGGCGCCAGGCCGACAAGTATGGCGTGCCGCGGATGTGCTTCGTCAACAAGCTCGATCGCACCGGCGCCGACTTCTACTTCTGCGTCGATTCGATCATCGAGCGCCTCGGCGCCCGTCCGGCGGTGCTGTATCTCCCGATCGGCATCGAGGGTGGCTTCAAGGGCCTCGTCGACCTGGTCGAGAATCGCGCGATCATCTGGCTCGAAGAGAGCCTGGGCGCGAAGTTCGAATATCAGGAAATTCCGGCCGACATGGCCGAGAAGGCCGCCAAGTATCGCAGCGAGCTGATCGAGATGGCCGTCGAGCAGGACGACGACCTGATGGAGGCGTATCTCGAAGGCAACGAGCCTTCGACCGCCGACCTCAAGAAGCTGATCCGCAAGGGCACGCTCGCCATGGCGTTTGTGCCGGTGGTGTGCGGCTCGGCGTTCAAGAACAAGGGCGTCCAGCCCCTGCTCGACGCCGTGGTCGACTATCTGCCGAGCCCGCTCGACGTTCCCGCCATCCAGGGCCTCAAGCTCGACGGCGTGACGCCGGACGAGCGTCCGTCGTCGGACGAGGTTCCCTTCTCGGCGCTGGCGTTCAAGATCATGAACGATCCGTTCGTCGGCACCCTGACCTTCGCCCGCATCTATTCGGGCAAGCTCGAGACCGCGTCGCAGGTCACGAACTCGGTCAAGGACAAGAAGGAAAAGGTCGGCCGCATGCTGCTGATGCATGCGAACGAGCGCGAGGACATCCAGGTGGCGTACGCGGGCGACATCGTTGCTCTCGCCGGCCTCAAGGACACCACCACCGGCGACACGCTGTGCGCGATGAACGCACCGATCATCCTCGAGCGGATGGAATTCCCCGAGCCGGTGATCGAGCTGTCGGTGGAGCCGAAGACCAAGGCCGACCAGGAGAAGATGGGCGTCGCGCTCAATCGCCTGGCGCGCGAGGACCCGTCGTTCCGCGTGAACTCGGATCCGGAGAGCGGCCAGACCATCATCAAGGGCATGGGCGAACTCCATCTCGAGATCCTGGTCGATCGCATGAAGCGCGAGTTCAAGGTCGAGGCCAATGTCGGCGCGCCGCAGGTCGCCTATCGCGAATATCTCGGCAAGCCGGTCGACATCGACTACACCCACAAGAAGCAGTCGGGTGGTACCGGTCAGTTCGGTCGCGTGAAGGTCAAGCTGACCCCGGGCGAGCGTGGTTCGGGCATCATCTTCAAGGACGAGATCAAGGGCGGTAACATTCCGAAGGAATTCATCCCCGCGATCGAGAAGGGCTTCCGCGAGACGGCAGCCACGGGCTCGCTGGTCGGCTTCCCGATCATCGACTTCGAGATCCTGCTGTATGACGGTGCCTACCATGACGTCGACTCGTCGGCGCTTGCGTTCGAAATCTGTGCCCGTGGCGCAATGCGCGAAGCGGCCCAGAAGTCGGGCATCAAGCTGCTCGAGCCGATCATGAAGGTCGAGGTCGTCACCCCCGAGGATTATCTCGGCGACGTCATCGGCGACATGAACAGCCGCCGTGGCCAGATCCAGGGCACCGACAGCCGTGGCAATGCCCAGACGGTCGATGCGATGGTGCCGCTGGCCAACATGTTCGGCTATGTGAACGCGCTGCGCTCGTTCACCCAGGGCCGTGCACAGTACAGCATGCAGTTCTCGCATTACGACGAAGTGCCTGCAAACGTTGCCGACGAGGTGAAGGCAAAGCTCGCCTGAGGCGCACGGGGCCAGGTTCGCCTGGCCCGGTGACGGTAAGGGCGGTCTTCCCGCCGATCGCCCCGGACCATGTCCGGGGCGACGCGCGGGGAGGGGCTGGCATTACCTTTCAACAGTCGCTATTGGGCCGCGTTCGCGTGGCCCCGGCGGCACCGAAATCGAATCAGAAGGTAGGAAAATGGCTAAGGCAAAATTCGAGCGGAACAAGCCGCACCTCAACATCGGCACCATCGGTCACGTCGACCACGGCAAGACGTCGCTGACCGCCGCGATCACCAAGGTTCTCGCAGAGACCACCGGCGGCACCGCCGTTGACTTCGCGAACATCGACAAGGCTCCTGAGGAGCGCGAGCGCGGCATCACCATCTCGACCGCGCACGTCGAGTATGAGACGACCAACCGCCACTATGCGCACGTCGATTGCCCCGGCCACGCCGACTATGTGAAGAACATGATCACCGGCGCAGCCCAGATGGACGGCGCGATCCTGGTCGTGTCGGCCACCGACGGTCCGATGCCGCAGACCCGCGAGCACATCCTGCTCGCCCGCCAGGTCGGCGTGCCGGCCATGGTGGTGTTCATGAACAAGGTCGATCTCGTCGACGACGAGGAAATCCTCGAGCTCGTCGAGCTGGAAATCCGCGAGCTGCTCAGCTCGTACGAGTTCCCGGGCGACGATATCCCGATCATCAAGGGTTCGGCCACCTGCGCGCTCTCGGGCTCGAACGACACGTTCGGCAAGGAAGCCGTGCTCGAGCTGATGAAGCAGGTCGACGAGTACATCCCGCAGCCCGAGCGTCCGCTCGACAAGCCGTTCATGATGCCGATCGAGGACGTGTTCTCGATCTCGGGTCGCGGCACCGTCGTCACCGGCCGCGTCGAGACCGGCATCGTCAAGGTTGGTGAGGAAGTCGAGATCGTCGGCATCCACCCGACCGTCCGCAAGACCACCGTCACCGGCGTCGAGATGTTCCGCAAGCTGCTCGACCAGGGCCAGGCTGGCGACAACGTCGGCGCGCTGATCCGCGGCGTCGCTCGCGACGAAGTCGAGCGTGGCCAGGTGCTCTGCAAGCCGGGCTCGATCAAGCCGCACACCGACTTTCAGTCGGAAGTGTACGTGCTGTCGAAGGACGAAGGTGGCCGTCACACGCCGTTCTTCGCCAACTATCGTCCGCAGTTCTACTTCCGCACCACGGACGTGACCGGCACCGTCGAGCTGCCTGAGGGCACCGAGATGGTGATGCCGGGCGACAACATCGCCCTCGGCATCAAGCTGATCGCACCGATCGCCATGGACGTTGGCCAGCGCTTCACCATCCGTGAAGGTGGCCGGACCGTCGGCGCAGGGGTTGTCAGCGGCATCGACAAGTAATATAGGCGCGAGCCTGCAAAGGGCCTGACCGGAGTCTACTTCGGTTCGGGTCCTGAGTGGCCGGCCCTGGGAAACCAGGGTCGGCCATTCGCTTTTAATGAAGGCAGCGTCGTTCGCGGCGCCGTCGTACAGTAATCAGAGTTTTCTCGGCTTCGGCCCTTGCCCCCGGCGGATCGCCTGGGGTGCCCCGGCAACGGGGATGCCAGCTTCGCGCCGGCAGGGGGAAGGGGCCCGCTCTTTCGCATCGGTAGGGACCATGGACAACAACATCCGTATTCGCCTGAAGGCGTTCGATCATCGCGTTCTCGATCAGGCTGCCGGCGACATCGCCGATACCGCCCGTCGGACCGGTGCCCTCATCCGTGGCCCGATCCCGCTCCCGACCCACATCGACAAGTTCACCGTCAACCGCGGTCCGCATATCGATAAGAAGTCGCGCGAGCAGTTCGAGACCCGCACCTACAAGCGCCTGCTCGACATCGTTCAGCCGACCCCGCAGACGGTGGACGCGCTGATGAAGCTCGACCTCGCTGCTGGCGTTGACGTCGAGATCAAACTCGCCTAAGGCGCCGGCTCGCCGCGGTCGATCGCACGATCCCGCGGCGCGCTAAGGCAAGAGATACCGCTGGTCGCTTGCGGCCAGGGCAGCGTCTCCCGTCTGTTCTTATACCAGTAAGGACACCAGCCCGGGACGGGGGCACGCTTCGCATTTCCGGGCTGACACGCACCGTAGGAATGGTCCTGCGGTGCCTCTGTGAGGAGTGTAGGTCATGCGTACCGGCGTGATCGCGAAGAAGATGGGGATGACCCGCCTGTTCCAGGACGACGGTCGGCACGTGCCGGTCACCGTTCTGCAGCTCGAGGCGTTGCAGGTCGTTTCCCGCCGCGAACAGAATATCGATGGTTACACGGCCGTTCAGCTCGGTGCTGGCGTTGCCAAGGCGAAGAACGTCGCCAAGCCGCAGCGCGGCCACTTCGGCAAGGCCGAAGTCGAGCCCAAGGCGGTTGTCCATGAGTTCCGCGTGACCGAGGACAATCTCCTCGACGTCGGCGCCGAGCTCTCGGCCGATCACTATGTTGCCGGCCAGCTGGTCGATATCCAGGGTCGTACCCAGGGTAAGGGCTTTGCCGGCGGCATGAAGCGCTGGAACTTCGGCGGTCTGCGCGCCACCCACGGCGTCTCCGTCTCGCACCGCTCGCTCGGTTCGACCGGTCAGCGTCAGGATCCGGGCCGCGTCTTCAAGAACAAGAAGATGGCCGGTCACATGGGTGACAAGTATCGCACGCAGCAGAACCTCGAGGTGGTCTCCACCGACGCGGCTCGCGGCCTGATCTTCGTCAAGGGCTCGGTGCCCGGCTCGAAGGGCGGTTGGCTGTTCGTCAAGGACGCCGTCAAGGTCGGTCCGCACGCCGATGCGCCCTACCCTGCCGGTCTGCGCGCTGCCGCGCATGACGAGGAAATCCACATCGCTGCGGTCGAAGAGGGCGCAGTGCACGACATTCCGCCGCTGCCGAGCGCCGAAGAGGTTCAGGCCGGCGTCGAAGCCGCCAACGCCGCTGGCGCTGGTGAAGTCGATCCGGGCAGCGTTCCGCCCGCGGCCGACGGCCCCGCTTCCGGCCAGGAGGGCTAAGACATGAAGATCGTTCCCAAGTCCTTCTCCGGCACCGCCGGCGCGGAAGTCGAGCTCAACGACGAGGTCTTCGGCCTCGATCCGCGCGCTGACATCCTGCACCGTGTGGTGACCTGGCAGCTCGAGAAGCGTCGCGAGACGGCTCGCGGCACGCGTGAGCGCGCCGACGTCGCCCGCACCGGCAAGAAGTTCGGTCGCCAGAAGGGCGGCGGTACCGCCCGTCACGGCGATCGCCGCGCTCCCGTCTTCATCGGCGGTGGTAAGGCTCACGGCGCCCGCGTCCGCGATTTCAATCCGGGTCTGAACAAGAAGATCCGCGCACTCGGTCTCAAGATGGCTCTGTCGAGCCATGCCAAGGCCGGCTCGCTGATCATCATGGACAGCCTGACCGTCGAGGGTGGCAAGACCCAGACGCTCAAGGGCGACCTCGCCAAGCTCGGCTTCGGCAAGACCGCGCTGGTGATCGATGGCGACGCCGTCGAGAACTCGTTCGCCCTGGCCGCCGGCAACCTCCGCGAGGTCAACATCCTCCCGGCTGCCGGTGCCAATGTCTACGACATCCTGAAGCATGACACGCTGGTGCTGACCCGCGCGGCGGTCGAAAAGCTGGAGGCTCGCTTCAATGGCTAAGCAGCAGAAGGCGATCGACATCCGTCATTATGACGTGGTGCTCGCGCCGCACATCACCGAGAAGGCGACCCTGCTCTCCGAGCAGAACGCCGTCGTGTTCCGCGTCGCCAACGACGCCACGAAGCCGCAGATCAAGGCGGCGGTCGAGGCTTTGTTCAACGTCTCCGTGACGGGCGTCAACACGATCGTCCAGAAGGGCAAGACGAAGAAGTGGAAGGGCGTGCCCTACACCAAGTCTGACGTGAAGAAGGCGATTGTCACCCTGAAGGACGGCGAGTCCATCGACGTGACGACGGGAGTCCAGGGCTAATGGCACTCAAGCAATATAACCCGACGAGCCCGGCCCGCCGCGGCCTGGTCCTCGTCGACAAGTCATCGCTCTGGAAGGGCAAGCCCGTCAAGGCGCTCACCGAGGGCAAGCACAAGACCGGTGGCCGCAACAACAAGGGCCATGTGACCAGCCGCGGCATCGCGGGCGGCCACAAGCAGAAGTATCGTTACATCGACTTCAAGCGTCGCAAGTGGGATGCCGAAGGCACGGTCGAGCGGCTCGAGTACGATCCCAATCGTACCGCGTTCATCGCGCTGATCAGCTACGCCGACGGCGAGCAGGCCTATATCATCGCTCCCCAGCGCCTCGGCGTCGGCGACAAGGTGATCGCGGCCAAGCGCACCGACGTGAAGCCGGGCAACGCCATGGAGCTCGGCCAGATGCCGGTCGGCACCATCGTCCACAACGTGGAGATGAAGCCGATGAAGGGTGGCCAGATCGCCCGTTCGGCCGGCACCTATGTGCAGGTCGTCGGTCGTGATCGCGGCATGGTGATCGTTCGCCTCAATTCGGGCGAGCAGCGCTACATCCACGGCGAGTGCATGGCGACGGTGGGCGCGGTCTCGAACCCCGACAACCAGAACCAGAACCTCGGCAAGGCTGGC
Source organism: Sphingomonas sp. GC_Shp_5 (assembly GCF_026540855.1). GTDB lineage: Bacteria > Pseudomonadota > Alphaproteobacteria > Sphingomonadales > Sphingomonadaceae > Sphingomonas. Next base: position 96,308 of record NZ_JALNUP010000011.1, read on the forward strand.
CGCTCGCGCTGGATGGGCATCCGTCCGCTGACCCGCGGCGTCGCCAAGAACCCGGTCGACCATCCGCACGGCGGTGGTGAAGGCCGGACCTCGGGTGGCCGTCATCCGGTCACGCCATGGGGCAAGCCGACCAAGGGTGCGCGCACCCGTCACAATAAGTCGACCGACAAGATGATCATCCGGTCGCGTCATTCGACCAAGAGGAAGGGCTAACATGGCTCGTTCAGTCTGGAAGGGCCCGTTCGTCGAACTGAGCCTTCTGAAGAAGGCCGAGACGGCTCAGGACACCAACGCACGCTCGCCGATCAAGACCTGGTCGCGGCGCTCGACGATCCTGCCGTCGTTCGTGGGCCTTACCTTCAACGTCTACAACGGTCGCAAGTTCGTGCCGGTGTCGGTCAACGAAGACATGGTCGGCATGAAGCTGGGTGAGTTTGCGCCGACGCGCTACTTCCCGGGTCACGCCGCCGATAAGAAGGGCAAGCGCTGATGAGCAAGCCAGCATCCCCCCGCAAGGTCGGTGACAAGGAAGCGCTGTCGGTCGGCACGCAGATCCGCGGCTCCGCGCAGAAGCTCGGCCTCGTCGCCGCGCTGATCCGCGGCAAGAAGGTCGGCGACGCGCTCAACATCCTCTCCTTCTCGACGAAGGCGATGGCGGTTGACGCCCGCAAGGTGCTCGCCTCGGCGATCGCCAATGCCGAGAACAACCACAACCTCGACGTCGACGCGCTCGTCGTCGCCGAGGCCTCGGTCGGCAAGTCGATCACCATGAAGCGCTTCGCGACCCGCGGCCGTGGCAAGTCCACCCGCATCCTGAAGCCGTTCAGCCGTCTGCGCATCGTCGTGCGCGAGCAGGAAGAAGCATAATGGGTCACAAGAGCAACCCCATCGGCATGCGGCTCCAGATCAATCGGACCTGGGACAGCCGCTGGTTCGCCGAAGGCGCCGAATACGGCCAGCTGCTGCTGGAGGATCTCAAGATCCGCCAGTTCATCATGAAGGCGCTGCCCCAGGCGGCGATCTCCAAGGTCGTCATCGAGCGTCCGGCCAAGCTGTGCCGCATCTCGATCTTCGCTGCCCGTCCCGGTGTGATCATCGGCAAGAAGGGCTCGGACATCGAGAAGCTGCGCAAGACGATCGGCGCGATGACCAAGTCCGACGTGTCGCTGAACATCGTCGAGATCCGCAAGCCCGAGATCGATGCCAAGCTCGTCGCGCAGGGCATTGCCGATCAGCTCGAGCGTCGTATCGCCTTCCGCCGCGCCATGAAGCGTGCGGTGCAGTCGGCGATGCGTCTGGGTGCCGACGGCATCCGCGTCGCCTGCGGCGGCCGCCTCGGCGGCGCCGAAATCGCGCGCGCCGAGAGCTATCGTGAGGGTCGGGTGCCGCTGCACACGCTCCGGGCGAACATCGACTATGCCGAAGCCACCGCGCACACGTCCTATGGCGTGTGCGGCGTCAAGGTCTGGGTGTTCAAGGGCGAGATCCTTGGCCACGACCCGATGGCGCAGGACCGGCTGATGATGGAGGCCCAGACCTCCGGCGTGCGCCCTGCGCGCGACGATCGCCGATAAGGACTAGAACATGCTGCAACCAAAACGCACCAAGTTCCGCAAGGCGTTCAAGGGCCGGATCCATGGCGACGCCAAGGGTGGCACGACGCTGAACTTCGGTTCCTATGGCCTCAAGGCCATGGAGCCGGATCGGCTCACCGCGCGCCAGATCGAGGCGGCTCGCCGCGCGATCACCCGCCACATGCGCCGTCAGGGCCGCTTGTGGATCCGCATCTTCCCGGACGTGCCGGTCTCGTCCAAGCCCGCCGAAGTCCGCATGGGCTCGGGCAAGGGTTCGCCGGAGTTCTGGGCAGCCCGCGTCAAGCCGGGCCGCATCCTGTTCGAACTCGACGGTGTCGACGGCAAGACTGCCGCCGAGGCCTTTGAGCGCGCTGCGATGAAGCTCCCGATCAAGACCAAGGTCGTTGCCCGCCTGGGCGACACCTCGCACCTCGGAGGCGAGTAACATGGCCACCACCGATTTCACCGGCCAGAGCGACGATCAGCTGAGCGAGAATCTCGGCCAGCTCAAGCGTGAGCAGTTCAACCTCCGCTTCCAGGCGGCGACGAACCAGCTCGAGAAGCCGAGCCGCGTCCGCGAAGTCCGTCGCGACATCGCCCGCATCAAGACCCTGCAGGCTCAGCGCACCCGCGCTGCGGCTGCCAAGTAAGGAAGTAGCACATGCCTAAGCGCGTGCTGACCGGGCTGATCGTCTCCGACAAGGGCGACAAGACGGTAGTGGTCAACGTCGAGCGTAAGGTGAAGCACCCGCTCTACGGCAAGATCATCCGTCGCTCGAAGAAGTATCATGCTCATGACGAGAGCAACGAGTTCAAGCAGGGCGAGACCGTGCGGATCGAAGAGATCGCACCGATGTCCAAGCTGAAGACGTGGAAGGTGCTCGACCGGGTTAACACCCATGCGACGCCCGAGCGGGTCGACGTCGACGCATAATCGTCATCCTGGCTGAGGCCGGGACGACGGGTATGAAAGGGAAGGGGCCTTGCGTCCTTTCCGTGGAGTGGCTATGGGGCCGCTCCCCCTGGTGCAGGTTCGCCTGCGCCGGGGGTCGTTATTTTTAGGCGGGGTTGGGTCGGTATCCACCCCATGTAGAGAAGGAAGCAGGATCCATGATCCAGATGCAGTCCAATCTCGACGTCGCTGACAACAGCGGCGCGAAGCGGGTTCAGTGCATCAAGGTGCTTGGCGGTTCCAAGCGTCGTGTTGCAGGTGTCGGCGACATCATCGTCGTCTCCATCAAGGAAGCGCAGCCGCGCGGCCGCGTGAAGAAGGGCGACGTTCACCGCGCCGTCATCGTCCGCACCGCCAAGGACATTCACCGTGCCGATGGCTCGACCATCCGCTTCGACAGCAACGCTGCCGTCCTGGTCAACAAGAACGAGGAGCCGATCGGCACCCGTATCTTCGGCCCGGTCGTGCGCGAGCTGCGTGGCAAGAAGCACATGAAGATCATCTCTCTCGCCCCTGAGGTGCTGTAATGGCTGCCGCACGGATCAAGAAGGGCGACCGCGTCGTCGTCTTGTCGGGCAAGGACAAGGGCAAGACCGGCACGGTCTCGTTCGCCATGCCCAAGGACGGCAAGGTCGTGGTCGAGGGCGTCAACATCGCCACTCGTCACAAGAAGCCGACCCAGGCGAACCCGCAGGGCGGTCTCGAGAAGATCGAAGCCCCGCTGCACATCTCGAAGGTTGCTCACGTGACCGCCGACGGCAAGCCCACCCGCGTTCGTTTCGAGACGCAGGACGGCAAGAAGGTCCGCGTGGCCGTGAAGACGGGGGACAAGATCGATGGCTGATATCAAGCCCCGCATGAAGACGATGTACGAGGACTCGATCATCAAGGCGATGACCGAGAAGTTCGGCTACAAGAACGTCAACGAGATTCCCCGGCTCGACAAGATCGTGCTGAACATGGGCGTCGGCGAAGCCACCCAGGACAAGAAGCGTGTCGACCAGGCCGCTTCCGAGATGGAGCTGATCGCAGGCCAGAAGCCGGTGATCACCAAGGCCAAGAAGTCGATCGCGCAGTTCAAGCTGCGTGAGGGCATGCCGATCGGCGTGAAGGTCACCCTGCGCCGCGAGCGCATGTACGAGTTCCTCGACCGCTTCATCACCATCGCGCTCCCGCGCGTGCGCGATTTTCGTGGTCTGAACCCGAAGTCCTTCGATGGTCGCGGCAACTATGCCTGCGGCATCAAGGAGCAGATCGTGTTCCCGGAAATCAACTATGACCGCATCGACAAGGTTCGCGGCATGGATGTGATCGTGACCACCACCGCAAAGACCGACGACGAGGCGCGCGAGCTGCTCCGTCTGTTCGGTTTCCCGTTCCCTCAGCCTGAGGCTGAAGAGCAGAAGCAGGCCGCTTAACAGCGTGCCCCTCATCGTCGTCCCGGTGCAAGCCGGGGCGACGGGACATAAGGAAGAGAGCTTAAGTCCATGGCGAAACTGAGTTCGATCAACAAGAACGAGAAGCGCAAGAAGCTGGTGAAGCAATACGCCGGCAAGTTTGCGAAGCTCAAGGCCCAGGCTAACGACGAGAGCCTGGACGAAGGCGAGCGCCTGATCGCGCGCCTCAAGATGGCAGAGCTGCCGCGCAACGCGAACCCCACCCGCATCCGCAACCGGTGCGAGCTGACGGGCCGCCCGCGCGCCTACTACCGCAAGTTCCGTCTTGCTCGCGTCATGCTGCGTGATCTGGCCAACAAGGGCCTGATCCCCGGCGTCACCAAGTCGAGCTGGTAAGGATTAGATCATGGCAGTGACCGATCCCCTGGGTGATTTGCTCACCCGCATCCGCAACGGCCAGCGCGCGAAGAAGGACTCCGTCCTCTCGCCGGCGTCGAAGCTGCGCATCCGCGTGCTCGACGTTCTGCAGCGCGAAGGCTATATCCGTGGCTACAGCGACGAACAGATGGGCCCGGCCGCCGGCGTCCGCATCGAGCTGAAGTATTTCGAGGGCCAGCCGGCGATCAAGCACGTCGCCCGCGTCTCGAAGCCCGGCCGCCGCGTCTATTCCGGTTCGCAGGAACTTCCCCGCGTCCGCAACGGCCTCGGCATCACCATCGTCTCGACGCCACGTGGCGTTCTGTCCGACGCGGAAGCGCGTGAGCAGAATGTTGGCGGCGAAGTTCTCGCAGAGGTGTTCTGATGAGCCGCATTGGCAAGAAGGTCATCCCGGTTCCGGCCGGCGTGACCCCGACGATCCAGGACAAGCAGATCAGCGTGAAGGGGCCCAAGGGCACCCTGACGATGCCGCTGCGCGAAGAGATCAGCTACACGCTCGAGGACGGCGGCATCTCGGTGCAGCCGGCCAATGACACCAAGCGGGCTCGCGCGTTCTGGGGCATGCAGCGCACGATGGTCGCCAACCTGGTGACCGGCGTCACTGACGGCTTCTCCAAGAAGCTGCTCATCACCGGCGTCGGCTATCGCGCCGCGGCCCAGGGCAAGACCCTGAAGCTGCAGCTCGGCTACAGCCACGACGTCAACATCGACGTGCCGGAAGGCCTCGAGGTGAAGACGCCCGACAACACCACCGTCGAGATCAGCGGCGCGGACAAGCAGAAGGTCGGTCAGCTCGCTGCCGAGATTCGCCAGTGGCGCAAGCCCGAGCCGTACAAGGGTAAGGGCATCAAGTACGACGGCGAGTTCATCTTCCGTAAGGAAGGGAAGAAGAAGTAATGACCAAGGGTCTCTCTCTTTTCGCAAAGCGGCGCCGCCGCAATCGTACCGCGCTGAAGGCTCGTGCCGGCACCCGTCCGCGGTTGTCGGTGCACCGCTCGGGCAAGCACATCTACGCCCAGGTGATCGACGACGTGGCGGGCACCACCGTCGCGTCGGCCTCCACCCTGGAGAAGGACGTGCGTGGCCAGTCGGGCGCCAACATCTCGGCAGCGACCGATGTCGGCAAGCGCGTCGCCGAGGCTGCCAAGGCAGCCGGCGTCACCCAGGTCGTGTTCGACCGCGGTGGCTTCCTGTTCCACGGCCGTGTCAAGGCGCTGGCCGAGGCCGCCCGTGAAGCCGGATTGGAGTTCTAAGAATGGCTGACGAGAACAACATTCAGCCGGCCCAGGCCGAGGGTGCGCCGCAGGCGGACGCTCCGGCACAGGGTCAGCAGCAGGGCGGCTTCGGTGGCGGTCCTGGTGGCGGCAACCGCGGTCCCCGCGGTGGTCGTGGCCGTGGCGGCCCGGGCGGCGGTCCCGGTGGCAACCGTGGCGGTGGCCGTGACGGTAACCGCGGTCGCGACAATCGTGGCGGCCGTCCCGGCAGCGACGATGGCGGCGAAGAGCTGATCGAGAAGCTGGTTCACATCAACCGCGTCTCGAAGACGGTGAAGGGCGGCAAGCGCTTTGGCTTCGCGGCGCTGGTCGTCGTGGGCGACGGCAAGGGCCGGGTCGGCTTTGGTCATGGCAAGGCACGCGAAGTGCCGGAAGCCATCTCCAAGGCGACGGCAGCTGCCAAGAAGGCGATGATCCGCATCCCGCTCCGCGAGGGGCGTACGCTGCATCATGACGGTAACGGCCACTTCGGTGCCGGCCGCGTGACGCTTCGCGCGGCGCCGCAGGGCACCGGCATCATCGCGGGTGGCCCGATGCGCGCCATCTTCGAATCGCTCGGCGTTGCCGATGTGGTGACCAAGTCGGTCGGCACGTCCAACCCGTACAACATGATCCGCGCCACGTTCGAGGCCCTTGGCGAGCAGACCTCGCCCAAGGCCGTCGCGCAGCGTCGCGGCAAGAAGATCGCCGACCTGCTCGGCCGCGGTGGCGCCGACAAGGACGTTGCCGAGGCGCAGGCCGAAGCGATCGCGGAGTAACCGGACATGGCAACGATCAAGATCAAGCAGACCGGTTCGCCGATCCGCCGCACCAAGGATCAGCGCGCAACGCTGATCGGGCTCGGCCTCAACAAGATGCACAAGGTCTCGGAGCTGGAGGACAGCCCCGAGGTCCGCGGGATGATCCGCAAGGTGCAGCACATGGTCGAGGTCCAGGGCTGAGCCCTTACCTCCACCTAGTGACAAATATGGGGAAGGGGGCTAAGCGGCCCCCTTCCTTTTTCCATCAGCGCGACAAAAGCGAAAGCGAGTGCATATCATGAAGCTCAACGAACTCCGCGACAACCAGGGTGCCCGCAAGTCCAAGATCCGCGTCGGCCGCGGTATCGGTTCCGGCAAGGGCAAGACCGGCGGGCGCGGCCAGAAGGGCCAGAAGAGCCGCGAGGGCGTGTCCATCGCCGGCTTCGAGGGCGGCCAGATGCCGCTCCACATGCGGCTGCCGAAGCGCGGCTTCAACAACATCTTCGCCAAGGATTATGCCGAGGTGAACACCGGCGCGATCCAGAAGGCGCTCGACTCGGGCAAGCTCTCGGCCGAGGGCACGATCGACCAGGCCGTGCTCAAGGCCGCTGGCCTGGTGCGTGGCGGCAAGGACGGCGTCCGCCTCCTCGCCAAGGGCGAGCTGACCACCAAGCTGGCGTTCCACGTCGCTGGTGCCTCGGCCGGCGCCAAGGCGATGGTCGAGAAGACCGGTGGCTCGCTCGACATCCCGGTCCTCGTGCCGGCCGCCGAGAAGGCCGCCGCCAAGAAGGGCGTGCAGTACCGGGCGCGCCAGGAAAAGAAGGCCTCGTTCAAGGCGTAACGCCTGTTCCCCGGCCTGGCCGGGGAACAATAGCTCGTGGAGGTTAGACAAGCCTTCGAGCATGACTATATGAGCGGCGGGGCGGGTAAAAACGCATCCCGCCGTTTTTGTTTCCAGGACACGCACACGCATGGCATCCGCAGCCGACCAGATGGCGCAAAGCATCAGCCTGTCGAAATTCGCGCAGGCGACCGACCTCAAGAAGCGGCTGTGGTTCACGATCGGTGCGCTGATCGTCTTCCGCCTGCTCAGCTACGTGCCGCTGCCCGGCATCGATCCCACCGCGCTGACCGATCTCGCGCAGCGCACCAACGGCGGCGTGCTCGATTTCTTCAACGCCTTCTCGGGCGGCTCGCTCAAGCGCGCCAGCCTGATCGCCTTGGGCGTGATGCCCTACATCACCGCCTCGATCGTCGTACAGCTCGCCACCTCGCTGTCGCCGCAGCTCGCGTCGATCAAGAAGGAAGGCGAGTCGGGCCGCAAGAAGCTCAACCAATACACCCGCTACGGCACCGTCGCGCTGACCGCGATCCAGGGCTATTTCATCGCCATCGGCTTCCAGAGCCAGGGCGTGGTGGTCGAGCCGGGGATGATCTTCATCGTCGGCGCGGTGATCTCGCTGATCGGCGGCACCATGTTCCTGATGTGGATCGGCGAGCAGATCACCGCGCGCGGGATCGGCAACGGCGTGTCGCTGATCATCATGGCCGGCATCGTCGCCAACCTGCCGACCACGCTGGTCAACCTGATGGAAGGCGGCCGCACCGGCTCGATCGACGCGGTCCGGCTGATCGGCACCATCATCGCGGTGGTCGCGCTGATCCTGTTCATCTGCTTCATGGAGCGCGCCCAGCGCCGCATCCTGATCCAATATCCCAAGCGCCAGACCCAGCGCGGGATGCAGGCCGATCGCAGCCACCTGCCGCTCAAGATCAACACCGCGGGCGTGATCCCGCCGATCTTCGCCTCGTCGCTGCTGCTGATGCCGCTGACCATCTCGCAGTTCGCCGGCCAGCGCGTTGCGGGCGAATCGCGCTGGGGTGATTTCATCATCACCCTCAACCAGTATCTCCAGCACGGCTCGCCGGTGTACATGGCGCTCTATGCCGCCGGCATCATCTTCTTCTCGTTCTTCTACACCGCCGTGGTGTTCAATCCGGAAGAGACCGCCGACAATCTGAAGCGCTATGGCGGGTTCATCCCCGGCATCCGCCCCGGCAAGAACACCGAGACCTATTTCGACTACGTCCTCACCCGCATCACCGTGATCGGCGCGGCGTATCTGACGATCATCTGCCTGCTGCCCGAGTATCTGGTCTCGGCGCTGTCGATCCCCTTCTACCTGGGCGGCACCAGCCTGCTGATCGTCGTCAACGTGACCATGGACACGGTGACGCAGATCCAGTCGCACCTGTTGGCGCATCAATATGGCGATCTGATCAAGAAGGCGAAGCTGAAGGGCGGTCGCCTGCGCTAAGCGGGGATCGGGACGGCAGGGAATTCGGGAGTAGCTGTGAACATCATCCTTCTAGGGCCGCCGGGTGCGGGCAAGGGCACCCAGGCCCAGCGACTGACGGCCGAGCGCGGGCTCGTCCAGCTCTCGACCGGCGACATGCTGCGTGCCGCCGTCGCGTCGGGGTCGCCGGTCGGCCTTCAGGCGAAGGCGGTGATGGAAGCGGGCGAGCTCGTGTCCGACGCGATCGTCTCGGCGCTGATCGGCGAGCGGCTCGATGCCGGCGACACCGGCAAGGGCGTGATCTTCGATGGCTATCCCCGCACCGCCGCACAGGCCGACGCGCTCGACACCTTGCTGTCGGACCGCGGCAACCAGCTCGATCACGTCATCGAGCTCGAGGTCGACGAGGCTGCGCTGATCGAGCGCATCGAGGGGCGCTTCACCTGCGCGCACTGCGGCGAGGGCTATCACGATCGCTTCAAGCTGCCCAAGGTGCCGGGCGTCTGCGACGTCTGCGGCTCGACCGAGTTCAAGCGCCGGCCCGACGACAATGCCGAGACGGTACGCACCCGCATGACCGAATATCGCGCCAAGACCGCACCGATCCTGCCGATCTACGAGGTGCGTGGCCTGGTCAGCCGGGTCGACGGCATGCGCTCGATGGAGCATGTCGCCGAGGCGATCGCGGCAATCCTGGACGGGCGCGGCTGAGCGGATCGTCAGGTGGATCGGCAGTGACCATCCACTTGCGTCCCCACCCGTCATCCTGAAACATGATCGGGATGACGGAAGTGTCTGTGCAAGGCCGGCAGCCTGCACCGCGCTGGCGCCCAACATGACGAATCTGTCATCTTTGGGTCACCGTCTCGTTCCCCGCTCTCCCCTATCTCGATGACACGGCCGATCACATCGGCCAGCAGTTCAACGAGATCGGTACCCGACACTCCCGGGGGTATCGTTGGGGGCCGGCGGAAAGCGTGCTTTTCGCCGGCCTTTCCGTTAGGAGGGATGCGTGAGCCGGAAGATCCTGATCGTCGAGGATGATGCCTCCACCTCCGCCTATCTGGCCAAGGGACTGGGCGAGGCGGGCTATGCCGTTGAGGCCGCCAAGGACGGGCGCGACGGCCTGTTCCTGGCGAGCGAAGGCATCTTCGATCTGATCATCGCCGATCGCATGCTCCCGGGGCTCGACGGCCTGTCGATGGTGAGCGCGATCCGCGCCGCGGGGATCGACACGCCGGTGCTGATCCTCTCCGCGCTCGCCGCGGTCGACGATCGCGTCGATGGCCTGCGCGCCGGCGCCGACGATTATCTGTGCAAGCCCTTCTCCTTTGCCGAACTCTCCGCGCGGATCGACGCGCTGGTCCGCCGCTCGGATCGCGCCGCCAGCGAGCCGCAGAAGACCAGGCTCGCGGTCGGCGATCTCGAGATCGATCTGCTCGCGCGCCAGGTGACGCGGGCCGGCCGCACCATCCCGCTCGGCGCGCGCGAGTTCAACCTGCTCGAATTCCTCGCCCGCCACGCCGGCCAGGTCGTCACCCGCACGATGATGCTGGAGAAGATCTGGAACTATCATTTCGATCCGGGCTCCAATGTCGTCGACGTCCATATCGGCCGGCTCCGGCGCAAGCTCGAGGACGGCTTCGCCTCGCCCATCCTCCACACGGTGCGCGGCGCCGGTTACCGCCTGGCTGCCGACGCGCTCTAGACCGTGACCGGTCACGACGTCGGGTTGGCGGGAAGGGCGGCAGGTGCGCTACAGCGGCGCATGCGCTTGTCCGTCACCGCCCGCATCGCCTTGCTCTCGATCGCGCTGGCGCTGCTCTCCAACCTCGTCCTCGTCGGCTTTGTCTGGCAGCAGACCCATGTCGCCGCGCTCGGCACCGTTCGCCGCGAGACGATCGAGACCTCCGATGCGATGCGTGCGGTGTTCCGCACCGGCGGCCTGCGCGCGGTGGCGGACGCGATCGGCGGGGCGCGTGCGCCGGGCGACACCTCGCTGCTGCTCGCGGTGGTCGACGGCAGCGGCCGCCGTATCCTCGGCTACGGCCCGATGCGCCTGGGCGTGCGGCTGGTCCCGACCACCTTCCGGGTCGACGATCTCGACAACAGCTCGGCGACCAGCGACGTCGGTTATGCGCTGCATCCGATCGGTCGGTATTGGCTGCTGGCCGGGCGCAGCCTCGATCTGGTCAGCGCCGAGCAGCAGGCGATCGAACGCGCGCTGGCGCTCGCCGTGATGTTCTCGCTGATCCTCGGTATCGGTGCCGGACTGGTGCTCGCGCGATACGTGGCGCTGCGGCTCGATCGCATCGCCGCGGTGGTGGAGGCCGCAGGGGAGGGCGATCTGTCGCGCCGGGTGCCGCTCGGGGTGGCGGCGGGCGACGCGTTCGACCGGCTGGCAGCGCGGCTCAACGCCATGCTCGAAAAACTCGAGCGGCTGATGGTCGAGCTGCGCGTGGTCACCGACAGCCTCGCCCATGATCTGCGCTCGCCGCTTGCGCGGTTGCGCACCAAGACCGAGCAGGCGGTGCTGATCGCGGATCCTGCCGCGCGCGAGACGGCGCTTGGCGGTTTGCTGGTGGAGACCGATCTGGTGATGCGCATGCTCACCATGGTGATCGAGATCAGCCGCTCTGAGGCAATCTCGCGCGATCGCTTCAGCGCGGTCAGCCCGGCCCGCCTGGTGGAGGAAATTGCCGAGCTTTACGAGCCCGTTGCCGAGGATGCCGGCCTCGCCTTCATTGTCGCGATCGACGATCGGCCCCCGGCGATGCCGCTGCACCGCGAGCTGTTGAGCCAGGCGATCACCAACCTCATCGACAATGCGTTGAAGCATGGCGCCAGCGGCGGCAGCGTTACGCTTCGGCTGGCGCATGTTGTCGAGGGGATCATCATCCAGGTCGAGGACCGCGGGCAGGGAATCGCCGAGGAGGATCGCGCCCAGGCGATCAAGCGCTTCGGCCGCCTCGATGCCGCGCGCAGCACGCCCGGCGCGGGCCTCGGCATGGCGCTGATCGAAGCCGTCGCCCGGCTGCACGGCGGGCGCTTCGAGCTCGACGACAACCATCCCGGTCTGATCGCGCGCATCGTGCTGCCTGCGTGAATGAGGGTGAACTAAGCGTTGGTGCCGAGTCTGTCGGCGCACGGTGAAGCTCATGCCGTTCGACAAGCCGGCGGCGAGGAACTCCGCAAATCCGTTCGTGCTGAGCCTGTCGAAGCACGGTGAGACTTATCCCCGTCAACAAGCTCGGGCCGAACGCGAGGCAGCGGTCGACCTGGCATTTCAGCGAGCGGGTCCCTGCCGTCAGCAGCTCAGGCGGCGCGGCGGGCGTCCAGTGCCGCGTCGATCCGCGCCACCAGTTCAGGTAGCGATGGCGGTGACCAGGGCGCACTGCCCATGATCGGCATCTGCACTTTCTTGCCGATCCGGCTATAAGCCTGGTCCTTGGCGGCGAGGTGTCCGATCTCCTGCATGGGCCATTATCTGCCGTTGCCCGGCTAAGATTCGGTTAATCGAGCCGTAACACCCTCTTTACCGGACCAAATCCGATGGACGCGCTTACCCTGTTCGGCCTGTTCGCCGTTACCTTCATGCTGATCTGCTATGTGCTCGAGGAGCGGGCGCGGTTCTGGACGCTGCTGTTCGCCTTTGGCTGCCTGCTTGGGTCGGCTTACGGCTTCCTGCAGGGGGCCTGGCCGTTCGGTGCGGTCGAGCTGATCTGGTTCGTCGTGGCGCTGCGTCGCTGGTGGAAGATGCCCTCCGGCAAGCCCGCCAAGGTGGGGGAACCCATCGCTTGACACCGCGTTTGCGCGCGCTTAACTGAGCGTTACTCCGATCCACCGGTTCCCGGCGGCGCTGTTTTGCGCTCGCCGCGCTACTGCGTTAACGTTCTGGTGGGTTGGGAGTGATGCGACGAGATGGGGGATGTGCGGCCATGCCGTTCCCCGTGGAGCTAGGAGAAACATTTCATGGCACGTATCGCGGGTGTCAACATCCCGACCAACAAGCGCGTGGTGATCGCGCTGACCTACATCCACGGCATTGGCCCGACCAAGGCCAAGGAAATCACGACCAAGCTGGAAATCGCGCCCGAGCGTCGTGTCCAGGACCTGACTGATCAGGAAGTGCTGCAGATCCGCGAAGCGATCGACGCCGATCACACCGTGGAAGGCGATCTGCGTCGCCAGACCGCGATGAACATCAAGCGTCTGATGGACCTCGCCTGCTACCGTGGCCTGCGCCATCGTCGTGGCCTGCCGGTCCGTGGCCAGCGCACGCACACCAATGCGCGCACCCGCAAGGGCAAGGCCAAGCCGATCGCCGGCAAGAAAAAGTAAGAAAAACATCCGGGGACGTTTTCCTCGGGGCGCTTACTTTTCCGCCGGAGGCTCCCGACGCTCGCCGTCGGCCCCGGCGTTCTCAGCTAGATAAGGTCAGGATAACACCATGGCACGTGAACCGCAGCGCATTAAGCGGCGCGAACGCAAGAACATCACCGCCGGCGTCGCTCATGTGAACGCCAGCTTCAACAACACCATGATCACCATCACCGACGCGCAGGGCAACGCCATTTCGTGGTCGTCCGCCGGCATGATGGGCTTCAAGGGCAGCCGCAAGTCCACCCCGTATGCGGCCCAGGTCGCAGCGGAAGACGCCGGCAAGAAGGCCGCCGAGCACGGCGTCCGTACCCTCGAAGTCGAGGTCAAGGGCCCCGGTTCGGGCCGCGAGTCGGCGCTGCGCGCGCTGCAGGCGGTCGGTTTCCAGATCACGTCGATTCGTGACGTGACCTCGATCCCGCACAACGGTGTTCGTCCGTCCAAGCGTCGTCGCGTCTGATTTCTTACGCGCCGGCTGACGAGTCGGCGCGCTTTCCTTCCGGCTGGAACTGCCCCCGTTCCGGCCCAAATTAGGGGACACCTGTGTCTGTCAATGCAAAGAACTGGCAGGAACTGAAGAAGCCCAACGGCCTTGAGAAAAAGGGCGGCGATGGCAAGCGCAAGGCGACGTTCGTCGCCGAGCCGCTGGAGCGTGGCTTCGGCCTGACGCTCGGCAACGCGCTGCGCCGCGTGCTGCTCTCCTCGCTCCAGGGCGCGGCCGTGACCTCGATCAAGATCGAGAACGTGCTTCACGAGTTCTCGAGCCTGACCGGCGTCCGCGAGGACGTCACCGACATCGTCCTCAACGTCAAGCAGATCGCCATCCGCATGCAGGGTGAGGGGCCCAAGCGCCTCCAGCTCTCCGCGACCGGCCCTGCCGAGGTGAAGGCCGGCGACATCGCCGTGTCGGGTGACATCGAGGTGATGAACCCCGAGCTGATCATCTGCCATCTCGACGAAGGCGCGACGCTCAACATGGAGCTGACCGCCGACATCGGGAAGGGCTATGTGCCCGCGACCGCCAACCGCCCGGCCGATGCGCCGATCGGCCTGATCCCGGTCGATGCGCTCTATTCGCCGGTGCGCCAGGTGTCGTACAAGGTCGATCCGACCCGCGTCGGTCAGGACCTCGATTACGACAAGCTGACGCTGACGATCGAGACCGACGGCACCGTCACCCCGGAAGACGCCGTCGGCTATGCCGGTCGCATCCTCCAGGACCAGCTGGCGCTGTTCGTTCACTTCGACGATTCGTCGGTCACCCGCAGCTCGGCCCCGATCGGCCAGGCGGCGGCACCGGCAGCGGGCGGCGAGGCTGCGGGCGATACCCAGCAGATCAACCGTTACCTGCTCAAGAAGGTCGACGAGCTCGAGCTGTCGGTCCGTTCGGCCAACTGCCTCAAGAACGACAACATCATCTATATCGGCGATCTGGTCGGCAAGACCGAGGCCGAGATGCTGCGGACGCCGAACTTCGGCCGCAAGTCGCTCAACGAGATCAAGGAAGTGCTGTCCTCGATGGGGTTGCGACTGGGTATGGAAATCCCCGGCTGGCCGCCTGAAAACATTGAGGAAATGGCTAAGAAGCTCGAGCAGGAGATCATGGGCTGAGCCCCATGTCTCGTGCGTCGTTTGCGCGACCTTAGCGAAGTTTGGGCTTCGGGCGGTGGCCCGTGTTGCACCGCCTGGTCTGGGGATCCTTAAACCGGCCCCTTAACGAACTGAAGGAACTACCATGCGTCATCGTGTTGGCGGCCGTAAGCTGCAGCGTACCTCTGCCCATCGTCTTGCCCTGTTCCGCAACATGTCTGCGGCGCTGATCAAGCATGAGCAGATCACCACCACCGTCGCCAAGGCGAAGGAGCTTCGTCCCTACGTCGAGAAGCTGATCACCCTCGCCAAGAAGGGTGGCCTGTCCAACCGTCGTCTGGCCCATTCGCGCCTGCTCGACGATGCCCAGCTGGTGAAGCTGTTCGACGTGCTGGCCGAGCGTTATGCCGGCCGCAACGGCGGCTACACCCGCGTCATTAAGGCCGGCATCCGCGCCTCGGACGCCTCGCCGATGGCGATCATCGAGTTCGTCGACCGCGACGTCTCGGCCAAGGGCCAGGATTCGGGCCCGGTGATGAACGACGAGGATTTCGACGAAGCCGCCTGAGCTTCCTCGCATCGTTGCGTGCAGCGGCCGCGTTCCTCCGGGGACGCGGCCGTTGTCGTTTGCGGGCCTTCCCACCCGCGCAACATCTGCTAGGAGGCTCGGGCATGACCCATCATGCCTCTGAGAGCATCCTGATCGTCGACTTCGGCAGCCAGGTCACCCAGCTCATCGCCCGCCGCGTCCGCGAAGCCGGCGTCTACAGCGAGATCGCCCCCTTCCAGTCCGCCGACGAGGCGTTCGACCGGATCAAGCCTGCCGGCATCATCCTCTCCGGCGGCCCTGCCTCGGTCACCGCGCTCGGCAGCCCCCGCGCGCCGCAGCGCTTCTTCGAGGCGGGCATCCCCATCCTCGGCATCTGCTACGGCCAGCAGCTGATGAGCGCGCAGCTCGGCGGCAATGTCGTCATCTCCGACGACGGCGGCGAGTTCGGCAAGGCCTTCGTCGACGTCAAGACCAGCTGCGCGCTGTTCGATGGCCTGTGGGCAGAGGGCGAGCGCCACCAGGTGTGGATGAGCCACGGCGACAAGGTCAACGCGATCCCGCCGGGCTTCACCCCCGTCGCCACCTCGGAAGGCGCCCCCTATGCGATCGTCGCCGACGAGACGCGGCGCTTCTACGGCCTCCAGTTCCACCCGGAGGTGGTCCACACCCCCGATGGCGGCAAGCTGATCGCCAACTTCGCCCGCCACGTCTGCGGCCTCGCCGGCGATTGGACCATGGCCGAGTTCCGCGAGGCCAAGATCGCCGAGATCCGTGCGCAGGTCGGCAGCGGCAAGGTGATCTGCGGCTTGTCGGGCGGGGTCGATTCGTCGGTCGCCGCGCTGCTGATCCACGAGGCGATCGGCGATCAGCTGACCTGCGTGTTCGTCGACGGCGGCATCCTGCGGGCGGGCGAGGCTGAGCAGGTCGTCGGCCTGTTCCGCGGCCACTATCACATCCCGCTCGTCCACGTCCAAGCGCAGGACCTGTTCATGAACGGTCTCGCCGGGGTCATCGATCCCGAGGCCAAGCGCAAGTTCATCGGCAAGACCTTCATCGATGTGTTCGAAGCCGAGGCCAAGAAGATCGGGGGTGCCGAGTTCCTGGCACAGGGTACGCTGTATCCGGACGTGATCGAGAGCGTCAGCTTCACCGGCGGCCCCTCGGTGACGATCAAGAGCCATCACAATGTCGGCGGGCTGCCCGAGCGCATGAACATGAAGCTGGTCGAGCCGTTGCGCGAATTGTTCAAGGACGAGGTCCGCGCGCTGGGCCGCGAACTCGGCCTGCCGGACGTGTTCGTCGGCCGTCATCCCTTCCCCGGGCCCGGCCTGGCGATCCGCATTCCCGGCGAGGTCACCAAGGAGCGCTGCGACATCCTGCGCAAGGCCGATGCCGTCTACCTCGAGGAGATCCGCAACGCCGGGCTCTACGATGCGATCTGGCAGGCCTTCGCGGTGCTGCTCCCCGTCCGCACCGTCGGCGTGATGGGAGATGGCCGCACCTATGACCACGTCCTCGCGCTCCGCGCTGTCACCTCGACCGACGGCATGACCGCCGAGGTATTCGACTTCCCGAGCGACTTCCTGCCGCGGGTCGCGACCCGGATCGTCAACGAGGTAAAGGGCGTCAACCGCGTCGTCTACGACTATACCTCCAAGCCACCCGGCACGATCGAGTGGGAGTGATCGCCTCCAGCCCTCTGGTCGCCGGCACCATGCGATCGCCGGTTGGCGAGCTGACGCTGGTGGCCGGCGACCGGGGGCTGGTCGCGATCCTGTGGGAGAACGATCCGCCGCAGCGCGTGCCGCTCGGCACGGTTGGCGCCCATGCCGGGCATCCCGTGATCGATCAGGCGCACGCCGAACTCACCGCTTATTTCGCCGGGGAGCGAACCGGGTTCTCGGTGCCGCTCGACTTCCGCGGCACCGCCTTTCAACGCCAGGTTTGGGCGGAACTGCTTGCCATCCCTTATGGCGAGACGCGCAGCTACGGCGAGATCGCCCAGCGCTTGGGTTGCCCGGGCTCGAGCCGCGCGGTCGGCGCCGCCAACGGCCGCAACCCGATCTCGATCATTTCGCCCTGCCATCGGGTAATCGGCGCCAGCGGCAAGCTCACCGGCTTTGCCGGCGGTCTGGCCGCCAAGCAGTGGCTGCTGCGCCACGAGCAGGGCTCCACTGGCCTGCCGCTGTTCGCCAGTTGATCTCCACCGGCTGACCCGCTAGCAGGCGCCCAGCATCAAGAGTCGGGACGACGCCCGACACCAACCTGCTCCCGAGCAAGGTGGTGCCTTCATCATCGATGGAGGGATGTGGCCTGACCGGCAACAATCGGGATGAAGCCATATGCGTCGCTCTGCTTCTGGTACGCACCGGAACAAGGAAAGACGCGATGACCGACGACCAGCAATTTGCC
Source organism: Sphingomonas sp. GC_Shp_5 (assembly GCF_026540855.1). GTDB lineage: Bacteria > Pseudomonadota > Alphaproteobacteria > Sphingomonadales > Sphingomonadaceae > Sphingomonas. The sequence goes on from NZ_JALNUP010000011.1 coordinate 113,912, forward strand.
AGCGACAATTATGCCGGGATCTGCCCCGAGGCATGGTCGGCGATGGCCGAGGCGAACGGCGGCTCGGCGACGGCCTATGGCGATGATGCCTGGACGCAGCGTGCGTCTGACGCCTTCCGGACGCTGTTTGACACCGGCTCATGCGAGGTGTTCTTCGCGTTCAACGGCACTGCGGCGAACTCGCTGGCGCTGGCGTCGCTCTGCCAATCCTATCACAGCGTGATCTGTTCCTCGCAGGCCCATGTCGAGACCGATGAATGCGGCGCGCCCGAGTTCTTCTCCAACGGCTCCAAGCTGCTCGTTGCGCAGACCCCGGACGGCAAGCTGACGCCCGACGCGATCCGTTCGCTGGCAAGAAGCCGGGCCGACATCCATTTTCCAAAGCCGCGGGTAGTCACCATCACCCAGCCGACCGAGACGGGGCAGGTCTATTCGATTGCGGAGGTGACCGCGATCGCGGCGACCTGCCGCGAGCTTGGATTGAAGCTGCACATGGATGGGGCGCGCTTCGCCCATGCCTGTGCGACGCTCGGTTGCTCGCCCGCAGACATCACCTGGAAGGCCGGTGTGGACGTCTTATGCTTCGGCGGCACCAAGAACGGCATGGCGGTCGGCGAGGCGGTGCTGTTCTTCGATCCTGCGCTGGCGCTCGACTTTGATTATCGCTGCAAGCAGGCGGGGCAGCTCGCATCCAAGATGCGCTTCCTGTCAGCACCTTGGGTTGGCTTGCTGGAGAGCGGCGCGTGGTTGAGCAATGCGGAGCATGGCAATGCCTGCGCGGCGCGGTTGGCGGCGCAGGTGCGCGGCCTGCCGGGCATCGAGCTGATGTTTCCCGTCGAGGCCAATGCCGTGTTCATGGCCGCGCCCGAGCCGGTGCTCGCGGGGCTGCGTGAGCTGGGCTGGCGCTTCTACACGTTCATCGGCGGCGGCGCTCGGTTCATGTTCGCCTGGGATGCCGTGCCGGCACGGGTCGATCAGCTTGCGGCCGATATCCGCCGGGCAAGCGCCGGTGCTATGTCCGAATTCGAGTTTGAAGCGGCTGAGTGAATCACCGCATAAGCCCAGCTCTGGGCGAGTGAGGACAGCGTCGGGCCCGATGTGGGGGGCTGCTGGTAACCGGCGTCTTTCCGGCGGGCCGATCGTTGGCATCCACATAGGGCAGCGGCTGCTGCACCACGGAGAATGGTTATGCGGTTTGTTCAGATCGAGATACTGCCGGTGGGCAAGGCGTTGGTGGACATCGACAAGCTCACCCATGCCGTGCCGGATGGGGATGGCTCGCGGCTGTTCCTCGGCGCGCAGCATCTGGATGTGCCCTATACCCTCGACCAGCTCGAGAATGTGCTGGCCGGTCGCACACCGACCGACGATGGCGAGAACAGCTCGGCCGGATTCGGCATCCGCTAGGCAGTACCGGTCACCATCACGCGCCCCACTCAGGTCCGTCCTCATCGGGGTAGAAGGCGTGCGGATCATATGGCTCGGTTCGGCGCGGCGGCCGTGGGGGCCGCGGCACGGCTGGCTTCGCGGACGCAACCGGCAGCATGGGGATGCCGCCGCCGAACCGCACCCGCACGAAGGCAGACGCTCCCTCGACACCCTGAAAGATCGCGTTCACCTCCTCACCGCGCCTCATCCTTCCGCCGACATATGGTGCCCGCTCGGCGTTGACATAGCCGAGCTGCACGCCGCGCGGGCTGATCACCGCGATCGCGTGGCTGTCGTGCTTGTTCTTGGGCTCGGGCACCAGCTCGATCGGCTCGCCCGGCATGGTCATCAGCGCCTCGGATAGCCGATTGCTGCCATCGGCGTTGGCAAAGTCGATGCCGACCACGGCCAGGGTGAGTTCCTGCATCGCGGCGGCCTATGACCTTGCAGGCTCTCGCGGAAGGCATACCTTTGCTGGATGGCTGACTTTGACGATAGCTTCGATCCGGACCTTGGCGCGGCGTGCAACCGGCTGGCAGCGTGGGTCGAGCCGCTGCCCGAGGGCGCGGTGATCGACCCTTCGTCGCAGCTCACCGAGCGCGATCTGGCGCTGATCTTACGGCGCCTCTACGCCACCCGGCACGCCGAGCAGATTGAACCACAGCCCGCACCCGCGGCGCCCCGTCGCGCTGATCGAGCATCGGTGCCGATCACCGCGAAGGGCTGACGATCGCCGATCGCGATCGTTCAGTCCTGCTGCGCGCCGAACGCCAAGGCTTCCGCCGAACCTAGTTCCTGCTCGCCGGCAAACAGCTTGTCCAAGCGGTCCTTCACCTCGCGGCGGAACCCTGGCGATGCCGTCACGCGCGGTGCGGCGACCAAGACCTCATCCGCGATCGCGTCTTTGATCCGCTCAACTGCGGAATCGTCGATCACATTGGCGCAGCGGAGCTCGACACAAAGCTGGACCAGGCCCGCTGCTGTCGCCTGGGCACGCAGCCCGACGTTAGTGAGCTCCCAATGCAGCCGCTTCTGCTTGTCATATGGCGTCATGTCGACATCCTCTCTGGCGCCACGATAAGCGCCGAAATTGCAGCACGCTAGTTCGCTTAAGCCACGGTGGTAGAATTGAGGATCATTCCGATCTGCAGTCCATGGCCGCCAGGTTGCGAGCACCATGGCGCGACAGACGCAGCACGTGCCATTTCGGTACGCGTCACTGCATTCGGGTGGCGGCGCAGTGTGATAGGTCTCCCCAGACTACGGCAGCAACTGTCGAGTCGAGGGAGAGAGCGATGCTGTGTAAATGGGGCCTGCACGATTGGGTCAGGAAGCCGGCTACCCTGCGGCCAACCACCATCGTGTCGCGCTGCGCCAGGTGCGGGAAGGTGTCGTTTCGGCATGCAAAAAAGCGAGGATTACACCCGCCGCGCGCTTGATCCTTGATGGTGACATGAGCATTTTCTCAGCAGAAGCCTGCGAACAAAGGCTGAGAGGATCATGAAATGGCGTCTCGACCAGCCCATCCATCCCCTTCGAGCGTCGGACCAGCGCGACCGGCCAAGCTTCATCGCTTCGGCGAGCATGGCGTGCTGCTCGCCCTGCCGATCAGCATTGCGCTTTGGTTGCTGATTGGAAAGGCGTTCTTCTAGGCCTGCAAGGCAGTTGGCGCGCCCGGGTGGATTCGAACCACCGACCACAAGCTTAGAAGGCTCGTGCTCTATCCAACTGAGCTACGGGCGCGCGACAGGCTGGGATTAGCGCGGATTGCGCCGCGACGGAACCGGGATCATAACGCCGGCATGCACAAGGGGGCCGACACGGCGGGGACGACGTTCCGCTACTACGACTTCGTGATGGCCGCCTTCGTCGCCATCCTGCTGCTCTCCAACGTGATCGGCGCGGGCAAGGTGGCGGTGGTCCATCTGCCCGTGCTCGGCGACTGGCCGTTCGGGGCGGGCATCCTGTTCTTTCCGGTGAGCTACGTGATCGGCGACGTGCTGACCGAGGTCTATGGCTATGCGCGGGCGCGGCGGGTGATCTGGGCGGGCTTTGCCGCGGTGGCGTTCATGGCGTTCATGAGCTGGGTGGTGGTCGCGCTGCCGCCGGCGCCGAGCTGGGGCAACCAGGCCGCCTACCAGACCATCTTCGGCCAGGTACCGCGCATCGTGCTGGCGAGCATGTGCGCCTTCTGGGCGGGCGAGTTCGTCAACTCCTATGTGCTGGCGCGGATGAAGGTGTGGAGCCGGGGGCGGCACCTGTGGATGCGGACGATCGGGTCGACGATCGTCGGCGAAGGGGTCGACAGCCTGATCTTCTACCCGCTCGCCTTCCTCGGCGCGGCAGGGTGGACGGGGCATCTGGTGGTGGTGGTGCTGTTCACCCAATGGGCGCTCAAGGTGGGCTGGGAGGTGATCCTGACCCCGGTCACCTATGCGGTGGTCGGGTGGCTGAAGCGGGCCGAGGGGGTCGACGTGTTCGACGAGGGCACCGACTTCACGCCGTTCCGCGCGCGGGTCTAACTTCGCTAAGTTCGCGCATATCGCTGTTGAGTCCAGCGCAGCCAACCCAATAAGATCAATGACTTGCCAGCCATATCTCCGTTCGCCCCGAGCTTTTCGAACAACGTGAGTTTCAGGTGCTCGACAGGCTCAGCACGAACCAGGAAAGTGGGTGCGGCTTAGCTTAGGCGCCGACCGTCTCTAGCAGGCCTTCGAACAGGCGGCGACCGTCGGTGCCGCCGTGCGCGGCTTCGATCTTGCGCTCGGGATGCGGCATCATGCCGAGCACGTTCCCGGCCTCATTGACCAGACCGGCGATGGCGCGGGCGGAGCCGTTGACGGGCTCGCCATAACGGAAGGCGACGCGGCCTTCGCCCTCGAGGCGATCGAGCGTCTCGGCATCGGCGAAGTAATTGCCGTCGTGATGCGCGACCGGGACACGGATCGTCTCGCCGGCCTCATAGCGGCTGGTGAAGGCGGTCTGGGCGTTGTCGACGGTGAGCGCGACGTCGCGGCAGACGAAGTTGAGCCCCTGGTTGCGCATCAGCGCGCCGGGCAGCAGACCGGCCTCGGTGAGCACCTGGAAGCCATTGCAGACGCCGAGCACGGGCAGGCCGCGCCCGGCCTGCTCGACCACCGCGCGCATGATCGGCGAGCGCGCGGCGATCGCGCCGGAGCGCAGGTAATCGCCATAGGAGAAGCCCCCGGGGACGGCGACGAGGCCGATGCCATCGGGCAGCGCCGAATCGCCGTGCCAGGCCATGATCGGCTTGGTGCCGGTCACCGTCTCCAGGGCGACGGCGAGGTCGCGATCGCAGTTCGAGCCGGGAAAGACGATGACCGCGGTCTTCATGCCGACACCTTCTCGACGCGATAGTTTTCGATAACGGTATTGGCGAGCAGCTTGCGGCACATCTGGTCGATCGCCGCATCGTCGGTCGCGTCGGCGACCTCGAGCTCGATCAGCTTGCCGGCGCGGACATCCTCGACGCCCGCGAAGCCGAGCCCGCCGAGCGCGTGGTGGATGGCGCGGCCCTGGGGATCGAGCACGCCAGGCTTGAGGGTGACATAAACACGCAGTTTCATGTGGTTATCCCGCTTACTTGCCGCGACGCTTGCGATGGCTGTCGAGATCGAGGACGGCATTGTCGCCGCCTTCGGGGAGCAGGCCGAGCCGGCGCGCCACTTCCTGATAGGCTTCGACCTCGCCGCCGAGATCGCGACGGAAGCGATCCTTGTCGAGCTTTTCGTTCGATTCCATGTCCCACAGCCGGCAGCCATCGGGGCTGATCTCGTCGGCGAGGATGATGCGGCCGAAATCATTGTCGAAGATCCGCCCGAACTCGAGCTTGAAGTCGACCAGGCGGATGCCGACGCCGGCGAACAGGCCGGACAGGAAATCGTTCACGCGGATCGCGAGGTCGGCGATGTCATGCATCTCCTCCTGGCTCGCCCAGCCGAACGCGGCGATATGCTCGTCGGAGATCATCGGATCGCCGAGCGCATCGTCCTTGTAATAATATTCGATGATCGTGCGCGGGAGCTTGACGCCCTCCTCGATGCCGAGCCGCTTGGACAGCGACCCAGCGGCGACGTTGCGAACGACGACCTCGATCGGGACGATCTCGACCTGGCGGATCAGCTGCTCGCGCATGTTGAGGCGGCGGATGAAGTGGGTCGGCACACCGATATGGTCGAGCAGCGTGAAGATGTGCTCGCTGATCCGGTTGTTGAGCACGCCCTTGCCGTTGATCGTGCCCTTCTTCTGGGCGTTGAACGCGGTGGCATCGTCCTTGAAGTATTGGATCAGGGTACCGGGCTCAGGACCCTCGTACAGGATCTTGGCCTTGCCTTCGTAGATCTGGCGGCGGCGAGCCATGCGCGTGTCCCCTGGA
>NZ_JALNUP010000012.1 GCF_026540855.1 Sphingomonas sp. GC_Shp_5
CAGCCGCAGCGGCCCTTCGTCCTTGGCCATGCCGATCGGCACCATTGCCCGCTCGAAGCCGAGCTTGCCCGCTTCCTTCAAGCGCAGCGGCCCATGCGCCACCGGCCGCACCTCGCCTGACAGCGCGACCTCGCCGAACGCCACCGAATCCACCGGCATCGGCCGCTCCGACAAGGCCGAGATCAGCGCTGCCGCGACCGCGAGATCCGCCGCCGGGTCCTGCACCTTGTAGCCGCCCGAGACGTTGAGATAGACCTCACACGCCGAGAAGGAGAGCCCGCAGCGCGCCTCGAGCACCGCGAGGATCATCGCCAGCCGGCCCGAATCCCAGCCGACCACCGCGCGCCGCGGGGTCGCCCCGCTCGCCAGCCGCACCGTCAGCGCCTGGATCTCCACCAGCACCGGCCGCGTGCCTTCCAGCGCCGGGAACACCGTGGTCCCGGTCACGCCCTCGTCGCGGTGGGTGAGGAACAGCGCCGAGGGGTTGGCGACCTCGGTCAGTCCCTCGGTTTGCATCGAGAACACGCCGATCTCGTCGGTGCCGCCGAACCGGTTTTTGATCGCGCGCAGGATGCGATACTGGTGGCTGCGCTCGCCCTCGAAGCTCAGCACGGTATCGACCATATGCTCGAGCACGCGCGGCCCGGCGATGCTGCCGTCCTTGGTGACATGGCCGACCAGCACCACCGCGGTGCCGCGCTCCTTGGCGAAGCGGATGAACTCCTGCGACGACGCGCGCACCTGGCTCACCGTGCCCGGCGCGCCCTCGATCAGGTCGGAATGCATCGTCTGGATCGAATCGATGATCAGCAGCGCCGGCGGCGCGGAGAGCCCCAGGGTGGTGAGGATGTCGCGCGTCGAGGTCGCCGAGGCGAGTTGCACCGGCGCATGGCCGAGCCCCAGCCGGCGCGCGCGCAGCCGCACCTGGTCGGCCGCTTCCTCGCCCGAGACATAGGCGACGCTCATTCCCGCGAGCGCCATCTTCGCCGCCGCCTGGAGCAGCAGCGTAGATTTGCCGATGCCCGGATCGCCGCCGATCAGGATCGCCGATCCCTCGACAAAGCCGCCGCCGAGCGCGCGGTCGAGCTCGGCGATCCCGGTCGTCATCCGCTCGGGCAGCGCGATCTCGGCATCGAGCCCGACGAGCTGCAGCGCCCGCCCGCCCGATTGCAGGTTATGCTTGGCGTGGAACGGCGTCGCCGCGGTATTGGCCTCCTCCACCAGCGTGTTCCACTCGGCACAATCGGCGCACTGCCCCTGCCACCGCGACGCCACCGACCCGCAGGCCTGGCACACATAACGCTTCTGGATCTTCGCCATCCCGCCCGCCTAGCAGAAGCGGAACGATAGGGGAACATAGCTGGAAAAAGTCCGTCTCCTCGGCGGCCGGAGCCCCGCCGGATCAGCTCGGGCGGTCGAAGCAGAAGATCGCCCCAACCACCGCACACGACAAGTTCAAGCGCACTAATCGTTTACGATCCGGTAACCATCAAAGTGTCGTCCGTCGTCCCGGCAAGCAACGATCCGAGCCGCACCACGTTGTCCCCGGGTATCTTCACACCAGGAGAAGCATCGTGTCGAACAATCACGCCGTATCGAAGCTCGATGATCTGATCGTCACCACGATCGACAGCATCAAGGGCTATGAGCATTCGGCCGAACACGCCAAAGACAGCGCGTTTGCGTCGTTCTTCGCGGACATGGCGCAGGAGCGCCGCCAGGTCGTGGCGCTGCTCCAGGACGAAAGCCGCCGCCTTGGCGGCACCCCGGCCGATTACGGCTCGGCGGCCGCGACCATCCATCGCCGTGTCGAGGATCTGCGCCGCGTGCTCGGCGGCGGCGACACCGCGCTCGCCAGCGAAGTCGAGCGCGGCGAGGATTACCTCAAGGAGGAATTCGAGCGCACCCTCGACGATGCCAAGATGGAGCCTGCCACCCAGGCCGTGATTCGCGATGCCTATCAGTCGGTGCTGCGCGGCCACGATCGCGCCCGCGAGCTCAAGCACGGGCTGCGCGCCGCGGCCTGATGGCCATACTGTCTCGGGCCGGGGCGCGGCGATGAGCCTCGCCCTGGCCGGGCTGATGCGCCCGCCCGCCGGGCTTGCGCTGGATTTCAGCCAGCCGCCCGGCGAGCCCGCCCTGGTCGGCGCCGATTCGATATCCTGGCGGGTGTTCCGCAACCCGGTGTCGCTGTTCGTCGGCGGCGTCGCCGCGGTGCTGCTCGAGCTCGCCGAACCATCGGTCTGCGCGGGCGTCTGGGATCACAGCAGCTTCCGTCGTGATCCGGGGTTGCGCCTGCGCCGCACCGGCTTTGCCGCAATGATCACCGTCTACGGGCCGCGTACCGCCGCCGAGGCGATGATCGCGCGGGTGGTGCGCATGCACGGCAAGGTCTCGGGTACCGATGCTACCGGCCAGGCCTATCACGCCAATGATCCGCGCCTGCTCGACTGGGTCCAGGCGACCGCGAGCTTCGGCTTTGTCGAGGCGTACAGCCGCTTTGCCGAGCCGCTGTCGCCGGCGGAGAAATCCACCGCCTTCGCCGAGGCCGCGCCCGCCGCGCTTCTCTATGGCGCCACCGGGGCGCCGCGATCCTGGCCGGAATGGGAGGCGCTGCTCGCCCGCACCGCACCGACACTGACCGGCACGCCCGTGCTCACCGACTTCCTCGACATCATGACGCAGGCGCCGATCCTGCCCGCGCCGCTGCGCTGGCTCCAGCGCCTGCTGGTCCGTGCCGCGGTGGAGATGACACCGCCGCCGGTGCGAACGCTGCGTCAGCTGGATGGTCGCGGTCTGCGCCGCGGTGAGGAACGGCTGGTCCGCCTGCTCGGCGGCGCTGCCCGTCATCTGCCGATGGGCGCCCTGCCACCCGGCCAGGCGGCCCGGCGCGTCGCCGCGCGCTGATCGCGGCGCATTCCAAATCGCCGCCGCAAGCGATTCGCAACGATGGCCCTGCCGCCCCGGCCCCGCTATGGCGCCGCTCGACATGCATCCGACGGACATCCGCCTTGCCCTGTTCAGCGGCAATTACAATTACACCCGGGATGGCGCCAACCAGGCGCTCAACCTGCTGGTGGCGCATCTCCTCGCCGCCGGCGTCGCGGTGCGCGTCTATTCGCCGACGATCGATCCCCCCGCCTTTCCGCCGGTCGGCGACCTCGTCTCGGTGCCCGCGGTGCCGATGCCGGGGGGGCGCACCGAATATCGGCTCGGCCGCTATCTGCCGCGCGCGGTGCGCGACGATCTCGAGCGGTTCGCGCCGACGATCGTCCACGTCTCGGCGCCGGACCTGCTCAACCATGGCGCGGTCACCTGGGCGCGCCGCCACGGCGTGCCCTCGGTCGCCTCGCTGCACACCCGGTTCGAAACCTATCCGCGCTATTACGGCATCGGCTTCGTCGAGCCCGCGCTGCAGTGGATGCTGACCCGCTTCTACAATCGCGTCGATCGCGTCCTCGTTCCCAGCCCCTCGATCGCGACGCTGCTCCGCGCCTGGGGCGTCACCACCCCGATCGGCATCTGGTCGCGCGGGATCAACCACGATCGCTTCAAGCCGGCGCGCCGCAGCCTGGAATGGCGCCGCAGCCTCGGCATCGCCGATGGCGAGGTCGCGGTCGGCTTTCTCGGCCGGCTAGTAAAGGAAAAGGGCCTGGACGTGTTCGCCCGCGTCATCGATCAGCTGCGCCGCCGCGGCGTCGCGCACAAGGTGCTGGTGGTCGGCAAGGGCCCGGCGCAGGACTGGTTCGCTGCGCAGGCGCCCGAGGCGATCTTCGCCGGCTTCCAGTCGGGTGACAACCTCGGCCGCGCCGTCGCCTCGATGGACGTGTTCTTCAACCCGTCGGTCACCGAGACCTTCGGCAACGTCACCACCGAGGCGATGGCCGCCGGCGTTCCCGTGGTTGCGGCGCGCGCCACCGGCGCGGTCGATCTGATCAAGGACGACGTCACCGGCTATCTGGTCGAACCCACCGATATCGCCGGCTATGCCGACGCCATCGCCCGCATCGTCGCCGATCCGCAGCTGAGAGCCAGCATGGGCGCCGCCGGTCACGCCGATGCCGCCGGTTATCTGTGGGGTACCGCCAACCAGGCGGTGCTCGACACCTATCTCGCGATGCTGGGCGACCACGCCAAGGCCGCCTGAGCAACCACCGGCTCGCCCGGCTTTTCGGTCATCATCGCCCAGCCGTCATGCCAGCGGCAGCTGGCATCTCCCCGAGGCACGCCCACCGCCGGCCCCGCAAGGCCGAGCGACAACCTACCCCTCGCGCCAGTCGAACGTCAGCGGCGCCTCGCGGAACGCGAAGCGGTCGAGGTGGCTCGCCACCACCTCGCGCATCCGCTCGGTATCTTCCGCCTCCGGCACGGTCAGCACCAGGTCGAGCGATTCGCTATCCGCCTGCATGGCCAGCCGCGTGCCATTGGGGAAGTCGATCATCCCCTCCTCGGCGGTGAACACCACCGTCATCTTGTGGCTCCAATGCTTGGCGAGTTGCTGGAGGTAGCGGCTCGCCGAATGGGTCGGCACCCGGGCAACGGAAATGCTCATTTCAGCCTCTCGATCTTCTGCGCGACTTCGTCGATCAGCGCCGCCACGTCGTGCAGCGTATCCTCGGTGATGTTACCCTGCTCGAGCCGGTTCTGCACCGCCATCCGCAGATTGCCCATCGCGCGGCGCAGCGGCGCGCCGTTGGTGCGCTCGCGATGCTCGCCCACCGCCGCGAGCCGGGCGAACAGCGCCTCGACCAGCTCGGCATTCTGCTCGAGATGCGCGCGGCCCTCATCGGTGATCGCGAAGCGCTTCTTGGCGTCGTCCGACTGCTGCTGCGCGGTCAGCCCCATCTCGTCGAGCATCGACAAGGTCGGGTAGACCACCCCCGGGCTCGGCGCATAGGCACCCCCGGTCAGCGTCTCGATCGCGCGGATCAGCTCATAGCCGTGCCGCGTCTCGTCGGCGATCAACTTGAGCAAAACCAGCCGCAACTCGCCGCCGTCAAACATCCGCGGGCCGCGGCCGCGCGGGCCGGCGCCGCTCTTCCACGCCATATATTCCTCGCCATCGCGTCCCCCGCCGCCGCGCGGGCCGCAGCCGCGGCCGTGCGTGCCATGGTGGCCGCCATGGTGGCCGCCGTGGCGATGTTGCCCGCGCTCGCCGCGGCCCCATCCTTCATGTCCCATACCGAATCGCATGATCGTTTAACTCCTGTGTATCACGATAGCGCTAAGATATATCTTCGTTGCCGTTGCGCAAGAGTGTTCAAGATATATCTTCGATCGCGACCGCGAGCGATATGCGTGATGATAGCGAAGTTACGGATGACGCGAGGGGCAGCGCACCCTACCTTGGCGGGCATGGCCGACCTGTTCGCGGGCTTCGATCCCCCTCCTCCCGACGAGGCGCCCGGCGCCAACGCGCCCCTCGCCGATCGCCTGCGCCCGCGGGTCCTCGCCGACGTCGTCGGCCAGGAGCATGTCACCGGCCCCGATGGCGCGATTGGCCGGATGGTCGCGGCCGGCCGGCTGTCGTCGATGATCCTGTGGGGGCCGCCCGGCACCGGCAAGACCACCATCGCCCGGCTCCTCGCCGCCACGGTCGACCTGCGCTTCGTCGCCATCTCGGCGGTGTTCTCGGGCGTCGCCGATCTCAAGAAGGCCTTTGCCGAGGCGCGCGACCATGCCCGCATCGGCAAGCGCACCCTCCTCTTCGTGGACGAGATCCACCGCTTCAACCGCGCTCAGCAGGACGGCTTCCTGCCCTATGTTGAGGACGGCACGGTCACCCTGGTCGGCGCCACCACCGAGAACCCGTCGTTCGAGCTCAATGCCGCCGTGCTCAGCCGCGCCCAGGTGCTGATCCTCCACCGGCTCGACGCCGCCGCGCTTGGCCAGTTGCTCGACCGCGCCGAGGCGGTCGAGGGCCGATCGCTGCCGCTCACCCCGGCGGCGCGCGACGCGATCGTCGCCAGCGCCGATGGCGATGGCCGCTTCCTGCTCAACCAGGCCGAGACCCTGTTCTCGGTCGCGCTCGATGCGCCGCTCGATCCCGCCGGCCTATCGAGCTTCCTCCAGCGCCGCGTCGCCGTCTACGACAAGGATCGCGAGGGCCATTACAACCTCATCTCGGCGCTCCACAAATCGATCCGCGGGTCGGACCCACAGGCGGCGCTCTACTATCTCGCCCGCATGCTCACCGCCGGCGAGGAGCCACTGTTCCTGCTCCGCCGCCTCACCCGCGCCGCGGTGGAGGACATCGGCCTCGCCGATCCCCAGGCGCTGGTCCAGTGCATCGCCGCCAAGGACACTTACGACTTCCTCGGCTCGCCCGAAGGCGAACTCGCGATCGCGCAAGCCTGCCTTTATCTCGCCACCGCGCCCAAATCGAACGCCGCCTACAAGGCCCAAAAGGCCGCCTGGCGCAGTGCCAAGGAGACGGGTTCGCTGATGCCGCCGCAGAACATCCTCAACGCGCCGACCAAGCTGATGAAGCAGATCGGCTATGGCGCCGGCTACGCCTATGATCACGACGCCGAGGACGGCTTCTCGGGCGCCAACTATTGGCCCGACGAACTGCCGCCGCAGACCTTCTACGAACCCACCGAGCGCGGCTTCGAAAAGCGCCTGTCCGAGCGCCTGGCTTACTGGTCGCAGTTGCGTGCCGAGCGGCAGGGATAGGACCCCGCCATCGCTGTCGCGGCGTGGTGCCGGTTGCAGGAATCGAACCCGCGACCTTCGGTTTACAAAACCGCTGCTCTACCAGCTGAGCTAAACCGGCACTGGCCGCCCCATGCGACAGCCGCGGGCGCTAGTCCACCCCCCCCGCGGCGCAATATCTCAGCCGCCTGAAGCCGTGTCACGCGGCGCCAGCCCGAGCAGCACCGTGGGGATCAGTTCCGACACGGTGGGGTGGATCGGCACCGCCCAGCGCAGCGCGGACACTGGCTGATCGGCGTTCATCATGTCGAGGATGCCGTGAATTGCCTCGTCGCCAGCCGTGCCGAGGATCGCCGCGCCGAGGACGCGCTGCGTCTCGGCATCGGCGACGATCTTGATGAACCCCTTGGTCTCGCCCTTCTCCACCGCGCGACCGACTCGCGCCATCGGCCGGGTCGATACCAGCAGCGGCCGCCCCGTGGCCACCGCCTGCGCCTCGCTCATGCCGACGCGGCCGAGCGGCGGGTCGATGTAGAGCGCATAGCCGGGGATGCGCTGGTGAAGCCCGCGCTGCTCGCCGTCGAGCAGATTGGCGGCGACGATCTCGAAGTCGTTGTAGGCGGTGTGGGTGAAGGCGCCGCGACCGTTGCAATCGCCGAGCGCCCAGATCCCCGGCACGTTGGTCTGCAGCTGATCGTCCACGGTGATGTAGCCGTGCGCATCGGTGGCGACGCCGGCAACGTCGAGCCCGAGATCGTCGGTGTTCGGCCGCCGGCCGACCGCGAGCAGCACGTGGCTGCCGATCACCGTCGGCTCGCCTGCGGTGCAATTGACCGAGACCGCGACGCCATCGGCATGCCGGGCGAAGGCGATGCACTCGGCGCCGGTGCGCACGGCAATGCCCTCGTCCTCGAGGATACCCCTCACCGCCTCGGCGATATCGGCATCCTCATGCCCGATCAGCCGCTCGCCGCGTTCCACCACAGTCACCGCAGCGCCGAAGCGGCGGAACATCTGGGCGAACTCCAGCCCGATATAGCTGCCGCCGACCACCACCAGATGATCGGGGACGATGTCGAGCGCGACCATGTCGGTGTTGTCGAGATGCGGCACCTCGCCGACGCCGGGCATCGCCGGCACGCTGGCGCGGCCGCCGACGTTGAGGAAGATGCGCGGCGCGGTGAATGAACGCCCCTCCACCTCGATCACCTGCGCCGCGGTGAAGCGCGCATGGCCGCGCACGAAGGTGAGCCCGGACATGCCCTCGAACCAGCGCTCGTTGCCGGTGCGGGCATCCATCGTCACCTTGTGGACGCGCGCGGCCACCGTCGCCATGTCGATGCTGACCGGCCCTGTATCGACGCCGAACTCGCGGCCGCGGCGGGCGAGATGCGCGGCATAGGCACTGGCGACCATCGTCTTGGTCGGCATGCAGCCGGTGTTGACGCAGGTGCCGCCGACCAGGTGGCGCTCGATCAGCACCACGCGCATCCCCGCCGCCGTCAGCCGCCCCGCCAGCGGTGGCCCCGCCTGGCCGGCGCCGACGATGATCGCGTCGACCTGCTCGGTCACAGCGACTGGACGACCAGCACCGCCGCCAGGATCGCGATCACGTCTTCGATCAATGCCGCCGGCAGATCACGCCCGAACGCCGCGGCCAGGCGCGAGCGCAGCGCTGCGCCGCCATAGGTACCGATCACCGCGCCAACGACGCCGAGCACAATCCCAATCGCGAGCGTGCCGAGGCCGATGCCGATCGCCCCACCGGCGACGCCGCCCGCGATCACCCGCGCCCCGAACTGTGCGGGCACCTTGCGGCTGGGGGTGGACGGCAACTGATCGGTGATCAGCTCGCCGATCGCGAGCAGTGACACGATCCACGGCGTGTAGCGCCAGCCGAGGAAGGCGAGCCAGCTACCGGAAAGATCAAGCCGACCGAGTGCGGCCGCCCACGAAACGGCGACGAGCGCCATCGCCGCGCGCAACCCCGCGATGATACCGACTACCAATGCTAGAACGATCACGGGCCTGCCCTCCCTGTCTCGAAGACGAGAAGGTCCCATGGCCGATGCTCGGCGTCAATTCGATTCGCCCGCGTAATCGTCAGCGGGCGATGGCGACGTTGTTGGTGCGGTCCTTGTCGGGCAGATGATGCTCGGGATCGAGCTCGGCGCGGATCACCGGGGTCGCGCCGGGCACCGGGATCTGCGTCGCCGCCTGCCGGATCCAGGTTTCCGCCGGTAGCTTGATGTCCTGGGTAGCGCCGCCGCGGAAGGTGACGCGCAGCGTCACCGGCATTACCAGTTTGTCGCGCGCCTCGACCGTGACGAGCGATCCCGGCCCGCCCGCCTTGGCCGGGAACGGCGCGATGCCGCCGACCGCCAGGTCCATCTGCCAGTTGTTGGCGTACCAGCCGTTCCACCACCACGACAGGTCCTCGCCGCTGTCGCTCTCCATCGCGCGGAAGAAGTCGGCGGGCTTGGGATGCTTGAACGCCCAGGCGGCGATGAAGCGGCGGAAGGCGGGATCGAACCGGTCTGGGCCGAGGATCTCGTCGCGCAGCAACCGCAGGCCGAGCGCCGACTTGAAATAGGTCACCGGGTGGCGCCACTGCTCTACCACCGTATCGGCGCGCGACAGGATGGGCGGCGCGGTCGGGTCGGCGAGCACCGGCAGGATCTCGTCCACCGGATTGCCGCCGCCCGGCGCATATTCGCTGTCGCGCTTGGGGGCATATTCGCCGCGGTTGAAATCGTCCGACTGGAAGGTGTCGATGAAGGTGTTGAACCCCTCGTCCATCCAGGCGTGGCGGCGCTCGTCGAACCCGACGATCATCGGGAACCAGCTATGCCCGATCTCGTGCGCGGTGATCCAGAACAGCGTCTTGCCGGCATCATCGATGCCGTCGAACACGATGCCAGGATATTCCATGCCGGCTGCCGGGCCCGCGACGTTGACGGCCGCGGGCCAGGGATAGCGGAACCAGCGCGCGGAGAAGCGCTCCACCGAATCCTTGAGATATTCGGTCGAGCGGCCCCATCTAGCCTCGCCCGCGCTTTCCGCTGGGTAGAAGGACATCGCGAGCGAGCTGCCGCCGCCGGGCAGGTTGATCCGCGCCGCATCCCAGGCAAAGGCCGCCGACGCGCTGAACGCGACGTCGCGGGTATTCTCCATCCGGTAATGCCATGTGCGCGATCCGCCCGGCCGCGGCGCCGCGGCAGGGCCGACCTCACCCGGCGCACGGATCATCACCGTCGCATCGCTCGCCTTCGCCTTGGCGAGCTGCGCGCGTTCGTGCGCGGTGAGCACCTCGTCGGGGTTCTGCAGCTCGCCCGATCCGGCGACCAGCATGTCCGCTGGCACCGTCAGCCAGTAATCGTAATTGCCATAATCGAGGTAGAATTCCTGGGCGAGATACGGCAGCGGATCCCAGCCGCGCAGATCGTCATAGACGGTGATGCGGGGATACCATTGCGCGATGCTGAAGATGGCCTGCCCGCTCTTCGCGGTCAGCCAGCCGGTGCGCCCGCCGAACGCGTCGGATGGCACCGCATAATGATAGCGCAGCCGCAGGGTCAGCTTGGCGTCGGCGGCGAGCGCGGTCGGCAGGCGCAGCTGCGCGCGGGTATCGACGACCAGCGGCGTCACCGCCTGCCAGCGCCCGCCGACCTGGAGCTCGACCGCGTCGAGCGTCATGCCCTCGGTGTAGCCACCGGCCACGCCGCCCTCGGCGAAGCCGCCACGCGAACCGGGCCGGTAGAGGTTCTGCTCGAGTTGCAGCCAGAGCACGTCCAGCGCCTCGGGGCTGTTGTTGGCATAATCGACCTCGACGCTGCCGGTGATCGTCTTGCGCGTCGGGTCGAGCGTCGCGCGGATCCGGTAATCGGCGCGGTTCTGCCAATAGGCCGGCCCCGGCAGCCCGTTGGCGGCGCGCACCGCGCCTGACGGCTGTTCCATGACGAAGGGCGCAAAGGTCTCGCGCGGGGCGTAGCGGCTGGCCACCGGGGCAGCGCCCGCCGGAACGGCGGCGGCGAGCAGGCCGAGGAGAGAGACGCCGACAAGGCCGAACAACGAACGGTGCGTATTCACGGCATCTCCTGAGATAGACCGTGACGGGCTAACAAAGCCGCAGGCAAACTTCCATAGCGCCCCGCCGATCAGATCGGCGTCGCCGGCAGCGGCCCGCGCACCGCGCGCCGCGCCGAGCCGACCAGCCCGCCGAGCGCCAGCATCGACGAGACCAAAGTCGCAACCGCCGCACCAATCGCGCCGAACTGCAGCATCGCGACGATCGCGATCGCGAACAGCGCGATCACCGCGGTCAGGCGGATGCGGAAGATCTCGCGCGAGCGGCCGGTGCCGAGCAGCATCGGCTCGAAGCCGACGCTCATCACGTCGAGCGCGGTGGCGAGGCTGAGCAGCACCAGGATCGGATAGGCGCCCTTGAACGCGCTGCCGCCGACCAGCTTGAGGATCGGATGGCCGAGGATCGGCGCCAGCACGCAGATCGCCGCCCCGGTGGTGACGGTGAAGCGGGTCGCCTGGCGGAACAGCTTCTGCAGCCGATCGGCCGAGCCGCTTTCGTGCGCGCGGGTGAATTCGGGGAAGATCGCGCGCGAGAACATGTCGCCGAGCCGCGCCAGCGCCTGGCTGAGCTGGAAGGCGAGCCGATAGGCACCGGCCGCCGCCTGCCCCGCGATCACGCCGACCAGCACGATCAGCAGCTGCTTGCTGCCGGCATCGAGCGTCGAGTTGACGTTCACGGTCCAGGCGAAATGCCAGAAGCCGGCATGCTCGCGCGGCACCCCGACGGCGCCGCGCAGCGGCCCGATGACGCTGCGATCGGTGAGGATCGCTGCCGTCCAATAGACCAGCGCCGTGACGATCTCGGCGATCGCCCAGGCCATCAGGAAGCCGCTGACGGTGGCGCCGGACAGCACCGCGACGATCGCGCCGGCGAAGCGCGCGATCGGCGTCACCGCATCCGCTGCCGCGCCGATCGAGAACCGGTCGTGCAGCCGGAGGATGCCGACCGGGGTGGAGCGGCTCGACAGCAGCAGCACCCAGCAAAACAGCATAGCTTCCTCGCGCAGCTCGCCGGACCAGCCGAGATGCGGCCCGAGCAAGGCGATCACGATCGCGGCGATCACGCAGCCGACCAGCGCGGCGCCGAGATCGAGCAAGGCGCAGAATCGGATAAGCCGGCCGAGCGCCGCCTGCTGCCCGTCGCCGAGCAGCGCCACCCCATAGCGGACCACGATCTGCCACGACTGGAAGGTGACGAAACCAGCCACCGCCTGGCCGGCGCTGAGGATCAAGGTGAACTGGCCGAACCGCTCCAGCCCCAGGCTGCGCGTCGCCAATCCCAGATAGACGAGGCTCAGCACCGCGCCGACGCCCTTGCCGGTCAGCAGCCAACCCACGTTCTGCAACGCCCGACGAAACGAACTCGACTGACTCATGTACCCTTCATCGGCTTTCCGTCTGGACGTTTCCCGCACTAAGGGGCGGGGATGCGGATCGCGTTCCTCTATATCGCCGAAGCGTACCAGTGCTACCATGGTGCGGCGATCGCGCTCGATCTCGCGGCGAGACCCGGCTGGGAGGTCGTGAGCTATTACAACGATCCCGAGACACCGCACCATCTCGAACGGATCCGCGCCGCTTTTGGCGCACCACCGCTGGACGTGCGGCCGCTCCGCCGCAGCGCCTTCACCCGCGCGATGCAGCGCATCCGCATCCTCGGCATGTTCAAGGATCTGGTGATGCGCGACAATGCCGCCGCGCTCGACGGCTATGACGCGATCGTCGAGGTCGAGGACACGGTGGCGAGCATCCGCCGCCTCGGCGTGCGGCGGCCGGCGCTGATCTACATCCCGCATGGCGCTGGCGATCGCGCGCGCGGCTTCGTCAAGGAGGTCGCCCGGTTCGATTATGTGCTGCTCGCTGGCGACAAGACCGCCGCGCGGATGCTCGCCGACGGGCCGGTGCGCGCCGACGGTTATGCCGTCACCGGCTCCGCCAAGCTCGACACCGCCGAGCGGCTTGCCGATGCGACCGGCCTGCCCTTTGCCACAAGGCGGCCAGTCGTGCTCTACAACGCCCACAAGGCGCCGCGGCTCGGCTCGTGGCCGCGCTTCATCGAGCCGATGCTGGCGGGGTTCGCCGCTGACGACAGCATCAATCTGATCGTGGCGCCGCACGTGAAGCTGTTCCGCCGCCGCGACGTGGCGGTCCGCCGCCGCTGGCGCGCGCGCAGCACCGCCAACGTGCTGATTGATCCGGGCTCCGACCGCAGTGTCGACATGAGCTACACCGCCGAAGCGGACATCTATGTCGGCGACGTCAGCAGCCAGGTGTATGAATTCCTCATCCGCCCGCGGCCCTGCGTGTTCCTCAACGCCCATCGCATCGACTGGCGGGACGATCCGAGCTTCGCGCATTGGCATCTCGGCGACGTCGTCGACGATCCCGCCGAACTGATGGCCGCGATCCACGCCGCCCCAAACCGGCATCATCTGTACCTCGAGCGGCAGGCAGCGCTCGCCCGCGCCTCGCTTGGCGATGGCCGCCCCGGTGCCGCAGCGCGCGCGGCAGACGCGATCGCGGCGTTCCTCGCGCGATGAAGATCGGCTTCCTGTTCAACCATGACGCGCTTCACCAGGTGCGGCATACCGCGCCGGTGATCGCCGAACTCGCGCGCAACCCGGCAGCCAGCGTCTCGGTGCTGACCTCAAGCCCGGCCCAGGAGGCGGAGGTGCGGGCGCTGCTCGGCGAGCAAGCGGCGGTGGTCCGCTTCGTCGCGCTGACGATCGGCCCGGTGGCCCGCACGATCGATGCCGGGCTGCACTGGATCGCGCCGTTCCGCCGCGTCGCGATGCTGCGCGAGAACTTCGCCATCTTCGCCGCGCTCGACGTGCTGGTGGTACCCGAAACCACCTCGCTGATGCTGCGCGACCGGTTCGGGCTGCGCGACCTCAACTATGTCTGGATCCCGCATGGCGCCGGCGACCGGTCGGTCGGCTTCAGGGCGGTCGCGCGCGGGTTCGATCTGGTGCTGCTGTCGGGCGAGAAGGTGCGTGATCGCATGCTCGCGGCGGGGGTGATCACGGCCGACAACCACGCGATCGTCGGCTATCCCAAGTTCGACACGGTCGCCTTCGCCAGCCCACCGCCGCGGCTGTTCGCCAACGACCGACCGACAGTGCTCTACAACCCGCATTTCGATCCGGCTTTGTCGTCCTGGTATGATTGGGCTCAGCCGATCATTGACTGGTTCGCCGGGCAGAACCGCTTCAACCTCGTCGTTGCGCCGCATGTGATGCTGTTCCAGCGCCGCTGGCACGCCTCGGTCGAACATCGCCGGGTAAGACGGCGCCGCGACCTGCCGACGCTAGCCACCGATCACATCATCATCGATCCCGGCAGCAGCCGCTCGGTGGACATGAGCTACACCAGGGCGGCCGACATTTACCTCGGCGATGCGAGCAGCCAGATCTACGAATGGATCGTCCGCCCGCGGCCGGCGATCTTCCTCAATCCCTCGCATGTCGCTTGGCTTGGCGACGCCAATTTCGCGCATTGGCGGCTTGGCGAAGTGATTGATCGGCTTGACCAACTGCCCGCCGCGCTGGCACGGGCGGTCGATCATCCTGATGCCTTCCGAGCGCCACAGGAAGCGGCGCTCGCCAGCACCTTCAGCGTCACCGATGAGCCCGCGGCCCGCCGCGCCGCCCGGGCGATCATGGAGCGGTTCGGCTGATCGGCCCAGCGGCGATCATGGCAAATTGATGACGGCGTAGGGAATATATTTTTCATCATCCCGTCACATTTCTGTAGCCGCTTGCCGCGCTGGGGAATTACAGCATCCTGGTGAACGGAAGCATTTACGACTTCGGGGCGCTGCCGAGGCTTGCCCTACAGCCGACAAGCGATCGGCCTTACACCGTCACGCGCGCGCCGCGCGTCGGTGCCCGCCGGCTGCGGCTTGCCGGCCTGATCAGCAATCCGCGCAGCCATCGC
Organism: Sphingomonas sp. GC_Shp_5; assembly: GCF_026540855.1. Lineage (GTDB taxonomy): Bacteria > Pseudomonadota > Alphaproteobacteria > Sphingomonadales > Sphingomonadaceae > Sphingomonas. The sequence goes on from NZ_JALNUP010000012.1 coordinate 14,677, forward strand.
AACATCGGCGGCAGCATCGCCGCGCTCGGCCGCTCCGACGTGATCGGCGCCGCCCCGGCAACCCGCGCCGAGCTGCGCGACGTCCTCGCGATGTTCGCCAGCAAGGATATCGACCTGCTGATCATCGACGGCGGCGACGGCACGATCCGTGACGTGCTGACCTGCGCCGGCGATGTCTGGGATTCAGGCTGGCCGGATATCGCCATCCTCCCCTCGGGCAAGACCAATGCACTCGCGGTCGACCTTGGCCTGCCGGACGGTTGGAGCCTGGACGCCGCGCTCGCCGCCGGTCGCCAGGGCCACACCGTCAGCCGCTCGCCGATCGAGATCGAGCAGCGCCACACCCAGTCGCTCGCGGTGCGCGGCTTCCTGTTCGGCGCCGGCGCCTTCGTCGACGCCACCGAACTCGCCCAGCAGACCCATCGCGCCGGCGCCTTCAACAGCATCGCCGTCGGCCTCGCGCTCGCCTGGGGGATCGGCCAGACCTTGTTTGGCCGGGGTACCAGCGCCTGGCGTGCCGGCAGCCGCATCGGGCTCGGGTTTGATGACCGCGCGGTCCGGATGCACGACACCCGGCCCGATGGCACCGATGACCGCTATATCATGCTCGCCTCGACGCTCGAGCGGCTGCCGCTCGGGTTGAAGCCGTTCGGCAGCCAGCGTCCCGGGCTCAAGCTGCTGGTGGTCGATGCACCGCCACGGCGGCTGGCGATGATGCTCGCACCGCTGCTTGCGGGCCGCGAAACGCGCGCGCTGGAAAAGCACGGCTATCATCGCGTGGATGCGTCGACGGTGACGATCGACACCGACACCAGCTTCATCCTCGATGGCGAGAGCTTCCCGCGCGGCCAGTACGTCCTGCGCCGCGCGCCGGCGCTGCGCTTCGTGGTGCCGTGAGCGAGACGCTCGGCGCGTTCGTCGAACGCGCTCTGGCTGCCTCGATCGTCCCCGCGGTGGCGGCGCTGGCGAGGCAACTCGGCGCCGAAGCAAACGCCCGTTCGGTGCTGTTCTATGGCTCAAACCTGCGCAGCGGCGCGCTGGAAGGCGTGCTCGATTTCTACGTGCTGACCCCCGGGCCGGTCGAGCGCGGCATGTGGCCGACGGTGAGCTACCGCGAGGTGGAGATTGACGGCGTCACCCTGCGTGCGAAGATCGCAACCATGCGGCTCGCCACCTTTGCGCAGGCCGCGGCGGCACAGACACTTGATACCACGATCTGGGCGCGCTTCGCCCAGCCAGCCGCGCTCGCCTGGACCGCCGACGCGGCCGCGGCGCGCCACACCCGAGATGCGGTCGCCGCGGCGGCGATATCGGCGGCGCGCTTCGCGGCGGCCTTAGGTCCCGATGACGGCGCCGCGGTGGACTATTGGCGGGCGCTGTTCCGCGCTACCTACGCCGCCGAGCTGCGGGTGGAACGCAGCGGCCGCGAGGAGCAGTTCATCGCCCGTGATCACGACCACTATGTCGCGCTGCTGCCGCTCGCCTGGGCGGCCGGGGAGGTGAGCTTCACCGAGGATAACGGTCGCTACCGGCCGCAACTCGCCCACGACACACGCACGCGCCTGCGGCGGCAGTGGCGCCGCCGCCGCGCGATGGGCAAGCCGATCAACATCGCCCGGCTGATCCGCGCCGCCTTCACCTTTGACGGCGCGGCGCGCTACGGGGCGTGGAAGATCGAGCGCCATACCGGGGTCGCCGTGCGGCTGACGCCGTGGCGCGAACGCCATCCGGTGCTCGCCGCACCCGGTGTGTTTTTCTCCGTCTGGCGCGCGCGCCGTGGCTGATCCGACCGCTTCGCCCAGCGCATTGATCCTCGCCGGCTCGCGGCCGGGAATCGATCCGCTCGCGGCCGACGCCGGCGTACCCCACAAGGCGCTGATCACGCTCGATGGCAGCACCTTGCTGGTGCGGGTCGCCGCCAGCCTGCGCGGCGCCGGGATCGCCACGATTGGCGTGTCCGCCTCCACCGGCCCCGTCAGCGATGCCGCCACCGCGCTCGATCTGCGGGTGATTCCCGCCGCCGCCGGGCCGAGCCTCAGCGTCGGCGCGGCGCTGGCGGCGCTGGGCACGCCGTTGGTGGTGACCACCGCCGACCACGCCCTGCTGCAGCCGGCATGGGTCCGCGACTTCATCGCCGCGGTACCGCCCGCCGCCGATGTCGCGGTGCTGCTCGCGCGGCGGGAGAGCATCGAAGCGGCTCTGCCCGGCTCGAAACGCACCTATCTGCGCTTTGCCGATGGCGCCTGGTCCGGCTGCAACCTGTTCTATTTCGCCACTCCCCGCAGCGCCGCCGCGCTGGCGCTGTGGCAGTCGGTGGAGGCCGATCGCAAGCGGCCGTGGCGTATCGTCCGCCGCTTCGGCATCGGCATGCTGGTGCGTTACCTGCTCGGTCGGCTTACCCTGCGCGACGCGGTGGCGCATCTCGGCCGGCTCGCGGGGATCGAGGCTGTGGTGGTCGAAAGCCCCTACGGCCTCGCGGCAGTGGACGTCGATTCATCGGCGGATCTCGCGGCGGTACGCGGCATCGTCGAACAAGGTCGCCTGCAGCCGTAATCGCGGCGTGCGGGGCAGCATTACTCCTGCCACTCCAGCACCGGCCAGCCTTGCGCCGCCGCCAGCTGTCGCAGCGGCTTGTGCGGATTGACCGCGAAAGGCTCGTCCGCCCAGGCGAAGGTCGGCGCGTCGGAGCGGTGATCCGAATAGAAGCGCACCAACGCCTGCTCACGCGCGATCCCCTGCTCGCGCATCCACGCCTTGATCATCGCCAGCTTGGCCGGACCGTAGCAATTGTCGCCGGCAACCTGCGGGAGGATCCGTCCCTTCGCACCGCGCGTGGCGCGGGTCGCGACCAGCGCGTCGGCGCCCACAGCTCGGGCAAGCGCCTCGGCATAGAAGTCATAGGCCGCGGTGGCGATGACGATGGTAAAACCCGCCGCCCGATCCGCGGCAATCCGCGCCCGCGCTGCCGGGTAGATGTGGCGCGCGCCGAAATCGTCGGCGAAGGCCTCGGCAAGCGCCGTCGCCTCGACGTCGGTGAGCGTGCCCAGCGCCGCCCGGTGCATCACCTGCTTGAGCGATCGCCGGTCGATCGCGCCGAGCTGGTTGAGCAGCGCCGCACCGATCACCACCGGTGCCAGCGTCCAGCGCCATGGCGCCCGGGCGCGCACCGCGGCGATCAGGAACGGCGTCCAGGTCGGCCGCCGGGTGATCGTCCGATCGAGATCGTAGATCGCCAGTCGGTGCGCGGTTCGCGCCCGGCGGTCCGGCAGATCGGTCACGCCGCGCGGGTCGATTAGCGCGCCATCACCGCCGCCTGGTCGACCGGCACCACCGGCAGCCATACCCGGCTGGCGTTGGCGCCGCCGCGCTCGATCGTCACCGTCGCCTTTCGATAATCCGACGGCTGCGCCAGGAAGATGTTGGGCACATAGGTCTGCGGATTGCGATCGTAGAGCGGGAACTGGCTCGACTGGACCTGGATCATGATCCGGTGGCCCGGCTGGAACACGTGGTTCACCATCGGCAGGCGGAAGCTATATTCCTGCACCTTGCCGGCGGGGATCGCCGAGGGCTTGCTGACGCTCTGGCGATAGCGGCCGCGGAAGATGTCCTGACTGATCGCCAGCTGATAGCCACCCATCTTGGGATCGGTGGCGTTCTCGGCCGGGAACACGTCGATCACCTTGACGATGAAATCGCCGTCGGTGCCGGTGGTGCGCGCGAACAGATCTGCGATCGGCGCGCCCGAGACGCGCACCGGCTGGGTCAGCACGTCACCCTTGTAGCTCAGCACGTCCGGCCGCCCATCGACGCCGCGCTGGTCGCTGACCAGCCAGTCGCCCCAGCGCCCGTCCTCGAAATTCACCGGGCGCGGCAGGTGCGGCACCGGCTTGGCGGGGTCGGACACATAGCTGTCCTCGCCGGTCGCCACCTTGGCGAAGCCGAGCGAACTGTCGGCGCCGAGATAGATCGGCGTCAGCGGCGCGGCACACCCCGCCTTGCACGCCAGCGGCCAGCTGGTGAGCTTGTCCCAATGGTTCTCGCCGGTGTTGTAGATCGCCGCGGCGGGCAGGTTCGCGGCCGGACCGTCCTTGAGATACTGGTCGAACAGCGGCAGCACCATCTGCTCGCGGAACTGCTGCGCGGTGTCGCCATTCCACTGGAACGGCCCGAGGCTGCGGCCCTCGCGATTGACCTGGCTGTGGCGCCACGGCCCCATCACCAGATGGTTGTTGCCGATCTTGCCGGCCGCCTTCAGCGCCTCCCAGCTATGGATCGCGCCATACATGTCCTCCTGGTCCCACAATCCCTGCTCCCAGATCGTCGGCACGTCGGAGGGGTTGGCGGCGATCAACTTGTCGAGCGCCTGGCCCTGCCAGAAGGCGTCATAGGCGGGATGCGACACCATCCGCTGCCAGTAAGGCAGCTGGTCGTAGCCCGACTTCTTGGCCCAGGCGCCGGCCGAGCCGATCTCGCGGAAATTGTCGTAATCGTCCCAGCCGCCGGTCGGCGGCGCGGTGCCGGCGCCCTTGTAGCCGGTCTGGCTGCCGAGCCAGGCGATGTTGGCGAGGCGGAACGCGCCGTTGTGGAACCAGTCGTCGCCCATCCAGCCGTCGACCATCGGGCTTTCGGGCGCCGCGACCTTGAGCGCGGGGTGCGGATGGAGCAGCGCCATCACCACCGTGAAGCCCTCGTAGGACGAGCCGATCATCCCCACCCGCCCGTTCGACTCGGGCAGGTTGGCCTTGTTCACCAGCCAGTCGATCGTGTCATAGGCATCGGTGGTGTGATCGACCTTGGTCGGGTTGAGCGGGCCGATCACCGGGCGGGTGACGACGTAATCGCCCTCCGAACCATATTTGCCGCGGATGTCCTGGTAGACGCGGATATAGCCGTCCTTGACGAACATCTCGTCGGACAGCGGCAGCGTCGCGAGCATGCTCGAACTGTCCGCCCGGCTCGCGCGAGCCTTGGCGTTATAGGGCGTGCGGGTGAGCACGATCGGTGCGTTGGTGGCGCCCTTGGGCACCACGATCACCGTGTAGAGCTTGGTGCCGTCGCGCATCGGGATCATCACCACGCGCTTGTCATAATCGTTCTGCGCCGACGGCGGGGTGAACTTGGCCGGGATATCGCCCGCGGCCTGCGCGGTCGCCGCGCCATCCTTGCTCCCCGGCGGCACCTGCTGCGCCACCGCCGGCGAGAGAATCAGCATCGACACGGCAGCGAGCAGCATTGGCTTGATCATGAAGCGGGTATCCGAGCGGGAAAGTTGATGCGTCTACGTGGCGCGGCAGGCGCTTGAGAGCAACCGCGATTGTTGCCCCGTCACCGCAGGCGCCGCCGTGCGCGGGCGACGAACGGAAGCGCAAGGCGCTTGCCTTCGCAGCCTCCTTTGCCCACACCAGCGGCTGTGCGACGGCATCCCTCACCGGACGGGTCGAAGCAGGAAATGCAGCTGATAACACCATGAGTGGTGGTACTTGGCTGCAAGACACGCCATATATAGGCGACAGAATCATGGCCGATACCAGCCACACGTCCCTGCAGCCAGGGCGAACCCTGGTGCGCGGCCGAACAAGGAACGCGCGATGACGAACACCCATGCCGGCCCGCTCGATCAGCCGGTCACCGTACACATCTGGCGCGAGAAGTACCGGCACGGCAACGAGGCGACCCCGTCCGACACCTTCGCCCGCGTCGTCGGCGGCGTGTACGGCCAGGATCAGGCGCATGCCGCCACCGGGCTCGCCGCGCTCGAGGCCCGTGACTGGGTGCCCGGCGGGCGGATCTTCGCCGGTGCCGGCACCGGCAAGCGCGTCACCTGGATCAACTGCTTCGTCAGCCCGACGATCCAGGACTCGATGGATAGCGAGCCCGATCTGCCCGGCACCGGGATCATGCCCGCGCTCAACGTCGCCGCCTTCACCCAGCAGCAGGGCGGCGGCATCGGCATGGATTTCGGCACGCTGCGCCCCGATGGCGCGGTGGTCGGCCGCACCGGCTCGATCTCGTCGGGCGTGATCCCGTTCATGGTGATGTGGGACGGGATGTGCGTCACCATCCGCTCGAGCGGCTCGAGGCGCGGCGCGATGATGGGCGTGCTCCCGGTCTGGCACCCGGACGTGCTCGCCTTCATCACCGCCAAGACCCGCAAGGACTTCCTCAAGAACTTCAACGTCTCGGTCACCGTCACCGACGATTTCATGGCCGCGCTGGAGAAGGGCGAGGATTGGGACCTCGGCTTCCACGTGCCGCGCGCCGATGGCCAGCATGTCGGCGTCACCGAGAAGGACGGCCGTCCCTGGTATATCTATCGGCGCCTGCCCGCCGCCGAGCTGTTCGACCTGATCACGCGCACCACCTATGAGTTCGCCGAGCCCGGCGTGATCTTCATCGATCGCGTCAACAAGCTCAACAATCTCAAATATTGCGAGACGATCGCCGCCACCAATCCGTGCGGCGAGCAGCCGCTGCCACCGAACGGCGATTGCGACCTCGGCCACGTCAACCTGGCCAACATGGTGCTCGATCCGTTCACCGAGCGTGCCCGGGTCGATTGGGAGCGGCTGCGCGCCGCGGTCGCCACCGGCGTCCGCTTCCTCGACAACGTCCTCGACACCTCGCCCTTCCCCACCGCGGAGCAGAAGGCCGAGGCGCTCAACAAGCGCCGCATCGGCCTCGGCTACACCGGGCTCGGCAACCTGCTCCAGCAGATGATGATCCGCTACGGCCGAGCCTCGGTACCGCTGGTCGAGCAGGTCGGCGAGGCGATCGCGATCCAGGCCTATCGCACCTCGGTGGAGCTGGCGCAGGAGCGTGGCGCCTTCCCGGCCTATGATGCCGAGCAGTTCGCCAAGGCGCCCTTCCTTCAGAAGCTGCCTGCCGAGCTGCGCGCTGCCATTGCCGAGCACGGCATCCGCAACGGCGTGCTGCTGACGCTGGCGCCGACCGGCACCACCTCGATCTTCTACGGCAACGTCAGCTCGGGCGTGGAGCCGACCTTCAGCTGGCACTACAACCGCACCGTCGTCATCGAGCAGACCGCGGTCGAGCAGAAGACCGAGCAGTTCGAGGTCCAGGATTACGGCTGGTATCTCTACACCCGCCTGCCCGGCTATGACGCGTCGGCGCCGCTGCCCGATTACATGGTCGGTGCGCTCGAGTTGTCGGTGGACGATCACATCGCCGTCGCCGCCGCCGCGCAGCGCTGGGTGGACGCCGCCATTTCCAAGACGATCAACTGCCCGGCCGAGATGAGCTACGAGGCGTTCCGCGAGGTCTATCTCACCGCCTATCATGAGGGCATGAAGGGCTGCACCACCTACCGCCCGAGCGGGGTGCGAGGCTCGGTGCTGTCGATCAAGGAAGACGCCAAGCTCGCCGTCGCGGCCGAGGCTGCCCCGGCGGTCAACAACGACGACATCCTCACCCGCCCGCAGGTGCTGCCGGGCAAGACGGTGAAGATCAAATGGCCGATCGATGGCGAGAATTACTATCTCACCATCAACGACTATACGCATGCCGACGGCCGCCGCGTGCCGTTCGAGATCTTCATCTCGACCTCGTCGGTGGAAAATTTCGAGACGATGGCGGCGCTCACCCGCACGCTCTCGGCCGCTTGCCGGCGCGGCGACGCGACCTTCCTGTTCGAGGAGCTGGAGCGGGTCCATTCGCCCAAGGGCGGCGCGCTGGTCCGGCTGGAGCATGAGAAGAAGGGCACCTACGCTCCCAGCCTGATCGCGCTGATCGGCCGCATCCTGCGCCAGCATTCGGCGCCGCAGCAGGAACTGTTCGCCGAGGAGGCCCCCGAAACCGGCGAGACCTGCCCGAACTGCAAGCGCAACACCGCGCACAAGATCGAAGGCTGCCTCACCTGCTACCAGTGTGGCTACAGCAAGTGCGGCTGAGCTGACCCACCGCCGTCACCCCAGCGAAAGCTGGGGTCTCTGGCGGCTCTTGCGGTCCGCTCGGCTCAAAGATCCCAGCCTCCGCTGGGCCGGCAGTCCTGCGACGCTCAGCTGGTGCTGCATCCGGTGGTCCGGCTCGACCAGGTGACGTTGAGGATCGTCCACCGCCCGCCGTCGCGGACGAGATCGAAATGGTCGGTGCCGCAATGCAGCGGCTTGCCGTTCATGGTCAGCGTGTAGGGCGCCCAGACCATCGCGATGTCGCCGTCCACCTCGATCGCGGGGTCGCTGAGCCGCTCCTCGAGCCGCGGACCGCCCGGCTTGAACAGGGCGGCGAACTCGGGCCAGCTGTAATGGCGCAGCCGGCTGCCGCCGGCCGTCTGTTCCATCGCGGTCGCCCCGCCCTCGGGCCGGACCTGCGCGATCACGCCGGCACCGTCGTTCGCCGCCATCGCGCGGAACAGCGCATCGATCGGCGCCATCACCGCCCTCGCATCGGGATCCGCATAGGGCACGGGGTTGGCGGGCGGCAGCTTGTCACTCGGCGCGCTTTGCAGCGCGAGCAGCAGCGGCAGGATCATGGCATCGGTCCTCATACGGTGGCAGCATCGCTGTCTAGCGCGAGACGGCCGGTGATGGCGCGGCTTTTGCGGTGGCATTGACGATCGAGCCGGGACGATCGATTTTCGGCGCACCGTGCGATCACCGAGATCGGTGACCTCGCCTGCCCATGTGCGCGTATCCCTTAGCCAAGGAGGATCACATGCCCATCCGTCCCGCCATCATCCCGGTGCTGCGCTACACCGACGCCCCAGCCGCGATCGACTTCCTGTGCCAGGCGTTCGGCTTCAGCCGCCATGCGATCTACCCCGATCCCACCGACCCCAGCGTTATCCACCACGCCCAATTGATCCGCGACGGCGAGATGATCATGCTCGCCTCGGCGCTGCAGACGCCGTTTGCGACAGCCGCGGGGATGCGCACGGTCAAGCAAGCGGGTTGTACCACCCAGTCGATCGTCGTCGTGGTCGACGATGTCGACGGCCATGCCGCGATCGCCCGCGCTGCCGGGGCGGAGCTGTTCATGCCGCCGGAGGATCAATCCTATGGCGGCCGCAGCTACAGCGCCCGCGATGTGGAGGGCAATGTCTGGACGTTCGGCAGCTACGATCCGTACGCCGCCGCGCCCTGATCCTCACAATAGCGAACTGACCAGCCGCGCGACGTTTTCGATGACCTTGCGCTGCCGCGGCCGGGCACGCCACGTCGCGAGATCCAGCGTGTCGCTGCCGGCCAGATAGCCGTGCTGGATCGTCTCCACGCTGGTGATCGAGCTCGTGTCGAACAGCAACAGGCTGGCTTCCTCGTTGAGCTGGAACGAGCGCAGGTCGACGTTGCTCGAACCGAGGATCGCGAGCCGCCCGTCGATGCTGATGTTTTTGGCGTGGAGCAGGAAGTCGCGGAACAGATGCACGCCCACGCCCGCGACCAGCAGGTCGTCGTAGAAGGAACATTGCGCCAGGTTGACGAGCCGCTGGTCGACCACCGCGGACACCACCAGGTCCACCGTCACGCCGCGCGCCACCGCGGTGCGCATCGCCCCCATCACCGCATCGTCCGGGATGAAATAGGGCGTGACGATGATCACCCGCGAAACGGCCTGGTGGATCTGCCAGACGAGCAGCGTCTCAAGCCCCTCGAGCGGGAAATCGGCGCCGCTCGGCAACAATTGCGCCCGCGCATCGCCGGCCGGCGCCGGAATCGGCGGCGGTGGCGCCGGCGGCTCGCCGGTCTCGATGCTCCAATCGGCCGCCACCACCGCGCCGAGGCCCGCCACCACCGGTCCGGTCAGTCGCGCCACTAGCTCGCGGTTGATCACGCCCGGCCGGAAATCCTTCGCGACGATGTTCTGTGATCCGGCATAGCCGATCGCATCGTCGATCACGAACAGCTTGCGATGGTTGCGCATGTCGCGGCGGGTACGGCGGCCGAGCAGCCTGAACGGCAGCGCCTCGCGCACCTCGACCCCCGCTGCTGCCAGCGCCCGGCGGATGCCCCGCCGCCAATGATGCGAGCCGACCGGATCGAACATCACCCGGCAGCGGACGCCGCGCTCCCGCGCCCGGCGCAGCGCGTCGACCACGAGCAGGCCGGTGGCGTCATCGGCGAAGATATAGACCAGCAGGTGCACGCTGTGTCGTGCCGCATCGATATCCGCGACCAGCCGCGCGATGGCGGCGTCATAGTCGTCGATCAATTCGATGCGATTGCCGTCCACCGCCGGCAGGAAGCCAAGCGTGCCCGCAAGCGCCGCGGCCGGGCCGTCCGCCTTGCGGCGTCGGCCATCGTCGAGGCGCGTCGCCACCTCGGCGAAATACGGCCGCAGCTTGCGGAACCGCGCCGTCCGCCAGCCGGGAAAGCGCGGGTTGCCGATCGCGAGGAACAGCAGCAGGCCGGCGATCGGCAGGAAGAAGATCAGCAGCAGCCAGGCGCGGCTCGCCGCCGGCGAGCGCCGCAGCGGCACGATCGCAAGCGCGCCGAGGCGGATGATCCATTCCGCGGCAAGGTAGAGCGTGCCCGGCGCGATCGGCATGTGCTGCATCATCCCGGGTCCCCTCTACCGCAGCGGGCGGGTTCAGCCAAACGGGCGATCGATCGACGGCTGCGGGTCGGTGAACCAGGCTGCGCCGGTCTCGGTGACGTGGAAATGGTCCTCGAGCCGGACGCCGAACCGCTCGGGCACCACGATCATCGGCTCGTTGGAAAAGCACATGCCGGGCGCCAGCGGGGTGCGGTCGCCGCGCACCAGATAGGCCGGCTCGTGGATCGAGAGGCCGATGCCGTGGCCGGTCCGGTGCGGCAGACCCGGCAATCGATAATCGGGGCCGAGCCCGGCCTTCACCAGCACCGCGCGCGCCGCCGCGTCGACGCTCTCGCACGGCGCGCCCGGGCGCACCGCCGCGAACGCCGCCTGCTGCGCCGCCTGCTCGATCTCCCAGATCGCGCGCTCGTCGTCGCCGACCGTGCCGAAGGCATAGGTGCGGGTGATGTCGGAATGATAGCCGTCGATCTGGCAGCCGGTATCGATCAGCACCAACTGGTCCTCCTCGAGCCGCTGGTCGCCCGGCAGGCCGTGCGGGAAGGCCGTCGCCTTGCCGAACTGCACCGCACAGAAATAGGAGCCCGCCACCGCGCCTAATGCGCGATGTGCCGCGTCGATGAAGCGAATAACCTCGCTTGCAGCGATGCCGGGGGCCAATATCAGTGCCGCGCGCCGCTGCACTTCCAGCGTCATCGCCTTGGCCTGAGCGAGCAGCGCCAGCTCCATTGCGCTCTTGATCATCCGGCAGCCGTCGATCACGCCGGCGCCGTCGGCCAGCTCCAGCCCGCCGCCCGCCGCGGCGAGCGCGCTCGCCATGCCATAGGGCAGCTGCGGATCGAGCAGCAGCCGGCGGGTTCCCGCCGCTGTCATTGCATCGGCGACCAGTGCGTATGGGCTCTCATCTTCCTCCCACAGGCGCAGTGCGCCGGTAATGCCGAGCACCGCCTCGAGCGATCCCTGTTCGAAGCGCGGGCAGATGAAGATCGGGTCGCCCGCCACCGGCAGCAGCATCGCGACCAACCGCTCGGTCGCGCCCCAGGGCACGCCGGCGAAATAGCGCAGGCTGGGACCGGCGGCGACCAGCAGGGCATCCGCACCTGCCGCGGCGATCAACGCCCGCGCGCGATCCAGCCGCGCCGCGCGCTCGTCGGCAGTGATCGGTGCCGCCCGGTCAGCCCATGGCCGGACGGAAGCCAGTTCACCGGCCGCGGTCGATCCACCAATGGTCATGCGCGTCGTCCTTTGTTGAATCGCTGCAGAGTAAAGGCGTCGATCGGCACCGGCGGCGCCGCGCCGGCGACCAGCGAGGCAACAATCTGCGCGGTGATCGGTGCCAACGTGAGCCCCAGATGCTGATGCCCGAACGCATAGAACAGATTGGCGAAAGCCGTCGAGCGGCCGATCGCCGGCAGATAGTCGGGCAAAGTCGGACGCGCGCCCATCCAACGCCGGAAGGGGCCGTCGATCGGCAAGCCAAGCTCGCGGACATGACGCTCAAGTCGCTCCCATTTGCGCGCATCGGCGGGGGCGTCGGGATCACCGAGTTCGACGAAGCTCGCCGCCTGAACGCAGTTGGCATAGCGGGTTACGATCATCGAGCGGTCCTCGAATACCACCGGCGGCAGGTCGGCCGGCCAGCGTTCGGCGGCGGCCCGGATGTGATAGCCCCGCTCCGCGATCATCGGCACGGCGACGCCAAGGCTCTGCATCAGCGCTGCGGAGCGAACGCCCGCTGCGACCAGCACCTCATCACACGCGTGGCCGGCGATGCCGACCCTGCCCGCGTGCTCGGCAAGCTGCGCTCGCTCGCGGACGATACGCCCGCCCCGCGCGATCACAGCCGCGTCCAGCGCGTCGGCCATCTGCCCGAGATCGGCGATCTGTCCGCTGCCACTGAACCGGATCGCGCCGGCGATCCCCGGCGCCAGTTGCTCCAGCCATCGCAGCGTCGAGGCATCGACGTCGGCGAACCGCGCGGTGCCGATCGCCGTCTCGCCCCAGCGCCGCCGGCCGTGGATTGCTGTGTCCGCGCTTTCCCAGGCAACGAGGTGACCGTCACGGCGCAGCAGCGCGCTCGCACCCAGTTGCTCGACGAGTTGCTGCCACGCCGGCATCGCCGCCGCCATCAGCGGGCCAAGCGCCACCGTCCCCGCGCCGAACCGCGCCGGGGTGGACGCCGCCGCGAGCCGCGCCGCGAACGGCAGCCAAACGCGCGTCATCGCCGGCGGCAGCGCCAACGCACCACCGCGGCTGAACAAACGTCCCGGCGCCGAGCGCAACGCTGCTGCAGATGCGAGCGGCTCTACCTGCTCGACGGCAATATGCCCTGCATTGCCCCAAGAGGCGGCGGTGCGGTCGATGTCTGGCTCGAACACCGTCACGCTTGCCCCACCATCGAGCAGCGCCACCGCGCAACACAGCCCGACGATGCCGCCGCCGACGATCCCGATTGATTGCACGCTAATCTCCTGTTGCGCTGCAGCCAACGCTTTCGTATACGGTATATATAAGCAATCGCAGGAAGGTCGATACCGAATGTCCGTCAAGTGGAAGGGTGTTTTTCCAGCCGTGACGACGCAGATCCGTGAAGATCTGTCGATCGATTTGGCCGATACGCAACGCGTCGTCGATGATCTGATCCGTGACGGAGTTACCGGCGTAATCGCGCTCGGCACCGTCGGCGAGAACAACTCGTTCGACTATGACGAAAAGGTTGAGGTGCTCACCGCCATCGTCGAGGCGGTGGCCGGCCGCGTTCCCGTCGTCACCGGTGTCTCCGAATACGACACCCGCCGCGCCGTGCGCTATGCTCAGGCTGCCGAGGCCGCGGGTGCCGACGGCCTGATGCTGCTGCCGCCGATGGTCTACGTACCCAAGCCGCTCGAGCTGGTTGCGCATTTCAAGGGCGTGGCAACCCAGGTCGGGCTGCCGATCATGCTCTACAACAACCCGCCCGCCTATCGCACCAACATCGACAATGAGGTGCTCGCCGCGCTCGTCGACGTCGCCAACATCGTCGCAGTCAAGGAATCGGCACCGGATACCCGCCGCTTCACCGACGTGCGCAACGCCTTCGGCGATCGCTACGTGCTGTTCGCGGGGCTCGACGACGTCGCGCTCGAGGGCCTGTACCTCGGCGCCCAAGGCTGGGTCTCGGGCCTCACCAACGCCTTTCCGCGCGAATCGGTCGAGCTGGTCGCGGCGTTCGAGCGGGGCGACCATGCCAAGGCGATGGAGATCTATCGCTGGTTCATGCCACTGCTCCACCTCGATGCCGAGCATGACCTGGTCCAGTCGATCAAGCTTGCCGAGCAGGTGATGGGACGTGGCTCTGAGCGGGTGCTGCCGCCGCGCTACCCGCTGGTCGGCGAACGCCGCGCCGAGGTGATCGCGATGGTCGAACAGGCGGCTGCGACGCGGCCGAGCCTCGCCCCCGTCAAGGCGGCCTGATAGGCTCCACCGATGCGCCACACCTTCTTCTGCATCGACGGCCACACCGCCGGCAACCCCGTCCGCCTGGTCGCGGGCGGGGCGCCCCTGCTCAAGGGGGCGTCGATGTCGGAGCGGCGACAGGATTTCCTCGCACGGTTCGACTGGATCCGCACGGGGCTATGCTTCGAGCCGCGCGGGCATGACATGATGTCCGGCGGCTTCCTCTATCCGCCAACGCGGGCGGACAACGATATCGGCATCCTGTTTATCGAGACTAGCGGCTGCCTGCCGATGTGCGGCCACGGCACCATCGGCATGGTCACCTTCGGGCTCGAGCACGGGCTGATCCAGCCTGCCGAACCTGGCAAACTACGCGTCGAAGTGCCCGCGGGCGTGATCGACATCGCTTATGAGACCCAGGGCGACAAGGTGACCGCGGTGCGGATCACCAACGTGCCGGCCTATGTCGCGGCCAAGGGCATCCAGGTCGACGTCGAGGGCATTGGCCCGCTGTCGATCGACGTCTCTTATGGCGGCAACTACTACGCGATCATCGAACCGCAGGGTCGCTACACCGGGCTCGACGATCTCGGCGCCAGCGAGCTGATCCACCTCAGCGGGCTGATTCGCGAGGCGGTGCGCGCCAAGTTTGAGCCGGTCCACCCGCTCGACCCGACCATCCGCGGCGTCAGCCACATCCTGTGGGCGGACAAGCCACGTGGGGACGGCGCCGATGGCCGCAACGCGGTCTTCTACGGGGACAAGGCGATTGACCGCTCGCCGTGCGGCACCGGCACCTCGGCGCGGCTCGCCCATCTTGCCGACAGCGGGCGCCTCGCGGTCGGCGAGCGCTTCGTCCACGAAAGCTATATCGGCAGCCGCTTCATCGGCCGTGTCGAAGCGGCAACGACACTCGGCGACACGCCTGCAATCGTGCCGTCGATCGAGGGTTCGGCGATCGCCACCGGTTTCAACACGATCTGGATTGATCGCAGCGATCCGTTCTGGGAAGGTTTCCAGGTCACGTGAGCCGCGGGCCTCTCCGCCGCTCTCTTTCCTGCATCGGAGCCAGGTCATGAGCATCGTCGTCCGCACCTTGTCTGAGCAGGTGTTCGAGATCGTCCGCGAGCAGATCGTCACCGGCAAGCTGCCTGGCAACGCGCCGATCCGCCAGGATGCACTCGCCTCCGAACTCGGCGTCAGCAAGATCCCGTTGCGCGAGGCGCTCGCCCGGCTCGAGCAGGAGGGCCTGCTCTCCAGCCACGCCAACCGCGGCTATGCGGTGCGCCCGATGTCGGCCGAGCAGGCCGAGGAAATCTTCGCGCTGCGCCTCAGCATTGAGCCCCAGGCCGCTGCTTATGCCGCCACCATCGCCGACGATGCGGATCGTGACAACGCTCGCATCGCCTTCGAGGAGCTGGACAGCGCCGCCGGCGAGCGGCTCGCCGAGGTCGCGGTGCGCAACCGCGTGTTCCACACCGCGCTGGTCCGTCCCGGCCGCCGCCTGCTCACCACACAACTGGTGGAGCGGCTCGCGATCCTCGCCGAACGCTATGTCGTCGCTCACCTGCAGCCCGCCGGCCGCGAGCACCGCGCGCATCTCGAGCATCGCCAGTTGCTCGATGCTTGGCTCGCACGCGACGAGGGCCTGATGGCGACGCTGCTTGCCAGCCATATCCAGTCGACGCTGACCGATCTTCGCGGCCAGCTCGGCGCCAGTACTTGACGACGCAACACCATGGGGGGTGCCAATGTTCGGACCACGTAAATCGCTCGACGCCCCGGCATCCCAGCAACAAGGCCTCGCCAAGACACTGAGCTGGCCGCATCTGATCGCACTCGGGGTGGGCGCGATCGTCGGCACCGGCATCTACACGCTGGTCGGCGTCGGCGCCGAGCGCGCCGGCCCGGCGGTGATCCTCGCCTTTGTGATCTGCGGCGTCATCTGCGGCTGCGCCGCGCTCGCCTATACCGAGCTCGCGACGCTGATCCCTGCCGCGGGCAGCGCCTATACCTTCAGCTACACCGCGCTCGGCGAAGGCATCGCCTGGGTAGTCGGCTGGAGCCTGATCCTCGAATATTCGCTCGCCTGTTCCACCGTCGCGGTCGGCTGGTCGGGCTATCTGGTCGGCTGGATCGAGGCGGCGGGGATCCATTTGCCCCATGCCCTGCTCGTCGGCCCCCACGGCGGCGGGCTGATCAACATGCCCGCGGTGCTGGTGGCGCTCGCGGTAATGGGCATGCTGATCCTCGGCACCCGCCAGAGCGCCACGCTCAACATCGTGCTGGTGATCATCAAGCTGGTGGCGCTGACCATCTTCGTCGTCTACGCCGCGCCCGCCTTCAACAAGGCCAATCTCCACCCGTTCATGCCCTATGGCTTCGGCTCGGTGGAATCGGGCGGCCACAAGCGCGGGGTGATGGCGGCGGCGGCGATCGTGTTCTTCGCCTTCTACGGCTTCGACGCGGTCGCGACCTCCGCCGAGGAAACCAAGAACCCCAAGCGCGATCTGACGATTGGCATCGTCGGTTCGATGCTGGTGTGCACCGTGATCTACATGGCCGTGGCGGTGAGCGCGATCGGCGCCCTGCCCTTCACCCAGCTCGCCAATTCGCCCGAGCCGCTGGCGCTGGTGCTGCGGCAGCTCAGCCAGCCGTTCGCGGCGCAGCTCATCGCACTGGCCGCGGTGATCGCGCTCCCGTCGGTGATCCTGGTGATGATGTACGGCCAGAGCCGCATCTTCTTCGTGATGGCGCGTGACGGCCTGCTGCCCCGCCGCCTCGCCACCGTATCCCCGCGCACCGGCGCGCCGACGCTGATCACGCTGCTGACCGGCCTGTCGATCGCCGCGGTCGCCGGCTTCTTCCGGCTCGACGAGATCGCCGAGCTCGCCAACGCCGGCACGCTGATCGCGTTCATCTCGGTCGGCGTCTGCCTGATCGTGCTCCGTCGCACCGCGCCCGATCTGCCGCGGCTGTTCCGCTGCCCGGCCGCTTATGTGGTCGGCACCCTTACCGTGCTCGGCTGCCTCTACCTGCTCGCCAGCCTGCCGACCTCGACCCTGGTGCGCTTCGTGATCTGGAACGTCGCCGGGCTGCTGGTTTACGTCGCTTATGGACGCCGCAACAGCGACGCCGGGCGGCTGGTCCCCGCAAGGACCTGAGCGAGGGCGACCACCTGTGCCGCGGCGCGCGGCGCGCCTGATGCCGTCACCCCAGCGAAAGCTGGGGTCTTTCGGGGCTCTTACATGATCTCACCTCACTGTCATCCCAGCTTTCGCTGGGATGACAGTGAGGTGGCGTCCGGCCCTATTGCCTCGTCATGCCAGAACAAACCTGAGTGAGGGTGCCCTATAGCCGGGCGGCACGATCAGTCCGCTGACTGCCGTTCACTCCTCGTCGGGATAAGGCCCCTTGCCGCCCGCCGCGATCAGCTGGTCGGTGCGTGCCTCGATCACCGGGATCGGCACCGAGCCCATCTCCAGCATCGCATCATGGAAGGCGCGGATGTTGAACTTGGGCCCAAGCGCGGTCTGCGCCTTGGCGCGGGCGCGCTGGAAGGCGAGCTCGCCCATGTAGTAGGACAGCGCCTGGCCCGGCCAGGCGATATAGCGATCCACCTCGGTCTCGATCTCGTGGTCGGACAGCGCGGTGTTGTCGTGAAGATAGGCCTGTGCCTGCGCACGGCTCCAGCCCTTGGCATGGATGCCGGTGTCGACGACGAGCCGCGCCGCACGCCAGGCCTGGTAGCTCAGATAGCCGAACAGGTCATACGGCGTCTCGTACATCCCCATATCCTCGCCGAGCGCCTCACAATAGAGCGCCCAGCCCTCGCCATAGACCGATAGATAGGTATCGCGCCGGAACGCCGGCAGGTCCTTGTTCTCGGCAGCGAGCGGCATCTGGAAGGCGTGCCCCGGCGCACTCTCGTGGAGCGTCAGCGCCGCCTGCGAATAGAAGGGGCGCGACGGCAGGTTCCAGGTGTTGACGAGGTAGATGCCCGGGCCGCCGCGGCCGCCGGTGTAGAAGGGCGCGAGATCGTCCGGCACCGGCTTGATCGCGAACCGGCTGCGCGGCAGGTGGCCGAACCATTGCGAGGCCTTGCCGTCGAATGTCTTGGCGATCCACGCGGCGCGATACAGCAGTTCCTCCGGCGTCTTGGGGTAGAATTGGGGATCGGTGCGCAGGTGGTTGAAGAACGCCTGCAGATCGCCCTTGAACTTCACCTCGCGCATGACGCCTTCCATCCGCGCACGGATCTTGGCGATCTCGGCAAGACCCAGCGTATGGATCTGTTCGGGCGTGATATCCTGCGTGGTATATTCGCGGACCTTGGACAGATAATAAGCATGACCGTCGGGCAGGTCGTAGGCGGCGAGCGCGGTGCGGGCATGCGGAATATAGTCGTTGCGCAGGAAGGCGAGCAGCTTGACGTGCGCCGGCACCACCGCCTCGGTGATCGCCGCGACGCCCTGCTGGCGCAACGATGCCTGGTCCGCGGCAGGGATCGTCGAGGGGAAGGTCTTGAACGGCGCGTAGAAGGGCGACTCTTCCACCGTCTTGGCGTCCACTACCTGGGCAACGCCGATGTCTCGGCCCTGCAGCGTCACCTGCGACGGGGTAAAGCCCCGCGCCAGGCCGGCGCGCATGTTGGCGGTCTGCTGGTCGAAATAGCGCGGCACCTCGCGCAGCATCGCGATATAGTTGCGATAGTCTTCGACACTGCGCTGCGGCTCGCGGGCGGCGCCGGCGATATCGCCCCAGAAACTGGTGTCGGCGGTGAGCGGCTTTTCATAGTCGCGGAAGCGCTGTTCGGCGAGCAGCGCATCGATCTGCTGCTTGTACACCGCATAGTTGACGCGATTGGCAGGGCTGAGCCGCGCCGGCGTGATCGCGGCGAGCTGCTGCGACACCTGGGTCCAGCGCGCCAGCCGCTCGGCCTGCGCCGCCGGGCCGACATCGGGCAGATGCGCCTGGCCGTTGGGATTGTCCTCGTCACGCGCCGTCTGATGCTGCCGCCAGCTGTACTCGGCGGTGTAGATCGCCTCGAAGCGCTTGTCGGCCGAGACGGCGCGCGCCGCCGGTCGGGTGGCAGGGGCGGCTTGCGCCACCACCGGCGCCAGCATCGTCGTCGCGAGGGCGAGGCCCAGCACCAGGGTTCGCATCGTCATTCTCCTTGGGCCAGGGCCATGATGTCTTGGTAGAGCGCCGGCGCGATCACCACGCCGTCAGCGAGGCTGCGCGCGCGGGCTTCATAGCGCCGCTGCGACGGCAGGCGCGCGCCCTGCCCTTCTATCGCGGCGAACATCGCTTCGGCGCGGGCCAGATGATCGGCCACGGCATCGCCGAGGAAGCCTGCGGCGTCGATCGCGACGATCAGCTCGCCGCCGATCGGCGAGCCGCCACGGCCGCCGTCGGCCGCGATCGACTCGCGGCTGGTCATGTCGCCGATCAGCGGTCCGGCGAGTAGCTCGACCATCGCCGCCAGCGCCGATCCCTTGTGGCCCCCGAAGGTCCGCATCGCTCCGGCGAGCACCGCCTCGGCATAGGTCGTCGGCTTGCCGTCCGCGTCATAGCCCCAGTCGTCGGGCACCGGCTTGCCGGCGCGGCGGTGCAGCTCGATCTCGCCGCGCGCCACCGCGCTGGTTGCGAAGTCGAACACGAACGGGTGCGCGCCGGATCGTGGCCAGCCGAACGCGATCGGGTTGGTGCCGAACACCGGCTCGGTGCCGCCCGCCGGGGCGACCCAAGCGTGGCTGGGGGTGAAGGCAAGCGCCACCAGCCCCTCGCTGGCGAGCGCCTCGACCTCGGGCCACAGCGCGGCGAAATGGACGACATTGTTGAGCGCGAGCGCGGCGATGCCGTAGCTGCGGGCCTTGTCGGCGAGCAGTCCGCGGCCGCGTTCGAACGCCAGCTGGGCAAAGCCGCCGCCGCCATCCACCTTGACCAGGGCGCGGGCCGGCTCGCTCACGATCGGTACGGCATCGGTGACGACCACGCCGCGGGCGATGCTGTTGGCGGCGACCAGCAGGCGATAGATGCCATGGCTGGTGCAGCCATCGCGCTCGCCCGCCACCATCGTCTCCGCGACCGCCGCGGCATGCTCTCGCGACAGCCCGGCACCGAGCAGCACCCGCCGTGCCAGCACGCGGACCTCGTCGAGCGTCAGGCGGACGCCCTCGTCGGCCTCGCTCACGCGATGCTGCCGGGCTTGGCGGTGAACAGGCGCACACCGAACACCGGCCCTGCCGACGAGCGGTCACGCGGCACGAAGCGGATCTTGACGCTCGCCTTGCCCTTGGTGAGCGCAAGCGGCAGCGGATATTCGACGTCGAAGAACTTGCCCGGCTTGTCCGCCTCGAGATGCTGGGTAGCGATCTTCACATTGTCGACGAGAATGTCGAAGTCGCGCCCGCGCTCGTCGCCCCAATAGGTCGCTTGGAGCACCAGCTGGCCGGGCTTGGTCTTCATCGCGAATTCAAAGAACCCGCCCGAACGGGCGTCGCGGCCGTTCCGCCCGCGATAGCTCACCGGGTAGGAGATTTCGGAGGTGAGATTGTGATCGCGCTCGGGCTGCATCTCGCCGAGATGCATCACGTCCACCGAGCGCGCGGCAATATCGCGGGCATTGGCCTGTTCCGCGGTGAAGGCGGCTTCCTCGCTCTTCCACGCCGCCTCGGTGAAGCGCTTGAAATAGACCGCGCTGCGCCGGTCATACTGGCTGTAGAAGGGCACGAACGACAGGTCCGCCGGGCGGATGATGCCTTGCGTCGCATAGGTCGCGCGCGCCGGATCCGTCGGGGTAAAGCGGCCGAGCAGATCCTCGCCAACCATCGCCGGGTCGGCGCTGTCCCACTTGGTCTCGTTGGGGCCCAGATCCGCCGCCATCACCATCGGCCCGCGCAGGAAGGCGATGGTGTTCGGATCCCCCGGCGCAGACTCGATGCGCAGCTCGAGCGGCAAGGTGATCGCGACGGAATCGCCCTTCTTCCAGCGCCGCTCGACGATCGCATAGCCGCCTTCCATCGCAGGGGTCACCGCCTGGCCGTTGACGGTCACCACCGCTAGCCCGCCGGCCCAGCCGGGCACGCGCAGCGCAATCGCGAACCGGCCAGGCTTGGAGAGCCCGGTCAGCGTCAGCCGCGACTCCGGTTCGAACGGATAGCGGGTGTCGAGCGTCAGATCCGCGCCGCGCGCCTTCCACTGCGCTTCGGCGGGAATGTAGAGATTGACCAGCAGCGTGCCGTCGCCCTCCCAGAAGATTGCTTCGCCATGCTTGGCGTGGCTCTCCATCCCGGTCCCGACGCAGCACCAGAAGGCATCGTCGTCGGGCGTCGAATAGCCGCGATCGGCGCCGGTCATCAGCGGCGTCATATAGGTGAAGCCGGCGTTCTTCGGGTTCTGCGCGGCCATCACGTGATTGAGGTGCGTGCGCTCATAATAATCGAACAGCGCGCCCTCTGGCTTCCAGCTGTAAAGATGCTGGGTCAGCTTGAGCATGTTGTAACTGTTGCAATGCTCGCAGGTCTGCTCGGTGATATGAGTGGCGATCGTGTCCGGCTCGGAGAAATACTCGCGGTCGGCATTGCCGCCGATCACATAGCTGTGATGCTGAGTGACGGTGGTCCAGAAGAAGCGCGCGGCATTCGCCGGCTCGGGCCTGCCGTTCAGCTCGTGGATCCGGGCCAGCCCGATCAGCTTGGGCACCTGCGTGTTGGCGTGGAAGTTGGCGAGCTTGTCCTGCCCTGCAACCAGCGGGTCGAGCACGCGGTGGTCGTAAACCCGCTCGGCGACGGCGAGCCACTTGCGGTCGCCGGTGCGCGCGTAGAGCTCGGCGAAGCTTTCGTTGAGCCCGCCATATTCGCAGCTCAGCAACTTCTCCATCTGCTCGTCGCTAAGCGCCGCGAAGACGCGCGCGAAATAGTCGCCCAGTCCGGTAGCGACGGCAAGCGCCTGGGTATTGCCCCAGGCCTCATGGACGTCGAGCAGACCCGCGAAGGTCTTGTGCACCGTATAGAGCGGCGACCACGAGCCGTTGAGGTCGAACCCGCCCGACTTGATCTCGCCCTTCATCACCTCGGGGAAGATCTCCTCGCCGTCGACGACGGTGCCGTCCTTCCGCTTGCGCCCGAGCGCGCCGACATAGCCGGTGCCGCGCTTGGCTTGGGCCCGCGCCAGCTCGGACACGATGTAATCGGCGCGGGTGCGGCATTCGGCGTCACCGGTCTGCTCGTTCATCTTGACCAGCGCGGTGAGGTAATGGCCGAGCGTATGGCCGGCGATCGTGTCGCTTTCCCAGCCACCATAGAGCGGCGCCTTGGCGGGCAGCCCGGCATAGACCATGAAATTGTGCAGCAGCCGATCGGCACTGAGCCGCAGCAGATAGGCGCGGTTGACCTCTACCGCCGTGGCATAGGCCGAAGGCCGCAGCCGCACCGCGGTGAGCGGCAGCGGCTTGGCGCTGGCCGGCAGCAGCCCCGCGCCACGCGCGCGGGCGATCCCCTGCGCCGGCACCAGCGTCACCGCCGCCATTCCCCACATCAATTCCCGCCGCGTCGCCCGCATGTCCACTCTCCGTTTGGATATCGTATACTAAGCTGAAGGGTAGATGACGCAAGGGTGTATCGCGCGCCCGATCAGTGCGGTGACGGCGCTGCGTTCCACGCAACCGTAGGTTGATCGGCCAGGTTGCGCAGGAAGAAATCGAACTGCCGCCGCGCGACATAGTCGATCGGACCGGTCGAGCGGCCGACGCTATGCTCGGCGCCGGGCACCACCAACAGGTCGAAATCCTTGTTTGCCTTGATCAGTGCACCGGCGACCTGCAGCGTCGAGGCGGGGTCGACATTGCTGTCCTGCTCGCCAACGATCATCAGCAGCTTGCCGGTCAGCCGATAGGCGTTGTCCACGCCCGAGGCGGCGGCATAGCTCTTGTCCACCGGCCAGCCGAGCCACTGTTCGTTCCAGCTGATCTTGTCCATGCGGTTGTCGTAGCAGCCGGCATAAGCGACCCCGACCTTGTAGAAATCGCCATGGAACAACAGGGCGTTGAGCGTGCTCTGGCCGCCGGCAGAGGCGCCGTAGATGCCGACGCGGCTGATGTCGTACGACGGGTCCTTCGCCGCCATCGCCTTGTGCCACAGGATCCGGTCGGGGAAGCCGGAGTCGGCGAGGTTCTTCCACGCCACGTCCTGGAACGCCTTGGAGCGATTGGCGGTGCCCATGCCGTCGATCTGGACGACGATGAAGCCAAGATCGGCCTGCTCCTGCATGCCGATCACCTTGTCGCCGCCGGAATGGTAGCCGAACGGCCAATAACCCTTGGGCACGAAGCTGTCGTGCGGGCCGGCGTAGATGTTCTCGATCACCGGATATTTCCAGGCCGGATCGAAGTTGCGCGGGCGCACCACCACGCCCCAGATGTCGGTGACGCCATCGCGCCCCTTGGCGACGAACACCTCCGGCGCCCGGAAGCCGGCGGCACGGAGCGCGCTGTCGTCGCCCTTGGTGATCGTCGCGACCAGCCCGCCGTCGGCACGGTGCAGCTCGCTGATCGTCGGCAGGTCGACGCGCGAATAGGTGTCGACGTAGCGCGTCATGTCCGGCGAGAAGCTGACGTCATGATCGGCCTTTACCGGGGTGAGCGCGGTCAAGTGGCGGCCGTCGAAGTCGACGCGATAGACGTGGCGAAAATAGGGATCCTCGCCCGGGTTCAACCCGCTGGCGACGAACCAGATCTGGCGCTTGGCATCGTCCACCTTGATCACGTCGCGGACCGCCCACCGGCCGTTGGTGATTTGGTTCTTCACCCGCCCGTTGCGGCCGTCGATCAGGTAGAGTTGGTTCCAGCCGTCGCGCTCGGATTCCCAGACGATCTCGTTGCCGGACTCGTCCACGTCATGAGCGAAGCGACGATCGGCATAGACGAAGGTCTCGGCGTCCTCGGTCACCGCGGCATGCGCTATGCCGCTGTCGGCATCGACGGCGATGATCCGGGCCTGGCCGAAGCCACGACGGATGTAATCAAACGCAACGCTGCGACCATCGCGACGCCAGCGCGGGCTGGAGAGCTGATAGGGGTTGGGGAACAATGCCGGATCGATCACCGTCTCGCGGCCGCTGGCGACGTCGAACAGCACCGGCTGCTCCTGGTCGATCGCGTCGCCGGGCTTGGGATAGAGCTGGCTCTGCAGCACCGGCTGGATCTGCCCGGGCGGCGAGGATTCCACCCGCAGCACATGGCGCTGGTAACCGGGGCGGACGCGATAGATCATGAGGTGCCGGCTGTCCGGCGACCAGCGCAGCGTCTCGGGATCGTAGAAGTCGCCGGCCGAGCCGTCGCTGCTCAGCCGCACCGCCGGAGCATCGCCGCGACGGACGACGAGATTGTCGCCCTGAACGAACGCGGTCCACTGGCCGTCGGGTGATGGTTTGGGGCTATTGTCAGCGTGTATCGAGAGATCGCGGACAACGCCGAACCCGCGTGGACGTGGTTGCGCCCCCATCACCTCGGGTGCGCAGCGATAATCGACCAGCCCGCAGCGCCAGCCGGCCTCGTCGAGCGTGAAGGTGATTGACTTGCCGTCGTCGGTGAAGTCGACGGCGGTGAACGGCAGGTGGAGCGGGTCCACCGTCTCGTGCCGTGCCGCGCCGAGCGCCGTCGCCAGCCTGGCCGCGTCGAACGCCGGCGTCTTGGCCAGCGTGTCGGCATCCACCACCTCGAACGCGAAGCCGCCCGCCACCGTCTTGCGATAGACGAACCGTCGCCCGTCGGCCGACCAATGCGCCGGCCACGCCACTTCGCGGGTGAGATCCTGCCACGCCCGCCGCAACCCGATCGAGCGGGTGACGTCGGCGGCGGTCGGCCCCGGCGCCTGCTGCGCGTGGAGCACGGTCGAGGCGCAGAGCAGGGTCAGCGCGAGCACACCGAAAGGCCGGCAAAAACGGGACATGGAGACCTTTCGATTGGGTGATAGGCGGAATGAAGCGGGGAGCAGCAGCGCTTCAGGCTGTGCCGATCAACGGCAGCATCGCCGGCAGCAGCCCCTCGGCACGCGCCTCCAGCCGGATCGCGCCGCCCCGCGGCCCCGCCTGGACCAGCGCCATCGCCAGCCCGTTATAGGCCGAGCGCGCGCTGGCATGATCCGGCTCCAGGCTGCGCGGATCGCCGTTGCCGACGCCAAGCAGCGTCGCATCTCCCGTCAGCGTGAAGGCGATGCGGTTGGCCGCCGTCGGCACCTCGCGGCGCCGGCCGTCGAGCACCGCCGCGCGCACCACCGCCACTTCGCCGGGGGCAAGGTGCCGCCGGTCGCTCGACAGGCCGATCCGCGCCGCCGGCCCGGTGGTCTGGCGCTCGGCGATCATGATCCGCTTCCCCGCGCGATAGCCATGCGCCATGATCCGCCCGGGCGCATAGGCGACCTGCCATGCGAGATGCTTGTTGCGCGTCACGGCTTGGCGCCCGAGGCTGCGGCCGTTGAGGAACAGCTCCACCGCGTCGCAATTGCTGTGCACCCAGACCGAGACCGGCTGGCCCTCGCGTCCTGCCCAGTTCCAGTGCGGGAACAGGTGCAGTACCGGCTCGGTACCCCACCAGGCGCGGTAATAGTGGTAATTGTCCTTGGGGAAGCCGCACAGGTCCATCTGGCCGAAGTTGGAGGCATTCTCCGGCCAGCGTTCGAACGGCGTCGGCTCGCCGCGGTAATCGAACCCGGTCCATACGAAGCCGCCGGCAAGGAAGGGTCGCGCGTCGTAAAAGCTCCACCACGTCTCCGCGGTGGTCGCCCAGCGCGGGAACTCCTGGTCATAGGCCGGCACCACGCCCGCCTTGTCATCGCGCGCATATTCGCCGCGGGTCATCACCGTGCTGCCGGTCTCGGTGCCGATCATCGGCACCGTCGGGTGCGCCGCATGGTAGCCGTCGATGGCGTCGAGGTAATAGTTGCAGCCCATCACATCGAGCACGCGCGAGGCGCCTTCACCGAACTTGCCGTTGAAGGCCTCGGTCACGGGCCGGGTACCGTCGAGTTCGTACACCTTGCGCTTCATCGTCTCGGCAATCCGCGCGCCGGTCTCGGTGCCGCGATGGATCTCCTCGTTGCCGATGCTCCAGATGAACACGCTCGGATGGTTGCGTCCCTGGCGGACGACCCGCTCGAGCTGGCTCAGCCCCTCGACGTTGCTCGACATCTGACGGGTCTCGTCCATCACCAGGATGCCCAGCCGGTCGCAGGCATCGAGGATCGCGGGTGCCGGCGAATGGTGCGTCGAGCGATAGGCGTTGGCACCCATCGCCTTCAGCTGCTCGAGCCGCCAGACGTGGAGGCTGTCGGGCACGGCGAACCCCACCCCGGCATGGTCCTGGTGGTTGCAGGTGCCCTTGATCTTGACCGGCTTGTCGTTGAGGAAAAAGCCGTGATCCGGGTCGAAACGGATGGTGCGGATACCGAACCGGCATTCGTCGCGATCGATCATGGCGCCGTCGACCAGCAGCTCGGTGACCAGCGTGTGGAGCTGCGGCGTCTCGAGCGACCACAAGGCAGGCTGGGCGATCGACATGTGCTGGGTCGGTGCCACCTCGCCCCAGGCCGGCAATGCCAGCGACTCCGAGGCGAGCACCGCCAGCACGCGACCGTCGGGGCCGAGAATCGTCGAGCGCAGCACCACCTCGGCAGCGGCGCCATGATTGTCGATCTCGGTGGTGACGCTGACCTTGGCGCCGGCCGCGGTGACGGTGCAGCGTGCCGTGGCGCCCCAGCGGCGCACATGCGCCGGTGCCGCCTTGACCAGCCGCACATGGCGATAGAGCCCGGCCCCTTCGTACGACCAGGCCTCGCCGAGGCTGACGTCGCAGCGCACCACCAGTATATTGTCGGCGCCCGGCTTGGCGAAATCGGTGACGTCGACTTCGAACGGCGCATAGCCGCTCTCGTTCGATCCCACCACGAAGCCGTTGAGGATCACCAGGCAGTCGCGCGATACGCCATCGAACTGGAGCAGCAGCCGACGGTTGGCATCGGCAGCATCGAGGCGGATGATGCGGCGATACCAGCCGACGCTGGTCGCCGGCCACAGCCGCCCGAGCGGCTTGAAGCCCTGATAGGCGCCGGTCTTGTCGCGGTCGCTGCCGGCGGGACCGAACTGCTCGAACGGCAGGTCCACCGCCCAGTCATGCGGCAGGCCAACCGCCGTCCAGCCGGCGTCGTCGAACGTAGCCTCGGCCACCGGCGTGCCGACGTCGCCCGATTTGCCATAGGTATCGTGGCTGCCGCCGAAGCCGAAGTCCCTGGCGGGATCGGCCGCATGGCCAAGGTGAAAGCGCCAGCCGTCGTCGAGCGGCACCACGATGCGCGGGCCTGGTGGCGAGGCGATCGTCGACGTCAGGCGGGCGGCACCAACTGCTGCGCCCGGTATCATCACCGTCAAGGCCGTCGCCCCGCTGGTTTTCAGAAGGTCGCGACGGCCAGGATTGTTCATGGAGTAACTCGTGCTTGCAGCGGGCCGGACGCGCAGGGCGCCCGGCCCGTCCGGCTTAGAAATTGACGGTCGCGCCCACGAAGATCGTGCGCCCGAGGGCATCGTACACGCCTGGATAGGTGTTGCCGTTGCTAAACGAGGAAAGGATGCCGGAGGCGATCGCGGGTGCATCCTTGTCGAGCAGGTTGTTGACGCCGGCGCGGAGCGACAGCCCCTTGCCGACCGCAACGGTGCCGGCGAGATCGAAGTAGTTGTAGACCGGGATGCGGCCGTTGACGACACTACCGGTACCGCTGAGGAACGAATTGTCCGACAGCGACGACAGCTTGGTGCTGTCGATATAACGCCACGCCACCGACAGGGTCGCCCCCTCAGGCATGATCCAGGTCGCGCGCAACACGTGGCGCCACTTGGGGTTGGGCTGGCCGCAGGTGTAGCCATAATAGCCGTTGCAGTCATAGGTGCCGAGGTCGGGCAACGGCTCGGACACCTGGTTGAGCACGCGGGTGCCGACCAGGTTGAGGTTGATCTTGCCGAACCCGCCGAGGCCGAGCGTGTAGTCGGCGGTCACGTCAAGCCCGGAAGTCTTGAGCGAGCCCGTGTTGTAGGTCGTCGAGACGATGTAGCCGTTGGTGCCGAAGATCGCGCCCGAGCGCGGATCGCGCGTGAACAGCCCGCAATAATAAGGATCGCCCGAGGCCACGCACTGGCTGATCGCCAGCGACGGCGCGACCGAGCTGATATAGTCCTTGATCTTGATGTGATAGTAATCGAGCGACAGCGAGAAGTTACGCAGCGTGCGCGGCGTCAGCACCACACCCGCCGTATAAGTATCGGCCGTTTCCGGCTTCAGCGCCGCGTTGCCGCCGAACTGGCCCGAGCATTGGGTGGAGGGGCAGGCGATGATGCTGCCATATTGCGCAGCGGTAACGCCGGTCAGCTGGCAGGCAGCGAGCGACGCCGTCGGCGAGGCGCCCGAGCAGGGATCCTGGGCGGCGACGTTGCCGATCGTCTGTGCGGCAAACAGCTCGTTGACATTGGGCGCGCGGATCGCGCGGTTGTAGCTCAGCCGAAGCCGCCCGTCCTGCGATGGCGCCCAGCTCATCTCGCCCTTGTAGGTCCAGGCGGTGTACTTGGAGTTGATCCCGGTCGACTGTTGATCGTTATGATAGGACGAATAGCGCAGGCCGCCGTTGAGCGTCAGGGCGTGAACGAACGGTAGATCCTGCAGGATCGGCACCTCGATCTCGCCATAGCCTTCGTTGACGCTGATCCGCCCGTCCGACGCTGCCGATCCGTTCTGGAGTGCGATCGCGTCGACGGTGAAGTTGAGCGTCTCGCGACGATGCTCGAAGCCCAGCGCAATGTTGACGCCGCGGCTCGCCCACGGGCTGGTGATGCCGAAGGTGCCGAGATCGCCGCTGAGATTTGCCGAGACTACCTGGAGCGAGTTGCGCGAGGCAGTGTTGCTCTCGGAGAACAGATAAGCGGCCTGATCGGCGGTGATGCTGTTCGCCTGGAACACGTTGAGCGGCGTACAGGCAGGATCGCTGCCGTCGATTACCGAGCGGCAGGTCGGCACGCCATTGACGTTGACGACGTCCAGCGCGCGCTGCGCCTTAACGTTGTCGACGTTGTTCATGTACGTCTCGTTATATTTCACGAGCGAATACAGGTAGCTGACGTCGTAGTTGAAGCCGTGGCCGATGTCGCCGCGGATGCCGGCCTGATAGCGATAGTCCTGGTGGCGCAGGTCGTCGCGACGCGACTGGCCGTTGCCAAGGCGGTATCCGATCAGCGTGTCCTGGGTTGCCGCCGTGCCCGCATTGGCACCGCAGAGCGCAGCCTGCTGGGCGGCGCTCATCAAGGGGTTGTTGCACGGCACGGTGAACGCGGTGCCGAAGAACAGCGCCGATGGCGCCACCTGCGAGAAGGTGTGATCCTTCATGTACATGAAGCTGCCGTAGACCTCGGCGGCCGGCACGATCTGGAACTTGGCAAAGGCGCCGCCGGTGTAGCGCTCGTCGGAGCGCTGGAAATAGTTGGTTGGCGAATAGTTATAGGCAAAGCTGTTGTCGTACGGCACCCAGGTCTTGCTGCCATCCTTGCTGTTGGCGAGCGTCTTGCCCTGGTTGGGACCGCCGAGCGGGGTGAAGGCGCCATAGGTGCCGTTGCTTGAGCCGCCGCAGGTCAGGCCGGTGCCGGCGGTGGTGTCGGAATCCACCTGGTTGAGCGCGCAGGCGGAAACGTCGCGAGTCGACTCAAGCACCGGATCGGCGTGGCGGTAGCCACCATAGACAGTGATATTGCCGCGACCATCGGCGAAATTCTTGCCGTAGGCGGCGTTGACGTCCTGCTTGCCACCATTGGCGACGTGGCGCGGCGCGTTGGCGTAGCCGGCGTCGTCAACCAGCCCACGCAGATAGTTGTCGTTGTTGACGTGCTGGGTCAGTCCGCCCTGCACGTCGATGCGCAACCCGTCGAGATGGTCCTTCAACACGAAGTTGACGACGCCGGACATGGCATCCGACCCGTACACCGCCGAGGCACCGCCGGTGACCACGTCGACCCGGTCGATCAGCGTGGACGGCACGAAGTTGAGATCGATTGCCTGCGACGGCATCAGTCGCTGGCCGTTAAGCAGCGTCAGCACCCGGTTCGAGCCGAGATTGCGCAGGTTGATGTTGGCGGTGCCGTCAGAACCGTTCGAGGCATTCTCGTTGGCATCCGCGGTAAATTGCGGGAGTCGGTTGAGCACGTTCTCCACCTGGACGGCGCCGGTATATTTAATTTCCTGGTTGCTCACCGTCGTGATGGGGCTGTTGCTCTCCAGACCCGGGCGACGGATGCGCGTGCCGGTCACCACGATGGTATCGTCGTCGGCCGTCGTGGTCGCACTAGCCGCATCGGGCGTGACGACCGCGTCGGTCGGGGCCTCGGGCCCTGGCACGACCTGCGCATAGGCGCTGGTCGAGAGCAGCATGGCGATGAATGCCCCTGCGCAGGCGCGCTGACGATTGGTGCCGACGAACGATGTCATGAGGTGGCCGCTTCCCTTTTTATCTCTGCCGCCAATCCACCATGTCGTCACATCATAGTCAAATACATTATACGATATCCGCTTCTAACGTATTGTTGCGTGGTTTTGAGGTCACACAAACGTAAATGGCCGGGATGGAGGGATGCTCCATCCCGGCCATGCATGCGGAAGCGTCCAGCCGTTACGGCCCGACGTCGCCTGTCTCGGCATGGAAGTGCTTGCCGGGCGCGACGCCGAAGCCGATCTTCTGCGACACCGCATCGTTCCAGCCATAGGGATCGGTGCGCACCGCCACGCCGCCCTGCCCGTCCGGCACCACCGTGTCGTAGAGCAGCCGCACCGGGATCTGCTGCGGCAGCTTGACGAAGGTCTCCCTGCCGGTGGCCCGCGCCTTGTTCCATTCGTCGGTGACGCCCTCCGCCGCGGCGACGATCCCGGCGAAGCCGAGCGCGTCGAACACGCGGATGCAGCCATGGCTCAGCTGCCGCTGATTCTTGTCGAACAGCGTCTTGGCCGGCGTGTCGTGGAGATAGATCGCATGATCGTTCTGCATGTCGAACTTGACCAGGCCGAGCGAGTTCTGCGGGCCCGGCTGCTGGACGATCCAGCCATCCTTCCACGCCATGTTGTGCTGGTGCAGATAGGCCGCGCTCTTGCCCTTGAGATCCTTCTCCTGGATCGACCGCGGGATCGTCCAAGTCGGGTTGGCGACCAGGCGGAAGATCGGCGAGCCGAGCTGCGGCGTCGGCGTCTCGGGATCGCCGACCACCACCTTGCGGCTGTCGACGACCTTGCCGTCG
Source organism: Sphingomonas sp. GC_Shp_5 (assembly GCF_026540855.1). GTDB lineage: Bacteria > Pseudomonadota > Alphaproteobacteria > Sphingomonadales > Sphingomonadaceae > Sphingomonas. Next base: position 45,937 of record NZ_JALNUP010000012.1, read on the forward strand.
CGCCAGTAGTTGAGCCGCGCGGTAGCGAGGTTGACGTCGATCCGCGTTGCCGGTGGCGCCCGGTCGAGCCAGCGCTGGCGCTCCAGCGCCACCGCCGTTGCGCGCGCGAGATCGGCGGGCGACTGGTTGAGCAGCTCGAGCGTGTCAGCGCCGATCTTGCCGTCGGGCTCGATCCCATAGTCGGCCTGCAATCGCTTCACCCCGGCCGCGATAGCCGGCGTGTAGACCGGCGACGGCGGGGTCGAGCCAGCGGCACGCGGCGCGGCCTCGGCGGGAAGATACTCATTGTCGACCAGCCGCGCGGCGATGATCGGCACGCGGGGGTTGCTGTCGCCGATCTCGATCGGCTTTTCCACCGGCGGGATCGCGCCCGGCGTGCCGGTGCCGGCATCCTTGCGGTAGCCGAGATAGGCCTTGGAGAGTTGCTTGTAGGTGTCGCTCTGCGGCGCCAGCGAGCCGAGCCAATCGGCAAGCTTGCCTGCCTTCAGCGCCCCGAGCAGCCCGGCGCGCACGTCCGTCGTCGGCCGCGGCAGGGTATAGATCTTGTAGAGCTGGGTCGGATCGGTGACGCCATGCGCGAGCGCGCCGGCATAAAGCAGTGCCGCGCGGGTCAGCCCCGCCTCGCGTGCCGCGGGGCTCGAGTCCTTGGCGGGCAACGGCACCTGCCACTGGTCGAGGCCGTGCGCAGCGCGGTGATCGATCGCGTCCACCAGCGCCTTCGCCGAGCCGTCGGTCCAGGCCGCCTGCCAGTTGTTTGCTGCGTAAAAGGCCTTGCCATCGGCATCGCTCGCTGCAGCCTGCAGATCGGCCTGAGCGATGCTCGGCGGCGTTCCGGTGGTGGTGGCGGTGGAATTGCTGGTCGTGGTCGAAACCTGGCAGCCGGCTAGCGCAATTGAAGCCAGCAGCGCCGTGGTGATATGACTGGTACGCACCCGAATCCCCTTGATGATCTGGACGGGGAACGAGGCGCACGGCGGATCGATCCGTTTGCGTATCGAACACCGGCCGAGATTTGCGCGGATGGTGCAAGCGCATCGGGTTTTGGTTGCGCAAACGGCTTACCAAGCGCGCGCAAAGTGCCTAGTCACCCGCCGGTTCCGTCTGGAGAGATGATGCCATGAAGACCCGCGCCGCCGTCGCCTTTGAAGCCAAGCAACCGCTCGAGATCGTCGAGCTCGATCTTGAAGGCCCCAAGGCCGGCGAGGTGCTGGTGGAGATCATGGCGACCGGCATCTGCCACACCGATGCCTATACGCTCGACGGGCTCGACAGCGAGGGCCTGTTCCCGAGCGTGCTCGGCCATGAAGGCGCGGGCATCGTCCGCGAGGTCGGCGCCGGCGTCACCTCCGTGGCGCCGGGCGATCACGTCATCCCGCTCTACACCCCCGAATGCCGCCAGTGTAAGTCGTGCCTCAGCGGCAAGACCAATCTCTGCACTGCGATCCGCGCCACCCAAGGCAAGGGGCTGATGCCCGACGGCACCACCCGCTTCAGCTACAAGAGCCAGCCGATCTTCCATTACATGGGCTGCTCGACCTTCTCGAACTTCACCGTGCTGCCCGAGATCGCGGTCGCTAAGATCCGCGCCGACGCGCCGTTCAAGACCAGCTGCTACATCGGCTGCGGGGTCACCACCGGGGTCGGCGCGGTGGTCAACACCGCCAAGGTCCAGGTCGGCGACAACGTCGTCGTGTTCGGCCTCGGCGGAATCGGCCTCAACGTGCTCCAGGGCGCCAAGATGGCGGGCGCGAACAGGATCATGGGCGTCGACATCAACCCCGATCGCGAGGAATGGGGCCGCCGGTTCGGCATGACCGACTTCATCAATCCGAAGGGCCAGTCGCGCGAGGAGACGATCGCGGCGATCCTCGCGCTCACCGACGGCGGCGCCGACTTCACCTTCGACTGCACCGGCAATACCGAGGTGATGCGCACCGCGCTCGAGGCGTGCCACCGCGGCTGGGGCACCAGCATCATCATCGGCGTCGCCGAGGCCGGTAAGGAGATCAGCACCCGGCCGTTCCAGCTCGTCACCGGGCGCAACTGGCGCGGCACCGCGTTCGGCGGTGCCAAGGGCCGCACCGATGTGCCCAAGATCGTCGACTGGTACATGAACGGCAAGATCGAGATCGACCCGATGATCACCCACGTCCTCACCCTCGACGAGATCAACAAGGGCTTCGACCTGATGCACGCCGGCGAAAGCATCCGCAGCGTGGTGCTGTTCTGATCGAGCGGGCGGGCGTGCGGGCGCCTGTCCGCAACCGCTAGTCACCAATCACGAAAGGAACCCGATGTTCAGCCACATGATGCTCGGCAGCGACGATCTCGAGCGCTCGCGCCGCTTCTACGACGCGCTGTTCGCCGCGATCGGCGGGCCGGCCGGGCAGATCGATCGCTATGGCCGGCTGTTCTACGCGCATAACGGCGGCCGACTGCTAATCACCCGCCCGATCGACGGCGCGCCTGCGACGGCGGGCAACGGCAGCACCACCGGCTTCGTGATGGCCAGCCCCGAACAGGCCGATGCATGGCATCAGGCCGGCGCTGCCAACGGCGGCACGCCGGTGGAAGACGATCCCGGCATCCGTCAGGGGCCCGTCGGGCCGCTCTACCTGGCCTATCTGCGCGATCCCGACGGCAACAAGCTGTGCGCGCTCCACCGGCTGCCGGTGCCGGCATGACGGTCGAGACGCTGTCGACCAACCGGGCGTTCGGCGGCACCCAGGGCGTGTACCGGCATCAGTCGAGCGCCACCGGCACGCCGATGACCTTCTCCGTCTATGTGCCGCCACATGAGGAAGGCACCACGCTGCCGGTGGTGTGGTATCTGTCCGGCCTCACCTGCACCCACGCTAACGTCACCGACAAGGGCGACTATCGCCGCGCCTGCGCCGAACTCGGCCTGATCTTCGTCGCGCCGGACACCAGCCCGCGCGGCGAGGGCGTGCCCGACGATCCCGCCCGCGCCTATGACTTCGGGCTCGGCGCCGGCTTCTACGTCGACGCCACCCAGTCGCCGTTCGCCGCCAACTACCGGATGTGGCGCTACGTCACCGACGAGTTGCCGGCGCTGATTGCCGCCGAATTTCCCGCCGCCGACATGGTCCGTCAATCGATCATGGGCCATTCGATGGGCGGCCATGGCGCGCTCACCATCGGCCTCACCTATCCCGATCGCTACCGCGCCGTCTCCGCCTTCGCGCCGATCGTCGCACCGTCGCAGGTACCCTGGGGCGAAAAGGCGCTCGGCGGCTATCTTGGGCCTGACCGTGCCGCGTGGCGCGCCCATAACGCGGTGGCGCTGATCGAGGATGGCGCACGCGTGCCGGCGCTGCTCGTCGACCAGGGCGACGCCGACCAGTTCCTTGCCGAGCAGCTCAGACCCGAGCTGCTCGCCGCCGCCTGTGCCGAGGCCGGGATCGATCTGACGCTGCGCATGCAGCCCGGCTACGACCACAGCTATTATTTCGTCGCCACGTTCATGGCCGATCACCTCGGTTGGCACGCCGAGCGCCTCGGCCGAGGCGCCGCGTCCTAGTCGATCAGCGGGTGGCGGGCGCGCAGGTCGTCGGCGACCCGCTCGACCTCGGCGATCTCATCATAGCTGCCCGACGGCGACACCGACCAGTTGCAATGCGCGTGGGTGGCACGATCGTAGACCCGCACCTCGCCGAGCACGATCCGCCAGCGCCGGCGGTTGCCGCCGGCCTCCTTCACCAGGGTGGCGAGGAACAGGTCGCGAAGATCGGCAGCAGTCATCGCCGGCGCGCCTAGCATCGCCGTCGCTCCCCCGCTAGGCGGCGATCATGCAGACCGACATCGCCATTTCCCGCGCCGCCACCCTCCGCCCGATCGGTGAGATCGCCGCCGCGCTCGCAATTCCCCCCGCCGCGGTGGAGCCATACGGCCACCACAAGGCCAAGCTCGACGTCACCCAGCTCGATCTCGCCGCGAGCCCGCGCGGCAAGCTGATCTTGGTCACCGCGATTAACCCGACGCCCGCCGGCGAGGGCAAGACCACCACCTCGGTCGGCCTCGCAGATGCGCTCAACCGCACGGGCCGCAAGACCGTGCTCGCGTTGCGCGAGCCGTCGCTCGGCCCGTGCTTCGGCACCAAGGGCGGCGCCACCGGCGGCGGCCATGCCCAGGTGGTGCCGATGGAGGACATCAACCTCCACTTCACCGGCGATTTCCACGCCATCACCGCGGCGCACAACCTGCTCGCGGCGATGATCGACAACCATGTCTATTGGGGCAATGCGCTCGACATCGACGTGCGCCGGATCAGCTGGCGCCGCGTGCTCGACATGAACGATCGCGCGCTGCGCGATGTCGTCCAGTCGCTCGGCGGCGCCGCCAACGGATTCCCACGCGAATCGGGCTTCGACATCACCGTCGCGTCCGAAGTGATGGCGATCCTCTGCCTCGCCGAGGATCTCGAGGATCTCGAACGCCGCCTCGGTCGCATCGTCGTCGCCACCACCCGCGACAAGCGCCCGGTGACGGCACGCGACCTAAAGGCCGATGGCGCGATGGCGGTGCTGCTCGCCCAGGCGATCAAGCCCAATCTCGTGCAGACGCTCGAGGGCAATCCTGCGCTGATCCACGGCGGCCCGTTCGCCAACATCGCCCATGGCTGCAATTCGGTGATCGCCACCAAGACCGCGCTGGCGCTCGGCGACTATGTCGTCACCGAGGCAGGGTTCGGTGCAGACCTCGGCGCCGAAAAGTTCTTCGATATCAAATGCCGCCAGGCCGGCCTCGCCCCGGCCGCCGTGGTGATCGTCGCCACCGTCCGCGCGCTCAAGATGAACGGCGGCGTCCCCAAGACCGATCTCGGCCGCGAAGACGTCGAAGCGGTGCGCCGCGGCGCGGTCAACCTCGTCCGCCATATCGAGAACGTCCGCCAGTTCGGCGTCCCCGCGGTGGTCGCGATCAACCATTTCGATGCCGACAGCGCCGCCGAGACGAGCCTGGTCCAGGAGATCGTCGCCGCGCATGGCACCCGCGCGATCCTCTGCCGCCATTGGGCCGAGGGCGGGGCCGGCGCGGTCGAGCTCGCCGAGGCGGTTGCTGCGCTCACCGCCGCCGATGCCGCGCAGTTTTCGCCGATCTACGACGATGCGCTGCCGCTGTTCGACAAGATCAACACCGTCGCCACCCGCATCTACCGCGCCGAGGAAGCGATCGCCGCGCCGTCGATCCGCGCGCAGCTCACTGCCTGGGAGCAGGCAGGCTATGGCCACCTCTCGGTGTGCATGGCCAAGACCCAGTACAGCTTCTCGACCGACCCGGCCTTGCTCGGCGCGCCGACGGGCCATGTCGTCCCGGTCCGCGAGGTACGGCTAGCGGCCGGCGCTGGGTTCATCGTCGCGATCTGCGGCGAGCTGATGACCATGCCCGGCCTGCCGCGCGTGCCTGCCGCGGAGGCGATCCGGATCGATGCAGACGGGCTGATCCAGGGACTGTTCTAGGGCGCCTCCGCCTTGCGCCCGTCATCCCAGCGAAAGCTGGGATCTTTTACGGCAAGGGGAGGACAGCCGCCGCAGAAGACCCCAGCTTTCGCTGGGGTGACGGCTCTCTTCTGAAGCGGCCGGATCGCGGCAGCGACGTGGGAGGCAATTGGCTTCGCGCGCCCTCAATAATCCTTGGACACCCGCACGTTGGCGCTCTGCCGCCCCAGCGTCGAGATGCTCGACAGCAGCGACAGCCAGCGTGTCACCTGGAACTCCACTTGGGTCGCCGAATAGCCCTGCCCGTCGGTGACGATCTCGGCGTAGAACTTCCGCGTCACATATTTGCCCGCGGCAATCGACGTGCCTTGCCCGGTCTGCGGATCGGCCGGCAGGATGCGCAGTCGATCAAGACCGGCGGCGCGGCGCACTGCGTTGATCGGGTTGAGCCCGTTGCCGCCATTCTGCAGCGCCGCCACCGCCGCGGCGAGCTGCAGCGCCTCCGGCGCCGACAGACTGGTGATCGAGGTGCCGAACAGCAGGCGTGACAGCAGTTCGTCCTCGGGCAGCGCGGGCGTGCTGGTGAAGCTGATCTCGGGCTTCAGCGCATAGCCGGTGACGCGGATCGTCGCGCTCAGCCCGGTACTGTCGGCATTGGCGGCGATATCGAGCGCAGGGTTGGCGGGGACCTCGCCGGCAAAGCGGATCACCCCGCGGTCGAGCTCGAACTTGCGCCCGGCGAACTCATAATCGCCGCGGATCAGCTTGGCCTCGCCGGTGATCGCCGGATTGGCCGGCTGCCCGGCGATGCGCAGGTCCGCCGACCATTCGCTGCTCAGCCCGAGCCCGCTGACGCTCACCGCATTGGGCGCACGGGCCTTGATCGCGAGCGTCCACGGTGCGGTCGGCGCCTCGTCTTCTTCCGCTCCACCGGGCAGGTTGATCTCGCGGATGTTGAGCTGCGGCACCGCGCTCGCCGCACTCGCCTGGCCGAGGCGGTAGCGACTGCGGTTGAGCACCACGTCGCCGGCGATGACGCCACCGGCGCCGTCCGAGGTGAAGGTCAGCGGCCCGGTCACGGTCGCGCCGATGTCGTCGCGGTTGATCATCACCGCGCGATCGGCGTCGAGCTTGATGGCGAGGCCGAGGCCGTGCTGGGCGGCGAAGTCGAAGCCGCCGCTGCCCGTCACATGCCCACCCTTGCCGGCATCGGCGGCGAAGCGATCGATCTGCAGCCGCGAGCCGCCGAACCGCCCACTCGCCTGGACGTTGGTAAGCACCGTCCCGGTGGTCGCGCTCTCGATCCGCGCATTGTTCGCCTGGACGACGCCGCGAATCGCCGGTGCGGCGACGCTGCCCGACACGTCGGCGCCGATCGACACCGGCCCGGACAGGTCGAACAATTCCACCCCGGTCAGCCGCCACAGGGTGTCGGCCGGGCCACCGTAGCGCAGCTGGGCAAACAGTGGCGCATGGGCGATCCGCGTCGCCAGATCGCCGCCGCCGAGCGGCGTCAGCAGCGCCTGGGCCCGCCCGATCGTCTTGCCGCCCGATGCCATCACCGCACGGACGCCGAGTTTGTCGGCGGAGAGAACACCGGCGATACCGACGTCGATCGGCCGTGACGACAGCACCAGCCCGGCGCGGCTCAGCCCGCGCACGGTGATGTTGGTCTTGCCGGTCGGCGCCCGCCCCGCCGCGACGTCATAGGCGACCGTGCCCGACACGGTGCCGCTCAGCCCCAGCCCGGGATAGCCGATGTCGAGGATCGCCAGCGGCATGCTCGTCAGCGTCGCGGTGATGCCGGTACTGGTGTCGGTGAAGCGGCCACCGACCTCGGCCTCGCCGCCGGCGAAGCTCAGCCGGGTCGGCGCGAGCCGCCAGCCGGCATCATCGCCATCGCCCTCGCGGGTCAGCACCGCCGGCGCGAGCAGCTTGAGCGGCCGGCGATCGAGCGTGCCCTGGGCACTGATCGCATAGCGGTCGTCGCTCACCTCGGTCACCGTCTGGATATCGAACGCCCGCCCGCGCGATCCCGCGATCGAGGCACGGATCTCGCCGACGCCGCCACGCAGCCGCATGTTGCCGGCAAACCGGGCGAGGCTCAATTGTCCGCGCCGCACCCCCGCGCCGGTCGCGGTCGCCTCCACCGACGTGCCCGCAGGATCGAGCAGCGTCACCAGATCGAGGTGGCCGCCGCGCAGGACCGCGCCGGCCAGCGTGGCGTTGGTGGCGTCGAGATGCCCCTCGATTCGCTGGATCGTGCCGACCGGCCGGAACAGCAGATCGCCGGCAAGGCCGCCGCCGTTCACCGTCAACTTGCCGTCGAACCCGCCATCGACGACGGCCAGCCGTCCCGCGGCATGGGTCCCGGCGACGTCGAGCCGGGCGATGTCGATCACCGCCTGGCCGCCCGGCGGCAACAGGATCGCGCCGGCACCGGTGAAGGCGCCGATCCGTGACTGCCCTTGCGCGGTGAAGCTGAAGCCTTGCGCCGTCGGGTCGAGGTGCGCGCGGACGTTGGCGAGCCCCAGCGTCGCATTCGGGCTGGCGAAGACGAGATCGAGCGTCGGCCGGTCGATCCTGCCGTCGAGCCGCAGCGTCAGCGGGCCGTAGCTCGCCTGACGGCCGCTGCCCTCGAAATAGAAGGTGCCGTCGCGCCGCCGATGGCCCTGCCCGCGCAGGGTGAGCTGCGGCGAGGTCAGCAGCAGGTCGGTGAAGTGGAGGATGCCGTCGGGGGTCCGCTCGAGGTTGCTGACGAGGTGCGGCAGGCCGCCGGTGAGGCTGCGGAAGAACGCATTGTCGAGCCGCAGCATCTGCGCGGTGCCGCGCCCCACCACCCGGGTGCCGTGCCCGTTCGCGCCCGGCACCACCCGCAACGTCGACGACACGTCGACCACACCCAGCCCGGGGATCAGATAGCGCCCGAGCGCGCCGTTCAGCCCTACCTCGTAGCGCCCGGTGCGCAGGTCGAGCGCGAGCATGATCCGGGCCGTCAGCTTGTCGGAACGCAGTTGCAGATTGTCGCCGGTGAGCAGCGTCGGCGTTACCTTGAGCACGCCATCGACGCTGAGGTTGCGCAGGATGCCGCCGGCGACGTCGCCCACCCCCGTCACCCGACCGGCGGTGAACCGCGAGGTGACGAGCACCGGCGCGCTGGAGAGCCGCCCATGGCCGACGAGATGCGCCTGCTCGAACCCGGTGTTGTCGAAGGCGAAGCGCGGCGCATCGATCCGATAGTCGAACCGGGCGGCTGAAAACGCCCCGTCCAGGAGCGCGCGCAATTCCATGCCCTGCCCGGTCATGTTGCCGAACAGCGCCGGTGGCCGCAGCAGCCGCGCCTTGATCCGCACGTTGCGCCAGGCATTGCCGGCAAGATCGATCACGCCCTGTGTATCTACCGCGAGCGACGGCGAGCGCAGGCTGAGCTGGCCATCGAGCCGGCGATCGGCAAAGCCCGCGCTGCCGTTGACCAGCACCCGCGGGCTGCTCAGCCGCTGCAGCTTGCCGGTGAGCAGCGATCCGGGCGCCAGCGTGCCCGACAACGTGTAGCGCCCGGCCTGCGCGCTCAGCGCCAGTGCGGCGACCCGCTGCGCGCCCGCCGCCGCCACGGCCCGCCCGTGCCAGGCCGCCCAATGGCCATCGCCGTCAACGTCGAGCGACACCGGCGCCCGGACCCCCGCCATCCGCGCCAGCACGCCGCCGACGGCGCCGCGCGCCTTGACGGCGAGTTCGAAGCGGTTGCGATCGGGCTCGGCATCGATCCGCACCACCAGCCGGTCGGTGCCGGCGACCAGCCCGTCGAGGCGGACGAAGGCGCGGCCGGCATGGATGTCGGCGCGGCCGGCGAGCCGCCCCAGCCGTGGCGTGCCGAGCACCAGCCGGGCGAGTTCGAGCCGCTCCACCGCCAGGGCACCGATATGGATATCGAAATCCGGCAGGATCGGCCCGCGCCGCCTGGCGGGCCGGGTGTGCGGCGCGTGCAGCAGCATCGCCCGCGGGATCGCCAACCGCTCGATCTCGAGCCGGTTGTGCAGCCAGCGCCACGGCTGCCAGTCGAGCGCCACGTCTGGGGCCTCGAACAGCAGCCCGTCGAGATCATAGACGCGCAGGTCCTTGAGGCGGGTGGCGCCGTAGAGCGAGCCGTCGATCCGGCCGACGGTGAAGCGCAGCCCGTTATTGTTGCGGATCGAGCCGATCCGGTCCGCCACCCAGCGATGGCCGAGACCGGTATCGACGATCGCCAGCGCCGCCGCCACGATCAGCGCGAGCCCGATCAGCCCCGCCGCCAGCCAGCGCAGCCACCGCCTCAAAACGCCTGTCCCAGCGAGACGTAGACGCCGAGCCGGCTGTCACCGGGTTTTGGATTGAGCGGCGTGCCGACATCGACGCGGATCGGCCCGAAGTTCGAATAGTAACGCACGCCGATGCCCGCGCCATATTGCAGCGTCGAGAAGGTCGGCAGCGTCGAGGTGTAGATGTTGCCGCCATCGAGGAAGGGCACCACGCCAAAGTTGCCGAACGCCTTGACCCGCGCCTCTACCGAGAATTCGGCGAGGCTGCGGCCGCCGATCGGATCGTTGTTGACGTCGCGTGGCCCGATCGCCTGATAGGCATAGCCGCGCACCGAGGCGCCGCCGCCGGCATAGAAGCGCCGCGACGGCGCGATTTCATCACGCGGCGCGCCGAGGATCGAGCCGATCCGCACCCGCCCGGCGAGCACCAGCTTATCGCCCAATGGCTGGTATCCGCTCGCATCGATCTGCGCGCGCGTATAGCCGAACACGGCGCCCTGCAGCGACAGCTCGGGGCTGAGCCGTCCGCCGAGGCGGAAGCCCTTGGTCGGGTTGAGCAGATCGTCCGAGCCATCATAGTTGAGCGTGGTCGGCGCCGCGGCGATGAAGAAGGTCCGCCGCCGCGGTTCGCCGGTCGACGCGATCACGTCGCGCTCGTCGGACGCGACCAACTCGCCGCCGAGCGACCAGGTCCAGGTCTTCTGGAAGAAGATGTTGGTCTGCCGCTCCAGGCTCGCCGAGAGCGAAAAGGTCTTGGCGTCATAGGCGTCGCGCTGGGTATGCGCGGCGGCGAGCTGCGCGGTCAGCACCCGGTCGCGGCCCTCGAAATTATTGCGGCGGAAGATGATGCTGCCGAGCTGCTCCTTGGTGCCGAGCACGCCGCGCAAGGTCAGTCCGCCCTCGGGCGGAAACAGGTTGCGATCGGTCCAGCTGAGTTCCGCGCGCGCGCCCTCGCCGGTGCCATAGCCGAGCTCGCCCGCCACGGTATGCTGCGGCGCCGGCTCGAGCTTCACCCCGATGTCGACCACCGCCGGGTCGCTGCCGTCAACCGGCTTGACCTCCACCGACGAGATCAGCCCGGTCTGGATCAGCGCGCGGCGCAGATCGTCGAGCGAGGTCTGGTTGAACGGATCGCCGGACGAAAAGCGCGCGATCTCGCTGACGTGATCGGCGCCGAACACCTTGTTGCCCGGTAGCGCAACGAGGCGGCCGAACCGCCGCTGCGTACCCGGGCTGACCGGCAGGTCGAGCGTCGCGGTGCGGGTCGCGTGATCGACCACGATCTCGGGCTGGCCGATGCTGGCGAAGGGAAACCCCTCCTGCCCCACCCTCGTCTTGAGCTGCGCCTCGCCGGCGACCACCGCATCGGCGTTGACCGGGTCCTGCGGCTTGATCCCGAACGCCTTGGTGAGATCGTCGGCCTTGGCGCCGGCGGCGGCGACCCCGGCGAGCGTGACGCCGTTGAAGCGATACAGCGTTCCCGGCTCGGCCTCGAGCACCACCAGCGGCCGCGCACCCTGCTCCACCCGCGTCGTCACCCGCGCATCATAATAGCCCTCGCCCCGCAGCAAGGTGCCGAGCAGATCGGCGTCCTCGCGCGCCCGGCGGTCGATCTGCGCGGCATTGGCGGCCTTGCCGCGGTTGGCCGCCAGCGTGGAAAGTTGGGTGAAGCGCTGGCGCAGCAGCGGCGTCGCGACCTCGTCGATCCCGTCGAGCCGCCAGGTGTAGCGCGTCTCGGCGGCGCTGTCGGTCGACTGCTGGGGTGAGCTGGCGATCGCGGCGTCGGTGCCCAGCTCGGGCCAGGCGACACCGATGTCGGGCAACGCCGCCATCGGCGAATTGGGGTCGAGCGGTGGCAGTTCGGCAGGCGCGGTCTGCGCCGCGGCCGGGTCGGCGAGCAGAAGAACGGCCGTCGCACCAAGCCCCAACCATCCCGTGCGCACCACCATGGCCGGGTTCTAGCCGCGACAAGGTTAATGGAACAGTGCCGATGGCAGACATTGGTCGCCGCTTCGGCCACCATTCGGCCCGGCACGGCGCGCCCCAGCGCTGGCGTCCACGCAAATGCCATGGCAGGGTCGCGCGATGGCAACTTCCCCACCCGCAGCCGCCGGCGGCGTGCTCATCGCGCTTGGTGCTCTCGTGGGCGCCGGCGTCGGCCTTTCGCGCGGCCAAGTGACGATCGGCTTCCTGATCGGCATCGCCGCCGGCATCCTCGCCGCGATCGCTGTCTGGCTGGTGGACCGCCGGCGCTAGGCGCCCGCCGCGTTGGGCTGGCACGATAACGATGCCGGCTATTGCGGCGCCCGCATCAGCCACACCACCCGGCCGATCAGCTCCACCCGCCCGCGCCCGACCGGGGGCGCCGCCGGATTGTCGCTCGTCGCCACCAGCCGCGTGCCAAGCCGCGCCACCCGCTTCACCATCACCGCGCCGTCGATCCGGATCACGAAGATCTCGCCGCGCGCGCTCGCCGTTCGCCGCGCGAGATCGACGAGGATGAGATCGCCATCCATCAGCCCCGGTTCCATCGAGTCGCCGCGTACCCGCACGATCCCCGCCTGCCCCTCGCGCAAGCCAAGCCGCTCCGCGAGCGACGGGTCGATCGCCTCGGCACCCAGCACCAGATCGTCGTCGACCAGCGATCCTGGGCCTGCTGACGCGCTGACATCGAGTCGTGGCACCCGCCACGCACGTGGCGCCGCCACGCCCCCCAACGCTACTTCGTCGATCCCGAAATAATCGGCCAGTCGACGGCGGTCGTCCTCGGCCAGTCGCTTCGGCGTACCACGGCTTACAAACTGCTGCAGATAAGCGGCATTGCGCCCGAGCATCGCCGACAGCGCAGCAAGGCTGTCGCCACGCGCCGCGGCGGCGGCGACCAGCACCGCGCGTGGATCCCTGCTCGTCACCCACCGACCCTACCGTAGGAAATTTCCTAGACAAGTTGGAAAATGCAGAACAGACCAGGAACATGATTCGAGACTCGGAGGGTGTCCACATGTCCGTACTGCCCAAGATCGACCGCTATCTGCGCGCGACGCGGATGCCGCCGACCAGGTTCGGCAGGCTTGCCGTCAACGACCCGCGGCTGGTGGGGGATCTCCAGCGCGGCCGCCACGTCGGCCAGCGGCTGGTCGCGCGGATCGAGGCGTTCATCGAGCAGAGCTCGCAATGAGCCGCGGCTTTCCCCGCCTCACCACCGCGACGCGGCTCGCCCGCGCGCTCTGCCACAGCGCGCGCGACGCCGCGTGCGTGGTCACCGTCGTTGACCAGGCGGAGCAGCCCTGGGCGAGCGCCACCTTTACCGGCGCCACCCATCAATTGCAGCTATCCACAGAACCCGGGGCTGCGCTCGACGCCTGGCTCGCAGGCTTGCCCGAGCAGGAATGGACGCTGCCGGGTCAGCTGGTCGCGGAATGCAGCGTCGCCCCGGCCGATGGCCTCACCGGGCACCGGACGATCTCGTTCCTGCTCATTGCTGAGGCCTGAGCCGCGACTCGCGCGCGACGACGGTAAAGCCGCTATGCTGGGCGTCATGGTCACCTATCGCAGCTATCTCCGCCTTCCCGAACTGCTCGCCGTCCAGACTCCGCTCAGTGGCGTGCACGACGAACTGCTGTTCGTGACGATCCACCAGGCTTCCGAATTGTGGATGAAGCTGTGCCTCCACGAACTCGGCGAGGCCCGGCGCCGCATCGCCGCCGACGATCTGCCGCCCGCGCTCAAGATGATGGCGCGGGTGAGCCGCATTCAGGCGCAGCTGATCCAGTCGTGGGAGGTGCTCGCAACCATGACGCCCGCCGATTATGCAGCGATGCGCGGCAGCCTCGGCAGTTCGTCCGGCTTCCAGTCCGATCAATATCGACAGCTCGAATTCATCATGGGCAACCGGAACGCGGCGATGATCGCGCTGTTCGACGAGCCCGAGGTACGCGCCCGGCTCGAGGACGAGCTGAACCGCCCCAGCCTGTACGACGAGGCCTTGCTGCTGCTCGGCCGCCGCGGGCTGCCGGTGCCCGACAGCGTCGCCAGGTGTGACTTTCGTGACCTTCGTCCCACATCAGCACAGGTGGAGGCTTGCTGGGCGGCCATCTACAGCGACACCGATCGTTACTGGGACCTCTACGAACTCGCGGAGAAGCTGGTTGATCTCGAATATCACTTCCAGCTCTGGCGCTTCGGCCACCTCAAGACGGTGGAGCGGGTGATCGGCTTCAAGACCGGCACCGGTGGTACCGCCGGCGTCCCCTACCTCGCGCGCGTGGTCGAGCAACGCTTCTTCCCCGAGCTGCTCGACGTCAGGACGAAGCTTTGATGCGGCGAACCGCTGGAACATGACGCCATATTCATTTTGATATAACGTAACATGGACGCTAGGCTGTGCTCGCACCTGCACAATATCACGGAGTAACGATGTTCCGATTCGCCCTGCTGTCCAGCGTCGCGCTGGTCGCTGCCCCCGCCGCCGCCCAGACGACGACGTCGACCACGCCAGCGTCCACCGCCACCACGGACCAGAGCCACGACATCATCGTCACCGCCGCGGTCGAGCGCAGCGAGGCCGACGTGCTCCAGGGCACCTCGGTGATCACCGGCGAAGAACTCACCCGCAACCTGCGGCCGACGATCGGCGAAACCCTCGCCCGCCAGCCCGGCGTCTCGGCCACCTCGTTCGGCCCGAGCGCGTCGCGGCCGATCCTGCGCGGCTTCCAGGGTGATCGCATCCGCGTGCTCACCGACGGCATCGGCTCGATCGACGTGTCAAACACCTCGGTCGATCACGCCGTGATCATCGATCCGCTGCTCTCCGAGCGGGTCGAGGTGCTGCGCGGCCCGTCGGCGCTACTGTTCGGCTCGTCCGCGGTCGGCGGCGTGGTCAACGTCATCGACACCCGCATCCCGCGCACCGTGCCCGCCAACGGCTACCGGCTGAACGGCATCGCCAATTACGGCTCGGCCGCCAACGAGCGGTCGGGCGGCCTGGCGGGCGACGTCGCGGTTGGCGAGCATCTCGTCCTCCACGCCGACGGCTCCTATCTGAAGTCCGACGATCTGCGCACCGGCAAGGGCTACATCCTCTCGCCCGCCGCGCGCGCTGCCGCGCTGTCGCAGGTCGGCCTGCCGCAGAACACCGATGAGCCGATCGATTTCGCGGCCTCGGCAGCACTGCGCGATCGCTTGCCCAACACCGCCGCCGAGACCTGGACCGCGGGCGCTGGCGCGACGATCATCACCGACACCGGCAGCCTTGGCATCTCCTACAGCCATTATGACAGCCTGTACGGCGTGCCGATCCGCTTCGCGACCGAGGTCGGCCAGGAGCAGGAGGCGCCGCGGCTCGACGTCGTCCAGAACCGCGTCGACCTGCGCGGCGAGGTCAACACCGGCGGCGACTTCATCAGCAAGATCCGCATCCGCGCCGGTCAGGCGAGCTATCGCCACTTCGAGCTCGAGGAGGATGGCTCGGTCGGTACGGCGTTCTACAACAACGGTCTCGAGGGCCGCCTCGAGCTGGTCCAGGCGGACCGCGGCGGCTGGCAGGGCGCGTCCGGCGTCCAATATTTCAACCGCCAGTTCAACGTTCAGGGCGACGAGGCCTTCCTGCCCAAGAACGAAACCAACCAGACCGGCTTTTTCACCCTGCAGCAGTACTCTGCCGGCAAGTTCAAGGCCGAGGGCGGCGTCCGCTATGAAGTCTCCGACGTCCGCGCGCAGACCCCGGCGGACGATTTGCGCTTCTTCAACGGCAGCCGCAGCTTCGATGCGGTATCGGGCTCGCTCGGCGCGTCATACGGCCTAACCGACCGGATCCGCATCGGCATCAACGCCTCGCGCACCGAGCGCGCGCCGACCGCGGAGGAGCTGTTCGCCAACGGCGGCCACGCCGGTACCCAGGCCTATGAGCTCGGCAGCCCCGATTTCCAGCTCGAGAAGAGCTGGGGCCTGGAAGGTACGCTTCACGTCCATGGCGATGGCTACAGCCTCGATGCCTCGGCCTATTACAATTGGTTCACCAACTACATCTCGGAGAACCAGGTCGATCCGGCGATCTGCCAGGCCGCCGCAGCACCGTCCGGCCGCGAGGTCGATCTGCCCTGCTTCCAATATCAGCAGGTCGACGCCCATTATTACGGCTTCGAGGCGCAGGGCTCGCTGCGGCTCGCCAAGATCGGCGGTTACACGCTCAACGCCGATCTGCTCGGCGATCTGGTTCGCGCCAACATCGTCGACGAAAGCCCGGTGCCGCGCATCCCCCCGGCGCGCGTGCTCGGCGGCATCGAGGCGCAGGGCGATCTCACCACCGGCCGGATCGAGGTCGAGCACGTCTTCCCGCAGAACCGCATCGCCCCGTTCGAAACCCCGTCGGATCCCTATACGATGGTCAACGCCTCGGTGTCGCTGTCGCCCTGGGGCAAGGACAGCAAGACCAGCCTGCTGCTCTCGGCCAATAACATCTTCGACGTGCTGGCCCGCCGCCACGCCAGCTTCCTTCAGGACTTCGCCCCGCTCGCCGGCCGCGACATCCGCGTGACGCTGCGCTTCGGGATCTGAACAAGCCTCACCGTCATCCCGGGCGATCCCGGGATGACGGACCAAGCGTCAAGCCTTGCACCCCCAGCCGCCACCCCGTACCGCGCTTTCAAAAGGAGAGACGACGATGAGCGGCATGGGCAAGTTCAATTGGGCAGACCCGTTCCTGCTCGACGAGCAACTGAGCGACGACGAGCGCATGGTCCGCGATACCGCGCGGGCCTATGCCGAGGACAAGCTCGCGCCGCGGATCATCGACGCGTTCGCCCAGGAACATACCGACCCCGAGATCTTCCGCGAGATGGGCGCGCTAGGCCTGCTCGGCCCGACCATCCCGGAGGAATATGGCGGGGTCGGCGCCGGCTATGTCAGCTACGGCTTGGTCGCCCGCGAGGTCGAGCGGATCGACAGCGGCTACCGCTCGATGATGAGCGTCCAGTCCAGCCTCGTGATGTACCCGATCCATGCCTATGGCTCGGAGGAGCAGCGCCGCCGCTACCTGCCCGGCCTCGCCAGCGGCGAGCTGATCGGCTGCTTCGGCCTCACCGAACCTGACGCCGGTTCCGATCCCGGCGGCATGACCACCCGGGCGAAGAAGACCGCCGACGGCTATGTCATCTCCGGCGCCAAGACCTGGATCAGCAACGCGCCGATCGCCGACGTGTTCGTGATCTGGGCCAAGTCCGACGCCCATGACGGCGCGATCCGCGGCTTCATCCTCGACAAGGGGCTGAAGGGCCTCGCCGCCCCCAAGATCGACAACAAGCTGTCGCTGCGCGCCTCGATCACCGGCATGGTGATGATGGACGAGGTCGCGGTCGCCGACGATGCGCTGCTGCCCAACGTCGAGGGGCTGAAGGGCCCGTTCGGCTGCCTCAACCGCGCCCGCTACGGCATCAGCTGGGGCGCGCTCGGCGCCGCCGAATTCTGCTTCCATGCCGCGCGCGCCTACGGGCTCGACCGCAAGCAGTTCGGCCGCCCGCTGGCTGCCACCCAGCTTTTCCAGAAGAAGCTCGCCGACATGCAAACCGAGATCGCGCTGGGGCTGCAGGCGAGCTTGCGCGTCGGCCGGCTGATGGACGAGGGCAAGTTCGCGCCCGAGATGGTCTCGATCGTCAAGCGCAACAACGTCGGCAAGGCGCTCGACATCGCCCGGGTGGCGCGCGACATGCACGGCGGCAACGGCATCTCGGGCGAGTATCAGGTGATGCGCCACCTGATGAACCTCGAGACGGTCAACACCTATGAAGGCGCGCACGACGTCCATGCGCTGATCCTCGGCCGCGCCATCACCGGCATCGCCGCCTTCTGATGCACGGCGCGCGCCCTGCCCTGCGCACCGCCGTGCGCCTGCCGCGGCGCGAGCGCGTTACGCGCTCAGGGCTCGCGCACCGCCAGGCAGAAGCTGGCTTCCTTTATGGCCGGCCCGTCGCCCCGGGCATAGCCGACCACCAGCCGCCCGCGCCCGGCCCTGGTCGGCCTGAACCGCAGCACCTGCGTCTGCGGCCCGCCGACCACCATGCCGCCGCCCGCCACCGCGCCGGTCGCCATCTCGCCGACCTGCTCGAACCCGGCGCCGCTGCGCAGGCGCCAGCTATAGCCCGTCCCCGCGCTCGCCGGCAGCATCAGCTGGAACAGCGTCCCCACCGCCAGCGGATAGCAGATCGCCGGATCGCTGGTGGTGCGGAGCGTCAGGATGGTCTGCGCCGGGGCCCCGCCCGCGCACGCCAGAGCGAGCAGCCCGGCAGCCCACCATCGCTTCATCGTGCCACTCCTCCTGTCCCAGCCATGATCACGATCATGCGGCGCGCTGGCCGATGAGCGCAACCGCCAACACCCCGCTTGCCGGCCTCAAGGTGCTCGAGCTCGCGCGCATCCTTGCCGGTCCTTGGGCCGGGCAGGTGCTCGCCGATCTCGGCGCCGAGGTGACCAAGGTCGAAAGCCCCGCCGGCGACGATACCCGGACCTGGGGCCCGCCGTTCGTCGACAATCCCGATGGCAGCCGCGACGCCGCCTATTTCCACGCCTGCAACCGCGGCAAGGCCTCGCTGGTGGTGGATTTCACCACCGCCGAGGGCCAGGCGCAGATCCGCGCGCTGGCCGCCGAGGCCGACGTGCTGATCGAGAATTTCAAGGTCGGCGGCCTTGCCAAATACGGGCTCGATTATCCCAGCCTCGCCGCGCTCAACCCGCGGCTGGTCTATTGCTCGATCACCGGCTTCGGCCAGACCGGACCCTATGCGGCCCGCGCCGGCTATGACTTCATCATCCAGGGCATGGGCGGGATGATGGACCTCACCGGCGAACCGGATGGCGCGCCGCAGAAGATCGGCGTGGCGATGGCGGACATCACCACCGGCCTCTATGCGGTGATCGCAATCCAGGCGGCGCTGGCGATGCGCACGCGCACCGGTCGCGGCCAGCATCTCGATCTGGCGCTGCTTGATACCATGACCGGGGTGCTCGCCAACCAGGCCGCCAATTACTTCGCGAGCGGCGTCAGCCCGGCGCGGCTCGGCAACGCCCATCCCAACATCTGCCCTTATGCCGTGTTCGAAACCGCCGATGGCTGGTTCATCCTCGCGGTCGGCAACGACGCCCAGTTCCGCGCCTTCTGCGCCGTCACCGGCCTGATCGCCGAGGATGGCTGGGCGACCAACGCCGGCCGTGTCGCCGATCGCGACCGCCTCACCGCCACGATCACCGCCGCTACCCGCCGCGTCGCCCGCGACGAGCTGCTCACGCGACTCGAGGTGGCAGGCGTGCCGGCGGGGCCGATCAACACCGTCGAACAGGCATTGACCGATCCCCAGGTCGTCGCGCGCGGCATGGTCCTGCCCGGCGAGCGCCTGGCCGGGCTGCGCACCCCGATCCGCTTTTCCGACGCCGAGCTGGCCCCCCTCGCCCCGGCACCGCGACTGGGCGAACGACCGGCCTGACCGGCGCCGGACGCAAAAAGGGCCCGGGCAGCAAGCCCGGACCCTTCGTGATCGGCGGTCGAGCCGCGCGTCGCTGCCGGTCAGTAGGTGCCCGGGAAGCTCTTGTTGAGGTTGCGGCTGTCGCTCGACGCCTCGCTGCTCGCGCTTGCTGCCGAGCTGGTTCCGGTAGCGGCGCTGCGGTCCTGCCCGGCAAACCGCTGGTCGGTCTTGTCGTCGCCGAACAGCGCCTGGTTGCGCTCCTCGTCCTTCCACGCCTTCTTGGCGTCGGCCGCAGTCTGGCTCAGCGTCACCTTGCCCTCGACGCTGGAGATCCAGCTCGACGGGAAGGAGTGATGCCGGCCGCCGGCGTCAACGTCGTTCTTGGTCAGCAGGATGCGATCGCCGCGCACCTTGTCGACCGTGCCGACATGCCCGCCGTCGGAGCCGACCACGTCCATATGCTCCTCGACCTTGTTCAGCGCATCGCGCTGCGACTGGCGCGAGGTCCGCCAGGTCGAGAACTCATTCTCGAACTTGGCACGATGATGCTGGCGGTATTCGTCATAGTCGCGATCGAGCGCCGCGATCTGGCTGCTGCGCCAATTGTGATAGTCGGCGTCGCGATGCTGCTGGTGACGCTCGCCGGCGCCATAGCCGCGATCGTCGTAGCGTGAATCCATCTCGCGACGGCGCTCGGCATCATCGTCGCCGAACCACGAGCGAACCTCGTCGCCGGCGCGCGCCAGGAAGCCGCGTTCCTCATAGTCATAGCCCTGCGGCTGACGACCATAGCCGCCGCGGCCCTGCTGCTGCTGCTGGCCGCGATAATCGTCATCATCGGCATGGCGCCGCGCGCCGACGTCTTCGAAGCGCCGGCCATCGGAGCCATAGCTGCCGTGATAGTCGGACGAGCTGGAGCGCGCATCAGCGCCATAGCGGCTGCGCGAGAACTGATCCTGGTCCGGCCGACCGTAGCGTGGGTCCTGCCCCGACGGACGCCCGCCGTAGCTGCCCTGGTCGCGCTGGCGGTTGAACTGGTCGCGCTGGCCATACCGCTGGTTGCCATAGTCGCGATTGCCATAGCCCTGGCGATCGCGATCCCGGCCGCCGATCTCGCCGGCCGCCTCGTAATCGCGCGCGCTGGAATAGCTGTAATCGCGACCTGACCCGTAATCGTGGCCAAAGTCGCCGGGATCGGAGCGTCCGTTACCCTGCGGGTTACCGGGATAGCGTTCATAGCCCATGATCGTCTCCTCGAATATCATCCTGCGGCCGCCGGCGGCGTCGTTGCAGCGCCATCGTGCGTCCAGGCTTAACAAAGATCGAGAAACCGGTTCGTTCCTGCCGTTTCGGGCGCGAAACGGGTGACTGCCGCAAGCTCGTGTCGGGCCGCCGCAGCATCGATCGAGGAATTTCCACGAGGGTGCACCGGCGCCGTGTTGCATCACCCGAAAAGGCCGGCTAATGGCGGCGCTCCCGGCCATGCCGGGTGCCGGGCGCGGGGCTGTAGCTCAGATGGGAGAGCGCTGCAATCGCACTGCAGAGGTCAGGGGTTCGATTCCCCTCAGCTCCACCACGCCCGTTGCCGTCGCATCGTCACTAAGCCAACCGTGCGCCTGAATGCACTGGATGCACTCGGCACCTCTCAGATTGCATTTGCCACAACTGCAGCCTCCTCTCATATCGTGCCAGTGCTGCATTGCAGCAAGTTGCTCCAGAGGTTCGCATGTTCAGCTTGATCGCCCTGTATTTCGAGTATCGGAAGCTGAAGACGCAGTCCGCCACGTCAGCCGTGACTGCCGCTCGCCCGGCCAACGATGCCGGCGATGCCAAGGTTCTCCAGCGCGCGGCCTGATTATTGCCGCTGCCGACGCCCGATCACGGGCTGACGCGTTAGAGGCGGACCATGTCGTCGCCTCCTGTTGCCATTCCCGCCGCCACGCTGATCGTCATTCGTGACCGGATCGGCCAGCCGCCTGATCTGCTGATGGTCGAGCGGGCCAGAACGATGGCCTTTGCCGGCGGCGCCCTGGTCTTCCCGGGTGGCCGGATCGATCCGGGCGACGAGGCGCTGGCGGCGCTGCTCGACGCCGGTGACGATGGCGCGGCCCGGGTCGCCGCCATCCGCGAGACGATCGAGGAGGCCGGCATCGCGATCGGCCTCGAGCCACCACCCTCGCCCTCGCAGATCGCCTTGCTACGGCGCCGACTCCATGCCGGCGACAGCCTGGCGGTCGCGCTCGACGGGACGGGCCTCCGGCTCGCGCTGGACCAGCTGCACGCCTTCACCCGCTGGGTACCGGCCCATCGCCACACGCGGATCTTCGACACCCGCTTCTTCCTTGCCCGAGCCACCGACGCCGAGCACGCGAGCGTCGACCATACCGAAAATGTCCGACTGCTCTGGGCGGGCGCAGCGCAGCTGCTCGCCGACGCGGCGGCAGGCGCGGCAACGATCATCTTTCCGACCCGCCGCGTGCTCGAGCGGCTGGCCGGCCTGGCGAGCTTCGCCGACGCACTGGCTGACGCCCGGCGCTACCCGCCGGTGACGATCACGCCTTATGTCGAGCAGCGCCGCGGCGTGCCGCACCTGTGCATCCCGGAAGGGGTCGGCTATCCTGTTACCTCCGAGCCGTTGTCGGCAACGGACCGCGGGTGACCCGCTCATCCTGGCCGGCCCGGGCGCGGCGCGCGGTCGGCAGGATGCTCGCGGTGGTGCTGATCGCCGCGCTCGGCCTGCTGCTGTGGGGGATCGCCAGGGGCCGTCCGCAGGACCTGCCCTGGACGCCGCTCGATCTCGGCCAGCCGATCGGCTTTGCCACCGGCGCCAAGCTCAACCGGCTCGGCCGCGACACCCCCCTGTGCCGGGCGCTGCTGACCGGCGCGGGGATCGGCTTCACCCGCCTGCCCCCGCGCTACGAGGGCGACCGCTGCGGCTATGACGATGCCGTCCGCCTGACCGCCGGCGGCGCCCGCCAGATCGGCTGGCGACCGCCGGCGCTTGGCACTTCATGCGGAGTCGCCGCGTCGCTGGCGGTGTGGGAGTGGGAGGTGATCCAGCCGGCAGCACAGGCGCGCTTCGGTGCCCGCGTTGTCGCGATCGATCATTTCGGCAGCTATGCGTGCCGCCGGATCTACGGCCGCGACACCGGCAGTTGGAGCGAACACGCCAGCGCCAACGCGGTGGACATCGCCGGCTTCCGCCTGTCGGATGGCACCCGCATCACCGTGGCGCGCGACTGGGCGGGCGGCGGCGCCAAGGCGGCTTTCCTGCACGATGTCCGTGACGGCGCCTGCCGGCTGTTCGCGACCACCCTCTCGCCCGACTACAATGCCGCGCACCACGATCACCTCCACCTCGACCAGGCGCGCCGCGGCAGCATGGGCTGGCGCGCCTGCCGCTAGCGGCGGCGCATGGCGTGCCTGCATGGACTTGGGCGCCCAGCTTGACTAGATCGCGCGCATGAACGCTCCCGCGCCAGAGGTGATTTCCCTCGGCTGCCGCCTCAACATCGCCGAGAGCGAGACGATCCGGACGCTGATCGCGGGCCGCGACATGGTGGTGGTCAATTCGTGCGCGGTTACCAATGCCGCGGTCAAGCAGACCCGCGCCGCCATCCGCCGCGCGCGCCGGGCGCGACCCGGCGCGCAACTGGTCGTCACCGGCTGCGCCGCGCAGATCGACCCGGCGAGCTTCAGCGCCATGCCCGAGGTCGACCGCGTGATCGGCAATGCCGACAAGCTCAGCGCCCGCGCCTTCGAGGCTGACGAGGCGGTGATCGTCAGCGACATCATGCAGGTCCGCGAGACGGCACCGCATCTCGCCGCCAGCTTTTCCGCCCATGCTCGCGCCTTTGTCGAGGTGCAGAACGGCTGCGACCATCGCTGCACCTTCTGCGCCATTCCCTTTGGCCGCGGGCCGAGCCGATCGGTGCCCGCGGGCGGCGTGGTCGAGCGGATCGCGCAACTGGTCGACGCCGGTCACGGCGAGATCGTGCTCACCGGCGTGGATCTCACCAGCTATGGCCATGATCTCCCCGGCGCGCCGACGCTCGGGCTGCTCGTCGAACGGATCCTGCGCCACGTGCCGCGCCTGGCGCGGCTGCGGCTGTCGTCGCTCGATTCGATCGAGATCGACGATCCCCTGGTCGATCTGATCACCGGCGAGCCACGGATCATGCCCCACCTCCACCTCTCCTTCCAGGCCGGCAACGATCTTATCCTCAAGCGGATGAAGCGGCGTCACAGCCGCGCCCAGGCGGTCGCCACCGTCGCGCGGCTGAAGGCGCGGCGGCCCGCGCTGGCGATCGGCGCCGATCTCATCGCCGGCTTTCCCACCGAGGATGAGGCGATGTTCGCCGACACCCTCGCGCTGATCGACGATGCCGACATCGTCCACGCCCATATCTTTCCCTTTTCGCCGCGCGCCGGCACCCCCGCGGCGCGGATGCCCCAGGTCGATCCGGTTATCGCCCGCGACCGAGCCGAGCGCCTCCGCACCGCCGCGGCGCGGCACAAGGCCGCCTGGCTGCGGACGCTGGTCGGCACCGACCAGTCGGTGCTGGTCGAACGCCCCGGCGCCCGCGGCCACGCCGGCAATTTCGCCGACGTCCATCTCACCGTCCCCCAGCAGCCCGGCGACGCCACCCGCGTCGTGATCACCGGCGCCACCGATACCCATTTGATAGGCACTGCAGCATGAGCACCACTCCCTCCTGGCACGAGAAGCTGCTCGGCGGCTTCCGCAAGACCTCCGATAAGCTGGTCGGCAATCTCGCCGGGCTCGGCGGCGCGCGGCTGGATGCGGAAACCCTCGACGATATCGAGGAAGCGCTGATCGCCTCCGATCTCGGCCCCGATACCGCCGGCCGCATCCGCACCCGGCTCGCGGAGGGCACGTTCGAGCGCAACATGGAGGAACTCGGCATCCGCCTGGTCGTCGCCGAGGAGGTCGAGAAGGCACTCGCACGCGTCGCCACGCCGCTCGAGGTGACCGCCTTCCCGCGCCCCCAGGTAATCCTCGTCATCGGCGTCAACGGCTCGGGCAAGACCACCACCATCGCCAAGCTCGCCCATCTGCTGATGGAGCAGGATTACGGCGTGATGCTCGCCGCCGGCGATACCTTCCGCGCCGCCGCGATCGGCCAGCTGCGGACCTGGGCAGACCGGGTCGGCGTGCCGATCGTCACCGGGCCCGAGGGCGGCGATGCCGCCGGCGTGGTCTGGGACGCGGTCAAGAAGGCGACCGAGACCGGCATCGACGTGCTCATCGTCGACACCGCCGGTCGCCTCCAGAACAAGCGCGAACTGATGGACGAGCTCGCCAAGATCCGCCGCGTGCTCGGCCGGATCAACCCGGCGAGCCCGCATGACGTGGTGCTGGTGCTCGATGCCACCACCGGCCAGAATGCGCTGTCGCAGATCGAGGTGTTCAAGGAGGTCGCCGGCGTCACCGGCTTGGTCATGACCAAGCTCGACGGCACTGCCCGCGGCGGCGTGCTGGTCGCGGCGGCGGAGAAATACGGCCTGCCGATCCACGCCATCGGCGTCGGCGAGGGAATGACCGACCTTCGCCCGTTCGACCCCGCCGAAGTCAGCCGCATCATCGCCGGCGTCGACCAGGGAATCGCCAAGTGACCAGCTCGCCCCGCTCCGCCGCCGTCGCCGCCCCGGCGCACGATGCCGCGCCCGGCCTGCGCATGGCGCTGGAATATGGCCCACTGCTGGTGTTCTTCGCGGTCAACTTCCTCGCCCCCGCCGCCGCGACCATGCGGCTGGTGGCGGCATCGACCAGCTTCCTCTCCGAGCTCGACCGCGCCGGCGCGCTGGTGATCGCGCGCATCATCGTCGCCACCGCGGCGTTCATGCTGGCGACCGTGGTCGCGATGATCGTGTCGCGGGTGAAGCTCGGCCGGGTATCGCCGATGCTGTGGATCTCGGGCGCGTTTGTGGTCGTGTTCGGCGGTCTCACCGTCTATTTCCACGATCCCAAGTTCATCCAGATGAAGCCGACCTTCGTCTATGCGATGTTCGCCGCGGTGCTCGGCTTCGGCCTGCTCACCGGCCGGCCGCTGCTCCAGGGCCTGCTCGGCGCCGCCTATCCGGGGCTCACCGCCGAGGGCTGGCGCAAGCTCACCCGCAACTGGGCGCTGTTCTTCCTCGCCATGGCCGCGCTCAACGAGGGCGTCTGGCGATCGACCAACTGGGATTTCTGGGTCGGGTTCAAGCTGTGGGGCGCGATCCCGCTCACCCTCCTGTTCGCGCTCGCCAACGTGCCGATGCTGCTGCGTCACGGGCTCAACACCGGCGACGAGCCGGTGGTGCCGGTGGAATGATCCAGACGGTCACGCCACCGGCTACCTGTTCGTCACCCCGGCGCAGACGGGGGTGACGAATTCGGGTCATGCCCCGTCGGGCATGACCGCGCGCCTCACGCGTCGAAGCGCTTGCCTGCCTCGTCCCAGTTGACGATGTCCCACCATGCCTTGAGATAACCCGGCCGGTCGTTCTTGTAGGTCAGGTAATAAGCGTGCTCCCACACGTCGTTACCCAGGATCGGCGTGCCCTTGTCGGCAACGTCGTCCATCAGCGGATTGTCCTGGTTCGGCGTCGAGGTCACCTTGAGCGCGCCCGACGAATCCTTGATCACCCATGCCCAGCCCGAGCCGAACTGGCCCGCGCCCTTGGTGTTGAAGTCTTCCTTGAGCTTGTCGAGACCGCCATAGGCGTCGATCGCGTCCTTGAGCGCGCCCGACGGCTGAGTCGAACCCTTGGGGCCCATGATCTTCCAGAAAAAGTCGTGGTTCCAGAACCCGCCGCCATTGTTGCGGACCAGCGGCGGCTGGGTGGAGATGGTGGCGAGGATCTCCTCGATCGTCTTGCCGGCGAGCGCCGGGTCCTTCTCGACGCCCTCGTTGAGCTTGGCGGTATAGGCGGCGTGGTGCTTGTCGTGGTGGAAGGTCATGGTCTCCTTGGAGATCACGGGCTCCAGCGCGTCATAGTCATACGGCAGGGGCGGCAGGTCGAAAGCCATGGAATCCTCCATTGATGGTTCGGCAGCGAAACGCGTGCGGGCCGCAAATGGTCCCCGATCGATCGTTACGCAACCGTCTCTAGCCGTCGCCGGCCTTGATCAGGTCGTGGCGTCGCAGCGCGTGGCGCAGCTGGTCGTAGCTGAGTCCGAGCGCCTCGGCGGTGCTGCGCTGGTTGAAGCGATGCTCGGCGAGGCTGCGCGCCAGCAATTCGCGCTCGAACCGTGCCACCCGCGACTTGAAGTCGGACGGGCCGGCCTCGCAGGCGGCGACCACATCGTCCTCCGGCAAGGACGGCGCAGCGCTCGGCGTCGGCACGGCTGCCGCCAAGGGTGCGGGCGCACCGCTGCCCTGCGGCCGGTAAGGCGAGGCGAACGGATCGATCTGCAGCGCGTCCACCGGCCCGTCGCTGGTCCAGCGATACACCGCGCGTTCCACCGCGTTGCGCAGCTCGCGCACATTGCCCGGCCAGCGATGGGTGGTCAGTGCATCGAGCGCCGCCGGGCCGAACCCCGGCCAGCGATCCCAGCCGATCTCCGACGCCATCCGTCGCCCGAAATGGTCGGCGAGCACCACGATGTCGCCGGCCCGCGCCCGCAGCGGCGGCAACGTCACCACCTCGAAGCTCAGCCGGTCGAGCAGATCGGCGCGAAACTCGTGCCGATCGACCTTGTCGGGCAGATGCTCGTTGGTCGCCGCGACGATCCGCACGTCCACCCGCAGCGGTCGCGACGAGCCGATCCGCGTGATCTCGCCATATTCCACCGCGCGCAGCAATCGGTCCTGCGCCGCCATCGACAATGTGCCGAGTTCGTCGAGGAACAAGGTGCCGCCATCGGCTTCCTCGAACCGCCCGGCCCGCGCCTTGGTGGCGCCGGTGAACGCGCCGGCCTCATGGCCGAACAGTTCGGCCTCGATCAGGCTCTCGGGCAGCGCCGCGCAGTTCATGATCACCAGCGGCTGGTCCCAGCGCGGGCTCAACCGGTGCAGCCGCTCGGCGACCAGTTCCTTGCCGGTGCCGCGCTCGCCGATCACCAGCACCGGGCGGTCGAGCGCGGCCGCCCGTGATGCCTGTTCGAGGGCGTCGAGAAACGCGCCGGACTGCCCGATGACCTGCGATGTGCGCTCCATCACCAATGTTTGGCGTGAATTCCCAATCGTCTGCAAGGCCAGACCGCATCGCCAGCGGCAACTTTCACGCAACCCCCTGTAAAGCGGCGTTTTTGAAAACTGGCACGAAGGCTGCAAAGCTTCTGGCATACCGCTTCACGGCGGTGACAAGGTTCAGAACTTCAGGAGGAAACAATGTTCAAGTCCGATCTCGGTCGCACCGTCGCCGCCATTGCCTGCACCCTCGTCTTCAGCGCCACCTGTGTCGCCGGGGCGGTGGGTCCGGCCACCGCCGGCACCAAGGCGACCCCCGCCATGGCCCTGCGCCTCCAGGCGTAATCGGCCATACCGGGGCGGGTCCTTATCCCTCGCCCGCCCCGGGATTTAACTCAGGAGCATCACCACCGATGGGTATTTTCTCCCGCACCCGCGACATCGTCGCCGCCAATTTCGCCGATCTGCTCGAGAAGGCGGAAGACCCCGCCAAGATGATCCGCATGATCATCCTCGAGATGGAGGAAACGCTGGTCGAGGTTCGCGCCTCCGCCGCGCGCACCATCGCCGACCAGAAGGAGATGCGCCGCCACATCGCCAAGCTCGATCAGCTTCAGGACAATTGGACCGAAAAGGCCGAGCTGGCGCTGAGCAAGAACCGCGAGGACCTTGCCAAGGCGGCACTGGTCGAGAAGCAGAAGGCGGCCGACATGGCCGATCAGCTGAAGGCCGAAGTCGGCGTGCTCGACGACGCGCTGCGTGCCGCCGAAGAGGATATCGCCAAGCTCCAGAAGAAACTGAGCGAGGCCCGTACCAAGCAGTCGAACGTCCAGACCCGGCTGGAGAGCGCCAACAACCGCTATCGCCTGCGCGAGATGTACGCCGGCCCCAAGACGCACGAGGCATTCAGCCGCTTCGATGTCCTCGAGCGCCGGGTGGACGATGCCGAGGGTCGCGCCGAGGCGATGGGTCTGGGCGCGCTGCCCAAGACGCTCGAGGAAGAGATCGCCGAGCTGCGCGCCAGCGACAAGGTCGATGCCGAGCTCGCAGCGCTGAAGGCGCGGCTCAACGGCAACGCGAACCGGGAGGGCTGAGATGGACTTCGAAGGCGTTCTCGCCATCTTCCTGGCCTTGATCGGCCTGCCCTGGTTGATCTTCCATTACGTCACCAAGTGGAAGCAATCGCCCAAGATCACCGACGAAGACGAGCGGCTGCTCGACGAGATGTACAATCTCGCCCGCCGTCTCGAGGAGCGGGTCAACACCGTCGAGCGGATCGTCGCCGCCGACAACCCGGACTGGAAGCCGCATCTCGATGCCCCCCAGTCCACCTACCAGATCGATCGGAGGAACTGAGATGTCCGCCAGCCGCACCAAATTCTATCTCGACAAGCAGGACGCGAAATGGGCCGGCGTCTGCGCCGGGATCGCGGATTATACCGGGGTCGATACCACCTTGGTCCGCGTGTGCATGGTGATCCTGACGCTGGCGACCAGCGGCTGGGTGTTCCTCGCCTATCTCGCCGCCGCCTGGCTCGCGCCCAAGAAGCCGATCGGCCTCTACCAGGACGCCGCCGACCAGAAGTTCTGGCAGGGCGTGCGGGTCAACACCAAGCGCTCCACCGCCGAGGTGCGCAGCAAGTTCCGCGACATCGATCGCCGGCTCGCCGACATCGAGACGCACTACACCAGCCGCAACAGCCAGCTGGCCAACGAAATCGACGCCCTGCGCTGAGCCTCAACGGCTCGCGAGCGGCGACAAGGGGAGAATAGACATGGACATGGGTTGGATGGTTCCGGTGGGCGTGGTCGGCGCGATTTCGGCGCGGCACGCCTTCACCACCTGGGTGAAGGCCAAGCATGGCTACCCGATCGAGGACGAGGGCCGCAGCGCACGCCGGATGCGCCGGCTGGGCCGGTGGGGTCACAGCAGCGGCGGCGACGATCTCGAGGCCGAGCGCAAGATCATGCTGCTCACCAACGAGAACGACAAGCTGACCGGCCAGGTCGGCCGCCTCGAAGAGCGCATCGCCGTCCTCGAGCGCATCGCCACCGATCCCGCCGAGCGCACCGCTCGCGAGATCGAAGCCCTCCGCGACCGCTAGGAAGGAGCCCCGTGATGGGACCGGATCATGTCTTCTGCATGTTCGTCGGCGCGGCGATCACGCTCGCCATCCAATGGTACGGCCGCCGCAAGGTCCGCCAGGCGATCGCCGCCCCGGATCTCGACGCCCGCCGCAACATCGAGCTGCTCGATGCCGAGAACAGCCAGCGGATCGGCCAGATCGATCGGTTGCAGGATCGGCTCGCGACGGTGGAGAGCATCGTCACCGATCGCTCGCACCGACTGGGCCACGAGATCGAACAATTGCGCAGCCGCTAAATTGAGGAACGGATCATGTTGAACGGCTTCACCATCTTCATGCTCGCGGTTGTCGTGGTCGGATTGCCCGTCGTGCTGGGCATCGGCAGCGAGGTGTTCAAACGCTGGCTCGATCACAAGGAACGGATGGCCTCCGCGCTCAACGCGCAGGCGGCGGAAAAGGCGGCTCAATATGCCGCCCATACCGAGCGTCTGGAGCAGCGGGTGCGGGTGCTGGAACGGATCGCGACTGACCGCGGCGCCGATCTTGCCGACGAGATCGCCCGGCTCGATCAACGGCCGCTCAACTGAACAACTCCCCGCGTCACGGAGTGTAGAGGCAATGAATCCCCTTGAACTGGTCTTCGGCATCGTCGTGGTGGTGACGATCGCCAAGCTGCTGCGAGACCGATACCACCATCAGGCGAGCACGCGACCCGCGACCGACACCATCGACACGCTGCGGCTGCAGGACGAGGTCCGCCATCTCAAGGAGCGTGTCCAGGTGCTGGAGCGCGTGATCACCGACAACCATGGCAGCGCCGATCTGGATCGCCAGATCGAGCGGCTGCGCGACCGCTGAAAGGAGGCGGACCATGACCGATCCCACGACCTATCTCACCTTGTCGCTGTCGGCGCTCGCCGGTCTCGGCATGATCGTCACCGCCAGCCTGTCGGGCTGGCGCGGCTGGCTGGCGCTCAAGCACCAGCAGCTCGATCAGGAGCATGAGACCGCCGCCCCCGGCCCCTCGGCCGGCTCGCGGATCGAGATCGCCGATCTCAAGGAGCGCATCAAGAAGCTGGAAGCGATCGCCGCCGGCGTCGATCTGTGAACGGGGGCGGGACGGCGCCGGCGCGGAAAGGCTTCCAACCCGCGCCGCGCCCCTGTACCGCGCGGCCATGTCCAGCCCCACGCCCAGCGCGATGCCGACCCTGGCCGACGTCCGCGACGAATATGATTTCCTCGATCCGGATGATCGCTATCGCCTGCTGATCGATCTCGGCCGCGCGTTGGAGCCGATGCCCGATGCGCTCAAGACCGAGGCAACGCTGGTCCGCGGCTGTTCCGCCTCGGTCTGGGTCTATCCCACCGCCCGCGACAACGGCACGCTCCACTTCCTCGCCGATTCCAACGCCGCGATCACCAAGGGCATCATCGCGTTGGTGCTGCTGACGGTGCAGGACCAGCCCGCCGCCGCGATTACCGCCACCGACATCCCGGGCGAGCTCGCGCCGTTCGAACTCGGCAAGCAGCTCAGCTCCAACCGTACCCAGGGCATCCCCAACATGATCGCGCTGATCCGCGACAGCGCGGCACGGCTAAGGGGCTAGCTTTCCAACCGGGCGGCGACCTCGCCAAGCTCCGCGCCTTTGGGGATGCTCAGCCACTCGGTGGGTCGTCGGCTGTCGATCACGATCACCGCGCGCTTGGGGCAGAGGCCGAGGCATTTGGTCTCAACCACGCCGAGCGTACTCTTGCGGCCCTTGCCGCCGCCGAGCAGCTGTCGCAGCACCTTGGCGAGCGAGCTGTGCCCCTTCTTGCCGAAGCCGCCATTGATCTTGCGGCTGCATTTGCCGCACACCAGGATCGCGCCCTGCCAGTCGCTGCGGATCCGCTTCAGCGTGGGCGCCACTCACGCTGCTCCTCGGCGGTACGCAGGATCTCATAGGCCGCCTGGACTGCCTGGAAGCGGACGGCGGCATCGGCGTCGCCGGGGCGGACGTCGGGGTGGTTTTCCTTGGCCATCCGCCGCCACGCCGCCTTGACGGCATCGAAATCGGCATCGCTCTCCAGCCCCAGCGCCTCCAGCGCGCGCAGTTCGTCGCGTGAGCGGGTGCCGTCACCGGGGCCTCCCCAGGCGTAATGCTTGGATTGCGTATAGCCGGCCGCGGTGCTGCTTTCGGACGCCTCGCGTGCCGCGGCTTCTTCGGCGTTGAGCCCCTCGAAATAGTTCCAGCCGCGATTGTATTCGCCGGCATGGGTTTCGCAGAAATACCAGCGGTCGGGGTTGTTGGGCGATTTGGGCGCCGGGCAATTACCCGGCTCCTCGCAGCCATGGCGATCGCACAGCCGCACCTGCGTCGCCTCGCGGCCGGAGCCATATCCCCGCCAGCGGGGAAAGCCCCAGTCGTTCGATCGAGAGGTGGTACGCGCCATCGCGCCGACATAAGCCGTTGAACCGCTGGCGCAACCGCCGTGGACGGCTCAGCCCATCTTGAACGCCACCCCTTGCGTGCTCGCGCCGCAGCCGAGGGCGCCGGCGGGCCGGTAGCTCTTGGCATAGGTCGCGCCGCTCACGGTCTGCACACCGGCGCGGGTGAACACGAACGGCGGGTAACTGACGATCGCCCGCTCGTTGAGCACTTTGCCATCGGCGGCAATGTCGAACTGGGTCCGGGTCCAGCCCTCGAAGCCCCAGACGCGGGCCTCGTCGGGGAAGGTGCCGCCATAATGCAGCAGCTTGGGCGGGTTGTCGCTCAGCGCGCATTGGTCGGCGGACAGGCCGGATTGCGCATACGCGGCCTTGGCCGCCTCCTTGTTGCCGCGATCCTCCTCGAACGATGCGGTGCGGATCAGTGCGCCCACCCGCAGCGGATCGTCGCGACCGAGCCCCGGCAAGGCTGCAGCCTGCTGCAGCAGCGCGAGCGCGGCGTCGCGGGCCCTGCCCCGCTCGTTGTCGGCCAGCATCAGCAGCAGCGCCGCGCGGGCGCGCGGGTCGCTGGCGTAAGGCTGCTCGGTCAGCATCGGCGTGACGAGGCGGCGGAACACGCCGGGCCTGTAGCTCTCGGCCTTGGCGCTGGTCCGGGCGGTGATGTCGAGCCCGAGCCGCGCGGTGACCGGCGCATCGGCGGCGTTGGCGATCGCCAGCGCCCGCGTTGCGAAGCCCACCCGCTCCTCGCGCGGCAGCACTGGATTGTCGATCAACGCGACCAGCGACGACAGCGCCGCGAGCGACGCGCCCTGCCCCTGTGCCTCGACCTTCGCCAGCGCCGCCCGCTGGCCGCCGAGCGCAATCGCATCGCCAACCGTCTGCTCGGCGACCGGATGGCCCTTGTCGTTCAACCAGCGGGCGAGGTCGGCGGCAAGCCCCGCGCCCACCGATGGCCGCTCGAAAGCAAGGTTGCAGCGCATTTCCACCCGCATGTTGTAGCGGAAGAAGGTGGGCATCTGCTTCACCTGCTCCGCCGTCCAAGACCATCGCCCCGCCGCGCGCGCGAATTCGAGCGCGACGGCGCCGCCGCCGGCGGCATAGATCGGCCGTGCGGCGGCGACGCTGCCGTCGTCGGCGATCGAGAATTCGACCACCGCCATGTCAGCCGGCTTCAGCCCGGCCTCACCGCCGCAGTCGGGCGGCGTCATTTCCACCGCGGGGTTGAACTTGCCCGAGCTCAGCCGGCCGGCGCCGGTCATCGCCATGTAATGGCGCGCCTCGTCGGTATCGCCGGACAGCAGCAGCGCGATCGCGGCATTGGATCGCGCCGACACGTCGTTGAGGTCGGTTGCTTCGGTCAGACCGCCCATCAATTTGACGGCAGCAACGGTCGCCGCGCGGGCGCCGGGCAGGTCGCCGCGGTTCAGCAACAGCACGCCCTTGGCCGTGCCGAACTGCCCACGCACCACGTTGCCCATCTTGCTGGTGGCGAGCAGCGCCTCGGCTCGCGTCGCCGCCGCTGCCGCGCCATCGGGATCGGTGAAGGTCTTGGTCTTGATGATCGCGAGCAGGGTGGACAATTTGTCGGTCGGCGTCGCCGCGAGCGCCTCGGCCTGGTCGTAGGCGGCCGCGGCGCTGGCATAGTCGACCGCATTCTGGGCGATCCGGCCGAGATTGTAGAAGGCGTTCCATCGATCCTCCCGCAACGAAGGATCGTTCGCCGGCAGGCCCGCCAGCCCCTCGCGCGCCGCGATCACGGCATCGTCCTTGCGATCGAGATCGAGCAGCACCGCGCTCTTACGCACCAGCACGATCGCATGGCTGCGGCCGTTGGTGCCGACCCGCCGCTCCAGCGATTCCCACGCCGCGAGCGCCGCCGCCTTGTCGGTGCCCGCCGACAGCGCCGCCGCTGCCTCGAAATCCTGCTGCACGCTTTGCGCGGGTTGCTGCGCCGCTGCGCCCGCCACCAGACAAAACGCCAATGCCATCGCACCAGCCCTGCTCGTCACCCGAATCATGGCATCCCCCCACCCGATTTGGCGGGAATGTGCTCACAGCACCGGAAAAATGCCAGAGGGTCTGTAAGCCGGGTTCTGTCCACCGGCGCGAAGCCGGATAGGCGACCATTCCTCTCGGACGACGCTTGCGCGCCGCCTCCAGCAATCAACCCGGGTGACGAGCTGAAACGAAGCCCATGTGCCACCCCTATTCGATCTTGCTCCCGGTGGGGTTTACCATGCCGCTCCCGTTACCGGTCGCGCGGTGCGCTCTTGCCGCACCCTTTCACCCTTGCCCGCCCGAAGGCTTCATCCCGAAGGATTAGGCGGTCTGCTCTCTGTGGCACTGTCCCTGGGGTCGCCCCCGCCGGGCGTTACCCGGCACCGTCGTTCCGCGGAGCCCGGACTTTCCTCGACACGCTTGCACGTGACGCGGCCGCCCGACCCTCTGGCGCCCTCCCCTTAGTCGTCGCCCTGGGGTTTGGGAAGCAATAGCGCGAGCAGGATCATCCGACATTCGGCATCTACCTCGCCGTCGATCAGCTCGGGGCGAAATCGGCGCTGGAAGGCCATAATCGCCGCCATCGCATCGGCCACGTCATAGCCGAACCGCTCGAGCGCGAGCAGGAAGCCCCCTTGAGTCCACATCGGGTCCATCAGATTCCGGGTCGGCCGCGGCAGCGCCAGCCGCAGCCGGGCGAGCTGATACCAGGGAAACAATTCGCCGGGATCGCGCTTGCGAGTCGGCGCGATGTCCGAATGGCCGACGACGTTGCCGCGCGTGATGCCGTGGCGTTCCTTGATAGCCGCCACCAGCGGGATCAGCGCGGCGATTTGCTGCTCGGTGAACGGCCGATAGCCCCAGTCATGCCCCGGATTCACGATCTCGATGCCGACGCTCGCTGAATTGACGTCGGTGATCCCTCGCCAATGCGATTGGCCCGCATGCCAGGCGCGCTGATCCTCGGCGACCATGCGCAGCACCGTGCCGTCCTCGTCGACCAGATAATGGGCGGAGACCTTCGCCTCAGGGTCGCGCAGCCGCGCGATCGCGGAGGCTGCATCCTCCATGCCGGTATAATGGAGCACGATCATGCTGATCGGCAGCGTCCGCTCGTCGAAGTTCGGCGACGGCGTGTCGATAATGGTCATGCGCCACCCGTAGCCGCAAAATGCGGCGGGCGTACAGAGGCCTCAGGCGGCGTTGCGGGTCCCGGGCGCAGGACTGGCGACCCGCTCGTAGAAGCCGCGCAACCGCTTGCTCGGCTCGAACTCGCGAGTCTGGCCGATCACCGTCTCGCCGGCGCCGAGCACCAATGTGCCGCCGGAGCGCAGCGCGCCGGCGAGCCGCGCGAACACCTGAGCCTTGATCGGCGGCGCGAAGTACAACAGCACGTTGCGGCACAGCACGATGTCGAACTGCCCAGGAGGCGCCGGCTCCGCCGCGAGATTGTGGCGGCGCACCGAGATCATCCGGGTGAGCTCGGGATTGGCGACCCAGTCGGCACCCGCCGCCTCGAACCAGCGCATCATCCGGCGGATCGGCAGTCCGCGCTGGATTTCGAACTGGGTAAAACGCGCCGCCCGGGTACGCGCCACTGCGGCATCGGACACGTCGGTGGCGACGATCTCGGGCACCGGCACGCCGCGGTCCTGCTGGCGTTCGGCAAACAGCATCGCCAGCGACAGCGGCTCCTGGCCCGACGAGCAACCGGCGCACCAGATGCGCGGGCGTCGGCCGGTGGCCTCCACCGCGGTCGCCGCCTCGATGATCGAATCGAAGATCAGGGCGTCGCGAAAGAACGATGTCTCCCCGTTCACCAACGCTTCGACTATCTGATCCCCCACCATCGTATCCCGTCCTTCCAACAGCACCCCGACCAGCTGATCCAGCGTTTCCAGCCCCCGATCGCGCAACAGCGGCTTGAGCGCGGTATCGATCCGCCACGATCGATTGCTGGCGATCTGCTGCCCGGTTCGCGCCTCGAGCAGCGCGGTCAGCACGCTTACCGCGATCGCCGATGCCCCGGGGATGGTCGGCAGCCCGGTCATGGCCGCCGCCGTGCCGCCGCGAGGCGACCGATCTCGTCGGGCGGCATCACCGCCTGGGCGAGGCCCTGTGCCGCCACCGCGCCGGGCATGCCCCAGATCACCGAGCTCGCCTTATCCTGCACCACCACGCAACCACCGGCCGCATGCACCGCCAGCGCGCCCTCGGCGCCGTCGCGGCCCATGCCGCTCAGCACGATGGCGAGCACGCGCGAACCGAACACCTCGGCGAGCGAATCGAACATCGGATCCACCGATGGCAAACAGCCGCTGGTTACGCTCTCGCGAGAGAGGCGGATCGAGGCACTGCCGTCGCGCAAGCGTACGCAGCGCACATGGGCGTCGCCGGGCGCGACGATGATGCGGCCCGGCCTGATCCGCAGCCGGTCCGTCGCGACATCGCACGGGCGGCCGCCGAGCACGGCGAGCTGCGCCGCGAAGTAAGGCATGAACGAGGCCGGCAGATGCTGGGTGACCAGGATCGGCAGGCGGAAACTCGGCGGAATGGTCCGCAGCAATTGGCTAAGCGCGTGGATTCCGCCCGTCGAGGCGCCGATCGCGACGATGTCAAATTCGTCGCTGCCACCCTGCGGGCTGACGGACCCTGCAGCAAACGGCGGCATGGCACTGATCCGCGCCGCGGCGGGCGGGATCGCCGGCATCGCCGGCATCGGCACCGCCGGCATCGGCACGGCCGCGCCGTCGTTGAGCCGGCGCAGCTTTTCAACCAGCGCCTCGCCGAACCGCGACATGAGATGGCCAGGCGCGGGCTTCTCCAGCGTATCGGCGGCCCCGAGCGCCAGGGCCTGAAGAGTGATCGCGGCGCCTTCGCTGGCGCAGGACGAGACGATAACCACCTTGGCGCCATGACTCGCCGCAAGCATGTCTGGCAGCGCGGTAATGCCGTCGGTGCCCGGCATCTGTACGTCGAGCAGGATGAAATCCACCGTCTGCTTGGCGAGGAAAGCCATCGCCGCCGCCGCTGTGGACACCGACTCGGTGACCGAAAAACTGCCGCTGGCATCGATCATCCGGGCCATCACCGCCCGGGCGACCGCTGAATCGTCGACGATCAGGACGCGCGCCTTGCCGGGTTCGGGCAGGGCACATGCAATAGGGGAATGTGCCACGTGGCCGAGCCCTTCGGGGTCAGGCCATGCCCACGATCTGAAGCTTCGATTCCAGCGTGTCGCGGTCGAACGGCTTCATGACATATTCGTCCGCCCCGGCTTCGATCGCGGCACGAATATAAGCCATGCCGTTCTCGGTGGTGCAGAACACCACTTTGGGTCGCGACGGAATGCTCGATTCGCGCAGTGCGCGCAGGAAATCCATCCCGCTCATCACAGGCATGTTCCAGTCGAGCAGGATCACGTCGGGCGCGGATACCAGGCACGCATCGAGCGCCTCGCGGCCGTCGCAGGCTTCGCTGACGGAAAAGTCGAGTGTTTCAAGGATGTGGCGGGCGACCTTACGGATCACCTTCGAATCGTCGACAACGAGGCAGGTCTTCATGAATGGGCCTTTTCGTGCGGTGGCGCGGGATCGTTATGCCTGGGAAGCGTAAGCGGGGCGTTAAGCTGCGAGACGATTGCGGCTCAGGCGGCGAGGGCCTGGGACGGGATCAGCGCGGCGAGATCGACGATCAGCATCGGCTCGCCGTCGCGCTCCACCAGCCCGGTGCCCGCGGCGGCCCAGCCGCGGTCCAGCGCCAGGCCGGACGACAGCGGCTGGCGTTCGAACAACGCCACGTCCTCCAGCGAATCGACCAGGATGGCATAATGGTGACCGTCGAAGCGGGTGATGATCGCGCGGCGCGTGCTCGCCGGGGTCGGCTCGAGGCCGAGCGCGGTGCCGGTGTCGATCACCGTCACCACCCGGCTGCGCAGCGCCACCAGCCCGCGCACCGCGGCCTCGGCGCGCGGCACCGCCACCACCTCGGCGATGTCGACCACCGAGTCGACCTGCCCAGCCTCGATGGCGACGCCGCGGCCGGCGATATGGGCGATCAGGAACAGTTCCATCAGCGGCCTCCCGCCACGTCCGCCAGCGCCGCGATCAACGCGGGCCGGTCATACCGATAGATGCTGGTGTCGTCGGGCTCAGCGATGCGCTCGCGACGCAGGCGCACCAGCGGCGCGTCGCTCGCCGGCGGGTCGACATCGTCCATCGCCAGCGCCACGCTCGCCGTTTCGCCGATGGGCCGCTGCGTGACGCAGCGATAGCCCGCCGCTTCCAGCGTCGGCTTCAGAAAGGTTTCCATCCAGCCCGAGCCGTCGCCCTGCAGCCAGCAGAGCGGCTGATCCTCGACCGGGCGTTGCTCGTCGGCGAACAGGGCATGCGCATCGACCACCTCGACCTGTTCGTCGCCGACAATCACCACGCCCGCGATCGGCCCGGTGCCGCGCGCGGGCGAGATCTCGGCCGGCAGGACGACAATCTCGGTCGCCTCGGCAATCGCATAAGCGAGCTCGCAGGCGCCATCGGTCAGCCGCAGCACCGCCACCTCTTCGCGCTGCTCGAAGCCGGCGACGGCGTGGAGCGGCACCAGCGCGCCGCCGATGGCGAGGCGCAGCCGGCCACCGGTCATCCGGATTGCGTCGGTCGAGACGGTTTCCACACGGTCGATCGCCGCCAGCGGCATCACCCGGCGCTGGCCATCGAGGTCGTCGAACAGCAGCGCACGGATGCCGGTCGCCGCCTCGGCGACGATCACCTCGTCGCTCGCCGCGGCACGCTGGAACTTGAGGCCGGCAACGGCGGCGATGCCCGAACCGTCGAGCAGCAGCATGGGCAGCCCGCTGTCGGGCAGGGTCTGGCCGGCATAGACGCCGGTGGCCATCACCGCGGGCGCCGCGGGCTTGACCACCAGTTCCTCGGTATCGAGCACCTCGTCGATCGCCAGCGCGTAATCGCCATCGCGGGTGGAGACGATCGCGAGCGTGCCGGGCTCGCCGCCGCCGAGGCCGAGCACATCGCCCAGCCCTACCAGCGGCAGCCGCTGGCCGCGCACCGTCGCCACCATCGCATCGCCGACCTGGTCGATCCGCACCGCATCGCCGCGCACCCGGACGATCTCCTCGACCGACTGGCGCGCGATCGCAAACCGCTGGTCGCCCACGCCGAGCACGATGGTGGAGATGATCGACAGCGTCAGCGGCACGTGAATGACGATCGTCAGCCCCCGGCCCGGCTGGTTGGCGAGCACGATCCGTCCGCCGATCTGCTCGATGTTGGCACGGACCACGTCCATGCCGACACCGCGGCCTGAGATCGCGGTGACCATGTCGCGGCTGGAGAGGCCGGCGTGGAAGATCAGGTCGAGCTTGGCGGCCTCATCCATCGCGGCGAGCTCGGCGCCAGTGTAGAGCCGCTGCTCGCGCGCCTTGGCGACGAGCCGGTCGACATCGATGCCACGGCCGTCGTCGGCAACCTCGATAAGGATCTGGTT
The DNA here is from genome assembly GCF_026540855.1 of Sphingomonas sp. GC_Shp_5. GTDB lineage: Bacteria > Pseudomonadota > Alphaproteobacteria > Sphingomonadales > Sphingomonadaceae > Sphingomonas. Next base: position 85,287 of record NZ_JALNUP010000012.1, read on the forward strand.
GCCCGACTGGCGCGCCGATACCAGCAGCTTGCCGGCGTCTGCCTTGCCTGCCGCGCGGCGCTCAGCGGCGAATTCGATGCCATGGTCCACCGAATTGCGGATGATGTGCACCAGCGGATCGCGCATCAGCTCGATCATTTCGCGATCGAGCTCGACGTCCGAGCCGTCGATCGACAGCGCCACCGTCTTGCCGAGTTCCGCCGCGGTGTCGCGCACCATCCGCGGCAGCGCCGAAAATAGCGCGTCGATCTTCTGCATCCGCGTCCGGGTGACGGTGTCGCGCATCTCGGCAACCGTCAGCGACAATCGCTCCAGCGCCGCTTCGATCCGCGGATCAACCTGTTCGTCGCGCAACCGGCGGGCCAGCTCGTTGCGCGCCAGCACCATCTCCGACATGCCGCTCATCATCCGGTCGAGCAGGTCGACGTTGAGCCGCACCGAGCGGGTATTGCTGCGCGGCGCGCCGGCGGGTTGCGCCTGCACCGCGACGATCGGCTGTGCGTCCTCGGCGAGCGCCGCGATCAATTCGTCTTCATTGGCATCGTCGAGCGCCATGCCGGCATCGATCGCCTCGACGAGCTCGCCGATCCGGTCGACGATCGCGAGCACCGCATTGACCAGCGCGGTCGAAGGCGTCCGCTTGCCCTCGCGCACCGCGGCGAGCACGTCCTCGGCAGCGTGGCTCAGCCGGGCGAGCCGCGGCAGATCGAGAAAGCCGCAGCTGCCCTTCACGGTGTGCACGAAGCGGAAGATCGCATCCAGCCGAGCTCGATCGGCGGGATCCGCCTCCCACGCGACGATCTCCCCCGAGAGCGCATCGAGCGTCTCGCGGGTCTCGGCAATGAATTCCTGAAGCAGCTCGTCCATGGGCCCCCAGCGGTCTGAGGGGCGTCTTGGCCGAGAAGGAGTTAAGGGGCCGTTTACTGGCTACCTGCGCGATCAGCCCGCGTTGAACACCGCGCCCAGGATCAGGACGTTGTCGGCAGGCTCGACGATCTGCACCGCGCCGCCGGCCTCGGCCGCCAGCGTGTGGACCAGATAGGCCGCCGCGGCGCGCGGCGTGACGCCGCCCGGCCGCTCACCTTCGGTCAGCGTCGCGCGCAGCTCGGGGTCGAGCACGATCCGCGGCCCTTCGATCTTGACCACGATCTCGAGCTGGCCCTCATTCTCCTCGCCGCCGACCGACAGCGTGCCGCCGCGCACCAACGCCTCGCTGGCGATCAGCGTCAGGTTGAGCAACACCTTGATCGCGCCCTTGGGCAACGCATCGGATTCGACGAACCAGCCAAGCTCGATCCGCTTGTTGTCGACCAGCAAGCCCTCGATCGCCGCCTTGGCCTCGCGGGTGTCGACGCTCTCGCCGAAACCGCCCGCGGCGCCGAAGGCGAGCCGGAAGAACTTGAGCTTGTTGGCCGAGGCCCGCGCGCTCTCGGTAAGCAGCTCGAACACCCTGGCGCGCATCTCGGTATCGGTCTCGTCCGACAAGAGCTCGAGCCCGTTGTTCAGCGCGCCGACCGGCGACAGCAGGTCATGGCACAGCCGCGAGCAGAGCAGGCTCGCAAAATCGACCGGGCTCACTGGCATTGTTCGTCCCCTGGTAATTGCCGTCTCTCTGGCGAAGCCGACTCGGCCGCGCAAGAGATTGCGACGGGATCGAACCGCCCGTGGATTGCGCCGTCCGCCACCGCGCGCCAGCCGCGCACGAGCCCCCCCGCCACGATCAGCCACAGCGATCCATCGGGCGCCGCATCGTGCGCGTCGCACGCGGAGGGCAGCGCAACGCCGTTGGGATGCGAGTGGTAATGGCCGATCGGGCGGCCGCCGCCGCCTCTTGCCGCACGGTGAGCGGCGAGCAATGCGGCCGGATCGATCTCGAACCGGCGCGCCGGCGCCGCGGCGACGTTGCGGCAGGGCAGGATGGCGCTGACGCGGTCGGTGTCGCCGAGCAGCAGCCCGCAGATCTCCTCCCCGGGAGAATTTGCCCCTGCATCCTTGATGCGCTGCAGCAGCTCGCTTGAAATCTCCACCGTCACGCCCACATCACTAGGCCATGGACCGGGGGGTTTCCATCATCGAAGCGCTGATCGCGCCTGACGCCGACGGGTGGCGGCTCGACCGTGCGCTGGCGGACGCGGTGCCGACGCTGTCGCGCGAGCGCCTCAAGGTGCTGATCGCGAGCGGCGCCGTGTCGCGCGCCGGCGCATTGTTCCGCGATCCGGCGAAGAAGGCCACCGCCGGCGACACCTTCGCGCTGGCAATCCCAGATCCCACGCCCGCGCATAACGAGGCGCAGGATATCCCGCTCGTCGTCGCGTATGAGGACGAGCATCTGATCGTGATCGACAAACCGGCCGGGCTGGTGGTGCATCCCGCCGCGGGCAACTTCGACGGCACGCTGGTCAACGCGCTGCTCCATCACTGCAACGGCAGCCTGTCCGGCATCGGTGGGGTCGCGCGGCCCGGCATCGTCCACCGTATCGACAAGGACACGTCGGGGCTGATGGTCGCGGCCAAGACCGATCGCGCGCACGAGGGGCTCGCCCGGCAGTTCCATGACCACAGCATCGATCGCCGCTACAAGGCGATCGTCGGCGGGGTGCCGCGGCCGGCGGAAGGCACGATCGACGCGCCGCTCGCGCGCAGCGCCCAAAATCGCAAGAAGATCGCGATCGTCGCCGGCGGCAAGCGCGCGGTCACCCATTTCCGCACCATCCAGCGCCTCAAGGAAGCGGCGCTGGTCGAGTGTCGGCTCGAGACGGGGCGTACCCACCAGGTGCGCGTCCACATGACCTCGATCGGGCATGCCTTGTTGGGTGACCCGGTCTATGGTAGAACAAAAGGTGCTCAGAAGGCGCTTCTCGAAACCCTCGGTTTCCGCCGTCAGGCCTTGCACGCGGCGCACCTCGGGTTCATCCACCCGGTGAAAAATACCGCTTTGGCGTTCGAGAGCGAAATGCCTGCCGACATGCAGGAACTGTTCACCGAGCTTCACGTATAGAGACGAGCCGTTCTTCGCCGCACTGCGGGATAAACGCCTCCACAGAAAGGGAGATCAGATCATGGCAGCACGCAGCAACGTCCCGGCGACGATTCCTGCCCTCGGCGGCGAGCAGAGCCTCAACCGCTATCTGTCCGAGATCAAGAAATTCCCCCTGCTCCAGCCGGAGCAGGAATATATGCTCGCCAAGCGCTTCCAGGAGCATGGCGACACGGAGGCGGCCGCCCAGCTCGTCACCAGCCACCTGCGCTTGGTCGCCAAGATCGCGATGGGCTATCGCGGCTACGGCCTGCCGACCTCCGAGCTGATCTCCGAGGGCAACATCGGCCTGATGCAGGGCGTCAAGAAGTTCGAGCCCGATCGCGGGTTCCGCCTCGCGACCTATGCGATGTGGTGGATCCGCGCCTCGATTCAGGAATATATCCTGCGGTCGTGGAGCCTGGTGAAGATGGGCACCACCGCGGCGCAGAAGAAGCTGTTCTTCAACCTGCGCCGGATGAAGTCCAAGCTCGACGCGTTCGAGGACGGCGATCTCAAGCCCGAGCATATCACCAAGATCGCCACCGATCTGGGCGTCGCCGAGAGCGATGTGATCAGCATGAACCGCCGCATGGCGATGGGCGGGGATACCTCGCTCAACGTCTCGATGCGCGAGGACGGCGAGGGCCAGTGGCAGGATTGGCTCCAGGATGATGCGCCGCTGCAGGATTCGGTGGTTGCCGAGGCGCAGGAGGCCGATGTCCGCCACGGCATGCTGGTCAATGCGATGGATGATCTCAACGATCGCGAGAAGCACATCCTCACCGAGCGTCGGTTGACCGACGATCCCAAGACGCTCGAGGAACTGAGCCAGGTCTATGGCGTCAGCCGCGAGCGCGTCCGCCAGATCGAGGTGCGCGCCTTCGAGAAGCTGCAGAAGGCGATGATGCGTCTTGCTGGCGAGAAGCGACTGCTCGCCGCCGCGTAACCATGGCCGAACGGACGGGCCGCACTGTCGTCATCGGCGGCGGGGCGGCCGGCATCGCCGCCGCCCGGCGGCTGTGGGACTCGGGCACGGACGTGCTGCTGCTCGAGGCGGGAAGCCGCGTCGGCGGCCGCGCCAGCAGCCTGACGCTGGACCTCGCACCAGCTTCCTTCCCCATTCCCGCGGCCGTCACCGTCGACGCCGGCTGCGGCTGGCTCCACTCGGCGCGTCGCAATCCCTGGACGCAGGTCGCCGAGCAGACCGGCGCCGCGATTGATCGGTCGTCGCCTAATTGGGGCGTGCAATGGCGTGATCTCGGTTACTCGCCGGCAGAGCAGCAGGCGTTCGGCGAGGCTTGGCACCGCTGGGAAACCGCCGCCCGCGCCGCCGCCGGCGGCCCCGACCAGCCGCTCTCCGCCTTCATTGCCCGCGACGACCGCTGGCGGCCGATGATCGATGCCATCTCCGGCTATGCCAATGGCGCGCCGCTTACCGCCGTCTCGCTCCACGACTGGCTGGCTTATGAGGATGCGTCGACTGCCGACAATTGGGCGTTGCCCGCTGGCTATGGCACGTTGATCGCGGGCCATGTCGGCAGTGTGCCGGTGCGGCTCGGCACGCTCGTCACCCGCATCGATCACCGCGGCACCGCGCTGCGCATCGATACCGATGCCGGCACGGTCGAGGCCGATCAAGCGATCGTCTGCGTCCCCACCACCGCGCTAGCCGCGATTGCCTTCGATCCGCCGCTGCCCGGGAAACACGACGCTGCCGCCGCGCTGCCGCTCGGGCTTGCCGACAAGGTGTTCCTCCAAGTCGACCGGATCGACTGGCCCGCCAGCAGCCACCTTATCGGCAATCCGCATAGCGGCTGCTCCGCCAGCCATCGTCTCTCGCCGTTCGGCTGGCCAATCATCGAAAGCTTCTTCGGCGGGGATTGCGCCGAGGTGCTGGAAGTGGAAGGCGCCGCCGCCGACTTCGCCATCACCGAGCTCGTCGCGCTGCTCGGCGCCGACTGGCGCGTCCGCCTCACCCCGCTGGCGGCGACGCGCTGGCGCCACGAGCCGCACATTCACGGCAGCTACAGCCACGCCCGGGTCGGCCATGCCGGTGACCGGCAGATCCTGGCAGCGCCGGTCGATGATCGCCTGTTCTTCGCCGGCGAAGCCTGCTCGCGCGAGGATTTCTCCACCGCTCATGGCGCCTACCTGACCGGCGTCGCCGCGGCCGAGGCGATCCTCGCAGCGCGCTCCCAAGGGGCTTGATGGCGCGCGCCGCCGCCGTAAGGGTCGGCGCATGATCCGTCTCCTCAGCCTGCTCCTCAAGGCCGCCCTGATCTTCGTCGCCGTCACCGTGCTGTGGGTCGGCATCTACCGCTTCGTACCGGTGCCCTTCACCTGGACGATGATGGGCGACGTGCTCAACGGCCATGGCGTCACCAAACAGTGGATGTCGCTCGACGAGATGGACCCGGACATGCCGCGCGCCGCGATCGCCGGCGAGGATTCGCGCTTCTGCACGCACCACGGCTTCGATTTCCGCGCCATCGCCAGCGCGGCGGTGCGCAACGCCGAAGGGGGGCGGATCCGCGGCGGCTCGACGATCAGCCAGCAGACCGCCAAGAACGCCTTCCTGTTCCAGGGCGGTGGGTACATCCGCAAGGCATCCGAGGCCTATTTCACCGTGCTGATCGAGACACTGTGGGGCAAGAAGCGAATCATGGAGGTTTATCTCAACATCGCCGAGACCGGAATCGGCACTTATGGCGCCGACGCCGCGGCGATCCGCTATTTCCATCACGACGCGACCCACCTCTCGCCAACCGAGGCCGGCCGGATCGCCGCGGTGCTGCCGCTGCCCAAGAAACGCGCGGCGATCGACCCGCACGGCTTTGTCCGCCAGCATGGCAATGCGCTGTCGCGCTATGTCGGCGTGGTCCGCCGCGGCGGGCTGGATAGCTGCCTACGCTGAGCAAGCTTTGGGATTCGGCGCTGGGCCTGATGATCTGACAGCCCGTATTGAGCCTGACCGGTCCTTGACGACCGTTCGCCCTGAGCCTGTCGAAGGGCCTGTGTCTCAAGGTGCTTCGACAAGCTCAGCACGAACGGATCAGATGGAAGTCAGCCTGCTGGAATGCCAGAGGAGAGGCGCAACTCTCCTCCTTGCCTCTTATCTGCGCGCAGGCAAACGCGCGCTACTTTGCGTCGTCGATCGCGCCGCCGGCCTTGTCGGCGGTCTTCTCGACGCTCTTCGCCGCCGAGGTGATCGCATTGTTCTTGGCGTTCTCGCTGCCCTGGTGGACGAACAGGAAATAGCCGCCAATCAGCACCGCAATCAGCAGCACGATGGCAATGGCGACCCCGCCGCCACCGCCGCCGCTGCGCTCGATCACAGTGGTGTGCGTGGCGGTCGGGGTCTCTACGACTCGTTCTTCAACCATGGTGGCACCCTCTCCTAGATGGTAAGGGCCCAACGCCAGGTGCCGCCAGGTTGTTCCTCAGCCGTAACGGGATCAAAACGGCAGCTTGAAGCCCGGTGGCAGCGGCAGGCCGCTGGTCATCTTCGCCATCTCGGCGCCGCTGGCCGCATCGGCCTTGGCGCGTGCGTCGTTGAGCGCGGCGACCAGCAAATCCTCGAGCATCTGCTTCTCGGACAGTTCGATCAGCGAATCGTCGATCTGGATCGACATCATCCGCCCCTTGGCCGAGGCCTTTACCTTGACCAGCCCGCCGCCCGAAACGCCCTCCACTTCGATCGTGTCGAGGCCGTCCTGCGCCTTCTGCAGCTCGTTCTGGACGTTCTGCGCCATGGCGAGGATTTCATCGATATTCTTCATGCTATACTCCGTTGTCCTGGCCAGCTTTCCAGCTGCGCGTCCGGGAAGGCGGCCAGTGCCGCCTTGACCAGGGGGGTGTCGAGAACCGCCGCGCGGACGGCATCGGAATCGGCCTTGGCCTGCTCGCGCAAGGTAGGCGCGCCGGGCGCATCCTCCAAGCTGATCTTCCACACCTGGCCGGTCGACCGCTTGAGCGCTTCGGCGGCGTCGCGCAATGCATCCGCCGACACCGGCCGCGAGCCGGACAGCACCAGCTCGGGCGCCTCGTAGCGGACCACCCGGGCGCCATTGGTGAGCTGCGCCGCCACGGCAAGATGGCCGTTTTCCTCGAGCAGGTGGATCAGCCCGGCGAAGTCGCGCGGCGGCCCTTCCGGCTCGGCGGGGACCACCGGCTCGGCCGCGGCCACCGGTGCGGCGAGCGCCGGCGCCGCAGCCGGCGCAGCTACCGAAGGCGGGGCGATCCGGCCACTGGCGATCTGCCGCGCAAGCTCGCCCGGATCGGGCAGCGTCGAGGCATGGATCGCACGCAGCAACGCCATCTCCGCCGCCTCGATCGGCAGCGCCGCCTTGGCGATCTCGTCATGCCCCTTGAGAAACAACTGCCACAAGCGGTGCAGCGCCGCGAACGACAGCGTGCCGGCCCATTCGTAACGCGCGTTGCGCTCCTCGACTGACTGGGCGGGGTCGTCCGCGGTGCCGACCTTGGTCAGGGTGATGCCATGCACCGTCTCGAGCAGCGCCCGGAACACGGAAAGCGGATCGACGCCATAATCATATTGCCGGCGCAGCGAAGCGAGCGTGGCCTGGCTGTCACCCCTCAGGATCATCCCCAGCAGGTCGCGCACCGCGCCGCGGTCGGACAGGCCGAGCATCTGCCGCACCGCCTCGGCCGTGACCGCGCTGCCTTCGATACCCGCATGGGCGATCGCCTGGTCTAGGATCGACAGCCCGTCGCGCGCCGAGCCTTCCGCGGCGCGCGCGATCAGCATCAGCGCCTCGGGTTCGGCGACCATGCCTTCCTCATGCGCGACAAAGGCGAAATGCTCGGCGAGCTTCTCGGCGGTGATTCGTCGGAGGTCGAATCGCTGGCAGCGCGACAGCACGGTGATCGGCACCTTGTTCACCTCGGTGGTGGCGAACAGGAATTTGACGTGCGCGGGCGGCTCCTCAAGCGTCTTCAACAGCGCGTTGAAGGCGTTCTTGGAGAGCATGTGGACCTCGTCCACGATGTAGATCTTGAACCGCGCGGATACCGCCGCATAGCGCGAGGCATCAATGATCTCGCGGACGTCGTCGACACCGGTGTGGCTCGCCGCGTCCATCTCGATCACGTCGATATGTCGCCCCTCGGCGATCGCGCGGCACGGTTCGCATACCCCGCAGGGATCGATCGTCGGCCCGCCTTGCCCGTCGGGCCCGATACAGTTGAGCGCCTTGGCGATCAGCCGCGCTGTGGATGTCTTGCCCACCCCGCGTACGCCGGTCATCAAGAAGGCATGTGCCAGCCGGTCGCGCTTGATCGCGTTGCCGAGCGTCGTCACCATCGCATCCTGGCCGATCAGCTCGCTGAACGTCTGTGGACGGTATTTGCGCGCGAGCACGCGATAGGCGGTGTCGGCCTTCGCCGCCGGCTGGGGCGGCTCGCCCAGATCGAAAGAGTCGGCCATGCCGATCATCTAGGCGGAACGGAGGGGGAATGTAAGGTCGGCGTTCGCCGCTGGGCAGTTCTGCCACGATCCGGTCAGCGCGGCATCGGCACCGGCAACGTGGATATCAGCTGCCTCTGGGAAGCAGGGCGTCGCGGCAAGGCCGCGTCGTCAGACGGGCTGTGCCCGCTAGTCTTGCTTACGGCATGAGCAGCGTTCGCGGTGGGAGCCGGGACGACCCGCGGCGAAATCGTTGTGGCTGCTTCCTTCCGGACCTGACCAAGTTGGCGACGACCACGTCCGCCCGACTCCCGCGCTGCCTATGGCGGGGTCGGGCGGGATGATCAAGTCGGCTTAGCGGCGGACCGTCCGGCAGACCTTGACGCGATGATGATTGCGCCACTTCCAGTCGCACACCGTACGGGCGCGGTGATTGTAGCCGCGGCGCTCGTCGTGGCGTACCACGGTGCGCTCATGGACGACGGTGCGATGCTCTTGCGCCGCAGCCGGCGCGATGGCGATCGGGGCGAGACCGGTCAGCGCGACGGCGCCGGCGGTGAGCATGGACAGAAGCTTCACAGGCTTACTCCTCTACTGGTTAGTTGTCGTGGCGTAACGATCTCGCCACGGTTCGGTTGCCTCAGCGATACACGCGGAAACAGCGGCGGACGGGATGGTAACGCCCGTGATGGACTCGGCACACCACGCGGGTGCGGCCGTAGCCGCGATGGCGACCATAGCCGCCGCGGTTGTAACCGTGATGCGGGCGGTAATCGCCGCGATGGTGATAGCCACGGTCGTCACCGTGGCGCTGCGCCTCGGCTGGCGCCACCGCGCCGACCAGGGTCCCGATCGCCAGGGCACCGGCGCCGAGCAATGCGACAAGCTTCATGATTGCTACTCCTTTTCACAGGCCCGGGCGGGCCGGACAGGAGGCTAAATCCACCTTTTGCCGTGCATGTTCCATGAACGTGTCGTTGTCGGAACGACAGCATCGCTGACGAAGCGGCAACCCTTTGTAACGAAGGGATTCCTAGCGTTCAGCTGCGATCGATCACTGCGGCGGGATGCGGACCGTCAGCCTATCGAGCCCCGCCGTCAGCCTGATCTGGCACGCCAGCCGGCTGTTCCGCGCCGCTGCCGGAGCGAGGTCGAGCAGATCCTCCTCGTCCTCGCTCGGTGGCGGCAGGCGATCGAGATCGGCGGGATCGATCAGGACATGGCAGGTCGCGCAGGCGAGATCGCCGTCGCAGATTCCCTCGAGCGGCTGGCCGTCGGCCTGGGCCACGTCAAGCAGCCGCGCCCCCACCGCGGCCTCCACCTCGCTGGACGTGCCGTCGGTGGCGATGAACCGCACCCGGATCATACCGGCAGCCGCTGGCGATCGGCCGCCGCGATCAGCTGGTCGAGTGCCCCGCGCAGCTCGTTCGCGCCGGTATAGCGCCCGAAGCCGAGGCGGATGCTCGATCGCGCCTCGGCATCGCTCAGTCCGAGCGCGCGAAGGACATGGCTAGGCCGCCCCGACCCGCTGGCGCAGGCCGACCCTGCCGAGAAGGCAAGCGTCCGGCAATCCGACATCAGTCGCGCCACATCCAGGCCGCGACGACGGACGTTGAGGTTGCCGCGATAGCGCCGGTCGGCAGCGCCGTTGAGCTGCCACTCCCCCTCGCCGCCATCGACCCCGAGCCGCTCGGTCGCGATCTGCCACAGCTGCGTGACATGCGCTTCATCCTCGTCAGCCCGCGCCGCCATCAGCATCGCCGCGGCACCGAAGCTCGCGCATAGCGCCGGCGACAGCGTCCCGGACCGTCCCGCCGCCTCCTGGCCGCCGCCATGGAGCAGCGGCGCCAGCGTCACCCCGTCGCGGATCCACAGCGCACCGATCCCCTTGGGACCGTGGATCTTGTGCGCCGAGATCGCGATCAGGTCACATTCGGGGGGGATCGCGACCCGCCCATAGCCCTGCACCGCGTCGCACAGGAACAACGCGCCCGCCCGATGCGCCGCCGCGGCAAGCTCGGCGATCGGCTGGATCACGCCGATCTCGTTGTTGACCAGCATCGCCGCGACCAGCCCGGTCCCCGGCGCGACCGGCGTCGCCGCGGCAACCAGCCCGGCGGCATCGACCGGCAGCAGCGTCGCCGCGCGCCCGCTCGCCGCGACCGTGTCGAGCACCGCGGCATGCTCGGTCGCGACCGAGACGATCGGCCCGGTGCTCCCCTTGATGGCCCAGTTGAGCGACTCGGTCGCCCCGCTGGTGAAGCTCACCGTCCCCCCGGGCGGCAGCAGCGCCGCGACCGCGTCGCGCGCCACCTCCACCGCGGCGCGTGCCGCCCGCCCCTCGCGATGCGCCGAATGCGGGTTGGCGTGCTGCCGCTCCAGCCACGGCAGCATCGCCGCCAGCGCCTCGGGTGCGAGCGGCGTGGTCGCCTGATAATCGAGATAGGTCATGCCGCGCTGCGCCGGGTGGTCCGTGCCATCGCCCGCCAGCCGGCGACGAACGCGTCGACCTCGGCCTCGCTCGTCGATCGCCCGAAGCTCACCCGGATCACCTCGCGCATCGCCGCCTCGCCCCAGCCCATCGCCGCGAGCACATGGCTCGGCTTCATGCTGCCCGACGAACAGGCGCTGCCTGCCGATACCGCAAACCCCGCGCCATCGAGCAGGATCAGCTGCGCGGCGGAGGCCACCCCCGGCAGCCGGTACGAGCCGATCGCGGGATGGCGCGGCGCGCCGGCGGCGACGATCTCGCCGCCCGATCGCGCAATGCCGTCGTCGAGCCGTGCGCGCAGCGCCGCCAGCCGCGCGACATCCTCGGGCTCGACGAGCGCCGCGGCATAGCCGAGCGCGCCCGGCAAATTCTCCGTGCCCGGGCGATAGCCCCGCTCCTGCCCACCGCTCGGGATGAGCGTCGCCAGATCGCGAACCAACAGCGCGCCGATTCCCGGTGGGCCGCCGCGCTTGTGCGCCGAGAGCACCACAAAGTCAGCGACCTTCGCCAGCCCCGCCCCCGCCGGCATCTGCGCCGCATCGACCAGCAGCAGACCACCGGCCGCGCGCACGATGGCCGATATCGCGTCGAGCGGCTGGCGCACCCCGGTCTCGCTGTTCGCCCATTGCACGCAGACCAGCGCCGGGCCGCCGTCGCCGAGCGATCGCTCCAGCGCGGCGAGCGCGACCAGCCCGTCACCGTCCACCGGCAGCATTGCCGCGTCCCCGGCGGCGCGGATCACCGCATCATGCTCGACGGCGCTGATCAGCCGCCGGGCCATGACGCTGCGCCCCAGCGCGATCGACAACGACTCGCTCGCGCCGCTGGTCAGCAGCGTCTCGCCGCGCCAACCATAAGCCGCGGCAACGTCACGCCGCGCTGCTTCCAGCGCCGCGCGCGCCGCCCGGCCCTCGGCATGCGGCGACGACGGATTGGCCCACAGCGCCTGCCCGCGCGCCACCGCCTCGCGGGCGGTCGCAGTCATCGGCGTGGTCGCGGCGTGATCCAGATAGATACGGTTGGCCAGGATTCGTTCCAATTGCGTGACGGTGCCCGCCCCTTATATAGCGGCCGATAGTGTGCGCTCCACCGGGGCGCCTTCCTTTCACGGTGCGAGTGTTCATGCCCGAAGTCATCTTCCCCGGCCCCGAAGGTCGTCTCGAGGGCCGTTTCGCCCCCGCTCCCCGCCCCCGCGCGCCGGTGGCGATGATCCTCCACCCGCATCCGAGTGCGGGCGGGACCATGAACAACCGCATGGTCCAGGAGCTCTACAAGACCTTCCAGCGCCGCGGCTTCGCGACGCTGCGCTTCAATTTTCGCGGCGTTGGCAAGAGCCAGGGCACGTTCGACAACGGCGTCGGCGAATTGAGCGATGCCGCGAGCGCGCTCGATTGGGTGCAGAGCTTCCACCCGGAAGCCTCCACCACCTGGATCGCCGGGGTCAGCTTTGGCGCCTGGATCGGCATGCAGCTGCTGATGCGCCGCCCGGAGATCCGCGGCTTCATCTCGGTGGCGCCGCCCGCCAACATGTACGATTTCAGCTTCCTCGCCCCCTGCCCCTCGTCGGGGATCATCATCCAGGGCGAGAATGACGAGGTCGCCACCCCAGGCGCCACCCAGAAGCTGGTCGACAAGCTGCGCACCCAGAAGCACATCACCATCCACCACGACACCATCCCGAAGGCGAACCACTTCTTCGAGCATGAGATGCCCGAGCTGATGGGCAGCGTGGATCGCTATCTCGACATGCGGCTGGATCCCAACTCGCCGATCCGCTGAGATCACGGGGTCCTGCGCAAGCAGGAAGCCAGGGTTACCAAAGACATCGCCGCTTCCCTGGACTCCTGCCTGCGCAGGAGCACGGGGGAGCGGTCACAGCTGCCAGATCACCACATTGCCGAGCAGCACCGCGGCCATGATCAGCAGCAGCACGCCCTTGCGCACATCGCGCCGCCCCGCGATCATCGCCCCGCCGCCGATCAGGCAAGCAAAACAGCCAAGCATCGCAATCGCCGGCGCTGCCTTGGCAATCGTGGCGATTAGGTCATTCATGATCTGATCCCGCCGTCATTCCAAATGGCAACGTCAAGGCCGGCGATTCGGCCTCCCCCTTAACCGTCGTCATGCTGAACTTGTTTCAGCATCTATGGCCAACACTACCCGTTCGCCTGCGGCCAGTTCAGGTCATGGATCCTCAAGCAAGTTCAGCATGACGGCGGGAGAGTGCCCCTAGCCGACCATTCATCAGCCTAACCAATCGCCCGCGCAAAGGCATCGATGTCCACATTCCCGCCGGACAGGATCACCAGCATCCCCGGCGCGGCCGTCACCCGCCCGGCCAGCACCGCCGCCAGCGCCACCGCGCCGCCGGGCTCCACCACCAGCCGCAGCGTCTCCGCCGCCCAGCGCTGGGCGGCACGGATCTCCGCCTCGCTAACCGCCACCCCGGTCGCATCGCGGCGCGACAGCACGTCGAAGGTCAGCGGCGACACCAGCCGGGTCTGCAGCGCATCGCACGCGGTCGGCGGCGGATTGTCGCCCACTGGCTCGATCCATGACGCCTCCAGGCTGCGGCGCATGTCGTCCCAGCCCTCCGGCTCGACCACGGTGATCCGCGCCTCGGGCAGCGCCAGCGTGATCCCTGCCGACAGTCCGCCGCCGCCGCAAGGGATGATCACATGCTGCGGCGCGCCCAACCCTGCCAACGCCATCTGCTCGGCCGCCTCGATCCCGGCGCTGCCCTGGCCCTCGATGATCCAGGCGTCATCGAAGCTTGGCACCAGCGTCGCCCCGCGCGCCTCCGCCAATCGCGCCGCGATCGTCTCGCGGCTCTCGGTAGCGCGGTCGTAGCGCACCACCTCGGCGCCCAGCGCCAGCGTGCCCTCCAGCTTCGCCCGCGGCGCATCCGCCGGCATGACGATGGTCGCGGCGATACCGAGTCGCTTAGCCGCCCAGGCCACCCCTTGCGCATGGTTGCCGGACGAGAAGGCGACCACCCCCCGCGCCCGCGCCGCGTCGTCCAGCGCGGTCAGCCGATGCCACGCGCCGCGGATCTTGAACGCGCCGATCGGCTGCAGCGATTCAGCCTTGAACGCGATTGTCACGCCATTGATTTCATGCGTGAAAAGCGGCGTCGGCGGCAGCACCCGCGCGATCTTGGCGGCGGCGTCGCGCACGCCGGCCCGCGTCGGTTGTCGCAGAATAGTCACTTTTCACCCCTTCCGTCGCATAGCCACTTTACATGGGGCCGCAGCGACCATAGATCGCGCCTCCGCTGCCCCATGGGACTTCCAACCGCAAGGCAGCTTTTGTCACCGTATGCCGAAAGGCAATTGGAGGTCCCTTGAATTGGCCAAGCACTATAGCGCGTTGGGGTTAGCGCCCCTCTCGACCGCCGGCTCCTCTGTTCTCGGAGGCGGCATCGATATCGCCACGCGACGTCCGGTTGATCCGGTAACGCTCGTTCGTCCGCATGCAGCTGCGCGGGCCGCCCGATTCTTCGTGGAGAAGTTTCCGGGTCGCTCGATGTATGCGGTCAAGGCAAACCCGTCGCCTGACCTGCTCCAGATCCTCTGGGACAATGGCATCACGCATTACGACACCGCCTCGATCGCCGAGGTGCGTCTCGTCAAGGCGACGTTGCCGGACGCCGTCTGCTGCTTCATGCACCCGGTTAAGTCGGAAGAGGCGATCGCCGAGGCGTATTTCAGCCACGACGTCCGCACCTTCTCGCTCGACAGTCTGGAAGAGCTCGACAAGATCGTTCGCGCCACGACCCAGCAAGACGGGGTTGCCGCGACGGATCTGACGCTCTGCGTGCGCCTGCGCGTCTCGTCCGAATATGCCAAGCTCAGCCTCGGCTCGAAGTTCGGTGCCGGCCCGGCGGAAACCAAGGCGCTGCTGATGGCGACCCGCCAGGTCGCCGACGCGCTCGGCATCTGCTTCCACGTCGGCAGCCAGACGATGTCGCCGGACGCCTACACCAATGCCATGGAGCGGGTGCGGGCGGCGATCGTCGATGCGGCGGTCACTGTCGACGTAATCGACGTCGGCGGTGGTTTCCCGTCGGCCTATCCGGGCATGACCCCGCCGCCGCTGGAGCGTTTCTTCGAGACGATCCACCGCGCGTTCGAGAGCCTGCCGATCAGCTATTCGGCCGAACTCTGGGCCGAGCCCGGCCGGGCGCTGTGTGCGGAATATTCCTCGGTGGTGGTCCGCGTCGAGCGCCGCCGCGGCACCGAGCTGTACATCAATGACGGCGCCTATGGCACGCTGTTCGATGCCGCGCATATCGGCTGGAAGTATCCGGTGCAGCTGCTGCGCGAGCCGGAGTCCGATGCGCGCGACATGGACTTCAGCTTCTGGGGCCCGACCTGCGACGATCTCGATTACATGGCGGGGCCGTTCCCGCTGCCGGCGGATACCAACACCGGCGATTATTTCGAGATCGGCATGCTCGGGGCTTATGGCGTCGCGATGCGCACTGGCTTCAACGGCTTCGGCACGGGCGAGACGGTGATGGTGAGCGACGAGCCGATGCTGTCGGTGTACCTGCACGACGAGGCGGCCGACGAGCATCGCGGCTCCAACGTCGTCAAGCTGTAACGCCAATCACTTAGATACAGGTTCTCTCCTCCCGCTGCGGCGGGAGGAGACGCTACGGGTTTCCGCGTCCCCATTGAACGACGACGGGTTCTGGATAGCCAAAGGCCAGCCATGACCGATACCCTCACCAAGACTGCCGGCAGCAACGCGCCGATCAACGACACCCGCAAGGCGGAACTGCTCTCCAAGCAGGTCAAACACATCGACATCAAGAGCTTCGACGCCCGCCCGATCGTCGACGCGATGGCCGACATGAGCTTCACCAGCCGCGATCTCGGCCGCGCCACCAACATCTACAATCAGATGCTGGCGGACAAGGATTGCTCGATCTTCCTGGTGATCGCGGGCTCCACCTCGGCCGGCGGCTGTATGGACCTCTACGCCGAGCTGGTCCGCAACAACATGATCGACGGCATCGTCGCCACCGGCGCCTCGATCGTCGACATGGATTTCTTTGAGGGCCTCGGCCACAAGCACTATCAGGCGCTTGAGGTGCCGCACGACGACGTGCTGCGCTCGCTCTACATCGATCGTATCTACGATACCTACATCGACGAGGAAGCGCTCCAGAACGTCGACCATACCATCTTCGAGATTGCCGAGACGCTTGAGCCGCGCCCTTATTCGAGCCGCGCGTTCATTCGCGAAATGGGCAAGTATCTCGTCGAGCACGGCAAGAAGGAGAACAGCCTCGTCAAGCTCGCCTATGAGCATGACGTGCCGATCTTCTGCCCGGCGTTCGTCGACAGCTCGGCCGGCTTCGGGCTTGTCAAGCATCAGGTGGACCGCGCCAAGGCCGGCAAGCCGTACATGGTGCTCGACGCCATCGCCGATTTCCGCGAGCTCACCCAGATCAAGATCGAGGCAGGCGTCACCGGGCTGCTGATGATCGGCGGCGGCGTGCCCAAGAACTTCATCCAGGACACCGTGGTCTGCGCCGAAATTCTCGGTCACGACGACGTCCAGGTCCACAAATATGCGGTGCAGATCACCGTCGCCGACGTCCGCGACGGCGCCTGCTCCTCCTCGACGCTGCAGGAAGCGGCGAGCTGGGGCAAGGTCAACACCGCAATCGAGCAGATGGTGTTCGCCGAAGCCGGCAGCGTGATGCCGCTGCTCGCCTCCGACGCCTATCACCGTGGCCTGTGGAAGGATCGCCCGGTCCACAAGTGGGCGACGATCTTCGACAAGTAAGCATATACGACGAAAGGAACTGACGATGGCCAAGGGTGAAGCATTCGAGCGCCATCGTCAGCCCTGGACGACCGACGAAATCCAGAAGCTGCACCAGTTCGCCAAAAAGGGCATGGCGCTGAAGGCGATCGCCAAGGCGCTCAAGCGCTCGGAAGAATCGACCAAGGACCGCGCCAAGGCCGACGGCCTGTCGATCGCCAAGCTGCGCTGAGGGCTGACATCCGTCGCGCTCGACGCGCGGCGTGACATCCCCGCTCGACTTACGTCACCACCCCCGGCAGGTAACGCGGCCATGACCGTTGACCGCCGCCACCTCATCGCTCTGTCGCTCGGTCTCGGCGCGATCGCCGCGCCGGCGATCGCCCGCGCGCGTGCCGCCGCGCTGGCGGCGGATGGCAGCCTGCCGAGCTGGCCGCCGGCCGAGCGCTTCGACCTGTGGCCTGCCGGCGAGTTGCGCGTCCCCCCTGGCCTGCGCCCCCGCCCGCAGATCACCCGCGAACGCACCGACGGCTATCGCAACCTGCTGATGCGCGGCACCGTGCGCCCCGACGTCGGCGTGTTCCGGCCCCGGCGACCGGACGGCCGCGCGGTGCTGATCGTGCCCGGCGGCGGCTATTCGGTGACCTCGCTGCGCGGCGAGGGCATCGATGTCGCCTTGACGCTCGCCGCGCAGGGCATCACCGGCTTCGTGCTCAACTATCGCCTGCCGGGTGAGGGCTGGGCCGACCGCGCCGACGTGCCGCTCAGCGACGCCCAGCGTGCGATGCGGCTGATCCGGGAGAATGCGGCGCGGTTTCGCATCGATCCCGCCAAGCTCGGCGTGCTCGGCTTCTCCGCCGGCGGCCACCTCGCCGCGTCGCTGGCAACACTCCACGATCTGCGCGTCTACCGCCCGCTCGACGCCGCCGACCGCCAGTCGGCGCGCCCGGCCTTTGCCGGACTGATGTACGCGGTGTCGAGCATGGACGCCGGCCGCAGCCACGGCGGCTCGCGCGCCAACCTGCTCGGTCCCGATCCCGATCCGGCGATGCAGCGCCGCTATGCGGTTGATCGCCACATCAACGCCGCCACGCCCCCGCTGTTCGTCCTCGCTGCCGAGGACGATCCGACGGTGCCGGTCACCAACAGCCTCGATCTCCTCGCCGCCGCCCGCGAGGCGCGGGTGCCGGTCGAGGCGCATATCATCGAGCGCGGCGGCCACGGCTTCGGCACCCGCCTGCCGCGGATCAATCCGGGCTCACTGTGGCCCGATCTGTTCGACCGCTGGACGCTGCAGACGCTGGCGGGTTTGCGCTGACGCGAACGCCTACAGCGCCGCCACCACGCCCACGAACCCCTGCGCCCGCTCGCGCAGCCGATCGGTCGATCGCGTCAGCGTCGCCGACAATCGCTCGAGCACGCGGGCATCGTCGCCCAGCGCCGCGGCCTGCTCGCTGATCGCCCCCATCCGCGCGCGGATGTCGCCGCCCGCCTCCACCGACTGCTCGACATTGACCGCGATCGCATGGGTGGCGCCGGTCTGCGCCTGCACCTCGGCGTCGATCGACGCGCCGGTCTCCGCGATCGCCTCCATCGCCAGCCCGAGCAGCTCGTGGCCGCCGACCACGTCGCCAAGCAAGCCGTTCATCTCCGTCACGTGCAGCGCGATGTCCTTGGCGGCGGCGCTGGTCTGCTGCGCCAGCGTCTTCACCTCGGCGGCGACCACCGCGAAGCCCCGGCCGGCCTCCCCGACCCGCTCTGCCTCGATCCCGGCATTGAGCGCGAGCATGTTGGTCTGGGCGGCAATCGTCTGGATCAGCCGCAGCATGTCGTCCACCGCGCCCGCGGAGTGCGCCAGCGCAGCCACCCTGGTCCCGGTTTGATGCACCGCCGCGCGCGCATCGCCGCGAATCCGCGCGGCCTGCGCGGTGTTGCGCGCGATGCTGTCGAGCGTCGCGGCAAGGCTGCGCCCGCGCCCGGCGATCTCGCCTAGGGCCTGCACCGTCTGCCCCGCCGCCGCCGCCACCGAGGCGGAGCCGTCGCGGGTGCTGCCGGCGCGCTCGATCAGATGACCGGCAAGACGCTGCACCTGCCCCGCGATTGCGCCGAGCTCTGCAACCAGGGCGGCGACCTCCCCGGTAAAGCCGCGCCCAGCCGCATCGATCCGCTCGGCGCGGGCGCTGCGTTCCGCCACCTGGTCGAGCTGGCGCTGGGCGGCGAGCCGCGCCAGCTCGCGCGCATCGATCACCGAATGGAAGCTGCCGCCGCTGGTCAGGATCATGCCCTCGCCGCCCGGCGAGCGATGATAGGCGTCGAGTAGCTCGGCGGGCGCGAGATGCGCATCGGCGGTGGCGCATGGCCGGATCAGCCCGTCGAGCGACCCGCCGATGCTCGGATTCTGCATCAGCGCATGGCCGAACGGGTTGAACAGGATGCTGCGCACGTCGATCTCGTGGATCGCGCCGACCGGCCGGCGCGCCTCGTCGACGATCGGTAGCAGCCGGAGATCGGCATGCGCGCGGAACATGTCCACTACCGCCGCCAGCGTCGCGGTGCGCGGCAGCGCCTGGCGGTTGACCTTGATGGACGGATTGATTGAGCCGATCGATCCGCTGCGCAACATCTCTACGTCCAACAACATGGCGCTGCTGCTAGAGCCCGATGGTAAAGGCGGCATTATGTTTTGGTGACGGAACGATGACGGTACTCGCGCCCCCAGCCTGACGGAAAGTTAACCAAACAATCGCCTGAGGCTGCGCTCGAGCATGGTGAACTGCCACAAGGTGCGGCCATGCTCGGCGCGGCCGGCGCGGTGGTCCGCCGCCAGCGTCGCCAGCACGCCCTGGTCGAACCAACCGGTATCCGCCAGCAGCCGCGAGCGCCCCATCCCCGCCGCCGCCTCGGCGAGCGGCCCGCGGAACCAGGCGCTGATCGGTGTGACGAAGCCCATCTTGGGGCGGTAGAGGATCTCGCGCGGCAGATAGGGCTGGAGCGCGCGCTTCATCAGCCACTTGCCCTCGCCATGGCGCAGCCGCATCGCCGCCGGCAGCGTCGCGCAAAAATCCACCAGCCGGTGATCGAGCAGCGGCTCGCGCGCCTCCAGGCTCACCGCCATGCTGGTCCGGTCCACCTTGGTGAGGATGTCGCCCGGCAGCCAGATCTTCATGTCGGCATATTGGGCGCGGTCGAGCGCATCGCGCCCCGGCGCCGCGCGCATCGCCGCGACATAGCGGTCCTCGGCGCGATGCCCGCCGAGCGCGGCGCGCGCCTCGGGCGTGAACAGCCGCCGGCGCATCGCCGGCGCGGTCACCCCCACCGCCAGCGCATAGGCCTCGTCGCCATCGGCAGCGAGCGCCTGGAACGTCGATTTGGCGCGCAGCGGCCGGGGTGCCCAGTCCACCTTGGGATACCAGCGGCCGAGCGCGCCGAACGCCGCGCGGCGCATCTCGGTCGGCAGCAATCCGCGCACCCGCTCTTCCGCGGCCTGGAACTTGTAGCGGCGATAGCCCGCCATCGCCTCGTCGGCACCGTCGCCGGACAGCGCCACCGTCACGTTCTCGCGCGCCAGCGCCGAGACGCGGTAGGTGGCAAGCGCCGAGGCATCGGCGAACGGCTCGTCGAAATGATGCACCAGCGTGTCGATCAGCCCGAAGTCGTCGGGCGAGACCACCCGTTCGTGATGATCGGTGGCGAACCGCCGCGCCACCGCGTGGGCATGCGCGCGCTCGTCATGTCCCGCCTCGTCGAAGCCGATGGTGCAGGTCTTCACCGCCTTGGGGCTCGCCTCGGCCATCAGCGCCACCACCGCCGAGCTGTCCACCCCGCCCGACAGGAACGCGCCGAGCGGCACGTCCGCGACCATCCGGCTGCGCACGCCGTTGCGCAGATGCTCGATCAGCTGCTCGCCGAGCGCCGTGGCCGACCCGCTCGCCCGATCCGCGAAGCTCACGTCCCACCATTGCCGCTGGCTCGGCACCGGCCGGCCGCGCTCCACCAGCAGGAAATGCCCCGCGGCCAGCTTGCGCACCCCGGCGACCAGGCAGGCATCGTCGGGCACATAGCCAAAGGCGAGATAATCCTCGACCGCGGTGAGATCGGGCACCCGGCGCAGCAGCGGGTGCGCGAGCAGCCCCTTCAATTCCGACGCGAACGCCAGGCTGCCGTCGGACAGCTCGACGTAATGGAGCGGCTTCACCCCCATTCGGTCGCGCGCGAGGAACAGCGTCGCCGCGTCGGCGTCGTGCAGCGCGAAGGCGAACATGCCGTTGAGCCGGTCGAGCAGGCCCGGGCCCCACGCGCGCCAGCCATGCAGCAGCACCTCGGTGTCGCCGGCGGTGTGGAAGCGTGCGCCCTTGCGCTCGAGCTCGGCGCGCAGGTCGGCGAAATTGTAAATCTCGCCATTGTAGGTGACGGTGAGCCCGCCCGCCTGCATCGGCTGCGGCGAGCCCTCGAGATCGATGATCGACAGCCGGCGATGGCCCAGCCCGACGCCGGGCGCGGTGAAGATGCCGTCGCCATCGGGCCCGCGATGCGAGAGGGCAGCGATCATCGCCGCGATGCGGTTTGGATCGACCGGCTTGGGGGTCGCGGGATGAAAGATCCCGGCGATGCCGCACATCTAGCGCAGGCCCGCGGCGTGGTCGGCCAAGGCGTCGATCGGACCGATCGCGGCGAGCAGCCGCTCTATCGCCCCGCGCGGATCGCGCCCCGGCCCCGCCTCGGCGGAGAGATGGATCGCCACCGCGCGTTGCGGACCGCCGAGCAGCCTTGCCTTCATCGTTTCGATCTTCACCAATCGCTCGTCCGCCGTCACCAGATCGCCGACGCGATACCATGTCGCGACCACGCGCTCCACCGGCCCCGGCGCGGTGATCCGCATCGCCGACCCGCCCGCGATCGCGGGCTCGTCGCCGACCCGCACCCAGCGATCCTCCTCGCGCAGCACGCCGGTGCCGAATGCCGCCAATTTCTTGCCCTCGTGCTGGCTGCCATAGACCGCGATCGCGACGTCCACTGCGTCGCGGCCGTCGCCGTAGCGGCCGAACAGATAATGGTCGGCGCCCGGATAATAAGGCTGCCACGGTGCCACCGTGCTGAGCGGCGCGCGCGTCCACCCCTTTACCGCCGGCAGCTCGATATGCGCCGGCAACGTCGCGGCGCGCCCCGCGACCAGCCCGCTCCACGCCGGCGCCATCGCGACCACCGCGATCGTCAGCCCCAGCGCCACGGCGAGCGGCAGTCGGCCACGCCGCGGCGGCGGCAACGCCGCAGGATCGAACGCCGGTGCGTCGGGCGCGCGATCGAACCAGCGCCAGCCGATCGCCAGCACCGCCGCCATCACCAGCCCAAAGAAGATCCAGCCGTAGACGATATGGTCGAAACCGGTCGCCGCCTCGACGCTGGTGAGATTGGCGGCATAGATGGTCGCGAACGCCCGCAGCGCGTTGGCAACGATCGGCACGATCACCGCCGCGACCATGAACAATGCACGCCGGCGCCACGAGACGAAGCAGAGGTTCGCCACCAGCAAACCGAACGCGACCATCGCGATCACGAATTTGGCGCCCGAACAGGCCTCCGCCACCTCGAAGAAATAGCGGCCGGCGTGGATCAGCACGCCGTTCGATTCGGCTGGCACGCCGACGAGGTGGAGCATCGGCATCAGCAGTGCGATCGTCACCGCCTGCAGCGGCGGCTCCAGTTCCTCGCCGAACGGCACCAGCAGCAAGGCATAACCGAGCGGAAACGCCAGCGCGCGGGCGACGTGCGGGCCGAGCAGCGTCACGGCCGCGCCCTGCAGCATCACCACCAATCCCAGCTGCCGCGCAAAGGTGACCGAGCCGGCATCACCCATCAGCCAGCACAGCGCACCTGCTGCGACCAGCGCCAGCCCCGGCCACCAGGCGGTCGGCGCGAGCTGCTCCAGCTCTCGCCGCCGCTGCCACACCAGCCAGGCGATCACCGGCCCGATGAACAGGCAGTGCCCGAAGGTGGTGCTGGTCCACCAGATGCCCACCAGCCGCGCCACATCAACGCGAAAGATCAGCAGGATCGCCGCCGCGACGACCGTCAAGGCCGCCCCATGCAGGCGCCAACCCAGCGCCGCTCCACCGCGCCCGCGCGCCGCAGTAAGGCCCAATGCGCCTGTCATGTCGCGCGCCACTCCGGCGCCAGCGACGGTCCGTCGCTCCAGCGACCGCTACGGCCTTCTGCGACTCCATTCCCACCCGTATCGGCAGAGATCCCAGCCTTCGCTGGGATGACGGAAGTTAGTCCCACTCCCTCGAACCTGCTCGTCATCCCAGCGAACGCTGGGATCTTACGCGCCTCCTTCCCCATGCCGTCGCCAAGGATCCTGGTTTTCGCCGGCACGCCTGACGGTGCGAGACCAACGAAGCTACGCATTCGTCCCACCTCCGCCGGCAATCTCGGCCAACACTCCATCGAGCGGCGCCAATCGCGCCGCCCAGTCATAGCGCGCCAGCACCCGCGCCCGCGCCGCTGCGCCCAGCGCCGCCGCGCCAATCGGGTCTCCCAGCAACGCCTCGATCGCCGCGACCTGCGCCTCGGCATCGGCGGCCACCCGAACCGTCCCGCCATGGTCGATCCCCTCCGCCGCCGCGGCCGAGGCGACCACCGGCCGCGCCATCGCCATCGCCTCGAGTACCTTGTTCTGGATCCCGCGCGCCTGCTGCAGCGGTGCAATGCACACCGTCGCCGCTGCGAGCCACGGCCGGACATCGTCCACCGCGGCGGTGACGAGCACCTGCGCGCTGGCCAGCGCCGTCACCGCCGCGGTGGGCGCGCGACCGACGATGGCCAGCCGCAGCCCCGGATGACACTCCACCAGCCGCGGCAGCACCGCCGTGGCAAACCAGCGCACCGCCTCGATGTTCGGCGGATAATCCATCTGCCCGGTGAAGACGATCAGCGGACCCATGCCGGGCAACGGATCGACATGCGCCGGATCATATTGCCCGGCATCGATGCCATTCTCGACCGCTAGAATCCGCCCGCGCGCGCCGCCATCGCGAAACAGCGCCGCCTCCGCCTCGCTGACAAACAGGCTGGCGGCGACCCGCGCCGCGACCTGACGCTCGAACGCACCCAGCAGCCGCGCCTCGCGCCGCATCAGCCAGCGCAGCGGCGGCAGGCCGCGGCTCGCATAGCCGGCGAACTTGGCCGAATCCACGTCGACGAAGTCCATCACCACCGGCGGTCCGGCGTCGGGAAGATATTGCGCCATCTGCCCCGAGAAACAGTAGTTCGCGTCGATCGCCTGCCCGGCGAGCACAGCGTCGACCGCGCGCCGCAGCGCCGGCGCCGCAAAAGCGGTCAGCGACACCGGCCGGCCGCTCGCCAGCGCTTCCATCGCGGCGACCGCGCGCGACTTGCCGCGCGGCACGATGGTGCAGCTCGCCAACAGCTCGCTGAACGCCGGCGGCGGCGTCATATCCGCCGCTTCCTCGCCGAAGGCGACGAGGTGGATCCGCGCCCTGCCGGCGAGATGGCGAAGGATGTGGAAGCTGCGAATCTTGTCGCCGCGGTCGGGCGGGAACGGGGTACGATGGGCGAGGAACAGGATGTCCATCACCCCAGGCCCCGGGATATCCATGGCCCGACGAGGTTGGCGATCGGCAGTGGCAACCGCTGCCATGTGCGCACCATCAGTGCATATTTGGGGTTGAGCGGATTGACCTCGCGCGCCGGCCCGTCGCTGCGCTTGGCGTAGCGCCGCGGCTCGGGCACGAACCCCCAATTCTTCTTGAACGCCGCCGCACCGGTGCCGGTCTTCGATCGCCCGAAGTCGAACCGCGTGCAGCCGCGCGCGCGCGCGTGCGCCATCAGCGCGAAATACATCCGGTCGTTGGCGCGCAAGCCCCGCGCCGCCGCGGTGCCGCCGCCCCAATAGGGATAGACGGTGCCATTGAAATACAGGCTGAGCACGCTCGCCACGGCCTTGCCGCCGTGGCGCACGGTGAGCACGTCGGCGTCCAGCTCCCCGGCGACCGCGCGCAGCAGCTTGGCGGGAAACACGGGCGTGCCGAGGTTGCGCACCGACTCGGCATAGACGCGGTGATGCTCGGCGTAAGCGGCGGCGTCGGTGTCGACCACGACATCGAGATCGAAGCCGAGCGACCGGCGCACCTCGGCACGCTGCTTGCGCGGGATCGCGAGCAATTCGGCCTCGTCGTCGGCGGCGAGGTCGCGGACGAAGCCCAGATAGGATTGGTCGTCCGTCGCCCAGCCGTCCGGCGCCGCGCCGCCGCGCAGTTCCACCTCGGGGCAGCCCAGGCGCCTGGCCAGCGCCCAGGCCGCGGCGGCGAGCGGCTCGATGCCCGTGCCGAGGATGCCGCCGTCGACCGCGAACGCGGCCGAAATCAGTGCCTTGCCGAACAGCGGCGAGCGCATCGCGGTCAGCGGCAGCACGCCGGCGATCCGCCCCGCCCCTTCGGCGACCAGATAATGCGCGCGCTGGCCGCTGCCCGCCTGGATGGCGCGGCTCCACCCCGGCAGGTGGAACGGCGTCGCATCGGTCTGGCCGCGCACGAACGCGTCGATCGCAGCGCTATCGCGCGCGTCGGCGAGGTCGGCTTCGCGCACCGTCAGCGGATGGGTCACGGCAGCGCCGCCGCCTCGCGCGCCACCACCGCATCCACCCGGCCCCAGTCATGCCGGCCGATCAGCCCGCGCAGCTTGCCCGCCATCGCGCCGAGCCGGGAATAATGGCGGATCTTCGAGCGCAGCGGCGCCGCCGCGACCCGCGGCTGGGCGGGATCGATCTCCCAGGGATGGAAATAGAACATCGCGGCGTGGCCGGCGCCGTTCACCTGGCGCACCGCGAAATCGGTCAGCGCCGCGGGCAGCAGCCGGAAAAAGCCCCCGCCGGTGGCGAGGTGCTTGCCCCCGATCTTCGCCACCGTCACCGGCAGCTCGACCAGCGCGCTGTCGGCGAGCGGGCGGAACGCGTAGCGCGGCGCCTCGCGCCAGCCATAATGGTCGTGCCGCACCGGTGCGACGCTCGACGAATAGGCATAGCCCGCGGCCGCCAGCTCGGCATGCGCGAACGGGGTACGGGTATCGATCGAGAAGCTCGGCGCGCGATAGCCGGTCACCGCCTGGCCGCCGGCATCCTCGAGCGCGGTGCGGGCACGCAGCAGATCGGCGCGGAAGGTCGCCGCGTCCATCGTGAACACGCGCTGGTGATCCCAGCCGTGGCTGGCGATCTCATGGCCGGCATCGGCGATCCGCCGGATCAGCGCCGGATAGCGATGCGCCACCCAGCCGAGCGTGAAGAAGGTCGCCTTGACCCCGCTCTCGGCGAACAGCGCCAGCACTGCGTCGCTGTTCTGCTCCACCCGCGCCGGCAGCCGGTCCCAGTCGCCCTTGTCGATCACGCGTTCGAACGCGCCGACCTGGAACCAATCCTCCACGTCCACCGACATACCGTTGAGAGGGCGACCCGTCGGCGCCGCTGCGCTGCTCACCGGATCAGGCCGCATCGCCCCAGGCGGTGCCTCGCCGGATCGGCGCGTAATCGGCCTGGTCGGCGATCCCCGCGGCATCGGTGCGATCGGATTCCACCCAATCCACCAGCAGCGTCAGCACCCGGCGCAGCGCCGCATCCTGCTCGTCGACGCGCGCCTCAAGCGCAGCCAGCCGTTCGGAAACGATCGTCGACGTCTCGGGCTCGGGCACGTCCTCCGGCGCCTCGTTGTTGACGATATTGAGCCACCGGTCGGTACGCGGCGTGAACCGGCGCGGCTCCTCCTCGGCGGCAGGCTCGGTCGCCGCCGCGATCGGCAGCGGCGCCGGGTCCGCCTCGATCGTCACCAGCGGCAGGTCCGCCGCGAGATCGCGCAGCACCGCGCGCACCACGCTGGCGTCGATCAGGTCGAGATCCTCGATCGCGGCATGCAGCATCACCCGGCCGGCGAGCAGGTTGAGCCGCCGCGGCACGCCGCCCGAGCCGCGATACAGCGCCTCGAACGCATCCACCGCAAAGTCCGGCCGCCCTTGCCAGCCGACGATCGACAGCCGGTGGGCGATGTAATCGGCCACCTCATGCTCCTCCATCGGATCGAGATGGTGGATCGCGATCACCCGCTGGCGCAATTGCTCGAGCCGGTCCGAGCCATGCAGCCGGTCACGGAACTCGGGCTGGCCGAGCAGCACGATCTGCAGCAGCGCATGGCCGCCGGCCTGAAAATTGGAGAGCATCCGCAGCTCCTCAAGCGCCGAGACCGGCAGCGCCTGCGCCTCGTCGACGATCAGCAGCGTCCGCCGCGCGCTGCGCGCCACCGCATGGAGCCCACGCTCGATCGCGGTGAGCAGCTGCGCCTTGGCGAGCCCCTTGGGATCCACCGCGAGGCCGGTGGCGACGATCCGCAGCAGGTCGTCCGCCTCGATCGCGGTGGAGACGATCTGGATGACGTTGAGGTGCGCAGGATCGATGCCGTCGGTGAGGTGCCCCATCAGCGTGGTCTTGCCCGCGCCGATATCGCCGGTGATGACGATGAAGCCCTCGCCCTGCGCCAGGCCATAACCGAGATAGGCCATCGCCTTGCGGTGCGTCGCCGTCTCATACCAGAATTTGGCATCGGGGGTCAGCTGGAACGGCCGGCCGCTCAGTCCATAATGATTGTCGTACATGAGCCGCCCTCAGAATGAATAACGCGCGGCGAGCAACGCCTGCGCCGACCATTGGGTATCCAGATCGCCGATGTCGAACGCATACACGCCCGCCGAGGCGGTGGTGGTGACGCGTCCGAAGCTGCGCCCGTAGCTGGCGGTGCCCCCGTACGACCACACGCCGTCGGTATCGGCGATACCCGATTGATAGTAATTGACGAAGAGATTGCCGTCCAACGACGAACGCGCGGTCAGGCTGCGATTGTAGAACAGCTCGCCATAATAGCTCTCGTCCTCGATACCGTAGAGCAGCACCCCCGGCACGTCGTCGCGGTTGAACAGCTTGCGGTTGGCATAGCCGACGCCGCCGCCGAACGTCGTCCGCCCGCGCGTCGCCGACAGCAAGGCATCCACCCCGCGGGCGCGATAGCTCGCCGTCGAGATCGACTGGAACACGTCGTTGAGGCAGCCGCCCGGCGCCGCGCCGCTGGTCGCGAACACGCAGCCGTTATACTGCTGGGTGAAGGCGTCGCGCGCGGCGATGAAGCTGGTCGGCAGGTTCGCGAGCCCGGCGCGCAGCTGCTGGCCGAAGGTCGTCACCTGGTCATAGACCTGCGCGGTGAACCCGACCGACTGGCTCGCCTGATAGGCGATCGTCCCGGTATAGCTCCACGAGCCGTAGCGCCGGCCGACATGCGCCTCCGCCGAGGTCCGGTGGTTGGGCCGCCACACCACGCCGGCGTCGTAGTAGACGCCATCGGTGCGATAGGCGATCTGCCGCGGCGATGCCTTGTCGGTAACGTAGCGGCCATCGTTGCCCAGCACCGGCGTGCCATCGGCCGCCACCAGCGCAGAGCGCTCGCTGGTCTCGATCTTCTCATAGCCGACGCCCGCGGTGAGCGCGACATTGGCAGACACCGGCGCGAGCACATCGCCGCGGACGTGATAGCCCTGGTAGCGGCCGTCGAGCTGGCCGGCGTCCTCGCGCTCCCAGCCGGCGCTGGCGGTCGCGCCGATCGGCGCCACCTGCCCCGGCTGAACGCCGACGCTCACGCCCGCGACCTGGCCGAACGAGTGATCGTAATTGTCGAGGCGCACCTGCCCTGCAGGCACCGCCGTATAGCTCGGCTGCTCCACCTTGGTGTAGCCGGCCTGATAGCTCGCCGCGATCGCCAGCGGCCCCGCGCGGGTGGCATAGCTCGGCCCGGCATAAACCGCATAGACCTGGCTGATGTTGTCGTTGTTGCCAGTCAGCACGCCCGGCGCGGCGCCGCGGATGTCGCTACGCGTCCGCGTCGCGAGGCCGCCGGCTTCCAGCGTCAGCCCGGGTGCCACTTTCGCGGCCACGCGCGCCAAGCCGGTATGGACGTCGCTGTCGCCGACATCGTCGTCCCACGAGATCTGCCGCTCGTAGCGGTAGGATAGCTGCCCATCGACGCGCCGCGTGCTTGCCGACAGGTCGATCCCCGCCGCCACCGTCGAATAGGTCAGCACGTCGCCGTTGGTGAGATCGGCGTCGAGGATCTGCCCCACCTCAATATAGGGCGTCGCAGTGACGCGACTGCTCTGCGCGGTGGCGGGTGCCCCCCCCAGCGCGGCGACACCCAGCACGGCGCCCCCCGCGCCGCCCCGGATCAAGGCACGGATCATCTGTCGATCTCCTGGCCATAATAGGTGCCGAACCGTTGCCCCCCCGGCACGAACGACACTGCGTTGAGCACGAGGGCGATATGCTCGCACCCGTCGAGTTGATGCACCGCCTGGCGCAGCTCGCTTTCCGGCGTGCGATCGGCGCGCACCACCAGCAGCACCTGGCCGACCAGCATCGCCAGCACCGAGGCGGGCGACGCCGCCAGCGCCGGCGGCGAATCGAAGATCACGATGCGGCGCGGGTTGGCCTCGAGCAGCCGCGCGATCACCGCGCGGGTCCGAGCCGAGGCGAGCAATTCGGTGTCGGTCGCGGTCTTGGTGCCCGCCGGCAGGATCGAGAGCCCGCCTACGTCGGTACGGATCACCAGCGATTCGACATCGAGGTGGCTATCGCTCAGCGCATCGAGCAGCCCCGGCGTCTGGGCGATGCCGAGCTGGTCGAGCACGTCGGGCTTGGCGAAATCGGCGTCGACCAGCAGCACCTCGGTGTCGCGCTCGGCCGCCATCGACAGCGCCAGATTGACCGCGCAGAAGGTCTTGCCGTCGCCCGGCTTGGCCGAGCACACCAGCACGGTGCGCGCCTTGTCCGGGCTGCCGCCCTCGGCGACCCGCTCGCGGGTGATCAGCAGCTGCCGCTTGATCAGCCGGAACTCCTCGGCGAGCGGCCCCACCGGCGCGCCCGGCACGATCATGCCCGCCTCGGCGAGCATGCCGCGATCGATATGCGCGATGTCGGTGAGTTCGGGGGTGTCGTAGAAGGCGTCGGGCAGCTCATGCCCGATCGGCGCGCGCAGTTCGGGCGGAATGGCGAGGAAGGTCGGATCCTCGTTCGCCGCGGCCGCGGCGTCCGCCTCGGCGGTCCAGGCGATCGGCTCGGGCGCGTAGACTGGCGCATCGTCCGGCTCGGCCGGCGCATCGAACGTCGGGATGAAGCGGATCTTCTCCGGCTCGATCGGGATTGGCGGCTGCGGCCGCACGGCCGCGCCAAGATCGTAG
>NZ_JALNUP010000013.1 GCF_026540855.1 Sphingomonas sp. GC_Shp_5
GCCGGAGCAGCAGCAGCGCCGCCGCCGGCATCGATCGTCACCAGTAGCGCGCCGACCTGGACGGTATCGCCCACCTGGACGGCATGTTGGCCCATCACGCCCGCGACCGGCGAGGGCACCTCGACCGAGACCTTGTCGGTCTCGAGGCTGGCGATCGGCTCATCGGCCTTCACCGGGTCGCCGGGCTGCTTCA
This sequence comes from Sphingomonas sp. GC_Shp_5, assembly GCF_026540855.1. Taxonomy (GTDB): domain Bacteria; phylum Pseudomonadota; class Alphaproteobacteria; order Sphingomonadales; family Sphingomonadaceae; genus Sphingomonas. The sequence continues at coordinate 194 of NZ_JALNUP010000013.1, forward strand.
GCCACTCGCCGACGGTGGCTTCGGTGATCGATTCGCCCAGAACGGGGACGGTGACTTCGGTTGCCATCTCTCAATCCTTCTACCCCGATACCAGGGGTTCAGTCGGGTAGGTGTGTTAGCTGCTCGGCCCTTGGACAGGGCGAGCCGTGGTGGTCGAGCCCTCGCTGCGGGTGCGGCGGATCTCTTCTCGGACGTTGTGGCCGAGCGCATCGGCGACGAGCGCCCCCTGCTCGGCGGTGTGACGCTTCATCAGCCCGGTCGCGGGTGATGCCGCGGCCGACCGGCCGGCGTAGCGCGCACGCTTCACCATGCACTCCGCCGCGTGGAGCGATTCCTCGATCAGCGGCTCGACGAAGAACCAATAGCCGTTGTTCTTCGGCTCTTCCTGCGCCCAGACCACATCCTCGAGGTTTGACATCCGCGCGATCCGGCGCGCGAGCGCGTCGCCGGGGAAGGGATAGAGCTGCTCGACACGCACGATCTGCGTACCGGTATCGCCTGCCGCGTTGCGCGCCTCGATCAGGTCGTAGGCGACCTTGCCGGTGCACAGCACCAGCCGCTTCGTGTCCGCGTCGGCCGCACCGTTGGTGTCGGAGAGCAGGCGCTTGAAGTGGCTGTCGCCCTGGAACTCCGCCGCCGTCGACACCGCCAGCTTGTGGCGGAGCAGCGACTTGGGCGTCATCACGATCAGGGGTTTACGGAAGTTGCGGTGCATCTGCCGGCGCAGCAGGTGGAAGTAGTTCGCCGGAGTGGTGCAATTGGCGACCTGGATATTGTCCTGCGCGCACGACTGGAGGAAGCGCTCGGGGCGGGCCGAGCTATGCTCGGGGCCCTGACCTTCGTAGCCGTGCGGCAGCAGCATCACCAGGCCGTTGGCGCGCAGCCACTTGGACTCGCCCGAGGTGATGAACTGATCGATCATGATCTGCGCGCCGTTGACGAAGTCGCCGAACTGCGCCTCCCACATCACCAGCGTCTTGGGATCCGCCAGCGCATAGCCATATTCAAAGCCGAGCACGCCATATTCGGACAGCGGGCTGTCGAGCACCTCGAAGCGGCCATGCTCCACCGTGGTCAGCGGCACATACTTATGCTCGTCGGTCTGGTCGACCCACACCGCATGGCGCTGCGAGAAGGTGCCGCGGCCCGAATCCTGGCCCGACAGGCGGACGCCATAGCCTTCGGAGAGCAACGAGCCGAACGCCAGCGCCTCGCCGGTCGCCCAGTCGAAGTTCTCGCCGGACTTGAACATCTGCCGCTTGGCATCGATCACCCGATTGAGCGTCTTGTGGATCTGGATGCTGTCGGGCACCGTGGTCAGCGTGCGGCCGAGCGCGTCGAACAGCTTGAGCTCGATGCCGGTCTCGACGTTGCGGCGCTCGGTGCCGCCATCGGTCGGCGCCGACAGGCCGGACCAGCGACCGGCGAACCAGTCCGCCTTGTTGGGCTTGTAGCTCGCGCCGGCCTCGAACTCGCCTTCGAGCAGCGTGTTGAACTGGTGGATCTTGTCGTCCAGCCACGCCTGATCGATCACGCCTTCGGTGATCAGCCGCTTGCTGTAGATCTCGGCGACACCGGGGTGCGAGCGGATCTTGTTGTACATCAGTGGCTGAGTGAAGCCGGGCTCGTCGCCCTCATTGTGGCCGAAGCGGCGATAGCACCACATGTCGATCACGATGTCGCGATGGAACTTCTGGCGGAACTCGATCGCCATCTTGGTGGCGAAGGTCACCGCTTCGGGATCGTCGCCGTTGACGTGGAACACCGGTGCCTGGACGCCCTTGGCGACATCCGACGGGTAAGGCGACGAGCGCGCGAACTGCGGGCTGGTGGTGAAGCCGACCTGGTTGTTGATGATGAAGTGGACGCAGCCGCCGGTGTTATAGCCGCGGATGCCCGAGAAGCCGAGGCACTCCCAGACGATCCCCTGCCCCGCGAACGCCGCATCGCCGTGGATCAGCACCGGCAGCGAGCCGGTGTGCTCGGTGAGATCGTTGGCGATGGTCTGGATCGCGCGGGTCTTGCCGAGCACCACCGGGTCCGCCGCCTCGAGGTGCGACGGGTTGGCGACCAACGACATGTGGACCTTGTGACCGTCGAACTCGCGATCGGTCGAGGTGCCGAGATGGTATTTGACGTCGCCCGAGCCGCCGATGTCATCGGGGTTGGCCGAGCCGCCGGCGAATTCGTGGAAGATCACGCGCAGCGGCTTGTTCATGACGTTGGCGAGCACGTTAAGGCGGCCGCGATGGGCCATGCCGTAGACGATCTCGCGCACGCCATCCTGGCCGCCGTACTTGATCACGCTCTCGAGCGCCGGGATCATCGATTCGCCGCCGTCGAGGCCGAAGCGCTTGGTCCCGACATATTTCTTGCCGAGGAACTTCTCCCACTGCTCGGCCTCGATGACCTTGGTGAGGATCGCCTTCTTGCCGTCGACGCTGAACTCGATCGCCTTGTCCTTGCCCTCCATGCGCTCCTGCAGGAAGCGGCGCTCCTCGACATCGACGATGTGCATGTATTCGAGGCCGACGTTGCCGCAGTAGTTGCGGCGCAGCGTGTCGACGAGCTCGCGCACGGTCGCCCATTCGAAGCCCATCGTTCCGGCGAGGTAGATCGGGCGATCGAGATCGGCGTTGGTGAAGCCGTAATATTCGGTGCGCAGGTCGTCGGGCATCTCGCGGCGCGACAGGCCGAGCGGATCGAGGTTGGCGGCCAGGTGGCCGCGGACGCGATAGGTGCGGATCAGCAGCTGGGCGCGGATCGCGTCGCCGGCGGCCTTGATGATATCGTCCTTAGACGGCGCAGCGGCGGCCGCGGCGGCGGGCTTGCCGCCACCCTTGGCGGGCTTGGGCGCGGGCTCCATCTGGGTGGGGTCGAGCGCGGCGGTGAGGTCGTCGGTGCTGGTCAGCGGCCAGCGCTTGTTGGTCCAGCTCGGGCCACCGGTGCCGGCTTCCAGCCCCTCGAATAACCCGCGCCAGCCGAGATCGACCGACGACTGGTCCGCCTGGTATTTGGCGTAGAGCGCTTCAATGAACGCCGGGCTGACGCCCGACGCGATGTCGCTGAAATCCTGACCTTCGTAGCCCATTATTCGTCTCCGGCCGCTCGTCTTCGTTCAGGCGTCACCCCGGCCTCGAGCCGGGGTCCAGAGCAGCGAGCGACCCGCCGGCCGCTCTGGATCCCGGGTCGAGCCCGGGATGACGGTACAGGTCAGCCCTTCAACACTTCCAGCAGCGTCGAGCCGAGCTCGCTCGGGCTCGCCGCGACCTTGATCCCGGCCGCTTCCATCGCCGCGATCTTGTCCTCGGCGCCGCCTTGGCCGCCCGACACGATCGCGCCGGCATGGCCCATGCGGCGCCCCGGCGGTGCGGTGCGGCCGGCGATGAAGCCCGCCATCGGCTTGCTGCGGCCGCGCTTGGCCTCGCCGCGCAGGAACTGGGCGGCTTCCTCTTCGGCCGAACCGCCGATTTCGCCGATCATGATGATGCTCTCGGTGGCATCGTCGGCGAGGAACAGCTCGAGCACGTCGATGAAGTTGGTGCCGTTGACCGGATCGCCGCCGATGCCGACCGCGGTGGTCTGGCCGAGGCCGGCGTTGGAGGTCTGGAACACCGCCTCATAGGTCAGCGTGCCGGAGCGCGAGACGACGCCGACCGAGCCCTTCTTGAAGATCGAGCCGGGCATGATGCCGATCTTGCACTCGCCCGGGGTCAGCACGCCCGGGCAGTTCGGGCCGATCAGGCGGCTCTTGGAGCCCGACAGCGCGCGCTTGACCTTGACCATGTCGAGCACCGGAATGCCCTCGGTGATCGCGACGATCAGCGGGATCTCGGCATCGATCGCCTCGAGGATCGAATCGGCGGCGAAGGGGGGCGGCACGTAGATCACCGAGGCATTGGCGCCGGTCTTGCTGATCGCTTCGGCGACGGTGTCGAAGTTGGGCAGGCCCAGCTCCTCATGCGTGGTGCCGCCCTTGCCCGGGGTGACGCCGCCGACCATCTGGGTGCCGTAATCGAGCGCCGCCCGGGTGTGGAAGGTGCCGGTCTTGCCGGTCATCCCCTGGGTGATGACCTTGGTGTTCTTGTCGACGAGGATGCTCATGGGGGCTCCCGAGTGGATTACCCCGCACGGCGGGGTGGAAAACTAGCGCGCGGGCCTGGGCCCGCGCAGCGACACATGGATCAGGCGAGGCTCTCGTCGATGCCCTTGCAGGCTTCCAGCAGCTCCTTGACCGCGTCGACCGAGACCTGGAGGTTGGCCTTGGCTTCGTCGTCGAGCTTGATCTCGACGATCTTCTCGACCCCGCCGGCGCCGATCACGACCGGCACGCCAACGTAGAGATCGTTGAGGCCATATTCGCCCGAGACATAGGCGGCGGCCGGCAGCACGCGCTTCTGGTCGTAGAGATAGGCCTCGGCCATCGCGATGCCGCTGGTCGCCGGGGCATAATAGGCCGAGCCGGTCTTGAGCAATGCGACGATCTCGCCGCCGCCGCCGCGGGTGCGCTTGACGATCGCGTCGATCTTCTCCTGGGTGGAGAAGCCCATCTCGATCAGATCGGGCACCGGGATGCCGGACACGGTGGAATAGCTGATCACCGGCACCATGGTATCGCCATGGCCGCCGAGCACGAAGGAGGTGACGTCCTGCACCGAAACGTTGAACTCGTCGGCAAGGAAGTGGCTGAAGCGCGCCGAATCGAGCACGCCGGCCATGCCGACCACATTGTGATGGGGCAGACCGGAGAATTCGCGAAGCGCCCAGACCATCGCGTCGAGCGGGTTGGTGATGCAGATCACGAACGCGTCGGGGGCGTTGTTCTTGATGCCCTCGCCGACCGCCTTCATCACCTTGAGGTTGATGCCGAGCAGGTCGTCGCGGCTCATGCCGGGCTTGCGCGCGACACCGGCGGTGACGATGATCACGTCGGCGCCGGCGATGTCGGCATAATCGTTGGACCCGACGATCTTGGCATCGAAGCCCTCGACCGGCGCGCACTGCGACAGATCGAGTGCCTTGCCCTGCGGCACGCCCTCAACGACGTCGAACAGAACGATGTCACCCAAGCCCTTGAGTGCCGCGAGGTGCGCGAGCGTGCCGCCGATATTGCCGGCGCCGATCAGCGCGATCTTCTTGCGAGCCATTCCAATCCGTCTCCGTCTCAAAACATTCGGTGATTGGTCATGCCGCATAAGCTCATCCTCGGGCCGGCACAACCGCAAAAGGCCACCCTCGACGTTTCTTATTGCATGTTGTTCGCAATAGCGTTAAGCAGGTGCAGGTGCTCCGCCGGAGTATGGCCGCCGCGGATGACGACGAGCCAGCTTCATCATCGGCCGCTCGACGAGGCTTGAGATCGAAGCACCGACCATGATGCAGATCACCGCGGCCAGCGGCGCTATCGCTCCCTGCGGAACCCCGAAGAACGGTAGCAGCGGCCGTGCAACGGCCGCGATGCTGGCATGCCAGATGTACAGTGGATAGGCGATGAGCCCCAGCCAAGCGAGGCATCTAGCTGGATGCAGCAACAGGCGGGGAATGCGGCAATCTTCCAAGGCCAGGATGAGGGCGCCGGAGGAAAGATAGGCAATGGTAAAGCCGGGTCCGTGCCGAAATGCCCCGTCGCCAAACACGGCAAGAACCGAATAGCCGCCAAGGGCAATGCCGATCAGCGCTGCCCGATGCCGCGAGAGTGCCACGTAGAGCGACGGTCGGTGGCGCGCGATAGACGCCATCAGCACGCCAAACGCGAGCGAGTCGAGTCGGTACTGCGTTTGCCATTGAAGATGGAGCAGCGGCTCCCCCCACTCCAACGCGGCCAGGCGGAGCAGCAGGCACGCCACCATTGTCGCTATCAGCAATCGCTCGATAGCACGATGACCGCCCGCGCGCATCACGGCCGGCAACACCATGACCATCAGCAAGTAGAAATGCTCCTCAACCGCCAATGACCATAAGTGACTCGGCGCCCGATCATCGTAATTCTGAATGTGGAGCAGGACCGGCCAGATACTGCGCCAGCTGTCGGCGCCGCTGATCAGCATCATCGTCGCGAGATATACGAAGAGCACTGGCCAAAGGCGCAACACCCTGCGCGCGAAGAAAGCTCGGCGATCGAGTCCCGTCGGCGTTGCGACAGCAGTCAGGATGATCCGACCGATCAGGAAGCCGCTGAGTACGAAGAACAGATCCACCCCGACCCAGCCGACCGCGAATATCGGTGCTACGATGGCGTCAAAGGATGCCGCGCCCGTGGGCATGCGCAGGTGGAAGCCGAGAACGAGCAGGATCGCGATCCCGCGCACGACGTCCAGCGTCATCCGTCTGCGATAATCCTCACGCGGCATATCCGTGCCTACCGTGACGGTGATTAAGATTGCCCTGCCGGAGGCAACCTCAGATCATCAGCAATTGGTGTTGTGGCCGGCCGACAGATAGTCTTCCGAGCGCATTTCCTCCAGCCGGCTGACCGTGCGCTCGAACTCGAAACGGCCATCACCGGTTTCATACAGATGGTCCGGCTGGGCATCCGCCGCGGCGAGCAGCTTGACCTTGTGCTCGTACAGGGCGTCGATCAGCGCGACGAACCGCGCCGCCTCGTTGCGGTTCTCCGGGCCGAGTTTGGGAATGCCGACCAGGATCACGGTGTGAAAACGCCGGGCGATCGCCAGATAGTCCGCCACCCCGCGTGCCTCGCCGCACAATCGTTTGAACGAGAAGACCGCGACGCCCTTCAGGCTCTTGGGCACGTGAAGTGTGCGGCCCTGCACCGTCAGCTCCTCGGACGGCACATGCGCCCGATCCTCGACCGGATAGTCGGTCAGCCGGAAGAAGGCGGCAGAGAGCTGCGCGGTTGCCTCGGCACCGTTGGGCACCAGCCAGGTATCCTGGCTGCCGAGCCGGTCTCGGCGATAGTCGACCGGGCCGTTGAGCGCGAGCACGTCGAGGCGGCGCTCGATCAGCGCGATGAAGGGCAGGAAATGCTCGCGGTTGAGCCCGTTCTTGTAGAGATCGGCCGGCGCGCGGTTGGAGGTGGTGACGATCGTCACCCCGGCCTCGATCAGCGCGGTGAACAGGCGCGACAGGATCATCGCATCCGGGCTGTTGGTGACCATCATCTCGTCGAATGCGAGCAGCCGTGCTTCCGCCGCGATCGCGGCGGCGACCGGCGCGATCGGGTCGCCGGCCTCCTTGCGCCGCTCGATGGCGATACGGCCATGGACCTCGAGCATGAATTCGGAGAAGTGGACCCGCCGCTTGGGGCTGGCCGCGATATGGGCGTAGAACAGGTCCATCAGCATCGACTTGCCGCGGCCGACGTCGCCCCACAGATAGATGCCGCGCGGCGCGGCCCGCTTGCCGCCGGTCAGCCGCGCGAACAAGCCGGTCTTCGCCGGCTGGTCGAGCACGCTGGCCAGCCGATCGAGCTGCTCGGCCGCGGCGCGCTGTTCCGGGTCCGGGCGAAGCTCCCCGGCCGCTACCAGCGCTTCATAGGCAGTCAGAACCTTGGTCATTGATGATGCTCCTGAGCAGGCAGGAGCCCAAGGCCAGGGCGATGCACTGCGTGACCCGGTGCTGCGCCCATCACGGCCGCACCGGAAGATATCAAGCCGGGCGCGGCGTCGCCTTGCGCAGCGTGCCGGTGAAACTGGCAACGGTCGGCGCGCCCTCCTGAACGATCAGCCCGCGCATGAACAGCATCCGCCCGGTCTCGCGCAGCAGCTCGACCCGCGCCTCGAGCGGGAGGGCCAGATTGCCGGCACCGATGAACTGCGCGGACAGGTCCAGCGTCACGCCCCCACCCGCCCCCAGCGCGCCGAACCCGCGTGCGGCGGCAAACAGGGCGACGTCCATGAAGCCGAGCAGCGCGCCGCCGTGGATCGCATCATGGGTGTTGGCATGCTCGGGACGGGGCGTGATCCGCACCCGCGCGATGCCATCCTCGAGCCTGACATGGTAAGGCTCGAGGAACGCGTTGAACCGGGCACGCCCGGCCTGCCGCCACACCTTCCATCCCGGCGCGGTAGGATCGTCGTCATAGGACGCGAACGGATCGGCGGAAGGGTCGCTCAACGCTGCGGCGCCGGCGAGCGGATCAGAGGACCCGCTCGACTTCCATCTTCTTGATCTCGGCGATCGCCTTGGCCGGGTTAAGACCCTTGGGGCAGGTGTTCGCGCAATTCATGATCGTGTGGCAGCGGTACAGGCGGAACGGATCCTCGAGCTCGTCGAGCCGCTCGCCGGTCATCTCGTCGCGGCTGTCGGCCAGCCAGCGATATGCCTGGAGTAGGATCGCCGGCCCCAGGAACTTGTCGGCGTTCCACCAATAGCTCGGACAGGACGTCGAGCAGCAGGCGCACAGGATGCACTCGTAGAGACCGTCCAGCTTGGCGCGATCTTCCGGCGACTGCCGCCGCTCCTTGCCCGAGGGCGGCGGCGACACCGTCTGCATCCACGGCTTGATCGAGCTGTACTGCGCGTAGAAGTGGGTGAAATCGGGGACGAGATCCTTGATCACGTCCATCGACGGCAGCGGCGTGATCTTCACGTCGCCCTTCACGTCTTCGATGGCGGTGGTGCAGGCGAGGCCGTTGCGCCCGTCGATGTTCATCGAACACGACCCGCAAATGCCCTCGCGGCACGACCGACGGAAGGTCAGCGAGCTGTCTTGCTCGCCCTTCATCTTGATCAGCGCATCGAGCACCATCGGGCCGCAATCGTCGAGGTTGATCTCGAACGTGTCGTAGCGTGGGTTCTCGCCGCTGTCGGGATCGTAGCGGTAGACCTGGAACTTCTTGATCCGCTTGGGCCCGCCCTCGGGCGTGCTCGTCGCCTGGTGGACCTTGCCCTTGCTCTTGATCTTGCTGTTCTTGGGCAGGCTGAACTCGGCCATTGCCGCTTCGCTCCTCGTGATATGCTGCGAGTGCGGCTATGCCTTTCGCCGCCCCTGCGCAACCCCTGCAGCGATCAGATCACGTCCAGCACCAGCCCGAGCCGCTTGGCTTCCTCGGCCTCGATGTACCAATTGGACGGTGCCTTCTGCTTGAGCTCGTCGAGCGACACCTGGGTGCCGGCGACGAGATCGCGGAAGCCCTCGTCCTGGATGCGGATCGAATCCTCGATCTCGTGGAGCTTGGCCTTGAGCGTATAGCCGAGCGTGATCAGCGGCCCGTTGAGGTGGATGGTGCTGTTCATCAGCCGTTCGTGGATCATGATCCGCGACTCCCGCGTCAGGAACCGCTTCTCGGCGGGAAAGCCGGCCATGAAGGTCGCGCCGGCCGAATAGACTGCGACCTTGCCGAGGAACAGCGTCTCGCGCCCGGTATATTCGCGCAGCAGCCGGATATCGTCCGCCATCGCCCGCGCCATCTCGGGGTCGCCGCCGAGCGTGGTGATCGACACCACCAGCGGGCCATCCTGCGGCGCGTTGATCAGCTGGCCCTTGAAGTTGGTGTACATCGCCTCGTCCACCGTGCCGTGGAGCTGGATGTGGGGATGGGCCAGCAGGGGATAGCTGGCGGCGCCGGCGCGCTGGGCGATGGTGTCTGCAGTCATGACGCCGCCAACCGCGCGGCCGCCGACCCGTTCCCGGCGGCGCAAATAAAAGTAGCTGCTGCGCGCCCCCGCCGCGCGCGAACACCCCGGAACAAGCGCGGCCATCCGCGCGCTTGGCCACCGACTCGCGAGAAAGCTGCCCCGATGAAATTGACCCTGAAGCCATTGAATGAACAAGTGATCGTCATCACCGGCGCCAGTTCCGGCATCGGCCTCGTCACCGCCCGCGCCGCCGCCGCCAAGGGCGCCAAGGTGGTGCTGGTGTCGCGCAGCGATGACCAGTTGCGCAGCCTGGTGGCCGAGATCACCGCCGTCGGCGGCGTGGCGGATTCGTTTGCCGCCGATGTCGGCGATGCCGAGGCGGTGAAGGCCGCCGCCGCGCACGCCGTGGAGCGGTTCGGCCGGATCGACACCTGGGTGAACAATGCCGGGGTGACGATCTACGCCAAGCTGATGGACACGCCTAACGAAGAGCATGAGCGGCTGTTTCGCACCGACTATTTCGGCGCGGTCAACGGCGCGCTGGCGGCGGTGCCGCACCTCAAGGGCGGCGGCGCGCTGATCACCGTCGCCTCGATCGTCTCGGACATGCCGAGCCCGCAGATGGGTGCCTATGCCGCCGCCAAGCATGCGGTGAAGGCCTATATGCAGTCGCTGCGCATGGAGCTGCACAACGATGGCGTGCCGATCGCGGTGACGCTGGTGAAGCCATCCGGGATCGACACCCCTATCGGCCAGCATGCCACCAACCACGTCCGCGGCGAGGGCCAGATCCCGCTGCCGCCCTATGATCCCAAGCTCGTCGCCGACGCCATCCTGTTCTGCGCCGAGCACCCCAAGCGCGACATCACCGTCGGCGGCGCCGGCCGCGCCCAGGTGCTGTTCGCGACCCATTTCCCCGCGTTGCTCGAGCGGCTTGCGCCCAAGGCCGCGGCGGCCTTCACCGATCCGACCAAGCGCCAGCCCAAGCCGAGCAACCTGTTCGAGGGCGGCATCCGCACCGGGCAGGAGCGCTCGGGCGAGATCCCTGCGCGTCAATCGAGCCTCTACACCGCCGCGTCCAAGCACCCCAAGACGGTTGCCGCGATCAGCACCGGCCTTACTGCGAGCGCGATCGCGCTGCTGCTGATGAAGAGCCGTCGGCAGTCGTGATGGTGACGCCCCCCTCTCCCCTCGCCTTCGGAGATCCCATGGCAGACATCGACTGGAAGATGAGCGCGGCGCTCGAGAACGTCAGCCGCGGCGGCAACGAACTGCCCGAGGTCACCAACCTCGCCGCAGCGGTGCGCGCGTGGACGACGCTCGACAATGAACTGCAGAATGCGGCGGTGTTGACGCCCGAGCATGCGGTGACCGTGGATGGCGAAGCGACCGCGGCGTTCAGCGGCCAGGCGATCCGGCAGTTGGCCGCGCTGCTGCCGGCGTAACCGGGCCGCTTTTGCGGCACGCCCGGCACAGCGACGGCACGGGGGCGAGCGACCGCCCGCCCCCCGTTTGCTCAATAGACCCGCTTCTTGGGCTTGATGTACTCGACGTCGTCGGTGAGCGTATAATCGTGCACCGGGCGATAATCGATCGCGGTCGCGCCACCGACGCCACCCCAGCCGGTGAAGGTGGTAATGGTGTGCTTCATCCACTCGCCGTCGTCGCGATCAGGATAATCCTCGTTGACGTGGGCGCCGCGCGATTCCTTGCGGTTGGCCGCCGAGTCGACCGTCACCACCGCCTGGGCGATGAGGTTGTCGAGCTCGAGCGTCTCGACGAGATCGGTGTTCCAGATCATCGAGCGATCGTTGATGCCGATCTCGGCCATCTTGCCGTAGGTCGCCTTGATCAGCGTCTGCCCCTCGGTGAGCAGCGCATTGTCGCGGAACACTGCGCAATGCTTCTGCATGGTGCGCTGCATCTCGAGGCGGACCTCGGCGGTGGTCAGGCTGCCGCTCGAGTGGCGGACCTTGTCAAGCCGGCCCAGCGCCAGCTCTTCCGATCCCTTGGGCAGCGGATTGTGCGTGGTGTTGGGCTTGGTGATGTCGGCGATGCGCTTGCCGGTGGCGCGGCCGAACACGACCAGATCGATCAGGCTGTTCGAACCGAGGCGGTTGGCGCCGTGGACCGAGACGCAGGCCGCCTCGCCCACCGCGAACAGGCCGGGCACCACCGTGTCCGGATTGCCGTCCTTGAGGTGGACGACCTCGCCGTGGAAGTTGGTCGGGATGCCGCCCATGTTGTAATGCACCGTCGGCGTGACGGGCAGCGGCTGGCGGGTGAGGTCAACGCCGGCGAAGATCTTGCCGGTCTCGGTGATCCCCGGCAGGCGCTCGTGGAGCACCTTGGGATCAATGTGATCGAGGTGCAGGAAGATGTGGTCGCCGTTCTTGCCGACACCGCGGCCTTCACGCATCTCCATCGCCATCGAGCGGCTGACGACGTCGCGCGAGGCGAGGTCCTTGGCGCTCGGGGCATAGCGCTCCATGAAGCGCTCGCCCTCGGAATTGGTGAGATAGCCGCCCTCGCCGCGCGCGCCCTCGGTGATCAGCACGCCGGCGCCGTAGATGCCGGTCGGGTGGAACTGGACGAACTCCATGTCCTGTAACGGCAGGCCGGCGCGCAGCACCATGCCGCCGCCGTCACCGGTGCAGGTGTGCGCCGAGGTCGCCGAGAAATAGCAGCGGCCGTAGCCGCCGGTGGCGAGCACGGTGTTGTGCGCGCGGAAGCGGTGGATCGAGCCGTCTTCCATGCACAACGCAATCACGCCGCGGCACTCGCCATTCTCCATGATCAGGTCGAGCGCGAAATATTCCACGTAGAAGTCGGCATCGTAGCGCAAGCTCTGCTGGTACAGCGTGTGCAGCATAGCATGGCCGGTGCGATCCGCGGCGGCGCAGGTGCGCTGCGCGGGCGGGCCCTCGCCCATGTTCTGCATCATGCCGCCGAACGGGCGCTGGTAGATCCGGCCCTCGTCGGTGCGGCTGAACGGCATGCCGGCATGCTCGAGCTCATAGACCGCGGCCGGCGCCTCGCGAACCATGTACTCGATCGCGTCCTGGTCACCGAGCCAGTCGGAGCCCTTGACGGTATCGAACATGTGCCAGGTCCAATGGTCCGGGCCCATGTTGCCGAGGCTGGCGGCGATGCCGCCCTGCGCCGCCACGGTGTGGCTGCGGGTGGGGAACACCTTGGTGATGCAGGCGGTCTTGAGCCCGTTCTGCGCGCATTCCATGACGGCGCGCAGGCCCGAGCCACCCGCGCCGACGACCACGGCGTCATAGGTGTGATCGATGATCTTATACGCGGCGTCAGCAGAAGAGGCGGGCATTATGCGGCGGCTCCGAAGGCGATCTTGAGAATGGAGAAGATGGCGATGCCGGCGGTGCCGACCGTGAAGAAGTTGAGCAGCAGGATCGCGGCGACGCGGCGCTGCTCATGCTCGTAATCCTCGATCACCACCTGAAGACCGAGGCGGAAATGCCAGAACACCGAGGCGATCAGCAGGATCATCGGGATGGCGACCCAGGCCGACTGCATCCAGGCGTGGGTGTTGGCGTAATCATAGCCTGGCCGGCGCGCGATCGAGATCACGAACCACAGCATCAGGAACAGGTTGGAGCCCGCGGTGACGCGCTGGCGCCACCAGTGATGCGCGCCTTCCTTGGCGCTGCCGAGACCGCGGACGCGGCCGATGCTGGTGCCCGAACCCATCACTTCACCCCCATGACGAAGATCCAGAACAGCGCGGTGAGCACCACCGCGCCGATCATCACGCCGAGCGCGAACATCTTGTTGCGCTTGAGCTCGAACGCCGCGCCGGCGTCCATCACCAGATGGCGGATGCCGTTGAGCGCATGGACGAAGAACGACAGCGTCAGCCCCACCGCGACGATCCAGCCGAGGATGTTGAGATGGCCGGCATCGGTGGTGAACACGTCGACGAAGGTCGCATAGGCCTGGGCGCCGGCGGCGAGTGCGGCGAGCCACCAGACGAGCAGGATCGTCCCCACCGTCGCCATGCCGCTGCCGGTGGCGCGATGCAGGATCGAGACCAGCATGTGCGGGCCCCAGCTGTAGTGAAGCTTGAGTGGGCCGGCGAAAAGATGCGGGCTGCGCGGGCGCGCCGGATTGCGGGATGCCATGAATGGTCCTCGGGGAGCTTTGAATTGCTCTGCCTATTAGGCTGACGAGCCTTGGATGCAAGCGATTGCCCGCATGCTGGAGACCAACACCCTGTTAACCAATGCGGGTTAGATCGGGGATCACCACCGGTCGGGGAGCTGGTGACAGGGTAAAGGGAATGCTGTGCCGCAGAAGCAGTTGCCGCCGCCGGAGAGCGTAAGCAAGACGATCAATCTTGCCGAGCGACTGCGCTTGTTCGACCTCTCGCCCGCCGATGTCGAACTATCGCGCGAGCTGTGGACGGTGATCGAGCAGGACGCGCGCTCGGTTTCCGAGGCGCATTGGAAGCAGCGCCAGCGCCTGTACGGCGATGGCGGCAATTGGGCGCCGCACGAAGCGGACCGGATGATCGACCTCGGCGTCAATTACCTGCGTAACCGCTTCACCAACCTGGCCGGCATCTCCTGGGTCGAATCGGCCGAGCGGACGGTCGCCAGCGCCTATTCGCTCGACGTCGGGCTCACCCCGATCCTGGCGATGACCGATGCCGGCGCGCGCCGCACCTTCGACATCCTGCGCCGCCGCCTCGACGCCACCGACGAACGCTATGTGCAGCTGACCGACCTACTGCTGCGGTTGCGCTCGCTGGAATGCGACATCTATTGCACGCTCTATTCGGCCTATCAGCGCCACAACGACAAGTTCCAGCGCGACCAGCTCGCCGAGGAGTTCCGCGAGGGCATCGCCACTGCGGTCGAGACCGCAACCGATGAGGGCCAGGTGCTCCGCGGCCAGGCGGCGCGCAGCTCGGGTTCCGCACGCGGCATGCTCGGCAAGGCGAGCGAAGTCGCCGCCGCCGCCGAACAATCGGCCGTCGCGATGCGCGAGGCGGCGCAGACCGCCGCCGGGCTGATCCGCGCCATCGAGGACGCCCGCACCGAAGTGGAGGCCGCCGCCGAGATCGCTCAGCGCGCCAGCGTCCAGGCGAGCAACGCGGTCGGCATGTCCGAGGCGCTGTCCGATCACGCCAAATCGATCGAATCGATCCTCGGGCTGATCCGCGACATCGCCGGCCAGACCAATTTGCTCGCGCTCAACGCGACCATCGAGGCCGCCCGCGCCGGCGATGCCGGCCGCGGCTTCGCGGTGGTCGCCCAGGAGGTGAAGAGCCTCGCCAACCAGACCGCGCGCGCCACCGACGACATCGCCGCCAAGATCGCCTCGATCCAGTCGGCGACGCGTTCGACGGTGGAGACCAACGCCAGCATCAAGACCACCGTCACCGAGGTGCAGGAATCCGCCGAGCGGATCCGCTTCGCGATGGAGGCCCAGGCGCAGACCGTCACCGCGATCACCGCGGCGGTGGACGAGACCGCGCTTGCCGCCGATTCGATGTCGTCGACCATCGCCGCGATCCGCGAGGATACCGAGACGGTGGCCGCCGAGATCGACGGCGTCGGCCGCGGCTTCGACCTGCTCGATGGCCGGTTGAACAATCTCAAGAACAGCGCCGGCGATTTCATCGCCAAGGTCGCTGCATAAGCCGCAGAGGATGACCGTGTGGGTAAGGTGGCCGCTGTAAGCGACGGCATGCAGGCGCGACGCGGGATCGTCGAGCATCTGGGCGATTACGACTGGGATCATACGATCGCGGCCGCGTGCGCCGATATCTGCGCGCTGTTCTCGGCCGACGACTTCCGCAGGATCTCCGAGCATTTCTGGCAGCATTATCTGGCGCTGCCGGCGACCCAGCCGATCCGCCACTTCTTCCATGGCGAGCGGCTCGAGCGGCGGCTGCGCGAAAGCGCTGACTATGCGCAGCTCAAGTACAGCGAACCGTTTGGTGATCGTTGGGTGAGGATCGCCACCCGTCATGCCGAGCAGGCCCGCGCCTCCAACATCCCGCTGCCGACGCTGCAGGCGGCGCTTGCCTATTCGCACAGCATCACGCTGGCGATGATCGAGCGCCATGTCGCCGGCGATACCGCGCGGATGCTGCGCCTGGTGGATACGGTGCAGCGGATCTCGCTCGTCGAATCCGATCTGATGACCGGCCACCTAGCCGCACGGCAGGCGGCCGCCACCAGCGTCGAGCGTCAGCAGCGCTCCACCGCGTTTCGCGACAGCATCGCCGGCTCAATCGAGGGCGCGGCGACGCTCGGCGCGCGAATCCAGGTGCAGGCGAGCGGGGCTTCCGCCTCGACGCGCGACGTACTCGGCAAAGCGAGCCAGATGGCCGCCGCCGCCGAGCAATCCGCCTTCGCGATGCGCGAGGCGGCGCAAACCGCCGCCGGGCTGATCCGCGCCATCGACGAGACGCGCATGGAGGTGGACGCCGCGGCGGCCATCGCCAACCGCGCCAGCGACCAGGCGAGCGACGCCGTCCAGGTCAGCGAGGCGCTCAGCGAACATGCCAAGTCGATCGAATCGATCCTTGGCCTGATCCGCGACATCGCCGGCCAGACCAACCTGCTCGCGCTTAACGCCACCATCGAGGCGGCGCGGGCCGGCGACGCCGGCCGCGGCTTTGCCGTCGTGGCGCAGGAGGTGAAGAGCCTCGCCAACCAGACGGCGCGCGCCACCGACGACATCGCCGCCAAGATCGCCGCGATCCAGCAGGCGACCCACAGCACCGTCTCCACCAACGCCTCGATCCGCGCCACCGTGGCGGAGGTGCAGGGATCGGCCGATCGCATCCGGCTGGCAATGGAGGCACAGGCGCAGACCGTCACCTCGATCACCGCAGCAGTCGACGAGACCGCGCTTGCCGCCGATTCCATGTCGTCGACGATCGAGACGATCCGCACCGATACCGACGCGGTCGCCAAGGAGATCGACGCGCTTGGCGCAGGCTTCGACGAGGTCGGCGACCGTCTCGGCCAGCTGCGCCAATCGGCCGAGAGCTTCTCCGCCAGCGTCGGCTAGGCGCGCAGCATCCAGTTTCCGCTGTAATCAGGGCGGACGACGTGGCCTTTCAGTCACCCGCCTTCCTGTTCTAAGGCGGGGGTCATGACCATTCTTCTCACTGGATCGAGCCGCGGCATCGGCGCGGCCATCCACCAGACGCTGGCCGCTACCGGCGCCACCGTGATCGGCCATGGCACCCGCAGCGGGATCGCCGCCGATTTCGCCGATCCCGCCGCCCCTGCCGCTTTGTGGGAAACAGCGCTGGCGCAGGCGAACGGCACCATCGACGTGCTGATCAACAATGCCGGCGTGTTCGAGGCGAGCCCGCTCGATCAGCCGCACGGCGACTGGGTCGCGGATTGGGAGCGTACCCAGCGGATCAACCTCACCGCCGCCGCCGAACTCTGCCGCCTGGCCGTGCTTCACTGGCAGCAGCGTGGCTCGGGCGGCCGCATCGTCAACGTCGCCAGCCGCGCCGCCTATCGCGGCGACAGCCCGGCGCACTGGCATTATGCCGCCGCCAAGGCCGGCATGGTGGCGATGACCAAGACCATTGCCCGCGGCTATGCCCGCGACAACATCCTCGCCTTTGCAGTCTGCCCCGGCTTCACCATGACCGGGATGGCCGAGGATTACCTCTCCAGCCGCGGCGGCGAGCAATTGCTCGCCGACATCCCGCTCGGCCGGGTCGCCGCGCCGGAGGAGATCGCCGATGTCGCCCGCTTCCTCGCGCTCGACGCACCGCCGTCGATGACCGGAGCGGTGCTCGACGTGAACGGAGCAAGCTATGTCCGCTGATTCATGGAAGGTCACCCTGCCCTGCACCCGTGCCGAGGCCGAGGCAATCGATGCCGCGGACGATCTCGCGATCGACGCGGTGCTGATGACCACCGAGGAGGTGGAGGATGACGTCGAGCACTGGCGGCTCGACGCCTATCTGGAGGCCGAACCCGATGCGCTGACCATCGCGTTGATCCATGCGCTGGTGCCGAGCGCTTCGGGTCACGAGCCGGTCGTCGAGCATCTCGCCGCCGCGGATTGGGTGGCGATGAGCCAGGCCGGGCTGGAGCCGATCCAGGAAGGCCGCTTTGTCGTCCATACCGCTACCCACCAGCGCGAGGCACCGGCGAGGGGCCGCGCCTTTCTGATCGATGCGGGCCAGGCGTTCGGCACCGGTCATCATGGCACCACCGCCGGTTGCCTGGCGATGCTCGACGGGCTGGCCGACCGGCCGATCGCCAATGCCATCGATCTCGGCACCGGCACCGGCCTGCTTGCCTTCGCAGCGCGCCATCTGTGGCCGACCGCGCAGGTGATGGCGACCGATATCGATCCGATCGCGATCGACGTCACCCGCGACAATGCCGCGATCAACCAGGTCGAGGCGGTCGATCTGGTCGTCGCCGATGGCGCATTGTCGGATGCGATCACCGCGCGCGCGCCGTATGACCTGATCATCGCCAACATCCTTGCCGGGCCGCTGGTGTCGATGGCGCCCGAGGTGGCGGCGATCGCGGCCCCGGGGGCGACGATCGTGCTCGCCGGGCTGCTCGACACCCAGCGGCAGATGGTGGTCGATGCCTATGCCGCCTGCGGCTGTTCGCTCGTCGCGATCGATCGGCGCGGCGACTGGACGGTGCTGCGGCTGGCCGCCGGCGCGACCCGTCATGTGCCGAACGCGCCGGTCGATCCGAAGGGTCGTGACGGCTGGGCATTGGATCTGTAAGGGGCCGGCGTCTTCATTTCTGTTCGCACCTGCAAAATATCGTTACGCAGGTAGAACTTTCCAAGCGCCGGCTGGTTGGCGCGATCGAGACGCCAACGAGCGATAGGGGCCGATGACAATGTCTGTGTTGCGTAAAAGCATGTTGCCCGCGCTGTTGGTGTACGCCGCGCTGCCTAGCGCGGTCCAAGCCCAGGCGGTGGATCTCGGCGCGCCTGCCCCCGCTCCCGACGCCGCGGCCGAGCAGACGCCGGATACCAGCCAGGGCGACACTCAGCACCGCCCACGCACCCCGATCCGCAGCACCCGCGACACCTCGCCTTCGGCACTGATCGGCGACACCCAGAGTTCGCCGCCGCCCGGCCTGTTTGGCGACTGGCAGAAGATTCGTACTCGGCTGGGTGAGCGCGGCATTGGCCTCACCGCCCGTTATGCATCGGAAAGCGGCTACAATTTCGCTGGGGGCGAACGTAAACTGTTCCGCGAGACGGGACAGTTCGACGTCGGCGCGCTGCTCGACCTCGACAAGCTGGTAGGGCTGAAGGGCGGCGCCTTCCAGGCGACGCTCACCTGGCGGCGGGGTCTCAACCTGTCGGACGCGGCCGGGCTCGGCACGCTGCAGCAGGTGCAGGAAGTCTATGGCCGCGGCCAGACCGCACGCGTCACCCAGCTCTGGTACGAGCAGCGGATCGGCGACAAGGTTGAAATCAAGGTCGGCCGCACCAACCCCGGCGAGGATTTCGCGGTCTTCTCCTGCCACTTCCAGAACTTGAGCTTCTGCGGCGCGCAGCCGGGCAATCTGGTCGGCGATTACTGGCAGAACTGGCCGGTCGGCCAATGGGGCGGGCGCGTCCGCGTCGACCTCAACGACCATCTCTACGTCCAGACCGCGGCCTATGAGATCAATCCGCGCAACCTCGACGACCATTTCTTCGTCGCTCATTTTCACGGCGCAACCGGCGCGCTGGTGCCGATCGAGGCCGGCTATTCACGCGGCGGCGATGATGGTCATGTCGGCTCGTACAAGGTTGGCGGCTGGGTCTCCACCGCCGATCGCGCCGACGTATTGCTCGACATCAACCGCCAGCCGATCGTGATCACCGGGCTCGATCCGCTCCAGCGCTCCAGTGCATACGGCGTCTACATCGCCGTCCAGCAGCAGCTCACCGGCACCTCAAAGGACGGCAAGTCGGTCACCGGGCTCGGCATGTTCGCCAACATCACTCAGGCCGACCGCAAGACCTCGGTTACCGACAATCAGGTCTCGATCGGCCTGTTCTACAAGGGGCTGGTGCCCGCGGTGCCCGGCGACGTGCTCGGCTTCGCGGTGGCCCGCACCAACGTCAACGGGCGCGCCGCCGAGGCCGACCGGCTGGTTCCGGGCACGCCGGTGCGCGACGCCGAATATGCCTCGGAAATCTATTACAGCATCCATCCGGCCGACTGGCTGGAGCTGCGCCCGAACGTCCAGTTCATCCACCATCCCGGTGGCGTGAAATCGGCGAACGACGTCGGCGTGCTCGGGCTGAAGGCGGCGATCACGCTGTAACGGGTGCGGGCTCCTGCGCCGTCAGAAGCCCCGGTTGCGCCGGACACGGGCCGGCCTTCACCGTGCCAGATCAGGCGCTCGCCTTGCCTCGCGCATAGGCCTGCGTGCCCTCGGTGATGATCTCGTCACCCGGCACGATCTGCGCCACGGGGATGTCGGGCCGTGCCTTGAGCTCGGTATAGAGCGGCGCGAAATCGGTCTCGACCGTGATCCGCAGCAGCTCGTCGAAGCTCGGGATGACGAAGTAGTTCTGCTGGAAGTCGTCGATCCGATATTCGGTGCGCATCACCCGCGCGATATCGAAGCCGATCCGGTTGGGGCTGGGGTCGTCGAGCGCGAAGCGGGTCTCGGCGAAGCTGGAGACGATCCCCGAGCCATAGATGCGCAGGCCCTCGGGCTCGGCGATTAGCCCGAACTCGACCGTGTACCAGTAGAGCCGGCCGAGATACTTCAACGCGTCCATGCTGAGCGCACGCTGGCCGCCGCGGCCATAGGCCGCGAGATAATCGGCGAACACCGGATCGGCGAGCATCGGCACGTGGCCGAACACGTCGTGGAATACGTCCGGCTCCTCAAGATAGTCGAGCTGGTCCGGCCGGCGGATGAAATTGCCCGCGACGAAGCGGCGGTTGGCCATATGGTCGAAGAACACGTCATCGGGCACCAGCCCGGGCACCGCCACCACCTGCCAGCCGGTGAGCTTCATCAGCCGGTCGGACAGCTCGGCAAAATCGGGAATGCCGGGCTTGGAGAGCTTGAGCACGTCGAGCCCACGCAGATAGGCCTCGGAGGCGCGCCCCGGCAGCAGCGCCGATTGCCGTGCGAACAGCGTGTCCCAAGTGGCATGTTCCTCGGGGGCGTAATGCTGCCAATCCTGCGCCACCGTCCAGTCGGCGCCGGCGCCTTCGGGAGGCGACTCGTGCACGTGCGTTTCCTCAACCATGTCTGCCGTCTAGCATGACGCGGCTATGACACGATACGCCACAATCCTACGCGCCGCCCTGCGCCGTACCGCGCTGGCGCTGGCCGTGCTGGCCTGCGGCTATGCGTTGCTCGGGCTGGCCGGCGGGGCGATCCCCGCCAACCGGGGCTGGACGCCGCCCTCGAACGGCGTCCGCATCTTCGTCGAATCCAACGGCATCCATGTTGGGCTGGTGGTGCCCAAGGTGGCCGCCGGGGTGGACTGGCGCGGCTGGGCACCCGCGCGCGACCTCGCCGATCCACGCTATGCAGGCTACGATCATCTCGCGATCGGCTGGGGCGAGCAGGACTTCTTCCTCGGCACGCCGCGCTGGTCCGACGTCAGGCCCGGCACGATCATCGCCGCCGCGACCGGCAGCGACCGGACGCTGATCCACCTCGAGCATGTTCCGGTGCCGGAGGCCGGCGGCACCGTCCGCGCGATCGTGCTGCGCCCCGCGGAATACCGCCGCCTCGCCGCTTATGTGCAGGCAAGCTTTGCGCCCGGCGGCGCCCGCTACCGGGGCTATGACATGAACGACGCCTTCTACCAGGCACGCGGCCATTATGACGCGTTGCGCACCTGCAACGCCTGGACCGGCGACGCACTCCGCCACGCCGGTGTTCGGGTGGGCTGGTGGACGCCCTTCCCGCTCGGTGTCATGGCCTGGTTCTGAGCGCCCGCCCGGCGACGGCATCCAGCCGCGCGACCAGCGCGGGATCGCGCGCGCCGGGCGCGGTGATGATCGCGCTGTCGAGGCAGCGGTCGATCGGCGACGCGGTCCGCACGGCCGGCAGCGCGGTGAGCAGCTGCATCACCAGCGCACGGGCATGCGCTGCGTTGGCGGCAAGCTGCCCGATCACCTGCGCGACATCGACCGCCTCTTCGCCCTCGCGCCAGCAGTCATAGTCGGTGACCATGCCGACCAGCGCATAGGGCAGCTCCGCCTCGCGCGCGAGCTTGGCCTCGGGCATCGCGGTCATCCCGATCACCGCGCAGCCCCATTGCCGGTAGAGCAGGCTTTCCGCGCGGGTGGAGAATTGCGGCCCCTCCATCGCCAGATAGGTGCCGCCGCGGGTGATCGCCGCCCCCGCCGCCTCGCCCGCCGCGGCCGCGAGCGCGGATAGCCGCGGGCACACCGGATCGGCCATCGACACATGGGCGACGAGGCCGGTGCCGAAGAAACTGGCAGGCCGTTCCTTCGTGCGGTCGATGAACTGGTCGACGATCGTGAAGCTGCCCGGCGGCCGCTCCTCGACCAGCGAGCCGACCGACGAGATCGCGAGCAGATCGGTAACGCCAACGCGCTTCAGCGCATCGATGTTGGCGCGCGCGTTGAGCTCGCCCGGCGCGATGCGGTGGCCGCGGCCGTGGCGCGGCAGGAACGACACGCGGGCGGCTCCGACCCTGCCGGTGAAGATCGCGTCGGACGGCGTGCCCCAGGGGCTCGCCACCTCGACCCACTCGCCGTCTTTGATCCCGGCGACATCGTACAGGCCCGAGCCGCCGATGATGCCGAGGTGCCATCCGCTCACGCGCGGTTTTCCCAGATCCGCCGATCGGCCATGCCACGCGCAAACAGGAAGTAGATGATCAGGCCGAGCGCGTTCCAGCCGAAGAAGGCGACCTGCGTCACCACCTGCAGGCTGGTGAACAGATAGCAGCAGCCGATGATGCCGAGCGGCGCGACGATCCAGGCGAGCGGGGTGCGGAACGGCCGCCGCGCCGCCGGATCGCGTCGGCGCATCACCAGCACGCACGCCGCCACCGCAACGAACGCGCACAAGGTGCCGGCATTGGCGAGGCTGGCGATCACGTCGAGCGGGGCGAGGCCGGCGATCACCGCGACCAGCACCGCCGTCACCGCGGTGATCCGCGCCGGCGTGCCGCGCCGCGACACCTTGGCGAGACTCTTCGGCAGGAAGCCGTCGCGCGCCATGACGAGGAAGATCCGGCTCTGCCCGTAGAGGAAGGCGAGCAGCACCGTCGGCAGCGCGATCGCCGCGGCGGCGGCGACGATCGTCGCGATCCGCCCCTGCCCGATCTCGCGCAGGATCAGCGCCAGCGGCTCGGGACTGTCGGAAAAACGGGTGAAGCCGATCGCGCCGACCGCGGTCGCGGCAACGATCATGTAGATGGCGGTGCACGCCACCATCGAGCCGACGATGCCGATCGCCAGGTCACGGTCGGGGTTCTTGGCTTCCTCGGCCGCGGTGGAGATGGCGTCAAACCCGTAGAAGGCGAAGAAGATGATCGCCGCGGCGCCCATCACGCCATATTTGATCCCGCCGGCATGCTCCTCGCTGCCATAACCATAAGGCGCGAACGGGTGAAGATTGGCCGCGTCGAAGTGCGGCAGCGCGACCGCGACGAACAGCGCCAGCGTGACGATCTTGAGCACCACCAGGGCCGTGTTGATCCGCGCGCTCTCGCGCGTCCCGAGCATCAGCAGCCCCGCCACCACCGCGATGATCAGCACCGCCGGGAGGTTGATCACGCCGCCGAGCGCGGGGCCGTTGGCGAGCGCCGGCGGCACGACGATCCCCAACCCCTTGAGGAAGCCGACCGCATAGCCCGACCAGCCGACCGCCACCGTTGCCACCACCAGCGAATATTCGAGGATCAGGCTCCAGCCCACCACCCAGGCGAACACCTCGCCGAGCACCGCATAGCTATAGGTATAGGCCGATCCCGAGGCGGGGATCATCGTCGCCATCTCGGCATAGCAGAGTGCGGCGCAGGCGCAGATCGCACCGGCGATGACGAAGGAGAGGATCACCGCCGGGCCGGCGCGATCGGCGCCGACCCCGATCAACGTCAGGATCCCGGTGCCGACGATCGCGCCGACGCCGAGCGCGACGAGATGCGGCCACGACAGCGTCCGCGCGAGCTGCTGCCCGGGCGGCTGCGCGGTGATCGTCTTGCGGCGAAACAAACTCATCGATCGGGCTCCCCTTTGCCCCACGGTTACGGGGTGGGGAACGGCGGTGTAAAGGGGCCGGGCTGCTGTACGTTACGGCTTCATTCCACGCTGCGAAGCCGTCATCCCGGTGGAAGCCGGGATCTCGGGCGGCGGCGCAGGACAAGGGCCGCTACAGACTTCAGGTCCCGACGTCACAGGCAGCTTGGGCGTTTCGCCCGAGCGGAAAGCTCAGAACCGCTTGGCAATTCCCGCGACCAGCTCGACATCGGGCGCTGCATGGTTGAGCCCGGCATTGCCCTGGACGTCGAACTGGAGATCGTCCTTCGCCTGCCAGGCTACCGACAAGGCGGCGAGCGCCTGGGTGGCATGGTCCTCGGGATCGTTGTCGCGGATCACCTGCCCTTCGCCGGTCAGCGTCACCGCCTTGCTGAGCTTGTACGAGAGCCCGCCGACCGCGGAATATTGCAGGTGCCGGCCATCACCGTCCTCGTCCACCGCGGCGTCGACCTCGGGCACTGCCTCGAGCGACAGCGCGTCCGTCAGCTCGTAGGTGACCGGCAGCACCAGACCCGCGCCCCAGTCGCCCGCGCCGATCGGGCTTCGCCCCACCGGCAGCGTCGCATAGGGCAGCACCGCGATCGACAATTTGTCACCATCGGGGTTGAGCAGGTTGATCTTGGCGCCGAAGCTGACGTCACCCACCCGGTCGCGGCTGTCGATCGCGCCGGTGATGCGGTCGCGGGTGCGCTCATGGCCGAACGGCGTCCAGCCGACCCTCAGCTCGACATTGTCGGCGACGCCGACGCGCACGGTCGTGTCGCCGATCAGCAGCGTGTCGGTGCGGCTGTCCGCCTGCTTGTCGAGCGTCCAGTCGGCCACCGAGGTCTCGACCGAGACATGGCCCTTGTCGATCGTGCAGGCCGGCGTGCCGAGCCCGGGACGGTCCGGGCAATAGTCGCGCAGATCCTGCGCCGCAGCAGGCGTGGCGACGACCAGCGCCGCGGCGGCGATCGGCCATTTCATCGCAGCCGCACCCAGGTCGGCGCATGGTCGCTCGCCTTCTCACGCCCACGATATTCCTTGTCCACGCCGGCCTCCTGCAATCGATCCGCCACCGCGGGGCTGAGCAGCAGGTGATCGATCCGGAACCCAGCATCGCGCTGCCAGCTGCCTGCCTGATAATCCCAGAAGGTCCACACGCCGCCGGTGGGGTGGCGCGTGCGCAGCGCATCGGTCCAGCCCTGCGCCAGCAGCCGGCGATAGGCCTCGCGGCTCTCCGGCTGCATCAGCGCATCGTCCTGCATCGCGCGCACCGAGAAGGTGTCGTCGTCGTTGGCGATGACATTGTAGTCGCCGCACAGCACCGCCGGCACCTCGGCCTCGAGCAACGCGCGCGCGCGCTCCGCCAGCCGCTCCATCCATCGCAATTTATAGTCGAACTTGGGGCCGGGCTGAGGATTGCCGTTGGGCAGGTAGATTGACGCGACCACCAGCCCGTCGACCTCGCATTCGAGATAGCGGCTGTGCTCGTCCTCGATCTCGCCCGCGAGCCCGCGCTGGCGCTCGACCGGGGTCTGCCCCTTGGCGAGCACGGCGACGCCGTTGAAGCCCTTCTGCCCGTGCCACACCGCACCATAGCCCGCTGCCTCGATATCGGCGGCCGGGAACGTCTCGTCGCTGGACTTCAGCTCCTGCAGGCACACCACGTCGGGCTGCTGCTCGGCGAGATACTCAAGGAGCCGCGGCAGCCGCGCCTTGATGCCGTTCACATTGTAGGTGACGATCTTCAAGCGTCAGATCGCAAAGCTGGAACCGCAGCCGCAACCGCTCGCCGCATTGGGATTCTCGACGCGGAACGCCGCGCCACCCAGCGACTCGACATAATCGACCTGGCAGCCGCGGACGAGATCGAGGCTGACGCTGTCGACCACCAGCCGCACCCCATCGGTCTCGGTGATCGAATCATCGCCCTCCGGTGCGTCGGCCATGCCGAACTTATACTGGAACCCCGAACAGCCACCGCCATCCACCGACAAGCGCAGGATCGCCGGCTTGTTCTGCTTGGCCGCGATCGCCGCGACGCGCGCGGCGGCGGAGGGAGTGAGGGCAATGTCTTGAACTAGGGTCGCCATCAGGGGGAGATAGGCGCTCGGCGGGGCGGCGGCAACAGAGCTACACCGTCATCCCAGCGAAAGCTGGGATCTTCCTGAGGCGCGCGCTTCGCCTGTCTACAACGAAACCCCAGCGTTCGCGGGGTGACGCTTGGTTTACGATCAGAGTTCAATCCTGCGCGGCGGGCCCGTCGGTGGACACTGGGATCGCATGCACCGAGCGGTCCTGCGCGGCGAGCAGATAGTCGGCGGTGGTCAGGAACGGGATCGGGTTGACCGCATGGCCGTCGATGCGGACCTCGTAATGGAGGTGCGGGCCGGTCGAGCGGCCGGTGGAGCCCATCAGCGCGATCAGCTGGCCACGGGTCACCTTGGCGCCATCGGCGACGAGGATCTTGGACAGGTGACCGTAGCGGGTGGCGATGCCCTTGCCATGGTTGATCTCGACCATGTTGCCATAGCCGCCGAGCCGCGAGGCGTGATCGATGATGCCGTCGGCGGTGGCGTAGACCGGGGTACCGACCGGGCCGGGGATATCGACGCCAGCATGCATCGCCGCGGTGCCGCGGAACGGATCGGAGCGGATGCCGAAGTTGCTAGTGAAGTTCAGCTTCTGCACCGGCTGGACCGACGGGATGGCGATGCCGCCACCGACGCGGGTGTCGAGCTTCTTCCAGCTCTGGAACAGGGTGCGGAACTGGGCGTCGGCCTTGAGGTCGGAGGTCGCCTCGACGCTGCCGGTGGGGATCATCGGGCCGCCAACGGCGGCGGTGGCGGCGGCAGGTGCGCCTTCGGCCAGTGGAGCGGCCATGGCGCCCGAGACGGTGAGCATCACAACCATAATCGCAGCGAGTGCAAGGTCTGCAGCAGTACGGGCAAGCTTGTTCATCGGACCCCGGATGATGCGCCGCCCTCGCCCTTGGACGAAGCCGGCATCGTGCTCTTCCCTGATACGCAGCCCCTCCGCGCCCCAGTGGATAAGTGTGTGCCCTTATCTCATCCCCCGCGACAAGGGCGCCGCCGCCGACTCGCGGCAAACCGCCATTGGGCCGCGCCAAGCCGTTGAACCGAGGGGACCACGGCGGCGATTGGGCGCCTTAGTCACGGCAAGTTGCGCATGACGCGCCACACCGCGCGGCCTATAGCTGCGGCTTCACAGACGGACACAGATCATGCTCGACACCCCCGCCGCCCAGGTCCCCACCCTCAGCCTCGCCCAGGCCGATACCGACCCCGCCGGCTTCGCCGCCGCCTTCGGCGGATCGTTCGAGCGATTCGGCTTTGCGGTGATCGCCGATCATGGTGTGCCGCAGGAGCTGATCGCGCGCGCCTGGGCCGAGACCGAGGCGTTGTTCGCGCTGCCCGACGCCGAGAAGCGCGGCTATTTCATCGAGGGCGCGGGCGGTGCGCGCGGCTACACGCCCTTCAAAACCGAGATCGCCAAGGACGCCAAGCACGTCGACCTCAAGGAATTCTGGCATGTCGGCCGCGAGCTGCCGGCGGGGCATCGCTTCGCCAAGGACATGGCGCCGAACGTCTGGCCGACCCGCCCCGAGGGCTTCAAGGACACGTTCGTCGAGCTGTTCGCCGCCTTCGACCGCGCCGGCGACAAGCTGCTCTCGGCGATTGCCCGCCACCTCGGGCTCGACCCGCACTGGTTCGATCCCGCGGTGAAGGACGGCAATTCGATCCTCCGCCTGCTTCATTATCCGCCGATCCCGGTGGATGCCGAGGGCGTGCGCGCCGGCGCGCACGAGGACATCAACCTCATCACCCTGCTGCTCGGCGCCGAAGAAGCCGGGCTCGAACTGCTCGACCGCGCTACCGGCGAGTGGCTGGCGATCAAGCCGCCGGAAGGCGCGATGGTGGTCAATGTCGGCGACATGCTCCAGCGCCTCACCAACCACCTGCTGCCCTCGACCACGCACCGCGTCGTCAACCCCGCGCCCGAGCGCCGCGGCCATTCGCGCTACTCGATGCCCTTCTTCCTCCACCCCGCGCCCGATTTCCTGATCGAGACGCTGCCGCAGACCATCACCGCGGCCAATCCGAACCGCTACCCCGAGCCGATCACCGCGCACGACTATCTCCACCAGCGGCTGGTGGAGATCGGCCTGATCAAGAAGTAAGGGCCGGCCCTGCCTACCCCCTTCGCCTAGGCGAAGGGGTTGGTTTACCCCAGCCCCTGCTCCAGGAACCGCGTCGCCACAGCGCAGTGCAGAGCGATGCCGCGCGCCATGATCGATTCCTCGATCGTCATCCGCGTGTTGTGCAGCGGCGGGTTGGTCGCCGGGTTGCTGCCCGCGGGCGCGGCGCCGAGGAACGCCATCGCGCCCGGCATCGTGCGCAGCACATAGGAAAAATCCTCCGCACCCATCATCGGCGCCGGCATCAGCTGGAAGCCGCCGGCGCCGCCGAGATCGACCGCACACGCCTCCATCAGCGCCACCGCGCGCGCGTCGTTGACAGTCACCGGATAGCCGTCCTCGATCCACGCCTCGCCGGTGAGGCCATGCGCCGCCGCGATGCCCTCGACGATCCGCGCAAACGCCGCGCGCATCAGCTGGCGGGTCGGTTCGGACAGCGTGCGCAGCGTGCCGAGCATCTTCACCTCGCCCGGGACGATGTTGTGCGCGGAGCCGGCCTCGATCTTGGTGATCGACAGCACCGCCGGATCGGTGACCGGCACCCGCCGCGCGACAAAGGTCTGCAGCGCGGTGACGATCTCGCAGGCGACGGGAATCGGATCGAGGCAATCGTGCGGCATCGCCGCATGGCCGCCGGCGCCGCGGATCACCGCGTGGAGTGTGTCGGCAGACGCCATCAGCGGCCCTGCCCGGGTCACCAGCACGTTGGCCGGCGCGTTGGGCAGGATGTGCAGCGCGAACGCCGCCTCGGGCGCGGCGATGTCGAGCAGCCCGTCGTCGATCATGTAGCGGGCGCCGTGATAGCCCTCCTCGCCGGGCTGGAACATGAACACCACCGTGCCGGCCAGCTGGTCACGCCGCGCCGAGAGCGCCTTGGCCGCGCCGACCAGCATCGCAGTGTGCGAATCATGCCCGCAGGCGTGCATCGCGCCATCGATCAGCGAGGCGAACGGCAGCCCGGTCTCCTCGTGCATCGGCAGCGCGTCATGATCGCCGCGCAACAGCACGGTGCGGCCGTTCCCCTGCCCCGCGCTGCCGCCGCCGCGCAGGACCGCGACAAAGCCGGTGGTCGAGCGGCTGTCGTGGATCTCGAGCGGCAGCCCGGCGAGCGCCGCCTTGATCTTGTCCGCAGTGCGCGGGCAGTGCAGCCCGATCTCGGGATCGGCATGGATCGCCCGGCGCAGCTCGATCGCCTCATCGAGCCCCGCCTCGCCCACCGCACTCCACGCGCCAGCGCCGTCGTCATCCAGGCTCATCGCATCCATTTCCTATCTACCGCGCAACAGATTGCCGAGCACGCTGCGCATCACCGTACCGACCAGCCCGCCACTCGAGGCCGACGAACGTCGCGTGCCGCCGCCGAACACCTGCTTGCCGATCTCGTTCGCCACCTGGCGGCCGATCGACGAACTCGCCGCCCGCGTCGCCGAGGTCAATGCCTTGCTCCATGGCGAGTTCGCCGCCTCGCGTTCCGCCGCGGCCTGCGCCTGCGCCGCCACCTTGGCGTCGCGATCGGCATCGCGCTGCGCCGCGATCCGCGCGCGCTCGGCCTCCTTGGCGGCCTGCGCGCCCTGCTTGGCCTCGACCGCGGCGGCCTTGTCGGCCGCGTCCTTGGCCTGGCTCGCCGCCACGGCCGCCGCGGCCTCCTGGGTCTTGGCGGCGAGCAGCTCCTCGGCGGATTCGCGATCGACCACCGTGTCGTACTTGGCGCCGACCGGGTCGGTGTCGATCAGCACCTTGCGCTCGTCGGGCGTCACCGGGCCGACCCGCGATGCCGGCGGCTTGATCAGCGTCCGCTCGACCGGCGCTGGCGATCCGTCGGGCAGCAGCAGCGATACCAGCGCCTCGCCGACCTTGAGCTCGGTGATCGCGGAGGCGACATCCACCCCGGGGTTGGCGCGAAAGGTGGTCGCCGCGGCCTTGACCGCGGCTTGGTCGCGCGGGGTGAAGGCGCGCAGCGCGTGCTGCACGCGGTTGCCGAGCTGCCCTGCAACCGTGTCGGGAATATCGATCGGATTTTGCGTGATGAAGTAAATGCCGACGCCCTTGGAGCGGATCAGCCGCACCACCTGCTCGATCTTGTCGAGCAGCGCCTTGGGCGCCTCGTCGAACAGCAGATGCGCCTCGTCGAAGAAGAAGACGAGCTTGGGTTTGTCGGGATCGCCGACCTCGGGAAGGTGCTCGAACAGCTCGCTCATCAGCCACAGCAGGAAGGTGGAATAGAGCTTGGGGGCGGCCATCAACTTGTCGGCGGCGAGGATGTTGACGATGCCGCGACCACGGTCGTCGGTGACCAGGAAGTCGTCCATGTCGAGCGCGGGCTCGCCGAAGAAATGCTCGGCGCCCTGGCTGCGCAGCTGCAACAGCGAGCGCTGGATGGCGCCGATCGACTGTTTGGAGACGTTGCCATATTGCGTCGTCAGCTCGGCCGCGCGGGTCCCGCAATGCGCGAGCATCGCCTGCAGATCGTCGAGGTCGATCAGCAGCAGCCCCTCCTGATCGGCGACGTGGAAGGCGATGGTCAGCACGCCTTCCTGCACCTCGTTGAGGTCCATCAGCCGCGCGAGCAGCAACGGCCCCATCTCGCTGACGGTGGTGCG
Organism: Sphingomonas sp. GC_Shp_5; assembly: GCF_026540855.1. Lineage (GTDB taxonomy): Bacteria > Pseudomonadota > Alphaproteobacteria > Sphingomonadales > Sphingomonadaceae > Sphingomonas. Next base: position 30,783 of record NZ_JALNUP010000013.1, read on the forward strand.
GATCGGGTGCCCCTGCTCGCCGTACAGGTCCCAGAATTGCACGGGATTGTCGGCATAGGCCCACTCTGTGTCGCCGATCTCGGCGGCGCGCGCGGCGAAGGTCGCGTGATTCTTGCCCTGCGGCGATCCGGCCATCGCGAGCCCGGCGAGATCGCCCTTCACGTCGGCGACGAAGCTCGGCACGCCCGCCCTGGAGAAGCCCTCGATGATGCCCTGCAGCGTCACCGTCTTGCCGGTGCCGGTGGCGCCCGCGATCAGCCCGTGGCGGTTGGCGCGCTTGAGATCGAGCATCTGACGGCTGCCGACGCCCCCTGCCCCGACGCTGGCGCCGATGAAGATTCCGTCGCTCATTCAAACTCCTGATCTTCCCGGGCGATGAGTCTAGCCCGCGCGCGACGCAAAAGAAAAGGGCCGCCGCTTCTACAAGCGACGGCCCTTCATTCAGATCGATGCTCCGGCTTGCACAGGAGCGCCGAGGCTTACCCCTTGATCTTGACCGGAATGAAGGCCTTGGCGCCACGGCCACGCTGCACCAGCAGCAGCACCTGCGGGCGACCCGCCGCCTTGGCCTGGTTGACCGCGGCGCTGAGCGCGGCAGCGGTGGTCACCGGGGTGCTGTTGACCGCGAGCACCACGTCGCCGCGCTTGAGCTTCTGCGCCGCATCGCTCGACTGGTCGACCGCCGCGATGACGACGCCTCGGGTGGTCGGATCGACCCCCACTGCCCGGGCGATGCCAGCGGTGAGCGGCTGCACGGTCAGTCCGAGCGCACCGCCATTGACAGGAACGACGGCGCTGTCGTCATCGTCGTCCGATCCGAAACCCTCATCGTCACCACCTGCCTGGGCAAGCAATTGATCGTTGGAAGGCCGCGCAGCCACCGTGACGTTGACGGAAGCCGGCTTGTTGTTGCGGATCACGTCAAGCCGGGCAGTCTCACCTGGCTTCACGTTCGACACGAGCCGCGACAGCGACTGGTCGGGGTTCACCTCAGCGCCGTTCACCTTGATGACGACATCGCCGACCTTGAGGCCACCCTTGGCGGCAGGGCCCGTCGGCTCGACGCCGGCGATCAGCTCGCCCTGATTTTTCGGAATGCCCAACGCTTCGGCACGATCGTCATCGATCGGACCGCCCAGCGACACGCCGAGATAGCCGCGCTGGATCTTGCCGCCGGTGCGGAAGGTCTCGATGATCGGCTTGGCTTCCTCAGCGGGGATAGCGAAGCCGATGCCAATGTTGCCGCCCGACTGCGAGAAGATCTGGCTGTTGATGCCGATCACGTTGCCGTTGAGGTCGAACATCGGGCCGCCGGAATTGCCCTGGTTGATCGAGGCGTCGGTCTGGATGAACCGGTCATAGGCGCCGCCCTGGCCGGTGACGCGGTTGATCGCCGAGATAATGCCGGCGGTGACGGTGCCGCCGAGGCCGAACGGCTCGCCGATCGCGACCACCCAGTCACCGACGCGGGCGCGCGACGAATCGCCGAACTTGACGAACGGCAGGTTGGTCGCGTCGATCTTGAGCAGCGCCAGATCGGAATCCTGATCCTTGCCGATCACCTTGGCGACATATTCCTTGTGGTCGGACAAGGTCACGGTGATCGAATTCACCGTCGCGCCCTGCGCGCCCGGCGAGATCACATGGTTGTTGGTGACGACATAGCCGTCCGGCGAGATCAGGAAGCCCGAGCCCAGGGACTGGCCTTCGCGCTTGACCGGCGCGCCGCCCTGGCCGCCCATGCCGCCGAACAGATCACCGAAGGGCGTGCCCGAGAAGGGATTGGCCGGCTGCTTCTGGACGATGGTCTGCTTGGTCGAGATGTTGACCACGGCGGGCTGCAGCCGCGCGACCATGTCGGCGAAGCTCATCGGCGCGCCGCCCTTGGGCGCGGCAGCCTGGATCGCGCCCGGCTCGTTCTGCGCGACCTGCGCGACGCTCGGCTGGAGGGCGAGGGTGGCGGTGGCACCGCCGAGGAGCAGCGCACCGGTGATGGCGTAGGCGTAACGCACTAGTGGAAAGTCCTCTCATAGGGGGTCAGACCGATAATCGGAGCCGCAATGGCCCCAACCGGCTGAACGCCGCTTGAATATTCACGTACCCGCAAGCTGGTGGCGATCGTGCCCGCAATCAACGCCCGCGACCCTCGAACTCGCGAAGATAGCTGTTGTTGGGCGACAGGATGATCGAGGTCGAGCCCTTGGGCGCCTCGCCGCCATTGGTGCCGAACGTCACCCGGTACGACTGCATCGCCCGGTAGAAGTCGTAGAAGTCGGCATCCTTGGTGAAGCTCTGCGCATAGATCTGCGCGGCCTGGGCGTCGGCCCCGGCGCGGATGATCTGCGCATCCTTCTGGCCCTGCGCGCGGATCGTGGTCGCCTGCTGCTGCCGCGCGGTCCGCATCGAGTTGAGCGCGCTCTCCAGCGGGCTGCCGTCCGGCAGGTCGGCATGCTTGATCCGCACGTCGACGATCTCGACGCCATATTGCGACGCCAGCCGCTGCAGCCGGGCCTGGATATTGTCCATCACCCGGTCACGCTCGGGGCTGAGCAACGTCGCGAACGGCTGGTTGCCGAGCTCGTTGCGGATCGAGGTGCCGAGCAGCGGCGCCAGCGCATCGGTGATCCGGCTCTCGGTCGAACCCGTGCTGCCGGTGGCGTTCACCGCCTTCAGCGGATTGACAATCCGGTAGCGCGCATAGGCGTCCACCTCGAGCCGCAACTGATCGGAGGAGAGCACCTGCTGGTTCTCATATTCGACGTCGAGCACGCGCTTGTTGATCCACACCAGGCGGTCGACGAACGGGATACGCGCGATCAGCCCGGCGCCGGTGTGGCCGAACACCTCGTTCTTGCGATAGGCGTTTACCGTGCGCACCGGCTGCTCGAAGCGGAGCACCACCACCTGCTGGGTCTCGGGAACAATGGTGATCGTCGCCGCGAGCAGGATCACCAGCGCGAGCAGGGCGAGGCCGATGGTCACGGGGTTGCGGAGGAGCGCGGGGTTCACTGGCCGCCTCCCTGCGTCGCCTGGGGCTGCGCCGCGGCCGGCACATCCGGCAGTCGCTTGACGCGATCAAGTGGCAGATAGGGCACAACCCCGCCGGTCTCGACGATGGTCTTGTCGGACTTGGCCAGCACCTGCTCCATGGTCTCGTAATACATCCGGCGGCGGGTCACCTCGGGGGCGAGCCGATACTGTTCGTACACCTTGTCGAACTGCGCAGCCTCGCCCTGCGCCAGCGCGACGATCTGCTGGGCATAAGACTGCGCCTTGTTGCGCGCCGCCTGGGCGTCCTGCTGCGCGGCGGTGACGTCCTTGAACGCGTCGTTGACCTGGCTGGGCGGATCGGCCTGCTTGATCGCGACGCCCTGGATGCGGATCCCGGACTTATATTCGGTGAGCACCCGCTGCATCCGCTCCTGCACCTGGTTCTCGATCAGCGTGCGGCCCGGCCCGAGCGCTTGGTTGAGGCTGACGTTCGCCACCACCTCGCGCATCGCGCTTTCCGCGGTGGCGCGCACCGTCTCGCGCGGCTTGTCGATCTGGAAGACGTAATCCTCAGGGCTCGAGATCGTCCAGCGCACCGAATAGGCAAGATCGATGATATTGCGGTCGGCCGTCAGCATCAGATTCTCGGCACCCGTTTCCGGGAAATCCTCGGTGCGGATGTTCTGCACGTCCACCTTCACCACCCGCGCGATCGGCGCCGGCAGCGTCACTGCGATGCCGGGATCGAGCGTGCTGGAGTAGCGGCCGAAATAGGTCACGACGCCGCGCTCCTGCGGCGCGATCGGGTGGATCGAGGTGTAGAGCACCCACACCAGCAGGATGATCCCCGCGCCGATCAGCCACAGCGCCCGCGGGTTGGGCGCGGTCGGCAGGCCGTTGAAGCCGCCACCGCCACCGCCGCCGTTGCCGCCGCGCGCCTTCTTGAGGAACTCGTCGAGCGCGCTCGGCTTGCCGCCGGGCTTGCGGCCGCCGGGCGGGGTCGCCCAGGGGTTGCGGGGCCCGCCGGCGCCGCCGGCATCGTCGCCCTGGCCCCACGGGCCCTTGGGTGGTTCGACGGCGAGAATGGTAGGGCGCGTGGACCGGCCCGGCAGGATTGTCATCCCACCTTTATAAGAGGGCGGCAGCTAAAAAACAGTGCCAAGCCTGCGCAGGCCCCCTATCTGGCTGCGCATGATCCAGGACACAGTGGCAGCAGCCGTCCGCGCAGTAGCGGGCAACCGGGCGACGGTGCGGATGGACGGCGCCCGCGTCGGCATCGTCGTCGACGCGACCGGCCTTGCCGAGGCGGACCGCGACGCGCTCGAACGCGACGTCCGCGCCGCCGCTGCCGCCGTACCGGAGGTCGGCGAGGTCCGCGTCGTGCTCACCGCCGAGCGCGTCAACCGCCGGCTGATCGCGGTCGCCAGCGGCAAGGGCGGGGTCGGCAAGTCCACCGTCGCCGCCAATCTCGCGATCGCGCTCCACGGGCGTGGCCGCCGCGTCGGGCTAGTCGATGCCGACATCTACGGCCCGTCGCAGCCGCGGCTGATGCAGGCCGAAGGGACGCGGCCGACCGCCAAGGACAAGGTGCTCGATCCCGTTCCCACCCGCTACGGCGTGCCGCTATTGTCGATGGGCCAGCTGATCGAGCCCGGCAAGGCGATCGCCTGGCGCGGGCCGATGATCGCCGGCGCGCTGACCCAATTGGTCGACGCCGACTGGGGCGCGACCGACACGCTGGTGGTCGATCTGCCGCCCGGCACCGGCGACGTCCAGCTGACCATGGTGCAGAAGCACAAGCCGGCGGGCGCGGTGATCGTCTCAACGCCGCAGGATCTGTCGCTGATCGACGCCACCCGCGCGATTGACCTGTTCGACAAGGCCGGCGTGCCGATCATTGGCCTGGTCGAGAACATGGCGGGCTATGCGTGCCCGCATTGCGGCGAGGTCTCCGATCCATTCGGCAACGGCGGCGCCGAGGCTACCGCCACCCGGCTCGGCCTGCCCTTCCTCGGCCGCATCCCGCTCGCGATCGGCATCCGCACTGCGTCCGACGCCGGCGAGCCGCCGGCCGCGGGGAACGGCGCCGACGGCGCGGCGTTCCACCAGATAGCCGGCCGCGTCGCCGACTGGCTCGATGCACATTGATCGAGAAGGAGCCGCAATGCCGCTGACTGCCGACGCCGACATTAAGGCGCTGCTCGAGAACGCGCGCACCATCGCGCTGGTCGGCGCCTCCGATCGCCCGAACCGCCCGTCCTATGGGGTGATGGCGATGCTCCAGCGCCACGGCTATCGCGTGATCCCGATCAATCCGCAGATCACCGGCGAGCATGTCCATGGCGAGTTCGTGTTCCGCGACCTCCACCAACTGGGCGATCCGATCGACATCGTCGACATCTTCCGCCGCCCGGAAGCGGCTGGCGAGGCGGTCGACGAGGCGATCGCGATCGGCGCCAAGGCGGTGTGGATGCAATTGGGCGTGATCAACCATGACGCCGCCGCGCGCGCCGAGGCCGCCGGGCTGCAGGTGGTCATGGACCGGTGCCCGGCGATCGACATCCCGCGCCTGGGCGTTGCCCCGATCGCGACTTGATCGGGTCACAATTGTCGGTGATCATTCCGGCAACCTCCCCGCCGGAGTAACGCCCGATGATCGCGCTGCTGCTGATGCTCCAAGCCGTCCCCGCCGACACCAAGCTACTCGCCCGCGCCAGCACGCTCACCGCCGCCGAGCGGCCCTGCGTGATCAACCGCGAATCAACCGACATCACCGTCTGCGGTCGCCGCGACGCCGATCGCTTCCGCGTCCCGTTCATCGTCCATGACGCCGGCGACCCGCGCCACGAGAGCGTCGGCGCCGAGCGCGAGCGGCTGCTCCACCGCACCAACCCGGTCGAGGACCTCAGCCCCTTCCTGGTCGGCGGCGGCATGGCCGGGGTCACCGCCAGCACCAGCGGCGGCGTCGGCGGCATGCGCGATCGGCCGATCGCGCCATGATCCTCATTGTCCTGCTGCTGCAGGCAGCGACCCCCGCGGCGGCGCCTGCGACCAGCGCCAGCGCCGCGCCGCCCGCGCGCTTCTCGATCCTCACCCCGCAATGCACCCAGCGCAACGACCATGGCGATATCGTCGTCTGCGCCGGCGCGCCCGGCAACGATCGCCTGCCGCTGCCCGATGATCGTGGCCCGCCCGATCACGCCGTCCCCAGCAACCCCGAGCTGACCGGCATCGGCGCGCTCGCCGCCGCGGACACGCCCTGCGCCACCGTCCAAGGCGGGTGCCAGGTCGGCTTCGGGCCGCCGTTGGCGCCGATCATCAAGGGGGCCGTCGGCGCGATCAAGAGCGCCTTCGCCAAGAAGCCCGACAAGCGCGGCCGCGTCGCGATCCCGCTCGATCCCTGACGCAGCCGATCGCTCACCCCAGCCCGTCATCCCAGCGCAAGCTGGGATCTCATGAGGCAGATGCAGGGGCGGAGCCGCCACAGACCCCAGCGTGCGCTGGGGTGACGCCGCGGCCCGCGCTCACCCGAGAATATGCATCCACAATGGCGCTCCGGCGAGGCTCGCCGATCCGCGCAACCGCTCCAGCGCCTGCGCCACTGCGCGTTCCGGCCCTTCGTGCGTGACGATGGCGACGAGCACGCCGCCGTCGGCCATCGCGCCGCGCTGGATCAGGCTCTCGATCGACACGCCTGCATCGCGCATCGCCGCGGCGATCTCGGCGAGCACGCCGACCTTGTCCTGCACGGTGAAGCGCAGGTAGGCGCGCCCGCGCCGCTCGCCGCTGTCCGCCTTGGGCTCGGCGACCAGCGACGCCGCCGGCATCGCATAGGCTGCGCCATATTCGCCGCGGGCGATGTCGATGAGGTCGGCGACCACCGCGCTCGCAGTCGGTCCGTCGCCGGCACCGCGGCCCTGGAAAAACAGCCGGCCGACGAAATTGCCCTCGGCGACCACCGCGTTGAGCGATCCGGTGACGTGCGCCAGCGGATGGTCGATCGGCACCAGATGCGGATGCACCCGCTGGAACAGCCCGTGCGGCCCTGCCTCAGCGACGCCGACCAGCCGCACCCGATAACCGAGCGCCGCCGCCTCGGCGATATCGGCGGCGATGACATGGCGGATGCCCTGCGTCTCGACATCGGCGAAGGCCGGCCGGGTGCCGAATGCCAGGCTGGCCAGGATCGACAGCTTGTGCGCCGCGTCCACTCCGTCGATATCGAAGCTCGGATCCGCCTCGGCAAAGCCCAGCGCCTGCGCCTCGGCCAGCACCTCGGCGAAGTCTCGCCCCCCACCCTGCTCTCGTGGCGCCTCCATCTTGGAGAGGATGAAATTGCAGGTGCCGTTGAGGATGCCGTAGACCTGGGTGATCGCATTGGCCGCCGCGCCCTCGCGGATGCCCTTGATCACCGGGATGCCGCCCGCCACCGCCGCTTCGAACTTGAGCGGCACGCCGGCCTGCTCGGCAAGCTCCGCCAGCTCGAGGCCGTGATGCGCCAGCATCGCCTTGTTGGCGGTGACGAAGCCCTTGCCTGCCCCGAGCGTCGCGCGCGCCAGCGTCAGCGCCGGCCCGTCCGAGCCGCCGATCAGCTCCACCACCACGTCGGCGCCGTCATGCGTCGCGAGCTCGCGGGTGTCGTCCACCCAGGCGAAGCGGCTGAGGTCGACGCCGCGGTCCTTGGTGCGATCGCGCGCGGAGACGGCGACCACCTCGATCGGCCGCCCCGCGCGCCGCGTGATCAGCTCGCGATTGGCATCGAGCAACCGGATCACGCCGCCGCCCACCGTGCCAAGACCTGCCAATGCGATGCGTAACGTGGAGATAGTGTTCATGCCGCCTGCCTAGCGGAGCCGGGCCGCGAATGTCGAGGCACGCCAGCGCAGGCAGGCCTGGCCACCGGACGCGACTTACGCGGCAGACCGCCGCTCAGCCGCCGAAATAGGCCGGATCATCAAGATCCTGCAGCAATCCCGGCCCGGTCGGCGCCCAGCCGAGCAGCGCTTGTGTGCGCTCGGACGATGCCGGCATGTCGAGTGCGGCGAAACTGCCGAACCAGCCGAAATGCGCCTGGTCGCGCGGCTCCACCGGCACCCCGAGCCGGCGACCGATCACCTCGGCGATGTCACGGAAGGCGATCCCTTCCTCGGCGGTGGCATGATAGGCCGGTTCGGTCGCGCCATGCTCCAGCACCAGCCGATACAGCCGCGCCGCATCGAGCCGGTGCACCGCCGGCCAGCGGTTGGCGCCATCGCCGACATAGGCCGAGACACCGGTCTGCCGCGCGATATCGATCAGGATCGGCACGAAGCCGTGATCGCCGTGACCGTGGGTGGATGGCGCCAGCCGCACCGTGGTCGTGCGCCCGCCCTGCGCCGCCAGCGCCCGCGCGGCAATCTCGGACCGCCGGGGGAACGGATGATCATCGGGCAGCCGGTCTGCCTCGGTGGCAACCCGCCCCGGTGCCAGCAGCGCCACGCCAGAGGTCACGATCAGCGGTCGCTCCGATCCGGCGAGTGCCTCGCCCAGCACCTCGATCGCGCGCTGGTCTTGCGCCGCATTCTCGGCGAATTTGGCGAAATCGTGATTGAACGCGGTGTGGATCACCGCATCGGCGCTCGCCGCCGCTTTGCGCAGCAGCGCATGGTCATCCAGCGTTCCTAGCAGCACGCTCGCACCGGCGTCGGCCAATGGCCCGGCCTTGGCCTCGGATCGCGACAGCCCGGTCACCCGATGCCCCGCCGCGATCAGTTCCTCTGTTACCGCCGATCCAACCCACCCGGTCGCGCCGGTTACGAATACATGCATGGACGATGATCCTCTTCAACGAGCTACCTCTATCGTCCCGCATCCCATGCTGTTAAAGTAGTGAGCTTATCCGGGTATAAGGTTTAACAGGCTTATCGTGCCCAGCGCCACATCACTCGCCGCCTATCTCAAGGATCGCCGCGGCCGGCTCGATCCCGCCGCCCTGGGCTTTGCCGCGACGCGGCGGCGCACGCCGGGGCTGCGCCGCGAGGAGGTCGCGCAGCGCGCCAACATCAGCGCTACCTGGTATACCTGGCTGGAGCAGGGACGCGGCGGGGCGCCCTCGGCGGACGTGCTCGATCGCATTGCCCATGCGCTGATGCTCACCGAAGTAGAGCGCGAGCACATCTTCCTGCTCGGGCTCGGTCGGTCGCCCGACATCCGCTATCAGGCCAGCGAAGGCGTCACCCCCCGGCTGCAGCGCGTGCTGGATGCGATGGATGCGAGCCCTGCGATGGTGCGAACCTTGACCTGGGACGTGATCGCCTGGAACGCCGCAGCGGCCGCCGTGCTCACCGACTATGGCGCGCTGCCGCCCCGCGAGCGCAATGTGCTGCGGCTGATCTTCCTCAATCCGCATACGCGCGCCGCCCAGGCCGATTGGGAGGGCGTCGCCCGCTTCGTCGTCGCGGTATTCAGGGCCGATGCCGCCCGCGCCGGCGCCGCCACGGTGCAGCCGCTGGTCGATGAACTCTCCCAGGCCAGCCCCGATTTCGCGGCAATGTGGCGCGATCACGACGTCCGCGGGTTCGGCGAGGGATTGAAGCGCCTGCGCCACCCGGTGCTCGGCGACCTGCCGATGGAATATTCCGCCTTCGCGATCGATGGCCGGCCGGATCTGGCGATGCTGGTCTACAACCCGGTCACGCCCGCCGACGCGGAACGGATCCGATCACTGGTCGCGAGCAAGCGGACGGGCTGACGCTGCCGCCTTCGACACCCCTGTCCCCCGCCGGCAAGCCGTGCCACAACGCTGCCTTTCATGTCCCTTTCCCACGCGGCGAGATCATCAATGGCCACAATACCCTCCGCCCCTCCTGCCCGGCCGGTCGCCGAACTGACCCTCCGCGGCATCCTGCTGGGCGGATTGATCACGCTGCTGTTCACCGCCGCCAACGTCTATCTCGGCCTCAAGGTCGGGCTGACCTTCGCCACGTCGATCCCCGCCGCGGTGATCTCGATGGCGGTGCTGCGCTACGTGCCGGGCGCGACCGTGCTCGAGAACAACATCGTCCAGACCGTGGCGTCGGCGGCCGGCACCCTCGCGGCGATCATCTTCGTGCTGCCGGGGCTGGTGATGATCGGCTGGTGGACGGGCTTCCCCTATCTGCTCACCGCCGGCATCACCGCCACCGGCGGCATTCTCGGGGTGATGTTCTCCGTGCCGCTGCGCCGCGCGTTGGTGGTGGATACCGATCTGCCCTTCCCCGAGGGCCGCGCCGCCGCCGAGGTGCTGCTGGTCGGCGCCGGCAGCCGCGCCGGCGAGGCCGAGAGCGGCCGCGGGCTCAAGCTGATCGTCGTCAACGCCCTGGTCTCGGCCGGCTTCGCGATCCTCACCCAGACCAAGATCGCCGTCGCCGAAGCCGCTTATTACTTCCGCGCCGGCGCCGGCGCGACCGGCATCTCGAGCGGCCTGTCGTTCGCGCTGGTCGGTGCCGGGCATCTGATCGGCCTGTCGGCGGGCATCGCCATCTTCGCCGGGCTGGTGATCGGCTGGTGGGTGGCGCTGCCGATCCTCACCGCGCTCGCTCCCGCGGTGGCGGGCACCAGCGCCGAGGCCTGGGCCGGTGCGGTGTTCCGCACCGACGTGCGCTTCCTCGGCGCCGGCGTGATCGGCGTCGCGGCGATCTGGACGCTGGTCAAGATCATCGGCCCGGTGGTCTCGGGCATCCAGTCTTCGATCGCGGCGAGCCGCGCCAAGCGCAGCGGAGCCGTGCTGGAACTCGGTGAGCGCGATCTGTCGATCGGCGTCGTCGTCACCGTCAGCCTTGCCATGCTGGTGCCGATCGCCGGGCTGCTCTGGTCGGTAATCGCCGGTGGGCCGCTCCAGGGCTCGGCCCTTGTCCTGATCGCCGGCGCGTTGATCTTCATCCTCGTCCTCGGCCTCGTCATCGCCGCGGTGTGCGGCTACATGGCCGGGCTGATCGGCGCCTCCAACAGCCCCGTCTCGGGCATCGGCATCCTCTCGGTGCTCGCCGCCTCGCTGATGCTGGTCGGCCTGTTCGGCCGCGGCACGCCGCCCGAAACCAGCCAGGCGCTGATTGCCTATGCACTGATCGTCACCGGCATCGTGTTCGGCGTTGCGACCATCTCCAACGACAACCTCCAGGATCTCAAGACCGGCCAGCTGGTCGGCGCGACGCCGTGGAAGCAGCAGGTGGCGCTCGTGATCGGCGTGATCTTCGGCAGCCTGGTGGTGCCGCCGGTGCTCGAGCTGCTCGCGACCACGCTCGGCTTCCAGGGCGCGCCGGGCGCCGGCCCCAATGCGCTTGCCGCGCCCCAGGCGGCGCTGATCTCGGCCTTGGCCAAGGGCGTGCTCGGCGGCGATCTCAATTGGGCAATGATCGGCGTCGGCGCACTGGTTGGCGCCGCGATCATCATCGCCGACGAGATCCTCGGCAAGCTCGGCAAGTTTCGCCTGCCCCCACTCGGCGTCGGCCTCGGCGTCTATCTGCCGATGGCGGTGACGCTGCCGGTGGTGATCGGCGCGGTGATCGGCGCCTTCTACGATCGTTGGGCCGAGCGCACCGGCGATCCCGAAGCCGCCAAGCGGATGGGCGTGCTCACCGCCACCGGCATGATCGTCGGCGAGAGCTTGTGGGGCGTCGCCTTCGCGGTGATCGTCTATCTTACCAATTCGGATGCGCCGCTGGCGCTGGCCGGCGATGGCTTTGCCACCCCGGCGCTGATCGGCGGCACGATCGCCTTCCTGGCGCTGCTCGTCGGGCTTTATCGCTATACGCGCCGGATCGCGATTGCATGACGGGTGCGAGGCAACCGTTGGCCTCGCTCTGCGTTGCGCCATTCGTCAAAGGAGATACGAATGCGTAACAAGTTAGCGATTGCTGCCCTGGCCGCCCTGGTCAGCACCTCGATGGTGGCCCCGGATGTCGCCCAGGCCCGCAAGCATCACCGCGTCTATCACGACAACCGCGGCCGCGCTCGTTGCGGTGGCGGCAATGGCGCAACCGGCACGATCGCTGGTGGCGTCGGCGGTGCGGTGCTCGGCAACGTGCTGGGCGGCGGTACGGTCGGCACGATCGCCGGTGGCGTCGGCGGCGGCCTGCTCGGCCGTCATATCGACAAGAACCGCACCCGCGCTCGCCGCGGTTGCTGATAGGTCCGGCCCTGCCGACGATCGGCAGGGCTGACATCGAGCTGTGGGGGCCTTGGCGCGAGCCGGGGCCCCTTCTGGTTTGACGCTGCCCTGGTGGCGCTTGTGCCGGCTTACGCGGCACCCCGACAGCCAGCAAAGCCGGTACTCAGGCAGGCGCTGTGCAGCGGCCGCGCTGAACCGCCACGCGGAGGCAGGGCGCGCCTCGCCTCACACCATCGCGGCGAGCATGTCCTTGATCGGCACGAACGCGAAGCCCACCGAGCTGTCGGCGATGCCGTACGGCAGGAACAGCTTGTCGCCATGCTTGATGGCGCCGCACGAATAGACGACGTTGGGCACATAGCCCTCGCGGTCCTGGTCCTTGGCGGCGAGGATCGGCAGCTCGGTACGGCCGAGCACCTTGGATGGGTCGTCCTTGTCGAGCAGCGCCGCACCGATCGAATATTTGCGCATCGCGCCGACGCCATGGGTCAGCAGCAGCCAGCCCTCGTCGAGCTCGATCGGCGGCCCGCAATTGCCGATCTGGACCAGCTCCCACGGATAATGCGGCGCGAGGATCTTCTCGCCCTCGTCCCAATGCTCGAGCGTGTCGGACTTGAGCAGGAACAGGTTCTCGCCGTCCTGACGCCCGATCATCATATACTGGCCCGCCACCTTGCGCGGGAACAGCGCCATGCCCTTGTTGCGCGCCGCCGGGCCGCTCATCGGCACCAGGTCGAACGCGCGGAAGTCGCGGGTCCGCATCAGCTCGGACTGGATCACCGACCCGTTATAGGCCGTATAGGTGCCGATCCATTCGTAGCTGCCGTCCTCATGCTGGAAGTGGACGATCCGCAGATCCTCCAGCCCCTTGGACTGCGCCTGGGTGATCGGGAAGATCACCGTGCCCGACAGCGTCGAATCGCGATGGCGGTACACCGTCACCGGGCCGACCGGCATCTCCTCCTCGCCCCCGCTGACCACGTCGGTCGCGGTCGCGAAGGGCGGCTCGGTGGCGAGGCGCAGCTGGTTCTGATCGGTGATGATGCCCTCGCGGAAGGCGACGGACGAGATGTGCCCCTCCCCCACCGCGCGCAGCGACATCAGGATCCGCATCGATCCCTCCGGCATGCCGGACTGGTCGAAATGCGGCACCGCGCTGGGGTTCATCAGTGCGGCGGCGGCATAGCTATATTCGTGGCAGAAATAGGCGCCGATCAGCTGGCGCTTCTCGTCGCCGATCTCGGCGCCGTTCAGCTCGAGCAGATCCTCGATCTCGTCATAGCGTGTCATGAACACGCGGCGCGTCTGCCAGTGGCGCGCCTCGAAGTCCTTGAGCACGACCTCGAGCTGCTCGCGGGCTTCCTCGGGGGTCATCGCCAGCACTTCGCCGACCAGCCGCTCGGTGCGGCCGGGCGCCCCGCCCTTGCCGCCCCAGGCGATGTGGAACGGCCGGACGACGACACGTGAAGGATCGGCATGAAGCCGCAGGCGGTGGGTAAACAGGTCCATCGCTGGAAAAGCCTCGCCGAACTTGATCAAGGGTGACGCCGTCGCAGCCGATCAGGCTACGACGCGCGACGCCCCTGCCACGGCTTGGGCCGCCTTTGAAAGCCCCGAAATCGCACAACTGGCGAGTTGCAGGGCCAAAATCGATTCGGCGCCCTGATTGCGGTTCAATCCGGTCGGCATCAGGCCGTCGAAACAGCCGCCATCGGCCGGGCTGGCGAGCGGCAGATCGAGGTCGTTGAGCCCCAGATACCAGCCATAGGCCTTCTCGGCCTCTTCCACCCAGCGCATGTCGCCGGTCGCGTCGAATGCGGTGGCACAGGCATCCACCGTCGCCTGCGCCTCGAGCGGCTGCTGGTCGAACTGCAGCGGCTCGGCATAAGGCCGATGGAAGCTCTCGGTGCCGACGGCGCGGAAGCGGCCCTCGGGCGAGGTCTGCTTGCCGACGATCCAGTCCAGCGTCTCGAGCCCGCACTGCACCAGCTCGGGCCGGTCGAGCGCCTGGCCGGCGCGGATCAGCGCCTGCGGCAGGCGGGCGTTGTCATAGGCGAGCACGATCTCGAACCACTGCCACTCGGGGCGCCGTGCCTGTGCGAGCAGCGCGAGCTGGTCGTCGGGGAAGCGGTTGAGGATGTCGAGCGAGAGGCCATGCCCGGGCCGCGCCTCGAGCATCGCCGCCGCGCCGAGCATCGCGAACGATTGCGCGCGCAGCGAGCCGATCCCGAAGGCGAGGCTGGCGGTGGCATCGTACATGTTCGCCGCCCAGTCGCGATGCTTGGGATCCTGCGCATCGCGCGCGGTGACCCCGAGCGCCCACAACGCGCGGCCGTTCGAATCCTCCGAGCCGACGTCCTCGCACCAGGTCCGGTCGAAGTTCATGAAGTTGCGGAAGCGCTGCTCGTCGGGGTTCCAAGCATATTGGACGAACGAGGCGAACACCGTCATCCACTTGTCGCGCTGGACGGGATCGAGATCCTCCATCGCGCTCACCAGCATCAGCGCCCGGGCATTGTCGTCGATGCAATAGCCGTGGCGGCGATCGGGCACCGAATAGATCGAATGCTGGAGCATGCCGGTAAGATCGCTCATCCGCTCGACCGCGGCGAAGTTGGGCTTGAGCGCTCGAACCGAAGGCCTAGTCTGGGCGAGCCGGGTAGGGTGCGCGGCGACCACCGCCTCCGTCTCGGCCAGCGTCGCCTCGGCAAGACGCGGCCAGATCATCGTCCGGCCGCGATCATAGGCACGCTGCGCCAGCCGGCCGCGATCGCGCTCGCTCGACAGCAGCCGGTCGATCTCGCGCGCGAAGGCGCTGACGTCGCGGAAGTCCACCAGCACGCCATGGCCATCGGCGAGGATCTCGGTGGCATGGACGTAGGGCGTGGACACCACGGCCTTGCCGACCCCGACCGCATAGGACAGCGTCCCGCTCGTGATCTGCGCCGGGTTGAGATACGGCGTCGCATAAATGTCCGCCGCCTGGAGATAATCGATCAATTCGTCATGCTCGACGAAGGCATCGACGAACGCGACATTGTCGCCGACGCCGCGCTCCTCGGCGAGCGCCTTGAGCCGATCGCGATAGGCCTCGCCCTCGTGCGCCACCAGGTTCGGGTGGGTAGCGCCGAGCACCACATAGAGCAGATTGGGATGACGCTCGGCGACCTGGGACAACGCCTCGATGATCGTCTCGATGCCCTTGTTGGGCGCGAGCAGACCGAAGGTGAGCACGACCTCGCGGCCTTCCCAGCCGAACCGCGGCTTGAGCGCGTCGGGCTCGATGAACGCACGATCCGGCACGCCATGCGGGATCATCACGATCTGGCGCGGGTTGGCGGCGTACACGCGGCGCAGGATCTCGCGGCCACGCTCGGCCATCACCACCACCCGCGCGGCACGGCGCAGCAGCCGCTCGAGCACGCGGCGCTCGTCGGCGCTCGGCTTTTCCAAGACGGTGTGGAGGGTGACGATCACCGGCAGCGTGGTGCGGTCCAGCAGTGCCAGCAGATGCTCGCCGGCCGGGCCGCCATAGATGCCATATTCATGCTGCACCCAGATGGCCTGGGCGCCGCTGGTCTCGATCGCGCGCGCCGTGGCGATATAGGCCGCAAGCTCCTGCTCAGGGATCGCGGCGACGACGGCGGAGGGATAATCGTATCGTCCCGGGTGATCGTCCATCGCATAGACGTCCACCGTCACGTTGGGGAAACGATCGCGCATCGCCTGGTAGACATCGGTGGTGAAGGTAGCGAGGCCGCACTGGCGCGGCAGAAAGTTGCCGATCATCGCCAGATGCTTGATGGATCCAACACCCGCCGACTTCGCCATACTCTAACCCTCGCTGATGCAATAATGCGGTCGCACCACATCCTTGCCAGAGGATGAACACGCTTGAAGCGAATAGGTTGCATCCCGGGTGGTATTGATGTTGCATCGCAGCACATGCCCGATGCGATGCGTCAGCCGCGCCCGCGATAGGGCGCCACGCCTTGGTCCGGCACCCACAGGCCCTCGGGCGCGGCACCGGACTGCCAGAACACGTCGATCGGGATGCCGCCGCGCGGATACCAATAGCCGCCGATCCGCAACCACCGTGGTTTCATCTCGGCGCACAAGCGCTCGCCGATCCCCACCGTGCAATCCTCGTGGAACCCGGCATGATTGCGAAACGAGCCGAGGAACAGCTTGAGCGACTTGGACTCGACGATGGTCTCGCCCGGTGCATAATCGATCACCAGATGGGCGAAATCGGGCTGGCCGGTGACTGGGCACAGCGAGGTGAATTCCGGTGCCGCGAAGCGCACCAGATACAGGCTGCCGAGCCGCGGGTTGGGGACATAATCGAGCACCGCCTCTTCTGGTGAAGCCGGAAGCGCGCTGGTCTGGCCGAGATGCATAGGGGTCATTGCCGCCATGTAGGGGCGGCGGACGGCGTTGAAAACCACTGGTCGGCCGTGCTCCCGCGCCAGCAGGAGCACGGGATGATGCTACCATTCCACGCCGATTTTCCCGAAATGCCCGCCGTCCATCTCATGCTGGAACGCCGCGGCGAGATCCTCCAGCGCAAATCGGCGATCGACCACCGGCTTGATCCCGCTCGCCTCGAGCGCGCGGACGAAATCCTGCTGCTGCCGCCGGTTGCCGACGATCAGGCCCTGCAGCCGCGCTTGCTTGGCCATCAATGCCGCGGTCGGCACCTCGCCGCCGACGCCGGTCAGCACCCCGATCAGCGAGATATGCCCGCCGACCCGCACCGCCTCGATCGATTGCGCCAGCGTCCCCGGGCCACCGACCTCGACGACATGGTCGACGCCGCGGCCACCGGTCCAGTCGCGCACGGCAGCGCCCCACTCCGCCGTCGTCTTGTAGTTGACGGTGAACTCGGCGCCCATCGCCCGCGCCCGCGCCAGCTTGTCGTCGGAGGACGAGGTGATCGCCACCCGCGCGCCCATCGCCCGCGCGATCTGGAGGGCCCAGATCGAGACGCCGCCGGTGCCGAGCAGCAGCACCGTGTCGCCGGCCTTGAGCCGGTCGTCGGCGACCAGCGCGCGCCAGGCGGTCAGCCCTGCCGTGGTGATCGTCGCGGCTTCCACCGCATCATAGCCGCGCGGCGCATGCGTGAATGCACTTGCCGGCAGCACGACATATTCCTGCGCAAAGCCGTCGATGCCGTCGCCGGGCGTCCGGGCGAAATCACCGACGGTGGCGCCGCCATCCTGCCAATCGGGAAAGAAGCAGGAGACGACGAGATCGCCGACCGCGAACTCGTCCACGCCCTCGCCTACCGCCTCGACCAGCCCGGCGCCATCGGCGAGCGGTACCCGTCCGTCGGCGCTCGGCATGTGGCCGGTGACGATCCCGAGATCGTGGAAGTTGAGCGAGCTGCCACGCAGCGCCACCCTGATCTCGCGGCGGCCGGGCGCGCCCGGATCGGGACGCTCGTCCAGCCGCAGTTGATCCAGCCCGCCCGGGGCCCTCACTGTCATCGCCTTCATGCGCAAGCTCCTGTTTGTCGACGCGCTCAACGCACGGGATCGGACAAGGTGGCTTACCAAGCGGCACACCCTCTCGACGCCGAGCGCCACCCTGGGCTATTGCCTCCCTCGCGGGCCCTCCCCAGGCACCCCGCCCCGCCGGGCAAATGCACAGCATGGAGACGGACATGGACGCGTTGGTAACCACCGAATGGCTGGCTGGGGAGTTGGGCGCGAGCGATCTCAGGATCGTCGACGCCACCTATGTGGACGCCGCGCTCGGCCGCGATCCCGCGGTGGAATTCGAGGCGGCGCATATTCCCGGCGCGGTGTTCATGAACCTCGCCGAGCTGCGCGACACGGGCACCGACCTTCCCAACATGCTGCCCACCGCGGAGAAGTTCGCCAGCCGCATGCAGAGCCTGGGGCTCGGCGACGGTAGCCGCATCGTCCTCTACGATAATTCCCCCTGGCACACCGCGGCGCGCGCCTGGTGGATGCTGCGCACCTTTGGCGCTCATGACGTCGCCATCCTCGATGGCGGCATTGCCGCCTGGCAGGCCGAGGGGCGCGAGACGGCGAGCGGCAACGAACAGGTCCGCCACCGCCACTTCACTGCCTGGGCCGACCTCACGGCGGTACGCACGCTCGATCAGATCAAGGCCAACCTCGATAGCGGCGCGGAACAGGTGGTCGATGCCCGCTCCGCCCCCCGCTTCACCGGCGCCGAGCCCGATCCGCGCCCCGCCACGCACGCCGGCCATATCCCCGGCTCGCGCAACCTGCCCTATGCGGGCTTGTTCCGGGCGGACGGCCGCTGGAAACAGGGGGTGGAGCTGCAGGATGCCTTCACGGCCGCCGGTGTTCACCTCGATCGCCCGGTGATCACCACCTGCGGCTCGGGCATCACCGCCGCCGTCCTCGCCTTCGGGCTGCACCTGCTCGGCCATGATGCCGCGCTCTACGATGGCAGCTGGTCCGAATACGGCGCCAACCTCGACACCCCCAAAGCAACCGGAGCTGCGAAAACCGTTGAGCAAACATGATGACAGCCGCCCCCAGGGCGACGCCACCCGCGTCGTGCTGGCGGGCCGGCGCAAGGAATGGACCGGCGGGATCGTCAACCCGCCGGTATGGCGTGCCTCCACCATTCTCTACGATTCGATCGCGGATCTGCGCGCCAACGCCGGGCGCGATACCCATCACAAATTGTTCTATGGCCGCCGCGGCACGCCGACGCAGTGGAGCCTCGCCGACGCGTTGACCAGCCTCGAGCCGGGCGCTGAGGCGACCTTCCTCTACCCCTCGGGCGTCGCGGCGATCGCCGCGGCGCTGCTCTCGGTGCTGTCGCCGGGCGACGAGCTGTTGCTGGTCGACAGCGCCTATGATCCAACGCGGAACATGGCGGTGACGCTGCTCCAGCGCTTCGGGATCAAGACACGCTTCTACGATCCGCTGATCGGTGCCGGCATCGCCGAGCTGATCGGGCCAGACACCAAGGCGATCTTCATGGAAAGCCCCGGCAGCCTCACCTTCGAGGTCCAGGATATTCCGGCGATCGTCGCGGTGGCAAAGCAGCACGGTCTCGTCACCCTGCTCGACAACACTTGGGCAACGCCGCTCTTTTTCCCCGCGATCGAGCGCGGGATCGATCTCACCATCCTCGCCGCGACCAAATATATCGTCGGCCATTCGGACGTGATGCTCGGCGCCGTCACTGCCGCGCCCGGCCGTTTCGATGCGCTGCGCGAGGTCAGCTTCCAGCTTGGTCAGGTCACCAGCCCCGACGATGCGTGGCTCGGCAGCCGCGGCTTGCGCACAATGGCGGTCCGCCTCGCCCATCATCAGGCGAGCGCGCTCAAGATCGCCCGCTGGCTGGCGGATCGCCCGGAGGTTGCGCAGGTGCTGCATCCTGCGCTGCCCTCCTGCCCCGGCCACGAATTGTTCGTGCGCGACTTCAAGGGCTCGTCGGGCCTGTTCGCCTTCGTGCTCGAAGGGGGCAGCGAGGCCTCGCGTGCGGCGCTGATCGATACGCTCGAGCTGTTCGGGATAGGCTACAGCTGGGGCGGGTTCGAGAGCCTCGCCACCCCGGTCGATCCGGCACGGATCCGCACCGTCTCGCGCCGCGACTATCCCGGCATGATCGTCCGCCTCCAGATCGGGCTCGAGGATCCCGACGATCTGATCGCCGATCTTGAGCGTGGGCTGGCTGCCTTCACCGCTGCAGAAGCCTGATACTGCGGCCTCACAGCAACATTGTTTTACAAATGAGCAGCGCCGCGTTCACAATGTCTTGTGCGACGCGGCAGCCGCTGGCATCCGAAGCGCGTCCCGGCAAGACCGCGCCTGCGCCCTGTGCGGAGAGATGCGCCACCCGGGGCCATGCAGGCGGGGACATCGACCTCTCGAATCCGAAAGGGATGCGATGCGCTTCACCCCTATACTGATCAGCGCCCTGGCCCTGATCGCCGCCACCCCTGCCCTCGCGCAGGAAGACACTGCTCCCGCCAAGGGCGACCCCGCGTCCGCGCCGGATCCGAACGGCGTCGCTGCCGCAGAGACGGCGCCGACGCCGATGCTCAAGCTTACCGGCAGCACCACCCTGATCAGCGATTATCGGTTCCGCGGCGTCACCCAGACCAATGGCGATGCGGCACTGCAGACCACGCTCAACCTCAACACCCGGCCGGGCTTCTACGTCGGCACCTTCATCTCGACCATCGACGGCTCGGGCAAGACGCCCGCGCTCACCGGCTATGGCGACGCCGAGGTCGATCTCTACGGCGGCTTCACCAAGACGCTGTCCAACGGCATCGGCACCGATGTCGGCCTGCTCTATTATTACTATCCGGGCGGCCGCGACGGGCAGAACACCGACTTCTTCGAGCCCTATGCCTCGATCAGCTACACGATCGGTCCGGTCGGCACCAAGCTCGGCGCCGCTTATGCCTGGGGCGGCCAGAAGGGCCTGTCGGGCTTTGACGTCCATGGCGGCAACGACGACAATATCTACGTCTATGGCGAAGCCTCGGCGGCGATCCCGACCACGCCGGTGACGCTCAAGGGGCACCTCGGCTATTCCAAGGGCTCGCTGGGCTCGCTCAACATCCCCGACAGCAACGACAACAGCTATTTCGACTGGTCGGTCACCGCCGAGGCGGTCGGCGGGCCGTTCAAGGTGGGGGTGAGCTACGTCGATACCGACATCAGCCACCGCTTCGATTTCGACCGCCAGCTCGGCCGCGGCTCGACGGTGCTGGCCTATATCGGCACCAGTTTCTGATCACCTAGACCCGCGCTCCTGCGCCAGCGGGAGCGCGGGGCTAGGCGGTGCTGATGCGTCATCCCGGGTTCCCGCTGCGCCGGAACCCGGCTTCTCCCCGGCTTACTGCGCCTGCGCGCGGGCGTCCTGCCCGTCGCCCTGGGGGGCGGCGACGATGTCGCGGGTGGTGGCGCCCTTGTCGACCACATTGGTGTCCGGATCGCCCGCCGACGAGCGAATCCCGGCATCGGCGGTATCGCCGCCGGCCTGATCGATCACCGCATTCTCCGACGTGCTGCGCGCGGCATTGCCGCCGAACAGCGCCTGCAGCGTCTGCGCGTTGGTGGCGCTGTCCTGCGGACGGGCGGCGCCCGGCTGCGGCGGCACCAGCGCATAATCGGGCGGGATCACCAGCGGTGCCTGGCGCGCGACCGCGAACTCGTCGGGACGGGCGCGATCGTAGCCGCGCTTGCCGCAGCCGGAGAGCAGGGCAACGCAGGCAAGACCAACGGCGACGGGCACAATCTTACGCATGGGGAATCTCCGAAACATCGTCGCGCTTGTCGCGCATCAGGAGCGCGCGGACAAGCAGCACGAGCACACCAAGGGTAATCGCCGCATCGGCGATGTTGAACACCAGAAACGGGCGCCATTCGCCGAAATGAAGGTCGGCGAAATCGACCACATAGCCGAGCCGAACCCGGTCGACGATGTTGCCGAGCGCGCCGCCGAGGATCGCGCCGAGCGCAACCTGGTCAGCCCGGTGGGTTTCGCGCGTCATCCACACCGCGACGCCAAGCGCGATCGCGCCGGTCATCGCCACCAGCGCCCAGCGCATGGCGTTGGTATCGGCGTGGAGCAGCCCCAGCGACACGCCGTGGTTGGCGACGAAGCGCAGGTTGAAGAAGCCGGTGACGACCCGCTCCGCGGTGAGCTCGTTGAGCTGCAGCCCGTCGGTAATCGCGACCTTGCTCGCCTGGTCGGCAAGGAACAGCACCGCGGCGCTGATCACGCCGATCAACGGTGGCTTACGCATGGGGAGCCTCCTCGCCGACCACCGCGGTGCAGCGATCGCACAGCGTGCCGTCCTCGGTTACCTCGGGCAAATGCCGCCAGCAGCGCCCGCACTTGAGGTAATCGGTCCGGCTCACCGCGACCGCGTCCCCGGCATCCACCCGCGCGACGATGAACGTCTCGGTCAGCGCCGCGGCGTCGAGCGGCAGCGACGGCACGCTCACCACCGCCTCGAGGCTCGAGCGCACCGTCTTGGCGCGCCGCAGCGGCTCGATCGCCTCGGTCACCGTTGCGCGCAGCTTGCGCACCTCCGCCCATTCGCTGCCGAGCGGCGTGTCGCCCGCGAGCGCCGGCAGTTCGGGCCATTCGAGATAATGCACCGAGCCGTCCTCGCTCGGGAAGCGCGCCTGCCACACTTCCTCGGCGGTGAAGCACAGCACCGGCGCCGCATAGCGCACCAGCGCGTGGAACAGCAGGTCGAGCACCGTCCGATACGCCCGCCGCTTCACGTCGCCGGGCGCGTCGCAATAAAGACTGTCCTTGCGGATATCGAAGAAGAACGCCGACAGATCCTCGTTGGCAAAATCGGTCAGCCGCCGCAGGTAGCGGTTGAGCTCGAACGCCTCGGCCGCCTCGCGCAGCTCGACATCGAGCGCGCCGAGCAGCGTCAGCACGTAGCGCTCCAGCTCGGGCATCTCATCGTCCGCCACCTTCTCGGCGTCGCTGAACCCGTCGAGCGCGCCGAGCAGGTAGCGGAAGGTGTTCCTGAGCTTGCGATAGCCGTCGGATGCCGTGCCGAGCACTTCCTTGCCGATCCGCACATCGTCGAAATAGTCGGTCGACGCGACCCACATCCGCAGGATGTCGGCGCCGCTCTCGCCGATCACCTTCAACGGATCGACGACATTGCCAAGGCTCTTGGACATCTTGCGCCCCTGGCCGTCGAGCGCGAAGCCATGGGTCAGCACGGCCTCGTAAGGCGCCCGCCCGCGGGTGCCGCAGCTCTCGAGCAGCGACGACTGGAACCAGCCGCGATGCTGGTCCGAGCCCTCGAGGTACAGGTTGGCGCGCACGCCCTCGCCGTAGCGCGCCTCGACCGTGAACACATGGGTCGAGCCGCTGTCGAACCAGACGTCGAGGATGTCGTTCTGCGGCTCGTAATCGGCCAGCGCATGATCGGGCCCGAGCAGCGCCTGATGATCCGCGGTGAACCACGCATCCGCGCCGCCTTCGCCGAACGCGGCGATGATCCGGGCGTTGACCGCGGGATCGTTGAGATACTCGCCGGTGGCACGGTTGACGTAGAGCGCGATCGGCACGCCCCAGGCGCGCTGGCGGCTGATCACCCAGTCCGGGCGGCCCTCCACCATCGAGCGGATCCGGTTCTGCGACCGCGCCGGCACCCAGCGGGTGTGCTCGATCGCGTCGAGCGCCGTTTCGCGCAGCGTCGCGCCGTTGCTTGCCGCGCCATCGGCACCGGCGGCGGTCGATCGGTCCATCGGGATGAACCATTGCGGCGTGGCGCGGAAGATCACCTTGGCCTTGGACCGCCACGAATGCGGATAGCTGTGGGCGAAATCGTCGGACGCGCCGAGCAGCGCGCCGACGCTGCGCAGGTCCGCGCAGATCGGCCCGTCCGAGGCGACGAACTTCTTGTTGATGACGCTGCCCTGGCCGCCCAGCCAGCCCCAGTCGGGACGGTAGAAGCCGGCGCCATCGACCGCGAACACCGGATCGATGCCATGGGCTTTGCACAGCAGGAAGTCGTCCTCGCCATGATCGGGCGACATGTGGACGAGGCCGGTGCCGGCCTCGGTGGTGACGAAATCGCCCGCCAGCAGCGGCCGCGGCTTGGCGAAGAAGCCGCCGAGCGCGTGCATCGGATGACGCGCGGTGGCGCCTTCCAGCGCACTGCCCTTCACCAGCGCGATGAACTCCTCCATCGCGATCCCGGTGCGCTTGGTGAACGCGGGCAGCAGCGCCTCGGCGACGAGGTAGCGGGCGCCGCCGCTGGCAAACAGCAGGTAATCGAACGCCGGGCCATAGGCGAGCGCCTGGTTGACCGGGATCGTCCACGGCGTCGTCGTCCAGATCACCGCCTGCGCGCCGATCGCGATCTCCGCCTCGGGTGCGGTGGCGATCTCGAAGCCGACGTCGATCTGGGTGGAGACGACGTCCTCATATTCCACCTCGGCCTCGGCGAGCGCGGTCTTCTCCACCGGTGACCACATCACCGGCTTGGCGCCGCGATACAGCTGGCCGCTCTCGGCGAACTTGAGCAATTCGCCGACGATCGCTGCCTCGGCGTCATATTTCATGGTCAGATAGGGATCGTCCCAATCGCCCATCACGCCCAGCCGCTTGAACTCCTCGCGCTGCACGTCGACCCATTTGGCGGCATAGGCGCGGCATTCGGCACGGAACTGGGCGACCGGCACCTCGTCCTTGTTCTGCTTCTTGGCGCGATAGGCTTCCTCGACCTTCCACTCGATCGGCAGCCCATGGCAGTCCCAGCCCGGCACGAACGGCGCATCCTTGCCCATCAACGATTGGCTGCGGACGATGATGTCCTTCAACACCTTGTTCATCGCATGGCCCATGTGGATGTCGCCATTCGCATAAGGCGGGCCATCGTGGAGGATGAACCGCTCGCGCCCGGCGCGCTGCTCGCGCAGCCGCTGGTAGAGGCCGATCGTCGCCCACCGCTCCAGGATCGCCGGCTCCTTGGCGGCAAGGCCCGCCTTCATCGGAAAGTCGGTCTTCGGCAGGAAGACGGTATCGCGATAGTCGCGGGCGGTTGGGGTATCGTCGCTCATGGGTCCGCGCGCCTTAGCCGAGAGGGAAACGCGTTGCCATAGCGTCGTTCTTTCCCTCGACAACGCCCCTAGCTCAGCACCACCCGCGCCCGCGCGCAGTCCGCGTCCATTTGCGCGGTCAGCGCCTCGAGGCTGTCGAACTTCGCCTCAGGCCGCAGATAGTCGATCAGCGCCACCTCGATGGTCTGCCCGTACAGATCCTCGGCGAAGTCGAAGAAAAAGGGCTCGAGCAACTCCTTGGGCGGATCGAAGCTCGGCCGGATGCCGAGGTTGGCCGCGCCTTTGAGCAGCCGCCCGTCGGCGAGCCGCCCGGTGACGGCGTAGATGCCATAGGCAGGCCGCAGGTAATTGCCCATGTCGAGGTTCGCGGTCGGATAGCCGATCGTCCGCCCGAGCTTGTCGCCATGCTGCACGATGCCGCGGATCGCGAACGGCCGGGTCAGCAACCGCGCCGCCGTTCGCGGGTCACCGGCGCGCAAGGCATCGCGGATCAGCGTCGACGACACCGTCTCGCCGTTGAGCGTCACCGGCCCTACTGCATCTGCGGCAAACCCATGCGCCGCGCCAAGCGCGGCAAGCGTCGCCACGCTGCCGCTCTTGCGATGGCCGAAGGTAAAGTCCGCGCCGGTCACCACGCCGCCCACCTGCAGCCCGCTCACCAGCCGCTCTTCGACGAACGCCTCGGCGGTCAGCGCCGCGAGCGCGCCGTCGAAGTGGAACACCACCATCGCGTCCACCCCGGCCGCCGCGAACAGCGCCTCGCGCTGGTCGAGCGTGGTCAGCCGGAACGGCGACGTTGCGGGGCGGAAATGGCGCACCGGATGCGGATCGAAGGTGCCGACCAGCGCCGGCCGGCCCTCGGCACGCGCGCGCGCCACCGCCTCGCCGACCACCGCCTGGTGACCGAGGTGAAAGCCATCGAAGTTTCCGAGCGCGACGATCCCGCCGGCAAGATGCGGCGGAATGGTCGAGCCGCCGTCAAGCCGCTCCATCGGCGGCGCTATAGGCGGACGGCGTGGCAAACGCGAGATGGTGCGGGCGGCGCTGGGCAGCCGATAGCGTCGTCATCCCGGCGAAGGCTGGGATCTTGCGCGGCAACGACACGCAGACGTCGATTAACACACCAGCTTCCGCTGGGGTGACGGGCATATAGCTGGTGATCCAGCCCAGGCCCGGAACCATCGCCCCGGCCGGACCGCTACCGCGCCAGCGTCACGAAACTATATGCCGGCCGGCCCTCCGCTGCGGCATGATCTTCCCGCGCCACCTCGCGCCACCCGGTGAACGCCGGCACCACCGCATCGCCGTCCGGCGACGCATGCACCTCGGTGAGCTCGATCCGCTCGGCGCGGTCGAGCAGCAGCGCGTAGATCTCGGCCCCGCCGATCACCGCTGCATCGGGACCCGCCAGCGCCAGCGCCGCGTCGGGCGAGGGTGCGACCTCGGCACCGGCCGCCGACCAGCCCGCGTCGCGCGTCAGCACGATGTGCCGCCGCCCGGGTAGCGGCGCCGGAAAGCTGTCGAAGGTCTTGCGCCCCATTACCATCGGCCGCCCCATGGTCAGCGCCTTGAACCGCTTGAGGTCGGCGGGCAGTCGCCATGGCAGCTGGCCGTCACGGCCGATCACGCCATTGTCGGCGCGGGCGAGGATGAAGGTGATCATCCCCGTCCTATGCCGCGGAACCACCGGCCGCGCGAGGCATCACGCCGGGGCGTGGTCCTTCACCCATTGCTTGGGATCCTTGTCGACCACCGCGATGCCGTTGAGGTGGCTCGCCTCATAGGCGGCAAAGCGCACGCCGAGCTCGTGGCGCTCCTCGAGGCTCGCATGCTTGCGAAAATCGGTCAGGCCTTGGCGCTCCTCCTCCGCGAGGTGATCGCTATTGGCCTTGTTGCACGCGCCGACCGCCTCGAACCAAGCGTCCGAGCCGACCGGATGCTGGTCGACCGCCTCGCCGGTGTCGCGGATCTCGTTGTGATCCTCGATCGCGTCCTCGGTCTCCTCCGCCGCCGAGTCGGCATCGTTGCCGCCGGTGCCGATCTGCATCAGCCGCGGATAGAAGAAGCGCTCCTCCGCTTCGGCATGCGCATCGAGCAAATTCTTGAGCCGCGTCCACAAGGCCGACAGCGCCTCGGTGTCATGCGCGTCGATGCTGTCGATCTGCGCGAACAGCGCGCGCTGCTGGGCGTGTTCGTCGAGAATGAGCTGCGTGATGTCCATGATCGTCCCTCGGGCAAGATAGTGGACGATCAACCACGGCCGGTATGGCGCGGTTCCTATTGCGGATGGCTCTCACTCAGACGGCGACGGCGGCCTTGATATGCGCTTGGGCCTCATAGCCGTGGAGTACGAAATCCTCCTGCTCATAGCTGTCGATGGCCGGTGGCGTGCGCAGGATCTCGAGCCGCGGCAGCGGCCCCGGGTTGCGGGTCAGCTGGGTGCGCGCCTGCTCGAGGTGGTTGAGGTAGAGGTGGCAGTCGCCCCCCGTCCAGATGAACTCGCCGACCTCGAGCCCGCATTGCTGGGCGAGCATGTGGGTGAGCAAGGCATAGCTCGCGATATTGAACGGCACGCCGAGAAAAATGTCGGCCGAACGCTGGTAGAGCTGGAGCGACAACTTGCCGTCGGCGACATGGGTCTGGAACAGGCAATGGCACGGCGCCAGCGCCATGGCGTGAAGATCGCCCGGGTTCCACGCGGAGACGATCTGGCGGCGCGAAGCCGGGTTGGTCTTGATCTGCTCGATCAGCTCGGCGATCTGGTCGATGTGGCGGCCGTTGGCGGCGACCCAGTCGCGCCACTGCTTGCCATACACCGGGCCGAGATCGCCCGCCGCATCGGCCCATTCGTCCCAGATCTTGACGCTGCGCTCCTGCAGCCAGCGCACGTTGGTGTCGCCGCGCAGGAACCAGAGCAGCTCGACGATGATCGAGCGCAGGTGCAGCTTCTTGGTGGTCAGCACCGGAAAACCCTGGGCGAGATCGAAGCGCATCTGCGCCCCGAAGACCGAGAGGGTCCCCGTCCCCGTGCGGTCCATCTGCCTGGAGCCGCTGGTCAGGATACGGTCCATGAGGTCGAGATACTGGCGCATGGCGGGGGCGTACCGCGGCCGACGGCCTGCGATCAAGCCGCAGAATCGGATGCGTCTCCGATCGTGCTGCCGCGCCGATGCGGGCAAGGCGATACGTGGACGCCCTCCCCCGCCTCGATACGGTCGCCGCCGCCAGCGCCCTGTTCGCGCCGCTGGCCGACAGCCGCGTCGAGCGCGCCGCGGCGGCGTTTCTTGATCCGCAATGGAGGTTGCTCGGCCGCCACGACACGCTCGGTGGCGACGATGCGGTGATGCCGTCGATCCGCGATCTCGTCCGTCAGGCGCTCCGCCTCGATGCCGCCAGGCTGATCCTCGCCCACAACCATCCGAGCGGCAACCCGGAGCCGAGCCCCGCCGATCTCGCCTTCACCCGCACGCTCGCCAGGGTCCTCGCGCCGCTGGAGATCGCCCTGGTGGATCACCTGATCGTCACCCCGTCCGCGATCACCAGCCTGCGCGACCGCGGCCTGCTCTAGCGCAGCCGGCAGGCCTTGATCGCCGCCGGGTCCGGCCGCGGGCCGACCGCGCGGAAGGTCGCCATATAGCCACCGGCCGATGGCATTTCCGACACCGACTCCTGCCGATAACCCACTGCGGCGAATTCACAGGTGAGCAGCGCCGGCGGGGTGCCGTGATATTGCGGCAGGCGGTTGGCATCCACCACCACCACCAGCCCGTCGGGCTTCAGCGACGGGCGCATCCGCCACAGGAACTCATAAGGCTGGGCGATCTCATGGTACATGTGCACCATCAGCACCCGGTCGAAGCTCGCCGCCGGCAGCCGCGGATCGGCCGGCGCGCCGAGCCGGACGCTGACATTGTCCAGGCTCTCGCGCGCCACCCGCTCGGCCAGCGCGTCGCGGACCTGCGCCACGATGTCCTCGGCGAGCACCCGGCCGTCCTTGCCCACCCGCTGCGCCAGCCGGATGGTGTAATAGCCCTCGCCCGCGCCGATATCGGCGACGGTCATGCCCTTGGCGATGCCCGCCTTGCCCATCACCTCGCCGGCTTCGTTGAGGCGATCGCGCGCCTCCTCGTTAGACCAGCGCGACGACACGATCGAGGCCACCGGCCGGTCCGCCGCCGGAAACGGCCCCGGCTTGTCGGCGTCATGCTTGATCAGCGGCTTGGAACCGTCGCACGCGGCGAGCAGCAACAGCGTTCCGAGGGCGATCTGCCCGATACGCAAGGAGGGACTCGGCGTCACTTAGTCAACGTCCTCGACCTCTACCGCCTCGCCAGTCACCCGCTGCGACAGCGCCGCCGCCATGAACGGATCAAGCTCGCCGTCGAGGACGTCGGAGGGGCTTGAGGAGGTGACGCCGGTGCGGAGGTCCTTCACCATCTGATAGGGCTGCAACACATAGCTGCGGATCTGATGACCCCAGCCGATATCGGTCTTGCTGGCGTTTTCGGCGTTGGCCGCTTCCTCGCGGATCTGCAGCTCGCGCTCGTAGAGCCGGGCGCGCAGCTGGTTATAGGCTTCCGCCTTGTTCTTGTGCTGCGAGCGCTGGTTCTGGCACTGCACCACGATCCCCGTGGGAATGTGGGTGATGCGCACCGCCGAATCGGTGGTGTTGATGTGCTGGCCGCCCGCACCCGAGGCGCGATAGGTGTCGATCCGGAGGTCGCTCTCATTGTAGTTGACGTCAATATTGTCGTCGACCACCGGATAGACCCAGACGCTGGCGAAGCTGGTATGCCGCCGTGCCGCGCTGTCATACGGGCTGATCCGCACCAGCCGATGCACCCCGCTCTCGGTCTTGGCGAAGCCATAGGCGTTCTCGCCCTTCAGCAGCAGCGTCGCCGACTTGATCCCGGCCTGTTCGCCCGAATGCTGATCGATCAGTTCCACCTTCATGCCGCGACGCTCGGCCCAGCGGGTGTACATGCGCTGGAGCATGCCCGCCCAATCCTGGCTCTCGGTGCCGCCGGCGCCGGCATTGACCTCGACATAGGTGTCGTTGCCATCGGCCTCACCGGCGAGCAGCGCCTGAACCTTGTCATGCTCGGCGCGGCGGGCGAGCGCGGCGAGGCTCTCCACCCCGTCCGCCTCCATCGCGGTGTCGCCTTCGGCCTCGGCCATCTCGATCAGCTCGACGGTGTCGTCGAGCTCGCTCTGGATCGCCCTGGTGGCGGTGATCGCCTCGTCGAGCCGGCGGCGCTCGCGCATCACCTCTTGCGCGGCCTTGGGATCGTTCCACAACGCCTGGTCCTCGACCCGGGCGTTGAGCTCGTCGAGCCGGCGGAGCGCGCGATCCCAATCGAGGAACCGGCGCAGCAGCGCCAGTGCATCGTTGATCTTGTCGACATGGGCTTGCGCTTCGGCGCGCATCGAAACTCTCCAATCAGGGTCGTCAGGCCAGCAACGACTGGCGGCAGGCCCGGCACAGGCCGGCTGACGTATATGGGAATGCGGCTAGTAGATTCCGCCTTCCTTTTGCAAGAATTCGCTGTCGCGCGGCTCCGGTGCCTTGCGCACCGGCGCGGCAGTCACCGTCGGCGCGGGACCGGCATGGCGCGCGGCGCGGCGCGGTTCGCTTTCCGGCTTGAACGCTTCCCAGATCACCGCCGCCTTAGGATCGCTGTCGGTGGGGAAAGTGCCGTACACCGGTCGGCCCGACGCGCGATCAATCCGCACCATGCGGATACCCGCCGGCGCGCGGAACGGCAGCTTCTCCAGCCCGTCATAGGCCTTGGCCGCGAACTCCTTGAAGATCGGCGCCGAGATCCGGCCGCCCTGGGCGTAGCCGCCGAGATTGGAGGGCGTATCATAGCCGAGGTACAGCCCGCCGATGAACTGCGGCGTGCCGCCGACGAACCACACGTCGGTGGGGCCGTTGGTGGTGCCGGTCTTGCCCATCATCGGCCGGTCGAGATCACGCAGCACCACTGCGGTGCCGCGCTGGATCACACCCTCGGTGATGTGGACCATCTGATAGGCGGTCAGCGGGTTGATCACCTGGCGCATCCGCGATCCCGGCCGCGGCATCGCCTTGCCGTTCCAGTCGGCGGCATTGCAACCGTCACAGGCGCGCCAATTCTCCGGCCAGATCACCTTGCCGTGACGATCCTGGACGAAGTCGATCAGCGTCGGCGCATTGCCGCGCCCCTGGTTCTCGAGGATTGAATAAGCGTTGACCATCCGGCTCACGGTGGTTTCGCCGGCGCCGAGCGCGAACGACAAATAGGGCGGGTAATTGCCCACCCCCATCCGCTTGATCACGTCCACCACCTTGGGCATGCCGACGGTGGACGCCGCGCGCACCGTCATCAGGTTACGCGATTGCTCGATGCCCCAGCGCATCGTGTGCGCGCCCGAGCCGCCCTCATTGCCGAAGTTGACGAAGCACTTCTGCCCCAGATGCGCGCCCTGGTAGACGCAGAACGGCGCGTCCTGGATGATCGTCGCCGGGGTCATGCCATTCTCGAGCGCCGCCGAATAGACGATCGGCTTGATCGTCGAGCCCGGCTGGCGAAGCGCCTGGGTAGCACGGTTGAACGACTGGATGCGGCTGTCGAACCCGCCCTGCATCGCCAGCACCCGACCAGTGCCCGGCTCCTCGACGACGAAGCCGCCCGAGATCTTGGGGATCGCCCGCAAGGCAAAGTCGCTGCCGTCGGGCGCCACCGCGATGATGTCGCCGACCTGGATCGCGCCAAATGCGTTGCCGCCCTTGCCACGCACCGGCATCTGCGCGCCCGAGCGCGGCAGGCTGCCGGTTTTGCCGTCGGCAAAGCCGAGGTCGATCGATGCCGACGAGCGCGCGGTGACGATCGCCGCGCGCCAGTCCTTGTAATCGAGACCGACGTTGGTGTTGAGCAGCGCCTGCTGCCAATTGTCGCCATCGATCTCGACATGCCGCATCGGCCCATTCCAGCCGCGACCGCTGTCGAAGCGGATCAGCCCGTCGCGCAACGCCTCGGCGGCGAGATCCTGCAACCGGGTGTCGAGCGAGGTGCGCACCCACAGCCCGCCGGCATAGACGCTGTACGGTCCGTCGCGATCGGTCTCGCCGAACTTGTCGACCAGCTGCCGGCGCACCTCCTCGACGAAATAGCCGCCGACGCGCTCGAACTTCGGGGTGCGTCGCAGCACCGCGCCGAGCGGCTCGGCGACCGCGCCGTCATGCTGGGCCTGGTTGATGAAGCCGTTGCGCAGCATCTCGCCGAGCACATAGTTGCGTCGCTGCAGCGCGCGCTCGGTGTGGCGGAACGGATCGTAGTTGCTCGGCCCCTTGGGCAGGATCGCCAGATAGGCGAGCTGGGCGAGATCGAGCTCGTCCAGTTCCTTGTCGAAATAGGCATGGCCCGCTGCCTCGACGCCGAACGCGTTGCGGCCCAGCGCGATCTGGTTGAGGTACAATTCGAGGATCTGCTGCTTGGTCAGCGTATCCTCGATCTTCCACGCGAGGATCGCTTCCTTGAGCTTGCGGCTCGGCGAATAGGCGTTGCCGATCAGCAGATTCTTGGCGACCTGCTGGGTGATGGTCGAGCCGCCCTTGGCGCGCCGACCGGTGCCGAACTTCGCCGCATAATCGATCACCGCGCCGGCGAGGCCCGGATAGTCGACGCCGTGATGCTCGAAGAAGGTCTTGTCTTCCGCCGCGAGGAAGGCGCGGACCAGCAGTGGCGGATATTCGGCGTAGGACAATTCGACCCGGCGCTCGCGGGCATAGGATTGGATCGGCACGCCATCGATGCCGCGCACGTTGGTCGGCAGCGGCGGCTCGTAATTGCGCAACTGGTCCACCGATGGCAGCGCGCGCAGCACCGTCAGCCACAGGATCGCATAAGCGACCAGCGCCAGCACCGCGAGCGCGGCCAGTGCCTTGACCCACCAGCGCCCCCAGGCACGACTGGCCAGGCCCGGCGTGCCATCGGGGTCGCGGGTCAGCCTGAAGCGGTTGGTGCGGGGAGGATCGGACGCCATAAATCAGGGGCGGCGTGTAGCAGGTTCGCGTTGGCTTGCCACCCCGCGCACGCGGCAGACCGGATGGTCGTCGCGGCCAATGGGGACGTTGTTCTAGCCGTCGTCCCAGCGAACGCTGGGATCTTCCGCGGCTCCTGCCCGTCCTCGCCAGAGATCCCAGCTTTCGCTGGGATGACGGTTATGGCGGGAGGACGCTGCTGGCGGGAGGACGCTGGTGGCGGGAGGACGCTGGTGGCGGGAGGACGCTGGTGGCGGGAGGACGCTGGTGGCGGGAGGACGCTGGTGGCCCAGTCCTTACCGGCTCGCCATCTGCCGTGCGAAGTGCACCTCGACCGCTTTGGTGACGCTGTCCGCGATGCGCTGGCGCCCCTCGTCGCTGTCGAGGAAGGCGGAATCGATCGGGTTGGAGATATAGCCGGTCTCGAACAGGATCGAGGGCATGTCCGGCGCCTTAAGCACCATCAGCGAGGCCATGCGGTGGAAGTTGGGCTTGGTCGGGATCAATGGCTTGGCCTCGCGCCCGAGCAGCCGGGCGAAACTGGCCGAGGCGTTCATCGTCTCGCGCTGGGCGAGATCGATCAGGATCGACGACACGTCGGCGCCGGCATCGCCGAGATTGACCCCCGCGATGATGTCCGCTTTGTTCTCGCGGGTCGCGAGCCGCGCCGCTTCCTTGTCCGAGGCGACTTCGGACAGCGTGTACACCGACGCGCCGCTCGCGTCCGCCGAGCCGACGCTGTCGCAATGAACCGAGATGAACAGGCTGGCGTGAAGCCGTCGGGCGATGCCGAAACGTTCGCGCAACACCAGGAAGCGATCGTCGCTGCGGGTCAGCGCGACGCGAACCCGCCCGCTGGCGAGCAGATCGTCGCGGATCGCCTTGGCGATCTTCAGCGTGACATCCTTTTCGCGCAGCCCGGTCACCGGGTTGATCGCGCCGGGATCCATCCCGCCATGGCCGGCGTCGATCACCACCAGCGGCCGGCCGTCCTCCCCCGCCACCTTGGGCAGGCGCATGCCCCGCGCCGGCGGCGGCACCGGTACCGACACCTTGTAGCGGGGCTTGGCCGCCCAGGCGCCGAGGTTGAACGGGAAGAAGCTCAACGGGCCGGCCGCGGTCGCCGCCGCGACGCCTGCGGCGGTCGCCGGCTTGAGCGACAGGGTGAACTCGCGCCCATCGGGATCGAAGGCACCATCGCCGATCACCGCCGGCCGGGCGAGATCGAACACCACTCGGGTGCCTGTCGGCTGCCGGATCTGATGGATCGCGGTGACCATGCCGTCGATCCGCGCGCGCACGCCGGGCTCGGCGTCCACCACGTCGAGCACGATCTGCCGGGTCGCGCCGAGCACCGTCCCCTGCGCGTCGCCGACGCGGCCGTCGAAGCGGATCACCACCGTATCGCCGGTCATGGCGATGCTCTTGATCACCGTCGCCGCCCAGGCGGGCGATCCCGTCAGCCAGCCGGCCACAAGAACAAGGAGCGCGAACACTCCACGTCCTTGCCGCGCAACGCTGCCGCCGGTCCAGTGAAAACCCATGTCATTCCCTCTGCGCGACCGTCGAGGTCGTGCAGACAGGTAAGCCTTCCCGCCCCAACAGCGGGTTGCCCGGCACGGTTAACGCCCCGTTCGGCACGTTTTTGCCGCCGCGACCGGCAAAAGCCTGCCAGTTGCGGTATGGTGCGGGCAATGCTACCTGTTCAATCGCACCCGTGTATCGCACGCGTAACAATGTTGCGACGCATCGGTCTCAGCGCCTTGTCGGCGCTGGTTTTAACCAGGTTGAAACTCGCATGATGCACTTGTCCAACGTCCAGCTCCGCCCGGCCCTTGCCGGCGGGTGCGCGGGCGTGCGGGAGGGCGATGCCCCCCGACGTGCATGGCGAGCAGACGCATCTTTGCCACCCCAGCGCGCCCGGCCGAGTTCCGGCGCTGCTCATCGTCGCGCGCCTGCCGAGGCTGCCAAGCCAGCCTCCTGCCGGCGCGCGTGGAGACTATTACATGACCACGCGT
This sequence comes from Sphingomonas sp. GC_Shp_5, assembly GCF_026540855.1. Classification (GTDB taxonomy): domain Bacteria; phylum Pseudomonadota; class Alphaproteobacteria; order Sphingomonadales; family Sphingomonadaceae; genus Sphingomonas. Next base: position 65,511 of record NZ_JALNUP010000013.1, read on the forward strand.
ATGCTGATCGACGCACGCCACCGGGAGGAGACCCGGGTCGCCGTCGTCAAGGGTAACCGGATTGAAGAGTTCGATTTCGAGTCCGCCGAGCGCAAGCAGCTCAAGGGCAACATCTATCTAGCCAAGGTCACGCGGGTCGAGCCGTCGCTGCAGGCGGCGTTCATCGATTACGGCGGCAATCGCCATGGCTTTCTCGCCTTCTCGGAAATCCACCCCGATTATTACCAGATCCCCAAGGAGGATCGCGACGCGCTGCTGCGCGAAGAGGCCGAGCATGCCGCCGAAGAGGCAGCGTTGCGCGCCGAGCAGGACGATGACGACGACGCCGAGGATTTCGACGACGCCGACGACGATGCGCACGACGCCGGCGATCATGACGATCACGGCAGCGACGACGAGGGCGATGGCGAGGCCGCGAGCGGCACGTCCAAGAAGCCGCGCGGCAACGACGATCAGGTGGAAGCGCTGCGCCAGCGGCGGATGAACCTGCGCCGCCGCTACAAGATCCAGGACGTGATCCACCGCCGCCAGGTGCTGCTGGTCCAGGTCGTCAAGGAGGAGCGCGGCAACAAGGGCGCGGCGCTGACCACCTATCTCAGCCTCGCCGGCCGTTATTGCGTGCTGATGCCCAACACCTCGCATGGTGGCGGGATCAGCCGCAAGATCAGCAATGCGGGCGACCGCAAGCGGCTGAAGTCGATCATGGCGGACATGAAGCTGCCGCCGTCGATGGGCTGCATCGTCCGCACCGCCGGGCTGCAGCGCACCAAGACCGAGATCAAGCGCGACTTCGACTATCTCGCCCGGCTGTGGGACGGGATCCGCGAGAACACGCTCGGCTCGTCGGCGCCGGCGCTGATCTATGGCGATAGCGACCTGATCAAGCGCGCGATCCGCGACATCTACAATCGCGAGATCGACGAGGTGATCGTCGAGGGCGAGGAGGGCTTCCTCCAGGCCAAGGACTTCATGAAGCTCCTGATGCCGAGCCACGCCCGCCGGGTGAAGCAATATGCGGATGCGGTGCCGCTCTACCAGCGCGCCGGGGTCGAGGACCAGCTCGCCGCCATGTACCATCCGGTGGTGCAGTTGAAGTCGGGCGGCTATCTGGTGATCAACCCGACCGAGGCGCTGGTCTCGATCGACATCAACTCCGGCCGCTCCACCCGCGAGCACAATATCGAGCAGACCGCGACCGCGACCAATCTCGAGGCCGCCAAGGAAATCGCCCGCCAGCTGCGCCTGCGCGACATGGCGGGGCTGGTCGTGATCGACTTTATCGACATGGACAACGGCTCCAACGTCCGCAAGGTCGAGAAGGCGATGAAGGAAGCGCTCAAGGACGATCGCGCGCGCATCCAGGTTGGCCGCATCTCGTCGTTCGGGTTGATGGAGATGAGCCGCCAGCGGCTGCGCACCGGCGTGCTCGAAGCCTCCACCCGCGGTTGCCCGCATTGCGAGGGCACCGGCCTCGTCCGCACCGCCTCGTCGGCCGGCCTGTCGGCGCTGCGCCTGCTCGAAGACGAGGCCGCCCGCGGCCGCGGCTCGGTGCTGACGCTGCGCGCCAGCCATGAAGCGACCATCTATGTGCTTAACAAGAAGCGCGCGGACATCGCCGAGATCGAGGATCGCTACGGCGTGATCGTCGAGATCGTGCCCGATCGCGAGGAAGAGGGCGCGCGGATGTCGGTCGAGGCGTCGGGCCCGCCGCCGGCCTATGCGCCAAAGATCGAGGCGCTGGTCGAGATCGAGGACGACGATCTTGTCGACGACGTCGAGGACGAGATCGACGAGGAGATCGAGGAAGAGGCCGAGACAGTCGAGGAGCCGCGCCGCGAGCGTCAGCGCGACGAGGGCGACGAGGCCAAGGGCGAAGGCCGCGGCAAGCGCCGTCGCCGTCGCGGTCGCCGCGGTCGCAATCGCGACGACCAGGCAGAGGGTGGCGAACAGGCCGATGCGGTCGAGGGTGAGCCCGAGGAAGGCGCCGATGCCGAAACCGTCGCTGATGGCGAGTCGGAAGCCGAGCCCGGGCATGACGCCGGCGAGCAGCCGCAAGGTGACGGTCGCCGTCGGCGCGGGCGTCGCGGTCGTCGCGGCGGCCGTCGCAACACCGAAGGCAGCGTGGCCGACAATGCCGAGCCGCAGGCCGATGGTGGCGAGGAGGAGCCGCTTGCGGTTGCCGCAGCCGTCGAGGCCGAGCCGGATGGCGAAGCCGGCGATACCGGGCCGGTCACCACCGGGCTCGAGCTGCCGATCGCGGAAGCCGTCGCGCCGGTCGCCGAGCCGGCGCCGCGCACCCGCCGCCGGCCCAAGGCTCGCAGCGCGGCGCCGGCTACCGCCGACGCGCCGGCGGTGGCCGAGCCCGAAGCGCCGGCTGCCGCTGCTGAGACGCCGGTAGAGGCCGAAGCAGAGCCTGCCCCGGCCAAGCCGAAGCGCACCCGCAAGAAGGCGCCTGCCGCCGACGCCGCGGCGCCCGCACCGGTCGAAGCGGCCCCCGAGGCCGCAGCCGCGCCGGCCGCCAAGCCGCGCCGCCGCACCCGCAAGCCGGCCGCGGAAGCGGCGCCGGTCGAGGAGGCTCCGGTGATCGAGGCTGCCGAGGCCGACGCGCTCCCTGCCGCCGAAGCAGCGCCGGCGAACGACCGCACCGACGGCGACGATCAGTCCGGCGATACGCCCCGCCGCGGCTGGTGGCAGCGTACCTTCGGCGCCTGATGACGCGCTCCCCTCTCCCGCAAGGGAGAGGGGAGCCGTTCAGCCGGCCTGGGCCGCGCGTGCGATCAGCGCGCTCACCGGCCCGGCCTGCGAGATCAGCGACAGATGGCTCGCCGGCAACGTGATCGTGTCGGCCCCCATCCGCTTGGCCATGAAGCGCTCGAGATCGGGATCGATCGTCCGGTCCTGCGCTGACACAGCATAGAAACTCGGCTTGGTACGCCAGGCTGCCACCGTCACACGGGCGGTCAGCAGGGCACGGTGGAACGGCTGCTGGGTAGCGAACAGCACCCGCGCCTGGGCTCGCGGCAGATCACCGGCGAAGTCGCGCAGGAACGCCGTTTCGCTGAGCATGCCTTCATCGCCGTCATAGACGATTCCCGCCGAGGCCGGCGGAGTCGGAAAGCGCTTGGCCAGCACTGCATAATCCTCGCCAGCATCCGGTGCCCTAGCGGCGACATAGACCAGCGCCGACACCAGCGGGTCGGCGCCCACCTCGGTAACGATCATCCCGGCGAACGAATGACCGGCCAGCACGGTCGGGCCATCCTGCCGGGCGAGCACCCGCCTAGTCTCGGCAACGGCGTCGTCGAACGTGGTCAGCGGGTTCTGGACGGCGGTGACGTTCAGCCCCTGCGCCTGCAATCGCGCGATCACCGGTGCCCAGCACGAACCATCGGCGAACAGGCCATGGACGAGCACGACGTTGCGCGCCGCGACGCGCGACGGCCCCGCGGCGAGCAACGGGCCGCCAGTCAGCAGCGCCGTCGCGGCGAGCGATCCCTTCAGCAAGTCCCGACGATCCATGGTTGCTCCTTCCGACTACAGGCGATGCCATCGACGATCAACTCGATTGATGCAGATTAGCTCCCAGCGCCCGTGCCCTCCTCGTCATCGTCAAGCGCCGCCTGCACCTCTTCCACGCTGACGCCGAACGCGCCGGCGAGGCCGGTCAGCGACGCGCCGCGCCGCGCGAGTTCGCGGATCCGGTCCGCGTCGACGACGGTGCGATAGCTGCGGGTGTCGCGGGGCTTTTGCACCTTGCCCTGCTCGTCGCCGCCGGTGCGCGCGGCGCCGGGGCCCCTGCGCCGAGCCACCGCCGCGGTTTCGCCGGCCGCGTCGCGCGCGCGCCGCCGTTCGACATCGTCGAGCCGCCGCGCCTCGCGCGCGCGCTCGCGCTCCTGCGCAAGGCTGTCGCGCGCCGCGTCGCGCGCACCGGCCCGCTGCTGCGCAGCCTCCACGCGCTCGGCCACCCGCCGCTCGCGTTGCTCGGCCCTGATCCGCTCGCGATCGGCGGCCCCGCTGCCGCCACTCCAGCCATCGCCGGTAGCCGCGGCCCCGCTCGTTCGTCCCCAGCCTCGATCGTCTGCCACGCCGTTACTTTCCCGCTATCAACGTTGCCCGCCGGTCACCGGCGCCCGTGCCGGCAGCCCCGACCCTGCCCGTGCGAGCGGCGTGCATGCCACGCGTCGCGCCATCGTCAATGCGGGATCGCGGCGTTGGCGGCATCATGAGGGATTGGCCTGGTGGCGCAATGCGCTAGGATGCAGCGATGATCGACAGCTTCGACGCTTTATGGCCTCAGCAGGACGCCGCCACCTGGTCTCGCCTGGTCAAGGATCATGACCTGATCGCCGATCGCTGTGCGCGCCTTGCCGACGTCGCCGGACGACCCGTCGCCGACAGTGCCGCGGCGTTGACGCTGCTGCTCGAGCTTGCCGTGTTGCTGGCCGATCATCTCGGCGTCGAGGATGAGGTGGTCGATCTTACGGAGACGGCGCTGGCGGCAGGGCGGTCGGCGGGTGAAGCAGGCGCGATGCGGGCCCGGCTGGAGACCTTGCGAAGCGACTGGGCTGTGTTCGTCGGCAAATGGACGTCGCAAGGCATCGCCGATGGCTGGGTTACGTTCGGCCGGGAAACCAAGCTCATGATGGAACGGCTGTCGCAGCAGATCGGTGCCGAGAACGACCTGCTCTACTCGCCCGCGCTCGGCCACAGCGTCATCCGCCTCGGCGCCAAGCGTATTCAATAGGCTGCGTCAGCGCAGGCCGCGGCACAACTGGCGACCTGGTGTTGGCCGCCAGCGCCTAGCGCGCCGGAGCCATCTTCGCTACGGCCCGAGTATCGCGCGCGACCAGCGCATAGTTGTCGGCCATGTCGAGGTGGATCGCCCTGATCTCAGGCAGAACGGCCGTTGCGGCTAATGCCCGCTCGACGCGCGCGCGGCGCTCGTAGAAATCGGCGTCGTTCGGCATGTTCATACCCTCACTCCCAACCGAATCGTCATGTATGTCCAGCGGTTAGGCTGACGCCGTCGCCGTTGGAGGACAATGACCTAGGTTAGACTCCTGCCGCCACCGGCGGGGGGATCCGGCCATCGGTGGCGTCGCTGCGCCCAATCGACATGCGTCACCCGGGGCGATCGGACAGATCCATGAAGTCGCGCGCCGCGTCGCGATCGGCGGCATCCTTGAACACCGTCTCGAGATCCGGCCCGGCGCCAAGCATGTACATCAGCGCCCATAGCGCGAACCGCCGCGACCGATCGGTTTCGAGCGCGAGATCGACCCGCATGTGATCGAGCCCGGCGGTCAGCGCACCGGGCGCGATCGTCGCCACGTCGTCGGTGCCGAAATAGCGGCGGATCTGGTCATCGAGGTTCATGCCTACCCTTCTAGCCGCAAACCGCCGGCATCGCGACGGCGCCCGGCACCCTCGTCACCGCAGCGAAACGCGCCGTCACATTGTGCCACCCGCCTGCCGACTGGTCATGTTGCCGACAGCGACGGTGCACGACGAACTTTCGCGTTTCTTCCAACATGCGGACACATCACGGAAAAGAATCGGGTCCATGGCGGCGGCGACATCCAGTGCGTGATGCCTTCAGTTGCGTGACATCAAAGGACCTCGCTTATGATCAGCTACCCCCCAGTCGGCGCCGACATCCGTCCGTCAGGCGCCCCGGCGGGCCTCGCCGCCATTGAGGAGGCGTCCAGGATCGTGATCGTCGACGACGATCCGGGAATTCGCGAACTGCTCACCGAATTTCTGGTCGACAATGGCCTCGGCGCCGAGGCCGTCGCGAGCGGTGCGGCGCTGCGTGACCGGCTGCGCCAGCGCGGCTGCGATCTGATCATCCTCGATCTGATGATGCCCGGAGAGGACGGCTTGTCCGTGCTGCGCTCGCTGATGCAGACCGAGGATCGGCCGGGCATCATCATGCTCTCGGCCGTGGCGAGCGAAGTCGACCGGATCGTCGCGCTCGAGATGGGCGCGGACGATTATGTGATCAAGCCGGCTAGCCCGCGCGAGATCCTGGCGCGGATTCGCTCGGTCCTGCGTCGCCGCGCCCTGCAGGGCGCCGGCACCGACGAAAGCACCGAAGAAGAGGCGGACGTGCTCCCGTTCAACAACCGCTACAGCTTCGCCGGGTGGCTGCTCGACTGCCGGATGCGGACGCTGACGGCGCCGGACGGGAGCGCGGTGCTGATCACCGATGGCGAGTTCAACCTGTTGATGACCTTCGTCACCGACCCGCAGACAGTCCACACCCGCGAGCAGCTGGCGGCACTGGCCGGCAAGCCCAAGCCGGATGCCAATGACCGGACGATCGACGTCAGCGTCAGCCGACTCCGGCGCAAGCTCGCCGGCCCCAATAACGAAGAATTGGTGCGCACCGTCCGCGGGCAGGGCTATCTGTTCCTGCCGGAGGTGCGCAGCGAGCGACGCTGAGCGCTGCCTGCCCTGTTCGACCGCTCCCGCGCGGGGCGGTTCGAACAGCGCGGCAACGGCTCTCCGACACGACCAGGCGCGTCGAGCGCGACCGCGGCGATTGGGTTCCGGCGCCGTGCGACCTGGCACCGGCTCAAATGCCGGCATTGCGCGTTAGGGAACAGCTTACTTCTGGTAGCTGCTAGGATTCCCGCGACGCCGCCGTTCAGACCCCATCAACGACATATCCGGCATATACAGCCCGTGGGATCGCGCGCGATTGCTCACACCTCTGTTACTACCCGATTCAGTCGCCTAAGCAGCGTCATCGTCCATTCTGCCCGATCCGCCGCGGTCCGCATCCAATCAAGGTCCCTCCATGCAGCCTGATGCCGCGTCCCAGCCCACCACCGCTTCGACGGGGATTGCCGGCCTGGACGATATCCTCAACGGCGGGCTGACGCCGGAACGACTGTATCTGGTGGAGGGCACGCCGGGCACCGGCAAGACCACGCTCGGCCTCGGGTTCCTGCTCACCGGGGCCAAGGTCGGCGAAAGCGGCCTGTACATCACGCTTGCCGAGACGGAGAACGAGCTGCGCGCGGTCGGCAAGACCCACGGCTGGTCGCTCGACCCGATCACCGTGTTCGAGATGGTGCCGGCCGACGGGCTGAGCGACGATCAAGAGCAGACGTTGCTGCACCCCAGCGAGGTGGAGCTTGGCGAGACGATCCGTGCAATCATGGCCAAGGTCGACGAGTGCCGACCGGCGCGGGTGGTGATCGACAGCCTCTCCGAATTGCGGCTGCTCGCGCAAAGCGCGATCCGCTACCGGCGGCAGATCCTCGCGCTCAAGCATTTCTTCTCGACCCGCGCCTGCACCGTGCTGGTGCTCGACGACAAAAGCGCGTCCGGCAGCGACCTCCAGCTGCACAGCATCGCCCATGGCGTGATCGCGCTGGAACAGATCCTCTCGGGGTTCGGCGCGCAGCGGCGGCGGATGCATGTCGTGAAGTTGCGCGGGGTGCGTTATCGCGGCGGCTACCATGACTTCGAGATCGAGCGCGGCGGCCTCAAGATCTACCCGCGCCTGGTCGCCGCCGAACATGGTCGCAGCTATGTCGACGCGCCCGTCTCCACCGGCTCGGCCGGATTCGACGCCTTGCTCGGCGGCGGCCTCTTCCCCGGCACCGCGACGCTGCTGACCGGTCCTGCCGGCGTCGGCAAAACCACTGCGACGATCCAGTGCATGGTCGCCTTGCTGAGGCGCGGCGAGAAGGCCTGCTACTTCCTGTTCGACGAGCGCTTGCCGACGCTGCTCAAGCGATCGGCGGCGCTTGGCATGGACCTGCAACCCTTCATCGACAACGGCCTGCTGCAGATGCGCGCAATCGATCCGGCGGAACTGTCGCCAGGCGAGTTCGCCGGCGCGGTGCGCGCCGCGGTGGAGGAAGACGGAGCGCGGTTAGTCGCGATCGACAGCCTCAACGCCTATCTGCAGTCGATGCCGAACGAACAGTTCCTGGTGCTGCAGATGCACGAACTGCTCACCTACCTCGGCCAGCATGGCGTGGTGTCGATGCTGATCCTCGGCATGCACGGGATCATGGGCGACATCCGCGCCGACGTCGATCTCAGCTACCTTGCCGATACCGCAGTGCAGCTGCGCTATTTCGAGGCATTCGGCGAGGTCCGCCAGGCGATCTCGGTGATCAAGACGCGCACCGCGATGCACGAGCGCGTCATTCGCGAGTTCCAGATCACCGCCGGCGGCCTGGTGCTAGGCGAGCCGCTGCGGGCCTTTCAAGGCGTGCTGACCGGCATCCCCGCCTATATGGGCGAAAGCAGCACCCTGCTCGCCAGCCAGAGCACCGACGGCGGCGGCGGCTGAGATGCAGAACCGCGTTCTGATCCTGGCGCCGCGAGGCCGCGACGCGGCGATAGCCGCCGATCTGCTGCGTCGAAGCGGGATCGAGGCGGTGGTATTCGACGCGTTGGCGCCGATGGTGACGGCGCTCGACGACGGTGCCGGCGCGGTGATGATCACCGAGGAGGCGCTCGCCTCGGCTGATCGCACCGCCCTGTCGGCCTGGGTCGCGGCGCAGCCGACCTGGTCGGACCTGCCATTCGTCGTGCTGGCCAACGGCGGCACCTCGCCGCGGACGTCGACCGCCACCGAGCGCCTGGGCGATCTCGGCAACGTCGTGCTGCTTCAGCGGCCGCTCCATGCCGAGGCGATGGTCGGCGCGGTGCGCTCCGCGATCAAAGCGCGGCAGCGGCAGTTTGAGGTGCGTGCCGCGGCGGAAACGCTCGAGCAAGCCGTCGCCCAGCGTACCGCCGAGCTTCAGGCGGCGCGCGACAGCCTGGCGTTTGCGCTTGAGGCAGGCGGCATGGCGAGCTGGGACATGGATCTGGCGACCGGCGACACGCAGCGCTCGCCGAGCCATGATGCCTTGTTCGGCTATCCGGCACCCCAGCCGCGCTGGACGATTGCGCATCTGCTACACCACGTTAACGCCAAGGACCGGCCCGCGATCGCCGCCGCCTTCGACCAGGCGCTGACCACCGGGACGCTCGAGTTCGAATATCCTATCACGGGCGCGGACGGCAGCGCGCGCTGGATCGCGGTCAAGGGGCGGGCCCGCTACGATGACGACGGCACGCCGCGACGCCTGGCTGGCGTGATCTCCGATACCACCGCGCGCCGCGACGCCGATGCCCAGTTGGCGCAGTCACAGAAGATGGACGCGATCGGCCAGCTGACCGGCGGTGTCGCGCATGATTTCAACAATCTCCTCACGCCGATCGTCGGCAGCCTCGATCTGGTGCGGCGGCGACACAAGGATGACGAGCGCACCCAGCGGATGGTGGGCGGCGCGCTCCAGGCGGCGGAACGCGCGGCGACGCTGACCCAGCGATTGCTCGCCTTTGCGCGTCGCCAGGCGCTCCAGCCCCAAGCGGTCGACATCGGCGCGCTGATCGACGGAATCGTCGAACTGGTCAGGCGCACGCTCGGGCCGACGATCGAGGTGGTCCCCGAGATCCCCGATTCGCTGCCGTCCGCCCGCGTCGATCCCAACCAGCTCGAACTGGCGCTGCTCAACCTCGCGATCAACGCGCGCGACGCGATGCCGGAGGGTGGCCGGCTGACCCTCACCGCCGCGGCCGAGACGGTCGCCGATCACGACGGCCGCGGGCTGGCGGCCGGGCGCTACATCCGGCTGGTGGCGCGCGACACCGGCACCGGCATGGACGAGGCGACGCTGGCGCGCGCCACCGAGCCGTTCTTCTCCACCAAGGGCGTCGGCAAGGGCACCGGGCTCGGCCTGTCGATGATCCACGGGCTGGCGGCGCAGTCCGGCGGCACATTGCGGCTGGACAGCCGGCTCGGCGCGGGTACCGCGGTGGAACTATGGCTGCCGGCGACCGACGAGCGTGCGCGCGTTGCCGATGGTGTCGGCGCCGAGCCGATCCCGGCCCAGCGCGCGGCAACGGTGCTGCTGGTCGATGACGAGGACATCGTCCGCTTCGCCACCGCCGACATGCTGCGCGATATCGGCTATCGGGTGGTGGAGGCGTCCTCGGCCAGCCAGGCGCTGATCGTCCTCCAGGGGAGCAGCGCCATCGACTTGCTGGTCACCGATTATCTGATGCCCGGGATGACCGGTGCGGCGCTGATCAGCGAGATGCGCGCGGCCGGCATTCCGATGCCGGCGCTGCTGATCACCGGCTATGCCGCGCGCGGCGAGGATGTCGCCGCCGACGTGCCGCGGCTCACCAAACCGTTTCGCCAGGTCGACCTCGCCGCCAAGGTCCATGACCTGCTCCACCGCACGGCGCCCGACGAAGCGCGTCGCGACGCCGCCGAATAGGCTGGCCGCGTCGGCGCGGCATCACCGTCGCCAGACGTCCGCCCGCCTGTCGATAACGCCCGCCAGCTTGGCCGCGATGGTGGCATCATCGGCGAGCGACGGGTGGCCATGGCAGCCGGTGAAGCCCAGGCCGTCGACCGGCAGAAAGGCGACGCGCCGGTCCCCGGCCGCGGCAAGCGCGGCGGCGACCTTGCCGGCCTCGGCCTCGATCTCGCCGTTCGCCATGTCGGTCGCCCAGAGGACGATCAGGGCATGCGGGTGGCGCGCGCGCAGCGAGCGTACGAACCGGGCGTAGGTCGCCTCGTAATCGGCGTGGAGCGCGTCGCGGTTGGGCCACTTCTCGCCATCGTGCAGCGCCGTGGTGAAATCGTTGGTGCCGAGCGCGATGACGATGAGCTGCGGGTTCGAGCCTTGCGGCTGCACCGGCGTCTGGTGATCGAACAGCGCGTACGAATAGGCCTCGATCAGCGTATCCGCCTTGAAGCCATTGTAGTTGCGGACGACGCCGCGCCCGGAGATCGCGTTGATCTGGAAGTCGGCGCCGTAGCGACTGGCGAGGATCGGGCCGAACGCGCGGGTGGTGTCGGTGGTCGCCCACACCTCGTCCTGGCTGCACTCGCCCTTGCTCGAGCTGTTGCCATAGCCGACGGTGTGCGAGTCGCCGATGAACTCGATCTGGCGCCCGCGGTGCGGCAGCGCCGCCGCCGCGGTGCCCGGGGCAGCGAAGAAGCCGCCGAACACCGTCGCGCCGGCCTGGCTTTCCGATGCCACCGCGACGCGCAGGCTGTGCTGTCCGGCACCGAGCCCGCGGACCCGATAGAAGCCCGGACGCGGCTTGGTCAGCGCCGCGACGGGTTGGCCATCCACCAGGATGCGGAGCGCGACGTCGCCCGCGCCGAGCTTGAAGAAGACGTCGGCACCGCGGAACGCCGTGTCGAAATAGCTGCCCGGCCATTGCCGGCGGAGATCCGTGCCGTCGGCCACGACCCGCCCGTGCGCCGCCATCGGCAGCGGCCTGGTGCCGACGGCGTCGGCTGGTTCGACGGTGATGGTTTCAGCGGCCAACGCGGCCTGTGCGGCGATGCCGATGCCGACGGCTGCGATCGCGGCGAGCAGGCCCCTGCCCCGCCCCGCGCGCCGGGTGAGCCGGCTCAACCCGGGATCCCCCAATTGGCATCGACGTCCGCCGCGGCGGCGGTGCGCACCAGATGCTCCACATAATGCTGGAAGATCGGCACGGTGAAGGTGACGATCACCGCATCGCCGTGCGGCTCCTTATATTTCAGCACCACGAAGCGGCCGCCGTCATCGTCCAGCACCAGGCCCGCCTCCATCGCGCCAGGGCCGCTGGGGGTAATGATGAGATCGGCCATGGACATCCTTTGGGCATCGGCGGTGGAACCGCGCGGGATCATGCCGCGCGCCGCCACGCCTATCAGCGCGGCGTGAGCTCCACCAGCGCGGCGTTGGCGCCATCGCGCAGCACCCACAGCGAGCCGCTGGGCCCTTCCTCCACCTCGCGGGTACGCGACCCGAGGCTAATCCGCGCCACTTCGCTGGCCTGGTTGCCGGTCACCCGCACCCGGACGATGCCCTGCTGCACCAGCCCGGCAAGGATGAAGTCGCCGGTCCAGCCGACGAACGCCGAGCCATGATATTGGATCATCCCGCCCGGCGCGATCACCGGCGTCCAGCTCACCAGCGGCGGCGTGTAGGCGGGGTTGGTGGCGTGGCGCGGGATCGGCGTACCGTCGTAATTGTCGCCCTCCGACACGCGCGGCCAGCCATAGTTGCGCCCGGCATCGATCAGGTTGAACTCGTCGCCACCCATCGGCCCCATCTCGGATTCGAACAAACGGCCGTCGCTGGCGAACACCAGCCCGTAGGGATTGCGGTGACCCAGCGTCCAGATCTCGGGGCGGGCGCCGGCGGTGGCGGCGAACGGATTGCCCGCCGCCGGCGTGCCGTCGAGATTGATCCGCACGATCTTGCCGAGCGTGCCGGACAGATCCTGCGCCGGCGTGCCCTGCTGGCGCTCGCCGGTGCTGACGAACAGCGTCCGGCCATCGGGCGCGAAGGCAAGGCGGCCGCCGAGCTGGCCACCGGTGGTCGCCGGCGTCGCACGCCAGATCACGGTGACGTCGCTCAGCCGCGGCGCCGCATCCAGATTGAGTGTCGCGCGGGCGACGGCGAGCTGCTGGCCGCCGGTGGCGGGCTCGGCATAGGTGATCCACACCCGCGCATTGGCCGCAAAGGCGGGATCGAGCGCAACATCCTGCAGCCCAAGCTGTCCCTGGAAGGTGACCTGCGGGACGTTGGCCACCGGCGTCTTGCCACCCGCCTGCGTGACGAGCTGCAGTTGCCCCGACTTCTCGGTGACGAGCAGGCGGCCATCGGGCAGGAAGACCATCGCCCAAGGATTGTCGAAGGTGGCGACGACCCGCTGGTTGACCATCGCGGTGGGCGTCGGGGTCGGCGTGGGTGACGGGGTCGGTGTGGGCGTTGGTGCGGGCGTCGGCGTCGGCGTGGGGGTAGCGACCGGCGGAACCGTGTCACCGCCATCGGAGCCGCCACAGCCCGCCAAGGCGATCGCGAGCGAGATCGGGACGAAGCGACGTTGGCGCATGGCACGCTCCCCTGTTCCTCTTGATCGAGGATATGATGTTGAAACGTTCGCGTCGCCGAGAGGATGCGCGGGAAGAGGGTAACCGCGGCCTTGACGCTGTTTCGCCCGGCATGATCCCCGCGAACGCCGCTTGAACGCCGACGCCACTTTGGTCAGGAGACAAGCTCGAGCCGCAGCCGACAGGCACGATGCGGCTCCCGATCCGCTGGAGACGTCATGGCCAAGACTGCATTCATCACCGGCGCCACCGCCGGCATCGGCGCCGCCGCGACAGAGGCGTTCGTCGCAGCGGGCTGGCGGGTAATCGCCACCGGCCGGCGCGCGGCGCGGCTGGCGGCGTTGCGCGAGCGGCTCGGGCCGGACCAGGTCCATACCCTCGCCTTCGACGTCGCCGACGACGCTGCCGCCCAGGCCGCGCTCGCCGGATTGCCGGCCGAGTGGCGCGAGATCGACCTGCTGATCAACAATGCCGGCCTCGCGCTCGGCACCAAGCCGGCGCAGGAGGCCAGCCTCGCCGATTGGCAGACGATGATCGCGACCAACGTCACCGCGTTGGTTTCGCTCACCCACCATCTGCTGCCCGGCCTCGTTGCCCGGCGTGGTGCGATCATCAACCTGTCGTCGGTCGCGGCGACATATCCGTACAGCGGCGGCAACGTCTATGGCGGCACCAAGGCGTTCGTCGAGCAATTCTCGCTCGGGCTGCGCGCCGATCTGCACGGCAAGGGGGTGCGCGTCACCTCGATCGAACCAGGCATGGTCGAAACCGAGTTCACGGTGATCCGTACCGGCGGCAACCAGGCCGCATCCGATGCCTTGTATCAGGGCGCCAATCCGATGACCGCCGAGGACATCGCCGCGACCATGCTGTGGGTGGCCGACCTGCCGGCGCATCTCAACATCAACCGGCTGGAGCTGATGCCGGTCAGCCAGTCGTTCGCCGGTTTCCAGGTAGCGCGCGGCGGTTGACCGGCGGTCAGCGCCCGACCGCATCGGCGTCGTTCAGCCCGCGGCCAGCTTGCTGCGCCTAGAGCTGCAAGCCGTGGGGCAGCTTCTCTGGCGCGGATTGATCGGTGTGGCCCTGGCGCTGGCGGGGACGATGCCGGCGTCGGCGCAGATCGCGCCGCCGGTGGCGCTACAATCCGCCGATGACGCGCTCGCGCAGGATGCCGCCGGGATCGCGGAGCGACTCGGCACCACGCCGGAGGAAGCCGGCCGGCAGTTGCGCCTGCAACAGGCGAGCGTCGCCGCCACCGATGCGATCGCCGACCGCTTCGGCAGCAGGCTGGCCGGCATCACGATCGAGCACAACCCCACGTTCGCGATCGTCGTCCGCCTGACCGGCGACGCTCCGGTGGCAAACAACACGCTGGACCTCGCGGGCGAGCCGGTGAGCGTGACCTACATCACCGGCGCGCGCACCAGCCACACCGGGCTGATCCAGGCGATCACCGCCTATCAGGCGCAGATCCGCGCTAGCCTGCTCTCGCCCCCCGGCCTCGGCGTCGATCAGCGCACCGGCGAGCTCGTCGCGGTGGTATCCGTGCGCGACGTCGCGCGCGAGGGCAGCGACGGGCTGCGCGATCGGCTTGAGGCGCTCACCCAGGTGCCGGTGCGGCTGCGCGTCGTCGACCAGCCCGCGCTCGATGCCGCGGGGGTCGAGGGCGGCACCCGCATGGTCGGCAGCATCGCCGGCGACCCACGGCAATATCTGTGCACCGCCGGCTTCGTCGTCACCGACGAGGTCCGCACCGGGCTGGCGACGGCGGCGCATTGCCCGGATGCGCTGAGCGTCCGCGATGCCGACGGAGTCGCCATCCCGCTGCCCTTCGTTGGCCAATGGGGCTGGGGCAACCAGGATGTGCAGATCAACGCCAGTCCCCAGCCGCTGGCGCCGGTGTTCTTCGCCGACACCCGCCGCTCGGTCAGTCGCCCCGTCACGGGTGCGCGTCCCCGCGCCGGGATGCGCGCTGGCGACGTCGTCTGCCATCGCGGCGAGCGCACCGGCTACAGCTGTTCGGAGGTGGAACTCACCGATTTCGCCCCCGCCGGCGACCTGTGCGGCGGCGCCTGCCTGCCGACCTGGACCAGCGTCGCCGGGCCGACCTGCAAGGGCGGCGACAGCGGCAGCCCGGTGTTCCTCGGCACCACCGCATATGGCATCCTCAAGGGCGCAAGCTACCGCTCGGACGGCAGCTGCGCCTTCTACTTCTACATGTCGACAGACTATCTGCCGCAGGGCTGGCGGCTGTTGACCGCCGATCCCGCCGGGGCATTACTCACAGCGCCTTGAACCGGAAATCCCGGAACCGCGCCTCGCCGGCGCCTGCCGCATAGAGCCCCGGGCGCAGCATCAGGAAGCCACCGCGGACGTTGTGGTGATAGCCCGACACCTCCATGCCGCGATCGAAACGCTGCCATGTCGCGCCATGGTCGGCGGAGGTGTGGATGGCGACGATGTGCCGCTTGTTGGCGATGCGCACGGTCATGCGCCGGCCGTGGTCATGCGCCGGCCGGCCCCGCTCGATGCCATATTGATGCGTCACGAAGCGATGCTCGTCGAAGCCGAGACCGCAATAGAGCTTGTCGTCGTAGAACAGCACCAGCCCGGCGGTGCCACCCGGGGCGATCTCAATGTCGCACTGAAACTCATAGGCCTGGTCGCCGGCGATCAGCAGCAGCGGCGAAGAATCGCTCGGCGCCGTGCCGCTCGCCTTGAGGATCAGCGCATCCTGCTCGACGCGAACACGTGCGCGCTCGTTGGCACCAGGGCGGAAGAAATTCCATTTGGCACCGAGCGCCAGCGGACCGGCGAACGCATCCGAGAGCGGCTGTCCGTGCGGCCCCTCCTGCCCGCCCTTGGGCTTGGATAGCGGCCGCGACAGATCGCCGCCGGTCATCCGGAACCAGCCATCGGCGGTCCAGCGGATCGGATCGAGCAATACCTGCCTTCCCAAGGTCCAATAGCCGTGTTCGAAACCATGATAGACCGACCACCAGCTGCCATCCGGCGCCTCGACCAGGCTGGCATGGCCGCGCGACCACCATTTTTCGTCGTCCGAGACGGTGCGCACCAGCGGGTTGGCCGGGTCGTTGACCCAGGGACCGTGGATCGATCGCGACCGGGCGACGATCACCATATGCCCGGTCGGTGGCCCCGCCGTGCCGCCGACCGCGGTGATCATGTAGAACCAGTCGCCATGGCGCTGGATCTTGGGGCCCTCCGGGCTGAATCCCTCGACGTCCCATTCGTCGGGATAGCGCCACGGATCATAGACATGCTCGACCGCGCCCACTGTCGACAGCCCGTCGTCGGCGAGGCGGATGCGATCGCCGCCGGACAGGAACAGCCAGCGCGAGCCGTCCTCTCCCACCGCGTGGCAGGGATCGATGTGGTCGTGCAGCCCGAGCGAGACGGGATCGGACCAGGGGCCGTCGATGTGAGCGGCGGTGATGACGTAAATGTCGTTGGGTTCGGCCTTGACCGGGATATAGAGGAAGTAGCGGTTTGCATGCTTGGCGAGGCTCACCGCCCATACCGAGCCGATGTTGCGGGTGAGCGCGGCCGAGCGCGGCCGCCAGTTGACCAGATCGCGGCTGTGCCAGATCGTCAGCCCGGGATAGCTGTCGAAGCTCGAGAAGGTCATGTAATAGTCGGCACCGTCCTTGAGGATGGCAGGATCGGGCCGATCGCCGCCGATCAGCGGGTTGAGGAAGCGGCCGTCGCCGAGATCGGCGACGCGCTGGCCATTGAAGCCGCGACGCCATTGATCGTCGAACGGCGCGGCGCAGGGCGTCGCCGCATCTGACCGTGCCGCTGCTGGCGATCCCAGCAGTCCGGCGCCCCCTGCCAGTGCCAACCCGAACGCATCACGCCTGTTCACCTCGGTCATTCCTGCTCCTCCACGGCTTGTGGAAGCGATGATGACACCGGTTTCCTGATCTGATCAACCGCCGTCCGCGGGTCGCAGGCGCCGCTCCGATCAGCGTGGTGCGAGATCGATCATCACCACATCCTGTTCGTGCATCGGCAGCGAGAGGCTGAGCCTGCCATCGGCGCCGACGCTCACCGCGCGCGTCTCCGGCGCATCCGTCGTCAACGACGCCAGTTGCTGCACCTGTGCCGGCGTCAACGTCGCCGGCCGCCCCATCTCGAGATAGGCCGTATACGCATCATTGTGCCGGAAGCCAGTGCGACGGATGCGGGCCTGGTAGCGGCCGGGCTTCATGCCGGTCACGTTCAGGTCCAGCGGCGCGGCTTCGCCGGGCGCACGCACCTTGGTGAAGAACGGCCGGTTGCTCACCGGTTGCTCGGGCAGCGCCTCGCGCCAGGCGAGAAGCTGCACGGCGCCGCCCTTGATCGTGGCGATGCTCTGCGCGTCGCCGGTCGGCAGTTCGCGGTCGCCGAGGTCATGGAGATACTTATAGGCGAACCATGCGGGCTTGCGGATGCCCTGCGGCGTCATCAGCCCGAAGCCGCCCTCGAACGGCCGGGCTTGCGGGCCCGGCTCCTCGAACAGGTCGCTGAACGTCCAATAGCTCATGCCCTGCGCGAGGCGCTCGGTGCTCTTGAGCTTGGCGAGGATGTAGGCGGCGCCGAGGTAATCATCGTGGATCGGATCGCGCGGATTGTAGCTCGTGCTCCATTCGGTGAAGAACAGCGGCAGCCCGCGCCGGCCGGAGGCATCGATCTGCGCGCGCACCTTGCGCACGTCCTGGATCACCGCATCGGGGTTGCGCGACAGCTTGTTGTCGCCCTCGCCCTTCTCGTCGAGGAAGCCGCCCTCGACGCCATAGGTGTGGGTGGAGATGAAATCGACCGGGAACTTGTGCGCGGTCGCATAGGCGAGCAGCTCTGGCACCCAGGCGGCGCCTGCGGTGGAGGGCCCGCCGACCCGCAGCGCGGGATCGATCGCCTTGATCGCCCGGGCGCTGCGGCCATAGAGGTCGAAATAGGCCTGCTGATCGGCGCCTTCCCAGAAGCCGGCGAGATTGGGCTCGTTCCACACCTCGAAATACCAGCTGCGCACCTCAGCCGCACCATAGCGCGCGACGAGATGGCGGACGAACGCGTCCACCAGCGCCGTCCATTTCTGCGGCTGGGGATGCGAGGTGTTGCCCTTCCAGTAGAAGATGGTCTGGTCGGAGGTCTTCATCGCATCGGGGGTGAAGCCGAGCTCGACGAACGGCTTGATCTTCATGCGCAGCAGCTGGTCGTAGAGGTAATCGACCTTGCGCCAGTCGTAGACCGGCTTGCCGCCGACCTCGCGATAGGTGCCGAGCTGGTCGGCGAAGATGTTGTGGAAGCGGATGTAGCGGAAGCCCAGCTCCTGCTGGACGGTGCGCAATTGGGCGAGGCTGTCGTCGCGGATCAGCGTCCCCGGGAAGTCGGAGCCGATCGACATCATCGCCGTCGCGCTGCGCGGCGTGGTCGGCGCATGCACGTCGATCGTGATCGCGTGGGTGGGCGCGGCGGCCGCGGCCAGGCTCGGCGACAGCGCCATGCAGCCGAGCGCAAGCCGCGCCATCATCCTCGAAGCCAGGGTCATCATCAGCCGTCCTCTCCCGCGCCTGCCGTTATCGCCTTGCTGGCTTTGTT
Organism: Sphingomonas sp. GC_Shp_5; assembly: GCF_026540855.1. Classification (GTDB taxonomy): domain Bacteria; phylum Pseudomonadota; class Alphaproteobacteria; order Sphingomonadales; family Sphingomonadaceae; genus Sphingomonas. The sequence goes on from NZ_JALNUP010000013.1 coordinate 84,031, forward strand.
AGCGCTATCCGGGAGAGAATAGGCAGATCGGTGACCATCGGCAACCTGCTGCCGACGCCAACCATCACGCGTTGATCGAGGCGCAACTGTCGGCTTGCCAAGGCGCCGCTGTTAGCGATACCCCAGCCGCATCGAACGCTCGGCGACGAACGCCTGGGCGAAGGCGGAGAGGCCGGGAATGATCAAGCGCTGGGCAGCTGCTGCCACCATGTCGCTGCTGGCGCCGCTCGGCATGGCCGGCCGGGCCTCCACCCCGGCCACTGTTCCCTATGAGTGGCAGAACGTCGCGGTCGGCGGCGGCGGCTTTGCCCCGGGGATCGTGTTCAGCCCGGTCGAGCGCGGCCTGGCCTATCTGCGCACCGACATGGGCGGGGCGTATCGCTGGGACGCGCGGGACCGGCAATGGCATCAACTGCTCGATGGCACGGCGGTCGGCAGCTACATGGGCATCGAGAGCATCGCGCCCGATCGGGTCGACGCCGACATCGTCTATCTCGCAGCCGGCATGGGCGCCACCGCCCCCGCCGCAATCTTCCGCTCGGCGGATCGCGGCGCGCATTGGACGATCACCAGGGTGCCGTTCGCGATGGGCGGCAACGAAGACGGCCGCGGCATGGGCGAGCGGCTCGCGATCGATCCGCATCGCCCTGCAACCCTGTTCTTCGGCTCGCGCCATGACGGGCTGTGGCGCAGCGACGATTCCGGCCGGCGCTGGGCCAAGGTGGCGGGCTTTCCCCTGCCCGGCCTCGGCCTGCCGCGCGCGCGCCGCACCACGCATGGCGGCCTGTCGTTCGTGCTGTTCGATCCGCAGCAGCGCGGCCGGATGTACGTCGGCAGCGCCGATCCGGGGCCGCGCCACCTGTTCCGCTCGGACGATGGCGGCGCGAGCTGGACCGCGATCGACGCCGCACCGGCCGGGCTGTTGCCCACCAAGGCGGCGATCGGCAGCGATGGCATCGTCACGATCAGCTACGCCGACGCGATCGGCCCCAATGGCGTCACTGACGGCGCGGTGTGGCGCTACGATCCCGCCACGGCCCACGCCACCGACGTAACGCCGCCACGCAGCCCGGGCGAGGTGCCCGGCGGCTTCTTCGGTGTCGCGGTCTCGCGCCAGGATCCGCAGGTGATCGCGGTCAGCACGGTCAACCGTTACAAGCCGATCGACACCGTCTGGCGCTCCGCCGACGGCGGCCGCCACTGGGACGAACTGCAGCGCCGCAGCATCCGCGACGTCTCGGCGACGCCGTTCCTCGATCTCGATGGCAAGGCGAACTTCGGCCATTGGATCGCCGGGCTGGCGATCGATCCGTTCGACGCCGGCCATGCCGCCTATGTCACCGGCGCGACCATGTATGCCACCGAGGGTTTCGCCGCCCCCGGCACGATGCGCTGGACCCCCTGGACCCGCGGCATCGAGCAGACCGCGATCATCACCCTCACCAGCCCGACCGGCGGCGCCCCCTTGGTCTCGGGGTTCGGCGACATCGGTGGCTTCCGCCACGACGATCTCGCGATCTCGCCCGCGCACGTCCATCTCGGGCCGTATCTCACCAACTCCAACACGCTCGATTATGCCGGCACCGCCCCAGCGATCATGGTGCGCAGCGGCAGCACCCACACCCGCATCGTGCCCGGACCGTCGCTCGCCTGGTCACACGACGGCGGCGAGAGCTGGACGCCGCTCGCCGCACCCCCAGCTGCGCCACACGCGGACGGTTCGCCGCTGCCCGAGCAGACCGGCGACGCCGCCATCACCGTCGCCGCCGACGGCGGCGCCTTCCTCGCCGAGTTCGACGCGCCGGCGCTGAGCCGCGATCACGGTGCGCATTGGCTCGCGGTCACGGGCCTGCCGTCGCGCACCCGCGTCGCCGCCGACAAGGTCGATCCGCATCGCTTCTACGCGCTCGATTTTGCCGCCAACCGCCTCGTCCGCAGCGACGACGGCGGGCTGCACTTCCATCCCGTCGCCACCACCGGCCTGCCGGCCGACCTCGCGCGTGCGCGGGTCGTCTGGCGCGAGGCGCAGAACCCGCTGATGGCGACGCCTGGCCACGCCGGGATGCTATGGCTCAACGTCGGTGGTCGCCTGTACCGCTCGGCCGATTTTGGTGCGCGGTGGAGCGCAACGCCGGGGCCGCTCGAGATCGCCTACTACGGGCTCGGCAAGGCGGCGCCCGGCAGTCCCTGGCCGACAGTGTTCGCGATCGGCCGGCGTCAGGGAGTGGAGGCGGTGTGGCGCTCGCTCGATGGCGGCGCCACCTGGCAGCGGATCAACGACGACGCGCACCAATGGGGCCTGCGCTTCCGCGTCATCTCCGGGGATCCGCGCCGGTTCGGCCGGGTCTATATCGGCACCGACGGCCGCGGGATCCTCTATGGCGATCCCCGCCCTGCCTCATAGACCCAGCCGCGCGATTACTTCGGCGGCGTGAAGGAAAACAGCTGCGTGCGGATCGACGCCGGCGCACCGGGGGTGAACCAGTTGGTATCCTGGATGTGGCTGGCGGTAACGTAGATCGTCCCGTCGCTCCCTTCCGAGAAGGTATCGGGCCAGCGCAGGCGACGGTCGGTCAGCACCGTCTCCACGGTGGCGCCGTTCAGTCGCTTGATCGCGTAATCCGACGGCGAGGTGAGGTAAAGCGTCCCCGCCCGGCTCATCCACAGGCCGTCTGCGACATGGGTCCGCGCCACGATCTTCACCGCCGCGGCGCGATCGGCCTCGCTCACCTCGGGGCGCAGCTTGGCGGTGTCGATCGCGTAGAGCGTCTTGCCGGTCAGCGCCTGATAATAGAGCGTCGAACCATCGTTGGCGATGGCGATGCCGTCGGCGGCGAACGCCGGCTGGCGGCCATCGGGGCGGACCAGCGGCTTGCCATCGAGCGTCACCGTCACCGTCTTGTCGACCTGGGTAGACGGATGGCCATCGAGCGCGCGGAAGCTCCTGCCGCTGTCGAGATCGACGACGATGATCGCACCGCGCGTGCCGCTGTCGGTGATATAGCCGGTCTTGCCATCGGGCGAGAAGCGGATGTCGTTGAGGTAGGTGCCTTGCAGCGCCACGTCGCCGGGCACCGGGATCACCTTGCTCACCTGGTTGGTGGCGAGATCGATCCGCACCAGCTTGGGCGCGCCTTCCAGGATCTTCTCATTGCCCGGTGCGCCCGGATCGAGCACCCACAGGTGGCCGTGGCCGTCGGGCACGATCGACTGGACGCAGACGAAATGGTCGGCGACGGACAGCTCGTTGGCGCGCGCGTTGCGCCAGCTGTTCCACTGCGCGTTGGGATAGGGACGCAGCGATCCGTCCTTCATCAGCTCGGCGACCGAGATCGGCGCGTCGTCAGTCCAGCGCGGGAAGTTGACGAAGCGGCGGCCATCCGCGGTGACGGCGACGCCGGTCACCTGGTGATCGAAGGCGGCGACCTCGGTGAGCTTGCCGCTGCGGCCCTGCGCCTGGGCCACGCCGGCCACCGCTGCCGCAGCGAGGCCGAGCGCGGCAATACCGGCAACGATCGGGGCGGCTTTCTTCATGGTCAGGCTCCTGTCGGTGGTGTCGGCGAGCAAGGTCGGATCGCCGATGAAGAGATCGATGAGGTAGCGCGCCACGGCGCGCGGGTGCTCGCGCTGCGCGAAATGGCCGACGCCGGTCAGCACGATGCGCGCGAACGGCCCGGTGAACTTGGCGGCGACATCGCTGCTCGCGCTCGGCGGATTGACGCCGTCGGCGTCGCCCTGGATGTAGATCGCCGGCAGCGACAGCGTGCTGGTCGCCTTGACCTTGTCCTCGAGCCATTGGCTGCTCGGATCCGGTGCCGCTTCGTCCCACCGCGTGCGATAGCTGTGCAGCGTCACGTCCACCCAGTCCGGGTTGTCGAACGAGCGGGCGACGCGCTCGAAGGTCACTTCGTCGAACCAACCCGGCGGCGACCAATTAACCCAGTGAATATGCGCAAATCCCTTGCGATCGTCGCGCACCGCCTGCGCGCCGCGGCCGGTCGCCATGAACCAATGGTACCATTGCCGCTGCGTCTGTTCGAACGGCGGCGTCGGCATGCCGCCGAGCCGCGGCGGCGTGCTGAGCATCGCCATCCGCTCGACGCGATCGGGCCAGCCGACCGCCAGCGCCTCGGCGATGTTCGCGCCCCAATCATGCCCCGCGACCATGAAGCGCTCGATGCCGAGCCCATCCATCAGCGCGATCGCATCCATCGCCAGCACCGCGCTGTTGCCCGTGCGCGGCTGGTCGTCGTCCAGGAACCTGGTCTTGCCGAAGCCGCGCAGGGTGGGCACGATCGTGCGCAGGCCCGCTGCATGGAGCAGCGGCATGACCGCATTCCAGCTGGAGGCATCATCGGGCCAGCCATGTAGCAGCAGCACGACGGATGCGGCCAACGGCCCGGCATCGACATAGGCGATGTCGAGCGTCGCGGTTTTCAACATGGGCATCAGGCGTCATCCAGGAAAAGCTAAACTCGCGCCGGCGACGCTGCGACTGCCGCAGGCAGTGGCAGATCGGGGGTTGCTTCCGGCGATGGGCACGCTCAGCACAATCCTTCGGCGCCAGCTTGTTTCCCTTGGCGGCGCCGCGTTCGCCGAATTCATGCTGCCGTGCGGACCCGCGATTCCAACGATGATCTTCTCGCGGCGCCGTCGAGATCACGCCGTCGGCGACAGGCAGCTCCATGGTGCTATGGAAAACAGCGTGGCGGTGTGCCAGGCTGTGTCACTTCCTGGTGCCAGCAGCTATCGACGCGGGATCGATGATCCGTCAGGAGAGCGCATGAACGCCGTAGATGCCCTGCACGCCGCACCCGGCGACGTCCGCGACGCCGCGCTGGCCCTCCTCGACCAAGTGTCGGCGCCGCTGACCGAGCGCCAGCTCGCAGCGGCGCTGCGCGCCCAGGGCGTCAGGCGCATGGACGCCCGCAAGCTTGCGCGGGCGTTGAAGACCCTTGCGATCATTGCCATCATGCCGCGCGCCTGATGCCGTGACCGGCCGCCTCGGCTCGACCTGACCAGGCTCCATCAGCAGGAGGATCGCATGGACACCGGCAGGCTGGCTGCCTTTACCGATGGCGTTGTCGCCATCATCATCACCATCATGGTGCTGGAACTGCACGTTCCCGCCAGCGGCAGTCTCAGGGATCTTTCCGCCAGCATGCCGGTGCTGCTCGCTTATGCGCTGAGCTTCATCAACGTCGGGCTCTACTGGAACAACCATCATCACCTGATCCACGCGACCGAGAAGGTGGATGGCCGGGTATTGTGGGCAAATTTGTTCCTGCTGTTCTGGCTCAGCCTGGTGCCGTTCGTGATCCGCTGGCTCGACAGCAGCGGCTTTGCGGCAGGGCCCACCGCCACCTACGGAATCGTCCTGGGGCTCGCAGCGATCGGCTATACGCTGACCGAGCGGGCGATCATCGCCTGCAACGGTCGCACCTCCGCCGTCGCGCGCGCGATCGGCCACGATTGGAAAGGCTGGCTGAGCATCCTGCTCTACGGGGTCGGCATCCCGCTCGCCTTCGTCAGCCGCTGGCTGGCGCTTGGCGCCTATGTTGCGGTGATCCTGATGTGGCTGATCCCCGATCGACGCATCGCACGAGTGCGCGCGGAGGCGTGATCGGGGCTGGCTGTGTCCCACGCCCTCGGGACGGGGCGCAGGACACAGCGTCAGGCTCAGACGCCGGTGGTGTAGCGCGAACGCTCTTCGCGGACCTGCGCATCGGTGTAAGCGGGTGCGGTGTCGTCGAACGACGTCCAGCCGCTCTCGCGATAGACCTGGCCGCGGGTCTGCGCATCGACCGACTTGTTGCGGTGAAGCACGGCTTCGGCCTCGCTGACGCGATCGTCCGGCACCTTGGCGCTCACCAGCGAGCCGCCGCGCCGCACGCCCTCGGCGTAGACATGAGCGTCATTCTCGTCGGTCCCGGCGTTCTTCAGCGCGCCGACGATGCTGCCCGTGGCCGCGCCACCGGCGGCGCCGATGCCGGCACCGGCGGCGGTTGCCGCAAGCCAGCCGGCCGCGACGATCGGGCCAAGGCCGGGGATCGCGAGCAGGCCTAGGCCCGCGAGCAGGCCGCCGGCGCCGCCGAGCACCGCACCGGTCGACACGCCGCGGCTGACGTCGCCATGGTCGTTGACGCTGTCGTGATCGGCGGCGTCATGGTCGCCATGATGCTTGTCGGCATTGTTAGCGACGATGCTGAGATCGTCGTGGGCAATGCCGAGTGCTTCCAGCTCGCGCACCGCATTGGCGGCGTCGGTGTAATTGTCGAACAAGCGTGTGATGGTCTGTGACATGGTATCTCTCCTGAAACCGGTGTTATCGTGTTAGCGAGCGGTGACGTTGCCCTTGTAATCGAGCATCACGGTCGCCCGCTTGCCGTGCTTCATCGCGGTGCCCTGCCACAGCCCGTCGTGCTTGGTCAGCTTGGTGACGCCGGTGTAGCCGGCCTTGGCGAAACGACCGCGCGCCTGGCTCTCGGTGAAGGAATTGGCGCCCTTGGCCGGTGCGGCGATCGCGTGCGGCGCGCCGTTCTTGATCGCCGGATTGTGCGAGCCGGCCTGCGGGCTTTGCGCGCCGGCGCCGGTCGCGAGCAGGGCAGCGGCGGACACGGCAGCGAAATGACGAAACATAAGCTCTCTCCTGATGGAAGACCCGCTCAACGTTCGGAGTCGCGGAAAGGCCCAGCGCCGGCAGAGCCCAGCGCAAAAAACGGTTTCGCTTGAATGCGAGGCAGGCTCGCGTAGGTTCGCGAGCCGCGGAACGGAGATCATGGTAACCAAGCCTCGCTATCAGGCGCCCGCCCTCAAGAAGGGCCTCGAGATCCTCGAACTGTTGGCATCGGCCGACGGCGCGATCTCGATGTCCGACATCTCGGCGGCGCTCGGCCGCTCGGTCAGCGAGATCTTCCGCATGCTCCAGGTGCTCGAAGAGCATCATTACATCGTGCGCGACGACAGCGGCTACCGGTTGACCAACCGGTTGTTCGCGCTCGGCATGCGCCAGCCGCCGGTGCGCGACCTCGTCTCCACCGCCTTGCCGGTGATGCACGATCTCGCCTGGAAGACCGGCCAGAGCTGCCATCTCGCCGTCGCCTCGGGCGCGGAGATGGTGGTGATCACCAATGTCGAGGCGCCGGGGCTGGTTGGCTTCGCCGTGCGGGTCGGCTACCGGCGTCCCCTGCATCTTTCCACTTCCGGGCAGGTGTTGCTCGCCTTTCAGCCGGCCGCTCGACACGCGGCGATGCTGGCCGATGCCCGCGAAACGGGCGAGATCATCGACGAGGCGGCATTGGCGCAGATCCTCGCGCAGATCGTCGCCGACGCCGGCGCGACCTCGCCCAGCCCGATGTTGACCGGGATTGTCGATCTCGCCGCGCCGATCCTCGCCAGCCATGCCGCGATCGCCGCGCTGACGGTGCCGTTCGTCGATGGTCCCGGCGCGCGGGTTGCGCTCGCCGACACGCGCGATGCCTTGCACCATGCCGCCGACGAGATCAGCCACCACATGGCGCCGAGCGTCAGGAGCGGGGCGACCGCCCCGCCCGGCTAAGCGACGAGCACCGATCGATCGATTTCGGCGATGGTGCGCACGCCGGTCAGCGCCATCGCCACCCGCATTTCGCGCTCGATCAGCGTCATCAGCAGGTCAATCCCGGCCTCGCCGCGCGCCGCAAGGGCATAGACCCAGGCGCGCCCCAGCAGCACGCCGTGCGCGCCCAGCGCGAGCATCCGCACCACGTCGAGCCCCGATCGCACGCCCGAATCCGCAAGCACCGTCACCTGGTCGCGCACCGCATCGGCGATCGCCGGCAGCGCGCGTGCCGACGACAGCACGCCATCGAGCTGCCGCCCGCCATGGTTGGAAACGACGAGACCGTCGGCACCGATGCCGACCGCGGCGCGCGCATCCTCGACGTCGAGGATGCCCTTGATGATCAGCGGCCCGTCCCAGGCGGCGCGGATCCATTCGAGATCAGCCCAGGCGATTGACGGATCAAAATTGGCGCCGAGCCAGCCCATATAGTCGTTGAGCCCGCTCTTGCTGCCGAGCACCGGCTCGAGGTTGCCGAGCTGGTGCGGCCGGCCACGGATGCCGACGTCCCACGCCCAGCCGGGCCGCCCCATCGCCTGGAGCAGCCGCTTGAATGGCGCGCCCGGCCCCGACATCCCCGAATGCGCGTCACGGTAACGCGCCCCGGGCACCGGCATGTCGACGGTGAACACCAGCGCCTCGGCGCCCTGCTCCTTCGCGGTCGCGATCAGGTCGCGCATGAAGGCGCGATCGCGGATCACGTAGAGCTGGAACCACAAGGGGCCGGTGCCGCTCGCGCGCTTGACCTCGGCGAGCGGGCAGATCGACACCGTCGATAGGCAGAAGGGCACCCCCGCCTTGGCCGCCGCGCGTGCCGCCTGGGTCTCGCCGCGGCGGTGATACATGCCGCTGATGCCGACCGGCCCCAGCCCCACCGGCATCGCCATCCGCCGCCCGAACAAGGTCGTGCCGAGATCGATCTCCGCCACGTCGCGCAGCACCCGCTGGCGCAGCGCGATGTCGGCGAGGTCCGACACGTTGCGCGCCATGGTGCGCTCGGCATAGGCGCCGCCATCCGCATAATCGAACAGGAAGCGCGGCAACCGCCGCCGCGCCGCCTCGCGGAAGTCGAGCGTGGAGGAGACGATCATCGCGGTTCAGTAGCGCACTTCGGGCGACACCGCATATTGTTCGATCGACCCGGGCTTCATCTCGATCGAATAGCCCGGGCGAGTCGGCGGCATATAGGCGGCATCCTTGATCACGCACGGATCGATGAAATGCTCGTGGAGATGGTCGACATATTCGATCACTCGGCCCTCGCGCGTCCCCGAGAAGCACAGATAGTCGATCATCGACAGATGCTGGACATATTCGCACAGGCCGACGCCGCCGGCGTGCGGGCACACCGGCAGGCCCTGCTTGGCCGCCATCAGCAGCACCGCGAGCACCTCGTTGACGCCGCCCAGCCGGCAGGCGTCGATCTGCACCACGTCGATCGCGCCGGCGGCCATGAACTGCTTGAAGAGGATGCGGTTCTGGCACATCTCGCCGGTCGCGACCTTGACGTCACCGATGCCGCGGCGGATCGCGGCGTGGCCGAGCACGTCGTCGGGGCTGGTCGGCTCCTCGATGAACCACGGCTTGGCGAAGGCGAGCGCATTGACCCATTCGATCGCCTGGCCGACCTCCCAGATCTGGTTGGCGTCGATCATCAACTTGGCGTCGGGACCGATCGCCTCGCGGGCGATGCGGAGGCGACGGATGTCGTCTTCCAGGTCACGCCCGACCTTGAGCTTGATATGGTCGAAGCCCGCATCGACCGCCTCGCGCGCCAGCCGAAACAGTTTCTCGTCCGAATAGCCGAGCCAGCCCGCCGAGGTCGTGTAGCAGGGGAACCCTTCCGCCTTCAGCGTCGCGACCCGCTCCGCCTTGCCGACCGCGCGCTCGGTAAGCAGCGCCAGCGCTTCCTCGGGCGTGATGAAGTCGGTGATGTAGCGGAAGTCGATGGTGCGCACGAGCTCCTCGGGGCTCATGTCCGCGACCAGCTGCCACACCGGCTTGCCCGCCGCCTTGGCCCACAGATCCCACACCGCGTTGACGACGGCGCCGGTGGCAAGATGGATCGCGCCCTTGTCGGGCCCGATCCAGCGCAACTGGCTGTCGTTGGTGACGTGGCGCCAGAAGCGACCCATGTCCGCGGCGATCCAGTCGAGGTCGAGGCCGATCACGCGTTCCCGCAGCGCGCCGATCGCGGCAACGCAGATCTCGTTGCCGCGGCCGATGGTGAAGGTCAGGCCATGGCCCTCGAGCCCTGCCGCATCGGTCTCGAGCACCACATAGGCGGCCGAATAATCGGGATCGGGATTCATCGCATCCGAACCGTCCAGCGACAGGCTGGTCGGGAAGCGGATGTCGCGGATGCGCAGGCCGGTGATCCGGGTCACGCGCGCGCCTCCACGACCTGCTGGCGCTGCTCGCCGAGCCCGTCGATCCCGAGCCGCATCACCTCGCCGACCGCGAGGAACTTGGGCGGCTTCTGGCCGAGGCCGACGCCCGGCGGCGTTCCGGTGGAGATCACGTCGCCTGCCTGCAGGCTCATGAACCGGCTGAGATAGGCGATGATCGTCGGCACGTCGAACACCATGGTCGCGGTGGTGCCGTCCTGGTAGCGCTTGCCATCCACCTCGAGCCACAGGTGCATCTTGTCATGCGCCGGCGCCTCGTCGGCGGTCACCAGCCACGGCCCGATCGGGCCGAAGGTGTCGCAGCCCTTGCCCTTGTCCCAGGTGCCGCCGCGTTCCATCTGGAAGGCGCGCTCGGAGACGTCGTTGATCACGCAATAGCCCGCGACATGGTCCATCGCATCGGCCTCGTCGATGTAGCGGCCGGGCTTGCCGATCACCACGCCGAGCTCGACCTCCCAGTCGAGCTTGGTGGCGTCGCGCGGCATCTCCACCGCGTCGTTCGGCCCGCAGATCGCGCTCGTCCACTTGTTGAAGATCACCGGCTCCTTGGGCACGTCCATCCCGCTCTCGGCGGCATGATCGCTATAGTTGAGGCCGATGCAGATGAACTTGCCGACCTGGCCGACGCAGGCGCCGATCCGCGGGCTGCCTTCGACGGCGGGCAGCGTGGCGAGATCGATCCCGGCGAGCGCGGCGAGGCCATCGGGCTCGAGCACGCTGCCGGCAATGTCGGGAACGATCCCCGAAAGGTCGCGGATCAAGCCCGCATCGTCGAGGATACCGGGCTTTTCCTGGCCGAGCGGGCCGTAACGCAGAAGTTTCATGTACTTGACCTTTGTAGCGTGAAGCGGGGCGGCTGGCGGGTCAGTTGACCCAGCCGCCGTCGATGACCTGGGTGGTGCCGGTGGTGAAGCCGGACTCGTCGGCGGCGAGATAGACGGCGAGTGCCGCGATCTCCTCGGGGCGGCCGAGTCGGCCGACCGGCTGACGCGCGACGAACGCCGCGGTGGCGTCGGCAAGGTCGATGCCCGATGCCGCCGCCTGCTCGGCGACGCGCTGGCGCAGCGACGGCGAGTCGATCGTGCCGGGGCAGATCGCGTTGCAGCGCACGCCGCGCAGCACGTAATCGGCCGCGATCGCCTTGGTCATGCCGATCACCGCGGCCTTGGTGGTGCCATAAGCGAAGCGGTTGGGGATGCCCTTCACGCTCGACGCGATCGAGGCGATGTTGACGATCGAGCCCTGCCCCTGCTCGAGCATCCCCGGCAAAAAGGCGCGGCACAGCCGGTACATCGCGGTGACGTTGATGCTCATCGAGAAAACAAAGGCGTCCTCGTCGCAGGCGAGGATATCGCCGGCGTGGACGAACCCTGCCCCGTTCACCAGGATGTCGATGCCGCCGATCTTGCCGGGCAGCGCCGCGACCGCGTCGCGATCGGTGACGTCGAGCACGATCGGCGTCACCGACGGCAGCTGGCCGAGCAGCTCGCCGTTGAGATCGGCGGCGAACACCGTTGCGCCCTCCGCCACGAACGCCTCGGCGATCGCCCGGCCGATGCCCTGTGCCGCCGCCGTCACCAGCGCGCGCTTGCCGTTCAGTCTCATACAAGATCCTCAGTTCTGGATTGGGTGATCACGGTCGATCGATCGGATCGGAAGGCAAAGGCGGCGACCGCGGCGAAGCAGATCAGCGGCAGCAGCAGCGCGACGTGGAGGCCACCGGCGCGGCCGGCGATCACGCCCATCAGCGGCGGCACGATCGCCCCGCCGATGATCGACATGATGATCAGCGACGAGCCGATCGCGGCGCGCGGGCCAAGGCCGCGGATGCCGAGCGCGAAGATGGTCGGGAACATGATCGACATGAACAGGCTGGTCAGCCCGAATGCCGCCACCGCCACCCAGCCCGATGCGGTCGCGGCGACCGCGCACAAGGCGACGTTGATGCAGGCGAAGGTCAGCAGCAGCCGCGTCGCCGCGATTCGCTGCATCAGCCCGGCGCCGATGAAGCGGCCGGCCATGAACAGGAACAGGCTGACCGAGAGCAGATAGGCCGCGGTCCGCTCGGGCGTGGTCGGCACGCTGTCCTTCACGAAGTCGACAAAGAAGCTCCAGATGCCAACCTGCGCGCCGACGTAGAAGAATTGCGCGATCACCGCGGGCACCAGCCCCGGCGTGCGCAGCACCTGGCGCAGTCCGTCATGACGCTCGGCGGTGCGGGTCTGCACGTCGGGCAGCCGCGCCATGGCGATGGCAAGACCGATGACGATGACGACACAGGCGAGCACCAGATAGGGCAGCTGGACCATGCGCGCCTCGCCGAGGCGGTAACCGGCGAGCTGGCTTGCCGTCATGGCCGCCAGCGTCCCCTTGTCGTGCTCGACGCCCGAGAAGATGAACAGGCCGCCGATTGCGGGGGCGAGCACCGCGCCGACGCCGTTGAACCCCTGGGCAAGGTTGAGCCGCTGCGGCGCGCGCGCCGGATCGCCGAAGGCGACGATATAGGGGTTGGCCGCGGTCTCGAGGAATGCCGCGCCCGACGCGAGCACGAACAATGCACCGAGGAAGGCGCCATATTCGCGTACCTCGGCGGCGGGCCAGAACAGCAACGCGCCGATCGCATAGAGCGCCAGCCCCACCAGGATGCCGGCGCGATAGCCCCAGCGCCGCATCACCAGCCCCGCGGGCAACGCCATCACGAAATAGCCGATGTAAAATACGAACTGGATCAACCCGGCCTGCGCGCGGTTGAGATCCAGCGCCTTCTGAAATTGGCGGATCAGGATGTCGTTGAAGTTGCCGGCGATCGCCCACAGGAAGAACAGGCTGACGACCAGCATGAATCCCAGCCGGTAGCCCGGCATGATCAGCGGTGTCTTGGCCGTTACAGCAGATGGCGATGACGCGTCGGGCATGGTTCCTGGTATCAAACGTCCGCTCCTGGCTTACCGTCCGTGTTCGGCTCGGTGGGTGTCAGATCGGGCTGCAGGCCTGACCCTTTGCATATATGAAATTTCATGTCACAGGTGATCGAAGACGGCAAGAGAGGCAGAGGCCTTCGCGATGAAGAGGATAGATGCGCACCAGCATTTCTGGCGCTACTCACCGGCCCGCTACGGCTGGATCGCGCCGGGCAGCACGCTGGCCCGCGATCGGATGCCAGAGGACGTCAAAGCCTTGCTCGACTCCGCCGCTGTTGATGGCTGTATCGCGGTACAGGCCGAACAGGACGAGGTCGAGACCGATTGGCTGCTCGCGCTCGCGGCCGAGCGGCCATGGATGCTGGGCGTGGTCGGTTGGGCCGATCTTACCGCGCCGACCCTCGCCGACCGGCTCGCGCGGTGGCGCGGCACCGCGTTGGTCGGCATCCGCCACATGGTGCAGGACGAGCCCGATCCGCAGTGGCTGCTGCGCGCTGACGCCCAGGCCGGGGTGCGGACGCTGCTCGGCGAAGGCCTCGCCTATGACATCCTGGTGCGGGCGCCGCAGTTGCCGCAGGTGCCGGCCTTCCTCGATGCGGTGGGCGAGGGCGCGCTGGTGCTCGACCATGCCGGCAAGCCCGATATCGCCGGCGGCGGCTGGCAGCCCTGGGCTGACACGATCCGCGCCATTGCCGAACGACCCAGCGTCGTCTGCAAGCTCTCCGGCCTCGTCACCGAGGCCGATCATGTCGCCTGGACGGCGGACGATATCGCCCGCTATCTCGATCACCTGCTCGCCTGCTTCGGCCCCGAACGCTTGATGTTCGGCTCCGACTGGCCGGTGTGCACGCTCGCCGCCGATTATCCTCGCGTGCTCGCGTTGATCGAGGATTTCGTGCAGCGCGCCTGCCCTGCATATCGCGATGCCGTGTTTGGCGGCACGGCGATGCGCGCCTATATTCTTTCGGAGCCTATCGCATGAATCTCGACCTGGACGGCAAGCTGGTGATCGTCACCGGCGGTGGCGCGGGGATCGGCGGCGCCATTTCCACCGTGCTCGCCGAAGAAGGCGCCATCCCCGCCATCCTCGGCCGCAGCCCACTGGCGCCGGCCTTCGAGGCGCAGCTGCGCGCGATCCAGCCTGCCACGCTGTTCCGCCAGGTCGAGCTCGGCGACGATGCCGCCTGCGCCGCCGCAGTCGCCGACATCGTCGCGCAGGGCCATGGCATCCAAGGCCTGGTCAACAACGCCGGCGCCAATGACGGTATTGGGCTCGAGGCAGGCACCGCGGCGTTCCTCGCCTCGCTCACCGCCAATCTCGGCCATTATTACGGCATGGCCCACCATTGCCTCCCCGATCTCAAGGCGAGCCGCGGCGCGATCGTCAACATCTCGTCCAAGACCGCGCTGACCGGCCAGGGCAGCACCAGCGGTTACGTCGCCGCCAAGGCGGCGCAGCTCGGCCTCACCCGCGAATGGGCGGCGGCGCTGGTGAATGACGGCGTGCGCGTCAACGCCGTGCTGCCCGCCGAGGTGATGACCCCGCTATACCGCAACTGGATCGACAGCTTCGCCGACCCTAAAGCCAAGCTCGCCGAGATCACCCGGCGCATCCCGCTTGGCCATCGCATGACCACCGATCGCGAGATCGCCGACACGGTGGTGTTCCTGCTGTCGGATCGCTCGTCGCACACTACCGGCCAGTGGATCGTTCCCGACGGCGGCTACACCCACCTCGACCGCATGCTGACCTGAGCGGCTAGGCATCGCCGGGCAGCGGCTGCTCCGCGAGCGCGAAGATGCGCTCGGCGGGGAGCCACTTGTCGGACGGCGCCGACCCCGGCAGCGGCTGCTGCATGGTCGACATCAGCGTTTCCCAGGCGACGATCTCGGGATCGGCGGCGTCGGCCGCCGCCTTGGCGGCGGGATCGAAGCGCGGCCCGGTCTTCATCATCATCACCAGCCGGTCGCCGCGCTGGTAGATCTCCATCGCCTCGACGCCGCTGGCATGGATCGAGGCCACCACCTTCGCGGGCACCGCGCCGGGCCGATGCCACTGGCGGTACGCCTCGATCAGCGCGGCGTCGTTCTTGAGATCGAGCAGTAAGCAATGCCACATGTCGTCAGCCTGTCGTTCGGTCGTACCCGGCGCCGATAGACCGCCGGTGACGCGGCTCCAATACCATGAGCGCCGATGCGCTGATCAAGCGGCACGGCGCAGCGTGATCCGCGTGATCTCGGGCGGCCGCCCCAGCCGCAGCGCAAAGCCGGGCCACAAGCCGGTGCCGTTGCTGACATAGAGCGTCATCGCCCCGACGGCGTAGCGACCCGAGACGAAGCCACCGTTGGGGGCACGGAACAGCCGGTCCAGCCCGACGATCAGCCCGCCATGGGTATGACCTGACAGCTGGAGCCCGACCCCGCGTGCGGCGGCGGCGGGCGCGTTGCGCGGCTGGTGATCGAGCAGCACGATCGCCGCCCCCGGCGGCGCGCTGTCAAGCGCGGCGGCGAGATCGGGGCCGGCCTCGCCGGCGCTGCGTGCGGAGAGATCGGTGACGCCGGCGATCACCAGCTCATCGGTGCCGCGCTTGATCACCGCATGCGCATTGGGCAGCATCCGGATGCCGAGCCCGCCGAGGTGCCGCATCCACGCCGCATAGTCGAAGAAATATTCGTGGTTGCCGGGTATCGCGACGACGCCGTCGGGCGCGCGCAGATCCGCGAGCGGCGCGACATCCGCGCGGCGCATTGCCACCGATCCATCGATGAAATCGCCGGTGATCACGATCAGGTCGGCGTCACTCGCGTCGGCGCGGTCGACGACGGCGCGCGCCCAGCGTGCCGGGAACAGCCGGCTGATGTGGAGATCGGTGAGCTGGAGCAGGCGGTAGCCGTCGAACGCCGGCGCCAGCCCGGGGATCGCGACCTCGACGTCCCGCACCGCCGGCACGCGGACCGCGCCGGCCACGCCGATCGCCGCGAGCAGCGCCGCTAGCGCCGCGGCGGCATAGCGCACGCCGTCGGGCAGCCCGATGGTGTCGCGATGGATGAGCATCGTCGACAGGGTGGCGAGATCGATCAGGATCTGGAGCAGCGCGAGCAGCATCATCGCGCCGAACGCCCAGTTTGCCAGCATCACGATCGGCCGCGGAAATTCGGGCGCGAACACCGAGCCCGACGACAGCCGGCTCCAGAAGTGGAATTGCGACGCCGCCAGCAGCAGCACCGCGATTCCTCCCTTGCTACACAGCGGTAGGGACAACGGCAACAGCCAGCGGACGATGACGTAGAGGCACGGCGTCGCAAAGATCAGGTGGAAGATCGTTATTCTCCTCGCGGTCGCGATACTGCCGCTGGCACCGCGCTGGATCGGCGGGGTGGAGATAGCCACGAGCGGGCTCCTTTCACACCGCCGCCGTTGAATAATCGGGATCGCAGCGCCTGCCGGAACAAAAGGCTCGGCGGGCGATTGGAAGTAGTCGGCCTGCGGGCCGATGAAAAAACAGGGGTAATCACCAATGAAGAAGATGTTCGCTATCGGTATCGCGGCCGGTCTGGCCAGCCTGTCGGCCTGCCACTCCACCCCGCGCGAGCAAACCGCCGACAACATCGAGGCGAACAGCGAAGCGGTGGCCGACAATCTCGAGGACGCCGCCGACAATTCCACCGGCGCGGGTGCCGCAGCGCTCGAGAATCGTGCCGACGCGGTCCGTGCGACCGGCCAGAACCAGGCCGAAGATATGCGCACCAACGACCCCGACACCAATCTCGCCAACGGCATGTAACTCCCACGCGATTTCGAGGTCAGGCTGAGCTGCTCCCAAGCGCGGCTCGCCTGGAGGGGGCGTTCGGGGCAACCCGGACGCCCTTTTTACGCCTGATCGACACCGATCGAGCGGTGCGGCGATCCACTCTTTGGCAAAAACTGCTATCGCACCCAAGGGAGAGGCAGGCAGGAGACGGCATGACCAGGCGTATCGGCGATGATGATCACGCTGCCGGCGTCCGGGATCTGGCCGAAGACCTGCGCCGGGCGATCGGCTCGTTGGTGCGCGCGATCCGCGAGACGACCGACACCGATCGATCCGCGCAGTCCGAAACGCTTGGCCTGCTCGAGCGCGACGGCGCGATGAACGTCGCGGCGCTGGCCCAGCGGCGCGGCGTCACCCACCAGACGATGCGGATCGTCGTTGCGCCGATGGTCGCGGCGGGGTTGGTCGCCCGCGCCGTCGATCCGGACGATGGCCGCAGTCAGTTGCTGTCGCTGTCTGACAGTGGTCGTCGCCTGATCGCCCGTGAGCGACTGGCTCGGGCATCGAGCCTCGGCACGATCATCGAGCAGACCCTGTCCGTCGCCGAGCAAGACCATCTGCGCCGATCGATCGACCTTCTCGACCGCATCAGCGCCGCAGGGGATTAGGGGCCCGGTCAGCCCTTGAGCTGCGCCAGCACCGCCGCCAGCGTGTTCACCCCCCAATGTTCGGCATAACGGCCATCGGCGACGCGCACGACATCGATGACGTCGATCGCCAGCGGCCGTCCGGTGGCCTCCACCCCCAACAACGGGCCGGCATGGGTGCCGCTGATCGTCTTGCGGGTCGTGACCTTGTCGCCCTCGGCGATCTGGTCGTGGATGGTCACCGACAGGTCCGCCAGCGCAGGTCGCAGGACGGTGGCGAAGGTATTCCACATGCTCTCGGGCCCGTTAGGCGCGCCGGCGGGCGCCGACCTGTTGACGAAATCCGGCGCGATCAGTGCCTCGAACGAGGCCCAGTCACCCCGCTCGATGACCTGCCGGTTGAACCGCCGCACCACTGCCTTGTTCGCATCCGCCGACATCGAGAACTCCTGCTGTTCGATGCAGCCCATATATACAGTAACACTGTATATGTCGATGGCGGGTCGTACCTAGCGGAGGCTCTCCGCCCGCAGCGGCGGCAAGCAATTGAGCGCCGGGCGCGCATACCAGAATCCCTGATGGTAGCGAACGCCGAGGTCGCGCAGCGCCGCCGCCTCGCCTGCCGTCTCGATCCCTTCGGCAATCACCAGCGTGTCGAGCTCCCGGCACATGCTCACCACCGCGCGGACGATCGCGCGGCGCCGGGGGTCACGGTCGATGCCGCGGACCAGTTCCATGTCGAGCTTGATCTCGTCGGGCACGAACCGCGCGAACATGTCCAGGCCGGAATGCCCGGCACCGAAATCGTCGATCGCCACGGAAAAGCCGATCTGCTTGTAGGTGTCGATGATCGAGGCGACGTGCTCGGGCGAGCCCATCTGCTCGTTTTCGGTAAATTCAAAGATCAGCCGGTCGATCGGCAGGCCGACGGCCCGGGCGGTCCGCAAGGTCAGCTGGATGCAGGCCAGCGGCGAATAGACCGCGTTGGGCAGGAAGTTGATCGACAGGCGGGCGTCGCCATCCATCAATCCGGCCGCAAGCGCGCTCTCGATCGCCTTGACCCGGCAGGCCTGATCGAACGAGTAACGGTTGGCCTCGGTAACGCGCGACAGCACGCTGGCCGCACCAGCGCCGTCAGTGCCGCGGATCAGCGCCTCATAAGCGAAGGGCGTGCCGGTCTCGGCGTCGACGATCGGCTGGAACGCCATCGCAAACGGCATCTCGAAATCCGCCCCGTCACGGCATCCGCTGCAAATTTTCTGCATCTCCATGTCTCGACAATGGCGGCGAATCTTTAAGATTTGTCGCTTTGCAAATACTTACGTAGATCAACATGCAGCCTGCGGGACTGCCGCAAAGCCGCTCGGTTCCAGCCGATCGCTGGTGTAGAGATGCCGGCCGCGTCGCCTACAATGGGCGTCGCACAGGGAAATTCAGGCAGACGCATGGCGCGCAAGCATCCGAAACACGGTCCCTATGACGACGTCCAGCCTGAGGACGAGGCACCGGCCCCCGCCGCGCCCTGCTGGCTGTGCGGTCGCCCGACCGGCAAGACCATCGTCTGGCACCATCCCGTGCCCAAGAGCCGTGGCGGCCGCAATGTCGTGCCGATGCATCCGATCTGCCAGCAGACGGTGACGGCCAGCTTCACCAATTCCGAGCTGCAGCGCCACGGCATGGATGTGGAGGGTCTGCTCGCCGACCCGGCGGTGCGCAAGTTCGTCGACTGGGTGGCGAAGAAGGACCCCGATTTCACCGCCACGATCACCAAGAAGCAGCGCTGACTCCTACAGGTAGATAGATGACCACCACCAATAAAGCGGTGCCGGCCTGGAATGGCGCGATCGTGCGTAAATGGCTGGAAGCCCGCATCGCCGCGTCACAATCCGCGCAGGTCGCGGCGCAACGCGGCGGCTACCGCGAGCAGGATGATTGCGACAAGGCGACCGCAGAGGAGATGGTCTGCACGATCCTGCGGGGCAAGAATGCGACGGACGAGCCGACTGCCTTTACCGCGGAACTGCGCGCGCTGCTCGATCGAGACGACTATATCTGGCGCGGCGTCTACGACGACACGCGCTTCGACCGTCATGTCCGCACCTATCTGCGCAAGCTGATCAAGATGACCAAGACCAACGAGGGGTTCGAAAAGACCGGCCGCTTCCAATAAGCGGATTCACCGGAAGGCATGCTTGATTGCCGCGCCGCAACATGGTCTCTGCTGCGCTGATGACGCCCCTGGCCCTCGCCACCCCTAGTCCATGCTGGTGAAGGGCACACCTTGCTCATGAAAGTCGGTCCGATGCGCTATCTGCCCTGCCTCTCGCTCGCGCTGCTGCTCGCCGCGGCACCTGCCGAGGCCAAGACCGTGGTCGTCACGGCCGCGCACCTGATCGACGTGCTCGCCGGCAAGCGCGTTGACGATGCCGAGGTGGTGATCACCGACGGCCGCATCGTCAGCGTCGGCCGCCGCGGCGCGACCGTTCCCGCCGGCGCCGAGCGGATCGACCTTGGCAACCGCACGCTCGTCCCCGGGCTGATCGACATGCACGTCCATCTCACCAGCAATCCGACGCTGAGCGGCTACAAGTCGCTGGAATTCACCGACAGCTATTGGATGGTGGTGGGCGTCGCCAATGCGCGGCGGACGCTGGATGCGGGCTTCACCACGGTGCGCAACGTAGGCTCGGCCAATTACGACGATGTCGGCATCAAGCAGGGCATCGAGCGCGGCGACATCCCCGGGCCGCGGATCGTGCCCGCCACCTATGCGCTCGGCGCCACCGGCGGCCATTGCGATGCCACCGAATTCCCGCCGTCGATCTCGGTGCCGGCACCGCAGATCGCCAATTCGCCGGACGGTTTCCGCGCCGCAGTGCGCACCGTGCGCAAATATGGCGCGCAGGTGATCAAGGTGTGCATGACCGGCGGCGTGCTCTCCAAGACCGACGCGGTCGGCGCCCAGCAGCTGAGCTATGACGAAATCAAGGCCATCGTCGACGAGGCGCACATGCTCGGCATGCGCGTCGCGGTCCATGCCCATGGCACCGAGGGGATCAACGTCGCGCTGCGCGCCGGCGTCGACACCATCGAGCACGCCAGCCTCGCCGATGCGACCTCGTTCAAGCTCGCCAAGGAGCACGGCGCCTGGTTCGACATGGACATCTATGACGACGACTATATCCTCGCCGAGGGCGCCAAGAACGGCGTCTTCGCCGAAAGCCTCGAGAAGGAACGCGTGGTCGGCCGCCAGCAGCGCGAAACGTTCCGCGCCGCCCATGCCGCGGGGGTGAAGATGCTGTTCGGCACCGATGCCGGCGTCTACCCCAATGGCAATAACGCCCTGCAATTCGCCAAGATGGTGGAATGGGGGATGACGCCGATGGAGGCGATCCAAGCCGCGACCAGCAGCGCCGCGCAGGCGCTCGACCGCACCGCCGATGTCGGCGCGATCGCTCCGGGCCGCTATGGCGATCTGGTCGCGGTCGACGGTGACCCGCTGGGCGACATCCGCCTGCTCGAACATGTCGCCTTCGTGATGAAGGGCGGCGAGGTGGTGAAGGCACCCGCATCGACCCGCTGATCCACACCGCGTCATCCGGTCCTCACGGGCCGAATTGCCCACCGACGGCTCATCCAAATTGACAATCAACTTTGTTTTTTAAATAATGCCGTCGCGGGCAGCGAGACGCTTGATCAAGCGCAATGCCCGCGGAGGAGTGGATATGACGCCAGGGCCAGCAGCTGATCGACGCACAGGCGCCGATGCCCGCGGATCGCACCGCCGCTGGGTGGTGACCGCCGCCATTGTGGCGCTGTCGCTGCCGGTCCACGCACAAACCACCGCGCCGACGATCGCCAAGGCCCCGATCGATGAAGCCAATCCGCTGGTCGGCACCGCGCCGCTCGACCGCCCCGAGCTGATCGGCAACGCGCCGCCGCCCGGCGAACCGGTCTATTCGGGCATCACCTCCGCCGGCGCGCGATTGCCGCACAGCGCGACCGAGGCGGCGCCGGTCAACGTCAACCTCGATCTCAGCTATCCCAACGGCGTTCCCGCGCCGTACAATTATCCCAACCCGACGATGATCGGCTTCACCGGCGGCGGCGGCCCCTCCTATGGCGGCCGCGCACAGCCGATGATCATGCCCGTGGTCGGCGACTGGACGGTGCCGCCCGCCTACAGCCAGGCCTATTACGACAAAAATCGCGAGATCGCGTCGCCGGGCTATTATTCGGTGTTCCTCAACACCTTCCACACCCAGGTGGAGCTGACCGCGACCCGTTCGGCCAGCCTGATGCAATTCACCTATCCGGCCAGCGAGCGATCAAGCCTGATCGTCAATCTGCGCCGGGCCGGCGGCGAGGTGGAGGTGGTGGGCGATCACACCGTGCGCGGCATCGCGCAGGAAGACAGCGATCGCGAGCGCGGCCGCTATTTCGTCGCCGAATTCTCCCGCCCGTTCGCGCGGTTCGGCACCTTCCGCGGGCTTACCGACCGGCCCGGCTGGGGCATCGGCGACGCCGATGTCGAGGCGGGCCGGCGCACCGTCAGCGGTGCCTTTGCGGGGAGCTATCTGACCTTCGCGACCAGGCAGGGCGACAAGGTGCTGATGCGCATCGCCCATGGCACCAGCTATGCCGATGCGGCCGCGCGGCTCCACGCCGAACTGCCCAACTGGAACTTCGATGCCGTCCACCAGGCCGCGCGCGGCAGCTGGACGGCGCTGCTCGACAAGGTGCAGGTCACCGGCGGTACCGCCAAGCAGCGGATGCTGTTCTATTCGACGCTGTTCCAGTCGTTCGGCAGCCCGCGGCTGGTCGCCGCCAAGGGCGAGACCTTCACCGATCGCAACGGCAAGCTGCGGACGGCGAGCTACGATCGCTACGGCCCGGTGCCGTTCTGGGATACCGGCCGCAACCAGATCGTGCTGCTCCAGCTGATGGAGCCGGCGGTGATCCAGGATGTGATGCGCTCCGAGCTCGATATGGCGCGCGAGCGCGGCTACATGAACACCTCGTTCCACGGCGACAATGCCGTGTTCCTCTACCTTGGCGCATGGAAGCGCGGCATCGCGTTCGATTATCCCGCGGTCTACGAGTATCTCCGCCGCAACGCGACCGATCCCAAGGGCCCGCGCGGCTATCTTGCCGAGTATCAGCGCCAGGGCTGGATCAGCGACGAAGTGCCCGCCGGCAACCCCAGCCCGCCCTATGCCGGCGGCAAGGCCGGCGCCGCGACGACGCTGGAATATGCCTGGGACGATGCGGCGATGGCCGAATATGCCGAGCGGCTCGGCAAGATCGACGACGCCCGCCTGTTCCGTGCCCGCGCCGCCAATTACCGCAACGTCTTCGACAAGAGCATCGGCTTCGTCCGCGGCCGCACCGCCGACGGCAAATGGATCGCGCCGTTCGACCCGCAGGAGCCCTATTACAACTTCATGATGAAGGAGGCGTCTGGCTGGTCGACGCTGTGGCTGGTGCCGCAGGACGTCGCCGGTCTCGAGACGTTGCTCGGCGGCCGCGCCCGGTTCAACGCCAAGCTCGATCGCTTCTTCGCCACGCCCTACAATCCCAAGGGCATCTGCCGCGACTGCACCGGCATGGTCGGCCAATATGTCCAGGGCAACCAGCCTGACCAGCATGCCGCCTATCTCTATGCCTGGAGCGGCCAGCCGTGGAAGACCCAGGCACTCACCCGGCGCATCCTCGATACGCTCTATGGCAGCGATTTTTCCGGCTACGGCTATCCCGGGATGGATGATCAGGGCGCGACCTCGTCCTGGTACACGATGAGCGCGATGGGCTTCTATCCGGTCGATCCGTCGAGCGACGTCTATGTCCTCGGCAGCCCGCTGTTCGACCGGGTCAGGCTCGCGCTCGGCAACGGCAAGACCTTCGAGATCGTCGCGCGCGGCAATTCACCCACCAACGTCTATATCCAGTCGGCGACGCTCAACGGCCGGCCATGGACGCAGCCATGGTTCCGCCATGCCGACATCGCCAATGGCGCGACGCTCGAGCTGGTGATGGGCGCCAAGCCCAACCCGGCCTGGGGCAGTGCCCCCGGCGACGCGCCGCCATCGCTTTCCGGTTCCGTCCACTGACGGGAAGCCCCGCGGGGACTTTCCTCCCCTGCTTTCCAGCCTCGCGGGAAGAATAACGCCCCGGGATCCGCATCCCGGGGCGTCTTTTTATCGGCAGCTGATCAGGCCGCGCCATGCCCGTAGGATGGCGGCCGGTCCTGCTTGGCGGCGCCAAACCGCGACGGTTTGTCGCCCATCACGAACACCAGCTCGCCGCCGCGCACCAGATCGGCATGCGCGATCCAGTTC
Source organism: Sphingomonas sp. GC_Shp_5 (assembly GCF_026540855.1). Classification (GTDB taxonomy): domain Bacteria; phylum Pseudomonadota; class Alphaproteobacteria; order Sphingomonadales; family Sphingomonadaceae; genus Sphingomonas. Next base: position 107,697 of record NZ_JALNUP010000013.1, read on the forward strand.
TTGGTCCAGGGCTTGCCGTTCCACCGCACCGATTGGACATAGGGGCGGTCGGGCGCATTGCCTTCCGCGCGCACCCGCAGGCTCTTGCCCTCGCCCACCCGCAGCTCGGCAACGTCGAACAGCGGCGAGCCGAACACATAGACGCCGCTGACCGGATCGACCGGGTAGAAGCCCAGCGCCGAGAGCACGAACCAGGCGCTCATCTGGCCGCAATCGTCATTGCCGATCACCCCATCGGGTGCCGCCTTGTACATCTCGACGAGCAGCCGACGTACCATCGCCTGCGTCTTCCAGGGCGCGCCGGCAAAGGCATAAAGATAGGCGACATGCTGATCCGGCTCGTTGCCATGGGCATATTGGCCGAGCAGCCCCGAGATATCGGGCGGCGCGTTCTTGGGTAGCGTCGAAGGCGCCGAGAACAGCGCATCGAGCTTCTTCTCGAACGCCGCATCGCCGCCGAAATGCTGGATCAGCCCATAGGTGTCGTGCTGGTTGAGGAAGGTCGCCTGCCAGCCGTTGGCCTCGGTATAGTCGCGCTGCTTCTCGACATTGTGGCCGAGCTCGATCGGATCATAATCCTTCCACCAGCTGCCATCGGCAAAGCGCGGCCGCGCGAAGCCGATCGCGGGATCGATGACGTTGCGATAGTTGAGGCTGCGCTTGCGCAGCGCCACTGCATCGTCATGCGCCCCCGCCGCTTCGGCGAGCACCGCCATCGCCCAATCGTCATAGGCATATTCCTGGGTGCGGCTGACCGACTCCCAGACCTTGTCGGCGGGAATGTAGCCGAGGTCGTAATAGAAGCCGCGGCCGAGCGTGCTGTCGATGTCGGGGAAGTCGCGATCAAAGGCGCGGCGGCGGATCTGCGGCCAGGCGGCGGCATAATCGGCCTTGATGCCCTTGGCGCACGCCTCGGCCATCACCGACACGCCGTGCCAGCCGATCATGCACGCCGTCTCGACGCCTTGCAGCGGCCAGACCGGCGGCCCTGCCGGGCTCTGCACCGTCTGGCGCACCAGGTCGCGCACCAGCAGGCCGGCCTGCTGCGGCTGGACCAGCGTCAGCAGCGGGTGCAGCGCGCGATAGGTGTCCCACAGCGAATAGGTGCTGAACGCCGCCTCGCCCGCCGGTACCTGGTGAACCTGCCTATCGAGCCCCACATAGCGCCCGTCGCGGTCGGTGAAGAGCGTCGGCGACAGGAAGGCGTGGTAGAGCGCGCTCGCCATGATCGTGCGCTGGTCGGCGGTGCCGCCCTCGACGCGCACCGCATCGAGATAGGTCGCCCAGCGCCGCGCCGCCGCGGTGCGGGCGCCGTCGAAGTCCCAGCCCGGCGCTTCCGCCGCCAGCGCCGCCTTGGCGCCCTCGACGCTCACCGCCGAGATGCCGGTCTTGATCAGGATCGGCGCGCCACCGGCGGCATCGAAGAAGAAGGCGACCTTGACGCGATCGCCCTGCACCGCGGACGCGCCCTTGGCGGCGGGCTTGTCGCCGTCGCCGAAGAAGGCGATCCGGTCGGGCTTGCGCGACAGCCGCATCGCGAAGTGGATGCGGCGCCCCTTCGCCCAGCGATGGACGCGCCGGCTGCCGATGAGCAGGCCATCGGCATCGAGGCTGAGCGAGGATTCGTCGATCAGCTTGCCCTTGTCCCACGGGTCCTGGACCATGTGCGCGAGATCGATGAGGATATGCCCCTCACCGGCCGGGAAATGGTAGCGGTGCAGCCCCGTCCGCTCCGTCACCGTCAGCTCGGCCAGCACCCCGGATTCGAGCTTCACCCGATAATAGCCGGGCTCGGCCAGTTCCTCCGAGAAGCGCTGGCGATACCCCTCTTCGGGATGTTCGAGCGAACCCGGCACCAGTTTGAGCGGCCCGCGCGTCGGCACCACCAGCACGTCGAGCATGTCGCCGATCCCGGTGCCCGACAGATGGGTGTGCGAGAAGCCCATGATCGAGGTGTCGTCGCGATGATAGCCCGAGCAGGCATCCCAGCGCGCGACATCGGTATCGGGGCCGAGCTGGACCATGCCGAACGGCAGCGTCGGCCCGGGAAAGGTGTGGCCATGGCCGCCGGTGCCGACGAACAGGTCCGGCCGGCTCGCGGCCGGGCGCTGCGCCCAGCTTGCCGCGGGCAGCGTGGACGACAGCGTCGCGAGGCCGGTACCGACCAGAAGCTGCCGGCGGGTGGCGGTGGTCATCACGTGGTTCCTTGAAGCTTGATACAGGTAGGAAGGCCGCTCGCCCGGTGGCGCCGGCACGATGCGTCAATAGCGCTGGGCGAGCAGGGCCGGCTTACGCCTGGCGAGATCGACGATCAGCTCGCCGAACAGGCCGTTGGTCCAGGCGAACCAGGTCCGCGTGAACGTGCTCGGATCGTCCTTGTCGAAGCTTTCGTGCATGAAGCCGGTATGCGCGTGGGTTGCCTTGAGCCAGCGCAGACATTGCGCGATCGTCGCATCGTCGTCGCTGTTGCGCGCGTGGATGATGATCGACATCGGCCAGATCTGCCCCTCGCCGACATGCGGCCCGCCGATGCCCTTGGCGGCGCTGCCCTCGAAGAAATAGGGATTGCGCGTGCTCCACGCCGCCGCGGCGGTGCGGCGGAACAGCGGATCGTTGCGGTCCGCGGCGCCAAGCTCGGCGAGGCCCGACAGGCTCGGCACGTTGGCGTCGTCCATGAAGATCGCATTGCCGAAGCCGTCCACCTCATAGGCCCAGACCTCGCCGCCCTGCCCGTCCGCCATCTTGCCATGGGCGTTGAGCGCGGCTTCCACCTCGCTCGCCAGCGCCAGGCAGTCCTGCGCCGCGGCGGCGTCGCCGCGCGCTTCGCGATGCACCTGCGCGATCTTGCGCAGCGCCGAGACCGCGAACATATTGGACGGGATCAGGAACGGCAGCGTCGTCGCATCGTCCGACGGGCGGAAGCTCGAATGGATCAGCCCCACCTTGCGGGTCGGCGCGCCATAGCCGTCCTGCAGCGTCTCGCTCGGCTGCGGCGCGCTGCGCTGGAAGCGATAGGGGCCGCGACCGTCCTTGCGCTGCTGCTCGCGGAACGTCGCCACCGCGCGCGCCATCGCCTTGGCCCAGGTGTCGTCGAACGGCGCCTTGTCGCGCGTCGCCGTCCAATAGCCGTGCGCGAGCCGCATCGGATAGCAGAGCGAATCCACCTCCCACTTCCGCTCGGCAACGCCCGGCTTCATCTCGGTCTTGTCGGTCTGCGACCAGTCGAGATCGGTCTTGGCGGCGGGATCCTCCATGAACGCATTTGCGTATGAATCGATCAGGATGCACCGAGCCTGGCGCTGGATCAGCCCGTGGAACAGCCGCCTCAGCGGCGCATCCTGCGGCGCGAGATGGACATAGGTCTGCATCTGCGCCGAGCTGTCGCGCAGCCACAGCGCCTTGATGTCGCCGGTGATCACGAAGGCATCGGGCTTGCCGTCGATCTCGCCGACCTTGACCACGGTGGTGTCGAGCGTGTTCGGGTAGCAATTCTCGAACAGCCAGGCGATCTCGGGATCGGCGATCTTGGCCTTTACCGCCCTGATCTCGGCCTCCACCGCCTTGCTGACGAAGC
>NZ_JALNUP010000014.1 GCF_026540855.1 Sphingomonas sp. GC_Shp_5
CTCCATCGTCACCCCAGCGCAAGCTGGGGTCTTTGTGGGGCCGGGCGACGACCGCGCCACGAGGAGACCCCAGCTTGCGCTGGGGTGACGCAATGGTGCGCGAGGGTGACCGTAGGCGTCAGCGGGCAGCCCGGTCGGGATTCCTCCCGTACCCCCGTAACCCCACCCTAGCGATCCGGCGCGCGGGCCCCTATCAAGATCCCATGGGGCTTACCGCATTGGACATGATCGTGCTGATCGGCGTTGCGGCCGCGGCGTTGCTCGGGTTGAAGCGCGGCTTCGTCACCGAGGTGCTGTCGCTGTTCGCCTGGGTGGCGATCGTGGCGATGCTGAAGCTGTTCCACGTGCCGCTCGCGGCGATGCTGAGCCGCAGCATCGGCACCGTCTCGGGCGCGGCGGTGGCGGCGTTCGCGATCATCGCCGGCGTCACCTATCTCGGCGGCCGGCTGGTCGCGACCGCGATCGGCAACCGGACGCGGACCTCGGTGCTGGGGCCGGTCGACCGCGCGCTGGGGTTCGGCTTCGGCGCCCTCAAGGGCCTGATCCTCGCGAGCCTCGCCTTTCTGCTGACGACGCTGGTGATCGACACGGTCGGCGGCGGCCCGTCGCGGCGGCCGGCGTGGATGACCGCGTCGCGCACCTATCCGTTGCTCAACGCGACCAGCGCCAGCATCGCCGATTTCGTCGACCGCCGCCGCCGCGGGCTGCCGGTGTTCGGCAGCCGCACGCCATCCGCCGCCCAACCCGCCGCCACCACCGTAGGCAACGAGAGCGACCCGTCATGACCGCGCCTTTGTACAATGCCGAGATCCTGCGGCTCGCCGCCTCGATTCCCCACCACGAGCGGCTGCCGGCGCCGATGGCAAGCGCCGAGCGGCGCTCGCCGATCTGCGGCAGCCGGGTGACGGTGGACGTCATCGTCAACGCGGCGGGGCGGGTGAGCGACGTCGGGCTGCTGGTGCGCGCCTGTGCGCTCGGCCAGGCATCGTCGTCGCTGCTCGCCGCGCATGTGCTCGGCCGCACACCCGAGGAGCTCGCTGCAGCGCGCGACGGGCTGACCGCCTGGCTGGCGCGCGAGGGCGCGGCGCCGGACTGGCCGGGGATGGACGTGTTCGCGCCGGCGCTCGATTATACCGCGCGCCACCCCTCGATCCGGCTCGCGTTCGAGGCCGCTGCCGAGGCGGCCGCGACCGCGCGTGCCACCGCCGACGGAGCGCCCGCGCATGCATGATGCCGCACCGGGATCGATGCTGCGCGACGGCATGGTGCTGCTCGGCGCCGGGCTGTTCTTCGTGCTGCTGTTCCGCCGGCTGGGGCTCGGCGCGACGCTGGGCTATCTGGTCGCGGGCGCGGTGGTCGGGCCGCACGTGCTCGGGCTGGTTGGCGATGCCGAGAGCAAGATGGGGATCGCCGAACTCGGCATCACCCTGCTGCTGTTCCTGGTCGGGCTCGAGCTCAACCCGTCGCGGCTGTGGCGGATGAAGCATGAGATCTTCGGGCTCGGGCTGATCCAGGTGACGCTGTGCGGGGTGGCGCTGACCGCGGTGGTGTGGCTGTTCGGGCGGTTCTCTCTGCCCGCGGCGCTCGCGCTGGGGCTGCCGCTGGCGCTGTCGTCGACCGCGCAGGTGCTGCCGATGCTGCAATCGGCGGGGCGGCTGCGCACGCCGTTTGGCGAGCGCGCCTTCTCAATCCTGCTGTTCCAGGACCTGTCGATCGTGCCGCTGATCACGATCGTCGCGGCGCTGAGCCGCAACCCGGCGGATGCCAACGCGCCGCCCGGCTGGCTGCTCGCGATCTACACGCTGATCGCGGTCGGCGGGCTGATCCTCGCCGGGCGCTTCCTGCTGCGGCCGCTGTTCCGGCTGATCGGCAATCTCGGCGAGCGCGAGATGTTCGTGTTCGCCGGGCTGTTCACGGTGATCGCGAGCGCGGCGGTGATGGAGGCGCTCGGCCTGTCGACCGCCTTGGGCGCGTTTATCGCCGGGGTGATGCTCGCCGACAGCCCGTATCGCCACGAGCTCGAGGCGGATGTCGAGCCGTTCCGCTCGATCCTGCTCGGGCTGTTCTTCCTCGCGGTCGGCATGCTGCTCGACCTCAACGCCATCGCCGAGCGGCCGGTGTTCGTGATCGCGATGGCGCTGGCGCTGATCGCCACCAAGACGGCGGTGATCTCTGCGATCGGCATGGGCTTCAAGATGACCTGGCGCAGCGCGCTGGCGCTGGGGCTGCTGCTCAGCCAGGGCGGCGAGTTCGGCTTCGTGCTGTTCGCCCAGGCGCAGGCGGGCTATCTGGTGGCGCCCGAGGCGGTCAGCCTGTTTACCGCGATCATCACCGTGTCGATGGCGACGACGCCGTTCCTGATGGGGATCACCCGCCGCTTTCGCGAGGAGCCGGTGGCCAAGGACCAGCAGCGCGACGGGCCGACCGCGGACGGCGCCAATGCGATCATCGTCGGCTACGGCCGGTTCGGCCAGACGGTGGGGCAGATGCTCAGCATGCAGGACATTCCGGTGACGCTGATCGACACCGACATCGAGATGATCGACATCGCCGGCGAGTTCGGCGCCAAGGTCTATTATGGCGACGGCACCCGGCTCGATTTGCTGCGCCAGGCGGGCGCCGCCGATGCCGAGATGATCTGCTTCTGCATGGATGGCGACCAGATCCAGCCCGACACGCTGGAAGGTGTGCACGAGGCCTTCCCCAAGGCGGCGATCTACGTGCGCGCGTTCGACCGGCGGGCGCTGGTCAAGCTCAAGAAGGGATCCGCCGATTACGTGGTGCGCGAGGTGCTCGAATCGGCGGTGAAGATGGGGCGGGTGGCGCTGCAGGGGCTCGGCGTCTCGACCGCCGACATCGACCGCGCCGAAAGCTCGTACCGCGCGCGCGACAAGGAACGGCTGCGCATCCAGATCGAGGCGGGCGACATCCGTGCCGCGCGCTCGCTCGTCGCGGCGCAGCAGCCCTGGGGCAATGAGCCGCGATGATCGTCGCGATCCTGGCGGCGCTGTCCGGCGCGCTCGCGGTGGCGGCAGGGGCGTTCGGCGCGCATGGCGCGCACGGCGAGGCCGCCGAATGGCTCAAGACCGGCGGCCATTACCAGTTGATCCACGCGGTCGCGGCGCTGGTCGCAGTGCGGATGGAGGCGCGCGGGCCGGCGTGGCTGTTCGTGGTCGGTGGCGCCCTGTTTGCCGGGACGCTGTACCTGATGGCGATCGGTGCGCCGCGCTGGTTCGGCGCGATCACGCCGATCGGCGGCGCGCTGCTGATCGGCGGCTGGCTGTGGCTGGCGTGGCGTCTGCGCGGCTAGGCTGCCGTCACCGCCGACCTGGCTCGGCCCGGCGGTTTGCATCGATCGTGGTCGCGGGGTAAGGCGCGGTCATTCGCTTGGACCCGGTGAAATTCCGGGTGGCTATTCCGGCCGCCGATCCGCCGGATAACGCAACGCCCCTGCATCTCACACGCGCACCGCCCGGCGGCGCGCGCGGCGGCTCATGCGGACTTTCTCGATCATGACCTTCTCCTTTTCCCGCTATCGCGGCCAATGGTATGCCGGCCCTGCCGCCGCCCGCGGCGACGTGCTCGCCGGCATGGTCGGCACCTTCGCATTGATCCCCGAGGTGATCGCCTTCTCGTTCGTTGCCGGGATCGATCCCGAAGTCGGCCTGTTCGCCTCGTTCGTGATCGGCATCGTGATCGCCTTCACCGGCGGCCGACCGGCGATGATCTCGGGCGCGGCAGGATCGGTGGCGCTGGTCGCCGCGGCGCTGGTCCATGCCCATGGCCTGCCGTATCTGCTCGCGGCGACCCTGCTCGCCGGGCTGTTCCAGGTCGGCTTCGGCCTCGCCAAGCTCGACGTGCTGATGCGCTTCGTGTCGCGATCGGTGCGCACCGGTTTCGTCAACGCGCTGGCGATCCTGATCTTCTCGGCGCAGGTGCCGCAGATGCTCGGCGTCAGCTGGCACACCTATGCGATGATCGCGCTGGGTCTGGCGATCATCTATCTGGTGCCGCGCGTCACCAAGGCGATCCCCTCGCCGCTGATCTGCATCGTGGTGCTCACCGCGATCAGCATCTGGGTGCCGATGCCGCTGCGCACCGTCGCCGATCTCGGCCGGCTGCCGGCGTCGCTGCCGCACCTCGGCTGGCCGGGCGTGCCGCTGGACTGGGCGACGCTCGCGATCGTCGCGCCCTATGCGCTGGCGATGGCCGCGGTCGGCCTGCTCGAATCGATGATGACCGCGAGCGTAGTCGACGAGCTCACCGAGACCACCAGCCCCAAGGCGCAGGAATGCACCGGGCTCGGCCTCGCCAACATCGCCGCCGGCCTGTTCGGCGGCATCGCCGGCTGCGGGATGATCGGCCAGACGGTGGGCAACGTCCGCTATGGCGGGCGCGGGCGGCTGTCGACGCTGGTGGCGGGCGTGTTCCTGCTGGTGGTGATGGTGCCGCTGCGCCACTGGGTGGCGCAGGTGCCGGTGGCGGCATTGGTCGCAATCATGATCATGGTCTCGGCGAGTACCTTTGCTTGGGGCTCGCTGCGCGACCTCGGTCGGCATCCCAAGGTGTCGGGTGCGGTGATGCTGGCGACGGTGGCGGTGACGGTGGCGACGCACGACCTTGCCGCCGGCGTTGGCGTCGGCGTGCTGCTGAGCGGCGTATTCTTCGCGTTCAAGGTGACGCGGATGATGGACGTCGCGATCGGCTATGACGCGGCGGGCGATACCCGGATCTATACGGTGACCGGGCAGGTGTTCTTCGCCAGCGCCGAGATCTTCGCCGATCGCTTCGATCTGCGCGACAGCGCGCGCGCCGTGCGCATCGATCTGCGCGCCGCGCATTTGTGGGACATTACCGCGGTCGGCGCGCTGGAAGACGTGGTGGCGGCGATGCGCCGGCACGGCATCGTCGTCGAGGTGGTGGGCATGAACGAGGCGAGCGCGATCCTGGTCGATCGGCATGCGCCGCTGGTAACGGCGGGGTAGAAGCAGAGGCTGGCGGGTCTCCAGCCGTAGATATTCCTACTCGCACCGCCCGCCGCCGAGGCACCAAGCGACCGGGATTGTTGCCAATTAAACGCGGTTCGACACAATTCGGATATGTCGGACAAAATCGTGTTGCGACACGGACACAATCATTTTAGCAGGAGCCCGTTAGCCGCCAGACGACAATCGCGGCAATGAAGGGGAGAGGGTATGAAAGCGAAGGCACTTCTGTGCGCGTCCGTGGCGACCATGACCATGGCATTGGCGGGATTGACGCCGGCAACTGCACAGACGACGGATCAGGTGGCCACCAGCGCGAGCGATGTGCAGGCGACCGGGCAGGAGTTGCCCAAGCCGACCACCGCTTCCGACCAGAGTGCCGATCCGGCGACGCCGCAGCCTTCGACCCAGGAAAGCCCCACCGAAAGCGGCGGCGACATCATCGTCACCGGGCTTCGCCGCAGCCTCGAATCGGCACAGACGATCAAGCGCACCTCCGACGGCATCGTCGACGCGATCGTCGCCGAGGATATCGGCAAGCTGCCGGATACCTTCGCGTCGTCGGCGCTGCAGCGTGTTGCCGGCGTCGCCGTGACCCGCGGTGGCGGCGAGTCGGCGGGTGTCACCGTGCGCGGCCTGCCCGATCTCACCACCACCTATAATGGCCGGCAGATCTTCACTGCCGAAGGGCGCTACGTCCAGATCCAGGATTTCCCCGCCGGTACGGTTGCCGCGCTGGAGGTGTATAAGTCGGGCCTCGCCAACCAGATCGAGGGTGGCATCGCCGGCGAGATCAACGTGCGCGGCCGTCGACCGTTCGATTTCAACGGCTTCGAGCTGTCCGGCTCGCTGAACGGCGTGCTCTCGCAACAGTCCGAGAAGATCGTGCCCAACGGCAACCTGCTGATCAGCGATCGCTGGAACACCGGCATCGGCGAAATGGGGCTGCTGCTCAATGCGTCCTATGTCGGCATCAACTTCATGGATTCCTCGCGCGAGCAGTCGGTGGTGATCGCCACGACCAATACGCCCAATGCGGATGGCACGGTGGGGAACAGCGCGCCGGGTGCCGCGGCTGGTCTCCGCTTCCCCGACGCGCAGGGCAATTTCCTCGGCTATGGCGCGCGCTATCGGCCGTCTGCCAACGCCGCCTTCCAGTGGAAGCCAACCTCCAACCTGGAGATCTACGCCGACGGCCTGTACCAGGGCTTCCGGTCGAAGGATTACAACCGCTGGATGTTCATCCCGAACTTCGGCGCGATCACGCTGACGGACGTGACCACCATCCCGGGCACCAACCAGATCGCCAGCGCGGTCGTGAGCGGCGCGGTGCGACCCGACGGCTATACCGGTTCGTTCAACGGCAAGACCGACACCTACCAGGGGGGCGCCGGCGCCAACTGGACCAAGGACCGGCTGCAGATCTCGGCCGACGTTGCCTATACGGACAGCACCTACACCGCCAATCTGGTCAACGTCGACTATGCCACGCGCGGCGTGCCGAGCCACTTCTCGAACTTCGACGTGTCGGCAGATCAGGATGGCGGGCCGTCGCAGACCTTCCTCAACTATAACATCGCCGATCCGGCCAATTTCGTCGCTCGTGGTCTCTACCAGGAACTGACGGTGGTGAGCGGCAAGGACTGGCAGGCGCGCACCGACCTTTCCTACGACCTCGACCTCGGCTTCCTGAAGCGGCTGCAGCTCGGCGTTCGCTATGACGATCGTGACGCTGCGCGCGATTTCGGCAGCATCTACAACAATGTCGCGGTTCCCGGCGTCAACGGGGCGCCGAACATCCTGTTCGAAGACCAGGGCATACCGCTGACCTCGCTGCCGGGGGCGGACGTGCGGGCCACCCTGCCTGGCTTCACCTTCAACAATGCACAGCCGAACGTTGCCTATGCGGCGCTGACCCGCGACAGCATCCGCGACAATCTGGCCGCGTTGCGCACCTTCTTCAGGGAGCCGGCAGGGACCGTCGCCTTCGATCCGCTGCAGCGCTTCCGGGCGAACGAAAAGTCCTATGCCGCCTATGCACAGCTGAAATACGGCTTCGATCTCGGCGGCATCACCATCGACGGGCTGGCCGGCCTGCGGGCGGTGAAGACCAAGACCCGCGTCGATGCCACGTCGAGCATCGACGGCGTGATCGCCCCGAGCACGGCCAAGAACGATTATACCGATTATCTGCCAAACGGCAGCGCGCGGATCGCGTTCACCGACAAGCTGCAGCTGCGGCTTGCCTATACGAAGACGCGGACCCGGCCGAACTTCATCGATCTGCGGCCCAACCTGACGCTGGGGACCCCACCGACGTTCCCGGAGGGTAGCCCCTGTCTCGATCCGACGAGTTCGACCTACAACAGCCGCAACTGCGCGCGGGGCGGATCAGAAGGCAATCCCGATCTGAAGCCGCTGACCTCGAACAACTACGACGTCAGCCTGGAATATTACTTCTCGCGTACGGGTTCGTTCACGGCGGCGGTCTTCCGCCACGACGTGAAGGGCTTCCTGGCCACGGTCAACAATGTCTACCGCGATCCGACCTATGGACTGGTTGCGGTCGACCAGCCGGTCAATCTCGGTCGCACCCGTCTGCAGGGCGCGGAAGTGCAGTTCACGAGCTTCCTCGACATCAACGGCCTGCCCGAATGGGCGAAGGGGTTTGGCGTCCAGGCCAACGGCACCTTCATCGATGCCAAGGGCGATCTCCAGCCCAACTTCGGCGCCACCTACGACAACCAGCAGCAGCGCTTCCCCGGCGTGTCGAAATGGGCGTACAACGTGATCGCCCTGTACGAGAAGCCACGCTTCTCGGCGCGGCTCGCCTATAATTACCGCTCTGATTTCGTGTCCTATTATTCGCTGGAGACGTTCGACCCGATCGCGCATCCGACGATTGAAAAGGGTCGTGGGCAGCTCGACTTCTCGACGACGATGACCCCGCTGCCCAACATCACGCTGGCCTTCGACATCGTCAATCTGCTCGGCAACCCGATCCAGCGTGACCGCCAGTATGACGACGGCAATTATCGCCGCCAAGTGCTGTATATCGAGCGGGCCTATTCGCTCGGCGTGCGCTTCCGGTTCTGACCGGGGCCATCACGGCTACCGTCGCGCCCGCTCGTCATCCCGGATTTTTGCTGGGATGACGGGCGGTGTGGGCTGTGTTCAGCGCAGTTGCGCGTCGAGGAACTGCTCGACCACCGCGAGGTCGACAGTCTTGTCGAGATAGGTCTCGCCGATACCGCGGGCGAGGAGGAAGGGCAGGGTGCCCGCCGCCATCTTCTTGTCGTGGCGCATGTGTTCGACGAGGCGGGCGCCCGACGCGGCGATGCCGGCGGCGGCGAGGCCGTCGGGTAGCCCGACGTGGCGCCAATGAGCGGCGACGCGGCCGGCGTCCTGGCCGGTGCAGATGCCCTGGTTGGCGGAGAAGGCGAAGGCCAGCGCACAGCCGGCGGCGACGCCCTCGCCGTGGATCAGCGCTGACGAGAAACCGGCCTCGGCCTCGAGCGCATGGCCGAAGGTGTGGCCGAGGTTGAGCAATGCGCGGATGCCGTTGGTCTCATGCTCGTCGGCGGCGACGATCCGCGCCTTGGCGGCGACGGCATGGGTGATGGCCTGTTCGCGCGCCGGCAGGTCGCCGGCGAGGAGCTTGGCACCATTCGCCTCGCACCACTCGAAGAAGGCGCGGTCGTCGATCAGGCCGTATTTGACCACCTCGGCATAGCCCGCGCGCAGCTCGCGGGGTGGCAGCGTCTCGAGCACCAAAGGGTCGATCAGCACCAGCGCGGGCTGATGGAAGGCGCCGATCAGATTCTTGCCGGCGCGGGTGTTGATCGCGGTCTTGCCGCCGACCGAGCTGTCGACCTGGGCGAGCAGCGTGGTGGGGATCTGGACGAAGCGGCAGCCGCGCTTGAGGATCGCGCAGGCGAAGCCGACGAGGTCGCCGATCACGCCGCCGCCGAGCGCGATCACATGGTCGCCGCGCTCGATGCCGAGCGCGAGCAGCGCGTCGCACAGCGCCTCGAGCTGCGCCCAGCTCTTGGTCTTCTCGCCCGGCGGCAGCACGATCGCCTCGCTGGCGACCCCGGCGGCGTCGAGCGATGCCTGAAGGGTGGCGAGATGGGGACGGACATGCTCGTCGGTGACGATCGCCATTCGCCGGCCGCGCGCGAGCGGGGCGAGATGGTCGGCGGCGCGGGCGAGCAGGCCCGCCTCGATGTGGATCGGGTAGCTGCGCGCGCCGAGCGACACGGTAATGGTGGTCATGCGGGGGGCGCCTTGGGTGCGATGGCCTTGAGGATGGCCTGCACGGTCGATTCGTGCGGGCCCTTGTTGCTGATGATGTGGATATGCGCCTCGGCGTAGATCGGGTTGCGGACCGCGGCGAGCTCGGCGAGCACCTGGCGCGGGTTGCGGCCGCGCAGCAGCGGCCGGGTGTCGCGGCGGCCGACGCGCTCGGCGAGCACGTCGGGGTGGGCGTTAAGCCAGATCGCGGTGGCTTCGGCGAGGATCAGCGCGCGGGTCTCATCGTTGATGAACGCGCCGCCGCCGGTGGCGATGACCTTGGGGCGGCCGTCGACCAGCCGGGCGATGACGCGACGCTCGCCGTCGCGGAAATAGGGCTCGCCGAACCGTTCGAAGATCTCGGGGATGCTCATCCCCGCGGCTTCCTCGATGGCGTGGTCGGCGTCGACGAACGGCAGGCGCAGCCGGCTGGCGAGGCGGCGGCCGACCGTGGACTTGCCGACGCCCATCAGCCCTACCAGCACGATCGGGCGTGCGGGTAGACCGTCGGGCCCGACCGGCCGGGGGTTGGCGCTTTGCAACATGGCTCAGCGCGCTATACAGCGGGCAACCGCCGGGCAACAGGCTCCGGCGGCGTCAGTTCACAAGGTTTGGTATGTCACGCTTCGCGATCTCGGTCATCGTCCTCGTCGTGGTGGTAGTGGGCGGGCTGTTCCTGCTGGCTGGCCGGGCCAGCGAGCGGCCGCAGACCCATGTCGAGAAGGCCGTGACGCTTGCGAATCTCAGCTAGCGCGCGCGCCGGCGTCGCGCTGCTGGCGCTGGTTGCCGCGGGCGCCGTCGCCGGGCTGCCGGCCTTTGGCCAGGACAAGCCGCAGTCGATCCTGCCGCCCGGCTTCGGCGAGCCTGCCGCGCCGCCCGCGCCGATGCCGCGACCGACGGGCAATGCCCCGGCACCGGTAGCGACGCCCGTCGTGCCGCCGCTCGCGACGGTGCAGCCGCTGCCCTTCCCCACGCCCAGTGCGACGCCATCGCCGACACCGACGCCCGCGGCGATCGATCCCGCGGTGCTCGCGCAATATGAGATGCCTGTCTCGGCGCGGCGCTCGCTCGACCTGGTCGGGCCGGCCGGGCCGCGCGAGGGCACGCTGGCGGCGGATGCGTTCGGTGATGCCGATGGGCGGTATCTCGAAGGGCTGATGCGGCGCACCGCGGCGCCGCTGCCGTCGCGCTGGCTGTCGATCCTGCTGCGGCGGACGCTGGCGGCGCAGGTGCAGACGCCGACCAACCTCAACGGCGCCGACTTCGCCGCCGAGCGCGCCTGGCTGTTGCTGCGGATGGGCGAGGCGGTGGCGGCCCGCGCGGTGGTTCAGAGCGTCGACAACGCCCATTATACGCCCAAGCTCTACCAGGTGGCGATGAACACCGCGCTTGCGACCGGGGACCCGGCCGAGCTGTGCCCGCTCGCCGACGCGGGTCTCGCCACGACGCATGAGCGCGGCTGGACGATGGCGCAGGCGATCTGTGCCGGGCTGGTCGGCGAGCCGGCGCGCGCCAAGGCGCTGCTGACCGCGGCGCGGCGGCGCAACATCGCCACCGGCGTCGACCTGCAGCTGACCCAGAAGGTGGTCGGCGCCGGACCCAACGGCGCCCAGGCGGTGACGATTGAATGGGCCGGGGTGGACCGGCTGAGCGCGTGGCGGTTCGGCCTCGCCACCGCGACCGGGGTGGCGATCCCCGACGAGTTGCTGGCCTCGTCCGGCGCGCAGACCCGCTATTGGTATGCGCTGTCGCCGAGCATCCGGCTCGCCGACCGGCTGAGTTCGGCGGAAGCGGCCGCGGCGCAGGGCGTGTTGTCGTCGGCGGCGCTGGTCGATGCCTATGGCGCGGTCGATGCCGGCGACGACATGCCGAGCCAGGCGGCCGCGGCGGCGAACGACCTGCAGGCGGCCTATGTCGCGCCAACCTACGATGGGCGGGTAACGGCGATGCGGCAATTGTGGGGCGCGACCAGTGCCGATCCCGCTTATGCGCGGCTGGTGCTGACCGCGGGCGCCGCCGGGCGCCTGCCGGCACGCACGGGTGTCAACGATGCCGGCTGGTTGGTCGCATCGATGCTGTCGGCCGGGTTCGACCGCAGCGCGGCGCGCTGGTTGGACGCGGTGCCCGAAGGCAGCGACGCCTGGGCGATGATCCTGCTCGCCGATCCCGATCGTGACGCGCGGCGCAGCTATCGCGACCTTTCCACCTATGCCGGCCACGGCGATGCCGCGTTCAAGCAGCGGCTGTTCTTTGCGGGGCTTGCGGGGCTAGGGCGATTGTCGCCCGACGATGTCGAGCGGGCAGCCCAGGCGCTCGACGTGCGGGTCGGCGCCACCAACCGCTGGACCGAGGCGCTCGACCGCGCCGTCGCTGCCAACCAGCCGGGCACGGTGGTGCTGCTCGCGGCGATCGGCATGCAGACCTCGTCGTGGAAGGGGGTCGCGCCGGCGATGCTCTACCGGATCGTCAGCGCGCTGCGCGGCGTCGGGCTCGATGGCGAAGCGCGGATGATCGCCGCCGAGGCGATTGCGCGCGGCTGACGCGCCGAACCAACTATGCCGTTCGCCCTGAGCCTGTCGAAGCACATTGAGACTCATGCCCTTCGACAGGCTCAGGGCGAACGGATGGGGGCGGAAGAGTGACATGGCAAGGGAAGCGGGGGGCGGCGACATGTCGACGGATCGCGCGCTGATCGAACGGTTCCTCGAGATGCTGACCGCCGAGGCCGGTGCGGCAGCGAACACCGTCGCCGCCTATCGCAGCGACCTCGCCTTGGCCTCGGCCGCGATCGACGGCGGGCTCGCGACGGCGGATACCGCGGCCTTGCAGACGCTGGCGGCGGAGTGGATGCCGCTGGCGCGCTCGACGGTGGCGCGCAAGTCGGCGGCGCTGCGCCGGTTCTTCGCCTTCCTCGCCGACGAGGGGCTGCGTGCCGATGATCCGGGCGCAGCGCTGCCGCGGCCGGGCACTGGGCGGTCGCTGCCCAAGGTGCTGAGCCATGCCGATGTCGACCGGCTGTTCGCGGTGATTGCCGAGCGCACCGGTGCGGTGCATCCCCTCCCCAACGACCTCAGGCTGTCGGCGCTGATCGAGCTGCTCTACGGATCGGGACTGCGCGCCACCGAGCTGGTCAGCCTGCCGCGCAACGCGGTGGCGCCGGACCGGCCGTTCCTGATCCTCAAGGGCAAGGGCGGGCGCGAGCGGCTGGTGCCGATCTCCGACCGCGCCCGCGCCGCGGTGGCGGTGTGGCGCGATCATGTCGCCGCTGACCGCGCCTGGCTGTTCCCCTCGGGCAAGGGGCATCTGTCGCGGATCCGATTGTACCAGCTCGTCAAGGCCCTGGCGGCGGAGGCGGGCATCCCGCCCGACCGGGTCAGCCCGCACGTGCTGCGCCATGCCTTTGCGACCCATCTGCTCGAGGGCGGCGCGGACCTGCGTGCGTTGCAATCGATGCTCGGCCATGCCGATATCGCCACCACCGAGATCTACACCCATGTCGACGCCAGCCGGCTGGTGGAGCTGGTCAATACCCGCCACCCCCTTGCCGATGCGCCGCTCGTTGACGTAGCCGCGCGGCCCGCTTAACCGCCGCTCATGGTAAGTTTCCTCGACTTCGAGAAGCCGATCGCCGAGCTGCAGGGGCGGATCGACGAACTCCGCGACACCGCCGCCGATGGCGAGGTGGACCTCGCCGCCGACATCGCCCGGCTCCAGGCAAAGTCCGACAAGCTGCTCAAGGATACGTTCGCCAAGCTGACGCCCTGGCAGAAGACGCAGGTCGCGCGCCACGCCGAGCGGCCTCACTTCAAGGAATATGCCGCCGGGCTGTTCGACGAGTTCGTGCCGCTGGCGGGCGATCGCGCCTTTGCCGACGACCAGGCGATCATGGGCGGCTTTGCCACCTTCCGCGGCCGCAAGGTGATGGCAATCGGCCATGAGAAGGGCGACGACACCGCGAGCCGGCTGCGGCACAATTTCGGCATGGGCAAGCCCGAGGGCTATCGCAAGGCGATCCGGCTGGTCGAGCTCGCCGACCGGTTCGGGCTGCCGGTGGTGACGCTGATCGACACGATGGGGGCGTTCCCGGGCATCCAGGCCGAGGAGCGAGGCCAGGCCGAGGCGATCGCGCGCTCCACCGAGGCGTGCCTCAACGCCGGGGTGCCGGTGATCGCCGCGATCGTCGGCGAGGGCGGCTCGGGCGGCGCGGTGGCGCTCGCCGCGGGCAATCGCGTGCTGATGTTCGAGCATGCGATCTATTCGGTGATCAGCCCCGAGGGCTGCGCGTCGATCCTGTGGCGTACCGCCGACAAGGCCGCCGACGCCGCCGAGGCGATGCGCGTCACCGCGCAGGACCTCAAATCGTTCGGGGTGATCGACACCATCGTCACCGAGCCGCTCGGCGGGGCGCACCGCGCGCCCAATGTGGCGATCGCGAGCCTGGGCGATGCGATCGAGGAGGCGCTGGCGGCGCTCGACGGCATGGACGCCAAGGCGCTGCGGCAGAGCCGGCGCGAGAAGTTCCTGGCGATGGGGCGGCTGTAGGCGCTCGAGACCTCAGCCTGCGCTGAGACGACCACTGAAGTGCGGCGAGTACCCACAACGAAAGGGCGGCGGCACCGTGGTGCCGCCGCCCTCGTGTTCGTTCGAGGTAACCGGCTGCTTAGGTAGCCGACATGTTGCTCGAGACGTTGTTGAAGGTGGTCTTGAGCTTGTTGCCCAGGCCCTGCATGGCGGCGATGGCGGCCACGGCGATCAGCGCGGCGATCAGGCCGTACTCGATTGCGGTCGCGCCCTTGGAGTTCTTGATGAACTTGCGAATGTTCTGCATTCCGGTCTCCATATTCAAAAGCTTCAGTCACCCGGCTGAACCGGGGTTACCGGACCAGCAACCGTTCACTACGTGTTCGAGGTTGCCAAAGGTTTAAGGTCTCGGCGGATTTTACGGTCAGCTGGCCTGATCGACTTTGGTGCTGACGTTGTTCCACATGCCGATCGTGGTACCGGCCAGGTTCTTCAGCGCGACGATCATCGCGATCACGATCATCGCGACGATCAGCCCATATTCGATCGCCGTCGCGCCGCGGTTGTCGCGCAACACGCGCGGCAGGCGGGAGCGCAGTTGCTGGAAGGTGCGGCGGCATGGCATGCGGGCTGATTACCGGAGGAGTGCTTAATGAATGGCTGACACGGCTGTCATGTTCGCGACCCTGCTGCCGGTGGTCGCCGCGGCGCTGATCGACGACGAGGGCCGCGTGCTGCTCCAGCGCCGCCCCGACGGCAAGGAACTGGCCGGCCTGTGGGAGTTCCCCGGAGGCAAGATCGAGCCCGGCGAACGGCCCGAGGCGGCGCTGGTGCGCGAACTCGGCGAGGAGCTTGGCATTGTTGTCGATGTGGCCGACCTCACCCCGGTCGCCTTCGCCAGCGCCGATCTCGGGCGCCGGCACCTGCTGCTGCTGCTTTATGCCGTTTCCACGTGGCGGGGCGTCCCGCAGGCGCTGGAAGCGAGCGAGCTGTGCTGGGCGCGACCCGAGGATATGGCGGGGCTCGCGATGCCGCCGGCCGACGTGCCACTGGTCGAGGCGTTGCTGCGACGGAAAATGGGGTGAGCGTCCACTGATGTCGCACTAACTATGATCATTAAACCAAATGATAAATGTATTTTCGCGTTACATTTCGTCGTGATCAGTACACGGTTCGTCGCAGTGCTATAGTAAATCGTCAGTGAAGGGCATGCACTGAGCACTCACAAGAGGAGGCGCATCATGATTGCCAAATCCCTATTGGCGCTAGCCGCTGCCGCGCTGGTGGCGGCACCAGTTGTGGCGGCACCGGCAAACCCGGCTGCCAGCCTGTCGGTCGCGAAATCGGCGCGGATCGGTACTCCGACGGCCAAGAAGAACAATCTTGCCGGTGGGGGCTTCATCATCGCGGCGATCGCAGTCGTGGCGGTGATCGCCGGCGTAATCATCATCGCCGACAGCGATGACAACGACGATTCGGACAGCAACTGAGCGTTTTACTCGGCGAGCCACCGTCCCCGACCCAAGATGCCGGCGGCTCGCCGTGGATTTGTGCTGTCCTGCGCGCCCGAAAAGAGGGCGGTGCCCTTAGTCGATCTAAGCGCTGCACGCTTTGCGCCATTGCTGCGGCGATCCGACGGGCGCGGTGCTGGACTGCTTGCGCTTTCCGGCAAGGCCACATTTCGTGCCGCGCGACGGCCCTTGGCGGCAGCCCCATGAGGAATTTACCTCGGCGGCCACGCGGGTGGTTGACCGGCCGGGAAAAACCTCCCATCAGCCGCCCTCCCACGCTCCTGAGGCCCGATGGCGGAGTGGTGACGCAGAGGACTGCAAAGCCTCCTCGACCCCAGCAAAACAGCCGATAGTTTGCAGTATTCGCGGTTCGTTCCACCCACGGTTTTCCGCGGGTTTTCGGGCCCACTGCAAACTTGAACAGGCGCTTTTCTCGCCGAGTCGCGGTGTCGCATGAGCGCCGACATTGCGGTCGACCCGCGCGACTTCACGCCGGAGGCGCTCGCCTCCATCGCGCCAGCGTGCGCTGACTGTTCCGACGGCCAGGTGACGATGGTGGGCGGCTCTGCCGTCTACCCACACCGGCCCGATCTCGCGGACAAATGGCTCTGGCGATGCAGCTGTGGTGCTTACTGCGGCGTCCATCCCGGCACCCTCAAAGCGCTTGGCTCACCAGCTGGACCGGTGACGCGCCGCGCGCGCTCGGCCGCGCACGCTGCGTTCGATCCGCTGTGGGAAAAGCGGCAGCGCCTGTCCGGCCTCAGCAAGGGCCATGCCCGCGGGAAGGGGTACAAATGGCTAGCTGCTCAACTCGGGGTTGAGCCGAAGAACTGCCACATCGGGATGATGGACGCTGCTACGGCGCGGCGGGTCGTCGAGATCTGCCGGAGGGCCGAGGCATGATGCACGCCCCGATCACCCCGAAGCCCAGCTTCGCACGCGCCGTCGCTGGCGGCATTGTTCGCCGGATCGGCTGGTTGCTCCGCGGCGCGCCAAAGCACGAGCACTGGCCCCATGCCTTGCAAGGCTCCGGCCCCGGCGCCCGCTGGCGCCGGTGCTTCGAGTGCGGCCACATGGAGGTCGAGTGATGACCCTCTACAAGCAAGACGCCTTGGATCTAGCTGCCTTGGAGGACCAGGTCGCCGCCAACATCAAAGCGCAGTTTGGCGGTGGCTTGGTCGAGCAGAACAGCGTCCTCTACCATGCGATGCGGACCTGTTCTCTGCGGGCGCTGGCGCTCACCACGATCGCGGCGACCCTCGACAATGCACCGGCGACGTCGACTCCCACGCCGAGCCCGACACCAAGCCCCAGTCCCACGCCTACGCCGACACCATCGCAGACGAAGATGCCAGCGCCGTCGACCTCAACCGCGTGGACGGCGACCGGGCGTGTCTGCAAAATCAACTGTGACCAAGATAGCCCAGGCAATCCGGTGCCGAGCTGGAACGAATGGTTTCACAACCAGCAGACCAGCTCGACGGTGCTGCGTGATGGCGATCAGAACAAGGCGTTGCCCTGGGTCATCCAGCCGCGCACCGGCAATCTGTCAGATGCCAACGGTTATGGGCAGCTGCCCGATCCCACCAGCAGCGGGAACGCGCCGTATCAGGTGATCCAGTCCAACCACACCAACCTTGCTGGCTATCCGATCAACGACGCCATCGCCGGTTTCGAGCCAAGTTACGCCTTTGATTTCGAGTTTTACGGCAGCAGGCAGCAAGACGGCAGCTACACGCAATTTGATGTCGGCGACCCGGGCAACGTCGTTGCCTCTCAGTTTCTCGATGTCGGCCGCAACACGAACCGCAAGCTGGTATTTCCCAAGCTACGATGCGCCCCGAACGGCCAGATCTACTGGAGCTGGTACGATGTGGCCGTGAACGGCGTTCAGAGCGGGCACGCCTGTATGGCAGCTGTGCTGATCAGAGAATACGCGCCAGCATGAGGGCCCGCTGTATACAACAAAACCTTAATCTCTCTTGCGTAGTAACCGCTGAAACAGGCCGGATCGATATGGCTTTTGGTGGAGAGGGCATCGGGCGGTTGGCGCCTGGATTTCGCAACCGCGAACTGCGGCAGCGCGTTGCTTTGTCTGTTCGCATCCGCGTGGCTGACGTTTGGTCGGATGCAACTATCCTGAATTGGTCGTCGCGCGGCTTGATGCTGCGATCGAGTGTTTCGCCAAGCCCCAGAAGCTATGTTGAGATCCGCCGCGGCTTGGCGACACCCATCATCGGAAAGGTTGTCTGGGCTGCAGATGCTCAATTCGGCGTACGGACGCAGGACAGGGTCTACATCCAGGAGCTCACCAGCTGCGCGCCGGCGCGGGCGCCTCATGGTAAAGTTGAAGCACTCGGGGACCGTCGCGCCGTCCCGCGAAAGCGCACGCGCTCCGTTCAGCAGCAGCTCGAGCATAGCGCGCATATGTCAGCAATCATCCAGTTCGTGGTCATTGTGGCCTTTGGTGCTGGATGCGCGCTGTTGGCGGAGAGAACTATCGTAATGGCGCTGGCTAAGCCCCTCCAAACCGTCAGCGATCATCTATAAGCATCTACCTGGATGCCTTCCGGTCAACCGCCATTCAGAAGGCGATCTATCCCAACCTGCTCGATCTGAAGATGCTTCAGCAATTGGTCCGTGACAGCAATGACGTCGGCCTTGAACATCGGCCACACCACACCAGGATCGGAATGCTGCCACCGCGCATGGAACGCAGAGAAGCATTCACCCATGAGAATGCACTCGACCTTCAGGCCCCGGGCCGCCTGGGAGCGGCGTGAACACACAAATGCGGGGTCAAAGAGCATCCGATGCTTAAATAGCTGGTATTCGCCCAGCAGGTCTGCCGCCTGCAGCCGATAGGTTCCCAGCAACGCTACCTCGTCAGTCCGGTCTTGCTCCACCAAATCGCGCGAGCGGCTTATCAAAATTAGCGCTCGGGCTACGTAAGATGCAGTTTCGGCTCGGAGCTTGGGAGCGCCCTCATAGGAGAAGGCTGGCACAATCTCGACCGGATTTAACATCGCCTGTTGATAGGTTGCTGCTAGTTAAAGGGTGGTTGCGATTTGCATGAAATAGCGTTCATAATCAACTCATTAGACTCCGAGCAGGACACCGTCTAACTGCACGGGGGCGAGGGGGACATTGAAGACGACGCCGGCACGACCACCTCCAGTCCAGACAGCTCGCCCTGATCGCCTCAGCGGGCCGCAGGTTAGCGTAACCAACTGTCCTACAGTCACCGTGCCATCCAGGTGAACCAGCGCTCCTGAAAGCGAGATGTTCAGCACGTGGGCTTTCCGTTGCACACGATCTATTTCGAGCTGACATGGCTGGAACACTTTGTGTCGTCGATCGCGTTCTGCCGCGAACCCATTGATCTCAGTCACAGATCACATCTCCCAAAGATCGAACGAGTTAGAACCAATGACTGATCTACTGGTTCTGGATCAGGATAAGGCGTTGCTCGTCACTTGATCCTGGCGAGCAGCGGTGAAAAGTCGCTGAGCAACCGGGAAAAGAAAGCCTTCTTCGAGGCGAACTAGCTTCTCAATGGTTCCGAGTAGCTTCCGAGTTGATTGAACGTATCCGTTCCAATTCTCCGAGATTGCGCGGCGGTTCCAGGCCCCGATGTGCTGTGAATAAGCTGTCCGGGCCAGCTGAATTTCCTCTGCAAGAAACGCGAAATTGGGTATGCTGCCTGTGAGGCCGCGTTGCCGTAAGGGCTCGTAGAGCACCTGATTCTCGGTGATGAGATGGGTCTGGATCAAGCCGGCCAAGCGCATGCGCACCTGTGCTACGGCTGGAAGTTCGTTCGGTGTCGCATTCGCGAGAAGTTGGTCGAGATCACGTGCGGTGTTTAGGATCTCTGCGTGCTGGCGCTTGAGAAGCGCGAAATCTGACATGGAAGGTCTGCATCCGTAGAAGAGGCGGTACCGGGTTTGGCAGCTGAAGACGACCTAAGGGCCATTCGTTAACGCTTCCATGCCGGGACTACGGCGCCACATTAAGGCGATAGCGGCCAGTTTAGGCGGAGAGCCAGGATCCTTCTTGCCGGGAGGGATACCAACGCCTCCCTGCGCGTCCAGCGAGCTGATGTCGTATCATCCCGAACCCCGTCCCTTTCGACGTTGGACTTCCAACGATGATCTTCAACTACAGGAGGTGATCACCAACGGGCTGAAGGTACCCGCGATAGCCACAGCGCTAGGACGTACCAAGGCGGCTGTCGTAGCTCGCAAGGAGAAGCTGCGCTTGAGCCTGCGCCCGGATCGGGCTTAAACGGGCAAGCTGCCAGATCCGGAATATCGCTGATGCCGTTTGCCCCTTATGACGATGAAGACGACAGCTCCCTCGGTTCCGCTGGGCTAGAGGTTCAGCGTAGTCAGCAGCTAGACGGCTCCATCGGCCGGTTGCACAGCTTCGCGGTGCTCCATGGCCCGGGAGAGATAATCGACGATATCAGCGGCTTGATGACCGAGGATCTACACCTGCTGCTTGACGCGCTTGAGAAGGCCAAGTCGCGTACAAGGCGGCCATGAGCATCCAAGATGTTTGGGCAGTTGTGGCTATGGCGATCGAGAAGCACGGCGACGAGATGGCGTTCGAGGCGGTTCTGTCCCAAATCAACCTGTGCCTGGAAGCGAGTGATGTGCCTGGCGCAGCCAAGTGGCGGTCCGCGGCAATCATGATCGATGAGCTGCTGAGTGGCTTAGCCCATTAGCCCGTGCGGGCTTCGACCCATCCTAACATCGGGCAATTCGCCGGACATGTTTGTCGGCTAATACGGACGGGAATGACCAGCGAGACTGCAGCAAGGGACTTGCGACTGCGTGCGCAGGGGTACCGTGATCTCGCGAGTCACCTTGATCCATCTGGCATGCGCGAGTCGATGCTGGATGCGGCTAATGCTCTCGATGCCCGGGCCGACGCGCTAGAGATGGTCATAGCTGCCGCTGAAGCTCGAATTGCTGAGTTGTTGGCCATCGGCACGGGCTCGCGGGAACCTGGCAATGACGTGCTCGGGAAGTGACCGGTCGGGATTGGAGTCGAAGCTCCGAGTCAGCTTAAATAGGCGCGGCCAAGCTCGGCTTGAGGTCTCGTGGAATGAACGGTAGCCAGCATAGATGAGCAACCTCACCGCTGCCGAGCAGGCGACTATCGATGCAGCAAAGCATGACGGGCAGGGGTGGGCCATCCCGGAGGACACTGAGGGCGGTGTGCTAGATGGGCTGGCGACCAAGAGCCTGATCCAGCTGCGCGGCCGCTGGGAGCTCACGCCACTCGGCTATAGTCGAACCTCTCGTGCCAATCAGTGACCTCGGGCTAGCTGTTTGGATGCGCATTCGAGGTGACGTCAGCGAGCATCGGGCTTAGCGCCAAAATCGCATAAACTTTGATTAACTCAGGCATCCTGAACGGCGTTACGGCGTAGTTGCAGGTATGACTACGAACCTGGAACGCCTCATAAATTTGCGGGATATGCTAGCCGAAGCCTTGCACCTTCTACAGGCCAGTCACGAAGCTGGCGCCGCATCTGAAATCGCTCAGGCGCTGGAGCACGTGAACTGGCTCATTGCTTCAGTGCAGTAGAGGGCCCGGCACCGGGGAGCTAGCCTCTGCTGCTCCTTCTTCAAGCAGTTCGATGGCGTAACAGATATGCGCGGCGATGATGGCGCTGCCATGTTCGTCTTGGAGGCGCATAGCGGCTCGGAGGAACTCTAGCGATTGATCTCGATAGGTCATCTTTGTCTCCCGATTTCATCGTAGTAGCTTGCCGGGCTGAACCACGCTTTAACCTGGGATGCGATGGGACGCGGGGTCGTCAAAGACCGCTTGCCGAATCTGTTCTCGTTGCGTTCCAAGGTCGCGATGAGCGACGATGCGGATTGGAGCGGCGAGGCGCGCTGGATGGATCTCGCCAATATGCGCAGCCTGGGCGTTCGATCGGACCAGCTGCACTGCTCCTGCCACCACTGGGCGATCGCGAACGTCGACCACCTGTCCGATGCCATGAAGGTGCCGAACGTAAGGCTCGGGTTCCGCTGTTCGGAATGCGGCAAGCGCCCCTCGTCATCGCGTCCCAACTGGCTGGAGCGTGACGGCACTCACTGAAATGTGCGGTGCTACACGCAAATGTGTTGCTCGATCCATCTTTGACTAACCCTAAGTATTGAGGGTGGGGCACATCTGCAAAAAGGGGTCCCAAGCCGCTTACCGTCTGTCGCATCCCTAGGTAGGACCCATTCGAAACGCTTGAACATCTTACGTGCATCTGCATTTATACAGTCACCGCAGCGGAGACGCGGCGGGAATAGGTGCCCGGATGGGCTGACTAGGACGGGACGACGGGGCGGGCATTGATCCGCCCCCGCATCCCACGGAGAATGTAGATGAACGCCCCCTTTGATACTCTGGAGTTCGCCCAGCGCGTGAAGAACACGCGGTTGGGCAAGGATGGCGCCGACACTCTGGCGCGTGCTATGGCTGATGTCGCAATGCGTGACCTCGTCACCCAACAAGCGATGGAAAAGGCGCTCTCTGGCCAGCTCGTGAAGCTGGCAGCGATCAACGTTGCCACCATCACCATTGCCGTCGCCGTCCTCGGCGCTCTCCTCTCCCTCCTCAAGTAAGGCGAAACGGCGCGCGCCCTGCGGGGCGTGTTGCTGTCCGGCCGATCTGGGCAAGCGGCCGCTGATGAGCCTGCCCAATACGTAGGGACTAGGACAATGTTTGAAGCAATCGAGAGCGCGCACCCGCACCTTATCCGCGCGTTGCGCCGTGCTGCGGGCCTCTCGCACATGGAGGCGGTCGGGGTGATCTACGCTCACCGCTACGGCGATGGGTGCGGCGGGCTGATCAGCCGGGCCATCCGCCATTGCCGCGCCTATCCGGCGCTACGCCTCGCAGCATAGGCGAAACGCGTGGCCATGCGCCGCGCGTCCGATGGGACAGCCTGCCCCGTCGCTGATGAGCCAAGGCAATAGGACTAGGAGCAACCACCATGGGTGACGTCATCAACTTCGCTGCGATCTTACAGGCCCGCCGGGTCGCCGCCGCTGTAGACGCGCAGCAGGCTGCAGCTGCGAAGCGGGCCAACGATCGCCGGACCGAGCTGCACGACAGGGCAGAGAGGGCAGGCGCTGGGCTGGCGGGCCGCATCATGGCGGAGGC
The DNA here is from genome assembly GCF_026540855.1 of Sphingomonas sp. GC_Shp_5. GTDB lineage: Bacteria > Pseudomonadota > Alphaproteobacteria > Sphingomonadales > Sphingomonadaceae > Sphingomonas. Next base: position 22,487 of record NZ_JALNUP010000014.1, read on the forward strand.
GATGGCCAACGTCGCGGATGCGAACGAAGAGCGCGAGCGGGCTAGCCGCTACATGCCTGCCTATTGCGACCCCGCCAATGAAAGCCGGGGCAGCAAGTATGAAGCAACCCGCAACCTGCCGCTAACGGAAGTGGCCAAGCGCATGCGGGCCGACATCAAGGCCGCGCAGGTAGCCGGCACGTTGGCTGTAGGGCTCAAGGTATCCGTGCGGGTGGCGCACCATACAGCGATCGACGTTCGCGTGACCGCAGCACCGAACGGGTTCGCGTTCCACAACCCCGCTGCCCTTCACCACGAGCATGAGACGCGGAACGGGCCATGGAGCCCCTTCCATAGGGAACGCTACTCGCCCGAGTGGAAGGCGGCGAAAGATGCGCTCGAGGCAATCCATCGTTCATACAACCGCGACAATAGCGACAGCATGACCGACTATTTTGACGTGCGTTTCTATGGGGATGTCGGGATCTGGTGGGAACTTGAGCGCCCCACCCGCGAGCGCGAGCTGGCCACCGCCTTAGCCGCAACCAACTGACAGGCGAAACGCCCGTCCGGCCGCGAGCTGGGCGCGCGTCGCGCGGAGCCGGTCGCCCCGCGCCTGATGAGCCGACCAATAGGACACCCCCACCATGACGCGATCGCACCCCATCAATCCGAACGATCCCGCGCCGCAGGCCGATGATCCCGCTCGCAATTATCTCCAGTGGCTGGCTGGGCGCCGCGGAATCGACCTGCCAGAGCGGGCTATCTATCGCCTTGATGGGATCTGGAGCGACATCGGCCGCGGCGCCGCGCTGCTGCTGGCCATGCCGGGCTATGGCGCCTCGCAGGTCGTCACCATGGAAACGCTCGACGAAGCGGGCAACGTCATCCGCTCGCAGTCCGTCACCAATGCCAAGCGCGGCGGGATCTCGCTAAGCGCTGACCAGGTGCTTGCCGCCACCGGCTTGACCAAGGGCCGCAAGTCGCGCGCGTCAAAGCCTCGTTTCCCGCTCGACCCGCGCCACGCGCTGCGGATGACGGCTGCCGAGATGCAGGCATATTGCGACGCGGCCCGCGCCGGCGAATCGGTAGCAGCCGTCCCCGCCGAGCCCGCCGCCGTCATCGAGGCCGCGCCGGTTGACGAAACGTCGACGAATTCGGATCCGGTTGCGCCGGTGCTTGAGGCTGATCCCGCCCCGGTCGATGTCGCCGCCTTGGTCGCGCGCATTGCGACCCTCGAGGCTGCCGTCGACCAGCTGCTGCTCTATACGCTCCAGGCCGCGCCCCCTGCCGTGGAAATGACCGCGGCCCCCGACCGTGGGAATGGTGATGCCGTTGCGCCCGACCAGCGCTCCGATGCCGAACGCCGGGCGATCGTGCGGGCATGGCGCATGCGTGGCGAGATGCGGGCACGCGCCGATCTCGACCGCCGGGCGCTGCAGGCGGCAAACGGGGCCTATCGCGGTGCCGTCGACGCGCTGGGCGCATCCAACGCCGAACGGGACGCCGCGCGCGCCAAGGTCGAGAGGCTGGAATTCGACGCCGTCGATATGGCCCAGCAGCTCGCCGCCGCGACAGCCCGCGCGAACGCGGCCGAGGCGGTGACCATGCCCGCGCTTGATGAGGCGCACGGCCGCCTGGTCAAGCTCGAGCGGGAGGTCGCCACCTGGCGGGGCAGGGCAGAGGGCGCGGGCTGGCGCCCGACATTCAATGTTGCCGGCCTGATGGGCACCGCAAAGCCGAGGGCAGCGTAATGGGCGACGTCATCCCCTTCGTGCCGCCGGTGCTCGCGCCGCGCGACCCGCGCTTCACCCCCCGTCCCGTGGAAATGGCGATGCTGGCCGGTGTGTGGGGCGGTGCCCCCCTATCGGGGCAATGGGACGCGGAGGAAAAGGTCGACGGCGTGCGGGCGATCTACATGGAAGGCGGGCTCTGGAGCCGGGAGGGCGTGCCGCTGGAGGTGCCGCACGTCACGGCCGAGCTCGCGCGGCTGGAGCGCCGGTTCGGCGAACGGGTGGTGATCGACGGGGAGTTTCAGACGCCGGGCGGGTTCCTGCCCACCCTGTCGGCGATCCAGGGCAAAGCGCCAGCGACCACGGGCACGTTCCACCTCTTCGACGCGCTGCCGCTTGGCGACTGGCGGGAGGATAGCTCAGCGGAGCCGCTGGCCACACGCCGGCATTGGATCGGCCGCGCGCTTGAGGGCTGGAGCCCTACGCATCTGCGGCGCATCGAGGCACGGCCGATCAGCACCGCGGCCGACGTCGAGCAGCTGGCCGGCGAGATCTGGGCGCGGGGCGGGGAGGGGTTGATGCTCAAGCGTCGCGACAGCCTCTATCGTCGGGCCCGGTCTACAGCCTGGCTCAAGGTCAAACGCGAGATCACCCTCTCCGGCGAGATTGCCGAGGTTGTGGCCGGTAAGCGCACCGCGCGGGTGACGATCGCGGGCAAGGTGGTGCGGATCGGGCTAACCGAACAGCAGGCGGGCACCCTCACCGTGGGAATGGCAGTCCAGATAGAGGCGATGGAGTGGACAGAGCCTGGCCAGCTGCGGCATGCCCGTATCGTGGCAATAGGAAAGGTCTAGGACTTGAAACGCATCATGATTCCGAGCCCCGAGGCTGACGCGATGCTCGAAGAAATCCTTGAGAACGGTTTGAACTCGAAGCAGCGCCTTCGGGTAAACAATGCCCCCGACGTTCATTTCAAAGGCAAGATGTCTCACGAATACACGACCCAGTCTAAGGACAAGTCCAAGGATAGGTGGACTGAGTTGCGGCTCTGGGAAACCGAGGGTGGGGCTTGGATTGCGGAGAAGGTCGGGTGCTCCAGTCGATCCGGAGAGGCTGAGCTCCGCGATGTCCTCGTAATCGAGGGCGTGACAGGCGAATTTGACGAGTTCGTTGACGACACGACGCGCTTAGCTGTGGAGCTTCAAGCGCAAGAGCAGGTAATGGCGTTCTTCGGCTGGACCGTCGTCGCCAAGGCATTCGCCAAGCAGGCTGGCTGGGACGTTGTGCGTCACGTGGGGTAGCAGCGCTACGGCAGCTATCGCCCAAATTTCGTCATTCCCGGATGCGATTGGCGTTGCCCATTGCGGACGTTCAGACGCCATCATCAACCTGATCAGTTTGGATGATAAAGCTGCTGAAATATGCGGCCTCAACCATGCCCTTGTAGCCGTCGCGCCGTAGCTGCTGGTTGATGGCGTTCTTCACGCTGGCAAGGAGCTGGGCCTTGCCCGCGTCGGTTGTAGCAGTATCGGGATCGGCGTCTGACAGCGCCGTAAGGATGACGGAACGCAATGCCGGATCATCATCTTTAAGAGACTGGTTTACCGCGGCATAATGTGTGCTGGCTGAAATGCCGGCCTGCAAAATACCACCACCTGTTTTTAGGTTGACGATGATCGGTGGATCAAACTGATAGTATATCGGCTCGTTTTGGCGAACCAGATCCTGAGGCACAGCTTCTGCTTCTGAAGCAACTGCGTCTGCATCCCTATCTGCACGTGCGACAATCCCGTCGCGCGTCATCCAAATGCCAAGCGCGGCACTGGCCAGGACGATCACGACAGCGGCGAGCGCGCCAATAAGTCTCTTCTTGGTCATCTTGTCACCGCGATTTATCATCTTATCCCAGACCGTGCATCAGCCTGCCGCTTGATGCGCGGCGGTCGCGGATTGTTCGAGCATTGCGAATGCCTGCCCGGCATCCACGGCCTTGCTGAAAAGGTATCCTTGGCCTTGGTCACACCCTTGCGCTTCGAGAAGGGCGAGTTGCTGTTGGTTCTCCACACCTTCGGCTGTGATCTTGGCGCCGAGGCCTGAGCCAAGGCCTATCAGCGCATTCACGATCGCGGCACTGTCAGCGTCATGCTCCATGCCATCGACAAAGCTACGGTCGATCTTGATCTTGTCAGGCTTGAAGGCGCGGAGATGATAAAGGCTGGAGTAGCCGGTGCCGAAATCATCAAGTGCTATGCGAACGCCGACACCGCGGACGATGTCCAACGCTGTTCGTGCAGCTTCAAGATCCCGGACCAGCGCGCTCTCCGTAATCTCAAGCTCCAGGCGATGTGCCTGAAGCCCGGTCTCGGTGAGTATCTGCATGATCCCCAGGCCGAAGAGAGGATCCTGGAGGGCGGCGCCCGAGACGTTGAACGAAAGGGTGACATTCGCCGGCCAAGTCACTGCCGTTGCACAAGCCTGCTTAAGCAGGAGAACAGTTAGGTCGCGTATCAACCCGGCATCTTCCGCAACGGCGATGAACCGCTCTGGAGGAACGTCTCCGAGCTGCGGCGATGTCCACCTCGCCAGCGCCTCGAAGCCGACTATCCCGCTGCCGTCCAGCGCAACCAGAGGCTGGTAGAACGGCTTGATATTGCCCTCGGCGATGGCTTGCCGCAGCTCTCGTTCAAGCTGGTCGCGCTCTTCGGCCTGAGCGTCCATTGCCACCTCGAAAAACCGCATAGCCGATAGCTTGTGCTTTTTCTCTTCCTTAGCCCGGTACAATGCGACGTCAGCTTTGCGCAGAAGAGCATCCGCGGTGTCCCCGTCGCTGGGGATTAACGCGATGCCAATAGCGACGCCGACATCATGCTGACCTTCGCCAGTAGAAATTGGCTGCGCCAGGGCGTCGATGATGCGGCCAGCCAACCCTGTTGCGGACTCCACGCCTGCAGTGTGCATCGCGAGCACGGCAAATTCATCGCCTCCTAGCCGTGCCACCAGATCACCGTCGCGCACCGCGCGAGCAAGACGGCCACCGACTTGGACGAGTACTTCGTCGCCTGCTTGATGGCCGTAGAGATCGTTGACCCGCTTGAACCCGTTGAGATCCATGAGCAGCAGCACGTGACTGCCGCCCGACCGTGGAGGAGATGCGATAGCAACCTGCAGCGCCTCATCGAAGTTTCGGCGGTTCGGCAGGCCGGTAAGCGCATCATGCAGCGCCATACTTCTGGCTTCACGTTCAGCTGCTATACGTCGCAGGGTCTCACGCCGCGCCTCCTTCAACCGTCGTAAGGCAAAGATGGTAAGGCCTGCGCAGAAGATCGCTGCAACGATCATCACCTCTTCGAGCGTGATCATTTTCACTGCCGTGGAGGACTCATCTGACGCAAAAACGTCCACCTCGAAGCAGTAGAACGCCGCGAGGCATGTCAGTACAAGCACGAGGGAGCCGTCAACCAGCTTGAAACGGTGACGGATCAACTGAGCCCACAACCTTGCCGCGCGTGTTGCCATAGCCATCCACTCTCTCATGTGGTCTGGACGTAACAGATCGGGCTTACTAATCTGCTAATTGCAGATGGATAGGTGTTCAGCCTCAACGGCTTGGCGCCACAGGTATGCGCTTATGATATGTCCGCTTTTCGCGACAAGCACCTGAAAGGAGACTGTCGCCAATCCACCAGAGTCAGACGTTCACTCTGAACCCGCTCAAGCCCCGGCAGCGTCGGACAACGAAAAACCGGGCGAGGCCGTCGCCCCGCCCGGTTCACCTATTCACCGAATGAATTCACTTAACGCAATCGGCTGATCCTCAGAAGAGCGACAGCAGCTGATAGTTCCGCTCGAACTGGTTGTACGCGACCTTGCCTATCGACGGCGCCTCCTCGTTCCAGCCGAAGAACGTCCGTCGCTGCCGATAGATGGTCGGTGCAGGGTCAAAGCACGTCAGGAACGGCACCGTGCGCCCGGTGATGTCGTCGAGCGGCGCCAGCATCGTTTCGGCCTCTGCCTCGGTGACCCAGCCCAGCGTGTAATCCAGCGCGCGGAGCTTGGCTCCCGCCGCGATGCCGGGCACCCCGTTTCGCGCGAAGGTGATCGAGCCCAGATCCCGCGTGCCCGTCTTCCACGTGGACTCGTAGTATTTGGCGACCTGGATCTTGGCCCCCATCACCAGCATCGACGCTTGAAAGTCGCCAGTATGGCCGCTGATGTCGATGCGCCACCAGCTCGCCGTGATCGCAGCCGAGAGTTCGAGGTGGGAGTGGTAGACGCCATCCGTCCGCGTCACCGCTGGCGAGATGAAGGGCAGCACGCCGCTGTCGTACGGGGCGGTGCCGTCGACCTGAGCCGAGGTGGTGCCCAGGCGCACCCGAATGGTCGTGCCGGGCAAGGCGAGCGCGCCCAGCATGCCGACATAGCTGACCAGCTGGGCGGTGGTCAGCGCGCCCTTGACCCACAGCGCACCATTGCCTGCTGATTGCCACACCATGCCGCGGTACAGGAACTCGCCGAGATTGCTTCCGGGCGCCGCGGGGCGGGCGTTCCCACTGGTGATGCCTGTAAGCTGCGCCGGGAGCACCATGAATGGCTTGTCGGCCATCAGAGCACGCCCCAGCTGGCGAGCGTGGTCTGCTCGGCGCCTGTGTCGTACGCCTCGATGCTGACGATCGCGGCCGGCATGTTGGCCACGAGCTCGTCGTCGACGATCTGGGTGCCGGGCAGCGCGGCCGTCATCGCGTATGCGCCGTCGAGGTCCACGAGGTGGTCGACCTTGGTGCGGAAGGCGCGGGCGTGCCGCCCAAGCAGGGCACCGCGCTCTGCCGCCATCATCTGTACCGCGGCCATATCATCGAAATAGGTGTCGATCGGGGTGTCGCCGGTATCGCGGGCAACCTTGCCGTAGAGCGTCTGGACGTTCGGGTCGCTCCACACGAAGGAGCGAAATTCCTCGCTGACGAATGCAGCGCGTTCAGCCGTAGCAGGCATATAATGATCCTCTATTCAGTGCTCAGCCGCTAACCGTTATCCGGACGGCGTCCTTGAGATCCTCGCCGAGGCGCGTCTTGGCGGTCAGCACGATGGTGGCCTGGCCAGCGGCCACCGCACGGACCTTCACGGTGTGCAGGGTGCCCTCGATCTCTTCCTGCTCGATCGAGCAAAGGCCATTAAGGCACTCGACGGATCGATCGGTGATTTCGTCCCCGGCAAGCAAGCTATCTCCCCACTCCGCCCCCAGGATCATGGCAGCCCCGACGCGCATGTTGGGCCAGATCAGCAGCATTCTCTTATCCCTCACGATGGTGACCAGCCGGGCTTTGGCTGGGATGGTGATGCGCCGCTGGAGCCGCGGCATGCGAATGATCTGCTCCGGAGGCGGTAACGGTATTGCGGCGCCACCGCTGATCGACAGGGTTGCTGACCCTACCGACAGCACCAAGCTTGTCGGGCGAACTCTGATCCGGTGACCGAGCCGAAGCGTCGGGGCCTGGCCGACGTAGCTGATACTGCCGCCGCCCGCTTGAAGCAGTAGGGAGCGCAGCGGGCGTGCATCGGGGCCGACCAGCGCGAACACGCCGGCGCGCGCGCCCAGGGTAAGGCTGCGCAGCCGACCGAGGGCAGCGGCAAGTCCCATGGCCGCAAACGCCCCGGGACCGGCAAGCAGGCGCCGACGAAATCGGAGCATCGCTGGTTGCCCGGAGTAGAGCAGGGAACCGCCGCCAGCATCCAGCGCCAAGCGGTTGGACCGCGCGAGCGTTACGCTTTGCCCGACGAATTGGAGGGCACCAGGCTCAGCGACGACCCGGTGGGAGGTGCGAAGTGTTGCGGGTTGCCCGCCTGCAACAAAGGTTCCGCTCTGCGCCGGCAGAACGAACCCGTGGAGCAGGTTGGCACCTTGGCCATAGAGCGCGAGCCGGGCTCGGTCGGCAGTCAGCTGTCGCGACCTGGCGAGCGCCGCCGCAGCGCCCGTCATTGCCAGCACCCCGGCCTGTGCAGCCAGGAGGCGCGACTGCCGCAGGGAAGCGTCCTGGCCGACCAGCGCCAGTGCCGCCGGAGCCGAAATGATCCGGCGTGACGCGGCAACACGAACCGCCTGCCCGTTGAAGGTGACAGCGCCTCGCGCGGCCGGCAGCGCATGACCGAGCAGCAGGTTCGCGGTGCGGCCGGTGATGATGATCGCACCGTTTCCTGCCGCGAGCGTCGGCCCGCCGCTGTCCATGACGGTCGGCGCCGCGGCCTTGTAGGTGGCGCCGCTGGCGATCTTATCCTGCTGGCCCCACTTCCACATCGTGCCCTGGGTGATGCGATCCCAGGTGTCGCCAGCCCCGAAGATCGCCGGGATGATCGCGAACTCACCGAATGCGCCATTGAAGGCGGTTGGCGTGTCCCCTTTCTTGCCACCGATCTGGAAGCCCGTTCCGAACAGCGTGCTACCGAAGTCGAGCTTCTGATTTACGTTGCTGGCCGGAGTTATCATGGCTCCGTTGAGGAAGATCCGCGAGTTGGCGCCGTTGAATTCGATGACGAGCACGTTGACCGAGCCGAGCGGGTTGTTGACCTGCTGTGGAATCTGAACACTGGCGCCGGGAGCGATCATCCAGATCGGCGTAGTGCCGCCATAGACGCCGAACAGAGTCTGGTTATTGGCTCCGTTGCTGTTGCTGAAATCGACGACGACTTCATAGGCCAAACGGGTCGCCGCCGGCTCCTGCCAGACGAACACGCCCGTTGCCGGCTGAGGGACGCCGAAGGCCGATGCGCTAGCGATGAGATCGAAGCGGCTCGAGGAGAAGGTGATCGCCGGAAGCGAGCCGTTGAAGCCCGTCGGGTTATAGAGCGGAGCCGTGGCCGCGGTGTACGGGGTCAGCGGCGCCAAGCTGGCCGCGGCAGAACCTTTGAAGGCGAACGACGCCAGGCGCAGCGAACTCGCGTCATAGGAGACGGTGGCGGCGTCCTGCGTATCCGCCCAGCCGAAGGGCTTGGTCGGCACATCGTTGAGGGTCCAGGAGCGCAGTGCCGCCACGTCGCTTATGCCTCGACCTGGTCAGCGCCGCCGGTTTTCCCGCCCAGCGCGCGCGCAATCAGCGCCCGCTCCTGGTCGAGGTCGAACATGCCCAGCTCGGCCGCCCGGATCTGCGTGTCGAGTTCGGCGATGCGGGTCTGAGAATCGCGGGCGATCTCGTCGCGCTGCTCGCGCAGCGGCCCCGAGGCGACCAGCATGGCGTCGCGCTGCTCGCCCAGCTCGGCGAAGCGCGCGCGCAGGTTTTCAGGAGTGAGGTCCATCTATTGTCTCCGGATCAAGCGAGGGTGAGGACGCCAGCGGCGTCATCGAAATCGACGGTGAGCGTCTCGCCGCTCGCGAGCGTGAAGCTGGCGCCGTAATCCCACCAGCCGATCAGGCCGCCGGACGTCGCGTTGTAGAGCACCGCGTAGCGCGCTGGGCCGATGGGGCCGCCCGCGGCGGTGATGACCGTGTCTGCCAGCGTCAGCTTGTAAGTGCCGGCGGTCTGCGCCGATGCGTTGACCGTCGCCTGAGCCCCGCCCGCAACATAGCCGTTGGCCGCCGCGATCTCGGTGATGTCAGCTTTCACCGCGTTAGTGCCCGCTGGTGCGGTGTTGCTCAGCATCACCTTGAGCGTGTCGCTCTGGAGGTTGTGCTGCTTCTCGGCCAACGCCTCGACGAAGGCCTGGAACTTGTTGAACGTCGCCATCAGGCGTCTCCTTGTGGGTAGTGGAACTGGCTGCCGCCCTCGACCCAGTCGAGGAAGGCGTAGGCCGTGGTCTGCAGGTCAAAGGTGGGGCTGATCTTGCGGCAGTGGGACGTCGGATCTTCGCCGGGCATCTGCACGCGGACCGACCATCGCTTTCCGTCGAGCGACACGAAGGCTCGACCGCCGGCAGGGATGCGCGGCGGGTCCTTGCCTGCCGCGCGGCCGAGCCACCCCATCACGCCCGGCGCAGTATCTTCAGCAGGGCGGTCGCGATCGTTAGCAGCGAGGTCTGCTTGACCTGGGCGACGACCTCTTCGACGACCATGCCGGCGAAGTGCTCGACGTCATCGACGATCGCCTTGAGCCCGCCCTTGGCCGCCTCGGCGATGATCACCGGCTTGATGGCGGCGATCACCTGATCCTTCTTCTCGGCTCCGGTGAGGGCGGTGCTCTCCGCCGCATTGACCGCGGCGAGAGCGGCATCGCCGATCGGATTGCCCTTCTGCGCGACCGCGGCGACCGCGCGGGTCAGCGCTGTGGCCGCCACGGCGATAACGTCCTTGGTGGTGATGGTGAGGCCGAGGATCTTCATGGGTGTTCTCCGTTGGTGAAGGATATCCAGCCGCCAGCGTTGGTTGAACGCGCATGTTGCGTCCCAACCCTTCAGCCAATGGCGGCTATTTGAGCGTCATCGTGATGGTGCTTATCTTCGCGCTGGTGCTGGCGATGACCGCCTATGAGCACCGCAAAAGTTCGCTGGCGCGGCACGCTGCGGCGGCTGCGTCGACAGCACCAAAGTCTGGCAGCCCGGGTCCGAGCGGCCAGCAAAAGCATATTGCTCCCTAGATCAGGCGGCGAGCAGCACGCGGTTGCGCAGCCAGCCCCAACCAAATGCCTCCTGCGTCGGGCTGCGCGCGATGATGTCGAGGTAGCGAGCACCCTGCTGGACGTTCACGGCCATCAGCAGGACGTCCTCCCACTGTTCGCCCACGCGGCGCTTCTGGCAGGCCGCGAGGGCAGCGTCAGTGCGTGCGCCGTAGCTGCCGTCGATCTTCGGCAGGTCCGGCCAGTCGTTACCACCCGTGTTTAGGGCGTTCAGCGCCGTCTGGAGGAACATGATGCCCCAGGGCGCGCCCATGTTGACGCCGGTGTCCAGCGCCTCGGCGGCCAGCCGCGGCGAGCGCTTGGCGAGCAGGTCGATCCCGGGAACGGTGATGAAGTCCTGCCAGTAGATCTCGCGTGCCTTGCTCTTGGGCAGGTTGCGCATGTCCCCGGTATAGCCGTGCTCACGGGCCTTGGCCTGAGTTATGCCCCAGCAGGTAGGGCCGCCGTGATCGGCCGGGTGGTTCACGTACCCGCCTTCGCGCGCGACCAGGTCGTCGATCATCTGATCGATCGTCTTCATGATGTTTCTCCGGAACGGCTTGAGGTGCGAGGGATTGAGACGGGCGGGCCCATTCACCCCCCGTGCGTGGCCTGGCGCTCCGCCCGCCTCCGTTCACAACGAGCTGGCGTGGCGTCTCTTGCGAGGTTCATCAGTTGGCCGTCACGGCCACTACAGAGGGGCACCTGCGGGATGCTGCCTCGGCACTCCGCTGGTGTAAGGGCCAGCGGAGTGCTTCCCGTCATCGTGGGGCGGATCGCAACGGTCTCAACTGAGGACGCATGGGGGGAGGAAACCCTCTGCCCACTGATCTAGATCATTGTTAGGAGGCGCCGCGGCTCACAAAGGGTCGTCGTCCCACGGCGTACCTTTGACCATGCGCCGTGGGGCGCATCAGGCACCGTCGAGACCAATGGCTGTTGCCAGCGACGATCTGCTCGTTTTTCCGATCTTCATTGTTCGACATTATGCAGATACGCGGGGGCAGCCAGGACGCTGGACGCCCTCGGCGCCCCGCCAGCGTGTCACTACGGAATGGCGGGGCGCCTTACCGTGACATCGGGCATCAAAGTGCTAGGGGACTTACGAGGCGATGCCGTCACATAGCGCGCCTCGGCGCCCCGCTAAGGTCCTGGGATGGCAGGTGGGGCGCCATACGGCTGGGCAACCAAGCCTTTGTTAACCACTGGATGCTATTCGGGTCTTGAGATGCTGCAGTCTCGGCACTCCGCTTGATCCTGTGTCACTACGGACAGGCGGAGTGTTCCCCCCTCTCAGCGACGCCGCGGTGCGCACCTTGCCATCGCCGTGATGCGGTTGAGCCTTTGCCACACTTCAGCCGGCAACCGCTGGTGCAGGACGTTGGCCAGCAACGAGCCCTTGTAGATCAGCAGCGCCAGCCCGAGCGCCGCGCCGGCTGCCGTTGCACCCGGTGGGGATGCCTCACCGAGATACCACGCAAGCAGGAAGCGGCTGCCGAGGAAGATCAGCACGGTCGCGAAGCCGAAGAACACCGTCAGCAGCCAGCGCGGCGCCTGGGGATAGTTGGCGACCTTGGGTTCGAGCAGGAAGTGGCGGACGAGCCCGCAGCCGCCTGCCAGCACCAGCGAGACCCCTGCGACGAGGGAGTTCGAGATGGTCATTTTGCACCTCCAATGAGAGCCCGGAACAGGTTGGCGATGTACTCGACCACGAGCGGGGCGAGCGTCTTGACCAGCGGCTGGGCTACCGGGTTCACCAGCAGGCCGATCGCGAAGGCGAGAGGACGGCCGTCGGGACGCACCATCCAGGTAAAATGGGCGCCGATGACGCCGACCAGCGGGTCGGCGACGAGGGCGCCTACCACCAAGGCCATGACGAAGATCGGCAGCGCGTCGCCATCCTTGGCCTTCCGCGCTGCCAGGAACATCGGGAAGGCATAGAGCAGCGCTCCGACACCCCCGAACACGTACAGGATCAGGTCGTTCACTTGCCCCTCCCTGGGGTTGATGGTTGTTATGATCGATCGGCGCATGAGCCGACGCTCTCGCGGCCTCTGAGCCGCGAAGCTGCTATTCCCCGGCGAGACCCTACTCAGCCGATGAAGTTGGCTTGGAGCCCATCGATGTAGAAGCTCATCGGCGGGATGCTCTGGCAGTCGATCGCGATCATCCAGTGCGTCGCCCACTGCGGCGACTTGTCCGACTGATCCTCGTTGTCGGAGGGCGGCTGGTAGAGCGAGTTGAAGGTGCGCTTCACCCAATCGCGACTGCCCTTGAACAGCACCGGGATGCCAGACTCTCCCTTGAACTGCGCACGATCGGAGAGGATCGGCCGGCCGAGCGCGTCGGTACCGATCTGCTGCACCCAGAAGTAGCGGAAGTAGATCGGCACCCCGTTGGGGAACTTGGGTCCGCCGGTCTCGGGGTCGATCGCCTCGGTGAACGCGGGGTCGGTGATGTCGTTCGGGAACAGGAACTGCATGCGCCCGAGGATATTCCCCCGCGTGGGGATCGGGATCATGATCTGGATCTGGTTGAGGACGTTGTTGTCGTAGTGGCCGTTCTTGTCGACGCGCAGCGACTTCGTTCCGCTGTACTTGTAATCCGCGCTGATGCTGAGCTTGGTCTCAGTGCTGTTCCACTGATCGACCATGCCCCCGGTGTAGGGCAGGTTGAACAGGCCGCCCTGGAGCATGACGCCGCTGCCAGCGCGCTGGTTGACGAAGTAGACTTCGCCATTGGGATGCCCCTCGAACAGCCCGGCACCGCCGAGCAGATCCTGCTGCCGAGACTCGGTGAGCAGCTCCAGGCCGATGTTCGGATTACCGTTGTTGATGAAGCCGAAGGTCTCCATCCGCCCCGGCCCGACCGCCGCCACCCCCGCCTTGGAACTCATGTTGTAGATCTGGGTACTGTGGAACTCGATCGACGCCGACGAGGTGTCGAGCTTGGCTTGCGGGTGGAGCACGCTGCCCACCGAGCCAGCGAACAGCACGAACGACGCCTCGTAGATCACCCGGCCGGTGGTGCAGTGCCACACCGGATCGTTGGCCGGCAGGTACTGCTCGTGCCGGGTGCCGATCAGACGGATCAGGCCGGCATTGTTCACGCACACGCCCTTGCCGGAATAATCGGTGGCAGTGCCGAACAGCGTGATCTCGGCCGCGCCCGGATTGTTGAAGATGTAGTTGCCGGCCGCTGCCACGCCGCCGAAGAACTTGATGTTCTCGCCGGCATTGTAGGAGCCTTCGGCGAAGTACATGCCGCGCCCCTCGGACAGCATGTAGCAGTGGTAGTAGTGGAGCAGGTAGGCGCCATCCGACCACTCGGCCGCGCTATCCCACCCGTAGGTGCGGATCTGCTCCCAATCCTGAAGGTCGCCGTCGAGGCTGACGAACGACTTCCACAGCCCGCAGGTAAGGCCAACCCAATCCTTGCCCGACTGCAACGGCCCCAGCAGGTTGGCGCGACGGAACCGCTTGGCCATGAAGTTGTGATCGGGCGTGCGGTCGCGGTTATTGAGGATCGCGCAATTGGGCACGAACGGCATAATATCGAGCCGGGTGACGCCGTTGAGAAGTCGATTGCTGAGATCGTCGGCTTGGTGAAGCGTGCGGGTGCGCAGCGGGTGGCTCAATACGAGGAGCCGGACCGGTTCACGATCCAGTTCGAGCTGTCCGAGCGCCTGGTGCGTTTCCGCGTGTCCCTTCCAGCGCTCGGTGAGACACCCCAGCGCAACGGCCGAGGCACGGCGCTCCCCGCCGGCCAGCGGCGCGAGAGGATGCTACAGATGCACCGGCAGCGCGCCCGTGCGCTGATGCTGGTGATCAAGGCCAAGCTCGAGAGCGTCGAGAGCGGCGTGGAGACATTCGAGCAGGCCTTTCTGCCCAACGTCGTCATGGCTGATGGAGCCACCGTCTACGAGCGGATCTCGGCGCCGATCGCGCTCGAGTATCAGAACGGTGCCCCGTCGGCCCTGTTGATCGAGGCGCGCTCGTGATGGTCGCCGAGGCAACGCCGCCGGCGCGCCGTTACTGGCCGCGGCTGATGCGCGAATCGGAAGCCGCCGACTACCTGTCGATCGGCACCACCACGCTGCGGGAGAAGGGGCCCGAGCCCAAGCACATCGGCCGCAGCGTCCGCTACGACATCAACGACCTGGACCGCTGGGCAGACCGCCTCGACGGCCAGCCGCTTGCGCCGGAGCAGATCGAGGAAGAAACAGACGCAGTCACCCGCCGGTGGCTGGAGAAGCGGAAAAATGGCCGTGGCTAGTCTGCCCTACACCTATGTCGTCAAAGGCAAATACTGGCGGTTCCGCCGGGGCGATCTCAACGTGCCCTTGCCGGGGCAGCCGGGAGACGTCGAGTTTCACGCAAAATACTCGTCGCTGCTGAACCTTGGCGGGCAGACGACCGAGCTGGACCGCGGCAGCGTGGCTTGGCTGATCAAGCGGTATCGCGCGAGCGCCGAGTTCAAGGCGCTGCGCGAGCCGACCCAGCTTGATTACGGACGCACGCTCGACCTGCTGGAGACGGAGCTCGGCGAAGAGCCGTACCGCTATATCAGCCGGACGATCATCAAGACGCTGCGCGACGAGCACGCGGGCACCCCGCGCAAGGCTCACAAGATCAAGCAGATGGTCAGCCGCCTCTACACCTGGGCCGGCGAGGACGATCTGGTGCCCGAGGGCTTCAACCCGGCCGAGAAGATCAAAAAGCTCAAGACCCGGGCGAAGACGATCACGCCCTGGAGCGAGCACGAGATCGCGATGTTCATGGCCGCGGCGCCGGAGCACGTGAAGACCGCGGTGCTGCTATGCCTCTACACGGGGCAGCGCGCTGAGGACGTGGTCACCATGGAATGGAGCGCCTTCCAAGGCGACACGATCCGGGTGCTCCAGTCGAAGACGAATGAGCCGCTCGACATCGCCTGCCACCCGATCCTCCGCGCCAGGCTGCAAGCCATCAAGACGAAGTTCGGCGGGCGCATTGTCCGCAACGCCGTGGGCAAGCCGGTGACGGCCAACGCGTTTGCACAATCAGTCCGCTCGGTCGTCGAATCGCTCGACGAGATGCCGAAGGGCCGGAGTCCGCACGGGCTGCGCTACGCCGCGGCCGCTCGCCTGGAGGAAGCTGGCTGCACGATCGGCGAGGCCACATCGGTGCTCGGACACAGGACTTACCAGATGGCGATGAAATATCTGACGGCTCGGAAAGCCTCGCAATCCGCGCTGGAAAAGCAGGAGGCTCAGGAGTGGCAGGCGTAACAAAGACGCTGCCCTACACCTTCGAGACAAAGGGCCGCTGGTACTTCCGTCACGATAAGACGGGTGTGATCCCACTGGAGGGGGAGGCGTTCAGCCGCGCCTTCATCAACGACTATCGCGCTTTGCTCACGCGTGCTGGGCTGTCCTTCAAATCGGTCGGCGCCCACAAGGTGCTCCAGGCTCGCGAAGCGCAGGCGGCATATTGCAGGATCTACTTCATGGGCGTGGTGCCGGACGGCCCCGTGAAGATCGGCACCACCTATGACCTCCCGCGCCGCCTGCGACACATCCAGGCGGCATGTCCCTACGAAGTCGCGCTGCTCGCTGATTTTCCTGGCAGCTACGGCTTGGAGGCCGAGCTGCACGAAGGATTTCGGCAGCACCGACTGAAGGGAGAATGGTTCACGCGAGCCCCCGAAATCCTCGAGAAAATCGAGCAGCTGAGACAGGAGAACGTATCGTGAAACTGAATACCGGAACGGATCCGACTGCAAACTTTTCGGCGACGGCCGTTGACGCCGGAGGGAAAACCACGCAATTGCGCGCCTCCCACGCTTCTGAGGCCCGATGGCGGAGTGGTGACGCAGAGGACTGCAAATCCTTGCACCCGGGTTCGATTCCCGGTCGGGCCTCCACCTTCCAGCTCCGGGCGTGCCGTCAGCGGCGGTGCCGCAGCAACGGCCGGAAGCGGATGCCGAGGCAGATCACCGTCGGCCAGAACATCGTGTTGACGATGTCCGACGAGGTGTCCTCCCAGCGCCACGATCCGTAGTTGAGCCGGTCCATCAGCTCGTTCATCCCTTCGGCGAGCGCCACCACCGACAGCGGCACGAAGCTGCCGAGCGAGCGGCGGCTGAGCACCCGCGCGATCATCAGCACCGCCATGCCGGCGTGGATGTGGAGCATCGTGTCGGGCAGGCCGGTGCCGTCGCCGATCCAATCGATGAAGCGGTGGTAATAAGCTGGGAGCATCGCCGCCCTCTACGGGCAAGACCGGCGGCGGGCCAGACGCAACGACCCGAGGCCCACCGCGAGCCGGAATGGCATTTTTGGTGGCGAGGACGCACCGGGCGCAGCATCCGCTTGGCGACGCCCCTGCTGCGCGGTACAGATCGGCTGACCAAGAAGTGTATTGCATGGCTAAGACAGTTATGCGACAGGGGTAATCATGACGACCAGCTTCGATACTGCCGAGTTCCAGGGCGCCCTTTCGTCATCGTCGCAGGCGATGCGTACAGCGATGGTGTCCAGCCAGTTGCGCACCACCGCGGTGAGCGATCAACGCGTGATCGCGGCGATGGCGCGGGTGCCGCGCGAGGCGTTCGTGCCCGCCGAGCTGCGCGAGATCGCCTATCGCGACGCGCTGCTGCCGGTGAGCGGCGGGCGCACCATCAACCTGCCGATGGCGACCGGGCGGCTGCTCACCGAAGCCTATCTGCGTCCGACCGATCGGGTGCTGCTGATCGGCGCCGCGGGCGGCTATACCGCAGCGATCCTCGCCGAGATCGTCGCGCATGTCGTCGCGGTCGAGCAGGATCCGGCGCTGGTGACGCTGGCGCGCGAAGCGCTCGCCGGGTTCGGTACGGTCGAGCTGGTCGAGGCACCGCTCACCGGCGGCCATCCTGCCGGGGGACCTTATGACGTGCTGGTGATCGACGGCGCGATCGAGGCGGTGCCCGATGCGCTGGTCGGCCAGGTTAAGCCCGACGGGCGCGTGGTCACCGGGCTGATCGATCACGGCGTGACGCGGCTCGCCAGCGGCCGCAAGACCGATGGCGGTTTTGGGCTCAGCGCCTTTGCCGACAGCGAATGCGCGAAGCTGCCGGGCTTTTCGACGCCGACAGGATTTCGCTTCTAGACTGATCCCGGGGGAGGGGAGGAGAATGACGACACGGCTTCTGCTCCTTGCCGGGGCAGCCTTGGTCTTGACCGGCGCACCCGCCGGGGCGGAGACGCTGCGCGATGCGCTGATCAAGGCCTACAAGGACAATCCGACGATCACCGCGCAGCGCGCGGCGCAGCGCGCTACCGACGAGAATGTGCCGATCGCGCGCGCCGCCGGGCTGCCCTCGATCAGCCTCACCGGCAACTACACCGAGAATCTGTTCGCCGCCGATGGCAACAATGTGCTCAACGGCAACAACAGCTTCGCCAATCCGGCGCGCCAGCTGACCAGTTCGGGAACGGTGTCGGTGCCGATCTACAACGGCGGCGGCGTGCGCAACGCGATCACCGCGGCCAAGACCCGGGTGGACGCGGGCCGGGCAACCTTGCGCGGCACCGAATCGGATCTCTTCACCGCGGTCGTCCAGTCGTACATGGACGTGATCCGCGACGAGGCGATCGTCGGGCTCAACCAGCAGAACGTTCGCGTGCTCGAGGTCAATCTTCAGGCGAGCCGCGACCGCTTCCAGGTCGGCGATCTCACCCGCACCGATGTCGCCCAGTCCGAGGCGCGGCTGGCGGTGGCGCGCGGGCAGCTGCAATCGGCCGAGGCGAGCCTGATCACCAGCCGCGAGACCTATATCCGCGTGATCGGGACCCCGCCGGTGACGCTCGAGGAGCCGCCGGCGATCCCGGGGCTGCCGGCGACGCCGCAGATCGCGGTGACCACCGCGCTGCGCGACAGCCCGCAGTTGCTGGCATCGCAACGGCTGCGCGATGCCACCCGCTATGACATCGATGTCGCCAAGGCCGGCCGGCTGCCGCAGATATCGATCGGCGGCGGCGGCAACTATTATAACTATCTCGGCGCCCTCGGCGCCGGCAGCGGCATCCGCGTCGGCCAGTCCGGCACCTCGGGGACGCTCGGGGTGGGCGTGACCGTGCCGCTGTTCCAGGGCGGACGGGTCGGCGCGCAGGTCCGCCAGGCGGAGGCGCTGCGCTCGCAGGCGATCGAAAATGCCACAGCGACCGAGCGCGCGGTGATCGCGCAGACCCGATCGGCCTATGCGGCCTGGACCTCGGCGCAGCAGGTGATCCAGTCGTCTGAGGTCGCGGTCAACGCCAACAAGCTCAGCCTGGAGGGCGTGCGCGCCGAGAATGGCGTCGGCAATCGCACCATCCTCGACATCCTCAACGCCGAGCAGGAATTGCTCAACAGCCAGGTGACGCTGGTGACGGCGCGGCGCGACGCTTATGTCGCGGGCTTTGCGCTACTCGCGGCGATGGGCAATGCCGAGGCGCGCGACCTGGGGCTGGACGGCGGCCCGTTGTATGATCCGGTGGCGAACTACAACCGCGTCCACCACAAGATCAGCGATTTCTCCAGCGACGGCGAGCCGGCGGCGGTGGCGACCTCGACCGCCGCGAGCCCTGCGCAAAATGCCACAGTCACGAAGCCATCGGATCCTTTGCTCGATACGCCGGTTGACAGGAGCCCGGCATTGACGACAGGTGCTGACGCACCGAGCCGCCGTTAGGGCGGGTCGCACAGGGGTGAACAGGGCGATGGGAGATTTGAGCGTCGAACCGTCGATGGAAGAGATTCTGTCGTCGATCAAACGGATCATCGCCGAGGAGGGGGACGGCAGCCAGCCGCGCACCCGCCGCGCGCCGCGCGCCGCGCCGGCCCCCGTCGTCGACGCCTATGACGACGATGACGACAGCGAAGTGCTCGAACTCAGCGATCCCATTCCCGAGCCGATCGCGCGCGCCGAGCCGGCGCCCGCGCCGCGCGTCCCGCCCCATCTGCAGCCGGTGAAGGCCCCCAAGGCAGCGGCGCCCGCGCCGGCGCCATCCATCCCGCAACAGGAGCCAGAGGCGCTTGCGCCCAAGCCAGCCATGACCAGCCAGCAGCCCGAATCCATCCTGTCGCAACAGACTGCCGCGGCGAGCCTCGGCGCGCTCGAGACGCTCAGCAAGCTGATCACCAAGCCCGATGCCAATGGCGACGGCACGCTCGAGGGACTGGTCCGCGAGATGCTGCGGCCGATGCTGCGCGACTGGCTCGATGCCCATCTGCCCGACATGGTCGAGACCATCGTCGCGCGCGAGATCGCCAAGCTTACCGCGCAGGTGCGCTGAGGAAGCTCGATGGCTGACGTGGCGGGGTGTCCGCTGCGTCGGCTCCGTCGACTCCATGCTGAACTTGTTTCAGCGTCCGTCACCTGCCGCTTCTATGCGATCCTGAAACAAATTCAGGATGACGGTTGGCTGGGATAAGCGCCAGAGTCCCGCGGCGCGTCGTTGCCCGGCCGATCGCGATCTGCTCTACCTGCGGCATGAAGAAGACCCTCGCCGCGAGCCTGCTCGCCCTCGCCCTCACGCTCGCGGCCCCGGCCGCCGCCCGCCAGCTGACCATCGACGATGTCACCACGCTCAGCCGGATCGGCGCGCCAACCGTGTCGGCCGACGGGCGCTGGCTGGTGTGGGCGCAGCGCGAGACCGATCTGGCCGCCAACCGCGGCCGCTATGACCTGTGGAAGCTCGACCTGGCACGCAAGGGCGCGCGTCCCGAGCCGCTGCTCGCCGAACCCGAGGTCAACGAGAATGCGCCGCAGATCGTGGGTAGCACGGTCTACTTCTAGTCGGACAAGGGCGGCGACGACGCCCTCTGGTCGATTCCGGTGGTTGGCGGCGCGCCGCGCAAGCTGACCGGGTTCCAGGGCGGGTTCGCCGGCTTCAAGGTATCACCGGCGGCTGACAAGGTGCTGATCTTCGCCGATCGGCTGCCCAACGCGCCGAGCCTGGCGCCGGCGCTCGCCAAGAAGGATCCCGGCGCCGGCGAGGCGCGTGTGTATGACAAATTGTTCGTGCGCCACTGGGATACATGGGCGGACGGCACCCACTCGCAGCTGTTCGTGCTGCCGCTGACGCCAGCGGGCGCGCCGGGCGACGGCGTCGCCATCGAGCATGGGCTGGACGGCGATACGCCGTCGCGGCCTTATGGCGGAGCCGAGGAAACGTCGTGGAGCGCGGATGGCAAGACCGTCTATTTCGCGCTGCGCGTCGCCGGCACCACCGAGCCGCGCTCGACCAACCTCGATCTCTGGTCGGCACCGGCGGACGGCTCGGCGGCGCCGGTCAATCTCACCGCCGCCAACCAGGCGACCGACACGCTGCCCACGGTATCGCCCGATGGCCGCAGCCTTGCCTGGGTGGCGATGAAGCGACCGGGATTCGAATCCGATCGGCAGGTGCTGATGGTGCGCGATCTCGCCAGCGGGCAGGTGCGCGCGCTGACCGAGGGGTGGGACCGGTCGGTCGGCTCGATCAACTGGTCGGCCGATTCGAAGAAGATCTACGTCACCGCGCAGGACACGCAGGAAAACCCCTTGTGGTCGGTCGATGTGGCGAGCGGCAGGCCGACGCGGCTGACGCGCGAGGGCCATGTCTCCGGCGTGGCGGTGACGCCGAAGGGCGTGGTGTTCTCGATGAACAGCCTGGTGGCGCCGGACGATTTCTACAGCCTCGCGGGCAAGGGCCGACCGGCGCGGCTGACCAGCGTCAACGCTGCCCGGCTTGCGGGGATCGACATGCCGAGCGTCTCCCGCTTCAACTTCGTCGGGGCGCATGGCGATACCGTCTGGGGCTATGCGGTGAAGCCCTATGGCAGCACCGGCAAGGTGCCGGTCGCCTATATGGTCCACGGCGGGCCGCAGGGGTCGAGCGACAACAGCTGGTCGTACCGGTGGAATCCGGCGGTGTTCGCCGGCGGTGGTTACGGGCTGGTCGCGGTCGATTTCCATGGGTCGACCGGTTACGGCCAGGCCTTCACCGATGCGATCAGCAACAATTGGGGTGGCGCGCCGCTCGAGGACCTGCAGAAGGGCCTCGCCGCAGCAACCGCCAGGTTTGGCTGGCTCGACGGGGATCGCGCCTGTGCGCTCGGCGCCTCCTATGGCGGCTATATGATGAACTGGATCGAAGGCCGCTGGGCAGATCGCTTCAAGTGCATCGTCCAGCATGACGGCGTGTTCGACGCCCGCGCCATGGCGTACGAGACCGAGGAACTCTGGTTCGACGAGTGGGAGCATGGCGGCAAGGCCTATTACGAAGACCCTGCCGCGTTCGAGAAGTGGAACCCGGTCAACTACGTCCAGGACTGGAAGACGCCGATGCTGGTGATCACCGGCGAGAAGGACTTCCGTATCCCCTACACCCAGGGGCTGGCGGCGTTCACCGCGCTGCAGCGGCGCGGCATCCCGTCACGGCTGGTGGTGAACCCGAACGAGAACCATTGGGTGCTCAAGCCTGCCAACAGCCGGCAATGGTATCGCGAGGTGCTGGGCTGGATGAATAAGTGGACGGGGAAGTAGGCGTTCCGTTGTCGATATTGCTCTGACGCCGTCACCCCAGCGAAAGCTGGCGTCTCGTGGGGCGCGGGCGGACAGGAGCCGCTTGAGACCCCAGCGTTCGCTGGGGTGACGGATCGGTGCGGGGGTAGCGGATGAGGGCCGAGCTGGCAGCTTGGTGGTAGAGCCCGGCGGGGGGTGACGAACCGCGACTTGCCCCGCTAAAGCCACCCGCATGAGCGACCTTCCCAAGACCTTCGACCCCGCCGCGATCGAAACCCGCTGGTACCAGCATTGGGAGGCGAACGGGCTGTTCCGCCCCGACCGTCCGGGGGCGGAACCGTGGACGATCGTCAACCCGCCGCCCAACGTCACCGGCAGCCTGCATATCGGCCATGCGCTCGACAACACGCTGCAGGACATCCTCGTCCGCCACGCGCGGCTCAAGGGCAAGGACGCATTGTGGGTGGTCGGCACCGATCATGCCGGCATCGCCACGCAGATGGTGGTCGAGCGGCAGATGGCCGCGCAGGGCGAGAAGCGCACCGACCTCAGCCGCGAGGATTTCATCGCCAAGGTGTGGGCGTGGAAGCAGGAGAGCGGCGGCGAGATCACCCAGCAGCTGCGCCGGCTCGGCTGCTCGATGGACTGGGCCAACGAGCGGTTCACCATGGACGAAGGCTTCTCCAAGGCGGTGCTCAAGGTGTTCGTCGAGCTCCACAGCCAGGGGCTGCTCTACCGCGACAAGCGGCTGGTGAATTGGGACCCGGGCCTCGGCACCGCGATCTCGGATCTCGAGGTGGAGACGCGCGAGATCAAGGGCAGCTTCTGGCACCTCGATTACCCGCTTGCCGACGGCAGCGGCACCATCCGGGTGGCGACGACGCGGCCCGAGACGATGCTCGCCGACATGGCGGTGGCGGTGAACGCGAGCGACGAGCGCTATGCGGCGCTGGTCGGCAAGCAGGTGCGCCTGCCGATCACCGGCCGGCTGATCCCGATCATCACCGACGACCATGCCGACCCCGAGCTCGGCTCGGGTGCGGTGAAGATCACGCCGGGGCACGACTTCAACGACTTCGAGGTCGGCGTGCGCGCCGGGATCGCCGCGCGCGACATGCTCAACATGCTCGATGCCAAGGCGCGGATCGTCCAGACCGCCGACGGGCTGATCCCCGATGCGCTGATCGGGCTCGATCGCGCCGAGGCGCGCAAGGCGATTGTTCAGCTGCTCAAGGATGCGGGCGTGCTCGTCGCGCACCTCGACAAGGATGGCGAGGCGCATGACGCCGAACCGCGCACGATCCAGACGCCCTATGGCGACCGATCGGGCGTGGTGATCGAGCCGTGGCTGACCGATCAATGGTATGTCGACGCGGCGACGCTGGCGCAGCCGGCGATTGAGGCGGTGCGCTCGGAGAAGATCAAGATCGTCCCCAAGACCTGGGAGAAGACCTTCTTCAACTGGATGGAGAACATCCAGCCGTGGTGCGTGTCGCGGCAATTGTGGTGGGGCCATCAAATCCCGGCATGGTTCGCCGGCGACGGCCGGGTGTTCGTCGCCGAAACCGAGGCGGAGGCGCAGGCTGAGGCCGGCGAAGGAGTGGCGCTGGTGCGCGATCCCGACGTGCTCGATACCTGGTTCTCGAGCGCGTTGTGGCCGTTCGCCACGCTGGGCTGGCCCGACCCCGCCGATCCGACGCTGGGCGGCCGCTATCCCAATGACGTGCTGATCTCGGGCTTCGACATCCTGTTCTTCTGGGATGCGCGGATGATGATGCAGGGGCTGCACTTCATGGAGGCGGTGCCGTTCCGCACGCTCTATCTCCACGGGCTGGTCCGCGCCGCCGATGGCGCCAAGATGTCCAAGTCGAAGGGCAATGTCGTCAACCCGCTGGGGCTGATCGACCAATATGGCGCCGATGCGCTGCGCTTCTTCATGGCGGCGATGGAGAGCCAGGGCCGCGACATCAAGATGGATGAGAAGCGCGTCGAGGGCTATCGCAACTTCGCGACCAAGCTGTGGAACGCCAGCCGCTTCTGCCAGGCCAATGGCATCGGCGGGTCGACGACGCTCGAGGCGCCGGAGGCGTCGCTCGCGGTCAACCAGTGGATCATCGCCGAGACCATCCGTACCGTGCAGGCGGTCGATCTGGCGCTGGCCGACTATCGCTTCGATGGCGCCGCCAATGCGATCTACCAGTTCGTGTGGAGCCGTTTCTGCGACTGGTATCTTGAGCTGATCAAACCGGTGTCGGTCGGCGACGAGCGTGGGCAGATCGACGCCGAATCGAAGGCGGTCGCTGGCTGGGTGCTCGACCAGATCCTGGTGCTGCTCCACCCGTTCATGCCGTTCATCACCGAGGAGCTGTGGCACGCGATGGCGCCCGCGGGGGCGCCACGCGGGCACGACCTGATCGTCGCGCACTGGCCGATGGCGGATGCGCGCAGCCTCGATCCCGCGGCGGAGCAGGAGATCGATTGGCTGATCCGGCTGGTCAGCGAGGTGCGCGCGGCGCGGACCGAGCTCAACGTGCCGCCGGGCGCGCGGCTGGCGCTCCACGTCCGCGACGCCGGCAGCGAGACCGCGGCGCGGCTCGAGCGGCAGGCGGCGGTGCTCGCGCGGCTGGCGCGGGTGACGCTCGCCGCGGGTGACGCCCAGGGTGGCGCGGCGCAGGTGGTGGTCGACGAGGCGACCTATGTGCTGCCGCTCGAGGGCGTGATCGATCTCGAGGCGGAAAAGGCGCGGCTCGCTAAGGCGATCGCCGCCGCCGCCAAGGAACGCGATGCGCTCGCCGGGCGGCTCGGCAATGCGAGCTTCGTCGAGCGCGCCAAGCCCGAGGCGGTGGAGAAGGCCAAGGCCGATCATGCCGACAAGGCGGCCGAGGCCGAGCGGCTGGGCGCGGCGCTGGCGCGGCTGGGGTAGCCGCCGGTCGTCATGCCAGCGCAGGCTGGCATCTCGTGCGGCTCAATCCTGGAAGGAGCCGCATGAGGCTCAGCGTTCGCTGGCGTGACGGTGTTGGTCGCGGAACAAGCGGGTGGGATCGCCTTCAGCCCTCGACGGTTGAGCGATCCACACCGCAGGAGAGGACAGGATTTGGCGAAGCCCCAGCGTGACCTCACCAGCGGCTCGATCGGCTCGACGTTGCTCGCCTTCGCGCTGCCGACGCTGGGCTCCAACATCCTCCAGTCGCTGAACGGCTCGATCAACACGATCTGGGTCGGACGCTTCCTCGGCGAGGGCGCGCTGGCGGCGACGTCCAACGCCAATATCATCATGTTCCTGATGTTCGGCGCGGTGTTTGGCTTCGGCATGGCGGCCACCATCCTGGTCGGGCAGAGCTTCGGGCGGCGCGACCTTGAAGGCGCGCGGCGGGCGTTCGGCTCGGCGGTGGGGCTGGTGCTCGGCGGTTCGGTCGTCATCGCGCTCGCCGGCTGGATGTTCTCGGCCAATATCTTGAGGCTGCTCGCGACGCCCGGCAGCGCGATGGGGCTGGCGGAGGATTACCTCCAGGTGATCTTCCTCGGCCTGCCCGCATCGATGCTGCTGGTGCTGCTGATGATGGGGCTGCGCGGCACCGGCGATTCGATGACGCCATTGTGGTTCATGGGGCTGAGCGTGGTGCTCGATTCGGGGCTCAACCCGCTGCTCATCGCCGGGATCGGGCCGTTTCCCAAGATGGGGATCGCGGGCTCGGCGACGGCGACGCTGATCGCCAACCATGTGTCGGCGCTCGGGCTGGTCGCCTATGTCTATGCGCGCGACCTGCCGATCCTGCTGAAGGGCCATGAGCTCGCCTGGCTGGTGCCGAGCCGCACGCTGGCGGCGACGATCATCCGCAAGGGGCTGCCGATGGGCGCACAGATGCTGGTGATGAGCACCGCGGGGCTGACCATGGTCGGGCTGGTCAACCGGCTGGGCGTGGATACCGCCGCGGCTTATGCGGTGAGCCAGCAATTGTGGACCTATATCCAGATGCCGGCGATGGCGATCGGTGCCGCGGTAAGCGCGATGGCGGCGCAGAACATCGGCGCCGGCCGCTGGGACCGGGTGGGCAACATCACCCGCTACGGCCTGTTCTACACCGTCGGGCTGACCGGGGTGATGGTGGTGGCGATCCTGCTGTTCGATCGCGAAGTGATGACGCTGTTCGTCACCGGCGGCTCGCCGGCACTGCCGATCGCGCGCCATATCCAGCTGATCGCGAGCTGGAACTTCGTGATCTTCGGCATGACGATGGTGCTGTTCGCCACCGTGCGCGCCAATGGCGCGGTGATCGCGCCGCTGATCTGCCTGATTATTGCCATGTATCCGGTGCGGCTCGGCTTCGCGCTCGGCGCGCGGGAATGGATCGGGGCCGATGCCTTGTGGTGGAGCTTCCCGCTCGGCTCGGGCGTCAACCTGGCGATGGCGATCGCTTACTATCGGTACGGCAATTGGCGGCACGGCTCGGTGGTGGTGCCGCCGGATGCCGACGAGGCCGGCGAGCATGCCCATGCCGCGGGCGAGCCAGGCGGGCGGTTGCAACCGACGGGGTGAACCCGAGCCATGCTGATCCGACGCGGGGCAGGTCTTGGTGCTACGCCTCGTTCGGCACCATTACCTCGATCACCCCGGCGGCGATCTTCGCAGTCACTGGGGTCTTGGCCAGCACCTCGCCATCGATCGAGATCGGCAACGGCGGCTCGGTGCGGACGGTGAGGCTCTTGCCGCGGAAGTCACGGGTATGCTCGTGGCGGGCGTCGTGGCGGAACACGCTGGCGACCCAGTTCTTGACGAGGTTGCGCTTAACGTGGCCGCACACCGCCTGGATGACGATCTCGCCCGAATCGACCTCGGCGGCGTCCACCAGTTCCTGGCCGCCGTGATAGGGGCCGTTGGAGATGCGCACCTCGACCACCTTCATGCGATGCTCCTGCGTGCCGTCGCCGACGATCAGCGTGAACGGCCGAAAGCGCACGAACTGCCACGCCGCCCAGCCGAGGTAGCCGACCCGGCCGAGCACCTTCTTGAGGTTGTGCGGCACCGTCTCGGCGATCTGCGGGCTGATCCCCATCGCCGCGCAATTGGCGAAATAGTCGCCGTCGATCATGCCGAGGTCGATCCGCTTGGGATGGCCGCTGCGCAGCACCTCGATGGCGCCCTCGACGGTGAGCGGCACGCCGAGCGTGCGCGCGAAGCTGTTGGCGGTGCCGAGCGGGAGCACGCCGAGGATCACATTCTTGCCGACCAGCAGGTCCACAAGGCCGCTGATCGTGCCATCGCCGCCGCCGAGGATGACGAGGTCGGGCTTTTTCGCCAGTGCTTTGTTGACCGTGTTCTCTAGATCCTCCGGTTCCTCCACCGCATGCGCGTCGACCGGATAGGGCAGATCGGCCATCGCCGCGCAGGCGCGCTCGAACAGCCGCTGTCCCTTACGCGACTTGGCGTTGACGATCAGCGCGGCGGACTTGATGGCGTTCACTCGATCATTCCCCCATGTTACGCCCCCGCAACGCTTGGCATTCGCCGTCCGATCCCGCAAAGCCGGCGCATGTCCAGCTATCCCGCCCTTCGTCTTCGCCGCACCCGTGCCAGCGCGTGGAGCCGGCGCCTGCACGCCGAGACCGTGCTGACGCCTGCCGACCTGATCTGGCCGATGTTCGTGGTCGATGGTGAGGGCGTGGAACAGCCGATCGGGGCGCTCCCGGGGGTGTCGCGCTGGTCGGTTGACGGCATCGTCGCCCGCGGCAAGGAAGCCCGCGATCTCGGCATTCCGTGCGTGGCGCTGTTCCCCTACACGCCGGCTGAACTCAAGACTCCGGACGGCCGCGAGGGGCTCAACCCGGACAATCTGATGTGCCGCGCGATCCGTGCGCTCAAGCAGGCCGTGCCCGAGGTCGGCGTGCTCGCCGATGTGGCGCTCGACCCCTACACCAGCCACGGTCATGACGGGCTGGTCGACGACGCCGGCTATGTCGTCAACGACACCACCGCCGAGCTGCTGATCGAGCAGGCGCTCAACCAGGCGCGGGCCGGTGCCGACATCATCGCGCCATCGGACATGATGGACGGCCGGATTGGCATGATCCGCGCTGCGCTGGAGGGAGAGGGCGCCCACAATGTCCAGATCATGAGCTATGCCGCCAAATATGCCAGCGGCTTCTACGGCCCGTTCCGCGACGCGGTCGGCAGCCGCGGGCTGCTGAAGGGCGACAAGAAGACCTACCAGATGGACCATGCCAATGCCGAGGAGGCGCTGCGCGAAGTCGCGCTCGACCTGGCCGAGGGCGCCGACACGGTGATGGTCAAGCCCGGGCTGCCCTATCTCGACATCATCGTGCGGGTGAAACAGCGCTTCGAGGTGCCGGTGTTCGCCTATCAGGTATCGGGCGAATATGCGATGATCGAGGCGTCGGTTGCGGCCGGTGCGGGGGACCGCGACGCGCTGGTCATGGAGACGCTGATGGCGTTCAAGCGCGCCGGCTGTTCGGGCGTGCTGACCTATCATGCCGCTCATGCCGCGCGGCTGATGAATGGCTGATTCCGCCGCGGCCAATGGGGCCGGCACGATGGGGCGGGGCGGCCGGGCCTTGTTCGTGCTCACCATCCTGGCCGGATCGTTCCTGCTGTTCCTGGTCCAGCCGATGGTGGCGCGGATGGCGCTGCCGCGGCTCGGCGGCGCGCCGGCGGTGTGGAATTCGGCGATGCTGGTCTACCAGACGCTGCTGCTCGGCGGTTATGCCTATGCGCATGCGCTGGGCGCGCTGAAGCCGCGCGCGCAGGCGGCGATCCACCTTGGCGTGCTGCTGGTCGCCGCGGCCTGGCTGCCGATCGGCCTCGTCGCGCTCGATCTGCCGGCGACACTCACGCCCGCGCTTGGCGTGCCGCTGCTGCTCGGCGCGTCGATTGGGCCATTGTTCTTCGCGATCGCGGCGCAGGCGCCGCTGGTGCAGCGCTGGTTCGCGCTGTCGAGCCGCGGCGGTGATCCCTATGCACTCTACGCTGCGTCCAACGTCGGCAGCTTCGCCGGGCTGATCGCCTATCCGCTGCTGGTGGAGCCGCTGATGGCGCTGCATGGCCAGAGCTGGCTGTGGAGCGGCGGCTATCTGCTGGTGATCGCCCTGGTGCTCGCCTGCGCGACCCGGCTGCCGCGTGCCGCGGTCGCCGCGCATGTGCTGCCGACCAGCGCGCCCGCCAGTCGCCGCCGCGTGCTCCACTGGATCGCGCTGTCGCTGGTACCCTCGGGGCTGATGCTGGCCACCTCGACCTATATTACCACCGATATCGTCGCGATGCCGCTGCTGTGGGTGCTCCCCCTCGGCCTCTACCTGCTGAGCTTCACCATCGCCTTCGCCGCACGACGCGAGACCGCGGACCTGCTCACCCGGGTGGCGCCGATCACGGTGCTGCTGTTCGGCGGCGTGATGATCGGCGGGTTCAACGCCCAGCCGCTGATCAACGTCTCGATGGCGCTACTGCTGTTGTTCATGGTCTCAGTGGCGCTGCACACCCACCTCTACCGGCTGCGCCCGGCGCCCGACCGGCTGACCGGCTTCTATCTCGCCATGGCGCTCGGCGGCGCGCTCGGCGGCGTGTTCGCCGGGCTGATCGCCCCGGTGCTGTTCGACTGGACCTATGAATATCCGCTGCTGATCTTCGCTGCCGGGCTGCTGGTGCCGCAGGTCTATCTCACCGCCCGGATTCGCGATCTATGGTGGGGCAACGGCAAGTTCGCCGCCTATGGCGCGATCGGCGTCGCGCTGCTGATCTTGTTCGTGCTGACCTTCGCGGGCCCGCAGGATCTGTTCGGCGAGGGCCATCAGGGCATGGCCTTCATCGTCATCGCCGGGATCGGGCTGGTCTCGGTCGGCAACAAGCTGCCCTATGCGATCATCCTCGCCGCGGCGCTGACGCTGTTCGGCGGTTATCGCTCGGTGGCCTTGTCGTGGGAGAGCGGGGCGCGGACGCGCAGCTATTTCGGCGTCTACACCGTGCGCGAACGGCCCGGGGTGCGCGAGCTCGATCACGGCACCACGGTGCATGGCATCCAGCTCAAGGGCAGCCCGGCGCGCGAACGCACGCCGACCACTTATTATGCGCGCGGCTCGGGGGTCGGCCAGGCGATGGAACTGCTCGACGCACTTTATGGCCCCCACGCGCGAGTCGGCGTGGTCGGGCTCGGCACCGGCACGCTCGCCTGCTATGCCAAGCCTGGCCAGCAATGGCGCTTCTACGAGATCGACCCCGCGGTGGTGCGGATCGCGCGCGACACCGGGCAGTTCACCTATTTGCATGATTGCCTGCCGCGGCCGACCATCCGGCTCGGCGATGCGCGGATCAGCCTGTCGCACGATACGCCGGCGAGCCTCGATCTCCTCGCGCTCGACGCCTTCTCGTCCGACGCGATTCCTATGCATCTGATGACCGCCGAGGCGTTCGCGACCTATGCGCGGGTGGTCGCGCCCGACGGGCTGCTGCTGGTGCACATCTCCAACCGCTTCCTCGATCTGGAACCCGTGGTGGCCGCTGCGGCGCATGACGGCGGCTGGAGCGCGCTGCAGCTGATGTATCGGCCGAGCCCGCTCGAGCCCGATGCCTCGGCGAGCCAATGGATCGCGCTATCGCGCAACCCCAATGCGTTAAAGGCGCTCAAGGCGCTCGACACCGATTGGGCGCCGATCCACGCCCGGCCGGGGTTCGCCGCCTGGACCGACGATTATTCGACCATCCTGCCGCTGCTCAAGTGGCGGCAGCATTGATCGGCGCCTCCCGCTCCTGAACCTAGGCGGCGGGCAGGGCGTGCTGCAGGCGGGTGATGGTCGCGGTCTGCGCGTCGACCTCTTCCTGGGCCTTGCCGCGCAGGGTGGTCAGCGCC
This sequence comes from Sphingomonas sp. GC_Shp_5, assembly GCF_026540855.1. GTDB lineage: Bacteria > Pseudomonadota > Alphaproteobacteria > Sphingomonadales > Sphingomonadaceae > Sphingomonas. The sequence continues at coordinate 53,138 of NZ_JALNUP010000014.1, forward strand.
GGATAGTCGGGCGCTAGGCTCGCGGCGCGATCGCTCGCGGCCTGGTCGAGGTCGGTGAGAAGCGACGACGCCTGCGCGCGCCAATCGTCGAGCTGGGCAAGCGCGGTCTGCGCATCGAGCCAGGCATCGCTGCCGACCGCGGCACCGCGCGCCTTGCGGCCTGCCGCATCAGCCTTGGCGGCATCCGCCGCGAAGCCCTTGGCGATGCCCTCGAGCGAGGTGCCGAGCGTCGCGATCCTGGCGTCGAGCGCCGGATCCGGCTTGGCCTCCACGGGCTTGGTGACGGGTTCGGCGAACCCGAGCTTTTCGATCGGGCGCGGCGCCAGCGAGGGATAAGCGCCGGAATCGGTGGCGCAGGCCGCGAGCAGCGGGGCGAGGACGATCGGGCACGCGAGGGCGGCGACGGTGATTTTCATGGTGCGGGTCTATGCGGCGGAGAAAAGTGACGCAACGCACTTGCGCGGTTCGACGCGTCTGCTATCAGCGCGCCTCCAATGCACCCATAGCTCAGCTGGATAGAGCATCAGACTACGAATCTGAGGGTCGGGCGTTCGAATCGCTCTGGGTGCACCACTACCATCCCCGCTCAAGCCCCGGCTTGGCGGGGATTGTCGTTTGTGGCGCCGACGATCGGCGCAGCCTTTCGCATCGACACGGGGAGCGATACATTCGCATCGCCGGGCAGCGACGCCGGCGATGTCGGGAGCAAGCGATGTCGGACAAGCCGATTGCCGAACGGCTGCAGGTAAAAGGCGATCGTCGCCTCGCCGTGATCGATGCGCCCGCCCCGGTCGACGCCGCGATCGGCCAGGTCGAGGCGCGGGTCGCGCCGGACCAGGCCGAGGTGGTGCTGCTGTTCGCGACGGACCGGGCGGCGCTCGACACGGGCCTCGACAGATGGCTGCCGCGCGTCGGCGCGGGCTGCCTCCTGTGGGTCGCCTATCCCAAACTGACCTCCGCGCTGGCCAAGGACCTCAATCGCGATCTGATCCGCGCGGCGATGATCGCGCGCGGGCTCGACACGGTGAGTCAGATCGCGATCGATCAGGACTGGTCGGCGATGCGGCTGAAGCGGATCGCCTGACCCGGCCTACTCCCGGCGTTGGGGGGTGCCAAAGGGCGGTGTGCGCCGCTAAGGCCGCGTGATGATCCGCCGTTTCCTGTCGCTGTTCGAGCCCTTCATTCTGTTGCTGCTCGGCACCGTGCTGCTCGCCACCGTTCTGCCTGCGCGAGGCGAGGCGGCGACCATCGTCGCTTACGCCGCCGACATCGGCATCGTGCTGCTGTTCTTCCTTCATGGCGCCAAGCTGTCGCGCGAGGCAATCTGGGAGGGCGCGCGCAACTGGCGGCTGCACGCTGCGGTGCTGGCGACCACCTTCGTGCTGTTTCCGTTGCTGGGGATCGCGATGAGCCACGTGCCCGGGCTCACCGCGCCGGTTGCGATCGGCATGGTGTTCCTCACCCTGCTGCCCTCGACGGTGCAATCCTCGATCGCCTTCACCGCGATCGCGCGCGGCAACGTCGCCGCGGCAGTGTGCAGCGCGTCCTTCTCCAACCTGATCGGCATCGTGCTGACCCCGGCGCTGGTCGCGGTGCTGATCGGCGGGATGGGCGGCGGCGGCAGCGGCATCTCGCTCGGCGCCGTCGAGTCGATCGTGCTGCAGCTGCTGGTGCCGTTCGTCGCCGGGCAGTTGCTGCGGCCGTGGATCGGCGGCTTCGTCAGCCGCCACAAGGCGCTGCTCGGCGTGGTCGATCGCGGGTCGATCCTGCTGGTGGTCTATAGTGCGTTCGGCGCCGCGGTGGTCGAGGGGCTGTGGCACCGGGTGTCGCCCGCAAGCCTCGGCGTCATCCTGCTGCTGTGCGCGATCCTGCTCGCCGTGGTGCTGGCGGTGACCTGGCTGGTCGGGCGGGCGCTGAGCTTCAGCCGCGAGGATGCGATCGTGCTGCTGTTCTGCGGCTCGAAGAAGAGCCTCGCGTCGGGCGTGCCGATGGCCGGCGTGCTGTTTCCGCCGGCGCAGGTCGGCGTGGTGCTGCTGCCGATCATGCTGTTCCATCAGATCCAGCTGATCGCCTGCGCGCTGATCGCGCGGCGCTATGCGGGCGCGCGCCCGGCGGGGGAGGACGTCCAACGGCAACCGACGAACGGGTGAGCGGCATTCGCCCGGTCTGGTCAGCCCGCTGCGGCGATCGCGGCGAGCACCGGGGCGGCGAGGTCGCGGCGGCAGATCAGCAGGTCGGGCAACAGCGGGTTGTGGCAATTGTAGACCAGCGGCGCGCCGTCGATCCGCGACGCGTGCAGCCCGGCGGCGAGCGCGACTGCGGCGGGCGCGCAATTGTCCCATTCGAACTGGCCGCCGTCATGCAGGTAGATATCGGCGCGGCCGTCGACCACCGCCATCGCCTTGGCACCGGCCGAGCCCATCGGGATCAGCGTCGCGCCGAGCGCCTCGACGACGCGGCGGGCGACGTCGGGCGCACGCGTGCGGCTGACCACCATCCGCGGCGGGTTGCTGCAGGGGTGGTCATAAGGCGCGTCGCCGGTGACATAGACCTTGCCGGCGGCAGGCACCGCGACCGCGCCGATGCTGGGGCGGCCGTCCACCGCGAGGCCGATGTGGACCGCCCAGTCGGCGAGCCCTTCGGCATATTCGCGGGTGCCGTCGAGCGGATCGACGATCCACACCCGGCTGGCGGCACAGCGGGCGGTGTCGTCGATCGACTCCTCCGAGAGGATGAAATCGGCCGGGCGCGCGGCGCGCAGGCGCCTGATGATCAGCTGGTTGGCATCCTCGTCACCGCGGTCGCCCAGCGTGCGGCCGGTGCAGCCGCTGTGGGCGCGGATGTCGAGCAGCAGCGCGCCGGCCTCGAGCGCGATCGCGCGGGCAAGATCGGCATCAGTCACAGGTCGGGGCTCCACACGCCGAGCACATGCTCGACGATCCGCTCGGCAGCGGCCTCCGGGCTCTCGCGCCGGGTGTCGATGCGGATCTCGGGCGCCTCGGGTGCCTCATACGGGCTGGAGATGCCCGTGAAATGCGCGATCTCTCCGGCGCGCGCCTTGGCGTACAATCCCTTCACGTCGCGAGCTTCCGCGGTTTCCAGGGGCGTGTCGACGAAAATCTCGACGAACTCGCCGGCGGGCAGCAGGCTGCGGACCAGCGCGCGCTCGGCGCGGAACGGCGAGATGAAGGCGGTCAGCACGATCAGCCCGGCATCGGTCATCAGCTTGGCGACCTCGCCGACCCGGCGGATGTTCTCGATTCGGTCGGCATCGTTGAAGCCGAGATCCTTGTTGAGGCCATGGCGGACGTTGTCGCCGTCAAGCAGGAAGCTGTGGCGGCCGAGCGCGTGGAGCTTCTTCTCGACGAGGTTGGCAATGGTCGACTTGCCCGAGCCCGACAGGCCGGTGAACCACAGCAGCCGCGGTGCCTGGCCCTTCTGGCGGGCGTGCGCCTCGCGGCCGATGTCGATCGACTGCCAGTGGACGTTCTGCGCACGGCGCAGCGCGTGGGCGATCATGCCGGCGGCAACGGTGGCGTTGGTCTCGCGATCGATCAGGATGAAGCCGCCGAGCTCCTGCGACTCGGCATAAGCCGCGAACACGACCGGCCGGTCGGTGAACACCTCGGCGACGCCGATGTCGTTGAGCGCCAGCGTCTTGGCGGAGAGCTCGGCCTGGGTGTTGACGTCGACCACGTGGCGCGGCGGCTGGACGGTGGCGCCGACCGTCTGGGTGCCGAGCTTGAGCCAATAGCCGCGGCCGGGAACCAGCGGATTGTCGGCGAGCCAGACCATCGTTGCCAGGAATTGGTTGGCGGCCTCGGGCGGGTGATCGGCCGCGGCGATGACGTCGCCGCGCGAGCAATCGACCTCGTCGGCGAGCACCAGGGTAACCGCGTCGCCGGCGCTCGCCTGGTCGCGGTCGCCGGCGAAGCTGACGATCCTCGCGATGCTGGTGGTGCGGCCGGAGGGCACCAGGCGCACTGCGTCGCCGGGGCGGACCGTGCCGCTGGCGATCGTGCCGGCAAAGCCGCGGAAGTCGAGGTTGGGGCGGTTGACCCATTGCACCGGCATGCGGAACGGCGCCGCGGCGGCGCGATCAGCTTCGACCGGGATCGCCTCGAGATGCGGCAGCAGCGCCGGGCCGGTGTACCAGGGCATGTCTGGCGAGGCGCTCGCGACATTGGCGCCGCTGAGGCCGGACAGGGGGATAGCGGTGAAGGAGGCGACGCCGATCGAGGCGGCGAAATCGCCATAATCGGCGACAATAGCGTCGAAACGCGCCTGATCATGGCCGACAAGATCCATCTTGTTCACCGCGAGCACGATGTGGCGGATGCCGATCAGATGCGCGAGAAACGAGTGGCGCCGCGTTTGGGTGAGCACGCCCTTGCGCGCGTCGATCAGGATCACCGCGCAATCGGCGGTCGACGCGCCGGTGATCATGTTGCGGGTATATTGTTCGTGACCCGGGGTATCGGCGACGATGAACTTGCGCTTCTCGGTGGCGAAGAAGCGATAGGCGACGTCGATGGTGATGCCCTGCTCGCGCTCGGCGGCGAGGCCGTCGACCAGCAAGGCAAAATCGATGTTCTGCCCCTGCGTGCCGAGCCGGCGGCTGTCCGCCTCGAGCGCGGCGAGCTGGTCCTCGAAGATCGTCTTGGAATCGTAAAGCAGGCGACCGATCAGCGTCGACTTGCCGTCGTCGACCGAGCCGCAGGTGATAAACCGCAGCATCGACTTGCGCGCGTGAAGGTCGAGATAGGCGTGAATGTCGGCGGCGACCAGCGCGTCGGGGGTGTAGGCGGTCATGCGTCTGCCCCGGCGACGCGGACGCGGGAGGAGTGGCCCATCAGAAATACCCCTCGCGCTTCTTCTTTTCCATGCTCGCACTCTGATCGTGGTCGATCGCCCGGCCCTGGCGTTCGGAGGTGGTGGTGAGCAGCATCTCCTGGATCACCGCGGTCAGCGTGGTCGCCTCGCTCTCCACCGCACCGGTCAACGGATAGCAGCCGAGGGTGCGGAAGCGGATCGAGCGCTGGACCGGCACCTCACCGTCGCGCAGCCTGAAACGATCGTCGTCGACCATCAGCAGCATGCCGTCGCGCTCCACCGTTGGTCGCGGTGCGGCGAGGTAGAGCGGCACGATCTCGATGCCCTCGGCGAGGATGTACTGCCAGATGTCGAGCTCGGTCCAGTTCGACAGCGGGAAGACGCGGATGCTCTCGCCGCGGTGGATGCGGGCGTTGTAGAGATGCCAGAGCTCGGGACGTTGCGCCTTGGGATCCCAGCCGTGGCCAGCCGAACGGAACGAGAAGATCCGCTCCTTGGCACGGCTCTTCTCCTCGTCGCGCCGGGCGCCGCCAAACGCCGCATCATAGCCGCCGGCGGTGAGCGCCTGCTTCAGCCCCTCGGTCTTCCACAGGTCGGTGTGGCGGCTGCCATGATCGAACGGGTTGATCCCGGCCGTCTCGGCATCGGGGTTCTTGTGGACGATGAGCTCCATGCCCGCCGCCGCCGCGGCGCGGTCGCGCAGCGCATACATCGCCTGGAACTTCCAGGTGGTGTCGACATGGAGCAACGGAAACGGCGGCCGTGCCGGGAAGAAGGCCTTGCGCGCGAGATGCAGCATCACCGCGGAATCCTTGCCGATCGAATAGAGCATCACCGGGCGCTCGGCCTCGGCGACGACTTCACGCAGGATGTGGATGCTCTCGGCTTCGAGGCGATCGAGATGGGTGGGCCCGCTCATGCCACCTCAAATAGTGGCCGGTTCGCCGCGCGCGATCAACTTATCCTGTGCCGCGCCCTAGCGGGCGTGCGGGTCTGCCTGCCGGCGCTCGACCGAATCGATCAGCTGGCCGCCGGCCATGAACACCGCGATCGGGCAGACCGCGAACAGCAGCCAGCCGCCATAGCCGGGATATTGCTGGAGATAGTGCATGCCCCGTTCCACCGCGCCGAGCCCGAGGCCGTAGATGATGAGGAAGGCCTCGAACTTGGTCTTGATGATGAACAGGCGACGGATACGATTCCACATGCCGGGTGATCAGCAAGGACAATGCCAATCGCGCAAATGCGCCACTCCAGCCGAGGCTGACATGGTTAGCTGTCAGTTAACCCGACAGGTGCAACGTTTCCAATAGAGCGGCACGCGCGGCCTCGACATTGCGGATCAGCGCGTCGCGGCCGAGATCGCCGGGATCGATCTCGCTCGGCCAAGTGGCGGTGACGGTCGCGGCGATCCGATCGAGCGCGGCCTCGTCGACCAGGAAGCGCGGATCGACCGTGGCCGGAGCGGCGACGACGCGCAGTCGCAGGCACGCCGGGCCACCGCCGTTCGCCATCGATTCGGTGACGTCGACCACCTCGACCCGGCGGATCGGGCCGTTGCCGGCGACGTGGCGCTTCAGCCAGCCCCATACCGCGAGGTTGGCACGCGCCTCGCTCGGCACCACCAGCGCCATGCCGGCGGCGGTTGTCACCAGTTGCGCATTGAACAGATAGGAAGCGATTGCATCGGCGAGGCTGACCTCGGCAGCGGGCACCTCGACGATTTCGACCTCGGGCAGCAGGCGGCGGCAATCGGCGTAGAAGCCGTCCCGGTCGGCGAACGCCTGTTCGTGCGCAAACAGCACGCGCTCGTTGGCGACCGCGACGACGTCATTGTGGAAGGCGCCGGCGGCGATCGCCTCAGGTGATTGCTGGACCAGGAGGGTGCGCGCCGGATCGAGCCGGTGGGCGCGCGCGACCGCCTCGCTGGCATCGCGATGCTGGCGCGCGGGGAAGGGGCCACCGGGCAGGGTGTAGACGAAGATCTCGATCCCCGGCGTGTCGTGGCGCGCGCACAGCCGCATGTGGTTGGCGGCACCCTCGTCGCCGAACGGCGCCGGGATCGGGCCGTGGACGGCAAAGGCGTCGGCGGCGAAGGCGAGGCGGAGCTGGGCGAGCGTCTCGGGCCACTCGTGGCTGCGATGCGGCATCGTCATCAGATTGGCGACCGAGAGGTGGCAGCGGCCGTCGGCAGTGTCGGGCGCGGGCGATACAGTCGCGGCATTGGCGGCCCACATCGCCGAGGCGGACATCGCCTGCGCCTGGAAGTGCCGGGGAGCGTCGGCCTGGGTGGTGGCGAGCGCCGCCAGCCAGCGGTGATCGGGGCGGGGATGAGGCAGCAGGATACCCTGGACGAGCCCGAGCGCGAGGTTGGCGCGCATCTTGGCAATGCCCTGCAGCGCGGCGGCGCGGGGGCGCGACAGCTGCCCGGCATGCGCGGTGGCGGCGAGGTTGCCCGGCGACAGGCCGGCATAATTGTGGCTCGGCCCGACGATGCCGTCGAAATTGATCTCGACCAGCTTCATCCCGGCGCTCACCAGCGGCCCACGTGAAGCACGTCATCGTCCTCGTTGACGCCGAGCGCCCAGGCGCAGTCGGTGGAGAGCACCACGGTGTCGCCCACCGTGCGCACCTGCCCGAAGGTGCAGCGGAAGTCCGCCAACCGGCCGGTGGCGACCAGCGATTCCACCCCGCCATCGGCATCAATCGCGATCACCGAGGCGTGCTTCGCCTCGGCCACCGAGCGCACCCGATCGGTGCGCGCGGTCATAGTCGGCCCGCCATCGAAAATGTCGACGTAATTGTCGAAGGCGAAGCCTTCGTTCTCGAGCATGCGCATCGCGGCGCGGCCGTTGGGATGCGGCAGGCCGATCGCGGCGCGAGCGGTGTCGGTGAGCATGGCGATGTACACCGGGTGCTTGGGCATCAGATCGGCGATGAACTGGTGGCCGTTGATCGCGTTGAATTCGTCGGCATCCTGGAAGTTCATGCCGAAGAAGCGGCCGGCGATCCCGTCCCAGAACGGCGAGCCGCCGGCCTCGTCGATGATTCCGCGCAGTTCGGCGAGGATGCGATCGGCAAAGCGCGCGCGGTGCGCGGCGATAAACAGGTAGCGGCTGCGCGCGAGCAGCAGGCCAAGCCCGCCGGCGCGCTCGCCGGGGTGGAGGAACAGCCCGCCGACCTCGCAGCTTCCCTCCAGATCGGTCGCGAGCGAGAGCATCTCGGCACGGAAGGTGCGGCCGAGCTCCTTGCTATGCTGGGTCAGCGTGCCGCGCCGATAGCTGTAGAAGGGGTGACGCTGCCCGACCTGGGTGAACAATTGGCAGGTGCCGCGGACGTCGCCAGTGGCGACATTCTCGAGCACCAGCACGAAGGCCTCGTCGGCCAGGCTGTCGTCGGTGCGGGCGAACGCCTCGTCGCTGCGCTCGAGCTTGGCGCGCAGCGCGCGGCGGTCGGGAGGCAGGTTGGTGAAGCCGCCGCCGGTGAGCTTGGCCATTTCGTAGAGATGCTGGAGATCGTCGACGGTGGCGGCGCGAATGCGAAAGCTCATGGCCGGCCCCGTGCGGCAAGGCGCAGGATGGTGACGGCGGACAGCGCCGCGCGTTCGGCGAGGCTGTCGACGATCATATATTCGTCGGCTGAATGGATTGCACCGCCGCGAACCCCCATCGTATCCACCACCGGTACCCCTGCTGCCGCGATGTTGTTGCCGTCGCACACCCCGCCGGTCGCGCGCCAGCCGATATGGAGTCCGAGATCACCGCCGGCTTCGCGGATCAGCGCGAACAGGCGGGCGGCGCCCGCGTCGATCGGCTTGGGCGGGCGGTTGAAGCTACCGTGGAGCTCGAGGTGGACGTCGTGCCGCGCGGCGACCGCGGCGATGGCTTCGTCGATATGTGCCTCGGCGCGGACGATTTCGTCCATATTCGCCGGGCGGAAGTTGACGCGCACCACCGCGAGGTCGGGGACGACGTTGTTGGGGCCACCGCCATCGATCCGGGCGGGGTTGACCGACAGGTGCGGGCTGCGCGCCTCGGCGAGGCGGAGCACGAGATCGGCGGCGGCGACGATCGCATTGCGGCCATCATCGGGGTTGCGGCCGGCGTGGGCGCTGCGGCCGCGGACCAGGATCGAGAAATTGCCGGTGCCGCCGCGTGCGCCGGCGAGCGTGCCGTCGGCAAGCGCGGGCTCGTAGGTGAGTGCGGCGTGCTTGCCGCGCGCCGCCTCGGCGAGCAGCGATGCCGATGACAGCGACCCGGTTTCCTCGTCGCTGTTGATCACGATCTCATAGCCGAGGTCGGCCGCCGCAGGACTGGTCTCAACCGCATCGAGCGCGGCGAGCATCACCGCAAGGCCGCCCTTCATGTCGGCAACGCCGGGACCGTTGAGCGTGCCGTCGTCGCGATGACGGAGGGCCTGGAACGGGTGATCGCGGCCGTAGACCGTGTCCATATGGCCGGTGAACAGCAGTTGTACCGGCGCCTGCGGGCGGACCACCGCGTGAAGATGCTGGCCGTGCGCCAGGGCATCGACCCGGCCGTCGGCGTCGAGCGCGTCGACCGGCGCTGGTGCGACGAGGCGGATGGTGGCGGGCAGCGCGGCGGCCGCGTCGGCGAGCAGGCCGGCCATGGTGGCAACGCCGGCGAGGTTGCGGGTGCCGCTGTTAATGGCCGACCAATGTTCCACCCGGGCAAGCATCGCTGCCTGGTCGATCCGGTCGACTGCTGCCTGTTCCGCCGGTGAAAGCCCTGTCATCGCGGCATCCTAGCGGCAAGGATCAGAAGCTGTACACCAGCGATGCGCGGGTCGCGGTGTCGGTGGAGACCGATCCCACCGGCGGCTCGCTTTCATATTGGAGATTGTACGACAGCGAGGCGGAGAGCGGCCCGATCAGCTTGGCAATGACCGCGGTGGTGCTGCTCAGCGTCGAATTGGCGCTCTGGAAATAGCCATTGGCGTTCTCGGTGACCGACAGGCCGGGGAGGATCTTCCAGCTGAACACCGCCGAGCCGCGCGCGGCAACGTTGCTCTGGATCGTGTCATCGGTGAAGGAGGTATAGCGATAGGCGGGCCCGAGCTCGACATCGAGCCGGATCGCAGGCGACTTGATCGCGCTGTAGCCGAACCCCGTCGAGGCCGAATAACGATCGAAATAGCCGAGGAAGCGGTCGCTTTCATATTGCGCCGAGCCGTAGATATAGAGCCGGTCGTCGATCTTGAGATTGGGCTCGTAGCTCGCGAGATAATGCTCGCGGTTGGTGATGTTGTCGTTTTCCTGGTAATCGGCCTGGGCGTGGAACTTGTGGCGCCAGCGCAGGCCTTCGCGGACGAGATCGAGGACCGCGCTGCCACCCGCCGACTTGGTGTTGCCGGTGGTGAGATAGCCGCCGAGCTCGGCCTTGCCGGTCCACAGATCGAACACCCGGGCCTGCTTGATCTTCTCGTTGCGCGCGGTGGCCCGGTCGCTGCGCCACTTCTGGGCGATGGCGAGCACGGCATCGGCGCTCGCAGGATCAGCGAGACGGGCATATTTCACCACCACCGATACGTCGCCGTCGTTGCCGGACTGGATCGCGGCATCAAGCATCGAGCGGATCGCCGCCGGGATCGGCACCGGATCATTGCCCGGCGCTCCAGGCGCGGCTGCATTGGCGAGCAGCAGCGGCACGGCGAACAAAACAAGCAAATTACGCACGGCTACACCCTTAGCCAGGCCGATCGGCAGCGACATCCTAGCGCGCGGCGGCTGCGCCGAGCTGTGGTGCGAATGCGGCGAGTATCTGCTCGTACAGCGTCTTCTTGAACGGCACGATCATCGCCGGGAGGTCGGCGGGGTCGCTCCAGCGCCAGGCGCGAAACTCCGGGTGATCGGTGGCGATGTTCACGTCGCTGTCCTCGCCGAGGAAGCGGAACAGGAACCAGCGCTGGCGCTGGCCGCGCCACTTGCCGTGCCACACCTTGCCGACGAGATCCGCCGGCAAATCGTAGAACAATTCGTCGGGGGCGACGGCGATCAGCTCGACCTTGTCGGGGGCGACGCCGGTTTCCTCGCCGAGCTCGCGGATCGCGGCGGTGGCCGCCTCCTCGCCGGGATCGATCCCGCCCTGCGGCATCTGCCAGGCCTCGACGGTGGTATCGATGCGCTGGCCGACGAACACCTGGCCCTGGGCGTTGATCAGCATCACGCCGGCGCAGGGACGATAAGGGAGAGAATCACTCATGCCGCCGCCTGTAGCATCACCCGTGCGGCTTCGGCTTCCCCGATCGTCGCCTTGAGCGCGGCGAGGAAGCCGGCGATGTCGCCGCGGCTCGACGGGATCGCGCGGCGCAGGGTGGCGAAGCCATGGATGGTGCCCGCCGCTTCGCGGAACACGACCGGGACGCCAGCGGCGGCGAGCGCGCCGGCATAGGCCCGGCCCTGATCGCGGAGCGGATCGAGCCCGGCGGTGAGCACCACCGCCGGCGGCAGGCCAGCCAGATCGCCCGCCATCGGTGAGCCGCGGTGATGACCGACATCGGCGGCATAGGCATCCGCGAACCACCTCATCGTGTCGCGGCTGAGCAGATAGCCGTCGCCGAACTCGGCAAAGGAGGGGTAGTGCGTGGCGGTGTCGGCGGCCGGGTAGATCGGGCCCTGGGCGATCACCGGCACCGCGGCGGGGGCATTGCGCAGGTCGATCGCGGTGACGATCGCCAGCGTACCGCCGGCGCTGTCGCCGGCAAGGACGAGGCTGGTGACGCTGCGGCCGAGCACGGCGGGGCTGCCCGCTACCCAGCGCGCCGCGGCCTCGCAATCGTCGGGGGCGGCGGGCCAGCGATGCTCGGGCGCCAGGCGGTAATCGACCGAAATCACCGGCAGATCGAGTACCCGCGCGAATTCGGCGCACAGGCTGGCATGGGTTTCGATGTTGCCGATGACGAAGCCGCCGCCGTGGAAGAACACCAGCGCCGGCCCCGGCTCGCGCGCCGCGCGGGCGTCGAACAGGCGGGCGGGGATGGCGCCCGCCGGGCCGGGAATCGCCAGGTCGACGATCGTCGCCAGCTCGCCGACCAGCAGATCGGCGACGTCCTTCATCGCCACGAACTGCCGGCGCGCCTCGTCAGGCGTCATCTGGTGAGTATGCGGCCCGGGCAGATTGTTGAGATAGCCGAGGAAGCTCGCGACGTCGGGGCGAACGGGAGGGGCGGCGGGATCGGTCATGCAGCACTCCGGCGCCGCTTGGGGCGAGGCGGCAGGCTTCCTACCTAGGCGGGGTGATTCCGATCGTCCACCACCCCGCCTATGTCGCGCCCGCGCCGGCGCGCTCCACCTATCGCTGGAACAAGAACGGGCTGATCCGCGACCTGCTCGTCGCCGCGGGAACCCGGGTCGGCTGGCACCAGCCCGAGCCGATGCCGCTCGCCTGGCTGGAGGCGGTGCACGATCCCGACTATGTCGCCGAGGTGATGGAAGCGCGGGTGCCGCCCGCCAAGACGCGGCGGATCGGCTTTCCGGTGACGCCCGAGGTGGCGCGGCGCGCGCAGGCGGTGCCCGGCGGCACCTGGCTCGCGGGCCGGCTGGCGCTGGCGCATGGCTTTGCCGCCAATACCGCCGGTGGCAGCCACCATGCGCTCGCCTACACCGGCGCGGGCTATTGCGTGTTCAACGATCTCGCGCTCGCCGCGGTGCGGCTGGTGGAGGAGGGCGAGGTCGAGCGAATCGCGGTGGTGGATTGCGACGTCCACCAGGGCGACGGCACCGCCTCGCTGCTAGCCGGTCGGCCGGGGATTGCGACCTATTCGATCCACGCCGAGAAGAACTTCCCGGCGCGCAAGGCCCGTTCGACGCTCGACGTGCCACTGGCGGACGCGACCGGCGACGACGATTACTGCCGGCGGCTCGCCGAGACGCTGGCGCCGTTCCTCGACGAGGTGCGGCCGCAGCTGATCCTCTACCAGGCGGGGATCGACCCGCTCGCGGTCGACCGGCTGGGTCGGCTGGCGCTGAGCGACGACGGGCTGGCGCGCCGCGAGCGGCTGGTGGCGGGGCTGGCGCGTGAACGAGGCGTGCCGCTGGCGAGCACGGTGGGCGGTGGCTATGGCGATGACGCGCTGGTGCTGGCGGAACGGCACGTGCGCGCGATCATGACGCTGGGGGAAGCGTTCGAGCTATAGCGGGGAAGGTGGACCCAGCATTGCCATCTTCCCCATCGGGCTGCGCTGCGGCATGAGCCGCGCCATGAACGCCCGGGCCACGATCCAGCAACATAACCGCCCGCGCCGCGCCGCCCGCTTGGTCGCGCCGATCTTTCATCGCTTCCTAGACCGGATCGATGCCGGCCTGGAGGCGGGCGGCATCGAGGCCCGGCTGCCGGACGGGTCGCAGCGGCTGCTCGGCGGGCGCAAGCCCGGGCCGGTGCCGATCGTGGTGATCAGCCGCTGGCGGGCGCTGGTGCGGCTCGCCACCGGCGGCTCGGTGGGCTGGTACGAAGGCTGGGCCGCGGGCGACTGGACCAGCCCCGATCCGGTGCCGTTGTTCGACCTGTTCATGCGCAACCGCGTGCCGCTGGCAAGCGTGGCGCGCGCCGGCGGCCTGTCGCGGCTGGCGTTGCGCTTCTATCACTATCTGCGCCGGAACAGCCGCACCGGATCGCGCCGCAACATCGCCGACCATTACGACCTCGGCAACGATTTCTACCGCGAGTGGCTCGACCCGAGCATGACCTATTCAAGCGCGATGTTCGCGCGCGGCGACACGCTGGAAACGGGGCAGGCGCGCAAGCTTGCCGCGGTGCTCGCGCGGACCGGTACCAAGCCGGGCGAGGCCATTCTCGAGATCGGCTGCGGCTGGGGATCGTTCGCCGCGGCGGCGAGCGCCGGCGGCAGGCGGGTCCACGGGCTGACCTTGTCGACCGAGCAGAAAGCGGTGGTGGATGCCCAAGCGCTGCCCGGGGTGAGCGTGGCGCTGACCGACTATCGCGACGTCACCGGCAGCTATGACGCGGTCGCCAGCATCGAGATGGTGGAAGCGGTGGGGCAGCGCTACTGGCCTGCCTATCTCGACACGATCGCCCGGGTGCTCAAACCCGGCGGCCACGCGGCGATCCAATATATCAGCATCGCCGACGACGTGTTCCCCGCCTATGCCGACGGCGTCGATTTCATCCAGCGCTATATCTTCCCCGGCGGCATGCTGCTCTCCGACAGCCGCTTTCGCGCGCTCGCCGAGGCTCGCGGGCTGGTATGGACCGATCACGAGGCGTTCGGGATCGATTATGCGCAAACGCTGCGCCACTGGTACGAACGGTTCGATGCGGCCGATCACGACGGGCGACTACCGGCGCGGCTCGACCGGCGGTTTCGGGCGCTGTGGCGCTATTATCTGATGTATTGCGAGGGCGGTTTTCGCGGGCGCGGGATCGATGTCGCGCTGGTCACGCTGGTGAAGCAGGGCTGAGCCGCATCGCCATCCCAGCGAACACTGGGGTCTTTTGCCGATGGAGCGGAAAGAGGCGCTGGATACCCCAGCCGGCGCTGGGGTGACGGTGCCCGTCAGGCTTCGACGCGCTCGACATGGCCTTCGGCAAAGCCCTCGATTGCCAGCGCGACGATGCGGTCCGCGACCACCGCGGGTTCCTTCACCGACTGGGGATCCTCGCCCGGGTAGGCGCGCGCGCGCATCTTGGTGCGGGTGGCGCCGGGATCGATGATCGCGGTGCGGATGCGGCTGATCTCGGACACCTCGTCGCCATAGGCGCCGAGCAGCGTCTCGAACGCCGCCTTGGAGGCGCCATAGGCGCCCCAATAGGCACGCGGGCGGCGGCCGACGCTGGAGGTGAGGCCGATAATCTTGCCGGCCCGCGCACGGCGCAGCATCGGATCGAACGCCGCGATCATCGCTGCCTGCGCGCTGATGTTTAGGGTGAGGACCTGCGCCAGTTCCTTGGGGTCGATTGCCGGCACCGCGGCCAGGCTGCCGAGCATCGCCGCATTGAGCACGAGCAGGTCGAGCGCCTGCCAGCGCTCGCCGATCGCGGCGGCGAGCCGCGCGATGCTGTCGGTCTGGGTGAGGTCGAGCGGCGCGATCGTCGCCGAGCCGCCAGCGGCGAAGATCGCCTCCTCCACCGCCTCGAGATCCTTGGCGGTGCGGGCGGTGAGAACGATGTGCGCGCCCTGTGCCGCCAGCGCGATCGCGGTCGCGGCGCCGATGCCACGGCTGGCGCCGGTGACGATCGCGATCTGGTCCTGGAGAGGCTTGGTCACGCCGATGGTCAGATCACGCGCTCGGCGAGCATCTGGAACTGGTCGACCGGCGAGGTGTCGTCATGATCGGTCAGCGTCGTCGGATAGTCGCCGGTGAAGCAGGCGTCGCAATATTTGGGGCGGATCTCGGCGCGGCGGGCTTCGCCGAGCGCCTTGTAGAGGCCGTCGATCGAGACGAATTCGAGGCTGTCGGCATGGATGAAGTCGGTCATCCCGCCGAGATCGAGCTTGGCGGCGAGCAGCTTCGCGCGCTCGGGGGTGTCGACGCCGTAGAAGCAGCTATGCCGCGTCGGCGGGGAAGCGATGCGCATATGGATCTCCGCCGCACCGGCATCGCGCATCATCTGCACGATCTTGAGACTGGTGGTGCCGCGCACGATCGAATCATCGATGAGGATGATGCGCTTGCCCTTGATCAGCGCACGATTGGCATTGTGCTTGAGCTTGACGCCGAGGTGGCGGACCTTGTCGCCCGGCTGGATGAAGGTGCGGCCGACATAATGCGAGCGGATGATGCCGAGCTCGAACGGGATGCCCGATTGCTGGGCATAGCCGATCGCCGCGGGCACGCCCGAATCGGGCACCGGGATGACCAGATCGGCCTCGACCGGCGATTCGATCGCGAGCTGGGCACCGATCGCCTTGCGCACCGTGTAGATCGACTGATCGCCCGCGATCGAGTCGGGGCGCGAGAAATAGACCCATTCGAAGATGCACGGCCGCGGCGCCATCGGCGCGAACGGGCGAATCGAGCGGACCTCGTCGCCCTGGACGATGACGAGTTCGCCGGGCTCGATCTGGCGCTCGAAGGTGGCGCCGCAGACGTCGAGCGCGACGGTTTCGGAGGCGAAGATCACCGCGCCATCCAGCCGGCCCATCACCAGCGGGCGAATGCCAAGCGGATCGCGGCAGCCGATCATGCCCTCGGGCGTCATTACCACCAGCGCATAGGCGCCCTCAATCTGCTTCAGCGCATCGATGAAGCGATCGAGCAGGGTGCGATAGTTGGAGGTGGCGACGAGATGGATGATCGTCTCGGTGTCGCTGGTCGACTGGAAGATCGAGCCGCGGCGGATCAGCTCGCGGCGCAGCTTCATCGCATTGGAGATGTTGCCGTTGTGCGCGACCGCGAAGCCGCCGCTAGCGAGCTCGGCATAGAGCGGCTGGACGTTGCGCAGCGCCGTTTCGCCGGTGGTGGAATAACGGACGTGGCCGACGGCATGGTCGCCGGGCAGCGCACGGATGACGTCGTCGCGGTCGAAGTTGCCGGCGACATGACCCATCGCGCGATGGGTGTGGAAATGGTGGCCGTCGAAGCTGGTGATGCCGGCCGCCTCCTGGCCCCGGTGCTGCAGCGCGTGGAGGCCCAGCGCCACGAGCGCGGCGGCGCTGTCGCTACCGGAGACACCGAATACCCCGCACTCTTCGCGGAGTTTGTCGTCGTCGAACGGATGAGTAGTCAGCATGGCAGGGCTCACGTGATGCGGGGCGGCAGGTGGGGCGTGCGAGGCGCCATATAGGCACCGCGGGCGGATTTGTCGCGTGTTTGTCACAGGAAAACGAACCCATCCGTCTCATCGCGGGTTTTTGCACCCCGGAAGGAGAGAGCTCATGGCCAAGGATCACGGTCCGCAGATCAAGGATGACGCGCTGTACGAAGAGCTGCGCAGCCAAGGCAATTCGGCGGAAAAGGCGGCCCGGATCGCCAACGCCAAGGCCAATGGCTCGCTCGATCACCGCAGCACCAAGCTGGACGAGCGCAGCAAGGCGGACCTGCTGGCGGAGGCGCGCACGATCGGGATCGCCGGGCGCTCCAAGCTGGACAAGGCGGGCCTTGCAAAGGCGATCCGGGACCACAAGTAGAAGGAGCCGGGACCAGCGGCGGCGCTTCCGTCGCGGCGGCGGTCGGGATAGGGAGCGTCATGGCCGATCCCCGCGAAACCGAACTTGTCCTCGATCCCAAATATGACACCGCCGGGCTGATCACCGCGGTGGTGACCGACCGGGCCGGTGCGCTGCTGATGGTCGCGCACATGAACGCCGAGGCGTTGGTCATTACCAGGGCGAGCGGCGAGGCGACCTTCTGGTCGCGCAGCCGCGCCCGGCTGTGGAAGAAGGGCGAAACCTCGGGCAACGTGCTGCGCGTGGTCGAGATGCGGATCGACTGCGACCAGGATGCGCTGTGGGTGATCGCCGACCCCGCCGGCCCCGCCTGCCACACCGGCGCGGCGAGCTGCTTCTATCGCCGGCTGGAGGGGGACGCGCTCGTGCCGGTGCCATGAGGCGCAGCGCGATCATCGCGGCGCTAATGCTGGCGGCGTGCGGCGACCAGCCCGCGGCGGTGGATCGCTCGCCCGGCGCGCAGCTGGAGCAGGCGGCGCGAGCGGCAGGGATTGTCGCCGATCCGGCGCACGCGAGCCTTGTCGGCTCCTGGGCGCGCGAGACCGACCGGATGTGCGTGGTGCCTGCCGCCGCCGGCGACAGCCGCAATCTCCGGCTCGGCGTGCTGATCGATTATGGCGAGGGCCAGGGCTGCGTCGCATCGGGGACCGCGCGGCAACATGGCGACAAGGTGGCGGTGAGCCTCGGCGGCTGCCGGTTTGATGCCCCGTTCGACGGCGAGCGGCTGAGCTTTCCCGCCGAATTGCCCGCCGCCTGCGACGCGCTCTGCACCGGTCGCGCAACGCTGTCGGCGGTGTCGGTGGAACGTCTCAGCGCCTCCGTATCCGAGGCGGAGACGCTGCGCGCGCCCAGCGGCAAGCCGCTCTGCACAGGTTGACGTTGACGTAAAGGTCAGGTAGTTCGGGCCATGGCCACGTCACCTGCTTATGCCGTGATCGACCCTCGCGACGATCGCGAGTCGTTCTCCATATCCGACCTGTCCGCGGAGTTCGACGTCACCGCGCGGGCGCTGCGTTTCTACGAGGATGAGGGGCTGATCGCGCCCGAGCGCCGCGGCACCCAGCGGATCTATTCGCACCGCGATCGCGCGCGGCTCGCCTGGATCCTGCGCGGCAAGCGGGTGGGCTTCAGCCTTGGCGAGATTCGCGAGATGATCGATCTCTACGATCTCGGCGATGGCCGCCGCGCCCAGCGCCAGACCGCGATCGACCGGTGCCGCGCGCGGGTGGAAACGCTCGAGCGGCAGAAGCACGACATCGATGCCGCGATCACCGAACTGACCGAATTCGTGGACCTGCTCGAAGCAGGCCGCGCCCAAGACGAGAGAGGATAAACCCATGCCGAGCTATACGCCCCCTGTCCGCGATACCCGCTTCGTGCTCGAGCATGTCGTCGGCCTCGAGCGCCATGCCAATGTGCCGGGCTTCGAGGCGGCGACTCCCGACGTGGTCGATGCGGTGCTGGAGGAAGGCGGCCGCTTCGTCGCCGAGGTGCTGTTCCCGCTCAACCTGTCGGGCGACCAGCAGGGCTGCACGCGCCACGACGACGGCACCGTCACCACGCCCGACGGCTTCAAGGAAGCCTATCAGCAATATGTCGAGAGCGGCTGGGCGACGCTCGGCAACCAGCCCGAGCATGGCGGCCAGGGCATGCCGCACGTCGTGTCGACGGCGTTCCAGGAATATATGATCTCGTCCAACATGGCCTTCGCCATGTACCCGGGGCTGACCCATGGCGCGATCGCGGCGCTGGTGGCGCAGGGCTCGGCCGAGCAGCAGGCGCTCTACGTGCCCAAGATGGTGTCGGGCGAATGGGGCGGGACCATGAACCTCACCGAACCGCAATGCGGCACCGATCTGGGCCTGATCCGCACGAAGGCCGAGCCGCAGGCCGATGGCTCCTATGCGATCACCGGGACCAAGATCTTCATCTCGGCGGGCGAGCATGACCTGACCGACAACATCATCCATCTGGTGCTGGCGAAGACGCCGGGCGCGCCCGACAGCTCGAAGGGCATCTCGCTGTTCGTGGTGCCCAAGGTGCTGGTCAATGACGACGGCAGCCTCGGCGCGCGCAACGCGGTGAGCTGCGGGTCGATCGAGCACAAGATGGGCATCCACGCCAACTCGACCTGCGTGATGAACTATGATGCGGCCAAGGGCTGGCTGGTCGGCGAGGAGATGAAGGGCCTCGCCGCGATGTTCATCATGATGAATGCGGCGCGGCTGGGCGTCGGCCTGCAGGGCCTGGGTATCGCCGAGGTCGCCTATCAGAATGCGGTGATCTATGCCGGCGACCGCCGCCAGGGCCGCGCGCTGACCGGGCCCAAGGAGCCGAGCGAGAAGGCCGATCCGTTGTTCGTCCACCCCGACATCCGCCGCATGCTGATGGAGGGCAAGGCCTGGACCGAGGGGCTGCGCGCGCTTTGCCTGTGGGGTGCGCTCCAGGTCGATCTCGAGCATCGCGCGGTCGACGAGGACGAGCGGCAGATGGCCGCCGATCTGATCGGGCTGCTGACCCCGGTGATCAAGGGCGTCGGCACCGACAAGGGCTATGAGATCGCGACCAATGCGCAGCAGGTCTATGGCGGCCACGGCTATATCGCCGAATGGGGCATGGAACAGTATGTCCGCGATGCGCGGATCGCGATGATCTACGAGGGCACCAATGGCGTGCAGGCGATGGATCTGGTCGGCCGCAAGCTCGCCCAGAAGGGCGGCCGCGCGGTGCAGGCGTTCTTCGCGATCGTCGCCGAGGAGGCGGCGGCGGGCAAGGACGACGAGGCGACCGCCGCCATCGCGACGGGGCTGGAAAAGGCGCTCGGCCAGCTGCAGGCGGCGACGATGTGGTTCATGGCCAATGGCATGCAGAACCCCGACCATGTCGGCGCCGGCGCAGTGAGCTACATGCATCTGATGGGGATCGTCGCGGTCGGGCTGATGTGGCTGCGGATGGCGCGGGCGGCGGCGGCGCTGAAGGCGGGCGGTGAGGGTAATGACGGGGGCGACGGCCAGTTCAGCGCCGGGTTCCTCGACGCCAAGCTGGTGACAGCGCGCTTCTTCGCCGAGCGGATCATGCCCGATGCCGGCGCGCTGCGGCGCAAGATCGAGGGCGGCGCGGACTCGCTGATGGCGCTGCCGCCGGAGATGTTTCGGGCGGCGTGAGCCCGGCGCCGAGGCTAGGGACTCGATGCTGGCGAAGGGCGGATCGCATAACCTCCGCCCGTTCGTGTTGAGCCTGTCGAAGCAGCTGGCGACCCAGGTCCTTCGACAGGCTCAGGGCGAACGGAGGAGGGGGGCGCCGACACATCCCGCCGTTCGTGCTGAGCCTGTCGAAGCAGCTTGAGGCTCACGCGTATCTACAAGCTCAGGGCGAACGGGGGAGAGCGGGCGCAGGCTAGTCGGTGCCGCCGATCGGTAGCCTGGAAGGCGCGCGGCGGATGATCGTCGAGCGGCGTTCCTTGGCAGGGGCGTCGGTCTTCGCCGGCGCGGGTGTCTCGGCGGTCGCGGTCTTGCGGCGCACGCCGTCGAGCACCGCCGGGCCATCGGCGGGTGTTGCCGTCGCCATCGGCGTCGCTGCGGCAACCGGCACCGCGGTGACCAGCACCTGCTGCTTCATGCACTGGCTGCGGTCGGGCCGGCGGACCTGCTGGCAGTTCCACAGCGCCTTGTCGACGCCGGTGGCCCGGTCGCGCAGATAGCTGAAGGTCATCGCCGCGATCTGGGCGGGCTCGAGCGGCAGCGCGGTCGGGGTCGCCGCCGGATCCGCCCAGGCGGAATATTTGCACGACGGCCGCTCGCCGCACGCCTGCTTGGCGAGCGCGGGATAGCCCTCGGCAAGCGTGCCGCGCGGGATGGTCACGAGGAAGCTCGCATTGTCGCTCGCCACCGGGGTCGGCGCGGCGCCGGTGACGGTCGCCACCTCGGTCAGGGCCGCCGCGGCCTCTTCGAGCGCGGCGCCGGTCTTGTGCGCGTCGGACAGGACGCCGAGCTGCGCGATCACCGGCTCATGGGGATCGACATGGCGGTTGAACGCCGGCGGCGTGCCCCACCAGCCGCTCCAGCGGAAGAACAGATGGGTGTGGACCGCGGCGATCTTGTCGAGGCTCGACTGCCAATAGGGCACCACCCAGTCGGTATGGTAATGGGTTGCATAGCCGACCGGTGCGTAGACCGATCCGGCGAGGGCCAGCGTCGCCACCTCGCGGGCGCGGCGCCAACCGGCATCCGACGGCTTCCACCGGGTCAGCGCGCCGTCGCAGGAGAAGGTGAACTGGCAGCCGGTGCTGCGCTCGGCACCCTCGAACACCACGCCGCACACCGTCTTGGGGAAGGCGGGATGGCGCAGCCGGTTGAGGATCACCTGCGCCACCGCGCGCTCGCCGGTGGCATCGTCGCCGGCCTCGTAGATCACGCCGGCGGCGAGGCAGTCGGTGGCGCGGGCGCGTTCCTCGTCGCTGCCGATGAAGCGGAACGGGCGCGCCGCCGGATTGGGCTCGGTCGAGAACGGGACCTCGGCATTGTAGGCGCGGGCATCGTCGGGGCTGAGGTCGACGAAGGCGACCGGCTCCACCGCCGGCACCTCGGCGGCCGGCACCACCCGCGGCGGCGGCAGCACCACGCGGGGCCGATGGCGGTGCGGCATCGCCGGCGCATGGGTGACGACATAGGCCGGCACCGCGATCGCGGCGACCGCGGTCGCGAGGAGGATCGCGCGCAGCCCCCCGGTGACGGTGGCAGGGCTGCGCGCCAGGGCAAGAGCGCTCACTGCTCGGGCAGGAAGTCCGGCACCGACAGATAGCGCTCGCCGGTATCGTAGTTGAAGCCGAGCACGCGGACGCCATCGGGCAGGTCGGGCAGCTTCTGGAGGATCGCGGCGAGCGTCGCGCCCGACGAGATGCCGACCAGCAGGCCCTCCTCGGTCGCCGAGCGGCGCGCCATGTCCTTGGCGACCGCGGCGTCGACCTCGATTACGCCGTCGATCGCCTGGGTGTGCAGGTTCTTGGGGATGAAGCCCGCGCCGATCCCCTGGATCGGATGCGGCCCCGGCTGGCCGCCGGCGATCACCGGCGAGGCGGCGGGCTCGACCGCGAACACCTTGAGGTTGGGCCAGCTCTTCTTGAGAGTCTCGGCGACGCCGGTGATGTGGCCGCCGGTGCCGACGCCGGTAATCAGCACGTCGATCGGCGAGTCGGCAAAATCGGCGAGGATCTCCTGCGCGGTGGTGCGGACGTGGACGTCGATGTTGGCCGGGTTCTCGAACTGTTGCGGCATCCACGCATCGGGCGTCTGCTCGACCAGCTCGATCGCACGCTCGATCGCGCCCTTCATGCCCTTTTCGCGCGGGGTGAGATCGAAGGTGGCGCCATAAGCGAGCATCAGCCGGCGCCGCTCGAGCGACATCGATTCGGGCATGACGAGGACGAGCTTATAGCCCTTCACCGCGGCGACCATGGCAAGGCCGACGCCGGTGTTGCCGCTGGTCGGCTCGATGATCGTGCCGCCCGGCTTGAGATCGCCGGCGGCTTCCGCCGCCTCGATCATCGCGAGCGCGATGCGGTCCTTGATCGAGCCGCCGGGGTTCGCCCGCTCGGACTTGATCCAGACTTCGGAGTTGGGGAACAGCCGCTGGATGCGGATGTGCGGGGTGTTGCCGATGGTCTCAAGGACAGTGGTGGCCTTCATCGTGCTTGCTCCGTTTCCTTGATGTCGATGGGGTTGAGCTTGGGCTGGTCGGGGATCGGATCGATCAACGTCGGGGGCGGATCGAAGGTCCGTGCGTTGCGCAGCGACGGGAACAGGAAGGTCCAGATCAGGGTGACGAGCACCGCGCCGCCGCCGCCGACCAGCACCGCACCGACGGGGCCCAACGCGGCGGCGAGGAAGCCCGATTCGGCCTCGCCGAGCTCGTTGGACGCCGAGATGGTGAGCTGCGAGGCGGCGCCGACCCGGCCGCGCATCGTGTCGGGCGTGTAGAGCTGGATCAGTGACTGGCGGATGTAGACCGAGAACATGTCGGCGGCGCCGGCGAGCGCGAGCGCGGCGAGGCTGAGCGGCAGCCAGGTGGAGATGCCGAACATCATCGTCGCGAGGCCATAGACGACGACCGCGCCGAGCATCTTGGGGCCGACATTCGTCTTCAGCGGCCGGATTGAGAAGAAGGTCGCGGTCAGCATCGCGCCGACCCCGGGGGCGCCGGCGAGCGCGCTGAGGCCGCCTTCGCCGACCTTGAGGATGTCGGCAGCGTAGATCGGCAGCAGCGCGGTGGTGCCGGCAAGGAACACCGCGAACAGATCGAGCGTGATCGCGCCGAGCACCAGCTTGTTGCGGCCCACATAGACGAGGCCCTCGACGATTTGGCGGAGCGGGTGAGCCTTGCCGGGGGTAATGCTGCGCGCCACCGGGCCGATCAGGAACATCGCGACCGCGGCAAGCGCGAACAGGCCGCTGGCAAGGGAATAGGCGAGGCCCGGCGAGTGGCCATAGGCATAACCGATCAGCGCCGGGCCGACGATCGCGCCGACCTGCCACGAGGTGGAGCTGAGCGCGATCGCGGTCGGCAGCACCTCGCGCGGCACCAGATTGGGAGCAAGCGCGCCGAGCGCCGGGCCGGCGAAGGCGCGGGCGAGCCCCAGCGCCACCGCGACCGAGAAGATCACCGGCAGGCCGATCGTGCCCTGATAGGTGGTCACTGCCAGCACCAGCGCGCAGGCGAGCTGCAGCGAAATCGTGAGCCGCGCGATCCAGCGCCGATCGAACCGGTCCGCCACCCAGCCGGTGATCGGCGTCGACAGGAACAGCGGCAGGAACTGGAGCAGGCCGATCAGCCCCAGTTGCGCGGCGGCCTGCGACGGGGTCATCGTCCGCTTGGCGATCGCGTAGGTCTGCCAGCCGATGATGATGATCATGCCATTCTGGGCCAGCGTCATCGACAGGCGCGCGGCCCAATAGGCACGGAAGTTGGCGATCCGGAACGGATGCGGAGCGTGGGTCATCGGCGCCGGCTTTGGCGCGGGGGCGGGCAAAGGGCAACAAACTTGGCGTTTGCGGCGGTGAGGGGGAACGACGGGGCAAGGAATAACGGCGGCATTCCATCCGGTTGTGCGCCAACGGACTGTCCCGAAACCAACCGTAACGGCGAACCGGCATACCGGGGAATTGATGTTGCGGGCGAACCGGGCCTATAGGCGCCACATCTCCCCAGGACCTCCGAGGTAACCCGTGGCCAAAATGCCCGTCCGTACTGCCGAACCGCCTGCGCCCAACCGCGAGCGCCCGAACGAGCCCAGGCCGTTCGACGCCACCCGCGACGATCTGCTCAAATTTTACAAGGACATGCTCCTGATCCGCCGCTTCGAGGAGAAGGCGGGCCAGCTCTACGGGCTCGGCTTCATCGGCGGCTTCTGCCATCTCTATATCGGCCAGGAAGCGGTCGCGGTGGGCCTCCAGTCGGCGCTCGACGGCGACAAGGACTCGGTGATCACCGGTTACCGCGATCACGGTCACATGCTCGCCTACGGCATCGACCCCAAGGTGATCATGGCCGAGCTGACCGGGCGCGAGGCCGGCATCAGCCGCGGCAAGGGCGGCTCGATGCACATGTTCTCCACCGAGCATAAGTTCTACGGCGGCCACGGCATCGTCGGCGCGCAGGTGAGCCTGGGCACGGGCCTCGCCTTCAAGCACAAGTACAGCAACGACGGTGGCGTCTGCATGGCCTATTTCGGCGATGGCGCGTCGAACCAGGGCCAGGTGTACGAGAGCTTCAACATGGCCGAGCTGTGGAAGCTGCCGATCGTCTATGTGATCGAGAACAACCAATATGCGATGGGCACGAGCGTCAACCGCTCGTCCGCCGAGGACCAGCTCTATCGCCGCGGCGAGAGCTTCCGCATTCCCGGCATCCAGGTGGACGGCATGGACGTGCTCGCCTGCCGCGGTGCCGCCGAGGAGGCGCTCGCCTGGGTGCGCGCCGGCAAGGGCCCGATCATCCTCGAGATGAAGACCTACCGCTATCGCGGCCACTCGATGTCCGACCCCGCCAAGTATCGCAGCCGCGAGGAAGTGCAGGCGGTGCGCGACAAGTCCGACCCCATCGAGTTCGTCAAGAAGTTGCTCGACGAGCAGGGCGTCAAGGAAGACGAGCTCAAGAAAATCGAACAGGAGATCCGCAAGGTCGTGAACGAAGCTGCCGATTTCGCCGAGAGCACGCCCGAGCCCAACCCGGCCGAGCTGTATACCGACGTCCTGGTGGAGTCCTACTGATGGCGATCGAGATCAAGATGCCCGCGCTGTCGCCGACGATGGAGGAAGGCACGCTGGCCAAGTGGCTCGTCAAGGAAGGCGACACCGTCAAGTCCGGCGACATCATGGCCGAGATCGAGACCGACAAGGCGACGATGGAGTTCGAAGCCGTCGACGAGGGCACGATCGGCAAGATTACCGTCGCCGAAGGCACCGATAACGTGAAGGTCGGCACCGTGATCGCGACGCTGCTCGAGGACGGCGAGAGCGCCGACTCGGCCGCTGCCGCGCCGGCCAAGGCCCCTGAGGCTGCGGCGCCGGCGCCGACGCCGTCGGACCAGAATACCGAAGTGCAGACCGACGCGCCCAAGGCGCAGGAAACCGGCACCACCCAGCTCGTCGCCGCGGCGGAAAAGCCGGGCAAGGCCGATCCGGCGATCCCGGCCGGCACCGAGATGGTCAAGCTCACCGTTCGCGAGGCGCTGCGCGACGCAATGGCCGAAGAGATGCGCGCCGACGACCGCGTGTTCGTGATGGGCGAGGAAGTCGCGCAATATCAGGGCGCGTACAAGGTTACCCAGGGGCTGCTCGAGGAGTTCGGCGAGCGCCGCGTGATCGACACGCCGATCACCGAATATGGCTTCGCCGGGATCGGCACCGGCGCGGCGATGGGCGGGCTCAAGCCGATCGTCGAGTTCATGACGTTCAACTTCGCGATGCAGGCGATCGACCACATCATCAACTCGGCCGCCAAGACCAACTATATGTCGGGCGGCCAGATGCGCTGCCCGATGGTGTTCCGCGGTCCCAACGGCGCGGCGAGCCGCGTCGGCGCGCAGCACAGCCAGAATTACGCGCCCTGGTATGCGAGCGTCCCCGGCCTGATCGTGATCGCGCCCTATGACGCGGCCGATGCCAAGGGCCTGCTGAAGGCGGCGATCCGCTCGGAGGACCCGGTGGTGTTCCTCGAGAACGAGCTGATGTACGGCCGCAGCTTCGAGGTGCCCAAGCTCGACGACTACGTGCTGCCGATCGGCAAGGCGCGGATCATGCGCGAGGGCAAGGACATCACCTTGGTAAGCTATTCGATCGGCGTCGGGCTCGCGCTCGAAGCCGCCGAGAAGCTCGCCGCCGAGGGCGTCGATGCCGAGGTGATCGACCTGCGCACGCTGCGCCCGCTCGACAAGCAGACGGTACTTGCAAGCCTCAAGAAGACCAATCGCCTGGTGGTGGTTGAAGAGGGCTGGCCGACCTGCTCGATCGCGTCGGAGATCACCGCGATCGTGATGGAGGAAGGCTTCGACGACCTCGACGCGCCGGTGCTGCGCGTCGCCAACGAGGACGTGCCGCTGCCTTATGCCGCCAACCTCGAGAAGCTCGCGCTGATAACCGCCGACAAGGTGATCGCGACGGTGCGCAAGATCATCCCCAAGGGGTGATCCACCGCCGAGCTTGAAGGTGCGAAGGGCGCGGGCAGCGAAGGCTACCGCGCCCTTCTTGTTGGTAGCCGCTTTGCCTACCCGAAGGTGGTTGCGCCGATCAGGTCGCCGACAGGTGATTGTTGTCGCAGAGCCGCTGGTTGGCAGTCGCGATGGCGGTGTTGTTGGTCAGGGTCTGCTGCGCGCGATCGCGCACCGGGAAGGTTTGCGTCGCATGGAGGTCGCGCTGGGCCATGAACGCCGGCGCGATCAGCGGATGATAGGTATAGGTGATCTCCGCGGTGATCAGCGCGCCATTGGGGGTGGGTACGGTGCCTTCCGCCACGTTGGTCGCCAGCCCGCCCGGCTTGACGCCGTAAGGAATGGCGGCGGTGGTCGCACCGGTCCCGGCGACGCCATAGTTGGAGGTGGTGCTCTTGGCGCCGAAGCAGCGCTGCCAGTCGATCTTGTAGCCGGCCTTGTTGCCGGTCTGGCCATTGGCCTGCAGGCTGGAGATGATCACCCGGCCGTAATTGCCGAACTTGATCCCCGAGCCGGCGAAGCGCATCCCGGTCATGATCTCGTTGATGTCGGTGTCGTCGATCGAGCTGCGGACGCGCGCGGCGTTGTCCGCTGCCAGCATCGCCAGCTGGTTCACCCGCAGCACAGTGATGGCGAGATTGGCGACCTCGGTGCCGGCGAGCGCAATCGTAAGCAGCAGCGGTAGCGCATAGGCAAATTCGATCAGCGCGAGCCCGGAGTGGTCGGTACCGACACGCCGGGCGAGGGCGGCGGCGCGCGCGATGCCGTGAAGGGTCACGAGCATCGGATCACGACCTGCTGGGCACCATAAGGCTGGTTGCGGATCAGCGTGCGCGTCGTGGCGACGACATTGGCGCCCCAGCCGATCCGCGAGGTGAAGCCGAACTGCCGCGGCGCGGTCGCGGTGACGGTGTAATAGACGATGTCGTCCGCGGTGCCGAGACCGCTGCCGCCACCGCCGGTGGCATCGTAATGGCCGTTGCCGTTGCGGTCTTCGTAGCAGTCGGTGCTGTTGTAGACGCCGACGGGCGCGGTATCGCCGGTGATCCGCTCGCCGCCGCCGACGCTGGAGAAGTTGTAATAGTTGAGCGGGGTCACCGAGATCGCATCGGGATCGTCGCGCACCGAGAGCGGCAGGATGGCGCGCACCTCGTTTCTGATCAACGTGACGATCTGTGCCTGGGTGCGGTTGCCGACCGTCGCCTGGCGCGCCGCGCGCTCGACCGCGCCGGTGACGGTGGCCCGCAGATAGGCCTAATAGCCCAGATCCATGCCGCCCATCAGCAGCAGCAGGAACGGGATCATGACGATGGCGAATTCAACGGCGGCGGCGCCGCGCTGGTCTTGGACGAGGGCGCGGTTCATTGCGAGAGCCTGAGACCGCCGATGGTCTGGGCGATCGCCTGGAAGCGGGCCTTGAGCTCGGCCGCGTTGTTCGACAGCGACCAATGATTGCTGTCGCTGGCGCATTCCTGCAGCTCCTAGGGCATAGTGGTGATGCCAAAGCCGACCACCCAGACGGTGAAGCCCTTCCCCTTCATGGCGTTGCAGATCATGCTGACGCGGCGGCGGTGGATATCTGTCAGCCCGTTCTGATCGGTCCCGGACGCGGCGACGCGACCCTCGAGGTTGTTGATCCCCCAGGCATCGTTGTTGTTGGTCCTGATTTCGAGTGTGCCATCGGTCATGAACACGATGTGCCGCGAGATCTGATAGCCGCCGGGACCTGTCGAATCGGCATTGGTCGCCGAAAAAATGCCGTCCGGCGACAGGAAACGCGCGCCCCAGATCAGCCCGATGTCGTGGGTCGTGAAACCGCCCGGCGCGAGTGCATCGACATAGCTGGTGAACGCGGCCGACGACTTGGTGCTGCTGACGTAATCGGAGGTGTATTGGGTGAGGGGGCTCGCCTGACGCGGGCAGGCGGCGTAATTGCTGCTTAACCAGCCCGAACTGCGGCCGAGCCAGTTGCCGCCGGCATCATATTGGATGTCGCGGAGGAACGGCTTCCACCTGGTGTCGGCGGAATTGGGCTTGAGATCGATCTGCAGGTCGTAGGCATCCGACGGAATGCTCAGCGACGACGTCGCGGTGATACCGCTGTTGGTGCGTGCCTCCTCGATGCAGCCGCCCCAGCCGACGGTGGTCGGCGCACCATCGGCATTGGGATTGGTGCCCGTGTAATAGCCGGACCAATAGGCCGGGTTGGTCATGGTGCCGTTCTGCACCACCGGCGACACGTCGATGTCGTTCCTGAGCACATATTCCCATCGCACGAACCGGTCGCGGACGGCCCAATTGACGGCACGGGTCGTGGTGGACGCGGTCGTCGTCGTATACGGGCCTGTGGTGTATTGGAGCTGGCACGTCCCCGTGGGATTGCTGCCGTTGCCGGTCTTCGTCCATTTGTATCGGTAGATGGTTCCGGTCTTGTTTTGCGTCGTGGTGTAAGAGCTGGTCTGGGTCGTGGTCGGGTAGCTCACCGCGTCCCTTCCGCTCAAGGCTGGTGCTGAGGCGGGATTGCTGCTCGTGGGGTTTGTCGTTGGCACCGTTTTCTGGTTGCAGGCGTCTTGCGTGATGTTCGTGTAGCTTGGCTGAGCGCTGCCGACGGCCTGGTTCTGGTTGCTCCAGCTGCCCGTGGTGGCGTTGGTCGCTGTGCCATTAGTGGGCGTGGTTTCGGGGCCGTATGACTCGATGTAGTTTTCGGGCGTGGTCACGGCACGGCGGGACCGATAGGACGGCTTCTCCGATCCGGCTCCCCCAGCGATGTAGCTCGGGCTGATTCCCTGCACGATCTTGCCGACGTTGACGTTGCTCGAATAGGGCATGAAGCCGTAGCGGATCCGCCCCGGGCCGCTTGCCGCGCCGGCGCCGAGCGCCGAGAAAAAGTCCTTCACCGCCTGCTTGAGCCCGTCGATCTTCGACACAGCGTCGCTGCCGGTGGTCTGGGCCATCGACCCGGTGACATCGAGCACGAACATGACGTCGGTATTGGGGATCAGCAGCGTCGACTGGCAGGTGACACTCAGCGTCTTATTGCCCATCCCGAACATGTGCATGATCGTCATCGGCATGCTGAGCGAGGCCCGGCCGTTGACGACGCCGACGTCGCCACGGGTGAAGACCGCGTTGATCGCGGTGGCCGAGTAGGTGCCGTCGGGGAAGTTGAAGGCGAAGAACTTCTTGGCTGTCTTCTGTTCGCTTTCAGCCAGAACGTTGACGTCGTTCATCGCGCGCCGCCCGGCGAGCGCGCCGGCGTCGCATGCCTGCTGCAGGCGGGTCTTGGCCATGTACAACCGGCTGAGATCAATTGCGCCGCCGATCATCGCCATCATCGGCACCAGCGCCGCCGCCGATAGGGCCAGGACGTTGCCACGCCGGTCGCGCGCCAGCCGGGTCAATCGTGGAGCATGGCGCGTAGGTCGGATCACGGCGGTAGATCTTTCAGTGGCGTTGGGGATTCCAACACCATCGGTGGCTACTCGCCGGCGGCGATAATTGCGGTAAAGCCTACCCTGTGGATAGTGCTGCATGACCGCCGCGAGTTCGTTTACCCCGATGATGGCGCTGGCGTTCGCGCCCGTGCCGCCGGCGTCCCGCGCCGCGCTCGAGGCGCTGGCAGCGTTCGATCGCGAGATGGGCGCGATCCTCGCCTCGACGCGCGAACCGCTGGTCGGGCAGATGCGGCTGACCTGGTGGCGCGAGGCGGTGATCGCGCTGGATCATGCGCGGCCGCCGGCGCAGCCGGTGCTGCAGGCGCTCGCCGGTGCGGTGATCCCGGCCGGGGTGATGGGCGCAAGCCTGGCGCGGGTAATCGACGGCTGGGAAATGCTGCTGCGCGAACCGCTCGACGGCGAGGCGGTGGCGCAGTTCGCCGAGGATCGCGGCGGCGGGCTGTTCGCCGCGATGGCGGCGGTGCTCGGCGCTAGCGACCAAGCGATCGAGCAGGCTGGCGAAGGCTGGGCGCTCGCCGATCTCGCCGGCCACGTCAGCGATCCGCGGATCGGCGATCTGGCCGCGACACGCTCTGGCGAGCGGGTGGATGCCGCGCTGGCTACGTCCTGGTCGCGGGCGGGCCGACCGCTGGCGGCGCTGGCGCTGCTCGCCCGCTTCGATCTTCAGCCGGCGCCCGGCCGCTGGGCGCGCGCGCGCCAGCTTGCGGCGCTGCTGCGGCTGCGCGCCACCGGACGCTGATCCCGTAATCGCCGCAGGTTGTCGCGTCCCTCGTGGCTGCTAGCTTCTCCGCGGGGGAGAGCGGCGATGTGGCGATATGTGGTGGGCGCAGGGGCAGTGGTAGCGGGGATCGCCGCGCTGGTGATGATCTTTGGCGGGAAGACCGAAACCCGTCGCTTGTTGCCTTTTGCCGCCGCGGGTGCCGCCGCGTCGCGCGGCACGGCGCAGGCCGCGGCACTGCCCGACACCGCGCCAGAGGCTACGCCTGAAACCCGTGAGGAGAAGCGCTTCAACCGCTACGACAAGGATCGCGACGGCAAGGTGACGCGCGACGAATATCTCGCGTCGCGGCGCAAAGCCTATGCTCGGCTCGACACCGATGGCGACGGTCGGCTGAGCTTCGACGAATGGGCGGCCAAGGCGACAGCCAAGTTCAACGCCGCCGACGGCGACAAATCGGGCGGCATGGACGCCACCGAATTCGCCACCACCGCGGTCAAGCGGAAAACGCCGGTTCGGGTGAAGTGTCCGCCGGCTGATCCGGCGGCAGACCAGGAGAGCTGAGCCATGCCGCCAGGGCGGCGCGGCCGCGCTCGGTGTACATCTTCTTGCGATCGGCCTTCTTGGTGCGGCCGGTGATCGGCGGGAACAGGCCGAAATTGACGTTCATCGGCTGGTAGGTCTCGGCATCGGCACCGCCGGTAATGTGGCCGAGCAAGGCGCCGAACGCGGTCTCCACCGGCGGCGGCGCGAGCGTGGTGCCGGCGAGCTCGGCGGCGGCGAACCGGCCGGCGAGCAGGCCGATCCCGGCGCTCTCGATATAGCCTTCGCAGCCGGTGATCTGGCCGGCGAAGCGGATGTTGGGCCGGCTCTTCAGCCGCAGCGTCGCGTCGAGCAATTCGGGCGAGCGGATGAAGGTGTTGCGGTGGAGCCCGCCCAATCGCGCGAACTCGGCGTTCTGCAGCCCGGGAATGGTGCGGAACAGCCTGACCTGCTCGGCATGCTTGAGCTTGGTCTGGAAGCCGACGATGTTCCACAACGTGCCCTGGGCATTGTCCTGGCGCAGCTGCACCACCGCATAGGGCCAGCGCCCGGTGCGCGGATCATCGAGGCCGACGGGCTTCATCGGCCCGTAGCGCAGCGTATCCACCCCGCGCTCCGCCATCACCTCGATCGGCATGCAGCCGTCGAAATAGGGCGTGTCCTTTTCCCATTCCTTGAACTCGGTCTTCTCGCCGCCGACCAGCCCGGCATGGAAGGCGAGATACTCGTCCTTGTTCATCGGGCAGTTGATGTAGTCCTTGCCCTCACCCTTGTCCCAGCGCGACTGGAACCAGGCGGTGTCCATGTCGATGCTGTCGCGGTGTACGATCGGCGCGAGCGCATCGAAGAAGGCGAGCGCCTCGCGCCCGGTCTCGGCGCCAATGCCCTCGGCAAGCGCGGGAGCGGTGAGCGGGCCGGTGGCGATGATCGCCGGGCCGTCCGGCAGCGCGTCGATCCGCTCGCGCACGAGGGTGACGCGCGGGTGGCTGTCTAGCGCCGCGGTGACGCTTTGCGAGAACAGGTCGCGATCCACCGCCAGCGCCGAGCCGGCGGGCACCTTGTGGCGGTCCGCCTCGCGCATGATCAGCGAGCCCATCGCGCGCATCTCCTGGTGAAGCAGCCCGACGGCGTTGCTGTCGGCATCGTCGGAGCGGAAGCTGTTCGAGCAGACAAGCTCGGCAAGCCCATCGGTCTTGTGCGCCGCGGTAGCCTCGCCGCTGCCGCGCATCTCGGACAGGCGAACGCTGAACCCGGCTTCGGCAAGCTGCCAGGCGGCCTCGGAGCCGGCCAGGCCGCCGCCGATGATATGGATGTCGTGGTTGGTCATGACATTGCCTGTAATCGCTCGCGCGCCATATTGCGACGATGACCACCATCTTCACCATCGGCTATGAAGCGACCACGATGAGCGAGTTCATCGCCGCGCTGGACAAGGCGGGCGTCAAGCGCGTGATCGACGTTCGCGCGCTGCCGCTGTCGCGCCGGCCGGGCTTCTCCAAAACGTCGCTGGCAGCATCGCTTGCCGAGGCGGGGATCGGCTATGTCCACCTCAAGGCGCTCGGCACGCCCAAGGCCGGCCGCGACGCCGCCAAGAAGGGCGATGTCGCGACGCTGGAGGCGGTCTATGACGGGCAACTTGCCTTGCCCGAGGCGCAGGCGCAGGCGGCGATCATGCTCGGGCTTGCCGCCGAGATGCCGAGCGCGTTGCTCTGCTACGAGCGCGATCCGTGCCACTGCCACCGCACCTTGCTGCTCGCGGCGGTTGCCGAGGATGCGGAGGTGGTTGACCTATTTGCCTGAGGCGCGGTGCAACCCGCGTTCGCGGCCAGGCGTTCGCCACGCGACCAGTTTTTCCGATCATGCGAGGATCTCCGACGATGACCCAGCCCGCCCGACGCCTTGCTGTGACCCTCGGCAGCGGAGCGCGGCGATGAGCGAGCGTGTCGCCCGCGTCGAGCAGGTCGGCGGCCCCGAGGTGATCCGCTGGGTGGATGTCGACCTGCCGGCGCCCGGCCCGGGCGAGGTGCGGATGCGCAACCATGCCGTCGGCCTCAACTATATCGACACCTATCATCGCAGCGGGGTCTACAAGATCGATCTGCCCACCGGGCTCGGCAGCGAGGCGGCCGGCGTGGTCGAGGCGGTCGGCGACGGTGTCGAGGGGTTCGCGCCGGGCGACCGGGTCGGCACCTTCGGGCCGACGCGGG
This sequence comes from Sphingomonas sp. GC_Shp_5, assembly GCF_026540855.1. Classification (GTDB taxonomy): domain Bacteria; phylum Pseudomonadota; class Alphaproteobacteria; order Sphingomonadales; family Sphingomonadaceae; genus Sphingomonas. The sequence goes on from NZ_JALNUP010000014.1 coordinate 86,741, forward strand.
GCGCCTATGCCACCGCGCGCAACCTGCCCGCGGCGGAGTTGATCCGCCTGCCCGACAACGTCACCGACGAGGTGGCGGCGGCGCTGCTGCTCAAGGGCAGCACAGTGGAGTGCCTGATTGAGCGGTGCGCGCGCGTCCAGCCCGGCCAGACCGTGCTGGTCTGGGCGGCGGCCGGCGGCGTCGGCCATCTGATGGTCGGCTGGCTGAAGGCGATCGGCGCCACCGTGATCGGCACCGCAGGCTCGGCCGACAAGGCGGCGCAGGCGACGGCGGCAGGCGCCGACCATGTCATCCGCCACCGCGACGAGGATGTCGCCAAGCGCGTCCGCGAGCTTACCGGTGGCGAGGGCGTGCCGGTGGTGTTCGACGGCGTCGGCATGGCGACCTGGCCGGCGACGCTCGACGCCACCGCGCGGCGCGGGCTGATCGTCAGCTATGGCAACGCCGGTGGCCCGATCGAGGGCGTTGCGATCGGGACGCTGGCGGCGAAGGGTTCGCTGTTCGTGACCCGGCCCACCTTGTTCGATTACTATCGCCGCCAGGACGAGCGCCAGGCGGGCACTGATCGGCTGTTCGCGATGCTCGCCTCGGGCGCGATCAGCCCCAGGATCGGCCAGCGGTTCGCGCTGGACGATGCCGCCGCTGCGCACCGCGCGCTCGAGGCAGGCGACACCGACGGCGCGACGGTGCTGATCCCGTGATCGCGCCGGCGCCATGAACGTGTTCTTCGACGGCGGCTGCCATCCCAACCCCGGGCCGATGGAGGCGGCGGCGGTGATCCGCGGCGAGCCGCATGTCCGTCTCGGCCTCGGCACGGGCGACAACAACCAAGCCGAGTGGCTGGCGTTGCTGCTGGCGCTCGAGCTCGCGACCGCGGCGGGGCTGCAGGACGTCACCTTTGTCGGCGATTCGACGGTGGTGGTGGAGCAGGCGCGGGGGCGCTGGCGCTGCACCAGCCCGCAGCTAGACCGCTATCTGGCTGCGTTCCGCGCCGGTGCCGCCGCGATCCCGCGGCTGCGGCTCAAACAGGTGCCGCGCGCCAAGAATCTTGCCGGTATCGTCCTCGCCCGCCGTCGCGATCCTGCGGCGCGGCAGGCGGCGATCGTCACCGACGCCGGCCAGTGACCGTCATTCTGGCTGCTACGGCGCGCCCACCGCGCTCTGCGTGTCGAGACTAGCGAAACCCTCGTCGAGCATCTGCGCCACCCGTTGGTCGCGCGCGGCGACGCTCTTTTCGCCGAGCACCACCGCGATCAGCCGGCGGCGGCCGCGCTTGGCGGAGGCGGCGAGGTTGAAGCCGGCCTCGACGGTATAGCCGGTCTTGATCCCGTCCAGCCCGTCGAACTTGCCGAGCAGGTGGTTGTGGTTCTGCAGGCGGCGGGGCCCCCAGTCGAAGGTCCGGGTGCTGAAATAGGCATAGCGCCGCGGATGCTGGTTGAGCAGCGCCATCGCCAGCTTGGCCATTTCGGTGGCGGTGGTAACGTTGGCGCCGGGCAGGCCGGTGACGTTGGTGAAGGCGGTTTCGTGCATGCCGAGCTTGTGCGCCTTGGCGGTCATCTGCGCCGCAAACGCGGCTTCGCTGCCGCCAAGCTTCTCGGCGAGCGCGACCGCGACGTCATTGGCCGAATTCACCGCAATGGCGCGGATCGCCTGATCGACGGTGATCGAGCTGCCGGGGCGCAAGCCGAGCTTGGATGGCTGCTGGCTCGCCGCCCTGCGCGAGATCGGCACGCGATCGCCGAGCGACAGCTTGCCGCTGTCAAGCGCGTCGAATGCGAGGAACAGCGTCATCATCTTGGTCAGCGACGCCGGCCGGCGGACGAGGTTGGCGCCCTGGGCATAAAGCACGTTGCCGTCACGGGCATCGACCAGGATCGCCGACACCGGCTGTACCGCGCGTGCTGTCGCCGGCGGGCTGAGCGCCGGCGCGGTGCGTGCTGCGGCGGCGGTGCCGAGCAGCAGCGCGGCCCCGGCTAGCACCACCGCCGGCCCTCGTCGCATGATCTGCCGGGTCACTGCGGTTCGGTGTTGTTCGCGGGCTGCTCGTCGCGCGGCATGTGCGCGGTCATGCCGGTGGCATCGGCATCGTCCTGCACCTGGACGTCGGGCGCGATCTCGGCCTCGGGCGGCGGGGTGGCGACGCTGGCGTTGGTCTCCACCGCCGGCTCGGGCGGCAGCTCGGGCGCCGGCGTCGGCGCTGCCTCCTCGGGCACGCCGGGGTCGTTGACGGCATTCTCCATCACCGGGGCGTCGTCGTGCGGCGCCTTCGAACAACCGGCAAGCGCCGCGGCGGTGAGCAGGGCGGTGGCCAGGCCGAGCCGGGTCTTGGTAGTCCTGATCGTCATCATCTGTCCCTTCACCGTGCCGCGAGCGCCTGGCGCGCCGACCGCGCCTCGATCTTCGCGGCGAGCGTGCCGTCCCAGCCATAGGGATCGTCACGGAAATTCATCTGGCCGTTGCCGCTGGCAAAAGCCGTCCAGTAGAGCAGGTACACCGCGACCGGCTTGGCGAGCCGCGCCCGGACGGTGTCGCCCTTGTCGACCGCCGCCCTCACCGCCTCGGGTGTCCAGGTCGCGTCGCCCTTGAGCAGCAGGTTCGCGAGCTCCTCGGGCTTCTCCAGGCGCACGCAGCCGTGGCTGGCGAGGCGGCTGAAGCTGGCGAACTTGGCGCGCGACGGCGTGTCGTGGAGATAGACCGAATAGGGATTGGCGAAATCGAACTTGAAGCGGCCGAGCGCGCTTTGGTCGCCGGCCTGCTGCTGCAGCCGCGTGCCATCGATCACCTTGAAGCCGTTGCGGCGGAAGTAGCCGGGATTGGCCTTCTCCTTGGGCCACAGCTCCTTGGTGGCGATCCCGGTCGGGACGTTCCACGGCGGGTTGATGACGACGCTGTGGATTGCCGAGGACAGCATCGGCGTCTCGTCACCGGGGCGGCCGGTGACGGCGCGCATCGAGGTGACCGGCTTGTCGCCGTCGAACACGGTGAGCACCGCGGCGGCGATGTTCACCTGGATACGGTCGCGCGGCAGATCCTGCGGCAGCCAGCGCCAGCGCTCCATGTTTGCCATGATCTGGTGGACGCGCTGCGCGGCGGGAACGTTGAGCGCGGCAAGCGTCTGGCCGGCGACGATGCCGCTCGGGTTGAGGCCGTAGCGGCGCTGCGCGCGGCGCACCGCCTCGACCAGCTCGAGATCGAACGTGTCGCCGCTCGCCGCCACCGACTTGTCCTCGATCGCGAGGCGCTTGCGCAACGCCGCAACGCGCGGACCGGTGGCGTTGATCGTCATGTCGGGGCCGGCGGCGAGCGTCGCCCACCCGCCGTCGGCGGCGATCTGGCGATAACGATCGAGCCCGGTCTTGAGGCTGTCATAGCCGGTATAGGGCGGCGGCAGCGCGGCGAACCAGGCCGCCAGCCGGTCGCGGCGTACCGCGTCGGTAAAGCCGGGCAGCGGATCGAAGGCGGGCGGGCGCAGGCCCCAGTCGCGCTGGAAATCGGCCTCGGCGAGGCGACCGGCGTGCACCGCGCGGGCGTGATCGAGCGCCTCGCGCACCAGCCTGTCGCTGTCGCCGGCGCCGACCGGCAGCGACGCCGAAGTGCTCAGCCCCTGCGCCAGGCGATCGGCATCGAGCAGCTTGGCGAGCTGCTTGGCCTGCGCGTCGCTCAACGTCGGCAACGGCGCGGCGGGCATCGGCGCGGGCAGCAGCGAGACCGGCGGCGGCGGGGTCTGGCCTTGGTCCACGGGCAACGGGTTGGTCTGGGCGACCACCGCCGAAAACGGCAGCGAGGCCAGCAGGGCGGTGGCCGCGACGGTGCGGATCAAGCGGGAAGTCGTCGTGGAGATGCTGTGCATATCGGCCCTTGTAGGATCGCGCAGACCCTCGCACGATCAACCTCGCTCTACGCTGAACGACAGCGGAAAACGACAGGGAAGATGCTCGATATTTTGGCCCGTCGACGCTGCTACAGCATCGCTGCCAGTGCCGGGCTCAGCCATTCGCGGCCCGATCGTGAGACGATCCGTGCGGCCAGCTGCTCGCGCGTCGCCAGCGCCAGCGCCGCCTCCGGTTCGATCACGGTGAGCGCGCTCGCCCAGGCATCGGCGATCATCGCGGAGGCGTGGAGCACGCTCACCGCCGCGGTGTCATGACCGATTGGTCGGCCGGTGCGCGGGTCGAGCGTGTGGGCGCCGCGGACATAATCGCCCGAGGTCGCGACCGCGAGTTGATGAAGCGCGACCCGCAACGGTGCCAGGGCGACGCCGGGCGGTGCCTCGAGCTCGACCCACCAGGGATCGCCATCGGGGCGGATGCCGCGCCCGACGCATTCGCCGCCCACTTCCACCAGCGCATGGCCATGTTCCGCTGCCGCTATCACCGCCGCGACGACGTCGGCGGCATGGCCCTTGGCGATGCCGGACAGGTCGAGCCACACGCCCCCGGGCTGGTGCAGGCGCCGCGCGGCGGGATCGAACGTGAGCCGCTGCCATCCCGACTCTGCCTGCGCGGCGGCGATCGCGTCGGCCGCCGGCGGCTGGGCAACGGTGCGCGGGCCGAGGCCCCAGCAATCGGTCAGCCGCCCCAGCGCAGGGTCGAACGCGCCGCCCGAGCGCGCCGCGATGTCGAGGGCCGCGGCCATGACATGGGCGAAATCGGGTGGGAGCACGGTCGCGCTGCCGGCGGGCGCCTGGTTGAACCGGCCCAGCGTCGACGTGGCCAGCCAGTGGCTCATTTCCGCGACCAGCCCGTCGAGCCGCTGCTGGATCGCCGTGTGCAGCGGCTCGACCGCGGCGCCCGGGCGCACGGCGACGAGCACCCGCCAGCCGGTGCCCATCGTCTCGCCGCCGAGCCGCGCGATCGTTGCCCCGGGATCGATCCCCGCCAAGGCATGGGGATCGATCGCCGGCGGCACGGCGAGGCGCGGAGTGGCGGCGTGCGCCGCCCCGATCACGGCGCGAGCACCTCCAGCGTGCTGGTGTAGCTCATCCGCCGCTGCGTCGCGCGTGGGCTGCTCGGATGGTTGTCGCTCGCAGTGACGTTGAGCCAGTACATGCCGGCGAACGGCCAGCGGATGGTGAGCACGCCATCGGCGCCGGTGGTGAGGTCCTGCGCGCCCTCGCTGTCGCGGTAGCGCTTGCCGCCCGGCACCACGGTTACCTTGAGCGCGCCGGCGGGCTTGCCGTCGATCAGGAAGCGGAACCGGGCGGGCTCGTTGGAGACCAGTTCGTCCGGGTGCGTCACCGGCACCATCTCCAGCCCCTTGTTGCTGGGCTTGAACACGGCCTGCGTGGGCGCACCGGCGGTGACGAAGATCGCGTTGCGGCTGATCGTCTCGGTGAGCTTGAGATCGGTCGCACCGGCCGGGATCTCGGCCAGCGTGGCGACGCTGTGCGCCGGCGGGATGCGGCCGCCCGGGCCGCCGGGCCCCTCTGCGCCGCCAGCAGCTTGCGCACGCGGCGGCATCGCCGCGCCTGCCGGCCGCTCGCGGCCTGCACCGGCGCCGGCACCCGCGCTGGCACCCGGCGGTGGCCCGCGACGGCGGCCGACTGCCCAGTCCTCGCCATTGACCTTGAAGGTGCCGCCGACGTTGACGTCCTCGGTGCCGATCTTCCAGGTGCCGGGCTTGTCGAGATGGACGTCGAATGTGGAGCGATAGCGTCCCTTGGCGGCATTCTCGATCTGGCCCGTCGAGCCATCGGGCGCCCAGACCTTGATGCCGTCGGTGCTCATCGGGAAATGGTCGGGGTAGAACAGGTCATTGGAGACGGCGGCGTCCACCGTCACCCAATCATCGGTGCCCGAGAAGGTGGTGGCGGACGGCACCAGCCAGGGGCGGTGCGCCGCGGCGGGGCCGGCGACCGCGATCAGCGCGGCGGCACGGAGCAATCGTTGCTTCAACATGGTGATGCCTTTCAACGGAGAGAGATCGCGCCGAGCTCGGTGGTGCCGGCGGCGCTCGCAGGAGCCCTGGTGGGGATGGAGATCGGTACCGACACCAATTCGCGCCCGCCGGTCTCGCGCGCCGCCTCGACGTGGAGGACATATTGGCCGGCGGGCAGGTTGGCGGGGAGCGGCACGGTATAGGTGCCGGGCGCGCGGGTTGCGCCGCTGACGCCGTCGGCGGGAAGGGCGAGGCTGCGCCCGCCCTTGCGCCACCAGCTGCGCAGATCGGCGAGCCATTTGGTGCCGGGCTCGTTGCCGCGCTTCTTGACGTCATACCAGACGAACAGCGTCTTCGCCGCGCCGCCGGCGGCGGGCTCCAGCCAGCCGGCCACGTAGGGGCGGTGATATTCCGCCACGGCCACGCGCGGGATGGTGACGCTGACCGTGCCCGCAGTAGCGGGCGCCGCGATCAGGCCGGTGAGGAGCAGGGATTTGTGCATCGTGTCGGGCACCTTTCGTGGGTGGTCGTCAGTGGATCAGGAACAGCGCGATCAGCACCGGGATGGCGAGGCTGACCGCGACCAGCGGCCAGGTGGAGGGCCGATGGCGCGCGTGAAGCTGGAGCAGCAGGAAACCGGTGAGGGTGAAGACGATGCAGGCGGCGGCAAAGGCATCGATGAACCAGAACCAGACCGTGCCGGCATTGCGGCCCTTGTGGAGGTCGTTGAGGTAGGACACCCAGCCACGATCGGTGATCTCGGCGGATACCGCGCCGGTGGTGCGATCGATGCTCACCCAGGCGTCGCGACCGGGGCCGGGCAGGGCAACATAGGCATCGTCGGACCATTCGGCGGGCTTGCCCGCGGGATCGAGGCTGACCGCCATGGCAAGATGCGCCGACACCGCGGCTGGCAGTGGCGCGTCGGCGGCAGGAGGCGTCTTCTTGAGCAGGGCGAGCAGCGGCGCCGGCAGCGTCGCTGCCCGCGTGGTCACGCGGGGCGTGGCGCCGATGCTGCCGGCGTGGTTGAGCGTGAGGCCGGTGACCGCGAACAGCAGCATGCCCGCGAGCGACAGCGCCGCGCTGATCCAGTGCCAGGTGTGGAGCTGCTTCAGCCACCAGGAGCGGAACTTGCGTTTGCGCTTGGCCGCCGCGGCTGTCGCCGGTGTGTCGACACCAGCCGCCGGCCGGCGCGCCGGTGCCGCCGTTGCGGCTGCCGCGCCCGCCCGCGCCGCGTCCATGCCCGTGCCGTCCAACCCCGATGCCCCCTTGCGTCTTGCGGCATCATCCCCGCCGCGCCTGTGCCATGGCATATAATGCAACTCAGTCGCAAGAGGCTGTGAGTTGCGGCACGGCGACAGGAGGCATGTCATTGCGCTGGACAGCGTCACGCGGTCTTGATTGCCTGCAACACAACCGCCCGATAGCATCGGCCGTTCGACTGCTCCCGCCACAAGGATCTGCTCCCGTGATCATGCGCCGCTCGCTTACCCTGTTGCTCGTCGGATCGATGGCGACTCCGATCGTGGCGGCCGTTCCGCAGGCATCCGCCCCGACTGTTCGCCCGGCGTCGACGACGGCCGCCGAGGACGCTCGCCTGCTCACCTTCCTGGACGCCGCGTTCGACCAGCAGATCGCGCTGAGCCCCCAGAGCATGACCAGCCTTGGCCTCAAAACCGATTACGACAAGCTCGACGATTACACCGACGCCGCCGCGGAGCGCCACCGGGCGCTTGAGGAGAAGCAGCTCGCCGATCTGCGCAAGAATTTCACGCTGGCGCGGCTGAGCCCCGGTGCGCGGCTCAGCTACCGGCTGTTCGAAAGCCAGGTGGAGACGGACCGTCGCCAGTTTGCGTTCCGCAACTATGATATTCCGGTGTCGACCAACGGCAGCCCGGCGGGCGACATTCCGGTGTTCCTGATCAACCAGCACCGCATCGACAGCGTCGCCGATGCCGAGGCGTACATCGCCCGGCTGCGCGACAGCCGGCGGGTGATGACCGAGGTCGCGGCGCGGATGCGCGACCAGGCGGCGCATGGCATCGTGCCGCCCAAGATGGTGTTCGCACCGGCGCGGGCGGACGCCCACAAGGTGATCACCGGCGCGCCGTTTGACAATGGCCCGGACAGCTCGCTGCTCGCCGACGTCAAGAAGAAGGTCGGCGCGCTCAAGGTGCCCGACGCGACCAAGCAGCGGCTGATCGCCGAGGCCAGCGCGGCCCTGACCGGGCCGTTCCGCGCCGGCTTCGACACGCTGTTCGCCGCGCTCGACGAGATCGAGCCCAAGGCGAAGGGCAATGACGGCGCCTGGAGCCTGCCCAATGGTGACGCTTATTATGCGGCGCGGCTCAACTATTACACCACCACCGCGCTGACCGCCGACCAGATCCACCAGATCGGCCTCGACCGGGTCAAGGCGATCACCGCCGAGATGGAGGCGGTGAAGCAGCGGATCGGCTTCAAGGGCACGCTCGGCGAATTCTTCACCGCGCTGCGCACGGATCCCAAGTTCAAATACCCCAACACCGATGCCGGTCGGCAGCAATATCTCGCCGACGCGCGCGCCTCGATCGCCGAGATCATGGCCGCGGCGCCGCGCTTCTTCAGCCGCCTGCCCAAGGCGCCGCTCGAGGTGCGCGCGGTGGAGACCTGGCGGCAGGACACCGCCGCGGTCGCCTTCTACGACCAGCCCGCGCCGGACGGGTCGCGGCCGGGCATCTTCTACGTCAACCTTGCCGACATGAACCAGGTGCAGAAACCCCAGGTGGAGGGCATCGCCCATCACGAGGGCGCGCCCGGCCACCACTTCCAGATCGCCCGCGCGCAGGAGCTGACCGGCGTGCCCAAGTTCCGCCGGTTCGGTTATTATGGCGCATATACCGAGGGCTGGGGGCTCTATTCGGAGCGGCTCGCCAAGGAGATGGGCGCCTATAAGGACCCCTATTCGGAATTCGGCATGCTCTCGCTGCAGATCTGGCGGGCGTGCCGGCTGGTGCTCGACACCGGCATCCACGCCAAGCATTGGTCACGCGAGCAGGCGATCGCCTATTTCACCGAGCACGCGCCCTTGTCGCAGCGCGACGTGGTCAAGGAAGTGGACCGCTACATCAACAACCCGGGCCAGGCGACCAGCTACATGGTCGGCCAGCTCAAGATCACCCAGCTGCGCCACAAGGCCGAGGCCGCACTCGGCCCGCGCTTCGATATCCGCGCCTTCCACGAAGTCGTGATAGGCAGCGGCGCGCTGCCGCTCGACGTGCTCGAGGAACAGGTCGACGGCTATATTGCGGCGAACAAGGCGGGATGAACCGGATTGGTTCGGGGCAGGATAACGTCCGCCTGCCCCGTTCGTGCTGAGCTTGTCGAAGCACAGTGAGACTCAGGGCCCTTCGACAAGCTCAGGGCGAGCGGTGGGGGCACTTGCCCGCATCCCGGGCGGCGCGCGCGTTTAAACCCTGAATTTGTACGTCGCGCCCGGCGCCCGCTCGATATCCGGGGGGAAGCTCGCGCGCTTGTCGTCATAATATTGGCGGCGGTGATCGCCGTCGGCAGCGGCGTTGTAGGTGAGATAGAGGATCCGGCGCTGCGCGTCGGTGAGGTTCGGCTTGGAGGCATGCGGCGCATAGCTGTCGAAGAACAGCACGTCGCCGGGCTCGGTGGGGATCGGGATCAGCGCGAAGGCGTCCATCTGCTCAGGCGTCAGCGGCTGCCATTCCTCGCCGACCATGGTCGTGATCCGCGGCGCGCTGGTCATCTCGAGGCAGCCGTTCTCGGCCGTCGCGCGATCGATCCCGACCAGCGCGGTGACGAACATCGGCGCATATCTGGTCCAGCCCGCCTGCTGGTCCTGGTGCGGCTCGAAGCCGGCGCCGCCCGCCTTCTTGAAGTTGATCTTTTCCTTGAACAGCAGCGACGGGCCACTGAGGAGCTGCGCCACCGCGTCGGACAACCGGCCGTGGCGGACGAGCGCGTCGAACGCGGGATGATAGGGGCAGAAATCCTCGATCCGCTGCATCACCCGCTCGCCGGGGGTGGTCACGCTGTCTTCGTAATAGACCATGTGCCGGCCCGGTTCCTCGGGCAGCGCGACCAGTTCGTCGGTCCAGCCGGCGATCTCGGCCGCCTCGGCCGGGGTGAACAGCCCGCGCTTGGCGACCCATCCGGTTTCGGCGAAGTGGGCGATGTCATCGGGCGTCAGGGGAAGGGGGTCGTGCAGCGACATATCAGCTCACCAGATGGGGGAGGATGGCGTCGCGGGCCTTGGCGACGTCTTCGGGGAAGTCGATTTCGGTCCAGGGCAGGTCCGTGACGTCGACGTAGGAAAAGCCGGCGGGGTCGGCGAGCATCAGATCGCGGATCGCTTCCTCATATTCGACGTCGGTGCGCCCCGCGGCGACATAACGCTCGCACGCGTCGGCGAGCCTTTCGGCCATCGCCGGCGCGAACTTGAAGAAGCCGACCGACTCGCCGTGCCAGTCATGGGCATGCTCGGGCCTCTTTCGAAAATCCACCATCGTCTCGCCACGGAAGCAGACCTTGACCGGCTCGTCGCCGGGCTCGAGCTCGCGATCGACCAGCAGCACCGCCTCGCCCGGCGCGGCGACCAGCCGCTCGAGCATCCGCCGGTCGTAGAGCACGTCGCCGTCCATCAGCAGCACCGGGCGGCCGGCGCGCAGCCGGTCGCGCTGCACCCACAAGGAGACCAGGCTGCCCTGACGAAAATCGGGGTTGAGCATCGTGCCGGCACGGGTGCCCAGCGCGGCGGCGAGCACCGGCGCGTCATGGCCGACGGTGACGACGATATCCGTCACCCCCACCGCAGCCAGCGCCTCGAGGTGGCGCTCGATCAGCGAGCGGCCGGCGAAATCGAGCAGCACCTTGGGGCCGTCATGCGTCTCGCCGAGTCGGCGGCCGACGCCCGCGGCAAGGAGGATCGCGATCGGCGCCGGGTCATCCTTCAGCGGATGCTGTGTTTCCGACGGGGACGGGCTGGCTTGGCTTGTCTGCATGGGCAAGCGGCTATAACGAGCGCCCTTGCCGCGGCCAAGGACACTGGGGGGCTTCGTCGCGACGCCCGTGATTATACCCACCGAAAGTCCCGCGCTTCATGAACGATCAACCGACCAGCTTCGCCACGCCCACCCCGGGCCTGAGCCGCGCCACCTTGCTGCGCAACGCCATCGAGGGGGCAGAGCTTGCCTTTCTGATGGAGGCGCATAGCGGCCTGTCGGCGAAGATCGTCGAGGAAGCCGGCTTTGGCGGCATCTGGGCCTCGGGCCTCAGCATTTCGGCGAGCCTCGGCCTGCGCGACAGCAACGAGGCGTCCTGGACCCAGGTGCTCGACGTGCTCGAATATATGTCGGACGCGACGACGTTGCCGATCCTGGTCGACGGTGACACCGGCTATGGCAATTTCAACAACGTCCGCCGCCTCGTCCGCAAGCTCGGCGAGCGCAACATCGCCGGCGTGTGCATTGAGGACAAGCTGTTCCCGAAGACCAATTCGTTCATCGGCGAGGAGCAGCCGCTCGCCGACATCGGCGAATTCTGCGGGCGGATCACCGCGGGCAAGGACAGCCAGACCAGCGACGATTTCGTCATCGTCGCGCGCGTCGAGGCGCTGATCTCGAGCCGGCCGATGGAAGAGGCGCTGCGCCGCGCCGAAGCCTATCATGCCGCCGGCGCCGACGCGATCCTGATCCATTCCAAGAAGGCGGACGGCAAGGAGATCTTCGAATTCTGCCGCCGCTGGGGCAATCGCGCGCCCGTCGTGATCGTGCCGACGACCTATTATCCGATCCCGACCGACCAGTTCCGCGAGGCGAACATCTCGACGGTGATCTGGGCCAACCATCTGATGCGCGCCTCGATCACCGCGATGCGCGAGACCGCGAAGACGATCCACGCCGAGCAGTCGCTGATGAACATCGAAGGCCGGGTCATCCCGGTCAAGGAAGTGTTCCGGCTGATGGGCAATGCCGAACTGGAAGAGGCCGAGAAGCGCTATCTGCCCGAGACGCCGCGCCCGCGTGCGGTGGTGCTCGCGGCCTCGGGCGGCGATCTCGGCGAGCTGACCCGCGACCGTCCCAAGTGCATGATCGACGTCCGCGGCCAGTCGCTGCTCGCCCGCCAGGTCGCGACCTTTGCCGACACCGGGATCCGCGACGTCACCGTGGTGCGTGGATTTGCCAAGGACGCCGTGGCGCTGAAGGGCATCAAGACCGTCGACAACGATCGTTTCGCCGAAACCGGCGAGGTGTTCTCGCTGGCGCAGGCGGCCGATGTGCTGTCCGGCGAGGTGGTGGTTTCCTACGGCGACGTACTGTTCCGCAACTACATCCTCGAGAGCCTGCTCTCGAGCAAGGCCGACATCGTCCTCGCCGTCGATGCGACGCCGCGTGAGGGCAAGGCGGTGCGCGATCTGGTGCTCGCCGATCATGCCTTCTCCGGCAGCTATCTCGACGAGGCACCCGCGCATCTCACCCGCATGGGCAGCGATCTCGGCGCCGCGGTCAGCGGCGAGTGGGTCGGCCTCGCGCGGTTCAGCGCTGCCGGCGCCGGCTGGCTGCGTGACGAGATCGCCGCACTCGACGCGGAAGGCCTGCTCGAGACCGCCGACCTACCGCTGCTGCTCAGCCGCATCGCTGCCAAGCATCCGGTGCGCGTCAAATATTTCACCGGCCACTGGATGGACGTCAACACGCTCGCCGACGTCGCCGACGCGCGCAACTTCACCTGATGATCACCGCCGATACGTTCATGAACGCGGCCTCGGCGGCCGGGTTCGATTTCTACACCGGGGTGCCGTGCAGCTATCTCACGCCGCTGATCAATGGCGTCCTGTCCAACCGGTCGCTGCGCTATGTTGGCGGGGCGAGCGAGGGCGAGGCCGTAGCGATTGCGGCGGGGGCGTGGCTCGCCGGCCGGCGGACGGTGGCGATGTGCCAGAACTCCGGCCTCGGCAACATGGTCAACCCGCTGACCTCGCTCAATGCGCCGTTCGCGATTCCGACGCTGCTGATCACCACCTGGCGCGGCCGCCCGGGCGAGCCCGACGAGCCGCAGCATGTGGTGATGGGCGAGATCACCCAGGACCTGCTCGGGCTGATGGGGCTCGAGCAGCGCCCGTTCCCGAACGACACCGATGACGTCGCGCCCGCGCTCGCCCAGGCGACCGCGGCGATGGCGGCGAGCAGCCAGCCGTTCGCCTTCGTAATGGCCAAGGGCGATGTCGCCGACACCGCGCTCGACCAGTCGCCGCGCGCGCTGCCCGAGCCCGGCGTCTATGCCGATCATCGCCGCCACGGCGAGCGCCCGACCCGCGTCGCGGTGCTCGAGCGCTTCCTCGCGCTGACCGACGATGACACCGCGGTGATCGCCACCACCGGCAAGTCGGGTCGCGAACTGTTCACCCTCGCCGATCGCGAGCAGCACCTCTATCAGGTCGGTTCGATGGGCGGCGCAGCGGGCATGGCGCTCGGGGTCGCGCTCAACACGCGCAAGCGCGTGGTGGTGATCGACGGCGACGGTGCCGCGCTGATGAAGCTCGGCACGCTCGCAACGATCGGTGCCGAGGCGCCGGCGAACCTCGTCCATCTGCTGCTCGACAATGGCGTGCACGATTCGACCGGCGGCCAGGCGACCGTCTCCGCCTCGGTCGATTTCGCCCGCATCGCGCTCGCCTGCGGCTATGCCCATGCCGCCTCGGTCGACGACCTTGCCGGGTTCGACGACGCCTGGGCCGAGGCCCATGCCGCAGCCGGCCCGGCGATGATCCACCTGCGCATCGCGCCGGGGTCGATGAAGACGCTCGGTCGCCCGACGGTGACGCCGGAGGCCGTGGCGCGGCGCTTCAAGGCGTTCCTGGCGCGGTGAAGCGGTCGGCGATCGTCGCCATCCTGATCGGCCTGATGCTGGCGGCGACGCTGATCGCCACCAACGATGTCGGCCAGATCGCGGGCGCGCTGCGCCATGCCGGCTGGGGGATACTGCTCGTGGCGTTGCTCCATGTGCCGCAGACCTTCGCCTCGGCGCTTGGCTGGAACGCGCTGTTCGCGCGGCGCGAGCGGCCGGGGCTCAGCCTTGCCTATCCGCTGCGCTGGATCCGCGAATCGGTCAACGCGCTGCTGCCGGTGGCGCAGATCGGCGGCGATCTGGTGCGCGCGCGATTGCTCGCCCAACGCGGCCCGACGATGGCGGCGAGCATGGCCACGGTGATGGTCGATCTGTCGATGGAGGCGGTCACCCAGGCGGTGTTCACCCTGCTCTGCGTCGGCCTGCTGATCCTCGGGCCCCACGGCGGCGAGGCAATCCCGCTGGCGGTCGGCGCGATCGTCGCCACCACCGTCATGGCCGGCGCGTTTGTCGCTGCCCAGCGCTTCGGGTTGTTCCGGCTGGTCGAACGTGCGGTTGCGCGCTGGACTGCCGGCCGCGACCTCGCCGGGCTTAACGCCGCGGTGATCGACCTCTATCGCCGGCCGCGGCGCTGGCTGCCGTCGGCGGGTTTCCACCTCGCCTCCTGGCTGCTCGGCGGGCTCGAGACCTGGGCCGCGCTTCATGTACTCGGCCTGTCATCATCGTTACGCGAAGCGATGATCATCGAGGGGCTGGGGCAGGCGGTGCGCGGCGTCGGCTTCCTCATTCCCGGCGCACTCGGGGTGCAGGAGGGCGGCTATCTACTAATCTGCGCGATGTTCGGCATCGCGCCGCAACAGGCACTCGCCCTGTCGCTGATCCGGCGGGTGCGCGAACTGGCGCTCGGGCTGCCGGGGCTCGCCATGTGGCACAGGATGGAGCGGGCGCCGGCCGCGCCTCAGGAAGGATGACGATGACCGACGCGCCGCTGCTGCTTACCCCCGGCCCGCTCACCACCGATCCCGCGGTACGCGGCGCGATGCTCGACGATTGGGGCTCGCGCGATCCGGCGTTTATCGCGCTCACCTTCGAGATGCGCCAGCGGCTGGTCGCTGTCGCGCGTGGCGAGGGATCCCATGTCGCGGTGCCGATCCAGGGCAGCGGCACCTATGCGCTCGAGGCCGCCGCGGGCACGCTGCTCGGGCCCGAGGATACGCTGCTGGTGCTGATCAACGGCGCCTATGGCGAGCGGATGGCGGCAATTGCGACTCGGCTCGGCCACCGGGTGGAGACGATGCGCTGGGACGAGAGCGATCCGGTCGATCCGGTCGCGGTGGCGCAGCGGCTCGCCGCGGATTCCGCGATCAGCCATGTCGCGCTCGTCCATGTCGAGACCACCACCGGGCTGCTCAACCCGCTGGAGGAGGTCGCACGCGCGGTGGCGGCGGAAGGGCGGCTGCTGATCGTCGACGCGATGGCGAGCTTCGGCGCGCTGCCGATCGACCTGCGCACGCTGCCGGCGGCGGCGGTGCTCGCCTCGAGCAACAAATGCCTCGAGGGCACACCGGGGATCGGCTTCGCGCTGGTCGACCGCGCGGTGCTGGCGGGCTACGCTGGCCGCAGCGCCTCGATGAGCCTCGATCTCCACGCGCAATGGCAGGGGTTCGAGGCGAACGGCCAGTGGCGCTTTACCCCGCCGGTGCAGGTGGTCGCGGCGCTGGTCGAGGCGCTGCGGCGGCTCGAGGCGGAAGGCGGCCCGGCGGCGCGGCTCGCGCGCTACACGGCCAATCTGGAGACGCTGCTGCGCGGCACTGCGGCGCTTGGCATCGAGCTGTATCTCGACGCCAAGCTGCAGGCGCCGATCATCGCGACCTTCCGCTCGCCGGCAGGGTTCGATTTCCACGCCTTCTACGCAGCGCTCGCCGCGGCGGGGTTTGTGATCTATCCGGGCAAGCTCACCAGGGGCGACTCGTTCCGGATCGGCTGCATCGGTGCGATCCCGCCGGGTGCGTTCGACCGGCTGGTCGCCGCGCTCGGCCCGGCGCTAGCGGCGGCGCGCAGCTAGCAGCGCCAGCACGATCGCCGCCGCCGGCGTGATGATCGCCGCCGCGATCGTCATCGGCCAGGCGAGCCCGCACCAGATCAGGATCGGCACCAGGATCATCGCATCGTCGGGATCAATCGTGATCCCGTCGGTGAGCTCGAATCCGCGGACATCGGCGAAGTTGAGGATGTTGAGCTCGGCGAACAGCGTGCCGATTCCGAGCCCGGCGACGATGCCGAGCCACACCGCGGCCATGCCATGACCGGCGGCGAGACCGAGCCCCAGCCCGATGAAGGTGGCGACGCTCGCCAGGCAATCGCAGGCGAGATCGTAGCGATAGCCCCACAGGCTCATCTGCCCAGTCTGGCGCGCGAGCTCGCCATCGGCGCGGTCGAGCAGCATCGACAACACGAAAACGCCGCCGCCCGCGACCATCCATCCACCCGGCCCACGCGCGAAGCAGCCCGCGGCGATAAGCCCGGTGATCAGCCGCACCGTCGTCACCTGGTTCGGAGTCGCGCCGGTCCGCGCCAGCAGCCTCACCGGGCGGCGAACGATACGATGGATGACGGTGTTGGTGCTCAAACGAACGGCTCCGAAACGGCGACAGGCGCCGATTGTCACGCGCATGCAGCTGCTTGCAAGGCCGACATTGAGGCGACGACCGGCAAACGGGCTTTGTGTTACCAAATTTGGTCGTTTAGGACACGGCCATGTCTTTGCTTCCCGCGACGCCGTTGCTCGATACGGTCGCCAATCCCCATGATCTCCGCAAGCTGCTGCCCGAACAGCTGACTCAATTAGCCGACGAGCTGCGCGCGGAGACGATCTCGGCGGTAGGCAGCACCGGCGGGCATC
>NZ_JALNUP010000015.1 GCF_026540855.1 Sphingomonas sp. GC_Shp_5
GTCGGGCAGGTGGCGACGGCGGACCGCCTCCCGGCGGCCCAGGCGGCGGCGGCCCCGGTGGCGGCGGTCCGGGCGGTCGTGGCGGCTTTGGCGGCGGTGGCGGTGGCTTCGGTGGTCGCGGCCAGGGCGGCGGCCGGGTCCAGTTCGCGATCTACCACACCTGGCATCTCACTGATCGCGTGCTGGTCGCCGACGGTGGCCCCGCGCTCGATCTGCTCAACGGCGATGCGATCGGTGCCAGCGGCGGCCAGGCGCGTCATGAGTTCGAGGGCCAGGCCGGCTATTCCAACAACGGGCTCGGCGCGCGTCTCTCGGTCAATTACGCGACCGGCACCCACGTCAACGGCGGCACCGCGGCGGCGCCCGAGCCGCTGTCGTTCGGCGGCCTTGCCACCGCGGACCTGCGCCTGTTCGCCGATCTCGGCCAGCGGCTCGATCTGGTCAAGGCGCACCCCTGGGTGCGCGGCATGCGCGTCACGCTGGCGCTGCAGAACGTGTTCAACACGCGCCAGAACGTCACCAACGCCGATGGCACGGTGCCGGTCAGCTACCAGCCCGACTATCTTGATCCGCTCGGCCGCACCGTGCGGCTCAGCATCCGCAAGCTGTTCTTCTAGGCTCCCTGGCCCTCATCCTTCGGCGAAGGGTGAGGGCCAGCGGGCGTCAGCCGCCCAGCGTCCGCGTCCGCCGCCGCTGCACCGAGCTGCCGATCCCCAGCGCCTCGCGGTATTTGGCCACCGTGCGCCGGGCGATGTCGAAGCCCTTGGCCTGGAGCAGCTCGACCAGCGTGTCGTCGGACAGGATCTTGGCGCCCTCGCCAGCGATCAGGCTCTTGATCGCGCTCTTCACCGCTTCCGCCGACACCGCGTCGCCGCCGTCCGCTGCCTGGATCGCCGAGGTGAAGAAGTATTTGAGCTCGAACAATCCGCGCGCGCAGCTCAGATATTTGTTGCTGGTGACGCGGCTCACAGTCGATTCGTGCATTTCGATTGCATCCGCCACCTGGCGCAGCGTCAGCGGCCTGAGATAGGCGACGCCCTTGAGGAAGAACGCCTCCTGCTGCTTCACGATCTCGGCGGCGACCTTGATGATCGTGCGCTGGCGCTGGTCGAGCGCCTTGATCAGCCAGTTGGCGCTCGCCAGCGCCTCGGACAGCCACGCCTTGGACTGCTTGCCCTGCGGCCCATGGCTGAGCTCGTGATAATAACGGCGATTGACCAGCACCCGCGGCAGCGTCGCGGCGTTGAGCTCGATTCCCCAGCCGGCCTTGGTGCGGGCGACGAACACATCGGGCGACACCGCCTGGGCGGGCTCGCCGCCATAGCGGCAGCCGGGCTTGGGATCATAGCCGCGCAGCTCGCGGATCATGTCCGCCATGTCCTCGTCGTCGACCCCGCAGATCCGCTTCAGTCGCCCGAGATCGCCGCGCGCCAACCATTCGAGATGATCGAGCAGCCGCGCCATGCACGGGTCGTAGCGGTCCGCTTCCTTGGCCTGCAGCGCCAGGCATTCGGCAAGGTCGCGCGCGCCGACGCCGGTCGGCTCGAGCGTCTGGATGATCGCGAGCACGCCCTCCACCCGCGCCAGCGAGCTGCCGAGCCGGTTGGCGATGTCGAGCAGCGGCACCGTTAAATAGCCCGCCTCGTCGAGCTGGTCGATCAGATGCTGGGCGATGAACCAATCGGCGCCATCCACCACCAGTTGCGCCTGGGCGAGCAGATGGTCGGCGAGGCTGGTCGCGGTGTCGGCGAAGGAATCGAGGTCCGGCCCGTCCTCGCCGCCGAGCCCGCCGCTCGCACCGCCGGTCATCGACAGCGCACCGTCGAACCCGCCGCCGCCATCGGCGACGCTGTCCTGCTGGTGACTCTCGGTGGCATAGTCGAGGTCGAGCGGCTCGGCCGCGGCGGTGCCCGCCACCATCTCGTCGGCACCCGCGGGCTCGGGCGCCTCGGCGCGCTCGGGGCGGACCAATTCGTCGGTCTGCGCCGCCTCGAGCAGCGGGTTCTTCTCCACCTCCTCGGCGATGAAGCCCTCGATCTCGAGGTTGGACAGCGCCAGCAGCTTGATCGCCTGCTGGAGCTGCGGCGTCATCACCAGCGACTGGGACTGGCGGATGTCCAGGCGCGGAGCGAGGCTCATCGGCTAGAGCGAGAACCCCTCGCCGAGGTACAACCGGCGGACGTTGGCATCCGCGACCAGCTCGGCCGGGCTGCCCGAGAATAGCACGCGGCCGTCGTAGATGATGTAGGCGCGATCGACGATATCGAGCGTCTCGCGGACATTATGATCGGTGATCAGCACGCCGATGTCGCGGCGTTTGAGGTCCTTCACCAGGTCGCGGATGTCGGCGATCGAGATCGGGTCGATGCCGGCGAACGGCTCGTCGAGCAGCATGATCGATGGCTCGGCCGCGAGCGCGCGCGCGATCTCGGCACGGCGCCGCTCGCCGCCCGACAGCGCCATCGCCGGCGCCGCGCGCAGCCGGGTGAGGCCGAATTCCTCGAGCAATCTGTCGAGCTTCACCGGCCGCGCCGCAGCGTCGGGTTCGGACAGCTCGAGCACGGCCATGATGTTCTTCTCGATCGACAGCCCGCGGAAGATGCTGGTCTCCTGCGGCAGATAACCGAGGCCGAGGATCGCGCGCCGGTACATCGGCAGCCGGGTGATATCCTCGCCATCGAGCATGATCCGGCCCGAATCGGGCTTCACCAGCCCCATCACCGAATAGAAGCAGGTCGTCTTGCCCGCGCCGTTCGGGCCGAGCAGCCCGACCACCTCGCCGCGATCCACCCGCACCGACACGTCGGTGAGCACGGTACGCTTGTCGTACGATTTCGCGATCGAGACGACCTGCAGGCCGTGGTTGACCGGCGCCTCGTGGATCGGCTCCGCGGTGGCGACGGGAGAAAGGGCTGCATCCATGGCCGAACGTCTCGCGCTGAAAGGTTGCCCGGCCGTTATCAGCTATCGGCTTGGCAGGAAACCTGCATGACACCGGCGGTGGAGATCAATCGCGCTTGGGCACCGAGAAGGTGCCGGTGACCCGGCCGCTGCGCTGGGTGACGGTGCCGGCGGCGTTGCCGGTGGTCGCGCCGCTCGATCCGGCGACCGACGAGCCGTCGATCACCGCACGGCCGGTATCCATGTTGATCGTCAGCCGGCCGCCGTTGACGGTGTTGCCGCCCTGCGTCAGCGTCACCGCGCCGAGCATGGTGATCACCCGCCGGTTGAGATCGTAGATGCCATATTGGCTGCGTGCGGTCTGGTCGGGCCGGCGCACGGTGACCCCGCCCGAAGCGTCGAGCCGCGACACCTGCGGGTTACCGCCAACCACTTCGCCGGTGTAGGTCACGGTCATCCGCGCCGAGGTCAGCGTCATCTCGGCCTGCTTGACCGAGACGTTGCCGGTCAGCAGCGCGCGATTGGCCTTGTCCTGCAATTCGATATGATCGGCGCCGAAATCGATCGGCGCGTTCGAATTGTGCTTCTGCTGGGCCGCGACGGGCGCGGCGACGAGCAGCAGGGCGGCAAACAGGGGAGGAGCAACGCGCATCATCGCTATTTCGCCCCTCGCGGCACGATCCGCAAGCGCGCATTGCCATCGAGCTTGACGGTGCGGCCCTCGAGATTGGCGTGGAGCTTGTTAGCGCTGAAATTGCCTTGCGGCAGCACGCCGGTGACACCCTTGCCGCCGCTGTCCATCGTTTTCTGCTTGAGGTCGACCACTGCGTCCTGGGTGTCGATCCGATAACCGTCGGCGGCGCGGAACGCGACCGGGCCGATCACCTGCAATTTCTCGGTGTCGAGATCATAGGCGCCTTTGTCGGCATGAAGCTGCGCCGGGCCATCGTCGAGCTGGATGTCGGCGGCCATCTTGTTGATCTGCACCACCGGTACCGCGGAGCTCTTCTGCACGCCCGAGGCGACGTTGATCGCGAACGGCTGGCCCTTGTCGTCCTGGCCACGATAGGTGGCGGCCTGCAGCTTCAGCCGCTCCTTGGCGACCTCCACCTTGTTCTTGTCGAGCACGAACGAGACGTCGCCGGTCGAGGTCAGCGGCGCCAGCACCAGAAAGGCGGTGAGCACGCCGATCGCCGCGGGCAGCCCGAAGCCGAGCGTCGCGATCAGCCGATCGTGACGGCTGCCGGGCGCGGCCCAGCGCTGGCGCGCGGTGCGGGGCGGGCGCGCGACCTCAGCCATCGGCGTCACGCATGGGCGAAGATGTCGATCTCGGGCCAGCCGGCGAGATCGAGCGCCGCGCGATGCGGCAGGAAATCGAAACACGCCTGGGCGAGCTGGTCGCGCCCCTCGCGCACCAGCCGCCGGTCGAGCTCTTCCTTCAAGCGGTGCAGGAAGCGCACGTCGCTCGCCGCATAATCCTTCTGCGCGTCGGACAGTTCGGGCGCGCCCCAGTCGGACGATTGCTGCTGCTTGGAGATGTCCTGGCCAAGCAATTCGCGCACCAGTTCCTTGAGGCCATGGCGATCGGTGTAGGTGCGGATCAGCCGCGACGCGATCTTGGTGTCATAGGCGGGCGCGGCGATCACGCCGAGGTAATGCTGGACGGCGGCGATATCGAACCGGCCGAAATGATAGAGCTTCAGCCGCGCCGGATCGGCGAGCACCGCCTTGAGATTGGGCGCGGCATAGTCGCTGCGCGGGCCGAAGCGAACGAGATGCTCGTCCGGCCCACCGTCGGAGAGCTGGACGACGCACAGCCGATCGCGCGGTGTGATCAGGCCCATGGTCTCGGTGTCGACGGCAATGGAAGCACCGGGGGCGAAGACGTCGGCGGCGAGGTCTTCCTCGTGGAAGTATACGGTCATGCCCCGCGCCCTACGCTGCTATCCTCTGCGGCTCAATGACGAACCTTGCGGGAAGGTCAGGGGCACGGTCGACCGGCCCATCCGTCATTCCAGCGAAAGCTGGGATCTCCGGCGATAGCGCAAAACGGGAGTCGCGAGAGCCCCAGCTTTCACTGGGACAGGATCATCGCGCACTCGGCCTGCGGCGACTCGGTGCGCCACCCCCGCCGAGCACGCCACGTCAGGCGAAGGTTTCGCCGATCAAAACCGCCCCGCTGCCAGATTTCACCCAATTGTGACCGTCACGGACCAACTATTGCCACAAAACGGGTTGATCCGGCGACGATTTCGTTCGCGAGGGCTTGCGTAGTGCGCTATGGGCATCCCCAAGGCGCAAAAGGTTTCGCGCCCGAGGGCTCACGTTCGTCGTCCGGCGCATGAGTATCTCGAGAGGATTGGTGCGGGCGAACCGGGAAGACGAACAGGGCATATGGGTTACGACAAAGGTGGCCGCGGCAATCGTGGCGGACGCGGGCGCGACAAGCGCGATGGCTTCGGCGGCGGTGATGATTTCGGCGGCGGCGGCGGCGGTAGCAGCTTCGGCGGCGGCGGTTTCGGTGGCGGCAGCAGCTTCGGCGGCGGCGATCGTGGTGGTTTCGGTGGCGGCGGCTTTGGCGGCGGTGATCGCGGCGGCTTCGGTGGCGGCGGCGGCGGCGGTGGGTTCCGCGGCGGCGGTGGCGGCGGCTTCGGCGGTGGCAACAGCGGCGGTGGCGGTTTCGGCGGCGGTCGCGGCATGCCCCCCCAGGTGGTCGGCGAAGGCACCGGCGTGGTCAAGTTCTTCAACGCGCAGAAGGGCTTCGGCTTCGTCGTCCGTGATGACGGCGGCGAGGACGTGTTTGTGCACATCTCGGCGGTCGAGCAGGCTGGCATGTCGGCGCTCGCCGAGGGTCAGCCGCTCGGCTTCACCCTCGTCGATCGCGGCGGCCGCATCTCGGCGACCGAGCTAAAGATCGATGGCGAGCCGATGGCCGTCACTGATCGTGCGCCGCGCGAGCCGCGTGAAGGCGGTTTCGAGCGTGGTCCGCGTCCCGCAGCCGGCGGCGCCGGTGGTGCAGGTGGCCCGCAGCGCCAGCTGACCGGCGAGAAGGCGACCGGCACGGTCAAGTTCTTCAACGCCATGAAGGGTTTCGGCTTCATCCAGCGCGATGATGGCCAGCCCGACGCGTTCGTGCACATCTCGGCCGTCGAGCGCGCCGGCATGTCGACCCTCAACGAGGGCGATCGCCTGGAGTTCGAGCTCGAGGTCGATCGTCGTGGCAAGTACGCCGCGGTGAACCTGCAGGGTGCGTCTTCCTAAAGCCATCTCGAGCGTTTCGCTCGTGATGTGACGAACAGCCCGGTTCCGCACCCGCGGGGCCGGGCTTTTCCTTGCCTACTCCATGTTGTCGCCCGTCGAGCCGAAAGCCGATCATGCCCATTCCCGTCCTACTCTCGCTCGCCCTGCTCGCCGCCGCCCAGACCAGCCCGGCCGCTGATCCCGCGTCAGACGACGCGCCGGTGGTCGAAGCTGGCATCCCGGTGCTCGAGGCGCGCGTGGTCAATCGCTTCCCGCATGACGTGCACGCCTTCACCGAAGGCCTCTCCTGGTGCGACGGCACGCTGTATGAAAGCACCGGCGAGACCGGCGCGTCCGACATCCGCCGGGTCGATCTCGCCACCGGCACGGTGCGCGCGCGCGTCGCCATCTCCCCTGAGCTGTTCGGCGAGGGCACGGCCTGCTGGGGCAAGCAGCTGATCAGCCTCACCTGGCAGACCGGCATCGGCTTCCGCTGGGATCGCGCCACGCTCAAGCGCACCGCGAGCTTCACCTACCCCGGTGAGGGCTGGGGGATGACCACCAACGGCAACCAGCTGATCCTGTCGGACGGCACGCCCACGCTGCGCGTGCTCGACGCCGCCACCTTCGCCCAGCGTAGCACCATTAAGGTGACGCTCAACGGCAAGCCGCAGCGCCAGCTTAACGAGCTTGAATATGTCCGCGGCAGCATCCTCGCCAACATCTGGATGTCCGGCTTCATCGCCCGCATCGATCCCGCCACCGGCAAGATCAACGCACTGATCGACTTGCGCCCCCTGATCGCCGAGGTGAACCTCGCCGATCGCGATTCGGTCGCCAACGGCATCGCCTATGACTCCGCGCACGACCGGTTGTTCGTCACCGGCAAGAACTGGCCCCGGCTGTTCGAGATCACGCTCGGCGACGAGGTCGGCCGCGTCCAGTGACCGCGCTGTCCTACAACGGCGCCCGGTGATACGACACGGGCGACAATCGCCGAAGCGAGCCTCTTTCTCATCGTCGCGCAACCGGAAACGATCCACGGCCAGCGTCGCGCGGTAGGCGACAACTTCACTCAACTTGTGGTCAAAACTACCGGGTAAATACGGGGTGCGGCGCCGCCTAGGTCACCAGCCGGCGCAGCGTCTCCACCCGGTCCGCCTCCGCCGCCGGCTTGTCGATGCGGATCCGCGCAATCCGCGGGAAGCGCATCGCCACGCCGGATTTGTGCCGGGTCGAGGCGTGAAGCGAGTCGAATGCGATCTCGAGCACCAGGCTGCGCTCCACCTCGCGGACCGGGCCGAAGCGGTTGAGCGTATGAGTCCGCACGAACCGGTCGAGCATCTTGAGCTCCTCGTCGGTAATCCCCGAATAGGCCTTGCCCACCGGCAGCAGCTCGCCCTCCTCGGTCCAGCAGCCGAAGGTGTAATCGCTGTAATAGGACGAGCGGCGGCCGCTGCCGCGCTGCGCGTACATCATCACGCAATCGGCGGTGAGTGGATCGCGCTTCCATTTATACCACAATCCGGCGCGGCGACCGCCGACATAGGGCGAATCGCGGCGCTTGAGCATCACGCCCTCGATCGCCGCGTCGCGGGCACCGGCGCGGATCGCCTCCAGCTCGGTGAAATCCTCGGCCTCGATCACCTGGCTGAGATCGAAGCGGTCGGGGTCGAGCCGCGGCACGAACGCCTCCAGCCGCGCGCGCCGCTCGGTCCAGGGTAGCTCGCGCAGATCCTCCGGCCCGTCGAACAGGATGTCGTAGAGCCGGACGAACGCGGGATATTCGGCCAGCATCTTCGCCGACACGCTCTTGCGGCCGAGCCGCTGCTGCAGCGCGTTGAAGCTCGCCGCCTCGCCGCCCTGGAACTCGCCTTTGACCAGCAATTCGCCATCCACCGCGCCCGGAGTCGAAAAGGCGGCGGCGACATCGGGAAAGCTGCCGGTAACGTCGTCGCCGGTGCGGCTGTAGAGCCGGGTCTCGCCGGCGACATGGACGATCTGGACGCGGATCCCGTCCCATTTCCACTCCGCGGCATAATCCGCGAGGTCCACCCGCGCATCCTCCAGGCCGTGGGCGAGCATGAACGGGCGGAACACCGGCACGTCCAGCGGGGTCGGCTGGACGCCACGACCTTCCGCCCAGGCAAATAGGGTGGGGTAGGGCGCCGCGATGCCGTGCCAGATCTCCTCCACCGCCTCGACATCGAGCCCGAACGCCTGGGCGAGCGCGGTCTTGGCGAGCCGGGCGGAGACGCCGATGCGCAACGCCCCGGTCGCCATCTTGAGCAGCGCGAACCGCTCCTCGGCGTCGAGCCGGTCGAGCATGCCCGCCAGCACCGCCGGGGCGTCGGAGCGCGACAGGTGGCGTAATCGCTCGACGGCATCGGCGACCGAGAGCGGCTCAGGGTCGCTGGGCACCGCGGGGGCCGGCCACAGCAGCGCCACCGTCTCCGCGGTGTCGCCGACATAGTCGCGGCTCATCCGGAACAGCACCGGGTCCACCCGCTCCTCGATCAAGGCGCGGATCAGCGCCGGCTTTACCCCCGGCAGGTCGAGATCCCCGGTCAGCGCCGCCATCGCCCAGCCGCGATCCGGGTCCGGCGTCGCCACCAGATAATCGGCGATCAGCTTCAGCTTGGCGTTGCGGCCGCGGGTGTAGATCAGCGAGTCGAGAAGCGCGGCGAAGGCGTGCATGAGGGGGCAACGCATGGCATGGCAGCAATGCTCCCGCTAAGGCGCCGACATGAGCGGATCGTGGCGGCAATGGGTGGGGGCGGTGATCGCCGTGGGCGTGCTGGCGGTGATCGCGGTCGCGGCCTTCGCCTTTCTCGAGGCGCGGGCGGATCCGATCGTCCGCCGCACGGCGGTGGCGCTGCCCGATTGGCCGGCCGGTGCCCCGCCGATCACCGTCGCATTGCTGGCCGATATCCACATCGGCAGCGTGGTAATGGATCAGCGCCGGCTGACGCGGATCGTCGGCCAGGTCAATGCGCTGCGGCCGGACCTGGTGGTGATCGCCGGCGATCTCGTCGACGGCCACGATCCCCGCCGCACCGCGATCGATGCGCCAAGCCTGACGGCGCCGCTGTCCCGGTTGCGGGCGCCGCTCGGCGTGGTCGCGGTGCTCGGCAACCACGATCATTACACGCTGCCGACCCTTGTAGCCGCGGCGATGCGCCGGGCCGGGATCACGGTGCTCGCCAACCAGGCGCTGGCGCGCGGACCGCTGGCGGTAATCGGGGTAGACGATGCCTTCACCGGCCATGCCGATGCCGGCGAAGCGTTGAGGCAGGCGGCGCGGCTCAGCGGTGCGCGGCTGGTGGTCTCCCACAGCCCCGATCTCTTGCCGATGCTGCCGCCGGGCAGCGCGCCGCTGGTGCTGACCGGCCATACCCATTGCGGCCAGGGCGTGGTGTTAGGCATCACCCTCAGCCCCTATCTGCTGCACAGCAAGCGCATCTTCGATCCGCGCTACCGGTGCGGGATCGTCCAGGACCCGGGACGCAAGGTCATCATCACCGCTGGGCTCGGCACCAGCAACTTGCCGTTCCGGATCGGCGCGCCGCCGGATCTGTGGCTGGTGAGGCTCGGCCCCGCGGTCAGTCCACCGCGTCCTTGACCGCCTTGCCGGCGATCAGCCCGAGCACCAGGCAGATGACGAAGATGGTGACGGCGACGAAGAAGATGATCTTGGCCAGGCCGGCAAAGGCGGAGGCCGCGCCGCCGAAGCCCAGCAACGCGCAAACCAGCGCGATGACGGCGAAGATGAGCGCCCATTTGAGCATCGGATAGTCTCCCTGCGGCGACAACCGGCGTCGCATCCACCGGTTCCCGCCGTCGGGACAGGCTCAGCTCTTGCGGCTGGCCTCGAACAGGAACCAGGCACGCTCCTCGGCCTGGTCGGTCCACTCGTCGACGATGCCGCTGGTGGCATTGTCCTTGGCCGCCTCGGCGGCTTCCTTGACGGTGCGGAACGCCTCGACCAGCTTGAGATTGTCTTCGCGCAGCTCAGCGAGCATCGCGGCGGGATCGACAAAATCCTGATCGTTGTCAGCAATCGACTGGCGCCGCGAGATGTCGCCGATCGAACGCAGCGTGGTGTTGCCGATCTTGCGGACGCGCTCGGCGATGGCATCGGTGACGCCGATGATCTGCGCCGCCTGATCGTCGAGCATCAGGTGATAGTCGCGGAAGTGCGGGCCCGACACATGCCAGTGGAAGTTCTTGGTCTTGAGATAGAGCGCGAAGCAGTCCGCGAGCGAGGCGTTGAGCGCATCGGCGACCGAGCCGGTGTTGGACAGGTCGGTCGGCGTGTCGAGCGCCGGATTGGTGATGGCCATGGAAGCTCCTGGATCATGGGGTCGTTGCGATAACGATCCAATAACGCAATTCGCTCCCCGCCGCGCGCGGCATTTCACCGCTTGCGGTGAGTGAGCCGCTAGATCAGTGCCACCGCCCACAGACCCAGCCAGATACCGGCCATGATGAAGCCGATCGAGATCACCAGCCGCGCCCGCTTTAAGGGAAGCACCTGCCATGCCGCTTCGCCGAGGATCACGGCCGGCACGATCACCGCGAGCGACCCCAGCGTCGCCCCGATCGCCGCCATCCAGGGAAAGGCCGTGCGAGCCGCCAGTGCGAGCACGATCAACTGGATGCCGTCGCCGAAGGCGAGCACGAACAAGCCGATCAGGCTGGTCAGTGCCGCGCCGAGTCGCCAGCCCTGCAATCGGTCGGGGGCCTTGGCCGGCATCACCGATCCGCCGCCCTGGAGCAGCAGTGCCAAGGCCAGGAACAGCTGCTTGGCTTCCGGGGTCATCCTGGTGGCGATCAGCGCCGCAGCGGCCGCGGCGATCATGCCGGCAGCGAGCATCGCCGCCGCCGCCATGGCGATCACCAGCCACGGTTGCCGATAGCGATCGGCGAGGATCGCCGCGAGCCAGGGCGTGCGGTCGCCGATCTGGGCCAGCGCCGCGGCGACCAGCGCCGCCATCAGCGCATCCACCGCCCGTCAGCCCGCGAGGCGGACCGAGCAGGCGGCGGCGAAGGCGTTGCAGGCGGCAAGATCGTGGCGATCGCTCGCCACCGCGTCGCTCAGCATCGCCAGCCAGCCGTGGACCAGCGCCCCGCGCTCGCCGCGCGACAGCGCCGAATCGAGGAAATGTGTCACCGTCACCGCGGGGTTGAGCCCGTTGCGATGCGCGATCAGGCGGATCTGGTCGACGTCCGGCGCTAGCTCGCACGGCCGCGCATAAGGCGCTCGGGTGTCGAGTGAGGCGATTCGCGCCGACAGCTCAGCCTTGACGTGGTCGAGATCATTGCCCTGTACCAACTTGGTCGCTCCTCTGCCGTGGCTTACCCTGCATCAGGAGCGGTAAAGGGCGCCTTAAACGCCAGGCGGAGTTGACTTAAGCGCCGCCTTCGGCCATGCGCCGCGGCTGATCGAGCGGCGGCGTTGGTGCTGCCGCTCTCCTTGTTTTTCAGGATTAGGGCTCATGGCCAAGCCGACTACCGTCAAGATCAAGCTCGTCAGCTCCGCGGACACGGGCTATTTCTACGTCACGAAGAAGAACCCGCGTACCAAGACCGAGAAGCTGAGCTTCAGCAAGTACGATCCGGTCGTGCGCAAGCACGTCGAGTTCAAGGAAGCCAAGATCAAGTAATCTGGTGGGCAGCCTGCGTGGCTGCCTAGGGATTTTGGCGTCGAACAAGACGTGTAGGGCCGCGGGTGCATGAGCGCCGGCGGCTCTTGTCATGTCCGCAGCGGTTTGAGCTTGGCCGGATTTCCGCCGCAAATGGCAGCTGTTGGACATATTGCGTTCATTTGTCGGCGCTAGACCCGCTGATGGCAGTCGGATTCGCCGATTGTCGTGTTTTGCGTCACTACGGGCTGGGGGCGGTGCTCACATGAGCGCCGCCCTTGGTTTTTGTGGCTCCGGTGCGTGGCCGCCGTGTCGTCGGCAGCGATCCGGCACCAGTGGGAACCAACCTTCCTGCTCTACGTTATTGATCTGCTTGCAGCGTCCAGCCCTTTTCGGGGGGCAAGGGCACTTGGAAGCTCGCGACGCCCTGTTGCCCAACCGGCAGCAGGGCGTCTTACGTTTGCCTCATAGCAGCGCGTTCACCGTTTCCATGAAGCGCATCAGGCTGATCGGCTTGGAGACATAGGCGGCGGCGCCGGCGGCGCGGATCCGGTCCTCGTCGTCACGCCCGGCATAAGCGGTCACCGCCATCACCGGAATGTGCTTGAGGTCGTCGTCGCCTTTCAGCTCCTGGATCAGTTCATAGCCGGTGACGTGCGGCATCTGGATGTCCATGATGATCAGGTCGGGCAGGAAGGTGCGCGCCGTGGCCACGCCCTCGCGGCCGTCGCGCACCGGCTCGACAACAAAGGCGTGCGCCCTCAGCAGGTCGCAGAACAGTTTGAGATTGAGTTCGTTGTCCTCGACAACGAGCACCCTTTTTGCCACCCGCTTCACGATCCTTTCAAGGCGACGATAGGCAATGCGCGAGCGCGATACAAACTCCCCCGACGCAAACGCGGAGCTATTGGCCCTGCGTGCCCTGGTCTGGACGATCGGCGACGACGATCGGGCAAGCCGGTTGATCGCTACCACGGGCCTCGACCCGGACGATCTGCGCGAACGGGCCGGCGAACCGGCCGTGCTTGGCGCGCTGCTCGGGTTTCTCGAAGCCTATGAACCCGATCTCATCGCCTGTGCCGAGGCGCTCGCGGTCAAGCCCGAGGCGCTGGTCCGCGCCCGTTACCAGCTGGAGAATCAATGAAGCCGCTGCTGATCTGCGACTGCGACGAGGTGCTGCTTCACATGGTGAAGCATTTCGGCACCTGGCTCGACGAGGCGCACGACATCGAATTCACGCCCAATGGCGATGACTTCTCCACCAGCATGCGTCGCCGCGATGGCGGTACGATCCCGTCGCGCGACGAGATGTGGCAGTTGCTCGGCGGCTTCTTCCCGGGCGAGATGCACCGGCAGACGCTGGTGCCGCATGCCGCCGAGGCACTGGCGCGACTCGCCGAGACGGCCGAGATCGTCATCCTCACCAACCTGACGGACGAATGCCGCACCGCGCGGATCGAGCAGCTGGCGCAGTTCGGCATCGAGCATCGCGTCGAGTGCAACCAGGGCGGCAAGGGCGATCCGGTGTCGCGTCTGGTGGCCGAGCACGGCAGCCCGGTGACGGTGTTCGTCGACGACCTTGCCGTCCACCACGAGTCGGTCGCCCGCCATGCCCCCGGGGTTCATCGCCTGCAGATGGTGTCCGAGCCCACGCTCGCGCCGAGCGTGCCGGCGGCGCCCGACGCGCATGCGCGGATCGACGATTGGCGCGACGCCGCCGACTGGATAGCCGCGCAATTCGCGGCAGGCACGCCCGCCCATTGAGCCTCGCGATCAGCACCGATCGCTTCACTGCCCTGATTAGGAGATCATCATGGACCATGTTGCCCGCAAGCTCGAAGAACTCGGCCTCACCTTGCCGGAGGCGGCAGCGCCGGTTGCCGCTTATGTTCCGATCGTCGAGGCGGGCGGGCTGCTCCATCTGTCCGGCCAATTGCCCTTCGTCGATGGCAAGCTCGTCACCGGTCGGCTTGGTGACGGCGTCTCGCTCGAGGATGGTCAGGCGGCGGCGCGCGCCTGCGGGCTGATGATCGTCGCCCAGCTCAAGAAGCACCTTGGCGACCTTTCGCGCGTCGGCCGCATCGTCAAGCTCGGCGTGTTCGTCAATTCGCATGCCGATTTCACCGACCAGCCCAAGGTCGCCAACGGCGCCTCCGAGCTGATGGTCGCGTTGTTCGGCAATGCCGGCATGCACGCGCGCAGCGCGGTGGGCGTGCCGGTGCTGCCGCTTGGCGCCGCGGTGGAAGTCGATGCGGTGGTGCAACTCGCCGACTGATGGGCCGGCCGGGGTTGTTAGCACCGCCCCGGCTCCGCATATGGCGACCATGCAGCCAGATGCGATGGATCAAGCCGGCGACCGTCCTCGTCCGCCGGGAGTGGTGACGGCATGACCACCTTGACCGCGCGTCTTGCCGACGGTGTCGGCGCGATTCCTGCCGATCAGTGGGATGCCTGTGCCGGCACCGGTAATCCGTTCGTCAGCCACGCCTTCCTCGTCGCGCTGGAGCAATCGGCAAGCGTCGGTGGGCGATCAGGCTGGCAATCGATCCCGATCATCGTCGATGGCCCGGATGGCATGCCTGCCGGCATTGCCCCGGCCTATGCCAAGAGCCACAGCCAGGGCGAATATGTGTTCGACCACGCCTGGGCCGACGCGTGGGAACGGGCCGGCGGCAGTTACTATCCCAAGCTGCAGATCGCCGCGCCGTTCAGCCCAGTGCCGGGCCCGCGGCTGCTTTTGCGCGATCCCGCCGCCGCAGCGCCGTTGATCGCGGCGGTGGAGGCGGTGATCGATCAGCACGGCCTGTCATCGGCGCATGCGACCTTTGTCGATCCCGCCCAACTGCCGCTGTTCGAGGCGGCGGGCTGGCTGATCCGCGAGGGTACGCAATTCCATTGGGCCAACGACGGCTATCGCAGCTTCGATGATTTTCTCGAGGTACTGGCGAGCCGCAAGCGCAAGGCGATCCGCAAGGAACGCGCCGCCGCGGTCGAGGGCCTGACGATCCGGCATCTCACCGGCGATGCGATCGAGCCGCGCCACTGGCAGGCGTTCTGGGCCTTCTACCAGGACACCGGCAGCCGCAAATGGGGCCAGCCCTATCTCACCCGCCCGTTCTTCCGGCTGCTTGGCGAGACGATGGGCGACAAGGTGCTGCTGATCCTGGCCGAGCGCGATGGCGTGCCGATCGCCGGTGCGC
Organism: Sphingomonas sp. GC_Shp_5; assembly: GCF_026540855.1. Taxonomy (GTDB): domain Bacteria; phylum Pseudomonadota; class Alphaproteobacteria; order Sphingomonadales; family Sphingomonadaceae; genus Sphingomonas. The sequence continues at coordinate 14,987 of NZ_JALNUP010000015.1, forward strand.
TCGATCTGATCGGTGCAGATACGCTCTACGGTCGCTATTGGGGCTGCACCGAGGACGTGCCCTTCCTCCATTTCGAACTATGCTATTATCAGGCGATCGACGCCGCGATCGCGCGCGGGCTGAAGACGGTGGAGGCCGGCGCGCAGGGCGAGCACAAGCTCGCTCGCGGCTATGTGCCGGTGCCGACCTGGTCGGCGCACTACCTGCCCGATCCCAACTTCCGCCAGGCGGTCGGCGATTTCCTGGTGCGCGAGCGCGCGGCAGTCGAGTCCGATCAACTCCATCTCGCCGCGTTCGCGCCGTTCAGACGGTCGGGCGACTGACCAGCCGGCGCCGCGGCGGGAACAGCGCGGGGTTGAGCGTGACATTGGGTCGACGACGATCGTCGATCCGGAACAAGATGCTGCTGCCGTCGTGCCAGATCGGGGTGAGGCCGGCGACCAGCGCCTGATCATAGGGCGGCGGGTTGATCAGCCAGACATAATCGAAGGCGCGACGCGGCAGATAGGCGAGCGACACCGCGATCGGCCGCCACCATTCGCCGCGACAGCGCACCCCGGTGACGATCTGCGACGGATCATGCGCGAACTGGCCGGCGATCGCATAGCGGGCGGTGAGCAACTGCGCGCCTGCCATCGACCATTGGTCGTTGGCGTAGGCAAGTTTGCGTTCGAGGGCGATGCCGGGGACGTGCTCGAGCCGCGAATAGGTCCAATCGTCCACGCAGCGCCGCCCGACCATGGTCAGCAACCGGGCACCCTCGGGCACATGGTCGAGCGCGGCGAGCTTGCGGTCCTGGTCCTGCGCGAACATCCAGAAGCTCGCGGTGGTGCCTGCCATGCGGACGCCGAAGAACAGCAGCCCGAGTGCCGCCAGCGTCGTCGCCCCGCGCATCGACAGGCCGGCGCGCGGGCGCAGCGCGATCAGCCCGATCGCCAGCGCATAAGGTGCGAGGCGCATGTCGGCATAGGCGGATCCGAACACGATTCGCGGCAGCAGCAGGTACATGGCGAGCAGGAACAGCGCCGACAGGCTGAGATTGCGCGAATATTCCACTCGCGAATCGCGCATGCCCTTGAACATGATCACGAACAGCACCGTGAGCGACGCGATGTCGAACGCCATCCAGCGATCGCGCAGCACCATCAGCACCCAGTTGATCTTCCACCGCCAGTTGAACCAGTCCGTGGTCTTGCCGGTGACGTGGTCGCCCGACCGCCAGAACACCATCAGCACGAATGGCAGGGCGAGCGGCAGGCAGCCGAGCCCGGCGCGGATCCAGCTTTCCAGCCAATGACCGCCGCGGCCGTCCTTGCGTAGATCGTGCTGGCGGATCATCTCCGACGAGAAAGCGAGCACGCCGAGCACGCCCCAGCCGAAGGTATGGCACACCCACAGAGCGCAGGAGAGCGGCACGAACAGCGCGGCGCGCCAGCTGAGATGCCCCAGCCGCCCCATCCGCAGCCACAGCGCGAACAGGTTGAGCGCGAGTCCCATGGACAGCGCGAAGTTGACGAAGCCGAACTGCACCGGGTAGCAATAGGCCAGCGGCAGCGCGAATAGCGCGGTCGGCGGGATGCGGCCATGCACCTCGCGCGCGATCCACAGCAGTCCGGACACGGTAAGCGCGGGAATAGCCATCACGATCAGCTTGACCGCCAGCTCGAGCCCGAACAGCCGCGACAACGGCTCGATCAGCAGATCGACGCCGAGGTTGCCGATCAGCGACCATTGGAAGTTATACCAGTCGGCGAGCCAGGCATGCGCGCCCGCATCGAGCTGGACGCGATAGCGCCCCATATGGCCGAGCAGATCGACCAAGGGGGGGATAGCGGGCCGGATCAGCGGCACGATCGAGACGATCACCATCGCCACGACGAACCAACGTGTTTGCCACCAGTGAAGCCGTTCCGCAGTCATGGTTACCGCCCTAAGGCGCGAGAGCAGCGACGGCAACGATCCAGCGCAGGCGATCGTGCGGTTGGCGCCACGATCGTCATCCCAAGGCGAGCCCGGCATGACGGATATGATGCTTGCCGCTTCGCCTCAGAAGCTGGTCGGCGCGCTGCCGTGCGGGATCACTTCCCAGGCCAGCACCCGCGTGTGCCTGAGCGGCACCGGGCGCAGCCAGTTGAAGCGTTCGCCACGCTGCAGCCGAGCCCACAAGCCGTCCGGGGCAACATGCGCGTATAGCTCCACCTCGTTGAGCCCGGGGCAGGCGGCGACATAACGGGCGCCGCTCGCCCGAATGATCGTCTCGGCTTCAGCCGGCGTACCGATGAAGGTCGCGATGATCGCGTGGATTGCCGCGGCGTTGCGATGATAGCTGCCACCGATCGCATGGTGGCTTGTTGTCGCGACCAGTTCCGGTGTGACGTCGAGCGGCGCGAAGATGATCGATGGCGGTAGCGCGGCCAAGCTGCGGATGTCCTCGGGCCTGGCGCACCTCGGGACGTCAGTCGTCGAAGGCACCGCGGCCTTCTTGCCTATCATCGCGTGCGCGGCGGCGATGATCCCTTCCGATGCCAGCCCCGGAGAACTGGTGACGAGTGCCCCCGCCGTCGCGATCAGCCGCAGCGGTGCCGAGCGGACGGCGCGCGCCCGCCTCAGCAGCCGCATCAGCACCGCTGCCGATCCCGGTAGCGCCAGAGCGTTGGCCGTCGCTCCGGCGCGGATCACCAGGCAGGCGATGATCGTTGCCGGCACCATGACGCCGAGCAGCAGCCACCAGCGCTCTCGCACGGCCGGCGAAGCGTCGCGGATGGCCAGCAGGCTGCCGATCAAGCCGACGGTCGGCAAGGCGATGTTGACGATCGCCCAACTCGGATCCTGCCGCCAGATCGGCATGCCCTCGGCGACATTCTGGTACCAATAGGTTCTCACCAGCGGATCGAGCGTAGCGAACGGCCCGCTCAGGCACGCACCGACGAACAGGCGCAAGGTGATCAGGCAGCCGGCTGCGCCGATCGCCAGCAGGCCCAGGCGCACCGCGAGCGGTGCCCGCGCCGCGGCGCTCGCCGCGGTCAGCGCCAGCGCCGTGACGCCGAATACTGCGATCCACGCCGGCGACATCGCATCGCAGGGCATCAGCCAGAAACCCGGCCCGCGCGTCGCTAGGTGCAGGATCACCGCACCACCGAACAGCGTCCAGATCAGCCCGAGCATGAACGGCGCCCGCCGGCGGTCGACCAGCCAGGCCAAGGTCGCCACGGCGGCGATCGCAGCGGTGATCGGCAGGCCTTCGAACGATACCGTGACCAGCGCGGCAAGCGCTGCGCCGGCGCCGACGCCATGGCGCCAAGTCGGCGGTCCGATCAGCAACAGCACGGCGGCAAGCGCGAGCACCGTCTGCCAGCCGTGATGATCGATCCGCATCGGCATCATCTGGAACACGATCGGCGTCGACATCGCCGCGATCAGCACCACGAACTGGGCCGCCTCGAGGTCGCCAAGCCGGCGGGTGATCCGCGCCACCAGCGCCATGGTCGCGAGCAGCGTCAGCAGCGGCACGACCACCATCGCCAGCCGTTCGGCATCGATCCGGCCGAGCAGCGGCGTCGCCGGGGCGATCACCGCCGCCAGCGGCAGATCGACCAGTCGCGACCAGTGCATTGGATAATGGCCGGCGTTGAGGCGGTGCTGGCCGACATCCCACCAGCTCTGGCCGCCCAGCCAGTCGCGCACCTCAAGCAGGCGCATGGCGTCGTCGGCGTCGGGAAAGCGGAACAAGGTAATCGCGGGATAGAAAGCGATCAGCAGCACCGCCGAGGCGAGCAGCCAGCCGCCGATCACCGCCGGCCACAGCCGTTGGGCCGTCATGCCGCGCGCAGCCGCCCCGGCACCGCACGCACGCTTGCGAGCGCGGCTTGCTCGCCTTCGTTGCCGGCCTCGTGATATTCGGCGTCCTCGTTGACCCCCCAGATATCGTAGATCCGCTCACCGGCCTCGATGTTGCGCACCGTGAGCATCGCGGTCATCATCGCATGATCCTGGTTGTTGTAGCGGTGCATGCCGTTGCGGCCGACACAGTGCAGCGTCGGGTAGCGCGTCTCCAGCTCGGTCCGCAGCGCGTCGACATTGTCGCGATAATGATCGTCATAGACCGGATAGGCTTTCTCCTGACGCACCACCGTACCACCGACCACCTGGTCCGGCTCAACCAGACCGAGAATGCCCATCTCGCGGGTAGCGAGTGCAACCAGATCCTCGTCGCTCGACGACCATAGGCCGTCACCCTCGAAGCAGAAATATTCGAGGCCAACACAGGCGATGGCGGGATCGGGCACCATCTCCGGCGACCAGCTGCGGAAGTTCTGGACGCGGCCGACCTTTACCTTGGAATCGTGGATGTAGATCCAATTGTCCGGGAACAGGTCGGGTGCGCGGACCATCAGCGCGACAGTGAGGAAGTCGCGGTAGTTGAGGTCGGCGGCATGCGGCAGCGTCTGCGGCAGCGGCTGCAGCCGCGTGGCGAGCTCGCGCATCGGCGCGCTGGAGATGACGTGGTTGGCGGTGATCGTCACCTCGCCACCATCCGGCGTGGTCGCGGCAACGCGCCAGCGGCCGGTGCCGGACTCCTGCGCCAGTTGCTTCAGCGCATGGCCCATCAGGATGTGATTGCCCTGCTCGAGCACGCGGTCACGCGCGGCGTCCCACATCATGCCCGGGCCGAGCCGCGGATAGCGGAAGCTTTCGAGCAGCGTCTTGGCCTGCATGCCGTCGTTGGGGCGCTTGTTGAGGCCGAGCGAGCGCTTGAGCCCGTCGATCACCGCGGCACCGAGGCTCAGCCCCTTGATGCGCTGTGCTGCCCAATCCGCGCTCATCTCGTCGCACGGCATGCCCCACACCTTCTCGGTGTAGGTCTTGAAGAAGATCGAATAGAGCTTGTGGCCGAACTGGTTGATCACCCAGTCCTCGAAGCTGCGCACGGTCTTCTTGGGTGCGATCTTCCAGCGCAGATAGCTCGCCATGCATAGCGTCGAGCGCCAGATGCCGAGGTTGCCGAGCGCCTCGAACGCGCGCAGCGGATAGCTGTAGAATTTGCCCTCGTAATAGATCCGGCTCATTCGCGGCCGCTCGATGAAGTCGTCCGGCAGCAGTTCGTTCCATAGGTCGACCACCGACTGCGACTTGGAGAAGAAGCGGTGGCCGCCGATGTCGAAGCGGAAGCCCTGATGCTCGACGGTGCGGCTGATGCCGCCCACATAGCGGGAGTCCTTCTCGATGACGGTTACCGAGTAGCCCGCCTTGCCGAGCAGATAGGCGGCGGTCAGGCCCGCGGGGCCCGCCCCGATGATCGCCACGTCAACGGTTCTGTAACTACCCACCATGCCTGCTCGAACCCCCGGGAGATGCCCGAAGATATGAAGCGACAAGGCTAAGGCGGCGTTAACAGAGCAAGGGTGGTGGGCACCGCGCCGGACCCATTCTCTCTGTCATCCCGAGCTTGTTTCGAAATCCAGGGCCCGAAACCCGCCGCCTGGCTTGCGGCAGGTGATGGGCCATGGATGCTGTAACCAGTTCAGCATGACGGCAGAATGGGTGCCTGCTTACTGGTCGCGGCGGCCGAGCAGCCGCAGCCGCAAGGCGTTGAGCTTGATGAAGCCCGCCGCATCGCGCTGGTCATAGGCGCCCTGGTCGTCCTCGAAGGTGACGACCTTTTCCGAGTAGAGCGAGTTCGCCGACTGGCGGCCGACGACATAGACGCCGCCCTTGTACAGCTTGAGCCGCACGGTGCCGGACACCTTCTCCTGGCTGTGGTCGATCGCCGCCTGCAGCATCTCGCGCTCCGGCGAGAACCAGAAGCCGTTGTAGATCAGCTCGGCATAGCGCGGCGCGAGCTCGTCCTTAAGGTGGGCGGCACCGCGATCGAGGGTGAGCTGCTCGATGCCGCGATGGGCGAGGTGATAAATGGTGCCGCCCGGCGTCTCGTACATGCCGCGGCTCTTCATGCCGACGAAGCGGTTCTCGACCAGATCGAGCCGGCCGATGCCGTGCTTGCGACCGAGATCGTTGAGCTTGGCGAGCAGGGTCGCGGGGCTCATGCCCTCGCCGTTGATCGCGACGCCATCGCCGCGCTCGAAATCGACGGTGATGAACTCGGGCACGTCGGGCGCGTCCTCGGGGCTCACCGTGCGCGAATAGACATAGTCCGGCACCTCGTCCCACGGGTTCTCGAGCACCTTGCCCTCGGACGAGGTGTGGAGGAGGTTGGCGTCGGTCGAGAACGGGCTTTCGCCACGCTTGTCCTTGCTGACGGGGATCTGGTGCTGCTCGGCGAACTCGATGAGGCGCGTGCGGCTGGTGAGATCCCACTCACGCCAGGGTGCGATCACCTTGATGTCGGGCGCCAGCGCGTAATAGCCGAGCTCGAAGCGGACCTGGTCGTTGCCCTTGCCGGTGGCGCCGTGGCTCACCGCATCGGCATTCACCATCCGCGCGATCTCGATCTGGCGCTTGGCGATCAGCGGCCGCGCGATCGAGGTGCCGAGCAGGTACAATCCCTCGTAGAGCGCATTCGAGCGCATCATCGGGAACACGTAGTCGCGCACGAATTCCTCGCGCAGGTCGTCGATGAAGATATGCTCGGGCTTGATCCCCATCAGCTCGGCCTTGGCGCGCGCCGGCTCGAGCTCCTCGCCCTGGCCGAGATCGGCGGTGAAGGTAACGACCTCGCACTGGTAGGTCTGCTGCAGCCATTTGAGGATCACGCTCGTATCCAGCCCGCCCGAATAGGCAAGGACGACACGGTTCACGGATTCGGACATGGCACGCTCCATCAGCAAGTCTGGGCATTCGGCAATCGGGGGGCGCTTAGGGGGAGGGGGCGCCGGGTGCAACCGGAACGCGCGTCATTCAGCACGCGTTTAGCCGCGCTCCGCCACTGCGCGGGTCATTTCCAGGAGTTTCCCATGGTCCGTACCCCGCTTGTCCTGCTGCTCGCGCTCGGCGGCGCTTATCCTGCCGCGGCGCAGAGCCTGAGCGCCAACGACATCGCGCTGTTCCGCAAGGAATTCGCCGCGACCGATACCAACAAGGATGGCGTGCTCAGCCGCAGCGAGGTGCAGGTTCGCACCGCAGGGATGGCGGTGAAGGGTCGGCGTCCGGACCCGGTCCACGCCAAGCGTCTTGCCGAGCTGTGGTTCGCCAGCGCCGATCTCAACAAGGACGGCAAGGTCACCGAACCCGAGGCGCAATCGCTGTTCGCCGCGATGGTCCGCCGCCAGGCCGCGCAACGCGGCGCCGCCGGCCCTGCCGCGCCGCGCAAATAGCGGCCGTCAGCCCCGCAACGCGCGCTCACCCTCGATCATATAGTCGCGGGTGAGCGGCAGGGTGAGCCGGCTGCGTGACAGCTGGATCTGGTAATTGACCATGCCCCCGGTGCGGAACGCGGCCGCCGCACCGGCCAGGTAGAAGGTCCACATCCGATAGAATCGCTCGTCGTACAAAGCGACGATCTGGTCCTTAGCGGTCACGGTGCGATCATACCAATGGTCGATCGTCAGCGCGTAATGCACGCGCAGCACCTCGATGTCGGTCGGGAACAGCTTCAGCCCTTCATAGCCGCGCACGATCTCCGACAGCGCCGGATTGTAGCCGCCCGGGAAGATATATTTGGTGGTGAAGGTATCGGTGACACCGGGACCGCCCATCCGGCCGATGGTGTGGAGCAGCATCACGCCGTCATCGGTGAGCAGCTCGCGGCACTTGCGGAAGAACGCCTTGTAGTGCGCCGGGCCGACATGCTCGAACATGCCGACCGAAACGATCCGGTCAAAGCGCCCGGTGAGCGCGCGATAGTCGATCAGCTCGAACGTGACCTTGTCGGCGACGCCGGCGTCCTCGGCGCGACGGCGGGCGACTTTTAGCTGTTCCTCGGATAGGGTGACGCCGAGCACCTCGGCACCCGTCTTGGCATGGATGTATAACGCCATGCCACCCCAGCCGCAGCCGATGTCGAGCACGCGCATGCCGGGCCCGATCGCCAGTTTGGCGACGATATGCGCCTTCTTGTCGGCCTGCGCCTGTTCAAGGCTGTTGGCGGGATCGGTGAAATAGGCGCAGCTGTACTGGCGATCGGCGTCGAGGAAGAGGTCGTACAACCGGTCCGACAGATCGTAGTGATGCGCGACGTTCTTCTTGGAGCGGCGCGCCATGTTGACCCGGTCGACCCGGTGGACGACCGTGTCGAGCAGCTTGATCGGCAGCGACGGGTTGAGCCCGCCGCCGTCTTCCCAGGGCGTGTTGCCCTTGAGCAGATTGACCAGGTCGCGCACGTCGCCGCGCTCGATGATCAGCGTGCCATCCATGAACGCCTCGGCCGCGCCCAGCGCCGGGTGGCGGACGATCCGCCCCGGCACGCTGCGATCGGCGAAGCGGATCGCGACATCGGTGAAGGCCGCGTCCGGCTGCCCGAAGCTCTTGATGGACCCGTCTGCGTAGGTAACGGTAAGCTGCCCGCGCTTGACGAAGCGGGCGAGGAAACGATCGATCAGCGCCATGCGGCGTCTGCTAACGAGTGGTACGGAATGATGCTAGCCCGCATCGGCCGCAATGGTTCAAATGCCGGCGTACCAATCGTAATCCACATTGTCCTCCCAATAGCCGCCCTTGCCCTTGCCGATGCCGTCGAGGCTCGCGACCGCATCAATCGCCATCACATATTTGGCGTGCTTGTAGCCGAGCTGGCGTTCGACGCGCAGCCGCACCGGTGCGCCATGCGCCACGCCGAGCCGCGTACCATTCATCTTGAGCGCGAGGATGGTCTGCGGGTGGAAGGCGTCGACCGTGTCGATCGACTCGTAATAAGGCGTGCCGTTGAACAGGTCGGCGCAGGTGAAGACGACATAGCGCGCCGAGCGCCGCATCGCCGCGGCCTTGAGCAATGTACCGAGCAGCGGCCCCTGCCACTGGCCGATCGCGCTCCACCCTTCCACGCAATCGTGGCGGGTGATCTGCGAGCGCGCCGGCATCGCGGCAAGCTGCGCGAGGCTGAGCGAGAGCGGCCGATCGACGAGCCCGCGCACCTGCAGCCGGTAATCAGCGAACTGATTTGCGACCATCGCCGCATAGGCCGGTGTCCCCGGATCGTGGGTGCCGTTGGCGCGGAAGATCGGCGACATCTGGTCGGGCCGGAACTCGGGCGCGAGCGCGCCGCGGTCCATCAGCGCCCGCTGCAGCCCGCGCTGCATGTCCTCGCCCTTGAACAGGATGCTGCGCGCCGCGGGGATCTGCACCACCCGGTCACAGCCGGCGAGCAGCAGCCCCGCGCCGCCGACCAGCAAGTTGCGCCGCGCAATCATGCCGAAGGGACCTTCCACCAGCCGGTGACCATCGAGCGCAGCTCGTTGCCAACGCCGGCGAGGATCACCAGCGCGAGATGGACCACGGTGAAGCCGCCGATCAGCGCAGCGGCGATGAAGTGCAGCGAGCGCGCCGACTGGCGGCCGCCGAACAGCTCGAGCAGCCATGGCCAGGCCGCATCCATCCCCGGCGACAGCGCCAGGCCGGTGAAGATCATCAGCGGGATCGCGCCGAAGATCACCAGCACGTAGGATAGCTTCTGCAGCGTGTTGTAGGCGCCGGGATCATCGGCATCGTGGAAGCGGAAGGCGAGGTGATCGCGCACGTCTTCGGCAAGATGGGCAGGTGCCAGCTCGGCTGCGCGCAGCCTGAGGTTGCGCTGGATGTGGCGGTTGATCAGGCTCGCGACCATGAACGCGAGCAGGCCGAATGCCAGCACCAGGGCGAAGAACAGATGCCAGCGCCGGGAAATGGCGAGATTGTAGCTGCCGGGGATGGTGATCCAGGCGGGGAAATGCGGCAGCTGCGCCCAGGCGGCGTCGAAGTTGGCGCCATAGCGTCCCCAGTAAAGCCGCGGGTGGGCATTGGAGATGCCGAGCCCCGAGCCGAGCAGGATGACGATCGCGATGGCGTTGAGCCAATGCCACAGCCGCGTCGAGAGCGCGTGGCGGTGGATCAGCGTTCCGGGCTTGGCGGCGGGCATGCACCCGCCTAGCAAAGTTCGCATGAACACCGAATGGCATTTTTACGAGCCGCGCGACGGCCATCGCCTCGCCCATGATCCGCTCAACGCGATCGTCGCCCCGCGCCCGATCGGCTGGATCAGCTCGGTATCGCCCAGCGGGGTGCGCAACCTCGCGCCCTACAGCTTCTTCAACCTGATCAGCTACCGCCCGCCGCTGATCGCCTTTTCATCCGTCGGGATGAAGGACAGCGTCGCCAACATCCGCGCCACCGGCGAGTTCGTCTGGAATCTCGCGACCCGTGCGCTCGCCGAACCGATGAACGCGAGCGCGGCGATCGTGCCGCCGGACGTCGACGAATTCACCCTGGCGGGGATCGAGGCGGCGCCGTCACGCCTGGTCGCACCGCCGCGGGTGGCGGCGAGCCCCGCGGCATTTGAGTGCAAGCTCACCCAGTTGATCCAGCTCCAGGACAAGGAGGGCGCGCTGATCGATCAATATCTGGTGATCGGCGAGGCCGTCGGTATCCATATCGACGCCGCGATGATCGACGACGGCGTCTACCAGACCGCGCGCGCCCGCCCGATCACCCGCGGCGGTGGCCCCGCGGATTATTTCGAGATTACCGAGGAGGCGCTGTTCAAAATGGGCCGGCCGGGGGCGTGAGCAGAGCAACCTAATCGTTGATACGAACCGATCCGTTCGCCCTGCACTGGTCGAAGGGCATGCGCCTCGCAGTGCTTCGACAGGTTCAGCACGAGCGGAAGGGATGACGCGAGTGAGGGATGCGCTTGCTGGTCAGTGATAAGCCCGCCAGAAGAACACGATCGTGGTGACGATCGTCACCAGCAGGGTCCAGCCGCGGATCACCCCCGGCGACAGTCGCTTGCCGAGCAGCGCGCCGAGATAGCCGCCGGCGATCGAGCCGACCATCATCGGCACGCCCAAGGCCCAGCCGACCATCCCCGTCGCGACGAATACCAAGGTCGCCGCGGCATTGGCGGTGGCGAGCATCAGCGTCCGCAGCGCGGCGAGCTCGGCCGGCTCCTTGCCGGTCAGCAGCCCCCACATCGCGGTCAGCATCATGCCGATGCCGCCGCCGAAATAACCGCCGTAGATGCCGAGCAGCGCCTGACCGGCGACCAGCGTGCGCGGCCCCGCGGCGAACCGGCTATGCAGCCAGTCGGCAGCGCGGCGGCCAAGCGCGATCGCGATCGTCGCGGCGAGCAGCAGCCAGGGCACGATCACGTCGAACGCGCTCGGCGGGGTCAGCACCAGCAGCAGGCTGCCCGCCAGGCCGCCGGTGAAGGTGATCGCGGCCAGCGTCCGCACGCCCACCCCCGAGAGCGGCGTCAGACCGTCACGATAGGCCCAGGCACTCGCGATCGCGCCGGGCTCGACCGCGACGTTGCTGGTCGCATTGGCGTGGGTGGAGGGCAGGCCAAGCGCGATCAGCGTCGGCATGGTCGCGAACGAGCCACCGCCGGCGAGCGCGTTCATCGCGCCGCCCACCAGCCCCGCGCCGCCGGCCAGCCCTGCCGCCAGCCACTCAGCCAAGCGCGGCCATCTTCTCCTCGGCCTCGCGGTCCATCTGCGCGCGGCTCTTCTTCTCGGCGGCGGTCTTGAGCTGGCCGCAGGCGGCGTCGATGTCGCGCCCGCGCGGGGTGCGCACCGGTGCCGAGATCCCGCCCTGGAACACGATGTCGGAAAAGGCGCGCACGCGCTCGGGCGTCGAGGTGTCGTAGGTCGCGCCCGGCCAGGGGTTGAACGGGATCAGATTGACCTTGGCGGGCAGCTGATACTTGCGCAGCAGGCGGACGAGCTCGTGCGCCTCGGCGTCCGAATCGTTCTTGTCCTTGAGCATCACATATTCGAACGTGATCCGCCGGGCGTTGTTGGCGCCGGGATAGTCGGCGCAGGCCTGGAGCAGCTCCTCAATCCCGTATTTCTTGTTGAGCGGCACGATCTCGTCGCGCACCTCCTTGGTGACGGCATGAAGCGACACCGCGAGATTGACGCCGATCTCCTCGCCGGCACGTGCCATCATCGGCACCACGCCCGAGGTGGAGAGCGTGATCCGCCGCTTCGACAACGCCAGGCCGTCGCCGTCCATCACCAGCTTCAAGGCGTCGCGCACCGCATCGAAATTGTAGAGCGGCTCGCCCATCCCCATCATCACGATGTTGGTGAGCATCCGGCCCTCGGGCTGCGACGGCCATTCGCCGAGCGCATCGCGCGCGAGCATCACCTGGCCGACGATCTCGCCCGCGGTGAGGTTGCGCACCAACCGCATCGTCCCGGTGTGGCAGAAGCGGCAGTTGAGCGTGCAGCCGACCTGGCTCGACACGCACAAGGTTCCGCGATCGGCGTCGGGGATGAACACCGCCTCATAGTCCTGCCCGTCGGGCGAGCGCAGCAGCCACTTGCGGGTGCCGTCGGTGGAAACCTGCGCCTCGATCACCTCGGGACGGCCGATCACGAACCGCTGCTCCAGCCACGGGTGCATGGTCTTGGAGATGTCGCTCATCGACGCGAACTCGGTGGCGCCGCGGTTGTAGAGCCAATGCCAGATCTGCTTGGCGCGCAATTTAGCCTGTTTCAGCTCCATGCCGCCATCGAGCAGCGCCTGGCGCAGCTGGTCCTTGGTCAGCCCGATCAGGTCGACCCGTCCGTCCTCGCGCAGGCTTGGCGCCCGCGGAACGGGCACGGGATCGATGTGCCCGGGGATGGGCATCGGCGGCGTCGACACTGTGAGCATCGCGGCCATATAGCAGAGATCGGCAAAAATTCCATCCCGTCGCCACATCCGTCATGCCAGCGGACTTTGGCCTCTCAGGCGCCAGCGCGCACCGGACCCCCTCGCTGCGGTGACGGATCGCTAATGCCCCACGCACGCCAACGCCGCGGCGTCGATTGCGGTCGCCGCACCGGCAAGCGCGTAGACATCGGCGAACGGCCGTCCGCCTGCGGCCACCGCCTCGATGCTCATGCTCCGGCCCGATCGCAACACGGCGACCAGCGCGCGATCGCTCGGCGCATCGGCGGCCCAGGCATCGCGGCTGTTGGCGACCAGCTCGAACCGCCGCTCGCCGACCGTCAGCGTGACACCGGCGGCACGATCGCGCTCGCGGCTGAGGCGGATGTGGAGCGATTCGCGCAGCCCCCGCTCGGGCCAGGTGGCGATGCTGGCAAAGCCGGTGCTGCGCCCGCCCGCCGCGATCGGCCGCGCGATCGCAAAGCAGCGGTGCGGCGTCGCATCGCGAAACGCACCCCAGCCTTGATACACGCCGATCGTGTCGCGTGACGCCGCCGGCGCGACGGCGGCCAGCAGCAGCGCCAGCGCCGCTCTCATGCCGGGGCGTGGCCGGTGCCGCGATGCACCAGCTGCTCGCTGCCGTGCTCGATCATCACCAGCGATCCCTGCGGCAGGCTCGAGGCGATCGGTGCGGCGAACGCCGGATGCGGTGCGGCGCGAGTCATGACCCCGCGCAGCACCCGGCTGGAGATGCCATGCATGATCACCAGCCGGTCGCCATCAAGATGATCGGTATCGGCCAGCCAGGCCGCCGTGCGCGCGGCGATCTCGCCATAGGTCTCGCCGTCGGGCGCGGGGGTGAGCAGTCCGCCGGGTACCACCACCGGCCCGACCTCGGCGGCGAGCTCGGCATAATAGCGGCCGCCCCAGCTGCCCATGTCAATCTCGACCAGTCGCGGGTCGGTGCGCGCGCCATGCCAGTCGAGCCCGAGATGCTCGGCGATGATCGCGAGCGTCTGCAGCGCGCGGCCGGTCGGCGACGCCCATAGCGTCAGCGCGGGCCTGGCGCCGAGCAGGTTGCGCATCGCCCGCCCGATCTCGTCCGCCTGGGCAAAGCCGGCGCGGGTCAGCGGGGTGTGGGGATGATCGCCCTGCAGCCGGCCGGCGGCATTGAACACCGTCTCGCCGTGCCGGGCGATGAAGTCGCGGCCGCGGCGATCCTGGGGGCGGGTAGGGGCCAGCGGCGGGTGGTCCATGGCCCGGCGGTTTCAACCCCCTGTGGCGTAAAAGCAACGCTTTTCCGTGTTTAGCTGAGGTTCATGCAACCGGCCGCGGACACGCCCATTTAGCCGATCTCCCCTGTGTTCGGGAGGCGTAACCAATGGAGTTCTTGTATGCGTAAGCTTTCCGTGGCCGTTTTGCTGGCCGCTTCCGCCCTCGCCGCCACGCCGGCGCTCGCCCAGTCCACCAACCCCACCTTCACCGGCCCGCGCGTCGAGGGCACGATCGGCTGGGATCACCTCGTCGCCGGCAGCAGCGAGGACAATGACAACGGCCGCAACGACCAGAAGACCGATGGCTTCCTGTACGGCGGCGGCGTCGGCTATGACGTCGCGGTCGGTGGCGTCGTGCTCGGTGCCGAGGGCGAGATCACCGGCTCGACCGCCAAGAGCAGCCGCAACGACTATACCGAAGACTTCGGCTACGGCCGCGTCAAGGCGGGTCGCGACCTCTATGTCGGCGCCCGCGCCGGCGTGATCGTCACGCCCAACACGCTGCTCTACGTCAAGGGCGGCTATACCAACGCCAAGCTCAACGTGCTCGCGGGCAACACCGACACCACCACCGACAATTCGTTCAAGCTCGATGGCTGGCGCGTCGGCGCGGGCGTCGAGCGCGCATTCAGCGGCCACACCTACGGCAAGCTCGAATATCGCTATTCGAACTACGAGAAGGGCAAGATCGATTACGCCGACGGCGCCACCAGCAGCCGCTTCGACGTCGACACCGATCGCCACCAGATCGTCGCCAGCTACGGCATCAGGTTCTGAGCCGCCGTTAACGCGGCGTTTACCGGAATCGGGAGAGGGGTCGGGGCGCTTGCTCCGACCCCTTCTTCATGGGTAGGAACAAGGGCGATTACGCCCCGGACTCGGGGGTTGGGGGATATTGATGAAGGCGACCATCGAACGCGCGACACTCCTCAAGGGGCTGAGCCACGTCCAGTCCGTGGTGGAGCGGCGCAACACCATCCCGATCCTGTCCAACGTGCTGCTCGAGGCGACCGCCGAGGGCCAGCTGCGGCTGATGGCGACCGATCTCGATCTGCAGATCAACGAATCGATCCTCGCCGCGGTCGACCAGGCGGGCTCGACCACGGTGTCGGCGCACACGCTGTTCGATATCGCGCGCAAGCTGCCCGATGGCAGCCAGGTCCAGCTCACCGCCGCGGAAGGGCGGATGACGATCGTCGCCGGCCGCGCCCGCTTCTCGCTCGGCACGCTGCCGCGTGACGATTTCCCGGTGATCGCCGAGGGTGAGCTGCCGACGCAGTTCGAGCTCCCCGCCGAGACGCTCAAGCAAATCATCGACAAGACGCGCTTCGCCATCTCCACCGAGGAGACGCGTTATTATCTCAACGGCATCTTCCTCCATGTCGCCGAGGATGGTCCCGAGCCGGTGCTCAAGGCCGCGGCCACCGACGGCCATCGCCTTGCCCGCGTCACCCTGCCGCGGCCGTCGGGCGCCGAGACGATGCCCGACGTGATCGTGCCGCGCAAATGCGTCGCCGAACTGCGCAAGCTGCTCGACGAGGTCGATGGCTCGGTCGGCGTGTCGCTGTCGGGCACTAAGATCCGCTTCGATCTCGGCCAGGCGATCCTCACCTCGAAGCTGATCGACGGCACCTTCCCCGATTACAGCCGCGTGATCCCGACTGGGAACGACAAGATCCTGAAGCTCGATCCGCGCAGCTTCGAGGAGGGCGTCGACCGCGTCTCGACCATCGCCACCGAAAAGACCCGCGCGGTCAAGATGGCGCTCGATCGCGACAAGATCACGCTGTCGGTGACGAGCCCCGAAAACGGCACCGCCGCCGAGGAAGTGCCGGGCGAATATACCTCGATGCCGTTCGAGATCGGCTTCAACAGCCGCTATCTGCTCGACATCCTCGGCCAGATCGACAGCGACACCGTCGAGGTCCACCTCGCCGATGCCGCCGCGCCGACGCTGATCCGCGAGAACGACAAGGCGCCGGCACTCTACGTGCTGATGCCGATGCGCGTCTGATGTCTCCTCGTCATCCCGGCAACAGCCGGGGTGACGCAGGGTGTCATGAGCATCTGCAAGATTCGCGCGCGCAACCCGTTCTCATCCTGCTAGGCGAACAGCGATGCTGTCGCGCCTCGTCCTCACCGACTTTCGCAACCACCCCGGCCTGGTGCTGGCGCCGGACCGCGGCTTCGTGGTGCTCACCGGCGAGAATGGCGCGGGCAAGACCAACATCCTTGAAGCGGTATCGCTGCTCGCCCCCGGCCGCGGGCTCCGCCGCGCCGCATTGTCGGACATGGCGCGCCAGGACGGCCCCGGCGGCTTCGGCGTCGCCGCGACGCTCGCGGTTGGCGACGATCCGGTCGAGCTGGCGACCGGCACGCTTGCCGCCAGCCCCGAGCGGCGGCAGGTCCGCATCCAGGGCGCCACCACCACCGCCAATGCGCTGGCCGAATGGCTCACCGTGCTGTGGCTGACCCCGGCGATGGACCGGTTGTTCGTCGAACCCGCCGGCGAGCGCCGCCGCTTCCTCGATCGGCTGACCCTCGCGCTTGATCCCGGCCACGCCCGCCATGCCGCGCGCTACGAGGCGGCGATGCGCGCGCGCAATCGCCTGCTCGCGCAGGACGAGCCTGCCGACCCCGATTGGCTTGCAGCGCTCGAGGCGCAGATGGCGGACCATGGTGCCGCCGTGGCGTCGGCGCGGCAGGCCGCGGTGGATCTGCTCGGCGCCCAGCTGGCCGAACAGCCTGAAGGGCCGTTCGCGCGTGCCGGGCTGGCGCTGCACGGCTGGGCGGGGGAGGCGGGGCAGCTCGCCGTCGAGCTGCGCCAAGGCCGCGCGCGCGATGCCGCCGCGGGCCGTACCCTGGTGGGGCCGCATCGCGCCGACCTCGCGGTGACCCACCTCGGCAAGCGGCAGCCGGCGGCGCTGGCGTCGACCGGCGAGCAGAAGGCGCTGCTGCTCGGCATCGTCCTCGCCCATGCCGAACTGGTCGCCGCCAGGATCGGCCGTGCGCCGATCCTGCTGCTCGACGAGGTCGCCGCCCATCTCGATCCGGCGCGCCGCGCCGCCCTGTTTGCCCGGCTCGCCGGCCACGAGCAGGTATGGATCACCGGCACCGAGGAAGCGCTGTTCGCCGAGGTCGGCGCCGGCGCGACCCGGGTCGCGCTCGGCTGAACCGCGGCTGTCGGCGGTGGTCACGGATCGTTCACGGCGCCGACGGCATTGACGCCGGCCGGGGCGGGCGATGGAGGACAATCAATGACCAAGACCGTGTTCAAGCCGATGCTGATCGCCGCCGCCACGCTGGCCGCCGGTCTCGCCGGCAGCGCCCAGGCCCAGGATCACCGCGGTCATGACCGGGTCGTCGTGGTCGAGCGGCGCACCGTCGTCGAGGATAACGGCTGGGATCGCCGCGGCATGCACGACTATGGCTTTCGCCAGACCCCGCGCGGCGCGATGCTGACCCTGTCCGAAGACGTGCTGTTCGCCACCGACAGCGACGTGCTCCGCCCCGGTGCGGTCAATCGGCTGCGCCCGCTCGCCGGCTATCTGCGCCACAATCCCGGTGTTCGCGTCGCGATCGACGGTTTTACCGATTCGCGCGGATCCGACGCCCATAACCAGGATTTGTCCGAGCGCCGCGCCGCTAGCGTGCGCAGCGCGCTCGATGCGATGGGCGTGACGCGGGCGCGGTTCATCGTCGCCGGCCATGGCGAGCGCAGCCCGGTCGCGACCAACAATACCCCCGCCGGGATGCGCCAGAACCGCCGCGTCGAGGTGACATTGCTCGGCCGCCGTGCCGCCGAATTCGCGGGCTGACGGATAGGCAGGCCACCCTCACCCTCCACGCAGGGGGCGGGGGTGGCCCCGCACCCCATTTTCCTTCCGTTTCGCGGGCGAAATGCCTATATGCTGGGCATGGCAACAGACCCGCAGAATTCCGACGCCGAGCAGCCCTCGGCGCCCAACGCCAACGAATATGGCGCTTCCTCGATCAAGGTGCTCAAGGGGCTCGACGCGGTACGCAAGCGTCCGGGCATGTACATCGGCGATACCGACGATGGTTCGGGCCTCCACCACATGGTGTTCGAGGTCAGCGACAATGCGATCGACGAGGCGCTGGCGGGTCACTGCGACCGCATCGACATCCAGCTCAATCCCGATGGCTCGGTGTCGGTGACCGACAACGGCCGCGGCATTCCCACCGGCATCCACCCCGAGGAAGGCGTCTCGGCGGCCGAGGTCATCATGACCCAGCTTCACGCCGGCGGTAAGTTCGAGAATACCTCGGACGACAACGCCTATAAGGTGTCGGGCGGCCTCCACGGTGTCGGCGTCTCGGTGGTCAACGCGCTGTCCGAGCATCTCGATCTCACTATCTGGCGCGACGGCGAAGAGCATTACATGCGCTTCATCCACGGCGATGCCGCGGCACCGCTCAAGGTGGTCGGCCCCGCGACCGAGGGCCAGAAGGGCACCCGCGTCACCTTCCTGCCGAGTCCGGCGACGTTCAAGATCACCGAGTTCGACTTCGACAAGCTCGAGCATCGCTACCGCGAGCTCGCCTTCCTCAACTCGGGCGTGCGCCTGTTCCTCACCGACGCGCGGCACGAGGACAGCAAGACGGTGGAGCTCTATTACGAGGGCGGGATCGCCGCCTTCGTCAAATACCTCGATCGCGCCAAGACCCCGCTGATGCCCGAGCCGGTGGCGATCAGCGGCACCCGCGACGATGTGACGATCGATGTCGCGCTCGAGTGGAACGACTCCTATTACGAGAACGTCCTCGCGTTCACCAACAACATCCCCCAGCGCGACGGCGGCACCCATCTCGCCGCGTTCCGCGCCGCGCTGACCCGCACGCTCAACAATTATGCGGAAAAGTCGGGGCTGCTGAAGAAGGAGAAGGTCACCCTCACCGGTGACGACATGCGCGAGGGCCTCACCGCGATCGTCTCGGTCAAGCTGCCCGATCCCAAGTTCAGCTCGCAGACCAAGGACAAGCTTGTCTCGTCCGAGGTGCGCCAGCCGCTCGAATCGCTGATGGCCGACAAGATGGCCGCCTGGCTCGAGGAGAATCCCGCGCACGGCCGGTCGATCGTCGGCAAGATCATCGACGCCGCGGCGGCGCGCGAGGCTGCCAAGCGTGCCCGCGAGCTCACCCGCCGCAAGGGGGTGATGGACATCGCCTCGCTGCCCGGCAAGCTCGCCGACTGCCAGGAAAAGGACCCGGCCAAGTCCGAGCTGTTCCTGGTCGAGGGTGACTCCGCCGGCGGCTCGGCCAAGCAGGGCCGCGATCGCCACTTCCAGGCGATCCTGCCGCTGCGCGGCAAGATCCTCAACACCGAGCGCGCGCGCTTCGACCGGATGATCGCCAGCCGCGAGATCGGCACGCTGATCCAGGCGATGGGCACCAGCATCGGCCGCGACGAGTTCAACGCCGACAAGCTGCGCTACCACAAGATCGTGATCATGACCGACGCCGACGTCGACGGCGCACACATCCGCACGCTGCTGCTCACCTTCTTCTATCGGCAGATGCCCGAGCTGATCGCGCGCGGTCATCTCTTCATCGCGCAGCCGCCGTTGTACAAGGCGACCCGCGGGCGTTCGGAGGTCTATCTCAAGGACGATGCCGCGCTCGACGATTATCTGGTCGATGCCGGCGTCGGCTCGATGGTGTTCGAGGCGCCGTCGGGGCCGCGCTCGGGCGCGGATCTCAAGCATCTTGCCGATCATGCCCGGCGCATGCGCTCGCTGATGCGTTACGTGCCGCGGCGCTACGATCCGGCGATCATCGAGGTGCTGGCGCTGGGCGGCGCGCTCGACCCCACCTTCACCCGCGAGCAGCGGCAGGCGACCGTCGCCGAGGTCACGCGCCGGCTCGATTCGGGTGACGACGATGCGACCTGGTCCGCCCGGCTGACCGAGGATGGCGGCATCCACTTCGAGCGGCTGTGGCGCGGCGTCACCGATCACCACATCATCGAGGCGACCTTCCTCGCCAGCGCCGAGGCACGCAAGCTCCACACGCTCTCGGCCGAGCAGGCGGAAAGCTTCGTTCAGGCGGGCAAGCTGGTGCCGCTGAAGGGCATGGCCGCCGCGCCGCTGCCCGAGGACGTCACCCCAACCGACGAGGAAGGCAATACCACCACGATCGCCCGCGGCGAGACGCTGGTGGCGCGGCCGTCGCAGCTGCTCGACGCGATCCTTGCCGCGGGGCGCAAGGGCCTCGCGATCCAGCGCTACAAGGGTCTGGGCGAGATGAACGCCGATCAGCTGTGGGAAACCACGCTCGATCCCTCCAACCGCACCATGCTCCGCGTCACTTCCGACGACGTGTCGGCGGCAGACATGATCTTCACCCAGCTGATGGGCGAAGTGGTCGAGCCGCGGCGTGAGTTCATCCAGGACAATGCGCTCAACGTCGCGAACCTGGACGTCTGACCGTTACGGCGCGGGAGGGGGGCTGCCGCCCTCCCGCGCCGTCCGCTTGGCCGAGCCGTCGCGCAACGCCCAGCGCAGCACCGTGCCGATTCCGGCCACCCCCGCCCGCACCGCCGGCCGCCCGAACGACGGCCGGTCCAGCCCGTGCATCCGCGCCGCCCAGCCGGGCAGCAGATCGATCCCGCCTTCCATCAGCACCTTCTGCGCCGGCGCCATCGCCAGGCTCGCCGGCTGCTGCCCGATCAGCGCCCGTGACACCTCGCGGGTGTGGTGATCGGCGCGCAGTTGCGGCCGCACCGCCTCGATATAGGCGTCGAGCGCCGCGCGGCTCTGGGGCACGTCGGTGGCGCCGAGCCGCTCGGCGATGGTCGCATATTCGCGCAGATAGCGGTCCTGCTCGGCGGGCGGCAGCGCCGGATCACGATAGCGCCGGTAGGCGGCAAGGAAGGACGATACTTCGGCGACATGCACCCAGGTCAGCAACGCCGGATCGTTGGCGCTGTAGGGCGTGCCGTCCGGCAGCGTTCCCGCCACCGCGTCGTGGATCCGCCGCACCCGCGCGATCAGCCCCTCGGCGGTGGCGGTGGCGCCATAAGTGGTGCCCGAGATGAACTGTGCGGTCCGCTTCAACCGCCCGAGCATGTCGCGCCGGAAGTTGGAATGATCCCATACCCCGGCAAGCGCGCCGGGATGGAGCATCTGCAGCAGCAATGCCGAGACGCCACCGGCCATCATCGCGGTGAAATCGCCGTGGATCTTCCACGCCGCCGATTCCGGGCCGAACAGCCCGTCGTCGCCGGGCGGCCGGGTCAGGTCGACGCCGCCGTCGCCGAAGCCGACCAGCCGGTGCACCTGGCTCTGGATCGTGTCACGCAAATCGCTCATGCTTCCCACCTAGTGTTTCCTGGAGGGGAAACCAGCGACGGGAGAGCAAGCATGCGCATGATCGGAATGATGGCAGTGGCAGCGGCGGCGATCGCCACGGCAGGCATGGCGCAATCGCGCCCGGCGGTGAGTCCCGCAATCACCAAGGCACTGGCCGATCCGGCGCGAGCCGACCAGCAGGGTGACGACGCCCGGCGCCAGGCCGCCGCGGTGCTTGCCTTCTCGGGCGTCAAGCCGGGCGACACGGTGATCGATTACCTGCCGGGTGCAGGCTATTGGACGCGGATCTTCACCGGCGTCGTCGGCGCCAAGGGGCATGTCTACGCGCTATGGCCTGCCTCGGGCGGCAAATATGCCGACAAGGCGCTGCCGGCGCTGCGCGGCCGCGGCTTCGCCAATCTCACCGCCGAGGTCCAGGCAACCGACCTGCCGACCGCGCCCGTGCCGGTCGACCTGTTCTGGACCGTCCAGAACTATCACGACATCCCCAATGGCGGCGGTGGCGAGCCGGCGCTGCGCGCGTTCAACGCCGCGGTGTTCAAGCTGCTCAAAAAGGGCGGCACCTATGTGGTGATCGACCATGCCGATGCGGCAGGCCGTGGCCTTGCCAACACCGCGACTACCCATCGCATCGATCCTGCCGCGGTCCGGCAGCAGGTGGAAAGCGCCGGCTTCCGCTTCGTCGGCGAATCGCCGGTGCTGCGCAACGCGGCGGACGACCACAGCCAGAAGGTGTTCGATCCCGCGATCCGCGGCCGCACCGATCAGTTTGTCTACAAGTTCCGCAAGCCGTAAGCGGCGCGCCTGGGCTTCTGCGTCGGCAGGAGCCCAGGACCACGAGCCACGGTCACCGTTGATGCCTAGTGCATTGCCGCGCGCAGCACGGCGCGGCAGCCCTGCGCCCGCGGCTCATATTCGACGATGCTCTGCAGGCTCTGCGCCATTGCCCGGATCAGCTTGGTGCCAAGCCCGGTGCCCTTGGGGCTGGCATCGACGACAATGCCGCAGCCATCGTCCTCGACCACCAGCAGGAACACGTCGCCATCCTCGCGGCGCAGCGCGACCCGCACCTCGCCGGCGCTGTTCGGATAGGCATATTTGCACGCGTTGGTGACGAGTTCGGTGACGATCACGCCGAGCGACACTGCCTTGTCGGTCGACAGCCGGATCGGGTCCGCGACCAGCCGCAACGCGTGCGGCGCCGAATCACTCGACAGTGTCTCGGCGAGTTCGTCGACCAGCGAGCCGAGATATTCCTGCATGTCGACGCTCTCGACGTCATTGGCCGAATAGAGCCGACGGTGAACCTGCGCGATCGCCCCGATCCGCCGCTGGGTGTCGTCGAGCGCCGCCCGCGCGGTCGGGTCGCCGAGCGCGCTCGCCTGCAGCCGCACCATCGCCGACACCAGCTGCAGCGAGTTGGCGACGCGGTGATTGACCTCGCCGAGCAGCGCCTCGAGCCGGGCGTTGCTGGCGCGCAGGTCCGCCTCCACCGCCGCCTTGCCATGTTCCAGCGCCGCGCGGGTGCGAACCTGTTCGAAGGTCGCGGCAAGCAGGTCGAAGAAGTCCTCGCCCACCGTCTTGACCACATAGTCGGCCGCGCCCGCCTTGAGCGCGGCGACTGCGATGCGGCCTTCTTCCGAGCCGGTGACATAGACCACCGGCGGCGTGTCGCCCTGTTCGTGCAGCCGTTCCAGCGTCTCGAGGCCGTCCATGCCCGGCATGTAATGGTCGACCGCGATCAGCTCGAACCGCTCGGCGGCGGCCGCCGCCACGCCGTCGCTGCCGCTTTCGGCCAGCGTCACCCGATAGCCGCGCCGCTCCAGCGCGCGCTTCGCCAGCCGGCGAATGCCCGCATCGTCATCGATGTAGAGGACGCTGGGAAGAGGCGCGGCGGTGTCGCTCACTGATCCTCGACTTCGGGCACCTGGATCACCGACAGGAATAGGCCGAGCTGGCGGATCGCCTGGGCGAAGCTTTCGTAATTGACCGGCTTGGTGATGTAGACGTTGCAGCCGAGATCGTAGCAGCGCTGGATCTCCACCTTGTCGTCGGTGGTGGTCAGCACCACGACGGGGGTGCGCTTGAGCGGGCTGCCCTCTGCCTTGATCCGGGTGAGGATGTCGGTGCCGCTCATGTCGGGTAGGTTGAGATCGAGCAGCACCAGCGCCGGGCCGTTCTTGGCGGGGCCGTCGGGCGCATCGAACAGGAATTCGAGCGCCTGGGTGCCATCGGTGAAATGCTTGATGTCGTTGAGGATGCCGGCGCGGCGGATGTTCTTCTCGATGAGGCGCGCATGGCCCTCATCGTCCTCGATCATCACGATGCCGACGGTTTGATGAGCGTTCATGATCGTTTTTCCTGCACTTCGAATTGCTTGGGAAGATTGACCCGGAAGGTGGAGCCTTCGCCGAGTTGCGACTCGACGTCGATGGTGCCGCCGAGGCGATAGGCCAGCGCGCGGACATGGGCGAGGCCGATGCCTTCGCCCGGCTGGTCCTGCTGGCCGGAGCGGCGGAACAGATCGAAAATGCGCTCATGGTCGCGCGGATCGATGCCGCGGCCATTGTCGGTGACCGCCAGGATCACCCGGCCGCGCGTCTCCTCGCCCGAGATGTGGATTGCGCCGGCGCGCCCCGGCTTGAGATATTTGGTCGCATTCTCGATCAGGTTGGAGAGGATCTGCTCGAGCGCGACGCGATCGGTGGTCAGCGTCGGCAGCGGCCGCGCGATGGTGAGGGTCACGCCGCGGTCGTCGAGCACATGCTGCATCGATCCGGCGATCGCCTCGACGATGGCGTCGGTCGCCAGCGGCTCGGGCGTGATCACGCGGCGGCCCTCGCGCGACAGCTTGAGGATGGCGTTGATCAGCCGGTCCATCTTCTGGGTGGAGGTGCGGATGAAGCCGATCGCCTCGGGCAGATCCTCGCGCGCCGCCAGCCGCGCCTCGTCGGTGACGATCTCGGGACATTGCGCCTCGGCGCGGTCGACCAGTTCGGCGAGTGGCGCGGTCGCGGCTTCGAGCTCGGCGGTGAAGCCCATCACATTGACCAGCGGCGAGCGCAGATCGTGGCTGACGATATAGGCGAAGCGCTGGATCTCTTCATTGGCACGCGAGAGATCGGCGGTGCGCTCGGCGACGCTTGCCTCGAGCCGCTCGTTGAAGCTGCGCAGGCGGTCCCGCGACGCCGTGAGGTTCGCCGTGTACCGGCGCACCGTGACAAACGAGGCGAGCGCGACCAGCAGCAGCAGCGCCGCCGCGATCAAGAGGATCGTATAGAAGGCCTTGATGCTAAGCCGCTGGGCATCGTCGCGGATCGTCAGCAGCCGGCGTTCCTCGTCCGCCATTCCGGTGAAGCGCTGGCGGATTGCTGTCAGCCGCCGCACGCTGGCTTCCTTGGCGAACAGGCCATCGGCGGCAGGAGTGAGGCCGGCATCGACCAGGGTGATCGTCCGGTTACGCTGGGTGAGCAGCGCGCCGATCGAGCGGCGCAGCGCGCTCATATTCGCGATCTGGCGGGGGTTGTCCTCGGTTAGCGTCGAGATTCGATCAAGCGCCGGGCCGAGTGCCGACTGCGCACGGCTATAAGCGGTGCGATAAGCAGGGTCGGCGGTGAGCAGATAGCCGCGCCGCGACGCCTCGCCCTGCTCCACCAGCCGCTGCGCATTGGCGACCGCGACCTCCACCTCATAGGTGTGGCTGACCCAGCGGCTATGGTCCTGGTTCTGCCCGGTCACCCAGGCGGCGGCGATGCCCGCCACCACCAATGCGGCGAAGCCCAGAACCATGAACGACACCAGCACGCGGCTGAAGCGCTCTTCGGAGACGACGAAGTGGTTCCTGACGGTACGCAGCACGAAGGGCGCTTTAGGACAGGATTGGACAACTGGCCAGTGTTGCTGCCTAAACCTCTATAGAAGCAGGTCCTGGGCTCCCGCCTTGCCGACGCTGCCGCCGCCGCGCCGCCGGTCCATCTCGTGATTGGCGGTAAAGCGGATGTCGGGATCGCGATCGGTGAGGAAGCCCATCAGCGTCTCATGATCGAGCTCGCGCCATTCCTTGCCGCGATCCGGGCCGTAGCGCACCCGCGGGATCAGCCCGGGATCTCGTGACCATTCGATCAGCTGCGGCAGCCCCGCCTCGTTGAGCTGGTCGCGCAGGTGGAAGGCGGTGACATAGGCGTCGGGGAACGCCCGGTGCGCCGGCAGGCCGCGCTGCTGGTCGATCCCCTCGGGCCGCCGCCAGTAGCGCAGCACCTGGTTGGAGAAGCTCGGGCTGCCCGGCCACATCCGCAGCGCGCATTTCCACGTGCAGATCCACTCGGCGCCATGGGTCAGCGCCGCGGTGCAGAATTGCTGCTCGAAATCCGCCCGATGCGCGGCAAGCGCGACGCGGCGCGGGTAGGGGTCGAGCACGCGGCGCGCGACGTCATGCCACCACGGTGCCTCGGCGACGTCCTCGTCGGAGATATGGTGGATCGCCTGGGTGACCGGCGGGATCGCGCGACCGGGATTGACCAGGATCGATCCGCCGTCCCCCTCCAGCTCCCAGCGGCCATCGGCCTGCAGCGCGACATCCTGCCAGCCGATCTCGCACACGCCGTGCGCGGGCGGCGCGCTGCCGGTGGTTTCGAGGTCGATGACGCGGACGATCTGGGGCGTGGGCCGGGTGGGAGAGCGCATTGCACTCCAGATGGGGCATGAGAGGCGTTTACGCCAGCCCGGGCGCGATCACCGCAGGTACGGATCCTCGGCGTCCGTATCGAGCTCGCGCACCCCACGGCGCTGGCGGGCGCGGTCGACCAGCTTGCGGATCCCCTCGCGGCGCTCGCGCGCGGCGGGCACGTCGCGCAGCACGAAGGCGCGGTGGCCGGTGGTGCGATCGGACGAGGTGATGGTGATGGTGCCGAGATCGGTGAGCTGGTTGATCAGCGAGTAATCGACGCGGACGTCCTTGATCCGATACAGCTCGATCTCGTCGATCGATTTCATGATCAGCCCGCGCTTCACGATCAGCCGCTGGTCGGTGATCTCATAGGATGAGGCGACGTTCTGCAACCAGCGGATCGCGACGATCACCAGCCCGACGCCGACCAGGCATAGGAGCAGCGTGCCCCAGCCGGCGAAGCTGCCGAGCAGCCAGCGCCCGGTGCTCGCGCGGAAGCTGTCGACATCGCGCTCGGCTGTGTAAGTCCCCACCATGGGCGCAACCTATTCGCCGGCCGGCCGCTGTCAATCGCGGCTGATGCCGGAGGCGGCGAGTTGCGCATCGAGCCCTGCGAGCAACCGCTCGAGCGCGGCCGCGTCGCTGGCCTCGGCGCGCGCGGTGAGCAGGTCCTGGGTGTTGGAGGCGCGCAGCAGCCACCAGCCGTCCGCCGTCGTGACGCGCAGGCCGTCGGTGGTGTCGATCGCGGCATCGTCGGCGCGCAGCCGCGCCAGTACCTCATCGATCACCGCTAGCTTGCGGCTCGCCGCGACCGGAAAGCGCAGGTCGGGGGTATTGACCAGCTCGGGCATCGCACTGCGCAAGTCGGTCAGCGACCGGCCCGACAGGTGCACCGCGCGAATCAGCTGCACCGCGGCGTAGAGCGCGTCGTCGAAGCCGTAATAATCGCCGCCGAAGAAGATGTGGCCACTCAGCTCGCCCGCGATCGGCGCGCCGGTCTCAAGCATCTTCTCCTTCATCGGGCTGTGGCCGGTGCGCGCCATGATCGGTCGGCCGCCCAGCGCGGCGATCCGCGCGAACAGATAATCGGAGGATTTGACGTCAGCCACCACCGGGGCGCCGGGCGTAGCGGCGAGCACCGGCTCGACCAGCAGCGCCAGGATCTGGTCGCCCCACAAGGTTCGGCCCTGCGCGTCGACCACCGCGATCCGGTCCGCATCGCCATCAAAGGCTACACCGAAATCGAGCTTTTTGTCCGCGACCAGCCGCTTCAGATCGATCAGATTAACCTCTTCGGCAGGATCGGGATGATGATGGGGAAAATGGCCGTCTACCTCGGCGAACAGCACATGATGCTCACCCGGGAGGAGCTCGATCAGTTTCTCGAGCGCCGGGCCGGCGGCGCCGTTGCCGCAATCCCAACCGATCCGATAAACGCCGCCGGCATGGCCCGCCATCAGCCGGGCGACATAGGCGTCGACCACGTCGATCTCGGTCACGCGGCCGTGCGTGGTGGTGGGAGCCGTGCCGCCGGCCGCGATCGCCGCCAGATCGCGAATGTCGCCGCCGAAAAACGAGCGGTGCTGCAGCACCATCTTGAAGCCATTGTCATCGCGGGGATTGTGGCTGCCGGTTACTTGGATGCCGCCATCCACTTCTAGGCTGGCCTCGACGAAGTAGAGCATCGGCGTCGGCCCGACGCCGATCCGCACCACATCGACCCCGCCGGCGGTCAGCCCGTCGACCAGCGCCGCCTCCAGCGCCGGCGACGACAACCGCCCGTCGCGCCCCACCGCAACGCGGCGTCCTCCCGCCTGTCGCACCCGGCCGGCGAAGGCGAGGCCGACCGCATGGGCATCGGCCGCGAACAACGTCTGCCCGGTGACGCCGCGGATGTCATATTCGCGCAGGATGCTGGGGTGGAAATGATGCGACATCCTGGCTCCTGGGTAATGCGTATGGCGATCGGCGGTAGAGGATCGGCCTTGTGCCGTCATCCCAGCGGACGCTGGGATCTCGTGGAGGAGGGCAGGACCGGAGCCGCGAGAGGCCCCAGCTTTCGCTGGGGTGACGGATTGAAAGATGGACTATGTGGTGGACCGGCGCCGTTGCAGGCGGGCTTCTTGATCGCACCGCCGACACCGCAGCCTCACTCCACCCGGTCGAGCGACTTCAGCAGCAGGTCGCGCGCGGCGTTGACGCGGCGGGCGAGGTCCACCGATCCGCCGCGATCGGGATGGACCTGCGCCGCCAGCCGGCGATGCGCGGCGCGGATCGCCTCGGCATCGGCGCCGCGCTCGACGCCCAGCACCGCGCGCGCCTCGGCGACATCGCCGACCGGCAGACGCTTGGGCTTGCGCAACAATTGCCACACGCCCCAGATCACGACGAGCGCGACGATCCACTTCATCAGGCGGCCACTACCGGTGCCGCCGCCTCGGGCAGCTGCAGCGCCGCCATCATCTCGCGCAACTCCTGGCGGGCGGCGACATGGCCGAGGCCCATCGCGCCGAATTCCTTGGAATCGATCATCGTCAGGCCGGAGGGGAACAGCTCGCGATAGACCACGCGCTCGCCGAGCCCCGGGATGATGCGGAAGCCGACCCGCTTGGCAAGCTGGCCGAGTGCATCGGACACCCGGCGCATGTTGCGCGCCTCGATATGCTGCAGGCGATTGCGGAGCACCACCCAATCGATCTGGGTGCCGTCGGCGCGAGCGCGCTGCTTGCGCGCATCCCAGATCAGCTCCGAATAGAAGGACGGGCGGGTGACGTTGAAGGTCTCTGGGTCAACCTGGCCGATCAGGTCGAAATCGACGAAGCTGTCGTTCATCGGCGTCACCAGCGTGTTGGACAGTGCCGCCGCGGTGCGTGCGAAATAATCGTCGCGGCCGGGGGTGTCGACCACCAGGAAGTCGGTACCGTCGGACAGTTCGGCCCACAGCCGCTCGAACACCGCCTCCGTCTCGCCGTCGTGGGTCGCGTGGATCGGCATCGGCAGCGCGCTGCCGGTGCGCTTGATGGTCGCGGCGCGATTGTCGAGGTAGCGGCCGACGGTGCGCTGGCGATGATCGAGATCGAGGCACGCCACGCGCGATCCCTTGGCGGCGAGCGCGATCGCGACGTGAACCGCCGTGGTCGATTTGCCGGTGCCGCCCTTCTCGTTGGCGAACACAATCACATGAGGCCCTGAGGGCACGGGTCGTTTCCTTGTTGATCGCTGTTCAGTGCCTCCATAGAAGCCGCGCGCTCATTGTTCGAGGGGGTTTAGGTGCAGACGGTCCGGGATCTGAAAAGCCTGCGCTCGAGCGTGGCCGAATGGCGCGCCGAGGGCGCGCGAATCGCGCTGGTGCCGACGATGGGCGCGCTCCATGCGGGGCACATGGCGCTGATCGAGGCGGCACGGCGGCCAGGCACCAAGGTGGTGGCGTCGATCTTCGTCAATCCGATCCAATTTGGTCCCAATGAGGACCTCGCCAAATACCCGCGGCGCGAGGCGGCGGATGCGCGGATGCTCGCCGAGGCGGGCTGCGACCTGCTGTGGCTGCCGCCGGTCGAGGCGATGTACCCGGAGGGCTTCGCCACCAGCGTCAGCGTGTCGGGCGTCAGCGACGGGCTCGATGGCGCTGCGCGTCCCGGTCATTTCGACGGGGTCGCCACCGTCGTCACCAAGCTGTTCAACCAGGTCGGGGCCGACGCCGCTTACTTCGGTGAAAAGGATTTCCAGCAACTCGCGGTCATCCGCCGGCTGGCGGTCGACCTCGACATGGCCATCGAGGTGGTCGGCGTGCCCACCCAGCGTGACGATGATGGCCTCGCGCTGTCGTCGCGCAACATCTATCTCGACGACGACCAGCGCGCCAAAGCGGTAGCGCTGCCGCGCGCACTCGGCGTCGCGGCGCGCGCAATCGCCAAGGGCGCGGACGTCGCCGCGGTGCTTGATGATGCGCGCAGCGCGCTTGGCGCGGCGGGCTTCGAGGTCGATTACGTCGAGCTGGCCGATGCCGAATCACTCACGCCTGCTCCCGCCCCCGATCGGCCACGGCGGCTGCTTGCGGCGGCGCGAATGGGTACGACACGGTTGATCGACAATGTCGGAATCGAGCCTAATTGTTGATCAATCTGGTTTTAATTGCGTTAACCATTTCGTAGTAGGACTCGGGCCAGGGTGTTCTCATCAACGATGGGGGCATCCAATGGGCACCAGCCTGAACAACGCGCGAATTCTGATCGACAGCCGGACCGCCGATGCGGCGCGCGGCAAGCCGGACGCGCTATTCGATCTCGGCATCTGCTATTCGACCGGCACCGCCGGCGTCGCGATCGACCTGATCGAGGCGCATAAGTGGTTCAACCTCGCGGCGGTGGCCGGGTTCGGCGAGGCCGCCGACGCCCGCGCCGAGATCGCCGGCAACATGACCATGCGCCAGATCGCCGAAGCCCAGCGCCAGGCCCGCGCCTGGATGGGCAGCACCCAGCGCCGCGCGGCCTGATCGCTGGTTGTTGATGCCGGACGTGTGCGGGGGGCGCCAGACGGCGGACGACGTCGCCAGAAGCCGTCATCTCGCAGACCGTCATCCCAGCGAAGGCTGGGATCTCGTGCCGCGACGGACAAGAGGCGCCAAAGACCCCAGCTTGCGCTGGGGTGACGTGTAGGCTTGGACTGCCACACTGGCCGGAACCCAGAGCCACGCGCCGCACGGCCTGCGTTCCTATGCTCCTGCCTGCTCAATAGCACGTCGGGCGCCGTTCTCCGGCCCCGACCGTGAACCGACGTTATTCCGCGGCGGCCACCTTCTTCACCGCCGCTTTCTTGGCTGGCGGCTTTTTGGCCGCCACCTTCTTTGCCGGCTTTGCCGGCGCCGTAGCCTCGGCCTTCTTCGCCGGTGCCTTCTTGGCGGCCGGCTTCTTCGCCGCCGCCTTCTTTTTCTTCGGCGGGGCCGCGGCGGCGCGGGCGTCGATCAGCTGCGCGGCCTCCTCCAGCGTCAGCGCCTCGGGCGTGATCGACTTGGGCAGGGTCGCGTTGGTCTCGCCATCGGTGACGTACGGGCCGTAGCGCCCCTCCATCAGCTTGATCTCGGCCTCGGTGCGCGGATGCTTGCCGAGTTCCTTGAGCGGCGCCCGCGCCGCACCGCGTGCCGGGCGGCCGCCACCCGCGGCCGCCTCGGCGAGCTTGACCACCGCGGCGTTCATCCCCGTCTCGAACACCTCGGCGGTCGAGGTCAGCCGCGCATATTTGCCGCTATGCGCGAGATAGGGGCCGTAGCGCCCGATCGAGGCGGTGATCGGCTCGCCCGTCTCCGGATGCGTGCCCACCGCCCGCGGCAGGCTGAGCAGCTTCAGCGCCCATTCCAGGTCCATCTCGCCGATGTCTTTGGGGATGGACGCGCGCTTGGCGTCCTTGCCCTCGCCGAGCTGGATATACGGACCGAACCGCCCCGACTTGCGCTCCACCTCGAGCCCCGTCGCCGGATCCTTGCCCAGCCCTTCGGGGCCGCTGTCCTCGCCATCCTCGCCGCCAGGTTGCGCGAAGCGACGGGTGTATTTGCACTCCGGATAGTTGGAGCAGGCGATGAACGCGCCGAACTTGCCGCCGCGCAGCGCCAGCTTGCCCGCCTCGCACTTCGGGCACAGCCGCGGGTCGCTGCCGTCCGCCTTGTCGGGGAACAGATAGGGCGCGAGGAACTGGTCGAGCTCGGCGGTGATCGCCGAGGGCTGCTGCTCCATCACCTCGGCGGTGCGCGGCTTGAAATCGCGCCAGAACGCCTCGAGCACCGCCTGCCACTGCGCGCGGCCACCGGAGACGTCGTCCAGCTCCTCCTCGAGCTCGGCCGTATAATCGAAGCCGACATATTTCTCGAAGAAGCGCTCGAGGAACGCCGTCACCAGCCGGCCGCTCTCCTCGGCGAAGAAGCGGTTCTTCTCGACGCGGACGTAGCTCCTGTCCTTCAGCGTCTTGATGATCGAGGCGTAGGTGGACGGCCGGCCGATGCCGAGCTCCTCCATCCGCTTGACCAGGCTGGCTTCGGAGAAGCGCGGCGGCGGCTGGGTGAAATGCTGTTCGGCGTTGACCGCCTTCTTGGCCGGGGCATCGCCCTCGCGCAGCCGCGGCAGCCGGCGCGATTCCTCGTCCTGGCCGGTCTCGTCGGTGCCTTCCTCGTAGAGCGCGAGGAAACCGGGGAAGAGCACCACCTGGCCGGTGGCGCGCAGGCTGGTGCGGCCGGTGCCGTCGCTCAGCTCGACACTGGTCCGCTCCATCCGCGCCGACGCCATCTGGCTGGCGAGCGCGCGCTTGAACACGAGGTCGTAGAGCCGCGCATGATCGCCCGAGCCGATCCGGTCACGGCTGAAATCGGTTGGCCGGATCGCCTCATGGGCTTCCTGCGCGTTCTTCGCCTTGGTCTGATATTGGCGCGGCGCATCGGGAACGTAGGAGGCGTCATAGCGATTGGCGATCGCCAACCGCGCGGCCGAGATGGCGCTGCCGTCCATCTGCACGCCGTCGGTCCGCATATAGGTGATCGCGCCATCCTCGTAGAGGCCCTGGGCGATCCGCATGGTATGGTCCGCCGAGAAGCCGAGCTTGCGCGCCGCCTCCTGCTGCAGGGTTGAGGTGGTGAAGGGCGGCGGCGGGTTGCGGCTGGCGGGCTTGGTCTCGACCGACTGGACCGAGAACCGGCCCTCCTCGACCGCGGTCTTCGCGCGCAGGGCATCGCCTTCGTTGCCGATCGACAGACGATCGACCTTCTTGCCCTCGAATTGGCTCAGCCGCGCCACGAACGGCGTGCCGTCATGCTCCATGTCGGCGGTGACCGACCAATATTCCTGGGGCACGAATGCCTCGATCTCGCGTTCGCGGCCGACGATCAGCCGCAGCGCCACCGACTGCACCCGGCCCGCCGATTTGGCGCCGGGCAGCTTGCGCCACAGCACGGGGGAGAGGGTGAAGCCGACCAGATAGTCGAGCGCGCGCCGCGCCCGATAGGCATCGATCAGATCGGTATCGAGCTCGCGCGGGTGCTGCATCGCGGTCGTCACCGCGGCCTTGGTGATGGCGTTGAAGGTGACGCGCTGGACATCCTTGGGCAGCGCCTTGCGGTTGCGCAGCACTTCCTGGACGTGCCAGCTGATCGCCTCGCCCTCGCGATCGGGATCGGTGGCGAGGATCAGGCGGTCGGCGGTCTTGGACAGATCCGCGATCGCTTTCAGCTGCTTGGACTTGTCGGCGTAGTTTTCCCACTCCATCGCGAAGCCCTCGTCCGGGTTCACCGACCCGTCCTTGGCGGGCAGGTCGCGGACATGGCCGTAGCTCGCGAGAACGCGATAGTCCGAACCGAGATACTTCTCGATGGTCTTCGCCTTGGCGGGCGATTCGACGATAACTAGCTGCATGGGAAAACTACGGGTCCTTACGTGTACGCGTACGAGGATGGGGAGCCGCGGCGCTGCTCGTCAAGCGCCGCCGTCGCACAGGCTCACCCTGCCGCCGGCGTGACGCTCCAGCCGCCCGGCAAGTTCCAGCTCGAGCAACACCGTCTGCACCGCCGCCGGCGACGCGCCCGCCTGGCGGATCAGCTCGTCGATCATCACCGGCACCGGCCCGAGCAGCGCGGTGAGCCGCGTCCGCTCGGCATCGGTGGCATCCGCCGGCGGCGGGCCGGCGAATGACGGGGCGGGCGCACGCACCGCGCGGGGATCGAACGGGCGGATCTGCTCGAGGATGTCCTCGGCGGTCTGCACCAGCGTCGCGCCCTCGCGGATCAGCAGGTTGCAGCCTTGCGCGCGCGGGTCGAGCGGGCTGCCCGGCACCGCCATCACCTCGCGCCCGGCCTCGGTGGCGAGCCGCGCGGTGATCAGCGAGCCCGAGCGCGGCGCCGCCTCCACCACCACCGTCCCGAGCGACAGCGCGGCGATGATCCGGTTGCGGTAGGGAAAGTGCCGCGCGCGCGGCTCGGTGCCGGGCGGCTGCTCGGCGACGAGCAGGCCCTCGCGCGCGATCCGCTCCTGCAGCGCGGCATTCTCCGGCGGAAAGACGACGTCGATGCCACTCGCGATCACGCCAATCGTGCGGGGCAGGGCGCCGCCATGCGCCGCGGTGTCGATCCCGCGGGCGAGGCCCGACACCACCGTCACGCCCTCGGCGCTCAGCGCATGGCCGAGCGCGCGCGCCATCCGGCACGCCGCCGCCGAGGCGTTGCGCGCGCCGACGATGGCGACGCAGCTCTGGCTGGCCAGCGCGACGTCGCCGCGGACGATCAGCGCCGCCGGCGCATCGTCGATCCGCGCCAGCAGCGCGGGATAAGTAGGGTCGTCGTGGAACAGATAGTGCGCGCCGAGCCGCGCCGTGGCCGCCATCTCGCGCTCGATCGCGGCGGGCGCCGGCACGGTCGGTGGCTGGCCGCCGCCGCGCCGCGCCAGCGCGGGCAGGGCATCGAGCGCCGCCTCGGCGCTGCCGAACCGGCTGAGCAGTTGCCGATAGGTGACCGGGCCGATCCCGGCGCTGCGAAGGAGACGGAGCCGCGCGAGAGCGGCGTCAGCCATGCTGGCGCCCGATACGCGGCTCGGTGCCGGTGATCAGCCGCTCGATATTGGGGCCGTGCTTCCACAGCACGATCACCGCCAGCACAAGCAGCAGCATCACCAGATCGAACCGTCCGAACAGCGCCGCCGCCACCGGCGCGCTCACCGCCGCCGCCATCCCTGCCACCGACGATACACGCACGGTCGCGAGCAGGCCGAGCCAGACGGCCGCGTAGATCAGGCCCAGCGGCCAGTAGAGCGCCACGGCGATGCCCATCAGCGTCGCCACGCCCTTGCCGCCGTTGAAGCGCAGCCAGATCGGATAGCAATGGCCGATAAAGGCGGCGGCGGCCGCGATCAGCGCATTGCCGGGGAACAGCGCCTCGACGATCCACACCGCCGCGGCGCCCTTCAGCATGTCGAGCAGCAGGGTCGCCGCCGCCAGCCCCTTGCGGCCGGTGCGCAGCACGTTGGTGGCGCCGATGTTTCCCGAGCCGATGGTGCGCAGGTCGCCCGCACCGCCGAGCCGCGTCAGGATCACGCCGAAAGGAATCGAGCCCAGCAGATAGCCGAGCACGAGTGCGCAAGCGGGTGCTAACCAGAATATCGCTGTCGGCACGTCGTCCCCCTTGCCAACATACATAGGGATTGGGGCAAAAATCGGCAACAACCTCCATCAGGCCGGTTCTATTGATGCTGGTGCGGCGGCCGTCGATCGCGGCCCTTGCCTTGGCCGTCGCACCGCATATGGCGGCGATCATGGATCGTCGCCCCATTCTGTTCTTCGATTCGGGCGTTGGCGGCCTGTCGATCGTCGCGCCGGCCCGGGCGCTGCTGCCGACCGCGCCGTTCGTCTACGCCGCCGATTCGGCAGGCTTCCCTTATGGCATCAAGACCGAGTCGGAGATCGCCGCGCGGGTGCCGGCGCTGCTTGGCCGGCTCGCCGAGCGCTTCCGCCCGCGGCTGATCGTCATCGCCTGCAACACCGCCTCCACCATCGCGCTGCCCGCGGTCCGCGCCGCGCTCGATCTCCCGGTGGTCGGAACGGTGCCGGCGATCAAGCCTGCCGCGGCGCTGAGCCTCACCCGCACCATCGGCGTGCTCGGCACCGATGCCACCGTGCGCCAGGCCTATGTCGACGATCTGGCCGCGCGGTTCGCCGGCGATTGCACCGTGATCCGCCACGGCTCGGCGGCGCTGGTCGAACTGGCCGAAGCCAGGCTCCACGGGTTGCCGACTCCGCCCGCCGCTTATGCCGCGGTGCTCGCCGGCCTGTTCGGCCAGCCCGGTGGCGACCGGATCGACGTTGTCGTCAACGCCTGCACTCACTTTCCCCTGGTCGAGGCCGAACTCGCCGCTGCAGCGCCGCACCCGGTGCGCTTCGTCGATGGCGGCGCGGGCATCGCGCGGCGCATCGCCCATCTCACCGATGGCGATGCATGGCGCGAGCAGGCGCCGCCAGGCGTCGCCGTGTTCACCCGCCTCGGCGCCGCCGAGCGCGCGCTCACGCCCGCGCTGGCGACTCGCGGCTTTGTCACGCTGGCCGAACTATGATGCCGCCTGGGACAATTTGACCAAGGTCAATCATACCTTGATCGATTACGGATAGTGGCCAAATTGCCTGGCATCGGGCGGGGCGGAGGCGTAGCAACTGCGATCATGACTGTGGACGGTACCGACACGCAGCGAGTGGATTATTCGCGCGTCTTCACCCAGGCGATCGATCGTCTCCATGCCGAGGGCCGCTATCGCGTCTTCATCGACATCCTCCGCAACAAGGGGATGTTCCCCAATGCCCGGTGCTTCGCCGGTCACAACGGCCCCAAGCCGATCACCGTCTGGTGCTCCAACGACTATCTCGCCATGGGCCAGCACCCCAAGGTGATTGAGGCGATGGAAGAGGCGCTGCACGATGTCGGCGCCGGTTCCGGCGGTACCCGCAACATCGGCGGCAACACCCATTACCATGTCGATCTCGAGGCGGAGCTCGCCGATCTCCACGGCAAGGAAGCGGCGCTGCTGTTCACCAGCGGCTATGTCTCCAACGAGGCGACGCTGTCGACGCTCGCCCGGCTGCTGCCCGGCTGCGTGATCTTTTCGGACGAGCTCAACCACGCCTCGATGATCGCGGGCATCCGCAACTCGGGCTGCGAAAAGCGGATCTTCCGCCACAATGATCTCGCGCATCTCGAGGAGCTGCTCGCCGCCGAGGATCCCGCCGCGCCCAAGCTGATCGCGTTCGAGAGCGTCTATTCGATGGAAGCGGACGTCGCGCCGATCACCGCGATCTGCGATCTCGCCGACAAGTATAACGCGCTGACCTACCTCGACGAGGTCCATGCCGTCGGCATGTACGGCCCGCGCGGCGGCGGCATCTCCGAGCGCGACGGCGTCGCCGATCGGCTGACGATCATCGAGGGCACGCTCGGCAAGGCGTTCGGCGTGATGGGCGGCTATATCGCCGCGGACCAGACCATCGTCGATGTCATCCGCAGCTATGCGCCGGGCTTCATCTTCACCACCTCGCTGTCGCCGGTGCTGGTCGCGGGCGTGCTCGCCAGCGTCCGCCACCTCAAGGCGTCGAGCGTCGAGCGCGAGGGCCAGCAGGCCTCGGCGACCCTGCTCAAGACGATGTTCGTCGAGGCCGGCCTGCCGGTAATGCTCGGTGAGACGCATATCGTGCCGGTGCAGGTCGGCGATCCGGTCAAGGCCAAGAAGATCAGCGACATCCTGCTCGCCGAATATGGCGTCTACGTGCAGCCGATCAATTATCCGACCGTGCCGCGCGGCACCGAGCGGCTGCGCTTCACCCCCGGCCCGAACCACGACGAGGCGATGATGCGCGACCTCACGGGCGCGCTGGTCGAGATCTGGAGCCGGCTCGAGTTGCGCAAGGCCGCGTGACCGGCGCTACCCGCCGGCAACGGCGGCCATTCAGCCGAGCGTGATCGACGCAGCCGTCGTCGGCACGGCGAGCAGCTCGGTGAAGCGCACGACGCTGCGCTGGCGATAGGTCTCCCCTTCCGGATCGGCCATGACGTGGATCACCTGCGGGGCGAGATCCACCACCCAATAATGCGGAATGCCGCTGCGGGCATAAGCGGCCAGCTTCTCGCCGAGATCGCGGCCGAGCGTGGTCTCGGCAATCTCCACCGCCAGGATCACGTCCGCCGGATCGACCGCGCGGTCGCTGGCGACGTCCGGAATTGTCACCGCAATGTCCACCGCGCGCACATTATGCTCGTCCAGCTGCACGATCAGGTCGATCGCCAGCCTTGCCGTGCCCGCGTAAAGCGGCAGCAGCTGCGCGAACAGCCGCCCATTGGCCTCCCCGTGCGCCATGTACGCAGGCATCATCTTGACGATCTCCCCTGCAACCAGCTCTACGCGCAGGTCGGAGAAGGCGCCCGCATTCACCATGCGCAGGAACTCGGCGGCGGTGAACCCGCCCGCGACGGCCGCGGCTTCGATCCGGACGAGTGATTTCATGGGCTTGGCATAACAGATCGGCGCGACGCTGTCCTACATGCCGCGGGTTTGCTACCCACAGTGGATCTTTCTCATCGTCGCCAAAATCGAAACGATCAAAGTTGAGAATCGACTATCCGAGTGACAACTTCCTCAACTTGTCTCGCGGCGCAACGCTTCGGACGCAGGGAGCACGGCCACGTCGGCGACATCCCCGCTGAGGCTGGCCAAGCGGCCGTCGCGGCGGTAAGGGCGCAAGCCATCCCGTCACTCGCCGAAAAGGCTCCTGTCGCCGTGCGCATCGCCATCGCCTCCGATCACGCCGCCGTGTCGCTCAAGGCGACGCTTGCCGGCTGGCTGCGCGACGCCGGCCACGAGGTGCTCGATTGCGGCACCGATGGCAGCGCCAGCGTCGACTATCCCGATTACGGCTATGCCGTTGCCCAGGCGCTCGCCGATAACCGCGCCGATCGCGGCGTTGCCTTGTGCGGCTCGGGCATCGGCATCTCGATTGCCGCCAACCGCCATCCCGCCTGCCGCTGCGCGTTGGTTTCGGAGCCGCTCTCGGCCGAACTCGCGCGGGTCCACAACGATGCCAATGCCATCGCCATGGGCGCCCGCCTGATCGGCGAGGAGATGGCCAAGGCCTGTCTCGCCGCCTTCCTTGCCGCCGAGTTCGCCGGCGGCCGCCATCAGCAGCGGGTCGACAAATTGTCCGCCCCCACGATCCAGACCGGCGGCGCGCCCGCCAAGGAGTTCGCATGAGCACCCAGCCTCAAGACCTGCACGCCGTCCAGTTCGATGGCTTCTTCACCCGCGGCCTTGCCGAGGCGGATCCTGCGGTGTTCGCCGGCGTGGCGCATGAGCTGACCCGCGAGCAGACCCAGGTCGAGCTGATCGCGTCGGAGAACATCGTCAGCCAGGCGGTGCTCGAGGCGCAGGGCTCGGTGTTCACCAACAAATATGCCGAAGGCTATCCCGGCAAGCGCTACTACCAGGGCTGCGCGCCGTCCGACGAGGTCGAGACGCTGGCGATCGAACGCGCCAAGCAGATCTTCGGCTGCGGCTTTGCCAACGTCCAGCCGCATTCGGGCGCGCAGGCGAACGGCGCAGTGATGCTGGCGCTGGTCAAGCCGGGCGAGACCATCCTCGGCATGAGCCTCGATGCCGGCGGCCATCTCACCCATGGCGCGCGTGCAGCGATGAGCGGCAAGTGGTTCAACGCGGTGCAGTATGGCGTCGATCCGGTCACCCATCTGATCGACTATGATCAGGTCGAGGCGCTTGCGGTCGAGCACCAGCCCAAGCTGATCATCGCCGGCGGTTCGGCCTATCCGCGCGTCATCGATTTCGCCC
The DNA here is from genome assembly GCF_026540855.1 of Sphingomonas sp. GC_Shp_5. Taxonomy (GTDB): domain Bacteria; phylum Pseudomonadota; class Alphaproteobacteria; order Sphingomonadales; family Sphingomonadaceae; genus Sphingomonas. The sequence continues at coordinate 54,342 of NZ_JALNUP010000015.1, forward strand.
GGTTCCGCGCCATCGCCGACAAGGTCGGCGCCTATTTCATGGTCGACATGGCGCATTTCGCCGGCATCGTCGCCGCCGGGCTGCACCCGACGCCGTTCGGCCACGCCCATGTTGTCACCACCACCACCCACAAGACGCTGCGCGGCCCCCGTGGCGGCATGATCCTCACCGATGACGAGGCGCTGGCCAAGAAGCTCAATTCGGCGGTGTTTCCCGGGCTCCAGGGCGGGCCCCTGATGCACGTCATCGCCGCCAAGGCGGTCGCGTTCGGCGAGGCGCTGCGCCCCGATTACAAGAGCTACATCGCTGCGGTGGTGGAGAATGCCAAGGTGCTCGCGGCGACCCTCAAGGAGCGTGGCAGCGATGTCGTCTCCGGCGGCACCGACACCCATCTGGCGCTGATCGATCTCACCCCGCTTGGCATCACCGGCAAGGATGCCGACGAGGCGCTCGAGCGCGCCGGCATCACCTGCAACAAGAACGGTATCCCCAACGATCCGCTGCCCCCGGTCAAGACCAGCGGCATCCGCGTCGGTACCCCCGCGGGCACTACCCGCGGCTTTGGCCCCGCCGAATTCCGCGAGATCGGCAACATGGTCGCCGACGTGCTCGACGGCCTAGCCGCCAAGGGCGAGCACGGTGACGCCGCCGTCGAGGCGAATGTGCGGGAACGGGTTGCGGCGCTGTGCGCTAGGTTCCCCATCTACCAGCGTTAAGGAAGACCGATGAGCAAGATCGAAGACGTCCAGGCTACCGTCAAGAACACCCCTGGTCTCGGCAAGAAGATGACGAAGTACGGGCTGATCGGGGCGATCGTCGCCATTCCGGTGCCGTTCGTCGGCCCGGTGCTCGGCGCCATCGTCGGCACGGCGGTGGCCTATGCGAGGCGCGACAAGATCTAAATGCGCTGCCCCTTCTGCGGACATGAAGACAGCCAGGTAAAGGACAGCCGCCCCACCGAAGACGGGGCGGCGATCCGGCGCCGGCGCCAGTGCGAGGGCTGCGCCGCGCGCTTCACCACCTTCGAGCGGATCCAGCTGCGCGATCTGTGGGTGGTCAAGAGCGCCGGCACCGATGGCCTGCGCCGCGAGCCGTTCGACCGCGAGAAGCTGCTGCGCTCGGTATCGATCGCCACCCGCAAGCGCCCGATCGAGCCGATCCGCATCGAGAAGCTGGTCAGCGGCATCCAGCGCCAGCTCGAAACGACGGGTGACAGCGAGGTCTCGTCCAAGCGCATTGGCGAGATGGTGATGGAGGGGCTGAAGGGCCTCGATTCGGTCGCCTATATCCGCTTCGCCAGCGTCTACCGCGACTTCAGCGAAGCGCGCGATTTCGAGCAGTTCGCCGGCAGCGTCGAAGAGGCGGGGCGTAGCTGATGGCCGGCCTGCCCCCCGTCATCGTCCTGGTCCGCCCGCAATTGGGCGAGAATATCGGCAAGGCTGCGCGCGCCATGCTCAACTTCGGCCTTACCGAGATGCGCCTCGTCACCCCCCGCGATGGCTGGCCCAACCCCCAGGCAGGCCCGGCGGCGAGCGGCGCCGATGTCGTGCTTGAACGCGCGGTGGTGTATGACAGCGTCGCCGCCGCGGTCGCCGATTGCGGCCATGTCTATGCCACCACGGTGCGCAAGCGCGGCGTCACCAAGCCGGTGGCGACCCCCGAGGCGGCAGCCCAGGCGATCCACGCCAATGCCGCCACCGCGCGCTCGGCGATCTTGTTTGGCCCGGAGCGCTCCGGCCTTGAGACCGATGACGTCGCGCTCGCCGGCAGCATCATCACCGTGCCGATCAATCCCGAATTCGGTTCGCTCAACCTCGCCCAGGCGGTAATCCTGGTCGCTTATGAATGGTCGAAGGGCGAGGCCCTGGCTCAGCCGTCGCTCACCGATCTCGATCCTCCGGCGCCGCACGGCGAGCTCGAGGGCATGATGATGCAGCTCGATGAGATGCTCGAGGCCGCCAACTTCTTCTTTCCGCCGGACCGCGTGCCCACCAGCAAGCGTACCTTGCGGACGCTGCTCACCAAGCCCGGCTGGTCGTCGCAGGAGGTGCGCACCATGCGCGGCGTGCTCTCGGCATTGGACGGCGCCAAGCGCCGGCGGGGCGGGGACTGACGGCCGCCGTTCAGCGCCGGTCGAACGCCGCCAGCTCATAGGCGATCGACGCTTCCACCAGCGTCTCCCACATCGCAGCGATGGCATCGGCCGGCAGCCCCAGACGTTCGGCTTCGGCGACCGCCTGGTCGATCACCGCCGCCTTGCGGTCCTCGTCGCGAACATGGCCGCGCTCGGGTTTGATCCGGGCCGCGGCCTCCATATAGTCGAAGCGGCGGCGCAGCATCGCCACCAGCTCGGCGTCGAGCTGGTCGACGCCGGCGCGGACCTCGGCCATATTGGTGCAATCGGGTCCGGCGAGAATGGAGCTGGTCATGGCGCTTCTTAGTAAGGCTGCCATCGCTGTCCAGCGGTTGACGCGGGTTCCGCTTTCTGACAGAGGCCGCGGCTTCGCGATTGGCCCCGCATCCCGGTGAAGCGGTGGCCCTGTCGGTGTGTTCGCACGCCGTGCAGAGCGATACCGGGAACTACGTTGTTAGCCATTGCCAAGGAAAAGATATGTCGAAGCGCCATAGCGCCAAGCACAAGCTCGATCGTCGGATGGGCGAGAACATCTGGGGCCGTCCCAAGTCCCCGGTGAACAAGCGTGAATACGGCCCCGGCCAGCACGGTCAGCGCCGCAAGGGCAAGGTGTCGGACTTCGGCATCCAGCTGCGCGCCAAGCAGAAGCTCAAGGGCTATTACGGCGACGTCACCGAGAAGCAGTTCAAGGCCTGCTACACCGAGGCCGCCCGGATGAAGGGCGATACCTCGCAGAACCTGATCGGCCTGCTCGAGCAGCGTCTCGACATGATCGTCTACCGCGCCAAATATGCGCCGACGATCTTCGCCGCGCGCCAGCTCGTCAGCCACGGCCACGTCCGCGTCAACGGCACCAAGTGCAACATCGCCTCGCGTCGTTGCTTCACCGGTGACGAGATCACGCTCGGCAAGAAGGCGCAGGAAATGGCGCTGGTGCTCGAGGCGCAGAGCCTCGCCGAGCGCGAGATCCCCGATTATGTCGCCCCCGACGGCGCCGCCAAGGTCACGCTGACCCGCGTGCCGACGCTCGACGAAGTGCCCTATCCGGTGAAGATGGAGCCGAACTTGGTCGTCGAGTTCTACTCGCGCTGATCGGTTCGCCTCGGCGAGACGACAAGAGGGCGGCCTTTCGGGGTCGCCCTTTTTCGTTCGTGGACAAGCGCGGCGGGCCGCGTCACAAGCTCGACCCAATGTTGCCCGTACCGGAGTGTTCCATGCGTCGCCTCGTCCTCGCCGCCCTGCTCGCCACCTCCACCGCGGCCGGCGCGCAGACCGTGCCCCAAGCGCCGACCATCCCGATCGAGACGATGAAGGAGGTCACCAAGACGCTGTCTTCCGACGCCTTCGAGGGCCGGGCGCCCGGCAGCGCCGGCGAGGACAAGACGCTCGCCTATCTCCAGGTGCAGTTCGCCAAGGCCGGGCTGAAGCCGGGCAATCACGGCAAGTGGTTGCAGGACGTGCCGCTGGTCGAGATCGCCGCCAAGAACGTCTCGGCCCTCACCTTCACCGGCGGCAAGACCCCGCTCAGCTTGGCCTTCGGGCCTGACACGGTACTCAGCACCTACCGCGTCACCCCGCATGTCGAGGTCAAGAACAGCGACGTGGTGTTCGCCGGCTACGGCATCGTCGCCCCCGAAAAGGGCTGGAACGACTATGCCGGGCTGGACGTGAAGGGAAAGACGGTGATCGTGCTGATCAACGATCCGGACTGGCAGACCCCGACCCTCGACGGCCCGTTCGGCGGGCGGGCGATGACCTATTACGGCCGCTGGACCTACAAATATGAAGAGGCCGCGCGCCAGGGCGCCGCGGCGGTGATCATCGTCCACGATACCGAGCCCGCCGCCTACGGCTGGAACGTCGTCCAGTCGAGCAACACCGGCCCCAACCAGGTCGCCGATGCCGCCAACGGCCATATGGACGATGTCGCCGCCCATGGCTGGATGCAGCTCGACAAGGCCCGGGCGCTGTTCGCCAGCGCCGGCCGGAACTTCGATCAGCTGGCCGCCGCCGCCAAGATCAGGGGGTTCAAGCCGGTGCCGCTCGGCGTGAAGGCTTCGGTGTCGTTCGACAATGCGATCAAGAAGCACATCTCGCACAATGTAATCGGCATCCTGCCGGGGACGACGCGGCCGAACGATTATGTGCTGCTGTCAGGCCATTGGGATCACCTTGGCCATTGCACGCCCGTTAACGGCGACGACATCTGCAACGGCGCCGTCGACAATGCGACCGGCACCGCGGCGCTGGTCGCGCTGGCGCAGGCCAATGTGAAGGCGGGGCCGCCAAAGCGGACGATGGTGTTCATCGCGCTGACCGCCGAGGAGTCGGGGCTGCTTGGCTCCGAATATTACGGCAACAACCCGGTCTATCCGCTGGCGCAGACCGTGGGCGGCGCCAACATGGATGCGCTGAGCATGGCCGGCCCGAGCCACGACGTCACCGTGATCGGGCTCGGCAAGTCGGAGCTCGACGGCTATCTTGAGGCGGCGCTCAAGCAGCAAGGCCGTACCGCCACGCGCGAACCCACCCCGGAAAAGGGTTTCTACTATCGCTCGGACCATTTCAGCCTCGCCAAGCACGGCGTGCCGATGGTCTATTTCGAAGCCGGCATGGATCTGGTGCAGGGCGGCCGTGCCGCAGGCGAGGCCGCGGCCAAGGATTACGAGGAGCATCGCTACCACGCGCCGCAGGACGAATATGATCCCAATTGGGATTGGACCGGCGTCGAGCAGGACCTGCAGCTCTATTACAGCATCAGCCGCGGCCTTGCCGATGGCGATGCTTGGCCGAACTGGACCCCGGGCGACGAGTTCCGCGCCATCCGCGACAAGAGCCGCGCTGCGCTGACGGGAGCCGCCAAGTGACGCTCGTGCCGCCCGCCGAATGGGCACATCACAAGGCGGTATGGATTGGTTTCCCGAGCCATCCCGAGCTGTGGCAGGAGGATCTGGATCCGGCTCGCGACGAGGTCGTGGCCTTTGCCCGAGCCGTCCATGCCGACGGCCGCGGCGAGCAGGTCATCCTGGTCGCGGCTGACGAGGAAGCCGCCACCGCCGCGCGCCGCCTGGCATCGTTTGCCGACGTCATCATCGAGCCGTTCGGCGACATCTGGCTGCGCGACACCGCGCCGATCATCCTCGGCAACGGCACCGCGAGCGACTTCGAGTTCAACGGCTGGGGCGGCAAATACGACCTGCCGGGCGATGACACTATCGGGCTGCGGCTTGGCAAGCGGCTCGGCCGCCAGGTCGGTTATTGCAACTGGGTGCTCGAGGGTGGCGCGATCGACGGTGACGGCACCGGCACGGCGATCACCACCGAGCAATGCCTGCTCAACGCCAATCGCAACCCGACGCTGACCAAGGCGCAGATCGAGACACGGCTGCACGATGACCTCGGCTTCACCCGTGTCGTCTGGCTGGGCGAGGGGCTGCTCAACGACCATACCGACGGCCATGTCGACAACCTCGCCCGCTTCGTCGGCGAGGGCCGGGTGGCATTGCCCGAGGCGGTCGAGAACGACCCCAATTGGCTGGTCTATAAGAACGCCCAGCGCGACGCGCGTGCCGCGGGGCTCGAGGTGGTCACCATTCCCTCGCCCGGCCGGGTGCTGCGCGACGAGGAGATCGTGCCGGCGAGCTACATGAACTTCTATATCGGCAATGCCGCGGTGGTGGTGCCGATCTACGGCACCGAGCATGATCAACGCGCGGTCGCGGCGATCCAGGCTCTGTTCCCGGATCGCGAGGCGGTCGGCTTGCGCGCTGACAGCATCCTCACCGGCGGCGGCAGCTTCCACTGCATCAGCCAGCAGATACCGGGGTAACAACCCATTCGTCGTCCCGGGCCAGGCTCGGGATGACGGTAAGAGCACACTGCCGGGGTGACGAACGCTCACTGCCCCCCTATCTGCACGCGCATGACCCAGATCACCGTCGCCGCGCTGCAGCTCGCCTTCTCAGACGATATTGATGCCAATATCGGCAACGTCTCGCGCCTGGTGCGCGAGGCGGCGGGGCAGGGTGCGCAAGTGATCCTGCCGCCCGAACTGTTCGAGGGCGAATATTTCTGCCGGATCGAGGACGAAGGCCTGTTCGCCAACGCAGCGCCGGTCGGTGAGCATAAGGCGGTGCTGGCGATGCAGGCGCTTGCCGAGGCGCTGAAGGTGACGATCCCGACCAGCTTTTTCGAGGCCGACGGCCCGCATTATTACAACAGCCTGGCGATGATCGGCCCCGATGGCGAGGTCCAGGGTGTCTACCGCAAGAGCCACATTCCCGATGGGCCGGGTTATGAGGAGAAATTCTATTTCCGGCCCGGCAACACCGGCTTCAAGGTATGGCGGGGCCCACCATCGGCGCCGGCGGCCAAGCTCGGCGTCGGCGTATGCTGGGATCAATGGTATCCCGAGACCGCGCGCGCGATGATGCTGATGGGCGCCGAGCTGCTCTTCTACCCCACCGCGATCGGCAGCGAGCCGCATGACACCAGCCTCGATACCGCGCGGCTGTGGCGCCGTGCTATGGTCGGCCATGCGGTCAGCAACGTCGTGCCCGTGATCGCCGCCAACCGCGTCGGTACCGAGCATGGCCAGACCTTTTACGGCACCAGCTTCATCACCGACGAGCGTGGCGACATCATCGCCGAGCTGGATCGCGAGGAAGAGGGCGTGATCACGGCGACGCTCGATCTGGACCGCGTCAAACGCCATCGCGCCGCCTTTGGCTTCTTCCGCGATCGCCGGCCGGAACTGTACGGCCGGCTGGTTCAGGACGTCTGACGCAGCTCCAGCGCGCGTGCGAACACCGCTTCGAACATGGCGGCGTTGAGCCGGCCGGTGTTCTGGTTGTAGCGCGAGCAATGATAGCTATCGATCAGGATGCGGCCATCGGGCATGCGATGTTCGGCGAGATGGCCGAACGTCGCCTTGGGTAACCGCCCGCCCATTGCCTTCACTGCCGATTGATGCGCGATCTGGCCGAGCGCGATTACCACCCGTGCGTTGGCAACGGTGGCCATCTGATCCTCAAGGAACGGCCGGCAGGTGCGGATTTCCTCGGGCGTCGGCTTGTTCGCCGGGGGCAGGCACTTCACCGCGTTGATAATGATCGCGCCGTGCAGCTCCACATCGTCGTTGGGCGTCGCCTGGAAGGTGCCGGTCGACAGGCCGAACTTCGCCAGCGTCGCGTAGAGCAACTCGCCGGCGAAATCGCCGGTGAAGGGGCGTCCGGTCCGATTGGCACCATGCTTGCCGGGCGCTAGGCCGATTACCGCGAGCCATGCTTCAGGATCGCCGAACGCAGGCACTGGCGCGTTCCACCAGCTGGGATATTCGACGCGCAACTCATGCCGGAAGGTGGCTAGCCGCGGGCAGCGCGGACAATCGAGCGGCGGCTCGGTCGCGGGGATCGGGCTCACGATCGGACGATCAACGAGAACGGCGGCGGCGGCAGTGGCGTCGACCGGGGCAAGGCTTGCTTCGAAATCCATCGGGGTGCGATAGGGCCGGTGCGTGGCAGCTTCAATCTATGCAATTGGGATCGGCTCCAACCGGCGCGGGCGCCACGGCGCGCCGGCGGCGGAGGTGCGTGCCGCTGTCGCCGCGTTGGGCGACACCATCGCCACCTCGCCGATCGTCGCCAGCGCGCCACTCGGCCCCTCATCGAGGCGCTTCGCCAACGCCGCGGTGCTGATCGAAAGCGAGGAGGCTCCATCGGCCTTGCTCGCCCGGCTGAAAGCGATCGAGGCCGATTTCGGCCGGCGCAGCGGGCGGCGCTGGGGAGCGCGGGTCATCGATCTCGATATCCTGCTCTGGTCGGAGGGCGCATGGGGCTCGCCAGCGTTGACATTGCCGCACCGTGACTATCGGCGCCGCCGCTTCGTTCTCGCGCCGCTAGCGGCGATCGCCCCTGATTGGCGCGATCCGCTCACCGGGCGGACGACGCGGCAATTGCTCCATGCCATTGACCGGCCCCGCCCGCGCCCCTAGGTGCCCCCGGTGCCGATGGCAGGGGTCCGTAGCTCAGTCGGTAGAGCAAGCGACTTTTAATCGAGAGGTCCCGGGTTCGAGCCCCGGCGGACCCACCATCGGCACCTTTTACCCAAGATGCGCGGGCTGGAGCGACGGCTGATGCCTCCCTCGAGGGTGTCGCGACGGGATCGTGTGACGAGCACGAGAAAATCTAGCCCCGCCGCGACGCTCGGCATAAGCCACGGAAGACGGCGCCGGGTCCAGTCCGGATTGGTCGGGTTGCGGCGGATAGCCGATCGCCCGATGCGTTTGGTCGTCGAGGGACACGAACGAGAGACGGATGATCCAGCACGACACGCAGACGGACATCGCCATCAATCAGCCCGCCGCGGGTGGCGCCCGGTCGCTGCCGCCGGTGCTCGCCGGCGCCGCGATGATCGCGGTGGCGATCGTGCTGGCCCTGGCGGCCGGGTTTGTGATTGACCGCTATCCGTTTCAGTTCGATCGGGCGATCGTGCTTGGCGTGCGCGCGTGGCACGGGCCGGCATGGCTGCCGGATGCCGCGGCCGATCTCACGGATCTCGGCGGCGGGGTGGTGCTGACGCTGCTGGTGGTGATCACCGCCGGGCTATTGCTGGTGCAACGGTTGTGGCTGACCGCGCTCGCCACCGTGCTCGCTTCGGCGAGCGGCAGCTGGGCGGTGGATCTGATCAAGCATGTCGAGGTGCGCGCGCGCCCTGATCTGGTGCCGCATCTGGTGGCGGTGACCGGCTACAGCTTCCCGAGCGGTCATGCCGCGAGCAGCGCCATCGTCTATCTCACCCTGGCAAGCCTTGCCGGTCAGGTGACGCCGGATCGCCGCACCCGCTCCTATCTGCTGGTGGTGGCGATCCTGCTGGTCGGGGCGATCGGCACCAGCCGGGTGTATCTGGGCGTCCACTGGCCGAGCGACGTGCTTGCCGGCTGGAGCTTTGGAACCCTGTGGGCGCTGGGCTGGTGGCGGGCCACTGCCAGCGCCCGTCGGGCGATCGGCGGGGAGCGCTAGCGCCCCATCTCGGCGAGCTTGCGCTCCCAGGCGAGGGCGTCCTGGACGATCGTCTCCAGATTGTCGCGCGCGGGGCGCCACGGCAGCGCGGCAAGGATGGCGGTGTTGTCGGCGACCAGCGCGGCAGGGTCGCCGGCGCGGCGGCCTTCGTAGCGGCGCTCGATCGTCATGTTGGTGACGCGATCGACCGCGTCGAGCACCTCGTTGACCGAGAAGCCGCGATTGTAGCCGCAGTTGAGCATGTGGCTTTCCGTTGGCTCGGCAATCAGCAGCCCGAGGGCGGCGACGTGAGCGGCGGCAAGGTCGCTGACGTGGATATAGTCGCGCACCCCGGTGCCGTCCGGCGTGTCAAAGTCGGTGCCGAACACGCTCACGGCCGCTCGCTTGCCGGTGGCGGCTTCGACCGCGATCTTGATCAAATGGGTCGCCCCCACCGTCGACTGGCCGCTGCGACCTTCAGGATCGGCGCCGGCGACGTTGAAGTAGCGCAGCGCGCAATAGTTCATCGGATGCGCGAAGGCGACGTCGCGGAGCATCGCCTCGGTCATCAGCTTGGACATGCCATACGGATTGATCGGCACCTGCGGATCGGCTTCCGCGATGGGCACCCGCGTCGGGGTGCCGTAGGTCGCTGCCGTCGAGGAGAAGATGAAGTGGGGCACGCCTTCGGCCACCGCGCTTTCGATCAGCGAACGCGTCGCGGCGGTGTTGTTTCGATAATATTTGAGCGGATCGCTGACCGATTCCGGTACAACCACCGAGCCGGCGAAATGCATGATCGCGCGCACGTTGTGATCGCGGATCGCGGCGCGGACCTTGTTGTCGTCGGCGACATTGGCCTCCACCAGCATCGCGCGCGGATCAACGGCCCAGGCGAAGCCGGTAACCAGATTGTCGAGCACCACCACCTCATAGCCGGCGTCGAGCAGCGCCAGCACAGCATGGCTGCCGATATAGCCGGCACCGCCGGTGACCATCACCTTGCCGTGGAAGGGGCCGTGAAGTGCGTTGTCGAGTGCCATGGTCGCTCCGTCTGTGTCGCCGCCCGCCTAATTGCCTTGCGTTAACGACACCCTATCTAATGAGCAAAGGAGATCATCATGACCGAATATGCAACGCTCGCCGGCGGCTGTTTCTGGTGCACCGAGGCGGTGTTCAAGGATGTGATCGGCGTCGAGAGCGTCGAGAGCGGCTATATCGGTGGCGACGTGCCCAATCCGACCTATAAGCAGGTGTGCGGCGGCACCACCGGCCATGCCGAGGCGATCCGGGTCGGCTTCGACCCCGCGCAGCTGAGCTATGGCGACCTGCTCGACATCTATTTCGCGACCCACGATCCCACCCAGCTCAATCGCCAAGGCAATGACGTCGGCACCCAGTACCGCTCGGCGATCTTCCCGGAGACGGTGATGCAGGAAGAACAGGCGAACGAGGCAATCGCCCGCGCGCAGCAGGATCTCGATAAGCCGATCGTCACCACCATCGAGGAATTCTCGCAATGGTATCCGGCGGAGGGCTACCACCAGGATTATTGGGAAACCTCGGGCCGGTCGAACCCCTATTGCATGGCGGTGATCCCGCCCAAGCTGCAAAAGCTGCGCAAGAGCTTCGCGGCACGCTCCAAGGCGGTGACCGCCTAAACGTGAGCGGCGCGGGCGAGGCGATCGTTGATCGCCTCGCCGATGCCGGTGAAGGGTATGGCCGCCAAGGCAATGCGCGCGCGCGGGCTGGCATCGGCCTTGTGCAGCGCATCGAACAGCCGCGCGGCCGCCTCCAGCAGGTTGCCTGACGGCGACAGATTGTCGTCGCCTGCGACCGGGCCGAAGCCGATCAGCCATTCGTCATCGGCCGCTACGGTGGCACCGAGGCGGAGCGGCTTGGCCGGCGCATAATGGCTGGCGAGCTGGCCGGGGGCGGTGATTGCCTCATCGGCAGATCGACGGGTCACCGGAAAGGGCAGATCTTCGATCGCAAGCGGCCCGGGGCGCAACAGGATGCGCCCCGCGATGATGGTGGATTCCAGCCCGGCCTCGGTGGCGCCGTCGTCGATGATCAGCGGCACGCGCTGGCCGAGGCTCGCGGCGACATGCGCGGCGCGGGTAGGGCTGATGCCGTTGCTGGCATTGGCCGATGGCGCGGCGAGCGGCTTGCCGGCCGCGGCGATCAACGCCTGCATCGCGCGATGCCGCGAGACGCGCAGCGCAATCGTATCGAGCCCCGCCGTGACAAGTGCGGCGATCCCGCTGGCGGGCCTGAGCGGCAGCACCAGCGTCAGTGGCCCCGGCCAGAACGCCGCCGCCAGCGCGCGGGCGTCGTCGTCGAACACCGCGATCGCCTCGGCGGCGGCGAGATCGGCGACATGGACGATCAGCGGGTTGAAGCTCGGCCGCCCCTTGGCGGCGTAGATGCCGGCTACCGCCGCGGCGTTGGTGGCATCGGCGGCAAGCCCATAGACCGTCTCGGTTGGCACCGCGACCAGCTCGCCGGCGCCGATTCGCGCCGCGCCCTCGGCGATCGCGGCCATGCCGTAGGGTAAAATATGGCAGTTTGGAGCGGTCATTGCGGGTCGCTATAGCCGCCGCAAACACAGGAGAGAATGATGCCCTTCACCCCCGCCGTCGCCGAGCAGCGTTTCGTGCTGGAGCATGTCGTGCGGATCGGTGATCTCGCCGCGACCGAGCGGTTCGCCGCCGCGAGCGACGATGTCGTCGACGCGGTGCTCGAGGGCGTCGGCAGCCTCGCGGCGGGCGAATGGGCACCGCTCAACCGCATCGGCGACACGGTCGGCGCGACCTGGACGCCCGACGGCGTGGTGATGCCCGACGGTTTCCGCGCCGCCTATCAGGATTATGTCGAGGGCGGCTGGGGCACGATCGGCGTGCCCGAACAGTTCGGCGGCCAGGGCCTGCCGTTCGCGATCCAGACCGCGGTGCTCGACACCTTGGGCTCGGCCAACATGGGCTTCGCGCTGTGCCCGACGCTGACGGTCGGCGCGATCGAGGCGCTGGCGCATCACGGCAGCCCCGAGCAGCAGGCGCTCTACCTGCCGCACCTCGCCACCGGCGCCTGGACCGGAACGATGAATCTCACCGAGCCGCAGGCGGGCAGCGATGTCGGCGCGCTGCGGGCCACCGCGACGCCGCGTGGCGACGGCACCTGGAGCATCAAGGGCACCAAGATCTTCATCTCGTTTGGCGACCACGACATGGCCGAGCAGATCGTCCACCTCGTCCTTGCCCGCACGCCCGATGCGCCGTTGGGCACGCGCGGCATCTCGCTGTTCCTGGTGCCCAAGTTCCGGCTCGATGCCGATGGGCGGCCGGGCGCGGCCAATGACGTCCGCGTGGTATCGATCGAGCACAAGATGGGACTGCATGCCTCGCCCACCTGCGTGCTGTCGTTCGGCGACGACGGCGACTGTGTCGGCGAGCTGATCGGCCCCGAGCATGGCGGAATGCGGGCGATGTTCACGATGATGAACAATGCCCGGCTCAACGTTGGCCTGCAGGGTGTGCAGATCGCCGAGGGCGCGACCCAGGCGGCGGTGGCCTATGCGCTCGACCGGGTCCAGTCAGCGCGCGCCGGCGGCGCCGACAAGGCGCCGGTGCGGATCGTCGAGCATCCCGACGTGCGGCGCATGCTGATGCGGATGACGGCGCAGACCCAGGCCGCGCGCGCGCTGGTCTATTATGCCGCCGGGCAAGTGGATCGCGCGACGCTCGGCGAAGCCGGCGCGAAGAACCGGCTGGAGCTCGTCACCCCGCTCGCCAAGGCGCATGGCACCGATCTCGGCAACGAGGTCGCCAGCCTCGGCGTCCAGATCCATGGCGGTATGGGCTTCATCGAGGAAACCGGCGCCGCGCAATATTTCCGCGATGCGCGTATCACCCCGATCTACGAGGGTACCAACGGCATCCAGGCCGCCGATCTTGTCGGCCGCAAGCTCGCGCTCGACAATGGCGGCGCGTTCGCGGCGCTGATCGCCGACATGCGCGCCGAGGCGATCCATCCCGAGCTCATCGCGCTGATCGATGCGGTCGAGGCGATCGGTCGGCGCATCGCGGTCGCCGATGCCGACGACAAGCTCGCGGCAAGCTATCCTTTCATGACCATGGTCTCGGTCGCCGCATGCGGCTGGCTGATGGAGCGGCAAGGGCGGGTGGCAACCGGCGACGATGCTGCCGCGCAGCGCAAGCGCGCGGCGGTGCGCTTCTATCTTGACCAGATCGTGCCCGAAGCGCTTGGGCTGTGCGCCGCGGCCAGCGCCAACGCCGACGTTCTCTACGCCATTCAAGCAGAGGTTTTCGCAGCCTGATGTTCGATCTCGACGCCTATCTCCAGCGCATCGATCTGGGGCAGTTTCCGATCCCCGACGCCGAGGGGCTGGCGGCGCTGCAGCGTGCTCACCGGCTGCACATCCCGTTTGAAAACCTCGACGTGATCCTCGGTCGCGGTATTGCCATCGACAGCGTTGCGGTGTTCGCCAAGCTCGTCACCGCCAAGCGCGGCGGCTATTGTTTCGAGCACAATCGGCTGTTTCTCGATGCGCTGGCCGGGCTCGGCTTCACCGCGCGCCCGCTGCTGGCGCGGGTCTGGCTCGGCGCCGAGACGGTGCCGCCGCTCACCCATACGTTCAGCTTGGTGACGATCGGCGGCCAGCAATGGATCGCCGATGCGGGCTTCGGCGGCAGCTATGCGCCCGTGATGCCGCTGGTCCATGGCGTCGAGCTCGACGCGCCCGACGGCGCGCGCTTCCGGCTCGAGGCCGGTACCGAACACGGCTGGCTGCTGAGCCGCGAAGGCCCGTCGGGTTCTACCGACGGCCGCGGTGCCGGCCCCGGCTTCCGGCCGCAGTACAGCTTCACGCTGGATCAGGTGCATGACGCCGATCTGGCGCTGTCCAACCACTGGACCTCGACTGCGCCGGGCAGCCGCTTCACGCAGACCCGGATCGCGAGCATGGTCCTGCCGCACGGCCTGGCGGCGCTGACCGACCGCCGGTATCACCGCCGCGCCGGCGACAATGAATCGATCGCCGAGATCACCGATCCACGCGTCTACCGGATGCGGATGAGCCTAATGTTCGGGATCGATCTGTCGGCGGAGGATGTCGCGCAGCTGGGGCTGTTCTGAACCCGATTCTGCCCGCCGATGCCGTCCTTGCTCCCCATTAGTCATCCCAGCGAAGGCTGGGATCTCGTGCGCTTGGGCAGGGCAGGAGCCGCGGGAGGCCCCAGCTCGCTGGGGTGACGGCTATTGGTGTAGATGCAGGCGTCTTTCCCGAGGGCGACCGGCTTACGCCCGCTCGCGCTCCAGCAGATCGCCGGCGTCGAGCCCGAGCAGGTCGATATGCGCCCGGATCCGCGGCCATTGATTGTTCACGAAGCTGTCGCGCTCGGCGATGCGCAGCTTCTCGGCGGCACCGGGCAGCACGAACATGCCAACACCGCGGCGCACCTCGACATAGCCGTCGTCCTGGAAGCTCTGGTATGCCTTGGCGACGGTGAGCGGATTGGCGCCATGTTCGGCGGCAAAGGCGCGCACCGACGGTAGCTGATCGCCGGCGCGATAGTCGCCGCGCAGGATCCCTGCCGCAATGGTCCCGCGCAAGCGGATGTAGACCGGGCTGTCCTCGTTGCTCAGAGCTGTCATGCTGATCTAATACAGCAACTTGGCTGCATCGTCGAGTCCCTTGCCCTGCCAATGCGAGACGATCTGTGCCTGATCGGGGCGGGGCCGTTCGTCGAGAGGCCGTGCAGGGGTGCCGAGGAACATGAAGCCGGCGATTCGCTCGGGCGCGCCGCCAAAGGCGTCGCGCACCTCATCCGAGAAAGAAGCCCAGCCGCTCAGCCAGCCGCCGGCAAAGCCCAGCGCGTGGGTGGCGTGCAGCAGGTTCATGCAGGCCGCGCCAGCGGACAATTCCTGCTCCCACAACGGAATCGGGCTGTCGCGCTTGGGTGAGGAGAGCACCACCACCAGCGTCGGCGCCTGACGGGCGAATTGCGCAAAGGCCTCGATCTCACGCTCAGGCGCCTGCGGCCGTTCGCGGCGGTAGGCCGCGCCGATGAGACGGCCGAGCGCATCGCGCTGGTCGGCGCCGACGATCACGAACCGCCACGGAGCGATCTTGCCGTGATCCGGCG
Organism: Sphingomonas sp. GC_Shp_5; assembly: GCF_026540855.1. Taxonomy (GTDB): domain Bacteria; phylum Pseudomonadota; class Alphaproteobacteria; order Sphingomonadales; family Sphingomonadaceae; genus Sphingomonas. The sequence goes on from NZ_JALNUP010000015.1 coordinate 69,638, forward strand.
TTCGCGCGGCGATCTGGAGGATCTGGGCGAGCTGCGCGTCATCCGGCCCGGGCGCGACGAGATCGCGCGGTTTGCCGGAGCGGCGGGTGGCGAGCAGCGCCAATGGCGACGAGAGATCGTTGAACATGGCGGCTATGTAGCGGCACTGCCTGTTATTTACACCCGGCGGCGAGCCGCTACGGTGCATGCCCGGGCCGCCCGTGCGCGGCGAGTTATCCGGGAGCATCCGACACCAATGGCAAGCGCGTATGCGGGCGGGGGCGGCGTTCCGGCCCACGCCAAGACGTTTCTGGGGCATCCCACCGGGCTGTTCATGCTCTTTTTCGCCGAGATGTGGGAGCGCTTCTCCTTCTACGGCATGCGCGCCATCCTGGTGCTCTACCTGACCAAGCACTTCCTGTTTGGCGAGCAGCCCGCCTATGCGATCTACGGCGCCTATACCTCGCTGGTCTACATTACGCCGATCATCGGCGGCTATATCGCCGATCGCTTCCTCGGCGCGCGTAAGGCGGTGCTGGTCGGCGGCCTGTTCATCACCGTCGGCCATCTGATGATCGCGCTGGTCGAGGGACCGGCGGGCGTCCAGGGCAGCGCGCTTAACGGCTTCTACCTCGCACTCGCCTGCATCATCATCGGCACCGGCTTCCTCAAGGCCAACATTTCGGTGTTGGTCGGCCAGCTCTACCCGCGCGATGATCTCCGCCGCGATGGCGCCTTCTCGATCTTCTACATGGGGATCAACACCGGCGCCTTTGCCGGGCCGATCATCGTCGGCATCCTCGGCGAGACGGTGGGCTGGTCCTGGGGCTTCGGCGCCGCCGGGATCGGCATGGCGCTCGGGCTGGTGGTGTTCGTGCTGTGCCGCGGCGCGCTCTACGATGCCGGTCAGCCGCCGGTGCCCGCCGCGCTCAAGACGCGCAGCCCGATCGGCGTTTCGATCGAGTGGACGATCTATCTGGGCGCGGTGGCGGGGGTGATGCTCGCCTGGTGGCTGGTGCGCTCGCAGGGCGCGGTCGGCACGCTGCTGCTGGTCGCCGCGGTGCTTACCGTCGGCTTCATCCTGCTCACCTCGTTCCGCCGCCTGCCGAAGGTCGAGCGACATCGCATCTTCGCCGCGCTGTTCCTGATCGCGCTGTCACCGCTGTTCTGGGCCTTGTTCGAGCAGGCCGGCTCGTCGCTCACCCTCTACACCGATCAGTCGGTGGATCGCACGATGCTGGGCTGGACGATCCCCGCCTCGATGTTCCAGTCGGTCAATGCCTTCTTCATCATCACTTTGGCGCCATTGTTCGGGCTGCTGTGGACGGTGCTGGGCAAGCGCGGGCTGGAGCCGAGCGCGCCATTCAAGTTCGGCATCGGCCTGATCCTCGTCGGCGCCGGCTTCTTCGCGCTGATCCTCGGCGCCCCGGCGGCGGGGCTGACGCCGGCGATCTTCGTGATCCTGCTCTACATGCTCCATTCGATGGGTGAGCTCTGCTTCTCGCCGATCGGGCTGTCGTCGATGACGCGGCTGTCGGTGGCGAGCATGACCGGGCTGATGATGGGTACCTGGTTCCTCGCCACCGCGGGCGGCGAGTTCATCGCCGGCTTGATCGCGCAGGAAACGGGCGGCGAGGGCGCCGGCGTCGGCCATGTGCTCGGCATCTACGCCAAGATCGGCTGGTTTTCGATGGGCGTGGGCGTGCTGGTGCTGCTGGTGGCGCCGTTCGTCACCCGGCTGATGCATCTCGACAGCCTCGGCGAGCGCCCCGACCATGCGCTGGCGGGCGAGGGCGCGATCGGCGAACCCGCTGCCGCCGGGCTCGACACCCGCGACGAGCAGCGGCTCGGTCGGCGCTGATCGCTAGGCCGCCTGCGTCGGCCTGCCGTCGAGGCGGCCGACGCAGGCGGTGACGGCGACGTCCATGGTGACGTTGCCGACGGTGCGGAACAGGTCCGGCACCGTCTCCACCGCGACCAGCAGCCCCAACGCCTCGATCGGCACCCCCATCACGATCGAGACGGGCGCGACGCTGGCGAAGAAGCTGACCGTGCCGGGCAGGCTCACCGAGCCCATGGTGGTGATCGCGGCGGTGGCGACGCCGGCGGCAAGCTGCCCCGGCCCGATCGGGATGCCCAGCCAGCGCGCGATGTAGAGCGCGACCGCGAGGTTCATCGCCGGGCTGGTGGCGCGGAAGATCGCGACCGCGATCGGCAGGGTGATGCCCGCGGTGGCGGAGCGGACGCCCAGTTGCTCCGAGCCCTTGAGCATCGCCGGCAGCGAGGCGAGCGAGCTTTGCGTGCTGATCGCCATCGCCTGCGCCGGCGCGACCGCGCGCGCGAACGCGCCGGGCGCCACCCGGCCGCCCAGCCACGCCAGCGGATAGCCGAACAGCAGCACCAGAAAGCCGATGCTCGACACCAGCACGATGTAATGAAGCAATGCGCCGAACGCCGCCGCCCCGGTCCGTGCCCCCACCCCATAAGCGAGCGCGAAGATGCCGATGGGCGCGAGCTTCAGCACCCAGCCGATGATCACCAGCATCGCATCGGTGATCGCGCGGAACAGGTCGACCAGCCGCTGGCGCGGCTCGGGATCGAGCCGGGTGATCGCGAAGGCAAAGGCGAGGGTGAAAACGGTCAGCGGCAGGAAGGCGTCGGCCCCCGCCGCGGCGACGATGTTGGTGGGGACGATGGTGTCGAAGAAGTCGCCGAGGCTCGGCACCTTGCCGAGCGGCTGAACCCCGGTAAGCGCCGCGCGCAACGCCGCGGACCAGGCAGCGGGCAACGGCCACAGGTCGAGCAACAGCGGCATCACGATCGCCGACATGATCGTGGTGCTCCACAGGATGACGACGAACATCACCACCGCGCGCCCGGCGATCTGCCCGGCCCGCGCGGCCTCCGCAGTGGCGGCGATGCCGGTGACGAGCAGCCCGACGATCAGCGGCACGATCACCATCTGCAAGCCGTGCAGCCATGCCGACCCGATCGGCTGGGTGACGGTGGTGACGCTTAGCGCCCATTCCTTGTTGGCGGCGACGGCGACGATGCCAAGGACGAGCCCGGCGATCAGCGCCAGCAGAATGCGGGTGGCTTGCGACATCGGATTCCTTGGCGCAACGGAGGAGCGGAGCGGCATAGCGGAGCGGATCGCATTTCATGGCAAGGAAATATTTCGGGACCGATGGAATCAGGGGCGCCACCAACCAAGGCGCGATGACCGCGGCAATGGCGATGAAGGTGGGCATGGCCGCCGGCGCCTATTTCCAGCGCGGCGACCACAAGCATCGCGTGCTGATCGGCAAGGACACGCGCTTGTCGGGCTATATGCTCGAATCGGCGCTGGTCGCCGGCTTCACCAGCGTCGGCATGGACGTGATCATGGTCGGGCCGATGCCGACCCCGGCGGTGGCGATGCTCACCCAGTCGATGCGCGCCGACATCGGCGTGATGATTTCGGCGAGCCACAATCCTTATGCCGACAACGGCATCAAGCTGTTCGGCCCTGACGGCTATAAGCTCTCCGACGAGGCCGAGACGACGATCGAGCAATTGATCGACAGCGAGGTGCCGCTGGTGCCCTCGGCGCAGATCGGCCGCGCGCGGCGGATCGACGATGCCCAAGGGCGCTACATCCATTTCGCCAAATCGACCTTTCCCGAGAATCTGCGCCTCGACGGCCTGCGCGTGGTGATCGATTGCGCCCACGGCGCCGCCTATAAGGTCGCGCCCGCGGCACTGTGGGAGCTCGGCGCGGATGTGATCGCGATCGGCATCACCCCGGACGGCATCAACATCAACGACGGCGTCGGCTCCACCGCACCCCAGGCGCTCGGCGAGACGGTTGTCGCCGCCGGCGCCGACATCGGCATCGCGCTAGATGGCGACGCCGATCGCCTGATCGTGGTCGACGAAACCGGCACCGTGATCGACGGCGACCAGCTGATGGCGACGATCGCGGCGAGCTGGGCGCGTGCCGGGCGGCTGGCAGGCGGCGGGCTGGTGGCGACGGTGATGTCCAACCTCGGCCTCGAACGTCACCTCAAGGCGCAGGGGCTGGGCCTCGTCCGCACCGCGGTTGGCGATCGCTACGTGCTCGAGAAGATGCGCAGCTCGGGCTATAACGTCGGCGGCGAGCAGTCCGGCCATATCATCCTCGCCGACTACGGCACCACCGGCGACGGCCTCGTCGCGGCGCTGCAGGTGCTCGCCGAGGTCAAGCGCGCCGGCGCGCCGGCGAGCGAGGTGTTGCGCCGCTTCGAGCCGCTGCCGCAATTGCTCAAGAACGTCCGCTTCGCCGGCGGCAAGCCGCTCGAGACCGAGGCGGTCAAGACAGTGATCGCGCAGGCCGAGGCCGATCTCGCCGGCACCGGGCGGCTGGTGATCCGCCCTTCGGGCACCGAGCCGGTGATCCGGGTGATGGCGGAGGGCGACGACGCCACGCAGGTTGAGCAGATCGTCGATCGCATCTGCGACGCCGTGCGCGCGGCGGCCGCCTGATGCTCGCGATGCGCCCCGACTGCCAGCGCTGCGGCACCGATCTGCCCGCCGATCAACCCGGCGCGTTCATCTGCTCGATGGAATGCACCTATTGCAGCGAATGCGCCGATGCGCTCGACGAGCGCTGCCCCGGCTGCGGCGGCGAGCTGATGGACCGGCCGACCCGCGTCGGCGCCGCGCTAAAGCGCCACCCCGGTTCAACGACGCGGGTATTCCAGAGCTGATGATCCCGCGCGTCCTGATCATCGCCGGCTCCGATTCGGGCGGTGGCGCCGGGATCCAGGCGGATATCAAGACGGTGACGAAGCTGGGCGGTTACGCGATGACGGCGGTGACCGCGATCACCGCGCAGAACAGCCTTGGCGTCCAGGCGGTTCACCCGGTGCCGGTAGAGATGGTGGTGGCGCAGATCGACTCGGTGGTGTCGGACCTCGGGGTGGATGCGGTGAAGATCGGCATGATCGGCTCGGCTGCGACCGCCACGGCGGTCGCCGACAGGCTCGAGGCGCTCGAGGTGCCGATCGTGTTCGATCCGGTGATGATCGCAACCAGCGGCGCGGTGCTCGCCGATACCGCAGCGGTCACGGCGTTTGCGCGGCTCATGCACCTCGCCTCGCTTGTCACCCCCAATATTCCCGAGCTTGCCGCCCTGGGCGGGCGCGACGCGGTGCTCGCGCATAGCTGCCACCTGCTCGCCAAGGGTGGCCATGGCGAGAGCGACTGGATCGTCGACGAATTGCTGTCGCCGAGCGGTCCGGTCGCGCGGTGGGAAGCCAGGCGGATCGACACCCGGGGGTCGCACGGCACCGGTTGCACGCTGGCGAGCGGGATCGCCACCGGGCTAGCGCAGGGGATGGGCATCGAGGAAGCCGTCGCACGCGCCATCCGCTTCGTCCGGATCGCCTTGATCCACGCGCCGGGGTTGGGGCAGGGCCATGGCCCGATGGGACATGGCCTGGGCCTCTGCCCATTCGACGAGATTAAAGGCTGACGATGCCTGGACTGAAGCACGAGAAGCTCTGCCTGCCGCCGGTGGCGGGCGTCGACGAGGCCGGGCGTGGCCCGCTTGCGGGGCCGGTGGTGGCCGCGGCGGTGATCCTGCCGGCCAAGGGAATCCCGCGCGGCCTCGACGATTCCAAGAAGCTCGCCGCCGCCGAGCGCGAGCGGCTATGCGGGTTGCTCAAGACCCGCGCGCTGGTCGGCATCGGCATCGTCGAATCGGACGAGATCGACCGGCTCAACATCTATTGGGCGACGATGAAGGCGATGACGCTCGCCGTGGATCAATTGTGCGCGGCGCTCGGCTGTCACCCCGGCCATGTGCTGGTCGACGGTAATCGCCTGCCGCGCTGGTCGTACCAGGCGACGGCCTTGGTGGGCGGCGACGCCAAGAGCGCCTCGATCGCGGCGGCGTCGATCGTCGCCAAGCATACCCGCGACACGATCATGCTCGCCCATGCCGACGCGCATCCGCATTACGGCTGGCATTCGAACAAGGGCTATGGCTGCCCAGCGCATTTGCGCGCCTTGCGCGAGCACGGGCCGACGCCGCTGCACCGGCGCAGCTTCTCGCCGGTCGCGCAGGCGATGCAGCCTGTTCTAGCGCCGGTTCTGCCGCTGTGAGTCTTTTGAGTCACACACCCCAGCAGTAGGGATGCCGGCCCGCGGCTTGACTCAACATCTGGTCAACGGCGCATTGTCCGCGCGACGTTAACGCCATCGTCAGCTTCATCGTTAATATTTGCCGCTTGACGAGAGTCCACCGCATCGGGCGAATAGCCGCAGACAAAGGGGATTTCATGGCGGTTATCGACAAGGTCAGGCAGCCGCGCGTCGCAACGCGGAAGCCGGCGGTGGCATCCACCCCCGCCGTGTTGCCGCTCGACCAGATCCTGCGCGGCGATTGCATCGCGACGATGAAGGCGCTGCCGGCCAAGTCGGTGGACATGATCTTCGCTGATCCGCCCTACAATCTCCAGCTCGGCGGCGAGCTGTTCCGCCCCGACGGCAGCCATGTTGATGCCGTAACCGACGAGTGGGACAAGTTCGACACCTTCGCCGCCTACGACCGCTTCACCCGCGCCTGGCTCAACGAGGCGCATCGCATCCTCAAGGACGATGGCGCGATCTGGGTGATCGGCAGCTACCACAACATCTTCCGCGTCGGCACCGCGGTGCAGGATCTCGGCTTCTGGATCCTCAACGACATCGTTTGGCGCAAAGCCAATCCGATGCCGAACTTCCGCGGCACCCGCTTCACCAATGCGCATGAGACGCTGATCTGGGCATCGAAGGGCGAGAAGGCGAAGTACACCTTCAACTATCGCAGCATGAAGACCCTCAACGACGAGCTGCAGATGCGCTCGGACTGGGAGTTCCCGATCTGCGGCGGCCAGGAGCGGCTCAAGAAGGACGGGCAGAAGGTCCATCCGACCCAGAAGCCCGAAGCCTTGCTCTACCGGGTGATGCTCGCCTGCACCAAGCCCGGCGACGTGGTGCTCGATCCCTTCTTCGGCACCGGCACCACTGGCGCGGTCGCCAAGCGGCTCGGCCGGCGCTGGATCGGCATCGAGCGCGAGGACGGCTATATCGATGCCGCCAACGAGCGGATCGCCGCGGCGCTGCCGCTGGACGAATCGGCGCTGGCGACGATGCAGAGCCCGCGCTCGCAGCCCAAGGTCGCGTTCGGGGTGTTGGTGGAGAATGGCTATCTTCAGCCCGGCATGGTGCTGACCGACAGCAAGCGCCGCTTCCAGGCAGCGGTGCGCGCCGACGGCAGCCTCGCCAGCACGTGCGGGGCGACCGGCTCGATCCACAAGCTCGGTTCGACGCTGCAGAACGCGCCCGCCTGCAACGGCTGGAGCTTCTGGCATTATGAGGCGGCCGACGGACTCAAGCCGATCGACGCGTTGCGGCAGACCTATCTGCTGGCGACCCAGCCGTAGAGCCCATTGCTGCGGAGGCGAGGGGCGTTGATCAGCCTAGCTTGGCCATAGGCAAGGCCTCGGCGCCGCCGTAGGAGCGATGGCCGGCTCGCCAGCGAAAGACACCTCATCATGCACCTCCGCCCGGTCCAGTTCGTCGACACGCCGGTGACCCAGGCCGACGGCGCGGTGGCACGCCTCGCCGGCGGCATGCAATGGTTCGCTGCTTATGAGGTGATCGAGGGCAGCGGCCGCCGCACCGTGTCGATCGCCGACATCGGCACGCTGGGTGATCGCGGCGCGGCGCTCCACGCCGCGATCACCGCCCCCCGGCCGCCGCTGCAGCTCGGCGAACGCACGCTGCGCCTCGACCAGCCGCTGGTCGCCGGCATCCTCAACATCACGCCCGACAGTTTCTCCGATGGTGGCCGACACCTCGATGACCCCGCCGCGGCGGCTGCGGCCGGTGTCGATATGACCGCCGCGGGCGCGGCGCTGATCGACCTCGGCGGCGAGTCGACCCGTCCAGGCGCGCCGGCGGTGTGGGAGGGAGACGAGATCGCGCGGGTGGTGCCGGTCGTCGAGCGGCTCGCCCGCAGCGGTACGCCAGTGTCGATCGACACCCGCAAGGCCGCGGTGATGGAGGCGGCGCTGCAGGCGGGGGCGGGACTGGTCAACGATGTCGCGGCGCTGCTGTGGGACGATCGCGCCTTGGCCGTGGTCGCGCGTGCCGGCTGCCCGGTCGTGCTGATGCACTCGCCCGATCCCAAGGACGGCGGCCACGGCAGGATCAGCTATCGCAATGTCGTCACCGAGGTGTTCGACTGGCTCGAGGCGCGGATCGCGGCGGTTGTCGCGGGCGGGGTGGATCGGGCGAAGATCATCGTCGATCCCGGCATCGGCTTCGGCAAGAGCCTCGCCGACAATCTCGCGTTGATCAATGGCTTGGCGTTGTTCCACGGCCTCGGCTGCCCGATCATGCTGGGCGTCAGCCGCAAGCGGCTGATCGGGGCGCTCGGCAACGAGGCGCCGGTCGACCAGCGGCTGGGCGGCAGCGTCGCGCTGGCGATCAAGGGGGCGGAGGCCGGCGTCCAGCTGATCCGCGTCCACGATGTGGCCGAGACGGTGCAGGCGATCAGGGTGTGGCGGGGCTTGCGCGATCGCGCGCTCGCCGGCGGCTGATCGTGCGGCGGGCAACACTTTGCCACGCACCTTCAGGGGGTTGATGCGTTAGATCGCTGCCTCCGTCAGCAGAGAAGAGCCTATGATCGTCGATGCCACCCCGCGCCTGCGGCAGATCGTTTCCGAAGTGTGGCGGCCGCTCGCCATCCTGTTCGTGTGGGACGTGATCGTCACCGTCACTTATTATTTCCTGCCCTTCAAGGCACCGTCACTGCCGCTCACGCTGTTCGGCTCGGCGCTGGCGCTGTTCCTCGGCTTCCGCGACAATTCGGCGTACGAGCGCTGGTGGGAGGGCCGGGTGCTGTGGGGCGCGATGATCAACGCCTCGCGCAGCCTGGCGCGCGCCACCCGCAATTTCCTGCCCGATCCCGACGCGCATGATCTCAAGCGGTCGATCGTCCTGCGCCAGATCGCTTATGTGAACGCGCTGCGCTGCCAGCTGCGCCGCCAGCCGGTTGACGAACAGGTGTTAAGCCGGCTCTCGCGCGGCGAGGCGGAACCGGCGCTTGCGCGGACCAATATCGCCAACGGATTGCTCGACGGGACCGGGCGACGGTTCGACGACGCCATGCGCAAGGGCTGGATCGATACCATCCAGCAGGCCCATATCGAGAGCGTGCTGGTCGATATCGCCAATGCGCAGGGCGGGATGGAGCGGATCAAGAACACGCCCCTGCCCAATCAATATCGCTTCTTCCCGACCTTCTTCACCCACATCTTCTGCGTGCTGCTGCCGATCGGGCTGGTCGAGACGCTGGGTTTCGCGACCCCGCTGGGGTCGACGGTGGCGGGGCTGATGTTCCTGTCGGTGCTCCAGATCGGCGACGATCTGGTCGATCCCTTCGCCGATACCGTCCACGACGTGCCGCTGACCGCGATGTGCCGGACGATCGAGATCGACCTGCTCCAGGCGATCGGCGACGCCGCGCCCGAGTCGATCAAGCCCGTCCACGGCGTGCTGTGGTGATTAGCTAACGTGGATTAAATTATCCCCCAGATTCGGTACGTTATTCGTGCTTACCGCTCCATTAGGGTTGTTTGTACAGGACGGAATGAGGCCACAGTGATAGTCTTCCACGGGTAAGGGGATCGGCCGCCATGGATTACGGCGACAGCACTCATCCGCGCCAGCACACGCGCTTCAAGCTGTTCATGCCCACAGTGATGGATGCCGGGCGTGGCCCGATCCGTGTCCATCTGCTCAATCTGTCGGCAAGCGGCGCGCTGGCGCACCATGCGTCACCGCCGCTGCCCGGGGAGCGGGTGCGGCTCGATTGCCTCGGTGTGTTGCGACTGGCGACGGTAATGTGGTCGAGCGGCTCGCGGTTCGGCATCGCCTTCACGCTGCCGCTGGGCGAGGCGGAGGTGGCGCGGGTGATTGGTGGCAATGACGCACCGGTGGCCGAACCAGCGATGCGGCTGCGGGCTTAGCCTAGGCCTAGCCCACGCGACGGTAGGCGTTATCCATGTTCGCCATCCAGCCCGCCTTGGTGACGGTGCCGGCGCGGCGCGGCTTGCGCGCATCATCGAGGTTGACCGGCTGGTGGAAGCGCAGGCCCGCCAGTTGCGGCTTGGTCCACATCACCTCGGCCTTGAGATCGCGGATGCTGCCTAGCGCCAGGGTGATCGTGGTGCCGGTGACCAGCTCGCCTTCCTGATCGACGCAGGCGCCAAGGCGCGAGAGGTTGCGCACGCGCCGTTCCACCGTGCCGCCGGGCAGCTCGAGGCCGGCGCGGATGATCACGCTGCTACGGGGTTCACGCTGGGAGGGGTCGATGTCGGTCATGGGGGTGCGATGCGCCGATCCGGTTAACAACTGCTTACCAAGGCGTGGCCGTCAGGCCGCGGCGTTGTCGATGCCGAGTTCGCCGAGCTTGCGGTACAGCGTAGATCGGCCGATCCCGAGCCGGCGGGCGACCTCGGTCATCCGCCCGCGATAATGGCCGATCGCGAGGCGGATCACGTCCGCCTCGATATCCTCGAGCGGGCGCAGATTGCCATCGGGGCGGAATAGCGTCACCCCGCCGCCCGACGCCGCCGCCGCGGTGCCGCCACGGCGATGGCCGAGCGCGGCGATCTGCGGGAAGTCGGCGCGGGTCAGCGCGGATCCCTCGCACAGCACGGCGGCGCGGAAGAGCGCGTTCTGGAGCTGGCGAACGTTGCCCGGCCAGTCATATTCGACGAGCAGCGCCAGGGCATCGTCGGTGATGCCGAGCGGGCGCAGCCCCGGCTGCTGGGCGATCCGCGCCAGCAAATGGCGGGTAAGCGCGGGAATGTCGCCGGTGCGCTCGCGCAGCGGCGGGATCGTCACCTGAACCGGGTTGAGCCGATAGTAGAGATCCTCGCGGAAGCGGCCGGCCTCCACCTCGTCGAGCAGCTTCTTGTTGGTCGCGGCGATGACGCGGACATCCACCTCGCGCGGGTGGCGGGCGCCGATCGCCTGGACCTCGCCGGTCTGCAGCACCCGCAGCAGCTTGACCTGGGTGTCCATCGGCATCTCGCCGATTTCGTCGAGCAGGATGGTGCCGCCATCGGCATCGGCGAACTTGCCGATCTTGCGCTCGAACGCGCCGGTGAAGGCGCCCTTCTCGTGCCCGAACAGCTCGGATTCGACCAGATTGTCGGGGATCGCCCCGCAATTAACGGTGATCATGGGCTTTTTGGCGCGGGGGGAGGCGGCGTGGATCGCCTCGGCGATCACTTCCTTGCCGACCCCGCTTTCGCCCTCGACGAGCACCGGCACCCGCGCGCGCGCCGCCTTGGCGGCAATCGCCAGCGCCGTGCGAAAATCGGGCGAGGAGCCGACAATCTCGTCGAACGCGAGCAGCGCCGGGATCTTCTCGGTCAGCGGGCGCAGCTCGCCGCTGCTGGTACCGCCGACCGCGGTCTCCAGCGCCGCCAGCAGCCGCTCGGGTGCGAGCGGCTTGACCAGGAAATCGGTGGCGCCGGCGCGCATCGCGGCCACCGCATGCGCCACCGAGCCGTTGGCGGTGAGCATCAGGATCGGCAGCGCCGGGCGGCGTTCGCGCAACTCGGCGATCAGCTTGGCGGCATCGGCATCCAGCGACCAATGGTCGAGCAGGATCGCATCGAGCTGCATCCCGTCCTGGGTGCCGAGCTGGGCAAGCGCCATCTCGCCATCGGCGGCAAAGATCGACCGCCAGCCCGCACGCGCGGCCAGCGCCGAGACCAGCCGCCGCTGGGCCGGTTCTTCGTCAATCAGCAAAAGCAAGCGCTGGCCGTTGCGCGTCATGGTTCATCCTGTGCCGGTTCGGGGCACCTTGCTAGCGGAAGGGGGTAAAGGCGCTCTTAAGCGCCGGCGCTTGAAGCGGGCCCTGGTGCAAGATAGGTATCGGTGACAATCACGGGCAGGAGAGGCGCGCAGATGGCCGACAACAGTGGTTTGGAGGCGCATGAGGCGACCTATGGCAGCGTTATCGGGCTGCTGAAGTGGGGCGCGGTGGCCTGTGCGGTGATCGCCGGCTTCGTCATCTGGTTGATCGCCTGACCTTGTGGCGATGACGATCGCCATCGTTCGCGAAACTGCCGATGGCGAGAAGCGCGTGGCGGCGACGCCGGAAACGGTGCGCAAGCTGGTGGCGCTCGGCGCCGACGTCGCGGTGGAGGCGGGCGCGGGGGCGGCAGCCGCCTATCCCGACGAGGGGTATCGACAGGCAGGTGCGCGGGTGGGCGATCGAGCCGCGACGCTGGCCGGTGCCGAGATCGTGCTCGCCGTGCAGGGGCCGGCGGCCGACAGCCTCGCCGGTGCGGCGCCGGGCGCCTGGATCGTCGCCGCGCTCAACCCCTTTGCCGACCGTGCGCGGATAAACGGCTATGCGGCGGCCGGGTACGAGGCATTGGCGATGGAGTTCATGCCGCGCATCACCCGCGCGCAATCGATGGATATCCTGTCCTCGCAATCCAATCTCGCCGGCTACAAGGCGGTGCTGGACGCCGCCGCCGTCTATGGCCGCGCGTTCCCGATGATGATGACAGCGGCAGGGACGATCTCTGCAGCGCGGGTGTTCGTGATGGGGGTGGGCGTCGCCGGGCTGCAGGCGATCGCCACCGCGCGGCGGCTGGGGGCGCAGGTATCCGCCACCGACGTGCGCGCCGCGACCCGCGAACAGATCATCAGCCTCGGGGCCAAGCCGATCTTCGTCGAGGATGTCGCCGGGATCGAGGGCGAGGGCGCCGGCGGCTATGCGGGCGAGATGAGCCCCGCGTATCAAGCCGCACAGGCCGAGCTCGTCTCCGGCCATCTCGCCAAGCAGGACATCGTGATCACCACCGCGCTGATCCCGGGCCGGGCGGCGCCGCGGCTCGTCAGCGAGGCGCAGGTCGCGAGCATGAAGCCTGGCAGCGTGATCGTCGATCTGGCGGTGGAGCAGGGCGGCAATGTCGAGGGGGCAGTGGCGGGCGAGACCGTCGTGCGCCACGAGGTCACGATCGTCGGCCATCGCAACATGCCCTCGCGGGTCGCGACCGATGCCTCGGCGTTGTTCGCGCGTAACCTCTACAATTTCCTTGCCGCCTTCTGGGACAAGGACGCGAGCCGCCCGATGCTGCCGGAAGGCGACGAGATCGGCGAGGCGATCCGGCTGACGCGCGGCGGGCAGGTGGTCAGCGCAAGGCTGCTGGCATGAACCGCCCGGCGGCAGCGGGCTAAGGAGCAGGCCATGGACTTTGTCGCCATTCTGTCGATCTTCGTGCTGGCCTGTTTCATCGGCTATTACGTGGTCTGGTCGGTCACCCCGGCGTTGCACACGCCGCTGATGGCGGTGACCAACGCCATTTCCAGCGTGATCATTGTCGGTGCGCTGATCGCCGGCAGCGCCGCGGGTTCCTCCGTCGCCAAATGGCTGGGGCTCGGCGCGGTGGTGCTGGCGAGCATCAACATCTTCGGCGGCTTCGCCGTTACTGCGCGGATGCTGGCGATGTACAAGAAGAAGGAGCGGCCGGCACCATGATGGGGCACCTCCAAAACGGGGCGGCGATGCGCGACGTGGCGGCCAATCCCTGGGTCGCCCTCGCCTATCTCGTCGCCGGCGTGTGCTTCATCCTCGCCTTGCGCGGCCTGTCTAGCCCGGTGTCCAGCCAGCGCGGCAACCGGCTCGGCATGATCGGCATGGGGCTGGCGGTGATCACCACGCTGGTGACGCACCTCAACGTCGGCATCGGCGAGATACTGGCGGCGATCGCCTTGGGCGCCGCGATCGGGCTGGTGACGGCGCGGCGGATCGCGATGACGGCGATGCCGCAACTGGTCGCTGCGTTCCACAGCCTGGTCGGCCTCGCGGCAGTGCTGGTGGCCGCCGCCGCCTATCTCAACCCGAGCGCGTTCGGCATCGCCGATCTAGTGGTGCCGATGCTCGGCCGGCCGTTCGCGGTGATCCATCCGGTCAGCCGGATCGAGATGGGGCTTGGCGTTGCGATCGGCGCGATCACCTTCTCGGGCAGTGTCATCGCCTTCCTCAAGCTCAACGGCACGATGGGCGGCAAGCCGATCATGCTGCCGGGGCGCCACGTCATCAACCTCGCGCTGCTCGCGACGATCCTCGGCCTGATCGTCTATTTCACCCGGGACCAGGGGCCCTGGGTGTTCTGGATGATCACCGGGCTGAGCTTTGCCATCGGCTTCCTGCTGATCATCCCGATTGGCGGCGCCGACATGCCGGTGGTCGTCAGCATGCTCAATTCCTACTCGGGCTGGGCCGCGGCGGCGATGGGGTTCACGCTCCACAACAGCGCGATGATCATCACCGGCGCGCTGGTCGGCTCGTCGGGCGCGATCCTCAGCTACATCATGTGCCGGGCGATGAACCGCAGCTTCATCAGCGTCATCGCCGGCGGGTTCGGCGCGGCGAGCGACGGCGGCACCGGCGCGGCGGCGGCGAGCGACCGGCCGTGGAAGCGAGGGTCGGCCGAAGACGCCACGTTCCTGATGAGCCAGGCCGAGCAGGTGATCATCGTGCCGGGCTATGGCATGGCGGTCGCGCAGGCCCAGCATGCGCTGCGCGACATGGCCGACAAGCTGAAGGCCGAGGGCGTCCGCGTCAAATATGCCATCCATCCGGTCGCCGGCCGCATGCCCGGGCACATGAACGTGCTGCTCGCCGAGGCCAACGTGCCGTATGACGAAGTGTTCGAGCTCGAGGACATCAACGGCGAGTTCGCCCAGACCGACGTCGCCTTTGTTATCGGCGCCAACGACGTTACCAATCCGGCGGCGAAGACCGACAGATCATCCCCGATCTACGGCATGCCGGTGCTCGACGTCGACAAGGCAAAGACCGTGCTGTTCATCAAGCGATCGATGGGCGGGGTGGGATACGCCGGGGTGGATAACGACATCTTCTACCGCGACAACACGATGATGCTGTTGGCGGATGCGAAGAAGATGGTCGAGGATATCGTCAAGGCGCTGGATTGACCGGAAACATCATGTTGTCTCCACAATGGAGGCAATCGCGGCGATCTGCTACTGTCCGACATCCATGATTCCACGGAATTGGAGGTGAATGATCGCCACCACTTCTGTGTCAGGTCTATTCTGGACAGGAAACGGCGATTGCGTGGGGAGCCGGCGATGAACGAGGGCGGGGGAATATCAAGAAGCGGGCCATGCGGCGCTGCTGATCGCCGGGGCGCAAGGGGCCGCGGCGGCGGCGCAGGCGATCGATCTCGCCGGCGCACGGCTGCTCGAGCGGGTCGACTGGGCCGATCTGCCGGCGAGTCTCGATGCACAGGCGGCCCGGCCGCTGCTGGTGCTGGAGACGGCGGGGGTGGAGGATCGGGTGCTCGAGGCCGCGCTGCCGCGGCTCGACGGCTATGCCAGCGCGCTCGACCTGCAGATGGTGGTGACGCTGGCCGAGCCGCAGATCGACCTGGTCACGCGGCACCTGCTCGGCGGGCGGGTGCAATTGCTATGCGCGCCCGGGCTCGGCGACCGCGTCGCGGCGCTCGCGCTTGCGGCCCAGGCGAGCGGCAGCGTCGCGCTTCACGACAGCTGGCGCGAGACCGAATCGATGCGGTTGCAGCGGCTTAATCAGGAGGTGGCGCGGATCGCCGAGATACTGGCGCGGCTGACGCGGTCCGAAACGCCTGTTCCGGGCAGTGAAATCGAGGATCGGCGGCGCAGCTATGACCCTGGACCGGGCAAGCTGCCGTCGCTTGAGCCGCAGGACGTGCGCCGGACGATCCGCGCGCGGCGCATCCGCGACCAGTTCTTCGCCGCCGGATTGTTCGAGGATCCGGCCTGGGACATGCTGCTCGACCTGTTCGCCGCCGAGCTCGAAGGCGTGCGCGTCTCTGTCTCCAGCCTGTGCATCGCCGCGGCGGTGGCGCCGACCACGGCGCTGCGCTGGATCACCAAGATGAGCGACATGGGCTTGTTCCTCCGCCAGCCGGACCCGCAGGATCGCCGCCGCGCGTTCATGGCGCTCTCCGCCCAGGCGAGCGAGGCGATGCGCGGCTATATGGTCGCGGCCAAGCGCGGCGAGTTGGTCGCGGTGTAGGGGCTTGCCGGTCTAGGGGGCTTGCGGGATCGCCCGCGGTTTGGCAGGGCGTGGCTTCCCGAGAGGGGCGATTAGCTCAGTTGGTAGAGCGTCTCGTTTACACCGAGAATGTCGGCGGTTCGAGCCCGTCATCGCCCACCACGCGGCCGCTCAGCCCGCCTTCTCGTCGTCGCGATACTTCATCTCGAGGAACCGGCCGCGGGTCTGGAGCTGATCGAGGTCGCCTTGCGCGAGCCGCGCGGTCATGTCGGCGATCTCCTGTTCGATCAGGCGCAGGCCGTCGACCAGCTCGCGATCGGGGGTCTTGCCGTTGCGCTCGACGGTGCGCAGCGACGGCGGCACCTTGGCATAATCACCGACGAAGGCGGGGAGCTGCTCGCCGATCAGTCGGCGGACCTCGTGGGCGGTCTCGTCATCGCCCTCGATCCGGCCGAGCTGGGGCGACAAGGTCTCCAGCCTCACGCCGATCTGGTCCACCAGCGTGCGCGCCGGCGCGGGCAGCGCCGGGCGCTGGGTGCCGAGCCAGCGCTCGGTCTGCGCGGGCAGCGCCTTGAGATCGACGGTACGAAGCTTCTCGGGCGGCGGCGCGCGGCCCTCGGCGGGCCAAATCGCGAACAGCACGGTCGCGGCGACCAGCAGCGCCATCACCGCGAGCGCGCCGAGGATGCCGAGCGGCATCACCAGCCCGAGGATGAAGGCGCCGATCAGGATCGCGGCATCGGCGATCGCGATCCGCGCCAGCCGCTGGGCGATCGCCTGGGTGGCGCGGCGACGCTGCGGCGCGTCGGCATAGCCATCGGAGATCCGCGCCATCATCGCGCGGGCACGTTCGATCTGGTCGTCGACTTCAGTCATGCGTCAACTTTCAGGCTCACAGCGATTCGAGCTTATACTGGTCGCCCAGGCCGCCGGACGGGCCCTTGAGCGCACCCTGCGCGGCACCCTCGGCGCGGGCTATATAGCCCTTGGACTTCTCCACCTCGCTGCCGAGCGCGGTGACGGTGGTCTTCATCGAATCGAGCGCCTTGAGCTTGAAGGTGTCGATCGCATCCATGGTGTCGTAGATGTTCTGGAAGGCGCGCTGCAGCGTCTCCAGCGGGATCGTCGAGGCGGCCGCCTGCTCGTGGATCGCCGCGGTGTTGGAGCGCAGCAGCTTGCCGGTGGAATCGATGATGTTGGCGGTGGTGGTGTTGAGCTGGGTGATCGATTCGAGCACCAGTTTCTGGTTGGTCAGCGCCTGCGCGACGGTCACCGCGGTGCGCAGCGCCGAGACGGTGGTGGTGGAGGCGCGATCGACCCCCTTCACCAGCTCGACATTGTTCTTCTTGACGAGGTCGAGCGCCAGATAGCCCTGCACCGTTACCGCCATCTGCGTCAGCAGATCCTGGGTGCGCTGGCGGGTGTAGAACAGCGCGGTCTCGCGGATCGCCTTGGCCTTGGCGGGATCGGTGGCGTCGAGCTCGTTGGCCTTGTCTTCGAGCTTGGCGTCCATCGTCTGGCTGAGGTGGATCATCTGCTCTAGCCGGCTCATCGCGCCCCACAGATTGGCACGCTCGGTATCGATCGCGGCATTGTCCATCAGCAGCTCGTCCTTGCCGCTGGCAAGGCTCTTGAGGATCGAGCTGACATGGGTCTGCGACGATTTGTAGCTGTCGAAATAGTCGCGCATCTTGGAGCCGAACGGGATGATCCCGAAGATCTTCTTGGGACCAGAGAGCGCGCCCTTCTTGCCGGGATCGAGATCCTCGATGACACGGCGGAGCTGGGCGAGATCGGCGCCGACCCCGGTGTCCTTGTCCATCGCGCGGATCGGGCGATCGAGGAAGCGGTTCGACTGGCCGGCCGCCTCGCGGATCTCCTTCGAACCCATCGCCGTGATCGCATCGACGCGCTTGCCGAATTCGGGGGAGTTGACGTCCTCGGCGACCAGTTCGGCGACGAAGGTGTCGACGCGTGCCTCGAGCTGCGTCTTCTTGGTGTCGTCGATCGGCACCAGCCCGGCGGCGCGCTCGGCGGCAACGGTCGGCACCGGATCGGGGGGCGTGAGGACAAGTCCCTTGTCGGCAGTGATCGTGTCGGCAGTGGTCGCCATGGTCTTCGTCTCCAGCTTGACCAAACGATGGCGAATAACCTGCAGCCATTCAAGTGCATCAGCGACATAATACACTGCGGAGGAGCGGTCGCGTGAGCGGGGTAAGGTGAGTGATCGGCACCAGAGTGGTGGCAAAACGGCGGGGTGGGGCGGGCATGCCACCGTTTCAGAGGCGTCCGTGATGGATGGCCTCTGCCGCTCGTGCGATCCTCGCGGGCATCGGCAACGAAGCAGGGATCATCCTGCCTTGCGCTATTAAGGGGAGTATCTGCATGGCACGTTCGGCTTTCATCGCGCCGATCCTATCGGGGGTAATGCTGCTCGGCCTGGGCGCCTGTGCGACCAGCCCGCGCCCAACCGACACGGCCGCCGCGCCTGCACCGGCCGCGGCGCCCTCCGACGGAGGCAACCAGGCGGTGGCACCGGTGGTCGCGCCGCAGGTAGTGGTCGATATCTACCGGGGGGTGAAGGTGCTCGCGAATACCACCAACATCGACTGGAGCAACAACAGCTTCGGCGTGTCCGGCCCCGTCCCCAACCTGTCGTTCTTCAACGCCATGGGCGGCGGGCAGGCGTGCTGGCTGCGGGTGCCGGTCACCGTTGCGGCAGTGCCGGTACCAGTCAACGGCGGTGGTACCGTGACCCTGACCACGGTCGGCGTGGTCAACGCGCAGCCCAGCCCCTGGCCGGCGGTGTTCGACAACGTTCCCGCGGGCCATTGGCACATCGACAAGACGGCGATCGCTGTCGGAGCAGTCAGCAATGCCATGGCCGGCACCATAGCCGGGCAGGTGTTCCGCGCCAGCCAGGCAGCCGGCCACGTAACGATCGTGGACGGCACCGTCGCCAACTGTCAGCCGTGACGGGCGTGCCGCCGCTGGGCTAAACGATCATGCCAGGCACGAGAAGGCGAGGCGAGCACCATGGCCGTCATCTATCATGGCTTCCGGTGGGATCCGACGGCGGCCGCATGTGAGGCAGCGAGGGCCATGGCGACACTCTCCGGCGAGGCGCTGAGCCAGGTGGGGCGCGAGCGGCTCGCCACTGCCGGCGCCTGGCCCGATCGGCTCGCCGCCTTCGGCCTAGGCGATCCATCCTATGCCGAAGGATATCTGTATCCGGAGGTGGTGGTGCCCGGGCTGATATGGTTGCTGACGCAGATACCGGCGCTCGAGCCGCTTGGCGACGAGGCGATGACGCTGGCGCGCTGCCATCGCCAGGGTGGATCACCGGTCGCGCCGCTCGCCGCGGCAGGAGATTTGTTTATGCCGCTCGCCGAGATGGTAACTCGGGTGTGCGGCCAGGCTTGGCCTGCAGCGGCAATGCCGTGGGGCGAAGGCGGGCATTGGGTGGAAGCCGGCGAGCTGCTTGTCCGATTGCGGGCGACGGACGACCCTGCCGCACTTGCCATGGCGCATGTGGCGACCCCGGGCAGCTGGCTGGCGACCACTATCGTCTGGTGAGCGCTGGCGTGATCGGATTTGGCCGCACAGATCATCGCGATGCTGGCCAAGCGTGCAGCATGTGGGGCGGGCGCTCCCGTCGGGAACTCGCCATCCGGGCAGCGCGTTCGGCACGATCATTACGGAGAGGATACGATAATGCGTCCCACACTGTTCGCCCAGGCTGCCGGGCTGTGCATGATCGCTGCGCTGGCGACCGGCTCTGCTGATGCACAGGGCAAGAAGGATCGCGCCCGCATGGCCGTCACCGAGGCGCAGGCCAAGGTGGAGGCGGCGATGAAGGTCGATGCCTCGACGCTGACGCCCAAGTTGCTCGCCGATGCGCAGGCGACCCTGCGCACCGCGCAGGAGGATCTGGCGCAAAATCACAAGGACGACGGGATCGCGACCGCCAATCGCGCGTCGCAGCTCGCCGACCAGGCACTCGGCGAGTCGCAGCGTCGTCGCGCCGAGAATAACGCCGCGGTCCGCAGCGACGCGGTCGCCGCGACAGCCTCGGCGCAGGCGGAAGCCGATGCCGCCAAGGCCCGCGCGGCCGACGCCGAGCAGAGCGCGGCGGCTGCCCAGGCGCAGGCGGCCAGCGCCCAGGCCGAGGCTGCCGCGCTGCGCGCCACGCCGCCCGCCCAGCCGGCGAGCACGACGACGACCACCACCGTCGAGCAGCCGGTCGCCGCAACCGCCGCGGCTCGCGCCACCACCACCAAGCATGTCGTCCGCAAGACCACGGCCCGCCGCACAACGGCCAAGCCGGCTGCGGTGAAGACGACGACAACGGTGACGACGCAGAACTAACGCCACTCCACGCCCATCCCGGGCCGACCCGGGGCGCGGCCGCCAGACCGGCCGCCCGCAGGATCAGCCCCGGGGCCAGGGTGGCAATCTGGAGGGGCACCGGCTAGCCTTATGGCCACCCGTCGTTTGCTTCACAGCGACGGGTGGCTTTTCGCGCCTGCAAAAATGCGCTAGGGGCGCGCGCAATCTCTTTCAGATCAGGAATTCCCATGAGCCTCCGCAACGTGGCGATCATCGCGCACGTCGACCACGGCAAGACCACGCTCGTCGACCAGCTCTTCCGTCAGTCCGGCACCTTCCGCGACAACCAGCGCATCGAAGAGCGCGCGATGGACTCGAAC
The DNA here is from genome assembly GCF_026540855.1 of Sphingomonas sp. GC_Shp_5. Classification (GTDB taxonomy): domain Bacteria; phylum Pseudomonadota; class Alphaproteobacteria; order Sphingomonadales; family Sphingomonadaceae; genus Sphingomonas. The sequence goes on from NZ_JALNUP010000015.1 coordinate 90,431, forward strand.
GACCTCGAAAAGGAGCGCGGGATCACCATTCTCGCCAAGCCGACCTCGGTCGACTGGACTCCCCCGGGCAGCGACGAGAGCATCCGCATCAACATCGTCGACACCCCCGGCCACGCCGACTTCGGCGGCGAGGTGGAGCGCATCCTGTCGATGGTCGACGGCGTCGTCCTGCTGGTCGATTCCTCGGAAGGCGCGATGCCGCAGACCAAGTTTGTCACCGGCAAGGCGCTGGCGCTCGGCCTCAAGCCGATCGTCGTCGTCAACAAGGTCGATCGCTCCGACGCGCGCATCCAGGAAGTGCTCGACGAGGTGTTCGACCTGTTCGTGTCGCTCGACGCCAATGACGAGCAGCTCGATTTCCCGGTGCTCTATGCGTCGGGCCGCAACGGCTATGCCTCGACCGACATGGACGCGCGCGAAGGCACGCTGATCCCGATGTTCGAGACGATCGTGAAGCACGTGCCCGCCCCCAAGGTGGAAGTGGAGGACGTGCCCTTCACCTTCCTCGTCACGCTGCTCGACCGCGACAACTTCCTCGGCCGCGTGCTGACCGGTCGCGTCAATTCGGGTACGGTGAAGCTCAACCAGCCGATCCACGCGCTGGATAACGACGGCAACATCGTCGAGACCGGCCGCGCCTCCAAGATCATGTCGTTCCGCGGCCTCGATCGCGTGCCGGTGGAAGAAGCCAAGGCAGGCGACATCATCAGCCTCGCCGGCCTCTCGGTGGCGACGGTGGCGAACACCATCGCCGACGTCACCGTCAGCGAGCCGCTGCATGCCCAGCCGATCGATCCGCCGACGCTGTCGATGCGCTTCGCGGTGAACGATTCGCCGATGGCGGGCCGCGAGGGTACCAAGGTGACCAGCCGCATGATCCGCGACCGCCTGTTCCGCGAGGCCGAGTCCAACGTCGCCGTCAAGGTGACCGAGGCCGCCGACCGCGATAGCTATGAAGTCGCCGGCCGCGGCGAGCTCCAGCTCGGCGTGCTGATCGAGACGATGCGCCGCGAGGGCTTCGAGCTCGGCATCAGCCGCCCGCGCGTGTTGTTCGGCGAGGACGAGGACGGCAAGAAGACCGAGCCGTACGAGACGGTGATCATCGACGTTGACGACGAGCATTCGGGCACGGTCGTCGAGAAGATGAACCTGCGCAAGGCGGAGATGACCGACATGCGGCCGTCGACCGGTGGCAAGACCCGCATCACCTTCTCCGCGCCGTCGCGCGGCATGATCGGCTATCACGGCGAGTTCCTGTCGGACACCCGCGGCACCGGCATCATGAACCGGTTGTTCGAGAAGTACGGCCCGCACAAGGGCGCGATCGAAGGCCGCAAGAACGGCGTGCTGATCTCCAACGGCGCCGGCGAAGCACAGGGCTATGCGCTGGGGCCGCTCGAGGAGCGCGGCGTGCTGTTCGTCGGCCATGGCGAGGCGCTGTACGAGGGCATGATCATCGGCGAGAACGCCAAGACGGATGACCTCGAGGTCAACCCGATGAAGTCCAAGCAGCTGACCAACTTCCGTGCGTCGGGCGGCAAGGACGATGCGATCCGCCTCACCCCGCCGAAGAAGATGACGCTCGAGCAGGCGATCGCCTACATCGACGACGACGAGATGGTGGAAGTGACGCCGAAGAACATCCGGCTGCGCAAGCGCTACCTCGACCCGAACGAGCGCAAGCGCGCGAGCCGGGCGAAGGCGGCGTAAGCGCCGTTTCAAGGTAAGAAGAGGGGCTGGGTGGCGACACCTGGCCCCTTTTTTGTGGAGTGGGGGTACAGCGCGCGCCCACCAATCGTCACCCCAGCGGAAGCTGGGGTCTCGTGATTGTCGGGGGAACGAGCTGCCCGAGATCCCAGCTTTCGCTGGGATGACGATTGGGAGATCACAAAAAAAGGCCGGGTGTCGCCACCCGGCCTTCGTCGTTCAGGCGATGGTTGCCTGGATCAGTGGAACTTGCCGCTGAGCGAGATGCCGATCACGCGCGGCTCGTTGAACACCGCGGCGTTGAAGTTCTCGATCACACCCTTGAGATTCTTCTCTGCGGTGATGTTGCGGGCGAAGGCGGCGATCTCGTAATTGCGATCCGGCGTGGTGTAGCCGACCTTGAGGCCTCCCTCGAGGTTGCCGTTCGCGTAGAACTCCTTGGTCTTGTACAGCACCAGATTGGTGTAGCCCTGGACGTTCCAGTCGGTCGACAGGAACAGGTTGCCGTTGTTCCACAGCGGGATGTCGTAGCGCACCGCGGCGTCGAGCTGCCACTCGGGCGCGTTGGGCAGCGGGTTGCCGTCGATCTGGGCGAAGGTGGTCGGCGTGCCGAACAGCGGGCGCACGATCGTCGGGTCGAGCACGGTGCACGTCACCCGCGCGCCGATCGCGCAGACCTGCGCATAGACGTTCTTGTCCTTAATCTCGGTGTGCAGCGCGCTGCCGCCGAGGCTGAAGGTGATGTTCTGGATCGGCCGCCACTCGAGCTCGGCTTCGAGGCCATAGGCATTGGCGTGATCGGCGTTGAACAGCGTGCCGTTGCCGTTGGCGTCGTTGCCGTTGAGCTGGATGTCGTTGACCCGATAGGTGAACGCGGTGGCGTTGAAGCGCAGGTTGCTGAACGGCTGCGACTTGAACCCCGCCTCGTACGACATGATCGTTTCGGAGTTGGCGGTGGTGAAGGCCGAGCCGAACACCGCCGAGCGACCCTGGATGGTCGGCCCGCGGAAGCCGCGCGCGACGCGGCCGTAGAGGCTGAAATCGGGGGTGATCTCGTACAGCGCCGAGACGTCGAAGCTTGGCTCCTTGCCCTTGAGGCGGACATCGCGCGGCGCGGTCGCGGGGAAGTTGACCGCGCCGGCCAGCGTATAGGCCGGCGTGATCAGCGTGGTGTGCTTGTCGTCCTCGGTATAGCGGCCGCCGGCAGTGAGGGTGAGCTTGCCGATCCGGTAGCTCGCCTGGCCAAACACCGCCCAGGAGGTGTTGACGTCATGCAGCTGGACGAAGTTGCGGGCATTGTAGGCGGCGTTGGTCGGCAGCAGCAGCGAGGCGCGCTGGTCGAACTCGGTGATGTCGCGGCTGTCGAAATAGAAGCCGCCGATCTGCCACTTGAACGCGCCGTCGCCGTTGCTGGCGAGGCGCAGTTCCTGGGTCCACTGGTCGAGATCGCGGATCCGGCCTTGGCTCTGGCCGGGAGTGCCGTTGCCCGGATAGTCCACCGCGGCGCCGCCATCGGTATCGCCGCGGCTGTAGCCCGAGGTGGTCTCGTAGGCGGTGATCGAGGTGAGGGTGACCGGGCCCATCTCGAACGCGGCGTTCACCGAGCCGCCGTAGGTCTTATATGCCTGGTCGTTGCCGGCGCCCTCGTCGAGCGAGACCGAGTCGCGCGGCTCGGCATCAATGTTGTTCGAGCCGGGGCGCAGCGCGCCGCGATGGAAGATGGTCGAGGTACCCTTGTAGTCGCGGGCGTGGCCCGAGAAATTGACCGACACGCCGTCGGCAGGGGTGAGGAGCAGCTGGAGGCGGACGTCCTTCTCGTCGAACCCGCCGAGCGCATCCTTGCCGCCGGTGGTGCCGTCCGGGCCGGTGCCGGCGAAGCGATTGTCGACCCAGTCGTCGCGGTGCTGGTAGAGGCCCGACAGGCGGAAGGCGAGCTTGTCGGCGATGATCGGGCCGCCGACGCCGACATCGGCCGTCACCGTATTGTAGCTGCCGTAGCTCGCCGAGCCGCGGCCCTCGAAGGTCTGGCTCGGGCGGATGGTGTCGAACTTGATGATGCCCGCCGTGGTGTTGCGGCCGAACAGCGAGCCCTGCGGCCCGCGCAGCACCTCGACCTGGTTGACGTCGAACACCGGGTTGGACTTGAGCACAACATGCTCGAGGACGACATCGTCCTGGATGATCGACACCGGCTGCGAGGCGCCGAGGTAGAAATCGATGTTGCCGAGGCCGCGGATGTAGAAGCGCGGGAAGATGCGACCGGTGGTGGTTTCGGCATAGAGGCCGGGAACGCGACCCGCGAGCGTCAGGATGTCCTCGCCGCCCGCCTGGAAGTCGCGCAGGTCGGCGCCGCCGACCACGGCGACCGAGACCGGCACCCGCTGCAGGTTTTCCGAGCGGCGCTCGGCGGTGACGACGATGTCGCCCAGCGCGCTGCTGTCGGTAGCGGCGGCGTCCTGGCCCTGGGTGGCGCCGGCGGGCTCGTGGGCGGTCTGCGCGGCGGCGCCGGTGGCGGCGAGGCTGGCGACGCCGAGCAGCAGCACGGTCTTGAGGCAACGGTAAGCGGTCACGAAATTCCCCCTGATGGATCATCGGGGGAGCGCGCATCGCGGGTTATGTCCCTGCCCTCGTCGCCCCCCGGCAGGGTGGGAGCTAGAGCCGGATTGTGTCGGCATGATGAACACGGCGACGGTTTGTTACAGCGTCGTTCCAGATGGTTGCCGTTCAAACGAACAGGGGGCGCCGGCTCTTGCGAGCCGACGCCCCGCCCCCGTTACGCTACGCGAGGGTCATGCACTGCCCCTGGGAGGCAGTAACCGTGGGATCAGGGTCAGCGGCAGCCGCGACGGCCCGAGCGATCGATTTCGCGGCCGGCGAGCGCACCGGCGCCGGCGCCGAGCACGGTGCCGAGCGCGCGATCACCGCGAGTGTCGACGGTGCGGCCAAGCAGGCCGCCGGCGATCGCGCCGATGATGGTGCCGCCGGTGCCGTTGCTGCACCGCTCGCGGCCGCGATAGTAGCGACGGTCGTAGCGGCGATCATCGCCGCGGCCGCGATAACCGCGATCGTCATAGCCACGATCATAGCCGCCGTGATCGTCCTGATAATAGCGGCCCTGCGCCATCGCAGGCGCGGCGGGGACCAGCGTGGCGGCGGTCATCGCGAGCGCGGCACCGGCGAGGCTGAGGGTCTTGAACATCGTGCGTCTCCCGTAATCCATCGCGGCGGAGCCCCGGGGGGACTGGTGGCCGTCTCGATAAAGGAGGTTTGCCTGATTCGCGTTGAGCCAAGCCTGAATGCCGCCGTTATCCCCTGTTCAGGCTTCCGCTGCGGCGGTGGGCGCCTATGAGAGGCCCGTGCGCATCATCTTCGTGATCCTGGCCGTGCTGCTGGTCGTGCCCGGCTGGAGTGGCGAACAGCGGCTGGCCTTGCTGGGCCACGACGCGCAACTGATCGCGACGCCGGTGGCGCTCGATCCGCGCGACCCCGGCCACAACAAGGTGGGGGCGCTGACCTTCCTCGGCGGCGTGCGGCTGCGCAGCCGCGATCCCGCGTTCGGCGGCTATTCGTCGCTGACCGTGGTGGGCGATACCTTCACGTTGCTGAGCGATGGCGGCAATGTCGTCAGCTTCCAGATGGGCGCGGACTGGACGCTGCGCGCGTTGCGCTTTGTCAACCTGCCGGCGGGGCCGGGGATCGGCTGGGAAAAGCGCGACCGCGACACCGAATCGATGGCGCTGGACCCGGCAACCGGCCGGATCTGGGTGGGCTATGAGAATTACAACGCGATCTGGCGCTATGCCCCGGGCTTCGCGCGCGCCGAGGCACAGCTCGCGCCGCCGGCCATGGCGCGCTGGCCGGTGAACGGCGGCCCCGAATCGCTTGCGCGGCTGCCGGATGGCCGATTCGTGACGATCAGCGAGCAGCGCCACGTATCGCGCCAGCAGTGGCGGGGCGGGGAAGAGGAGCGGCTGCACACCCGCGAGGGGCTGATCTTCGCCGGCGATCCGATCGAGGCACCGGCACCGACGCGCTTCGCCTACGAACCGGTCGGCCGCTACGATCCGTCAGATGCGACCGCGCTGCCCAACGGCGATCTGCTGGTGCTCGATCGCGTGTTCAGCCTGCCGTACCGATTCGCCAACCGGCTGTCGCTGGTGCGCCGCGCCGATGTTCGTCCCGGTGGGGTGGCACGGGGACGGCTGCTCGCGGTGCTGGCAGCGCCGCTGATCCACGACAACTTCGAAGGCGTCGCCACCACCCGTGAGGCGGGCAAGACGATCATCTGGCTGGTGTCGGACGACAACCAGTCGATGCTGCAGCGGACGTTGCTGCTCAAGTTTCGGCTGGACCTGTAGCGGGGCAGGGAGCCGTCCTCCCGTTCGTCATGCAAGGTATTTCAGGACAACGCGTGTAAATCGGTTCGCCAAAACGCCTCAAGCCCGCCGCTCGGGGTGAGCGGCGGGCCTGCAGGCAACCTGTCGTGGAAAGATCAGGCCGCCGCGGTGGCGGCGCTGAGCTTCTTGACGATGGTGCGCTTGAGGCGGCGGCAGCGCAGCGACAGCTTGTCGTCGCTGGTCTTGACCAGCCAATTGTCGAGACCGCCATTGTGCTCGACCGAGCGCAGGCCGTGGGTCGAGACGCGAAGACGAACGCTCTGCTCGAGCGAGTCGGACATCAGCGTGACGTTCTGCAGGTTCGGCAGAAAGGTACGCTTGGTCTTGTTGTTGGCGTGGGAAACGTTGTTGCCCACCTGCCGGCCCTTGCCGGTCAGCTCGCAAATGCGCGACATGTGTAATTCCTGAATTCGGTTGCCCGGAAAGTGGGCGCGGATAACGCGTGGCGGCCGGTCCGTCAACCGCTCGCCGGTGCAACCCCTGGGGCAGCGCGACGTTGTTACGCCAGTGAATCATTCCAAGGAAGGGGAAACTGGATGCGCTCGTTGCTCGTGTTGATCGGAATCGTGGCCTTGATCGTGGTCGCGCTGATGTACTTCGGCTTCATCAATATCGACCAGACGCGGCCCGGCATGGTCCAGGCGCCCGCGTTCAAGGCGGATGTCAGCAAGGTGACCCTGGGCACCGAGAACAAGACCGTGGCGGTGCCGACGGTGAACGTCGAGAAGCCGGGGAACAGCCAGTAAGCGACCCGCTGGACGCGCGAGGGCCGGTGGGGCAGGCAGGGGCGATGTTTCCCCTGCCTGCCCCGATGCGCGCCGCGCTCGATGTCGCGCGCGCCGCTGCCGCCGCCGGGGAGGTGCCGGTCGGCGCCGCGCTGACATGGCGGGGCGCGTTGATCGCGGTCGCGGCCAACGCGCCTCGGACCCTGCACGACCCGACCGCGCATGCCGAGGTGCGGGTGATCCGCGAGGCAGCGGCGCAGCTGGGGCGCGAGCGGCTGGAAGAGGCCGATCTGTGGGTGACGCTGGAGCCATGCGCGATGTGCGCGGGCGCGATCGCGCATGCACGAATTGGGCGGCTCTATTATGCGGCCGCGGACCCCAAGGGCGGCGCGGTCGAACATGGGCCGCGGCTGTTTTCGCAACCGACCTGCCATCATCGGCCCGAGGTCTATCCCGGGATCGGCGAGGACGAGGCTGCCGGCCTGTTGCGAGGATTCTTCCAGGCGCGGCGGTGAGCGGGTCCAGCCGCAACCATCGTCCGTCACGCCAGCGGACGCTGGGTCAAGCGCATGCGCGGGACGAGAGCCGCCAAAGACCCCAGCTTTCGCTGGGGTGACGGAGGATGTGAAAGCGGGCGCCCGTGGCGCGCCCTACTGGCGCAGGTCGTTCTGGCTGATCGGGACGATCTTGATCTCGACGCGACGATTGGCGGCGCGGCCCTCGTCGGTGTCGTTGGAGGCAATCGGCTGGGTTTCGCCGAAGCCGCGGGTGCCGATCCGCGCCTTCTGGACGCCGCGGCTGCTGAGGTAATCGGCGACGGCGACCGCGCGGCGCTCCGACAGCGTCTGATTGTACGCGTCCGACCCGGTCGAGTCGGTATGGCCGTACACGTCGATATAGGTCTGGTTATACTGCGACAGCGTGTCGGCGACCTGGTTCAGCGTCTGCTGAAACTGCGGCTGCACGTCGGCGCTATTATAGGCAAAGGTGATCCCCGACGGGATGTTGAGTAGCAGATTGTCGCCCTCGCGCGTCACCTGCACGTCGGTGCCGGCGGTGCGGGCGCGCAGCTCGCGTTCCTGCTTGTCCATGTAAGCGCCGATTCCCGCGCCGGCGAGGCCGCCGATCCCGGCGCCGAGGATCTTCGCGGTGCGATCGTGGCGGCCGCCAACCAGATCGCCGACGAGATAGCCGCCCAGCGCGCCGCCGATACCGCCGAGCGCCGCCTTGTTGATGTGGCGCTGGCCGGTCTCGGGATCGGTGGTGCAGGCGCTGGTGGTGACCAGCGCGGCGAGCGCGGCGGCGGCGAGCAACTTGGTTTTCATGGCGTCCCTTTCGTGAACCGTTGCCCAGGTAAACCCGGGTCTTCGACGGCTTGTTCCGCTTGCGATCTGAACGCTGACTGACGCGGCGCGACACGATGCCTGCACGTCGGCCATTGTCGGCGCCGGATTAAACCGGCAAAGGAGGGGCGAACCGATGGCGCAACTGCCTCCCTTCCCCTGGATCGATGTCCTCATCATCCTCGCGCTGATCGCCTTGAACGGCGTGTTCGCGATGAGTGAGCTGGCGATCGTCTCGTCGCGCAAGGCGCGGCTGGAGGCGATGGCGCGTTCGGGGCGCAAGGGCGCGGTGGCGGCGGTGACGCTGGCGTCAGACCCGGGCAAGTTCCTCTCCACCGTGCAGATCGGCATCACCCTGATCGGTATCCTCGCGGGCGCCTATTCGGGCGCGAGCCTCGGCACGCCGACGGCGGCGCGGCTGCAGGCGCTGGGGCTGGCACCGCACACCGCCGAAAGCGCGGGCTTTGCGCTGGTGATCGGCATCACCACCTATTTCTCGCTGATCATCGGCGAGCTCGTGCCGAAGCAGTTTGCGCTGCGCAGCCCCGAGGCGATCGCCGCGACCGTGGCGATCCCGATGCGCTATATCGCGGTCGCGACCGCGCCGCTCGGCTGGCTGCTCGATCAATCGAGCAGCCTCATCTTCCGCCTGATCGGGCTGAAGCGCGAATCGGAAGACCAGGTGACGGCGGAAGAGCTGCACCTGATCGTCGCCGAAGCCTCCAAGTCGGGCGTGATCGAAGAGCATGAGCGGACCATCATCTCGGGCGTGGTGCGGCTCGCCGACCGGCCGGTGCGCGAGGTGATGACGCCGCGCACCGAGGTCGACTGGCTCGATTGCGCGCTCGATTCGGCGGGGATCCGCGACAAGCTGCTGAGCACGCCGCACACCCGCCTGCCGGTGGGCGACGGCTCGATCGACGCGGTGGTCGGCGTGGTCCAGGCGCGCGACATCGCCGGTGCGCTGTTCCGCGGCGAGCCGCTCGACCTGCGCAAGCTGATGCGCAAGGCACCGGTGGTGATCGACCAGATCGACGCGATGGACGCGCTGATGGCGCTGCGCCAGGCCGAGGTGCCGATGGCGCTGATCCACGACGAATACGGGCATTTCGAAGGGATCGTGACCCCGGCCGATCTGCTCGCGGCGATCGCCGGCGAGTTCGCCTCGGACGTCGATCCGGACGAGGCGCCCGACGTGGTCGAGCGCGATGACGGCTCGCTGCTGGTCGCCGGCGCGATGGCCGCCGATTCACTGGCCGAGCGGCTGGGGATCGAGCTGCCCGAGGATCGCGATTATGCGACGGTGGCAGGACTGGCGCTGGCGGCATTCCGGCATCTGCCCGCCGAGGGCGAGAGCTTCGAAGAGCAGGGCTGGCGTTTCGAGGTGGTGGACCTCGACGGGCGGCGGATCGACAAATTGCTGGTGAGCGCGGCGTGAGCGGGCGGCGCCTTTAACTATCCGTGTCATGCCGAAACGCGTTGAGGATGACGGATGGCGCGTTAGCCGTCGGTTGCCTGCGGCGCGCTGCGCCTGAGCAGCCAATAGCCGATCAGCCCGGCGATGATCGAGGCGAGCAGCACGCCCAATGAGGCTTCCTCGCGCTTGGCCGCATCGGGGAAGGCGAGCCCGGCGATAAACAGCGACACGGTGAAGCCGATCCCCGCCAGCGCACCGATCGCGCCAATCATCGCCCAGGTGACGCGATCGGGCAGGCTGGCGGCGCCGAGCCGGGTCGCCGCCCAGGAGAAGGACAGGAAGCCCAACGGCTTGCCGATCACCAGGCCGGCGACGACGCCAAGCACCAGGGTCGAACTCATCGCCGCCGCAAGCAGCGGCGCCGAGAGGTGGATGCGGACATTGGACAGGGCGAACAGCGGCAGCACCACATAGCTGATCCACGGCGTCAGCAGCACGATCACGCGCTCGCTGGTCTCGCTGGTCGCGGCGGTCATCTCGTGGAGAAAACCCAGCCGATGCTCGGCGCGTTCCTCGGCCTGTTCGGCAACAGTGTCGTCATCGGCATCGTCCGCCTCGCGGTGCGCTTCCTGGAACTGGTCGACGCGGTGCTGGATCTCGTCGGCAAAGGTGCCGCGCTCGAGCCGCGGCGTCACCGGCACCAGCAGGCCGATCAGCACCCCGGCGATGGTGGCATGGACGCCGGCGGCGAAGATCCCACCCCATACCACCAGCGCGAGGAGCACGAACGGCAGCGAGGCGACCCAGCGCAAGCGGCGCAGGCCGATCATCGCGAGCAGCGCAACGCCGGCGATCACCAGCCCGGTGACATGGATCGTCTCGGTATAGGCGATCGCGATCACCAGCAGGCCGCCGATGTCGTCGATCGCGGCAAAGGCGAGGAACAGCGCGCGCACCCCCGGTGGCAGGCGGGTGGCGAACAGGCCGATCGCGGCGAGGCCGAAGGCGGTGTCCATGGTCACGACCGTGCCCCAGCCGGCCTTGTCGGCGGAAGCGTGGTTAATCAACAGGAACAGCGCAACGGGCACGATCATGCCGCCGATCGCCCCCGCCACCGGAAAGGCGGCGGTGCGCCATTGCGACAGCTCGCCGCGGACGATCTCGCGCTTCACGTCGGCGCCGATGATGATGAAGAACAATGGCAGCAGCGCGTGGTCGATCCACTCGGCGAGGCTATGGCTGAGCCGCGAGGCGCCGAACGACAGCGTGAAGGGTGTATCCCAGAAGCGCTCGTAGAGGTGGGCAAGGCCGCTGTTGGTAGCGGCCAGCGCGATCACGGTGGCGAGCAGCAGTGGGCCGCCCGAGACGTCGCTACCGGCGAAGAACGGCTCGATCCGGTCGAGAAACGCAGCGGCGGCGGGCGAGTGGCGCGCGCGCGCGGCAGTTGCGCCGGTGCGGCGTGGCGATAATCCCATGCCGGGGGCAAGGCGCGGGCGCGGGCTTTGGTTCCCCGTCGCCCGCGAACGGATCAGAGCTTGCCGAACACCGCCTCGAAGCCGGCGCGGTCGCCCGCGGCGAGGAAGCGGGCCTGCTCGATCCACCGATCGCGGCCCATCCGGCCCTGAAAGGCGCCGAGCCTGGCGTCGAGATCGGCCGCCTCGCCGGCGCCCAGCGCGGCGAGCTGACCGACGCTGGTGATGCCGAGCTCGCCGAGCCGCGCGGCGACCTTGGGGCCGAGGCCCTTCAGCTGGGTGACCGGGGCATCCGCCGCGGCCGGCGCGGCAGCCGTCGGCGTGGGCGCGACCGGTGCGTCCGATGTCTCGGCGGCGGTGGTTGCCGCCGACGGCGCGGTAGCGATCGCCTCGTCGGAGCTACGCT
>NZ_JALNUP010000016.1 GCF_026540855.1 Sphingomonas sp. GC_Shp_5
CCTGATGCCTCGACCGAGGCGGTTTCGATTTCCGTGTCGCCACGTCCTTGTGCTGGGCGCGCGGGGCTTCATGGAGGATGACCGCCACCCTCCGAGGACCAGGCACCGGCCTTCCTGCCTACGCCGCGCGCGCGCCGTACCCGATGTCGATAGGCCGATAGGTCGGTCTCACGCGATCCACGCCGCTGAGCTGTTAGAATCGAGCGCCGCTGTCGTGATGCCGATCGAGGCTTCCACGCGGGCGCGAGCTGGGCACCGTGACGACAAGTTGCGCGACGACGCGCTCCCTCTGACCGGGGCGGAAGGCCAGGCTGGCTCCCATGCCTCGCCGCCAAGGAGCCGCTCCGCGTCTCAGATCCGATGCGGGTGCGCCAGCGATCGCGGCGACAGCGCGCGAGCCCCGGATGCGCTCGCGCGTGAGCTGACGCGCAGTCGCCTCGAACCGATGATAGAGCGGAGTGCGCGGTCGCATGATCGCCGATTGGCGATCGAGTTCGGGTGCCAGGCCGCAAGGCCACACCACGGCGGGACCGCCATGCCGTAGGATGGCGGAGGCTCATCAGGCGCGCCGAATAGCTCGAGTTGCTGGGCGCGCGCGGGCGCGGCCGGCACCGCGAGACGCCGGGACGGTCGGGATGGCATGGCAGCCTCCGTTAAGAGGTGGGGAAGAGATCCAGTTGGGCTGCGCGCCAAGCGCGCTCGCGCCCCTCGGCGATCTGAGCGGCAAGCCATGCTTTTTGCTGGCCGATCCCCATGCCGAGCATGGGAACGGCAGCGCGCTCGCCGGCGAAGGCGAGCAGCGGCTCGCGGTAGAGACGCCCGGCGAGGAAGACGATCGGCCCCGCATGGCGAGGTCCGATCGCGCGTCGTAGTTGGCGGACCGTCTTCTCGCCCCACAGACGCCGCTCTGCGGCCGATAGGTCGCGGAGGGTGGCGTCGTAAGGGGCGAGGCGTTGCGAGGGCTTCACGAGGCCGTGTGCGGCCGAGAGCACGAACCAGCGGTCGCCGGTTTCCTCGACGTAGGTTCGTGCCTTACGGAACCAGTCGGAGCGATACAGATCGGCTGCGCGCGCGGGGCGATCGTGCTTCTGCGAGACGCAGGCGACGAGATAGATCGGCGATTCCACGAAGCGCCTATCGCGGAGGATCGATCAGGCCGGGGCGGCGCGGTCGCGCCGGGGCGGCAAGTTGATCGATGGTGAGTTGGCGGTGCAGCGTCGCCGGCAGATCGGGGACGTGCCGGCGAGCGACGACGATCAGCGGGTCGGGGATCGGTGCTTCGCCGTAGAAGGCGCCGAGCCAGATGGACGGACCGTCGTCTTCGTCCTGTTCCTCGCCGGTCCAGACCTGGAGGAAGAAGGAGGCGAGCGGCGCATCCCATCCGATCGACACGCGGGCGGGACCGTTCTCGAAATCATGGCGGCTCATCGAGAGGTCTTCCTATGCGAGGCCATCGGCGCCCGGCGCGAGGCGCTTTTCAGCCTCGTCGAGCGTCGCCTTGCTCAAGGCGTCGACCCGGCTTGGACCCTGGCGGTTCCGGATGTGTCGAAGGCCGGCACCGTTCGGCTCGCTGTCATCCTTGCCGAACAGGTAGAGGTCAAGCAGCTTGCTCTTCCAGCGGCGACCGTTGCGGCGCCGGAAATCGACGAGGGTACGCAGCTCCTCGTCGGACCACGCGGGCATCGGCACCCGCACGGGCTTCGAATAGTCGGTCATGCTCGGCGTCCTCAATCTGGGTTCGAGCCTGTGGCCCGGAGGTAGCGAAGGAAATCCCGGCTCCATGTGTGCGGGATCGGCTTGGGCAGGCGCTCATGCGTCACGGTCGGGCCGTCGAAGAGATCGGGCTGGCGCCCGATCACGAGTGGCTGGATGACGTGACGCGGCTGCCGGATGCAGTCGCGCGCCATCAGGCAAGGACCGTTTCCGGGTAGTGGGCGCGCAGGTTGGCGATTGCACGTTCGCCGTCTGGGTAGGGCGGCCGCATGATGCTGATCGCGGAGCGGATCGCAGCGGCGAGATCCGCATGGTGGATCACTGGCGACGTGCTGTCGGGATATTCGACAGGTGCGGTGAAGCCGGCATGAAACCAGCGGCCGAGCCCCTCGTCGAGCTGGCAAGCGTAGGTCGAGGCCGGCTCATTTTCAGGATCGAAGCGGATGGCGAGTTCGACGTAGCGGCCGAAGTCGTGGTGCGATCCGTGGCGGACGAAGGTGGCGCCCTCGGGGGGCGGTCCATAGTGCGCAATGAGCGCGGCCTGGTAGCAGTCGACTTCGAGGCGATTGAGCCGGTCAAAGTCCGGCGTGCGGCCGAGCTGCGCGGTATCTTCCTCGGCAGGGCTGGCGCCGATGATGAAAAGTTCGGTCATGGTGGGGCTCCGGTCGAGCAGACCGGGGATCGGGCCGCTCAAAGCGCCAAAGCGTCCTCACCTCTCTCACGGCGAAGCCGTGGCGGGCGGGGAAAAGCAGCTAGTTCGTCGTCGTCCCGGCCTTCGCGATGAAGCTGCCGCGCCCGTTGCGGAAGGCTCCCACGACATTTCCGGCATCCCAGTGCCCGCTGAGAATCCCCTTTCGGGGTCGGTACATAGAACGGACCCAGATATACGCTAAGCGCCGACAGGTCTGCTTGGGTGTCCGAAAACACCCGTTTGTCGCGCATCTGCGATGGCGATAGGGTTTTCCGTCATCCCTGGTGCCTAGCGACGACTTTTGGGACAAAGCCGTCGTAGCAAGCTCAGCCACATTGAGTCGATCTACGGGAAAGGCTGTCTTGCACTCGGCGCCTCTTGCGCGACGGCATGGCGATCGCTCCCCCCGTCTAGAAAGGGATAGGCTATCGAAAGAGTCTGGGTGACATCGTCCAGCCAAACGATCAATTTCGCTATTGATTTCATCATGGTAGGCCGCTTGCATGACCGCATCCGATCGCGCCGAACAGAATCTAATCCTCCGCTGTCCGGAGCCGCTCAATGCGGAAACGCCTCCGGATAAACTGATCACGTCCTTCCTGACGCCGCAGGCGAATTTCTACATCCGCAGTCACGGACCTACGCCGGAGCTGGCCGACGATCATCGTATAGCGCTGGACGGCTTGGTCGACCGCCCGCGCTCCTACACGGTCGCCGAACTTCAAACGGCATTTGCGACCCGGACAGTGACCGCGACCATGCAGTGCGCCGGCAATCGTCGGGCACATCTTCAAGACGTGGAAAAGACTTCGGGCGATCCCTGGGACGTGGGCGCGATCGGCAATGCGGCTTGGACCGGCGTCGCACTGCGCGACGTGCTCGCCGCGGCCGGCATCCAGGACGGCGCGTCGTTCGTCGGCACTACGGGTGCCGACGACGTCGATGTCGATGGTGAGACGGCGCCGTTCGGTGCCTCGATCTCGATCGCCAAGGCACTAGAGCCTGACGTGCTGATCGCCTGGGCGATGAACGGCGAGGCGCTGGCCCCCGAACATGGCGCACCGCTGCGGCTCGTCGTGCCGGGTTATGCGGGCGTTCGTAGCGCCAAGTGGCTGACGCGCATCGAGGTGCGCGATCGCCCATCCGATGCGCCGATCCAGGCCAAGGACTATAAACTCTTTCCGGCATCGGTAGCGAAGGAGGACGCAGACTGGGATGAGGGCCTGACGATCGAGGAGATGCCGCTCAACGCTGCGATCTGCTCGCCCGTGGACGGCGGGCATGTCGGCGCCGGCGCGTGCGGAATCGCGGGCTATGCGATCGCCTTCGGCCGAGCGGTCTCTCGCGTCGAGGTCTCCGTCAATGGAGGCACCGACTGGCTGCAGGCGGAACTGACCACGGAACCCGATGCACCCTGGAGCTGGACACAGTGGCACGTCACGGTCGATCTGTCTCCCGGACTCCACGTCCTGGTCGTGCGCGCCGTCGACGGTGCCGGGCAGATGCAGCCCGAACGACCCGAGGCGATCTGGAACTTCGCCGGCTATCTCTCGACCGCTTGGCATCGCATCACCGTCACCGCCGGCTGATGAACGCGCCGCACGACGCCGATCGGGCCCATGCGAAGCTGGCGGAGAGCGCGAGCACGCTGAAGGACAGCGCAGTCCAGCAGGTGGACAGCGCTGATCGTCGCACGGAGCTTGCCGCAGACCGCACAATCCTCGCCGGTGAACGCACCTATGCCGCCTGGGTGCGTACCGGACTGGCGGCGCTCGCTTCCGGGATCGGCGCGCGCGCGCTGCTCAAGGACGTCGTGTTCCCGTGGCTGGCGACGGCGACCGGGACCATGCTGATCCTGTTCAGCGCCTTTTGCTTTGTCGCCGCGGTGTGGCGCGAGATGGGTGCCGGCGCCCCGCCGCCACGACCCGACATCAAGCGCCTGCCAGCGGCGTTGCTCCTGGTAATGAACGGGTTTCTTATGCTCGTGTCGCTGGCCGCGCTCGTCGGCATCTGGACGGCGCGCTCGTAGCGCAGCAGCGCTAACCACGCTACGGGCCGATCAGACCCGGCAGCGCATCGGCGGCTTTCGTGCGGTATCGCCCCTTGTGACGCAGCCCGAAAACGACGCGCGGGTCGAAACCGATCGGTCCCGCATGTAGCGTACCCGGGTCGGTCCATATAACGGGCTCAGATAGACCCTGGCGACTGACAGGTCCGAGCATTTGCCCGACCAACATGCCCATTGACGGTTGGGGCAAACGTCTCATAGATCGATCTCGGCACTGGATTTCTGCCGGGCAATTTGGCCGAACCGCTCTGACATGAGCTGATGATTCCTACTTGGCGCCGTCAGGCAGCAAGGAGGAATTGTGCGCGCTACCTTTCGCAATCTCGTCGACATGCTGAACGTCGCGGCATTCATGCGCAATCGGCACGAGCATGCCGTTTCGGTCGTACGTTGGGCGCTGATCCTGCTGCCCATGGCGGCACTCGTCGGGACGCTATGTGCGGCGTTCCTGTTGAGCCTCGATACCGTTACCCGCCTGCGGTTTGCGTCGCCTTGGCTGCTCTATCTGCTGCCGGTGGGCGGGTTCGTGGTCGGATTCCTTTACCATGTCACCGGGCGCACGGTGGAAGGCGGCAACAACCTGATCGTCGAGCAGATCCACGAGCCGGGCGGCGGTGTGCCACTGCGGATGGCGCCGCTCATCTTCTTCGGCACAGTGGTGACGCATCTTTTCGGTGGCTCGGCCGGACGTGAAGGCACCGCCGTCCAATTAGGCGGAAGCCTTGCCAGCGGTTTCGGCCGCGCGCTCCACCTCGATGCGGGCGGCACGCGCATCCTGTTGATGACGGGTATCGCAGCCGGGTTCGGCGCGGTCTTCGGCACGCCGATCGCAGGAGCGGTCTTCGCGCTCGAAGTGCTGGCGATCGGCCGCGTTGAATATTCCGCGCTGGTGCCTTGCCTTGTTGCAGCGCTGGTCGGCGATTGGACGTGCCTCGCCTGGGGTATCCATCACGGTGTCTACCCGATCGGTGCGTTGATACCCGTCGATGCGCTGCTCGTGACGAAGGCAGGTGTTGCGGGGATCATATTCGGACTGGTCGGTCTGGCCTTCGCCGAAGCCAACCACGTGGTCGGGGGATGGCTCAAGCGGATCGTTCCCTATGGTCCACTACGTCCAGTGATCGGCGGGGCCGTCGTTATCGCGCTCGTCTTCCTGTTCGGCACGCGCGACTATCTGGGCCTGGGTGTCCTGGCAGCGGGGCCCGACAGCCTTACCATCGCCAGCTTCTTCGGACCGGACACGCATCGGTGGAGTTGGGCGATCAAGCTGCTGTTTACCGTCGTCACGCTCGGCGCGGGTTTCAAAGGCGGTGAAGTCACGCCTTTGTTCTTCATCGGCGCAGCGCTCGGTAACGCGCTGGCGCCTTTCTTGGGCGTGCCGACGGGCCTGTTCGCCGCGATCGGCTTTGTCGCGGTGTTTGCCGGGGCCGCCAATACCCCGCTCGCCTGCACCTTCAGGGGAATCGAACTGTTCGGCGCCGCCTATGCGGTGCCGATCGCCGTCGCCTGTTTCGTGGCCTATCTCTGCTCGGGCCACAACGGCATCTACCTGTCGCAGCGCGTTGCGATACCCAAGGTGCCGGCAGACGGTCTGGCGCCCAATGCGACACTGCGCGAGACACGTACACGCCGCACAGCACTTCGCGCGCAAAACCGCGTGTCGTGAGTTGATGGCTTAACCTGATCCTCCCGATACGTCGGGCGCAGCCTTCGGATCGGGGTCCTGTGCCTTGCCCTTCGCGGCGCCCGGCTGCTTCGTGCTCATGGCAGTCAGATAGGCGACGATCGCCGGTACGTCGGCTGCGGCGACGGGTGCCTTGTAGACCTCGCGCATCTTGGTGACCTCCGCGGTCCACTGGTCGCCAGAGAGTGGTGGCTGGTTCAGCGCCATGCTCGCCGAATGACACGACGTGCAGTTGGCATTGATGACATCGGCATGCGGGCCGGCGGGATATTGACCTTCGTCGGTCGGAAGATCGACCGAGGTGGACGCCAGCGAAAAGCCGCGCGCCGAGACGCTTGGCGGCGGTGGTGCGGTCGGGGCCGCAGGCGGCGGGGCGACGCGGCTGTTCGGGGCACCGATCGCGAGCAGAAGAACGACGGTCGCGCCGACGAACGCGAACGACAGCGTGCCGATGGAAGGCGTTTTCATGCGGTGCGCTCCTCAGCCGACGACGATGTTGGTGGTTTCGATGTTGCCGCGCATGAACCCGCCCGGATTCCAGATCGGCGTCATCGGCTGCGCGATGCCGGCGGTGTTCCAGCAGCGCGACATCAGCTTTGTTGGGCCCGCATGCGTGAGTGGAACCTGCGCATCCCAGCGGCGGAAACTGTATTTGCCGTGATCGGGGCCGAGCGTCGTCTTGTACCAGGTCTTGCCGTTGTCGGTCGACACATCGACCTTGGCGACGCCGCAATCGCCCCCCATCGCAATACCGCCCAGTGGGATCGAGCGATCGAACGCGATCGCCTGCCCCTCGTCGAGGCTCGTGACCCAGCTGCGCGGGATCATCTTGTTGATGGGGACGGTCGGAAAATCCTTCTGGCCAGGCCGCACGTTCGCGCCGGGCGTGGCGGGCACCTTGTACGCCTTGGCCATCCAGTAACCGTCGTCGGGCGCGGCAAGCACCTCGATGTCGTTCAGCATCTTGACCCAGTAGGTCGAATACCAGCCGGGTACGATCAGCCGGACCGGGAAGCCGTTGAGGAGCGGCATCTGTTTGCCGTTCATCCCGAAGGCGAGCATCACCTCGCCGTCGCGCGCATGGTCGATCGACAGCGACTTGGCGAAATCCGGTCCGCCCGCGACCACCGGCTGGTCGAGCGCACCGAACCGCACCGCGACCGCGCCCGGCTTCACGCCGGCGATATCGAGCACATCCCGCAGCCGCACGCCGAGCCATTTGGCGTTGCCCATCGCCCCGTGACGCCACTGCGCACCCGCCACCGGAGGCTGGAACAACGCCCGCGAATTGCCCGAGCATTGGTTGATTGCCGCCAACTCGACGCGCGGCAGCTTCAGCAGTTGCGCGAGCGAGATCGACAGCGGACGCGTGACCGCGCCGTACACCTTGATCCGGAACGCCTCGACATCGATCGCGGTCGGAATGTCGGCCCAGTGCCAGCGGACGAAGAACTGGTCGTTCGGCGTGAAGACGTCGCCATTGAACACGCTCATCGGCGTTTCCAGCAACGGCGGGTGGATACGCTGGAGGATCATGTTGCCCTTGCCGGGGAACGCGCTGGTCATGGGCCGTTCCGATGGGCCACCTGGCAGATGCAGATCGACCATGCTCTGCGCCAGCGCGGGTGCGGCGATCAGCGCGCCGCTACCGATCGCGGCTTCTGAGAGAAAGCGACGGCGGTTCGTCGCCTGCGCCAATTTCATATCCAGGCTGTCCACCAGCATTCTCCCTTCGATGTCATGCTTTTATGCGCGACCCGTCCGCCGGTCTGCCCGGTACGGGTCGATCGGATGCGACGGTTCGATCCGACAGGACGATCAGTTCGGCCCATCAATTGGCTTGGGCG
The DNA here is from genome assembly GCF_026540855.1 of Sphingomonas sp. GC_Shp_5. Classification (GTDB taxonomy): domain Bacteria; phylum Pseudomonadota; class Alphaproteobacteria; order Sphingomonadales; family Sphingomonadaceae; genus Sphingomonas. Next base: position 8,004 of record NZ_JALNUP010000016.1, read on the forward strand.
ATGCAGGGCGACACGAACAGGTTCCCGCGCCAGCCGCCCGCGACCGTCTTGGCGCCGACCAGCAGCCACATTGCTGCGAGCGCCACTGTGAGGACAGTGCCGACGATCCCGAAAAAGCCGAGCTGAAGCGTCGTGCCGAGCTTGAAGGTGGCGACCGTGTAGACGCCAAGCGGGAAGGTATAGCCCCACCAGCCGAGGTTGAACGGAATGCCCGCGCGCCAGTAGCGGATCGTGATCAGCGTCGCGAGCGCCAGCCACCACAGACCGAAACCCCAGAGCAGCAGCCCGGCAATCGTGCCAATCCCCTGCGCTACCGCGCCGATCTGCCCCAGGCCGTTGGCGGCGAGGATCGCGGGCGCGTTGCTGCCGAGCACCAGCATCCCAAGCGCGCCGGTGCCAATCGGACCGAGCGCGAGCCAGCTCGAGGCGGCCATGCTCTCGTGCGGCAGCTTGTGCAGTGCCATCCGCAGGATCAGGATCGCGAGGATGCCGAACGCGACCGGCACTGAATAAGCCCAGAGCACATACGACGTTGCGAGCACGACGAACTGGTGATGCGCGTCCGCCAGATGCGGGGCGAGCAGGCCGCCGCTCGCACCTGCGACCTCCGCCGCGACCACCGGCAGCAGCCACACCGCGGTCATGCCGTCGAGCGAATGTTCGTGCCGCGTGAACATGAGGTAGGGGATCGCCACACCGCAGGCGAGCGACATCGCGACGTCGATCCACCACAATGTCTCGGCGATCGGGATCACGCCCGCGCCGAACTGCGGCAGGCCGAATGCGAGACATCCGTTGATGATCGTCGCCAGCCCCATCGGGATCGTGCCGATGAACATCGACACGGTGTTGTGCCCGAAGATCCGCCGCGCCTCGTGTCCGAACATCGTCCAGCGCGCGGTGTAGAGCCCGGCGAACAGCGTGAAGAGCGCGATGTTGAAGTACCACAGCGCCTCGCCGACCGGGTGCAGCGATGCGCCGACGCCCGGCACCTGCGGCAAGGCGAGCGCGAGAATGCCGGTGCCCATCGTCGCGGCGAACCAGTTGGGGGTGAACTGCCGGATCATCTCGCGCGGGGAGTCGAGCCGGCTGAGGGGCTTCAGGCCATCGAGAACGGGTTTCAGATCGGCGGTCACTTGCCAGTCTCCTTGATGAGATCGGTCAGCGCATCGGCCGCCCGCGTTCGATACCGCTCTTTATGGCGCAGCGCGTAGAACGGACGCCGCGGCAGACCGAGCGGTAGATCGTGCAACGTGCCGGCCGCGATTGCAGGTGCGACGACATGCTGCGACAGCACCGCGACGCCCGCCCCGGCCTCGACCGCGCTACGTACCGCCTCGTTCGATGGTAGCATCAGCGCCACGGTGAGGTCCGACGGATCGACGCCGCGCTGGCGCAGCACCTCCTCGAACGACGAGCGCGTGCCCGATCCCTGCTCGCGGACGATCCAGCGTGCGGCGCGGATCCAGTCCTCGTCGATCGTGTCGGCTGCGCGGTCGCTTACCAGCACCATGCGGTCGTTCGCGACCGTCCAATGCGCGAGCGCGGGCTCGTCGATCACACCCTCGACGAAGCCGAGCTCGACCGCACCGTCGAGCACGCGCGCCGCGGCCCCCTCGGTGTTGTCGATCGCCAGTTCGATTGAGATCGCGGGGTAGCGCGCATGGAACGCGGCCAGCTGGCGGGGCAGCCAATAGCCCGCGATCGTCTGGCTTGCGACTAGCCGCAGAGTGCCGCGCTCCAGTCCTGCATATTCGGCCAGTGCAAGTTCCGCGCTGGCGGCACGGCCAAGCACTGCGCGTGCGTCGACCAGAAACATGCGGCCCGCTTCGGACAGTTCGATCCCACGGCCGACCCGGTGGAACAGCGGCACGCCGTGCCGGGCTTCCAGCGCGGCGATGGCAGCGCTTGCGGCTGACTGCGTCACATTGAGCGCTTCGGCCGCGCGCGTCATGTGCTCGCGCTCAGCGACACCGACGAAAATCCTGAGTTGTTCCAGGGTCATGCCCGATCTCCTTGCCCCAATGATAGGGAACGGAGATCAATCGCACCAACCAAAGATTACGGTCATTCCAATCAGATATACCGATCGGTCATTTCAGAATGTCGATAACCGCCTCACTTTCATCGACCAGTTCGGCAATCGTGCGATCAAGCATCGTTCGCTGGAATGGATCGAGGATCAGTCCTTCGATACGCGCATACCCACCGCTTTTGCAGTGCACCGGCACGCCGCACACCAGCCCTTGCGGGATACCGTAGGAGCCATCTGACACCACGCCCATCGACACCCAATTGTCGCCTGCGCCGTGCACCCAATCGCGCAGATGGTCGATCGCCGCATTTGCTGCCGACGCGGCCGAGGACGCACCCCGTGCTTCGATGATCGCGGTTCCGCGCTGCGCAACGGTGGGGATCAGGGTCTCGCGGTACCAGGCCTCGTTTCCGATACGGTCGGCAAGCTTTTGGCCATCGAGTTCGGCATTCCCCCAGTCGGCAAACATCGTCGGCGAATGGTTTCCCCAGACGACGAGCTTTGTAATCGCATCGACACCGACACCCGCCTTGGCCGCAAGCTGTCCCTGCGCGCGGTTGTGATCGAGGCGGATCATCGACGTGATGTTTTCGGCAGGGAAACCCGGTGCGCTTTGCGCAATGATCCAGGCATTTGTGTTGGCGGGATTACCGACGACCAGGATCTTGGCGTCGCGTTTGGCCACTGCGTCCAGCGCTGCGCCCTGCGTCTTGAAGATCGCTGCGTTGGCAGCGAGCAAATCACGGCGCTCCATGCCCTTCGAGCGGGGACGAGACCCGACCAGCATGGCCGCATCGATGTCAATGCCGTCTGCTCGATGCCCTTCTCCTGCATCATGCCGGTACGAACATGAGCAGCCTCGGATGGGTGCGACAGCCACCCGGCAAGCCGGGCCGTAAGACGTTCGCCATCATCGCCCAGCGGCTCGCGCTGCTCCGCGATATCGGGATCGATCCCGATATCGCTACGGGCATCCACCCTGAGCGCCTGCGACGCCTCTGTCAGCAAGGGGCGCGGCTGACCGCGCAACATGTCCGAACGTTGCAAGCGACGCGGCGTCGCGCGGTCCTGGTGGCGACGATACTCGAAACTATCGTCACGCTCACCGACGATGCGGTGCTGATGTTCGACCGCCTGTTGGGGCAGATGTTCCGGCGCGAGCAGAACAGCGCGGACACCGCGCCCAAGCGCGACCGGCGCACCATCAACGGCAAGATCCGGCTGCTCGCCCGGCTCGGCGATGCCCTGCTTGCCGCCAGGGTGTCGGGCGGCGACATCGCCGCTGCGGTCGAGGCCGCGATCGGATGGGACGATCTCGGCCGTGAGGTCGATGAAGCCCGCAAGCTGATCCGCCCCGATGCCGTCGATCCCGTCACGATCGCCGCGACCCACTACCCCGTTCTCCGACAGGTCGGCCCCTCATTCATCGCGTCGTTCACGTTCGGGGCGGTGCCGGCCTGCCATGCGCTCGCGCGAGCGGTTGCGATCATCCGCGACCTTCATCTCGGTCGTTTGCGAAAACTGCCGTCCGATGCGCCGGTCGGCTTCATCCGACAGGCCTGGCGTCGGACGATCGGCTCCGGCCTTCCTGATCGCCGGACCTATGAACTGTGCGTGCTGGTGGAGCTTCGCGACCGGCTGCGCGCCGGCGACATGTGGGTCGAGGGAAGCCGGCGCTATCGTGCCGTCGAACAACAACTCATTTCCGGTCCCGTCTTCGCTGCCATGCGCGCGGCCGGTCCCTTGCCGATCCCGGCACCGGATACGGCCGGTGTCTGGCTGGCCGAACGACGCGCCCGCCTTGCCCGTCGATTGGCCGAGGTCGAGCGAAAGGCGGAGACGGACGCGCTGGAAGACGTGCAGCTCAGCCTCGGCAGGCTGCGGATTTCGCCGTTGAAGGCGATCACGCCCGAAGAAGCCGATACCGCGCTCGCACCGCTTTATGCCCATCTGCCCGCGATCCGCATCACCGACCTTCTTGCTGAAGTCGATCGATGGACCGGATTCAGCCAGTGCTTCACGCATCTGCAAAGTGGCCGTGTCGCCGATGAACCGCGTGCGATCCTGACGGCGGTGCTCGCGGATGCGACCAATCTGGGCCACACGCGCATGGCGGAAGCCTGCAATGTCGTGACCCAGCGCCAGCTTGGTTGGCTCGCCTCATGGCATCTGCGCGAGGAAACCTACGGTCGCGCTCTCGCTCGTCTGGTCGACGCCCAGCATACCGCGCCACTCGCCGCCCTGTTCGGGTCCGGCACCTCGTCCAGTTCGGACGGTCAGAACTTCCCGCTCGATCGCCGCGCCCAGGCAACCGGCGCGGTCAATCCGCACAAGGGGGCAGAGCCTGCCGTCTCCTTCTACAGCCATGTCTCGGATCGCTACGCGCCGTTCCATTCCACCGTCATCTCGGCGTCCGCGAGCGAGGCCGCGCAGGTGTTGGACGGGCTGCTCCACCACGGTGCCGATCTGCATATTGAGGAGCACCACGTCGATGGCGGGGGCGTGTCGGATCATGTGTTCGCGCTATGCCATCTGCTCGGATTTCGATTCGCGCCGCGCATCCCGAACATCGCCGCGCGCCGTCTGCACCTGTTCGACGGCATTGAGCCCGGACCCGATATCGCGCCGCTGGTCGCGGGCGGGATAGACGAAGCCCTGATTGCCGCGCACTGGAACGACGTGCTGCGTCTGGGAACATCGATCCGCACCGGCGTCGTGAGCGCGTCGATCATGCTCGAACGGCTCGGCTCCTATCCCCGCGCCAACGGCCTGGCACTCGCATTGCGCGAGATCGGCCGCGTCGAGCGTACCCTGTTCACGCTCGACTGGATCGAGCAGCCCGAACAGCGGCGTCGCGCTACCCGCGAACTCAACAAGGGCGAGGCCGAAAATGCGCTGAAACGCGCCATCTTCTTCCACCGGATCGGCCGTATCCGCGACCATGCGCTGCAAGCGCAGAGCCATCGGGCGAGCGCGCTCAATCTCGTCGCAGGTGCCATCGTCCTGTGGAACACGACCTACCTGCAAGCCGCCCGGAAGCATCTCGCCAACCTCGGCCGGCCGGTCTCCCCGGACCTGCTGCAACACCTTTCGCCGCTCGGCTGGCAGCACATCAACCTCACCGGCGATTATCTCTGGACCGATCCCGACGCGCCATCGAAAGCCCTCAGGCCGCTCCGCCAGACCCGCGCCGTAGAAGGCCCGGCGAAACCTTAGCGTATATCTGGGTCCGTTCTATGTACCGACCCCCTTTCGGTTGAGGCTGCCTACGGGTTTGCGCCGCGCGGCGAGAAGCCGCGCGCGCCGGGTGTCGCGGTCGATAGGCACGCCCATGACGTCAGTGCCGCTACGGAGCGATTTCATGGCTGATCTCTCCCATTAAGGGGAAGGGTTGTCGAATGGCCTCGCCGCGAAGTCTCTGACTAGCCGGCGTTTCCGATGTCCGACAAGAAGGGATCGACGGATGCCTCGATGTCCTCCGGCGTCAGATCCGCGCGTGCGAACAGGTCGCGATCGGACAGGACCGCACGCGGAGCGGCGGGATTGCCGGTCGTGACGATGTGAAAGGTGTCGCCGTCAGCCGTCGCCCTGCGCCAAGCGAAGCGCCAGCAATGGGCGGCGGTCTGGAAGGGGTTCGGGCGTGGCATGATACTCTCCTTGGAGGGTGAAGTGGGGGAGCCCTGCGGCGAAGCCGCAAGGGCGAGGCCGCTGGCGTCAGCCAGCGGCCGAGCCGAAGCTCAGGCGACCTTGCGGTCGCGCTGAGCGTTCTGTGCTGCGGGTGGTGTGCCGAGCGGGCCGCGGCGATCCACCACGCGGATGCCTGCCTTCTTCGCGTCGATCACCAGTCGCTCGGTCACGCCGTTGCCTTGGAAGGCGATGACGTAGCGGGGCTTCAGCGAGAGCATCTGCTCGTTGCGACGGAAGCCAGCCCGGTCTCCGAGTTTGCGATCGAGACCGAAGCGGACCTGCTGGACACCGTGCTGTTCGGCCCACGAGGCAGCGATGCGCTCGATCCCCTTCATGTCGCCACCATGGACGAGATACATGTCGCCGACGCGTTCCCGAACCGCGTTGAGGGTGCGCAGCAGGTTGTCGCCAAACGCCTTCATGTCCTCGTCAGTCCGGAAGGTCAACCGGCCTCCGGCAAACACGACGGGAGTGCCCTGTGCCGTGTTGGCGTCGCGGACGCGTTCACGGCGAGCTTGGAGGAATGCTCGGCCGTCAACGATCGCTGACGTTACCCCGAGCGAAATGCGGTTGCCCGTCGACGGGATCCAGGAACGGCCGGTCTCGCGGATGTAGTGCGCCGCTGCGGTGTCGCGCATCACTTCGTAGCAGGTGGCGGCTTCCTCGATCTTCTTGGCAAGGTCGATCTTGTCCTCGAGGTTGGAGGTGTTGATCTCCGAACCGTCCTGCTCGGCAATCAGCAGCCTGATCTCATCGGTGAGGCGGTCGATCGTCGCGTGCTTCTTGGCCGCGGCCCGGTGGAAGAGATTGACCAGGCCCCAGCCCATCTCCTCGATGTCGCGCTCGAGCGACGTGTTCTGGAGGGTTGCGAAGAGGTCGCTCCAGATAGCGGTGGTGGTCTGCTCAAGTGCGTCAGTCGAGGGAGGGCACATGCCCGAGACATCTTCGGCGCGGGGTTCAAGGTGTCCCAGCTCCAGTGCGGAGAGTGCGGCAGCGAGGGAAGTGGTCATGGGGTCAAGCCCTTCATCTGATCGAGGCCGGCGGCCTATCCGCCGGATGCGCACCTCCTGGGCGGCTGAATAAGAGGCCTCCGCACCGGAGCGCAGCGAAGGGAAACCGCAAAAACCGGGGTGGTGCGGGCAGCCGCGCAGCGGCAACTCGGGCCGGATTTTTGCGGTTGCGGGGGTCTCGCGGCCGCCCATGTGCCGCATCTCTCTGGCGGAAGGCTGTCGGGCGTCAGGTGGCGTCGGGCGCAGCCGGGACCATGATTGCTGCCGCCTTCGAACCTGTCGGGCTCAACCCACACCGCGCGATGTCGTCGAGAATGGCCTGCCCCGTTCCGCACAGGCGTACCATCGCCACTGGGGTGATCCTCAACCCTCCATCGGCGCCGATCGCGTCGACCATGATACGGAGCTGGTCGACCAGATCTTCGCTCCGGGTCGCGGCATAGCCCGCGCAGGCCGCCACGTCAGAGAACACGCCCGGGACGGGCAGGACGGAGGCGTCGCCTCCATCGGGGACGAAGCGCCAAGGATCGACGTCGGCTCCTTCTGCGATTGCGCTGACGTAGGTGGGATGCTCCGTATCCAGGCTCTTCCACCCGTCGGTCGTGTGTGACGCATCGATCGCGGAGCGGCAGGCGCTGACGACATCCTCCGCCTCGACCGTGATTTCCACACGGTAATGGGCAGGGTATTCGCAGTGGACGGTGAAGGTCTTCATGGGACCGGACTCCTGAAGGTTGGCAAAATGGGAGACCCAAGCGGTTCGGGTCATTCGTAGCGGGGACGCTCGGCCGGATAGGCGAGAGGGGGCCAGCCATCGTGGACGCGGGCCTCGAAACGCCCAGCGGAGAGGACGCTGCTGATCGGTCGCGCGTGGTCGCCGGTGTTCCAGTCGCGATCGAGATGCGCCTGAACCTCGACCGACATTCGCCGGGCACGGTCCTCGTGACCGTCGGGGAAGGTGACGCCGAAGGCCGTCAGCACCGGGTCGGTGCAGAGTTCACCGGTGTCGTACCACCAGCCACCTTCCTCGGGGCCGCCATAGAGCCGTTGGGTGAGGTAAACGGCAACGCTGCGCATGATGATGATCCTTTCTCAACCAGGAGCCAAAGGCTCATCTGTCCAAAGGACGCCTCCCCTCCGGGTGGCTGTTTCAGTCGATCACGCGCCAGCCAGCGGCGATCCAGCGCTGGCGGTTGGGCGCATATTTCGCGACGGTCGCGAGGATGATCTTGCGGGGCGGCGTACCCGCGACGACTGAGGGTCCGATTCAGCGGCTAATCTGGAGCGCGCATGTCGATAGCGAAGCCTTGGTCATCTTATAGGCAAATTGTGATCGAAACCTACGCCGGTCCAGCACGCGGCGCTCATGGAAGTGTCCGCGCGCGGCCGATACCGGACCAATTTTACCCGGTGACCATGAATGTGGAATGCTCCCGTGACATGCGGAAACAGCACCCGCTTGGGACGCGCTTCCGCATCTACGCCAAGGAAGTTACCAAGGAGGACGGCACGCCATTTCTCTATACGCACTGGAGTTGGCCGGCCGTAGTTGTACCCACTTAGGTGTTTGCGTCATGGCGGACCTGCATGGTCGCCGAAGGCGCCAGCAGGAAGCGCCCAGCGATCCACGAGGATCGAGAGACGCCAGGCCGGATCATCGGCCTGTACACGCTCGTCATCATGGAGCGTAGCGGCTTGATACGCCGTGCCGCGGTCGGCGAGCTGCACGACGCTCAGCGAACGATGAATCGTTTTACCACTCGCGGCTTCGCGTGCTGCGATCGTCAGGAACGCTGCGGGGAAGATGAGGCGGAGCGTCGCCCATTGGTCAGGCGACCCGAAGATGCAGGCGCGGCAGGACAGGCGGCCCCACCCCAGGACGTAAGCCGGGTGTGGCCGGATCCGCGAACGCGCGATCACGTCCCATACCTGGCACTCGTTCCAGTCATGGACGGGACGCCAGTGGTCGACCGCGCGCGCGAGGGTCGACGTTCGGTGCGGTTCGAACGCGGCGTAACGCGCGCGCGCAGGGCTTTCTTCGGCACGCTCCCCGGTGATGACGAGGGTGCGGCCATCAAGGAAACGCGGCTGATTGCGGATCGCGGCCGCGAGAACGTCGATCTTCAGCGCCGGACTGCACCAGCGTACACGAAGGTCCGGGGAGGTCTGCGGGAAAAGCCCACGCGTGCCGGGAGGGCCGTTGCCTCCGGCACAGCCGATCCCGCTCGGCGTCTCGAACAGGATCGGAGCGGTCGGCGTGTCGTCGCGTGCCAGCTCACGAGCGAAGCCGCCTTCGCGCCACGAGACGTAGAGCGCGATGCCGAGATGGTCGGCGATCGCCCGAACATAGGCCGGCGTGCAGGGCCAATCCATGAAGGTCGGCCCTTGGCCGTCGACATCATGGTGATGCAGCTCGATCGCGTGCGCGGGCACGCCAAGACTGAGGAGGTGCAGGAGGGCGGCAAGGTGTCCTTGCCGCCACTGAACGCCACGACGAAGCGCCGGTAGGCGCCGAGGTCTTGGAGGGCGGCCGGAGCGATCATGCCGCTTCACGGATCTCGTCCTCGGGCTCGGCCGAGACGTCCAGCCCCGTCGCGCGGAGCAGATAGCCGGCAGCGGCTTCGGCCTTGGCGGCAGCGGTCATGATCGCGCGGCTGTCCTTGCGCAGCACCTTCAGCCACGAGCCGATATAGGCGGCGTGGTCGTCGAGGTGCGAAGTGGGAAGGCCGAGATCCGCACCAAGCAGCGCGGAGGTCATCTCGGCGCAAAGCTCCTCGAAAGCATAGGCGTCGTCGCCGAACCGCTTGCCGAACTCGCGATCGAGCCGGTCGGGGTGGCCGCTCCAGTGGCCGGCCTCGTGGGCGAGGGTCGACGCGAAGAAGGCGCGCGAGGAGAACAGCTCGACCGGGGGCATTGTGATGCTGTCGGCCGTGCGATCGTAGAACGCACGATCGCCGCGCATGTGGACGGTCGCCGGCAGCGCGTCGATGAAGCGCTGGGCGCGCTCGGGGAGGGTGTCGGCCGGAGGTACGACATTGACCGGGCTCGGGTAGAAGTCCGGAGACAGGCCGTCGATCTGGTCGCAGTTGAACACGGCGTAGGAGCGTAGCACGCGGCGCATCTCGTCGGTCGCGTCGCCGGTGACGACGGATTCGACGGTCTTGCTGTAAGATTTGTAGAAGATGGCGATCTGCGAGCGTTCGCCTTCGCGGACCTGGCCCCCAAGGGCCTGCGCCTGCTTGTACGTCATCCAGGTGCGCGAGTTGTACCCGGCGCCTTCGGCGCACAGCCACAGCCAGAAGCAGTTGATGCCCTTGTAGGGGTCGCCGGTCGCGCGTAGCGGACGGCCCCCAAGTCCGGGGCGCCACGGCTTGACCCAGGGGCGCACGCCGGCCTCGAGCTTGTCGATGATGGTGTTTGTGATGATGTCGGCGGGCGACGGTTTATCGGTGGTCTTTGCCACGGTGGTTCTCCTGATTTTGTTGAGGCGAACCCGGTCAAGCATCCTTCCCTCTCGGGGGTGGTGGCGGGTCACAAAAGAGGGGCGACACTCCGCGAAGAATGCCGCCCCCAGTCGCCTCGAAATGTGCGAGCCCGCGTCAGGCCGCTTGGCTCAAATCCTCGGACCCGTGGTCATCGTCCTCCTCGGGCGCGATCGCGTCGTCACCCTCCTCGCCGGGATCTTCATCCTCGGCAGGATCGGTGTCCTCGACGTCTTCGGTGAAGGTGGAGCGCAGCGGCGTCCTTGCCGGTTTCTCGATGCCGTCGAAGCGCATCGCCTCGGGCAACCAGGCCGTCGCCTTCTCGCGGATCTCCGCTTCGACGATGCCCTGGCCGTTGCAGAGCGAGGCACAGGTGCCGGCGAGGTCGCCCTTCTTGGCGTCCTTGTAGCGGCCGCGCAGGATCGGGCCGCCAATCTCCTCGAGTGCGTCGAGCATGACGGTCTTCTTGACCCGGCCGAAGAAGTTCTCGGCCGTCGGGCGCCACCAATTCTCGACCTGGATGTCGAGGAGGCGGCCGAGATGGTCGTGGAAGCCGTTGCTGCGGTAGCCCTCGGCGACGTTAAGCGTGGGCTCCAGCGTGCGCGCGATCGAGAACGCCACCCACGCGCCCCGGGCCTCGTCATCGAGCGAGCGGAAGGCGTCGAACCGCTCGGTCATGGTCTTGTGGCCGGCCCAACTCGTGTCCAGGCGCTGCCGCTGATCGTCGATGGTCTGCGACGCCATCGAGCCCTCGTCGCGGAAGCTGAAGATCGGGAAGCCCGCAGCGCCCGACTTGAGCGTCGAGTGGTTCGGGATGTGGCTCTGCTCGAAGACGACGTTCTGCGCCATCAGGAAGATGGTCAGGTCTAGCGCCATCGCCGGGTCGCTGGCGACGTGGGCGACGAGGATCTGGCGGCGCTGGGTCGCCAGCTCGTCGACCAGCGTGACGCTGAGCTTCGGGCCGCTGTCAGCGTCGTCGCCATTATCGGTATTACCGGCATTGCCTGGATTACCCGTAGGAGGTGCGTTCGGGTCCACGACCGGCTTTTCGCTGAACAGGCGCGTGTGGACACGGGGCTCGCCGTCACCGCCGATATACACGAACGTGCCGATCTGCGCCTTCAGCGCGGGATCGATGTCGTGCCGTGCGTCGTCGATCTCGTCCAGCTCGCGCTCGATCGCCTCGATACGCGCTTCGGCGGTTTCCGCCTCGGCGCTGCCTTCGGAGAGTTCCTGCTCGAGCTGGGCGACGAGGGCGTCGTTCTCGCTCGACAGTTCCTGCACGCGCGCGGTCTCCTCCTCGGTGAGGTGACGTGCGGGCGCATGAAACTCGTGAAGCTGCCGCTCGAGGTCGTAGGGGACGTGCGTCGCCGCGATCGGCGTGACGAAGGCGAGACCCTCGGCCTGCGCCAGCTCGGCCGCGGCCGCTTCCAGCTTCTTGACCGCAAGCGTCTCGATGACGTCGACGTCGATCCAGTTCTCGTCGCCCTCGGTCGCGAACAGGTCGCCCTCGATGCGACCGCCTGCGGCGAGATAGGCTTCGCGCCCCACGAAGCGCGCCTTGGCGTCGTTCGCCTTGACGGTGCCGTTCAGGATAGCGCGGCGGATGTTGTCGGGATTGTCGCCGTAGTAGGCGCTGCTCATCTGGGCGAACACGCGGGCCTGGCGGTCGACGTCGGTGGTGACGGCGTAAGCCTGTGCAACGCCGAGCGTGATCTCGCCGGCTGCGAGCGCCTCGAAGACGCAAGGTGCCAGCTCGGCGAGGCGCACGCGCTGCTCTACGAAGCGGGTAGTGACGCCCTGGCGCTTGGCGACGTCCTCGGCCGTCATACCCTTCTGGATCAGGAAGTTGAACGCGGTGCATTCGTCGGCCGGATTCATCGGCACGCGCTGGAAGTTCTCGGCGAGGCTTGCCTCGATCGAGTTGTCGTCGTCGCTCAGCACGAGGACCGGAACGGTGTGGTCAGCGGGGAGGGTGCCCTGCTGGATTAGGAGCTGGAGCGCGCGCAAGCGCCGACCGCCCGCCTTCACGGTGAACGTACCCGCCTTCTTGAGCGGGGTGACGATCAGGTTCTGCAACAGCCCCTGGGCTGCGATGTTCGCGGCGAGGGTGTCGATCCCTGCGTCACGGTTGGATTTGCGCACATTGTCCTTCGACAGCGTCAGGTTCTTGACCTTCACGGACTGGATCATCGGTCATACTCCATTCGAGATCAGCGCGCCGTTGTCCGACGGTCACGCGAGCCTGCTCATCAAGCTCACAAAGCCGAAGGCTCCCTCCCCTCCCTTTGATGATCGGGAAGAGAGCCCGGTGTCGGTCAGGCGGTGATGCGGTCGATCACGGCCGCGGCGGTCGCGACGGGGATGAACATCCGCGTTTTGTGCTGGATGATCTCGGTGAAGCACCCGGCCGCCTTCAGCTCGGCGAGACGCGTGTGCGGCCAATCGAGCAGTTCGAGGCGCTGCTGGGACGCGACCAGGCTGCGCTTGAGGCGATAGGCGCCCACGGCCGAAATCTCGCCGGTGCCCATGACGTGTTTGGCGGTGTCGGCACCCGACACGGTGATGGTGGCGGCGATGCCGAAGGCGTCCGCGAGCTTGGTTACAAGTGGGGCGGGGACGATGCGGCCGAGGAAGGACTGACCGTCATCGGTGTTGAGCCGCCAGACCTGGACGTGATCGTCGGGGAGGCGGTCCCACACGGGCAAGAGGAGGCCAGTGACAAGGTAGAGCGTGCTGGTGCGGGTCTTGCCCGACATCTCCTCTACCTCGGCTTGCCACAGCGCGGCAAACTCCTCCTCGCTCGCGTCCTCCCACATCGTCTCGACGAGGAGGTCCTGGCGCATCCGCTCGGTGCGGGTCGGCCGCACCAATTCATAGCGGCGCACGATCTCGCCATCATCATCGGTCAGCGAGTAGGTGCTGCACCGGATCGCGGCCTTGCCAGACTTGCGGTTGACGATCGGGCGGGCGTCGTCGCCAAGAACGCGCAGCGCGCGGTCGAGCGCCAGCGGCTTGTAGCGTTCCTCGGTCTCAAGCCGGAGGATCTCGGTCTCGGCGCCGGTGGTCTGGTCGCGCCGGATCACGGTGCGATCGAGGATCGTGATGCGCTCGGCGTTGATGCTTTCGACGCCAAGATCGAGCGTGCCAGCTTCCTTGGCCGCCTCAATGCGCGCCTCGATCAGACCCAGGTACTCGTCGAAGATCGCGTTCTGGAGCGCGATGCGCAACGCCAGAATACGGTTGAGCCAGCGTTGGATGGGCGGCAGCTCCTCCTTGAGGCCACCACCGTCGCCCTCCAGCTCGAGCCCGGTCAATTCCTGGAATTGCTTGAGCGTGGTGGAGCGCAGCTTGCCGTTGGAAAGCAGCCGGAACCACTGTTCGAGCGACTCCTTGGCGTAATCGCTTTCGAGGTTATCACGCGGATTGAAGAGGCCCTGTCCGCCCGTCTGCCGCTGACCGCGGGTGAGCGCGCCCAAGCTGTCGAGACGGCGCGCGATCGTCGAGATGAAGCGACGTTCGCCCCGGCAGTCAGTCGAGACGGGCCGGAACAGTGGTGCGGTCGCCTGATGCGTGCGGTGCGTGCGCCCGAGGCCTTGGATGGCGGCGTCAGCGCGCCAACCGGGCTCGAGGAGGTAGTGATTACGCCGCGACTGGTTCTCGGCCGTGAGGCTCGCGTGATAGCTGCGGCCGGTTCCGCCAGCATCGGAGAAGATCAGGATCTTCTTGGCGCCGCGCATGAAGGCATCGGTCTCGGCAAGGTTGGTCCGCGGACTGCGGCTTTCGACGCGCTGGCGGCCGTGGGCGTCCATGATGACGCGCCGGCTGCGCCCCGTGACCTCGGCAACGGCATCGGTGCCGAAATGCCCGATGATATGATCGAGGGCAGAGCCGACGATCGGGAGGGCGCAGAGCTGCTCGACCAGGGTGTCGCGCATCTCGAGCGCTTCCTGGCTGAACACGGGGCGGCCTTCCTCGTCCGACATCGGTTCGGAGCGGGTCTTGCCGGTGTCGTCGACATAGGTCTTCATCTGCCGGACCGGGAAAGCGGCCGTCAGATAGGACATGACGAACTCGCGCGGCGACAACTCGATGTCGAGGTTTGCGCGTTCTTCGACCGTCAGCGCCGCCAATGCGCGGTTGAGCATCGCTTCTGAGGTGGAGACGAGCTGGATGACGACACTCTCGCCGCGGTCGAGGTCGGCGCGGATCGCGGGCACCAGGGCGGGCAGCTTCATGCCGATCAGCAGTTGGCAGAAGAACCGTTGCTTGGTGGACTCGAAGATCGAGAGCGCCGCGGCCTTGGCGCCGCTATTGTAGGTGTCGTTCGAGAAGCTGTCGGTGACGCGGGTCGCGTCAAGCGCAGCGCGCAGGTTCGCGTGGATGATCGCCCATGCGTCGGCATAGGCGTCGTACACCTCGATCTGGTCGGGCGTAAGCTGGTGTTCGAGGATGTCGTATTCGACGCCGGCGAAGGACAGCGCGCGGGCGACGTAGAGCCCCTGCATCTTCAGGTCGCGGGCGATCAGCTCCATCGCCGCGATCCCGCCACGGCGCAGGCTTTCGACGAACGCCTTGCGATCGGCGAACGCCGTGCCCGGACCCCACAGGCCGAGCCGGGTCGCATAGGCGAGATTGTTGACGTCTGACGCGCCGGTTGCCGACACGTAGAGGACGCGGGCGCGGGGCAGGAGGTTCTGCAGGCGGACGCCTGCGATCCCCTGGTCGGAGCCGTCCTTGGTGCCAAAGCGGCCTTCGCCGCCTGCGACACCGGCCATTTCGTGCGCCTCGTCAAACACGATCATGCCATCATGATCGTCGCCGACCCATTCGAGGATCTGCTGGAGCCGGGTGCCCTTATCGCCGCGATTGGAGCGCAGCGTTGCATAGGTCAGGAAGAGGATGCCTTCGCCGGCGCCGATCGGAGTGCCGAGCTTCCACTGGTTGAGGTGCTGGATGTCGAGCGCGAGGCCGCCAACGGCGGTCCAGTCACGACGCGCGTCCTCGAGCAGCGTTTCCGTCTTCGAGATCCAGATGTGCTTGCGGTGTCCGCGCAGCCACTGGTCGAGGATGATCGCGGCGACCTGGCGGCCTTTGCCGGCGCCAGTGCCGTCACCGAGGAAGAAGCCGGTCCGATAGGGACGGCCTTCCTTGTCGGGCGTGAGCGACAGGCCCTCTTCAACGGGTTTGAACAGGCCTGGAATGTCGCGCTCGAAAGCGTCGCCGGCATAGATCAGCGTCTCGAGCTGGGCGTCCGAGAGCGTCTTCGCGTCGACGACGGACTGCGAGAGGGTTGGGATGTAGGACGGCCGTGGCGCCGTGATCGAACCCATGGCGATCGACTCCACCAGCGCGGTCGGATGCGCGGACGCGCACGGGATCGCGATCCGGCTCGGCCGGTAGGGCAGGTACACGCCCACGGCTTCGCCGGTCGGGACCGGCTCGGCGAACACGGTGTAGTCGATCGGACGCGCGACAAGCGACTGCGCGGATTTGGGCATGGGCGCGGCGAGCCGCGGCTTGCTGGCGAGGCCGCCTAGCAGCGAGCCACGCCCGTTTGGGCGGGAGAGCTGAAGGGCCGACACGCGCGTCGCGACAGTTGGTGCGGGGAGGACGGCGCGGGCCGCGATCGCGGCCCGCGCCTCGGCGAGCGAGCTGCACCGGATCAGCTCGGCATGGTCGCCAGTGCCTTTCTCCAGCACCATGATCTTCACGGCCTGGCTGGTGCCATGCTTGGCATAGGCGTTCGCCGGCAGCTCGAGGTGGAGCGTCAGCGTGCAACCCTCGGTCACCTTGGCCCAGGCGCGGCTCGACGTGTCGACTCGATCGGGCAAGATGACGGCGCAGCGGCCTCCGGCTCCGAGCCGCATCAGCGCAGCTCGAAGATGCCGGAAGGCGGCAAGGGGATCGGCGTGGCGGCCGATGCTGCGCGAGAAGGGCGGATTCATAAGGACGGCCGTAGGCTGGACGCTCGGCGCCAGCAGGTCGTGGATCAGCTCGGCGTCGTGGCGCGTGACGGCGACCCCGGGGAAGGCGGCACCAAGCATCTCGGCGCGAGCCGGATCAATCTCGTTGAGGACGAGACGCGCGCCGGCGCGGGAGGCGAACGCAGCGAGGAGGCCAGTGCCGGCAGAGGGCTCGAGCACCAGGTCCGTGGGTGCGATGCGCGCAGCGAGCGCGGCGAGGTAAGCGATCGGCGCCGGTGTCGAGAATTGCTGGAGTTCGATTTGCTCTTCGCTGCGAACAGTGTGGGTCGGCAGGTTGGCGACCAGCTCGGTAAGCGCAGCGACACAAGCGCCTGGATCGGCCGGAAGGTCTGCTTTTGCGAGGTACATGACCTCGGCGAGTTCGAGCATGTCGTAGGCGTCACGGAGCGACCAGCGACCGTCGGCAGACGAAGCGCCGTAGGCTTGCTCCATGACCCACAGCAGCGTGCTGCGCTGGAGGGATCCATTCCTGGCGATCGTGTCGGCGACCGCCTTGGCAGCGGTGATCGACGGTTCGGTGAAATCGAGTTCGAGAGCTGCGGCTGAGGTGCGCATCGAGGGCCTCCGTTATGTCGCCCGGTGCTCATCACCGGATCAACAAGCCGAAGGCTCCCTCTCCTCTATCGCTTAGCCGTGGCCGTGGTGTCGGGCGGGTTCCTCGGAAACAGGCTCTTCGCTGACCGGCTGGCCTATGTGCGAGTAGCTGTATTTCTCGGGCACGATGAATTGCCCGATCCCGAAGAGGATCAGAATGGCGCCAGAAAAGCGGGCTAAGCCCTCAAAAAGCCGACGCCCGCGCATATGGCTGTAGGACTTAAACTGCTCGACGCCATACTGATTGGTGCGGTTGAAGCGGGACCGCGCTGGCAAGCGCCACATGAACAGACCGATGACGATCAAGACTATGGGCACGATCTTGGTCACAGACGCTCCTCCGCTGAGGAGGGTTTATCCCGAACCGGCGGTGGATTTCCACAGCGCAATCGTTTTGCTCGACGGCGAGACGCGCAACGCACACCTATTTTTTCTCACCGGCTTTTAGCCGATTAAACAGCCTGTTTGAGCGGTCCAACTTGCGATGCGCCCTCTCTGCAATATCATAGGGCACAACGTAGCGGCCCACTTTGCGGAACGGTTCGACCAGCGCCTCTTGCTCACCTCGAACTCTAATAAAATCACGCGCAAGTCTGTTGCCGAATGCTGGGAAACGTCTCGGGTCGATGAACTTGCCTTCGTAGGTGGCGGCAGGATCGATGACAAAAACTATTCGAAGCTCGCCATCGATTTTCGGTGTTATGTCCACGATCTCGCCACTCGGCTTCTTCCAAACAGCGTGATGAATGGCCTCGATGAATGCGCCAGGCATCTCCCATAACATCCACCCAATGAGGCGTTCGCCACCATGTCGCTCAACCGCGGCGTCTACGTTCGGGAAGCATCGCTGCTCCTCTGCCCCTTCGATCGGTTCGTAATCCACATACATCGGGACATTGCTGCTTAGCTTTGAAGCAGTCTGAAGTACGAATGTGCTGAGGCTTTGGGGCGTTGTCAGTGCGAGCATCCTACCCTCTAGGCTTGCTTACGGATGAAGCAGATAGCGTCTCGAAGCAGATATTGAAGGTTGTGGAGATCAAGGTTGAGAGCTTCAGGATCACCGCGGCCATAATCGAATACCGCGCTGCTAAGCGGTATTGCCTTTTCTGAATGCAGGCCGCGTTCGTCACTGCTCCGCACATGCTTGAGATGGTGCGCAATCATGTCCACGATCAGAAATTCAAACGATTCTTTTCGCCATTTCTGACGCAAACTTGCGGGCTTGAGCTTACCCTTTTTCGCACGGTCGACCGCGTGGAAAGTTGCTACACACGCGAGATACGCATGTCTTCCCGATCGAGGGTTGCAGCGGAACTCCTCGAACGTCGGCACAATGATCTGGTTTATATAACCCGAAAGGTCATCCATTCCTGAGTGATTACGAAGCATCACAGGAGCTTCGTTTTCGGTCGTGCTGTGACGATTAGACATCCGGCGAGGCTCTGCTGCTAGGCCGTTCCGGTC
The DNA here is from genome assembly GCF_026540855.1 of Sphingomonas sp. GC_Shp_5. Lineage (GTDB taxonomy): Bacteria > Pseudomonadota > Alphaproteobacteria > Sphingomonadales > Sphingomonadaceae > Sphingomonas. The sequence continues at coordinate 26,263 of NZ_JALNUP010000016.1, forward strand.
AAGCAGAACGGCTAGAAGCCTCGTTTTGGAGATGCGCTCTCCATGCGTCGTTCCAGTCGTCATGATGCTCGGGGATGCGGCTGACGAGCTCCCGACCATTGGCAGTGAGATGATCGAACGCCTTTTTCAGCAGGCGCTCGGCAGCATGGCCACGATCGCCATAGACGATCACGCGGCGCACTTTTTCCGGGATAGCGACGAAGGCGAGCCGCTCCACGCCGCCCAGCGCCCAGGTCGGCGTGCCGAACAATTCCATTGCAGAGTGCGCGTCCTCGATGCCTTCGGCGAGGCCCAGCTCGTCCGTGGGGGGCGCGAGCCGGATCGCGGCAGTGCCGAGTAAGCCGAGCGAAACCTTGGGCTTCGCCATCGGCTTGCGCAGCACGTTGTCGGGATCGAGGAAGGTGCGCTGGACAGCGACCAGGCCAAGGTCGTTTTCGACAGCGGCGATCATCGCGGGCATCATGCGCTTGTCCGGGCCGGAGCCGAGAATCGTCGACGGGTTGAAGCGTAGCGCCTTGGGAAAGGGACCGGACAGCCCGCGCGCAAGGAGGTACTCCTCGGCGAGCGTACCCGCTATCGGGACACTCGCCTTCCAAAGCCGCAGCGCCAGCGCGCCCATGTCGCGCTTGGGTTTGGCTTCGGGCATCGACAGAGGGCCGCGATCGTGGAGCTTGCGGCGCTGCAGAGCCTTCATCACGTCGACCGTGGTGCAGCCGGCGAAGCAATGGAACAGGATCGCGGTATCACCGAGGCGGACGGACAGGCTCGGGGAGCCGTCATCGTGCGCGGGACAGCGGCATTCGCCGCGCGTGCCGCGCCACACACCGCCGAGCTGTTCGACGATGCTCTTGGCGCGGATTTCAGCGTCCAGGGGCAGTCTCGCCATCGCGATCGTCCTGTGGTTGTGATGGATCTCGGTCACGGGTGCCTCCGGCAAAATTGAACCGAAGAGCAGCCGGCATCCTCCCCTCCAAGGCGGCGATAGCCGCCCGACTCCGCGTCCTCGCGGACGTCGCGTTTCCTAGTTGTAGAGGCCGGAAAAGAGGTCGCCGATCGCCCGCACGCGAAAGGCGTTCCACCAGCGGCGCCGGCGATGCTCGGCCGCGTCGTGGATCATGTGGCATCGCTGGCAGAGTGCCGCGAGGTTGCGCCAGCGGGGGCCGCTGTAGGTCGGGTCGTGATTGAGATGCGCGGTTGCGAGATAGACGGGCTTGCGCGTCATCCGGATCGCCTCGAGCGGCACGAAGGCGGGTGCGTAGCGGAGCCGACGTCCGCGACCATCGCGCCAGGCGTGGATCTCCACGTCCCACCACACGCCATTCGCGCCAGCGAGGAAGGTGATGTACCGGCCGTGAGGGCGCCGGCAATGCTCGCACCGGCCGCCCGCGCGCGTAAAGCGCACGATGTTGCTGATCTCCGGCCAGTCGATCGGATAAAGCCAACGATGTTCCGGGCGGATCGGCATAAGGCAGATTCTGAATCATGCCGTACCGGAACGAAAGGAGAAAATTGCCGGGAGCGGCAATATTCTCCGTCACGGTTTGGACGGCGCCGCAGAGTTGCCGGTGCTCGATCCATTGTCGGTCGGCGTGACATACTCATAGGTGCCGGGCTTCGATTTGGCGTAGGAGCCAGCTCGCGGATTAGGGACTTCAGGATTGTCGCGGTAATAATCCCCGACCGACTGCTTGGCGGGTTGCTTGTTACATCCGGCGATGATGGCGGTGCCGGCAATCAGAACAATGAGGGTAGGGCGGTTCATGGGCGATCCCTTGGCTGTTGATTTCGATCAGGCATCCCGTCTCGCGACGCTCGGGGTAGAGTTCGCGGCCGTCGCAATCACTGGCTGAAGCAGCTGAAGTCGAAGGGCTTGACCGAAGGTCCGCCCTCCTGAGCAGGCGAGGATCGTCACCCGGTAGGGCCGAAACCGCGCCTGCGGGTTCGGTCGCGGTGAAGCCGCGATAGAGCCGTGCCGAAGGCCGCCCCCGCGCTTCATCAGCTTTGCTCAGGTTCGGCCTTGGTCAGGACCGAAAACGTGTCCGCAATCAGCTCGGTGCGGTACGAAATATCGTTGCTTTCGCCTTGGTGATTGCTCTCACGAACGCGGCCGGTGATGTGGACCAGATCGCCCTTTCCAGCGCCTTCGACCTGGCTGGCGACGTTCGAGAAGCACACGACACTGTTCCAATGGACGTCGGTTTTCCAGTCGTCCCCGTCGCGTCGATTGTAGTTCGCCGCCACACTTACGTAGCTCACGCGCTCGCGCACCGTGATCTTGCCGATCCGGCCGATGATCCGAAACTCCGCGATATTCTGGGGCATCGTCTTCTCCTTTGCTGGGGTGAAATGCAGAATCCGCGCGGTACAGACGCGCTAGTCGCGCTGCTCCTCGGCGTGCCGAAAGTGGTATTTCGCGATGTTTTCAGGCGTCGCGTAGAGCTGGTACGCCCGCGTCCAGTCGTGGCTTATCTCGCGCTGGGCCGTTGCGAGCGGCACCTGATGGGTGCAGACTAAGCGCCACAGCACATAGGCAAGTACGTTCTTGTCGCCGGCGTTCGCTTGACCGCTCCGCGGTTGCAGCCAGAGATCGCGCCGGTCGAGCGGCGCGCCGCCGATCGAGATCGGGATCAGATGGTCCAGCTCATAATCGGCCATCGCTTCGCCTGGATGCTGCGCATCCATCAGGCGGCGCTTGAGCGGGCTGGTGATCGCATAGGTGGGACGCGCCGCCCGGGCGTAGCCCGGGCGGCAGATCGTCTCGTCAATGTTGTCCTGGGTGATAGCGGGATCCGTCGCACCGGGAGTTTCGCGCGGCGGAAGGCGGGTCGCGACGTTGGTCGGAAGGAGCGGGTTATGTGCGACCTTTGATAGGCTCGCGACAGCATCGCAGATCGAGCCGTCGCCGGCTGCGGTGCAACCGAAAGCGCTGCCGGTGGATGTCCGATGGTCAGCCGAAGGACGGTGCCATAGGGCAACCACGGCGAGGATCGCGGCCCCGCCCAGTATGGCGCGCGCTCTCAAGCGAGGCTCGCTAACGGGGCGGGCGCGCGGCGGTGGGCTGCCACGATGCCCGCGATGACGCGGGGAAGATGAGGCGTCCGTGCCATTGTCCCATAATAACCTTTAATCGAAGATGGACAACGGCTTTTGAAGAACGTCCTTCACGGTGCGGGTTCGCGACGCGCCCTTTCAGCGAGCTGAGCCCGAAAAAACGCGAGCACCGGGCACGACGGCGGCTATTTGAGGACGGAGCAAGCCGCTTGCTCCCATCGGGGAGCATTCCGGCGCCGAAGGCGACGGTCCCGTATCTTCGCATTTCGATGACGGCGGTTTGGCGTGATGTCGGTTAGGCAAATCCGAGCCCGTCAGGGCCTCGAGTATCGGCCGACCAGGCCGATTCTTTTTGTCTCATCTTAGAAAATATAGAATCCATTTGAGGAGCAATGTTTTCCTGACACTCACGGGCTCTGAGATCAGCGCCAGTGCGCCGATCGAGACGCAGGGCGGCGCTATTGAGTGCTGCGCAAACGGCGGGATCGTCGGGCATGTAACGCCGGCGCTCGCTTAGGGGGACACCTGCCAGCATGGCGGCATGATCTTCAAGCATCCGCTCGCGGCGATGCTCCTCGTCGACAGGGGTTGGTGTATGGAGGCCGAGCATCTTCTCAAGCCACACGGGGAGGGTGAGGCGGTAGAGATTGGACGTTTGCTCCGATCGCGCGCCGGTTTCGCTGTCCGTCGAATAGTTGAAGCGCCGGATCCACTCCAGGAGGCCGATGTCCTTCAGGAGGTTCAGGGTGCGGTGGACAGTCGAGCGCGACAAGCCCGTCCAGTCCATGATTGTCTCGTAGTCGGGCGTCAGCCAGCCCTTGCGGCCCCGCTCTTCGTGCAAGAGCCGGTCGAGGATGCGTTCGCATGACTGGGTGAATTGGACGACGAGCTGCTCGCGCTCGGTGAGGTCGCGCACCTTCTGGCGCGCTTCACAGGCAAGCTTCTGCGCGTATTTGAACAGGCTGCGCTTGGCGCGATACAGCCGTGTCCGCAGAACCGTGCCGAGCGGCCGCATGAACTCGGCTTCTTCCGGGCTTTCGGTCTTGACGCTGTTCGCCCAGATTTTCCGGCGCGTGATGTGCAGCCCGCCCCTCGGGCGGCCGCCACGGCGAGGCACCATGAGCAGCGCATGGGTGGTCTCGAGGATGACGCGATCGTTGCGATGCTGTGGTTTCTCCAATCCGCAGATGACGCGAAGCGGCAGCACCGGGACGCCGTGGCGTCGTTGGGTGGCCTGGAGGTCCAGCGCGGTGCGGATGTTCTCGTAGGAGACGCCCTCGGCGCGCAGGTCGTCGACGACCGAGCCCGATAGCTCGATCAGGTCTTGCTTGATGAACCCCATTTTCCGTCCCCGTCTGGGAGCCGGAACCAGGCAAAACTAGAGCGTGGCGCGAAGCGCGCTCCCTTGAACCGAAGCTCAGGAACGAGTAAAAGAGGGGTGTTCTACGACCCGATCGATGCCGCCAAGCATCGCTCAACACGTTCCAGGGTGCCCGGCCTCCGTGCCGGGCATTCGTTTATGTGGTCACGGCCGCGTCCCTTTTGGCCGAACGCGCCATGCATCCAGTCCAGTTTCGATTGTGGAGAAGTCGAAGCGCCGGCGAAACGGCTATGATTCGTGTTTTCGACGACCGATCGCAGAAAAAGTTCGTGCTTTCGATGACCGTTCAGCCGCGAGTTCGTGCTTTCGATAACCGAGGTTCGTGCTTTCGCGGACCCAAGTTCGTGCTTTTGACAACCAGTCGAGAGCCGGCAGCCCGCAATCCGATTCGTGATTCGGCGCGAGGTTTGTTTAAGCCGCCGCGAGTAGTGCGCGTGGCGTGATCTTCACACGCATCGCGCCAGCATTTCGACGTGTTCGGCCGCTGGGCGATGTTGCTGCGCTTTCCACAAGATCGAACGCGTAGCCAGGAATGACGTCTTCATCGGCAATCCGCTTCAGCTCGAAGCGGAAGCTCTTGAGCGGGCTTTGATAACCGAGCTGGAGGCGAAGCTCGTCCAGATCGACGTCGATCGCGCCATGCACGCACGCGGAACGCGCTACCTCGTACAGGCGGCGCTCGACCGGGCCGAGTTGAAAGTAACTCGAGGCATAATCAAGAACACGTCGATCGCGCAGAATCGCGCGGTATAGCCAGTCGCATAGCCGCACTTTGACGGCTTTGAGGCGCTTAACCCCGGTCTTGGTCTTGGAATAATGGAGTTGCGCTTCGGAGAGCCATGAGAAGAAGCCGGCTTGGCCTTCGCCTCCGGCCTCGATGTTGGTTTTTATCTGGGTGCCCTGAAGGCGCTCCAAGGCGTCTGAAAGCCTTGAGTAGGATCGGGCCGATCCACTGACCCCGGTGATCCGGAACAGGTCGTGGGCGGTGAAGTAGAACTCCTGGCTGACATCAACGCCAGCCTCTAGCTTCGCCACCATCAGGCTGGCGATGTAGAGGAGGACTTCCTTGTCGTAGATGGTCGCGACGCCCTTGGCCGTCGCGGTGATCTCGATCGACACCGCATCGCTCTTATAGGCGAGTGGCTTGGTCCATTTGCCCTTGCTGAGCGCGAAGAAAGGGAAGGCCATGAGCGACTGCTCGCCACGGACCTCGGTCAGCAGCGGGCTGTCGAGAGCGAAAAGGTCGCCTTGGGGTATTACGGCTTGGCTCATGGTTCGCTTCCGGGTGGCAGCCAATCGGTTGGCGAAAACACGAAGATTGACCTGCCCCGCGACCATAGCCCTCCTAAAACGGGGATTCGAGCGCGAAAGTTCGTGCTTTCGGCAACCGTTTGAAGATGTCTCTGGCGGCCTTCGTGTTTTCGCCAACCGTTGGCGCAAGGCGTGTTTCGCTCCTGCTCAAGGGATTGGATCTCAAACGGCGTCATGCCGAGGAGCATAGCAGCTTATTGGTTAGTCCTACAATGTCATTTGTTCGATTCTGGACGCTCGAAACGACGCTGGCGAACGCAGCGTTAAGCTTAATTCAGGTGCCAACAGGGTCGTTTCGGTATAGAGTGCTTGCGAGAACACGGCCCTATGGCAGTGGCCACTTCGATATATGAGATACGTTCAATGCCCAAATGTCTCCACCTAGAGGAGATTACTCAGCCGGCTGCCGTTATTTTCGGCTTGCGGCTTAAGAAGCGCCGGAAAGAACTTGGGCTGTCCCAGGCCCAGCTTTTTGAGCGAACGGGGATCGCTCCGGGTTACATTTCTTACATCGAAAATGGCCGCGCAAACCCGACGATCGATATGATGGTGAAGCTGGCCGATACCGTCGGTTTACAAATCTGGGACATGCTGCGTCCCGAGACCGAACAGAGCGCCTGACAAAAAGCATCCAGTATGAAGGTTTTAAGGCAATTCTTTTTCGTTGCCGACGCGCCGGGACATAATTAGAAACATTAGCAACTTAGCGGCGCTCACAAAAGACGCCCTTCTGGGAGGTCGAATCCTGGGGACCCTGGGGGGAAACCGAGGGAGTTGGTGTGGCGGCTAGCGTAGAATGGCGGTCCCTTGTCGCGGACCGCATCCGAACTTTACTCAAGGCAAGGGGTCTCTCCGCTCAGGATCTAACGGAAAAAGTCGAACTTCCCGCCAAACAGGTCGTAGCAATCTTAGACGCGCGTCCTGTGCGGGTCAGGTCCCGGGACCTCGACTTGATCGCTGCTGTCCTCGGGACCGCTGCCTACGCTCTTTTTCTGCCGGTTGACGCGCCGATCGAGGTCGTACCGTTCGAGATAGTTGAACAGGGTGGATCGTCCCACTCCTAGCGCCTTCGCGACATCTGTCGTCGTGGCACCCGGCTCGTTCAACTTCGCGCGGATCTCAGGCAGCTTGTCTGGACTAAGGATACGTTTTCGGCCGGCCTGCGCCATTTCGGGCGGGTGCGTCTTGATACCGTGCATGTGCCGATAATGCGTATCCAGCGCGTCGAGTAGGGTGTGCAGCCGATCGTCGCCGTTGGGTTCTATGACGATCGCAGGGGAGCAAAGCTCAAAGCTGACGCCGGCTTTGAGGAGCTTGGCGACCGCGCGAATGAGCATGGGGGTCGTCTGGGAAAGGCACGAGAGGTCGTGGACCTTTACCCGATCGCCTGGTGCGAGCCGGATGCCTTTGCGGGCGAGTATGTCGCCGAGTTGGTTGAAGGTCTTGCGGCCAGCGAAGATCCGAACGTCGTCCGGCTTGAGACATATTTCTTGAGATTGGACGGACGCCGAGCCTGGGGTTTCGGCGAGGAAAGCGACCGTAGTTCTCAACTTTCTGCCCTTTGCCCGAGACGCCTCAGCTTGCGAGAGCGCGGAATCCTGTCGGTCCGGACTCTCTTAAAGGGCCATTTCCTATGCGACACGGCACCGTTGAGCAACCTCACCACGACACCTCCTTTCGGCTGATTCCGTACCGGTAAGCCAATGGCAATCATGCCGGCTCGTCCGGAATGGGTGTTGCAACGCCGTACACCTTCGATCATAAGACATTCCTGCACAGGGTGACGGAGAAGCAGTCTTGCTTCCAGTAGGGCTCACGGCAAAGGCGATTCAGCTCTGCGCAGCGGGGTTTGGGGCCGCTATGAGCCCGCCACCCACGGCCTTTGCGATCACCGTTCACACCGGCGCGACCTTGAGCCGAGAGCCGGTTAATGCAGCCGACGCTGAGGCGACGGTGCGTGATCTGATTGCGCTGGGCGCCGACTTTACCGCAGGGCCATTGGAGATCGCGGGTCGCGACTTTGCGACCTACGGTATCACACCCGCGTCCGTCTTTGATGCCTGCGCGCTCGCGCACATCGATGACGGCCAATCCCCTGCTGGCCCATTGGGCACGCCGTCAGTCTCGAACGTGGCGGCTCTTGTCCGCCGCACCTTTGGCGCGCGGATCACCGACACGATCCGTCCGATGAACGCGAGCTACGGCGCGCGGTATAGCTGGCACAAATACGGCCAGGCGGTCGATTTTGTGCCTGCGGGCGGGGTCAACTCGATCAACCGCGACCAGATCCGCGCGCTCATGGGGCAAAGCGGCATTCGCCTGATTGAGCTGCTGGGGCCGGGCGATCGTGGCCACTCAAATCACTGGCATGTCGCCTTTGCGCGGCCCGGACAGGTCATCGACCGGACGCGGCCAATCGAGGAGGACGAGGACTGGATTGTCAACGTCGCACAAGCCGACGAACCGTCCTCGACGACGCCCCTGGATCCTGAGGCGCCCCCTGCGCCCGCCTCGGCTCTCGTCTCCGCTGTGAAGGCGCCCCCGCAATGGGACGTGTTCGCGAGCGAGGAATGGCGCGCAGCTCATGGAGGTGGCTCATGATCGGACGTCTGATGAACAAGCTGGGAGGCGGCACGGGCGCGCTCGCGCTGTGCGCGGCCGGCGTAGTGACGGTTGCGGCACCGCAACCTGCCTACGCCTCGGATTGGGGGTGCCAGGTGGTGCTCTGCCTCGCGACGCCGGGATCGCCGACCAAGTACGCGGAGTGCGTACCTCCGATCACGAAACTCTGGAACGCGCTGGCGACGGGCGGTGGGTTTCCCTCCTGCACGGGGGTCGGCATCAAAACTAAGTCGGCAAAGCACGGGTACACCATGACCGTGACGCAGACCGACGGCACCACGTCGCGCTATTCGCTCGACACCCGCTACCAGACGGTCACGCAGCAATGATCCATGCTGTCGCCGCCATCACTGCGCTCGCGCAGCAATGCGCGCCTGAAGTCGCAACCGAGGCGGTGGTGCCGCTGGTTGTGACCGAGAGTGGCGGCGACGATCTGTCGATCAACGTCAATCGCGGGCCGCGCGTACGCGCCAGCACGGTCGCGGAAGGCGCCGCGCTGGTGCGCCACTACATGGCAGCGGGCTACACGGTCGACGTGGGGTTGGCCCAGGTAAACTCGGCCAATTTCACGCGGCTCGGCGTCACTGTCGAGCAGGCGTTCGAACCCTGCACGAACCTGCGGCTCGCCTCGTCGATGCTGCAGGAGGGTTATGGGCTGGCGAGCCGGCACTACAGCGGGTTGGACGCAATCTCAGCGACCTATTCGCTCTACAACACCGGCACGCTAACGCGCGGCTTCCGCAACGGCTATGTTGGCAGGGTCTGGTCGGCCGCGAGCGGCATGGGCTCGATTGCCGCGCCGCCTCCGATCCCAACATTGCCGAGCGGCGTTGCGACTGCCGCTCCATCCAAAGCGCCCTCGCAGAGCGAGAGCTGGGTAGTTGGGCAGATCGCCTCTACCGACGTCGAGGTGTTCAAGTGAGCACCGAGAATACCGCCTCGCGGGGCGGCCGCAATCCGGAGGCGACTGCCGAGCAGCCGTCCAATTTCCAACTGCCGCCCGATCTGGCGTCCCAGTACCAAGTGCGTGTGATCGAGCCGACCGACGGCAGCGAGCGCCGCGTCGGGATGTTCCTGCCCAAGGATCGCGACATTCCGTCGATCGAAATCGGGGGGAATGGCGATCGCATCGTCGCGCGCAACGAGGATCCGGAGACGATCGCCGCGCTGGTGAAGATCGCCAAGCACAATGGCTGGGAGGGCATCGACGTCGATGGATCGCCCGAGTTTCGCAAAGCCGTGTGGGCGGCAGGTTCGCGCGAGGGTTTGACCGTCCGTGGCTATGAGCCCGAGTTCGGCGAGCAGGCACGCATGGAAGAGTTGCGCCGCTCCGACGCTGCGCGTCGCGACCGAGCTGCACCTGAAGCGCCGACCCCGGCGCCCGAACAAGCCGCACCGGCGCCTACGCCTGAGCAAGGGGTGCCGAAATCCGCGATCGAGGTTGGTGAGCCGACCGTTGCTGCGAGGCCGGTCGATCCTGATCGCGTTGCGGACCCGCAGGATCGCGCGACGGCGAGCAACGGCGTGGAGCTGTCGGACAGCGATCGCCGACTGCTGCTGACGCTGAGCAGCTTCACCCAGGACCGCAAGGCGCTAACCGAGAACGTGCGCGAGGGCATGGACCCGATGGAGCGCGAGTTTCAGTACGAGCGCCTCGACCTGAACCGTGAGGCGCTCGAAGGCGCGCTAGAGCGGGCGCTCGAAAGCCCAACGCTGGTCAGCTCCTTCTCCAAGTCGGGATACGAGCCCGACGATCTGAGGCAGTTGGCGCGTGAGGGGGCGTGGGACAACGAGGTCGCGGATGCGGTCTACCTCGTTCGCTCCGGGCGAAATCGGCACGACATCGCCAAAGATGGTGCGGGCCTTAGCGCAGCCGATGAATTGGTCGCGGATCGCGAAGACGCGCAAGTCGCTGAATCGACACGCGCGCCGGAGCGGGAGCCTGCCTCCGAGCCGCAGATCGTCCGGGAAGAGCGCGAGCACGACGCCGCGGCCGAGCGGCGGCATGAGAGCGAAGAGTTAGCGGAGCTGTTTCTACATGGCGCGGCCGAGCGGATCTCGGCCGAGCCGAGGCTCGCCAGTGCGCTTGAGGCGCAGGCGACCATGGAAAAGCACCTCAGTCAGGCCTTCGATGGTGATGCGAGCCGCGTGACGGCCGCCACCCTCGAGAGCCGTCAAATGATCTCGGACGTGCTTCGGCGCGGCCTTGATGTCTCGGTGCGTGAGCCGACGCCAGTTCGGCAAATCGAACCACCCCAGCGCACCCCCGACCTGGAGAGGTAAACCCAAGCCATGGAGAGTCGTATGAAATTCACTACGAATATGGGCCGGCTGATGTCGGATGCCCGTGCTCGGCAGGTTGTCGGTTTCGCCGGCGCGCTTGCTCTGATCTCGATCGCGCAGCCCGCTCTTGCACAGACGTCCATCGAGACCGGCCTCGGCACGATCAAGACCTGGATGACCACGGTCGCCTCGGTCGTGGGCGTGATCGCGATTATGGCGGTCGGCTACGCCAAGCTGACCGGCCGGATGGATTGGGGTCGCGCGGTGACGGTGCTGATCGGCATCGGCATCATCTTCTCGGCGACCACCATCATCACCTGGATGGGCGGAACGGGAACCTGAGATGGAAGACAGGCTCGCTGAGGATAAGGTCTTCCTCGCTCTGACCAGGCCGTCGGTGTTCATGGGATTGCCGCTCGAGGCAATCCTACCGATCATCATGGTCTGCATGGTGTTCTGGGGGGTGATGCATAATCCCTTCTACCCTCTGGCCCTGTTCGGGGCGCTCTACTTCCCGGCGCGCATGATCGCTCACTACGACTTCAATGCGTTCCGGCTGTGGGGCCTGTGGTTCCAGACCGGCTTCCTGTCCAAAAATCGCAAGTTCTGGGGAGGCGGGAGCTACTCTCCCGTCCGCCTCGCCAAAGGCGTGAAGCGGAAGCAGTTCGGCAATGACTGAGTTCAAGCTAAAGCATAAGAAGATCGCCGTTCGCGAGGCGGATGACATCAAGTTCATCCCGTACACGCGGCACATCGACGACACGCTTGTCGCTCTCGAAGACGGCTCGCTCATGCGCATGTATCGCGTCGATGGGCGGCCGTTCGAGACCAGCGACATTGCCGACCTCAATACTTGGCATAACAAGCTCAACATCGCGTGGCGCTCGATCGGAGACGATCGCGTTGCGCTCTGGACCCATCTCGTTCGAACGGCGACCGATCCGATCCTCGAAGGGGAGTTTCACTCCGATTTCGCGCGCGGCTTGCAGGAGCGCTACGCCGAGACGCTGAAGGAGAAGGTCCTCTACCACAACGAGTTCTATGTCACGATCCTCGTGCGGCCGTCGCAGATGGCTGGCGACCAGTTGCTGAAGATCTTCACGAAGCGCAGCGCGAGCGGCGAGATCGATGACCGCGCGCTGACGATCATGGCGGACAAGTGCCGCGACTTCGAATCCCTTCTCGCCGATGTTTCGCCCGAGCCGCTGTCGCTCTACGAGCATAATGGCGTGATGTTTTCACGTCCGATGGAGGTGCTGCACTTCATCCTGACCGGCGACCGCATCCGTGTGCCCCTGCTCGATGGTCGGTTGGGTCAGGCGCTCTACACGTCACGGGTGGTTTTCGGACGCGAGGCGGCCGAAATCCGTCTGCCCCACAAGTCGCATTACCTCGGTATGTTCGGGGTGCGCGAGTATGTCGCGTCAACGCGGACCGGGCAGTTCAATAGCCTGCTGACGCTCGATTTCCCGTTTGTGCTGACGCAGAGTTTCGCGCCGCTGGTGAAGTCGGTTGCGAGCGAGCGGTTCACGAAAAAGTACAAGCAGATGGTGTCGTCCGACGACGCCGGCGTCAGCCAGGCCGAAGAGCTTCTCGACGGCGTGGACGATCTCATGGCGAACCGCTTCGCGATGGGTGAGCATCACCTGTCGATCGCGGTGATCGACGAGAACCCGAAGCGGCTGCTGGAGCGCCTGTCCATTGCGCGATCGGCTGCGGCCGATACCGGCATGGTGATGGCGCGCGAGGACGTGGCGCTGGAAGCCGCGTTCTGGGCGCAGCTCCCGGGCAACTTCAAAATGCGAGCGCGGCCAGCGGTCATCAACAGCCGCAATTTCGCGGCGCTGAGCCCGTTCTACACGTTCCCTGCAGGGCGAAAGTCCGGGAACCATTGGGGCGAAGCGGTCACGCTGCTCAAGACGCGCGCCGGTTCCTCCTTCTGGTTTAATTTCCACCGCGCCGACATCGGTCACACGCTCATCATCGGACCGACGGGCGGCGGTAAGACCGTGTTGCAAAACTTCCTGCAGGCGCAGCTCGAGAAGACCGGCGCCAAGCAGGTCTTCTTCGACAAGGACCGGGGCGCCGAGATTTTCGTCCGTGCCTGCGGGGGGACGTACCTTGCGCTGCGCAACGGCGAGCCGACCGGATTTGCGCCGCTCAAAGGTCTTTCACCTACCCCCGATAACATCGCCTTCCTGCGCCAGTTTATCCGCGTGCTGGTGCGTCGCGAACACCGCCCGTTGAGCGTTGCCGAGGAGCGAATGATCGACGAGGGCATCGAGGCCGTGATGCGGCTGCCGGCGCCATCGCGCTCCTTCAGCGCGCTGCGCGAGATGCTGGGCTACTCAGATGCCGAGGGCATCGGTGCGCGGCTAGAACGCTGGTGCCTGGGTGGCCCGCTCGGCTGGGCGTTCGATGGCCCGGCAGACGAAGTGTCGATGGCTGCGCGGTTCGTCGGCTTCGACATGACGGATTTCCTGGAGAACCCGGAGATCCGCACGCCGACGATGCTGTATCTCTTCCACCGCGTCGACGAGCTGCTGAATGGCCAGCGGGTCGTCGTCGACGTAGACGAGTTCTGGAAGGCGCTGGAGGACGAGGCTTTCCGTGCGTTCGCGCAGGATGGCCTCAAGACCTTCCGTAAGCGCAACGCCTTCATGGTCTTCGGCACGCAGTCGCCGGCCGACGCGCTGCGCTCGCCGATCGCGCACTCGATTATCGAACAGTCGGCGACCAAGATCCTGCTGCCAAACTCGGAAGCCAAGCGGTCGGATTATTGCGATGGGCTTGGTCTGACGGACGCTGAGTACCGGCTCATCCGCGAGGATCTGACGCCGGAAAGTCGGACCTTTCTGGTGAAGCAGGGGCACACGTCGATCGTCGCTAAGCTCGACCTCGGCGGGATGCCCAATGAGTTGAAAGTGCTTTCTGGCCGCGAGGAAACGCTCGTCGCCATGGAGGAGGCCATTGCCCATGCGGGCACCGATCCCGCGGCGTGGCTGCCGCACTTCTATGCCAACCAGAGGAGAAGCTGACATGTCGTTCAAGCGCATCATCATGTTCGCGAGCGCGCCGGTTGCGCTCGCTTCCTTCGCATCACCGGCCTCGGCCCAGGGCATCCCTGTGTTCGATTCCTCGAGCTACCTCCAGGCGCTCGCGACGGTGCAGCACACCGCCACGATGATCCAGCAGGGTGAGCAGCAGATCACGCAGGCGACGAACACGTTCAACTCGCTCTCGAAGCTGACCAACGTGAACAACATCGCGCCGCAGCTCCTCAATTCGCAGGTTCGCAACATCCTGCCGAATACCACGATCGATGCCTCGACCTTGTTGAGCGGGGATCTGACGAAGCTCGGTTCGCTCAGCTCGCTGGCGACGAGTATGCAGGCTAAATACGGGCTGTCGTCGACGGGCTCGACCGCAGACGCGGCTTACGCTCAGGCGCTGAAGGATGCGACGGGTTCGTCCGCTGCAACCGCTGCGCTCGGCGAAAACACGCTCAGTCTGACGCAAACGCGGATGCAGGGCCTCGATCAGCTCCGCGAACAACTCTCCAGCGCCAAGGATCCCAAGGACGTGATGGATCTGCAAGCGCGGATCTCGGTCGAGCAGGCACAGCTCCAAAACGACATGCTCAAGATGCAGGCGATCCAGATGGCGCAGGCCGGTCAGGCGAACTTGCAGATAAGCGCGTCACAAGTCGCCGCGACGCGTGATGAGGCGGCATTTTTCGAAGCCAACACAATCAGGAAGTGATGATGCGCAATATACTCCTCCTCTGTGCCCTGCTTGTCGTTTGTGGGTGCCAACAAAAGCAAGACGTCGTGGTGCCCACGACCAAGGAGTTGAAGGCGAACCCGCAACTGCTTTCTGAGTGGCGGGCGAAGTGCGACACGGGAGAGTATAGCCATCTTCCAGCCGATCAAAAAGACAACCTCTGCTTCACGACCCGCGAAGCTGCGCGATCCCTGTCAGTAACTAAGGCCACCAACGAGGAGGCCGACTTCTTCGAGCAGAACACTCGAAGAAAGAAATAGCTCGCGCTGAGCCTGGATCGCTGAAGATCGGAACCCGACACGATGCCTGCCACCAATCTCATGACCGTGTTCACGACGATGTATACGTATGTCGAGAGCGCCATAACAACGGCCGTCGCGAGTTTCGGGTCGGGACTGGTGAGCTTCGTCGCGGCGCCGCTGGCGCTCGCGGCGACCATCTACTTCCTGCTGCTCGGCTTCGCCGTGCTTCGCGGCGCAATTCAGGCGCCGCTCCGCGAGCTGGTGTTTCAGGCGGGTAAGGTCGGGTTCGCTCTCGCTGCCGCCAGTGCGGTCGGGTACTCGGCCTTTGTCGTCAATGTGGTCACAAATCTGCCAAGCGAGATCATCGCCGCAGGATCCGGCACGCCCGTCACCAACCCGGGCACGACCTTCGACACGTATGTCTCCGATACCGGCAAGGTGGCGGGGAAATTGATCGCCGCGAACGGGCAGGTTCAGTCGCAAGAACAGAAGGGCTTCACCGACTTTCGGACGCCTGTGATCCAGCTCGGGGCAACCCTCGTCACCTATCTATGCGTCGGTGTGCTTTATGCCTTTGCCTTTGCGTCGGCGTGCATCGGCTTCTGTATCGTCATATTTGCGAAGCTGTCGGTAGCGATATGCGTAGCGCTTGCGCCGCTCGCGCTCGCCTCCTTGCTATTCAATTCGTCACGCTGGCTGTTCGATGGCTGGCTCAAGCAGACCGTCAATTTTGTCCTTCTCATGGTCGTTATGGCGATCATGACGAAGTTCATCGTCGGGCTGCAAGAGGCCACGATGGATGGCATTATGGGCTCGATCCCTGCTGACGGATCATCGTTCCTCGTCATGGAGAACGACTACATCACGCTGAAAGCGGGTGTCATGATCGTCGCAACGCTGTGCTGCTGCGCGATCTACATCGTCGGAACGATCTTCTTCTTCCAGTCGCCGGCGATCGCCGCAGGCATTGCGGGCGGCGCGTCCTCGGGCGGTCATGGCTTCCTGCAAACCGGCGCGAACATGATGACCAATCGTCTCATGTTCCGTCGCGCCACCCAACCTCGGGCGACCGCGAGTTCGGGCAGCACCGGGGGGTCGGCGTCGCGCTCTGGCCGGGGGGGCTGAGCATCACTTTTCACTCATCAACTTCGGAGCCGCCCGCGCGGAACGATACGAACGGAGACCGTATGAAAAGGCTTACTATCGTGGCGTTAGGTGCGCTCGCACTTAGCGGCTGCACCGGGACTCACATCAAGTCGCCTGCGGTTTGTGACGGCAAGCATCGTCGTCCGGCCAACCTCTACGGCTCCATTCTGCCAAGCCTGCCGGTGCCGCTGCCGGCATCGCAGCAAGGCGTCGGGCAATCCATGGTGGCACCGCCAACGGGTGCGCCGGCTCCGGCTCCCGCGCCGGCCTCTAGCCCTGCTCCAGGCACCGGAAGCACCCCGTCAGCCACGTCAGCGCCAGGTGCGATGAACGTGCCGCGATCGGCGCCGCGCACGTCCCTACGGGACGCTGCGCCTACCTACTTCTCGTGCTGAAGGGATCGACGCGATGGGCGCGGTGAAGGTCGAAGATAAAGAGAAATATTTCGAGACGTCTCGGACGTGGGAATACGACCGGATGCGCGCGGCGATCCAGTCGAAGCGCCTCGCCTGGGGCATCGCGACAGGCGCTTGCGCTCTTGCGGTGGTGTCGGTCGGCGCGGTCGCAATGCTGGCACCGTTGAAGACTGTCGAACCCTATGTGATCCGGGTCGACAAGACCTCCGGCGAAACGGAGGTCGTGACCGCCCTCAAGGGCCCGCAGCCGCGGACCTATGAGGACGCGGTCAACCGCTACTTCATCTCGCAATATGTGCGGTTGCGCGAGGGCTGGCTGAACGATGCTGCCCGCGAGAACGCCTACGCCGTAATGCTAATGAGCGATCAGGCCGAGAGCGGGCGCTACCTGAACAGCGTCCAGTCGGGCAACAAGAACGCGCCCTCCAATATCTATAGCGACAAAGGGTACGTCTCGATCGCGATCCGGTCGATCAGCTTCCTGAGCCCGACGGTCGCGCAGGTCCGCTACACCAAGATCATCAATTTTGGTCAAAACACGCCGGTCGCGCAGAATTGGAACGCGATCATGACCTTCAAATACACCACGGCGCCGGAGCACGAGAAGGATCGAAACATCAATCCGCTCGGCTTCCAGGTCGTCAACTACCGCTCTGACCCGGAGGCGTGACATGAGCAATCAGCCGAACACCTCGGACGATGGCGATCGTGTCGTCGTTCCCTTCATGCCCGCGATGCGTAAGAAGCTCGGCGCGCGTCTATCGCCGCCGGCGACCAAGCTGGTGGTCACGGACAGCGGCGCGAGGAGCCGCTTTTGGCGCGGCGTCGGTGCGATCTGGCACCGGCTAGTCGCCTTCTCGGTTGTCGGAGCCGCGGCGGTCACGTTGTTGCCGCACGCCGCATACGCCTCTGAGACGCCTGTGTCCGGGGGCAAGGACGCGCGCGTCCGCAATGTGGATTATGATCCCGACCAGGTGGTGACGATCGTCGGCAGCTTCCGCCATGCGATCGAGATCCAGTTCGGCCCCGGTGAGACGGTCACGCAAGCCGCCTTGGGCGACACGGTTTCCTGGCAGATCGCGCCGGTCGGCAACATCGTCTTCCTGAAGCCGCGCGAGCGGGCGGGCGGGACGAACCTGATCGTTGTCACGAACGCGGGCGGAGCGCCGCGGACCTACCACTTCAACCTGACGCTTGGCACTGGCGAGACCATGTACGGCGTACGCTTCCGCTACCCGCGCGAGGAGCGTGCGATGGCGGCGCTGCAAGTTCAGCTCGCCCAGGCCCAGGCCGCAAAGTCTGTAGAGACCAACGTGGCGCAAGCGGCGCTCGATCATGCCGTGATCGAGGGAACGCGGAACATGAAATACACCGTGCAAGGCGATTCCGCGCTTCAGCCGACCGAGATCTCCGACAATGGCGAGTTCACGGTGCTGCGGTATCCCGGGCACGCCGACATTCCGTCGATCTTCGCCGTCGACGTCGATGGGACCGAGACGATCGTCCCCTACGATGTGCGGGAGGATTTCGTGGTGATCCACGCCGTCTATCGGCAGCTCCGCCTCAGGCGCGGGACGACCGTCCTTTGCGTCTACAACGAGGCGCCTTTGCGCAACGATCGCGGCGACCGGACAGGCACCGTTTCCAATGTCGTCGAACGCAAAGTGAAGGGGCAGTAAGATGGTCGGCAATGTGATTGACCGGGGCGGCGATGTCGCCGTCGACACCGTTCCCCCCGGCGAGCAGGATACCGTAGTCGCGCGCAGCGGCGGTTGGGGCAATATCGCCTTCATCGGCGCCGGCATCGGCCTCTTGGGCGCGATGGGCGGTATCATGATCGGCTATAGCGCGTTTCACCACAGCGCCAGTGCCACGGCCGCGGCGCAGCCGGCCAAGGCAAGCGAGCGGTCGGTTGACGACGTGATGGGCTCGCAGAACGCGCAGCGGGCGGCACTGGCAGGGCAACTTGGCCAACCGGGCGTCCAGACCGATATTTTTGGCCGGCCCATCCGCCCGACGCCGGGACAGCCGACTGTCGCCGCTGATGGCAGCGTCGTGCCGGCTACGGCGACATCGACGTCGACGACGCCCGCGAACGGACAGCAGTCTCCCGAGCAGCGTCGCGCCGAGGCGGCGCGAACGATGGCGGATGCCGCTCGCCGGTCGCCGATCATGGCGTTCGGCACTACCGGCACCTCGGCAGCGGCGCTTCCGGGCACATCGATGGCCGAGGCGCAGCCCCAGCAACATGGGGCGGGCCAAGAAGATGGCCAGGGCCGGCCAGGTGGTCAAACGACCGCTGGACGGCAGGGCTTCGGGGCTAGTGGCTTTGGCGCTCCCAATGAGGAATCCGGACCGGCGGGCAAGGGTACAACCGATTTCAGCGATCAGCTCGGCCATGCGTCGATCCAGACGGTGCGGGCGACGATGGTCGCCGATCGCAATCTCCTCCTGAGCGCAGGTACGGTTATCCCCTGCACGCTCCAGACGGCGATCAATTCGACCCAGGCGGGCTTTGTGTCGTGCGTCATCAATCACGACGTCTATTCCGAGAACGGCCGCATCGTCCTCCTCGACAAGGGGACCAAGGTGCTCGGCCAATATTCGGGCGGTATCACACAGGGTCAGGCGCGGCTTTTCGTCCTGTGGACGCGCGCGCTGACGCCTCGCGGCGTAGCGATCGATCTCGGGTCGCCCGCGGCTGATAGCCTCGGCCGCGCCGGCTTGGCCGGCGGTGTTGATACCCAGTTCTGGGCACGGTTCGGGGTGGGGTTGGTAATCTCGGTGCTGGAGGATGCCTCGCAGATCGCAAGCCGGTCGCTGGCCGGTGAGGGCAGCAACACCACCCAGGTTCCTAGCAACACGGGATCGACGGTCCTTAACCAGACGATGCAGATCAGGCCGATCCTCAAGAAGAACCAGGGCGACACAGCCGCGATCTTTGTCGCCAAGGACTTCGATTTCCGCTCGGTCTATGACGTGGGATTGAGGCGCTAAGCGATGGCTTCCAATGTCACGTCGCTGATCTACGAGCATAATGCGGCGCCGATCCAGCGGCACCTCGAACGCGACGACGTGACTGAGCTGGTTATCAATGGGCCAGGTATGATCGGCCTCGAGACCCGTGAGGGGTGGGAGTGGCACGAGGAGCCGGCGTTGGACAACGCCGCGCTCATGACGCTGGCGAAGCTGATCGCGGGTCTGACCAAGCAGGACATCAACTCGGAATATCCGATCTGTTCGTCGGTCCTGCCGGGTGGCGAGCGCGCGCAGGTCGTGGTGCCCCCGGCCGTCGAGCAAGGCTTCATCTCGATCACGATCCGCAAAGCGTCAGGCGTGACGATGAACATCGACGATTTCGAGCGCGCCGGCCTCTTCAGCGAGGTTCGCGCGCATGGCCTGCACGCGGACGTCGATGGGGAGTTGCTGAGGTATCGCGATGCCGGCCACTGGAAAGCGTTCTTCAAGCTCGCCGTCGAGGCTCGCAAGAACATCCTGATCTCGGGCGCCACAGGGTCGGGCAAGACGAGCTTCTCCAAGGGGCTCATCAAGCTGATCCCGGACTATGAGCGGATCCTCACGATCGAGGACACGCGCGAGCTCGTCGTGCCCCAGCGCAATCACGTCCACATGATGTACGCCAAGGACGGAAAGAGCCTCCAGAAGGCCGGTGCGAAGGAATTGCTGGAGTCGGCACTGCGTATGCGGCCCGATCGCATCCTCCTTCAGGAGCTGCGCGACGGCACGGCCTTTTTCTACCTGCGCAACGTCAACAGCGGCCATCCCGGGTCGATCACGACGGTTCACGCCAACACGGCCGAGGGCGCGCTCGAGCAGCTCACGCTGCTGGTCAAGGAATCGGAAGGCGGCAACGACCTCGACCGTCACGACATACGCGCGTTGCTGCGTTCGCTGGTCGATATTGTCGTGCAGATGCACCGCCTGCCGCCCGGCGACGGACGGCCAGCCCGCTATCGCATGACGGAAGTCTGGTTCGATCCAGCGAGCAAGCCGAACGACTGAGAGGATGCCACTATGAGCGGTAAGTGGGTTCGTAGCGACGAGGGATCGCAGCCGGGCGCTATCGTGTTCCTGGCCCTGATCGGCCTAGCGGTGAGCGCGGGCGTCGGCGCGATCGCGGTGCTGTGGAGTTCGCACCTCCTCAGCGTCCATACCCCGTGGCGCAAGGTGCCGGCCGCCCTCTGGGCGATGAAGGGCTACCCGATCGTCTATAAGCCCTTCATGGTTGGGTTCGGGATCGGCCTGGTCCTGACCGTCATCACCATCGTCTCGACGCTGTTCCAGCGGCAGAAGCTCCACGGCGAAGCGCGCTTTGCGCGTGTGGGCGAAGTCCGCAGGGGCAAGATGCTGGCGCCTGCCGGCATCGTCCTGGGGAAGTTCGGGGGTAAGGTCATGCGCTTTGGCGGACCCGAGCATGTCATGCTCGAGGCGCCGACCCGCGCCGGTAAGGGCGTAGGCGTCATCATCCCCAACTTGCTCGACTGGCCCGATTCCCTCGTCGTTCTGGACATCAAACAGGAGAATTACGACAACACGGCCGGGTATCGGCTGAAGGTGCTCGGCCAGCAGGTCCTGCTCTTCAACCCGCTCGATTCAACCGGTCGGACCGTGCGCTGGAACCCACTCAGCTACATCAACCGGCGCGATCCCGTTGAGGTCATCAACGAGCTGCAGAAGATCGCAGCGATGCTCTATCCCGATCCTCTGACCGGCGAGAAGTTCTGGGCCGAAGGCGCGCGAACGGCGTTCCTCGGCATCGCGGCCTATATCGCGGCGACCGTCGATGATGGCGAGGACGCGCTCCCCTTCACGCTTGGCGAGGTTTATCGCCAGTTTGCGGCCGGTGATGCCCAGCGCCGGTTCCCGAAGATCATCGCCGACCGCAAGAAGGCCGGTAAGCCCCTGTCGGAAGGGTGCGTTTCGGCGATCAAGGATTATACCGGATCGTCCGCAAACACGTTCTCCGGCCTGCGCCAGTCCGTCACGTCGAAGATCAACGGCTGGCTAAACCCCTATGTAGACGCCGCCACGTCGGAGAGCGATTTCGATCTGAGCGATTTCCGCGACAAGCGGATCTCGCTCTATCTCGGCGTGTCGCCGGACGATCTGGACCGGGTCGCGCCGATCTATGGTCTCCTGTTCCAGCAGCTCATCGACCGCAACGTGCGCGAGCTGCCAAAGGGCGACAAGCACCAGATCAAGGTTCTTCTTGCGCTCGACGAGTTTGCCAGCCTCGGCAAATGCACTGTGCTGGCGAACGCCTTCAGCTACGTCGCTGGCTACGGGCTGCGTATGTTGCCGGCGTTCCAGTCGCTCGAGCAGATCCAGGGCGTCTATGGCGACAAGGTGGCGGCCGACATCGAACGAAACTGCGCGGTGCGCCTCGTCCTCCGGCCGGCCGGGCTGGCGGAGGCCAAGAAGATTTCCGACCAGCTCGGGAGCTACACGTTCCGCGCGCGCTCGCGCTCGATGGGGACGTGGGGTGGTGGTGGCGGCTCCACATCCGATTCCGATCAGCGCCGGCCGCTGATGCTGCCGCAGGAGGTCGAGCTGCTGCCGGAGAATGACCTCATCGTCTTCCGGCGTGGCATGTACGCGACCTATGGCAAGAAGGTCCGTTACTATGCCGAGAAGAAGCTCGCCGAGCGGACCAAGATCCCGGCGCCGGAAATGCCTCCGATCCGCGTCGATCCGGCGATCGCCGCCAACAGTCTCCGCGTGATCGAGGCGTCTGCAGCCGGCGGGGAAGCGAATACAGATGCCTCCGCGCCTACGCCGGCTTCTGAGTCCGAAAACGAAACCGCGAGCATCACTCCGCGCCGGTCAGCGGCTCCGTATAATCAAAGTGCGGTTGATGCGGCGAGAGCTGCGCCTGTTCAGCAGCGCACCAGCATCCTGTTTAATCGCCTCCTCGTCGTGAAGCAGTCCAAAGCCGCGTAGCAAGCTGGCGGCCGCGCTGGGCGCGGTCGCTTCTGTCTGGCCTTCACTTTGCTACGACCAGGCGCTCGACGTCGAGCTGGCGGCTGTCTGCCGACGTTTCTGTGGGCGCCGATGCGTCGGCGCGGAAGGAAGGGGGCGCAGCCCCCCTCTGGGCAAGGGCTAGACCGTCTCCGCGCGAGCGCTCCGCTTGGCGACCGAGGGGGTATCCCCAATCTTCCCGGCGCTGCGCTCTGGTGCAGATCGGGTGATCCCCCTCCCCCTCGATCGGCCCCGGTTTTGCCCATTCACCCCCGCTCTCGGCGAGGGCCAGAAGTCGATGCGCGCATCGCCTTCGGCTCAATTCGAGAAAGGAAATGACTATGGAAACCGCTCGGTGCCCTTCGGGACTGCCTGGTTACGGCTACTCAATGCAGGCGGCAGCGATCGCCAGTGCGCTGGTGGAGCGAGAAAATGCCCATATCTATCGCATGAGGGTTCGGGACTGGCTGGACCGTATCGAAGATCCAGACAAGGAAGGCTTCGAGGACATGGACGAGGGTCGCGTTTTCGCTGAGTTTTTGACCAACCTGGTGCGGGTGGGATCGGGCCTGAAGGCGGTCGAACAGTAGTGGCGGGGGTGTACGCGACTTAGAAATATCTCCAGGTCGCGTCACTTCGACCGTGCATGGCGTAGCAAATTGATGCGCGACATCTTTGGTTGACGTTGCTGCACCGCGGCGACATAGAGCAGCTTAAGGCGATGGATTTCCGCCTGGTCACGTTGGCCGAACCGCCCTCGCAAGGGCCGATGATTCCTACCCGGCGCCGCAAGGCAGCAAGGAGGAATCGTGCGCGCGACGTTTCGCAATCTCTACGACGAATTCAATGTGGCCGCGTTTTTCCGCGATCGCCATGACCATGCCATGTCGGTGCTGCGCTGGACGCTGATCCTCGTGCCGATGGCGGCGCTGGTTGGAACGCTCTGCGCTGCCTTTCTATGGAGCCTCGACGCCGCGACGCAGGCACGGTTCGACTATCCCTGGCTGCTGTACCTCCTACCCGTGGGCGGAGCAGCAATCGCATGGCTCTATCACCATACCGGCCGTTCGGTCGAAGCGGGCAACAACCTCATCGTCGAACAGATACACGAGCCTGGAGGCGGCGTCCCGCTGCGCATGGCCCCGCTCGTCTTCGTCGGAACGATCGCCACCCACCTCTTTGGTGGTTCCGCGGGACGTGAGGGCACCGCGGTACAGCTTGGCGGCAGTCTCGCCAGCGCGGTCGCTAGCCTCTTCCGGCTCGATCCTGCCAGCATCCGGGTGTTGCTTATGGCGGGTGTCGCGGCTGGCTTCGGGGCGGTCTTCGGGACGCCGCTCGCGGGGGCGGTGTTCGCTCTCGAGGTGTTGGCCCTTGGGCGTGTCGAATACGGCGGTATTATCCCATGTCTGTTAGCCGCGCTCGTCGGCGATTGGGCGTGTCATGCCTGGGGCATCCACCATACGCCTTACCACATCACCTATGTGGCGTCCGCGAGCGGTGCCTTGTTCGTCGAGCCGCTGTTGCTCTTAAAGGCGGCGATCGCCGGCGTTGCGTTCGGTCTCGCCGGGCTGATGTTCGCGGAAGCCAATCACGCCTTCGGCGGATTACTGAAGCGCCGTATTCCCTACGGCCCCGCGCGCGCAGCGCTGGGTGGCGTTCTGGTCATCGCGCTGGTCTGGATCGTCGGTACACGCGCGTATCTCGGCCTGGGCGTGTGGTCGGCCATTCCCGGTGATCCCACGATCGCCGGCTTTTTCACCGGCCCCGCCGATCGGTGGAGCTGGGCGCTGAAGATGCTGTTCACGGTCGTGACGCTCAGCGCGGGCTTCAAGGGCGGCGAGGTGACGCCACTATTTTTCATCGGCGCAGCGCTCGGTAATGCGCTCGGTTGGCTGCTCGGTGCGCCGCTCGACCTATTTGCGGGACTGGGCTTCGTTGCGGTGTTCGCTGGCGCGGCCAATACGCCGCTCGCCTGCACGATCATGGGGATCGAACTGTTCGGAGCGGCCCACGCCGTCCCGATCGCGGTTGCCTGTTTCATCGCCTACATCTGCTCGGGCCATAACGGCATCTACCTGTCGCAGCGGATCGCGGTGCCGAAGCGCGTGTCTCGCGCCCATACCGGGGCTGCGACCCTGCGCGACGCTCGCGCGTCACGGCGCGGCCCCCGTCCATCCCCGACCCCTGTCATCACCAAGGAGCACGACTGATGCCTCAACAGCATAAGGTCACGCCGAGCGAGATCGGCATGATCCGCATTTATCTGAAGCCATCCGACAAGATCGCGACCGGATCGCGCAGTTTCTGGTCGCGCAAGCCGCTCTACCGCGAGTTGGTTGCGCAAGCGAAGCGCGACGGCATCATGAACGCGGTCGCTCACAACACGCACTACGGCTACAGCAACCACGGTCCGGTGCGCGAGAACGGTTCCGAAATTGCTGATCCGCACCTGACCATGTGCGTCGAGTTGATCGGTCAGCGCCACGAACTGGAACGCTTCTGCGAAGCACATGGCGAGATCCTTGGCGGCAAGGTCATTGTCTACAAGCATCTCGAACACTGGAGCATCGGCCCTAGCGGTATCCGTCACGAAGATGCAGCGCCCGCGATCCTCGCGGCAGAGCCGGAGTGAGCACGAGGATGGAAGGCGCCGCTTCAGCGTCCTGGCTTTTCTGGGCATTGGGCTCTGCCGGCTTCGCCGCGATGACGGCGATTTTCGCCAAGATCGGCGTCGAAGGGATCGACTCCGATCTGGCCACGCTCTTTCGGACGCTGGTGATCGTTGCCGTGCTCACCGTCCTTCTCGCGGTCACGGGCAAGTTCCAGCCGCTCGATGCGATCAGTCCGCGAAGCTGGCTGTTCCTTGCCCTGTCGGGTCTTGCGACGGGTGCCTCCTGGCTTTGCTATTTCCGCGCCTTGAAGATCGGCGATGCCGCCCGCGTCGCACCGATCGACAAGCTGAGCGTCGTCCTCGTCGCGGTGCTCGGCGTGGCGTTTCTCGGGGAGCATCTTTCCACCCGCGGCTGGCTTGGGATCGTCTTGATCGGCGCCGGAGCCGTGCTCGTCGCCCTTGCCTGAACCTCGAACCCGGAGCCCATCAATGCGCCTCCTTGCGACACTCTCTGCGATGCTGGTTCTCACCGCCTCGCCTGCGGTTCAGGCGCGCACGCCGAAGCGCCACCCGGCGCCCCACAATGTCATTCTTGTCGTGATCGATGGCCTGCGAGGCAAGATCGTCACCCCCCAAAGCGCACCGACGCTCGCGCAATTGCGGGACACCGGCACCTATTTTCCCAACAGCCACTCGGTCTTCCCGACGTTCACCACCGCCAATGCGTCGGCGCTCGCAACCGGTCACCAGCTCGGCGACACCGGAGACTTCAGCAACACGATATGGACCCGTGCGCCGATTGCGGCAGCCGCCGGCAGCGTGACGCCCTTCCTCGAGAACGACGCTGTTCTGGGCGAGGTCGATGAGCATTTCGGCGGCAATTACCTCAACGAGACCACCGTTCTCGAAGCGGCGCGGCATGCAGGGTACGGCACGGCCGCGATCGGCAAGCTCGGTCCCGCATTGATCCAGGATCATCGTGCACGCGACGGAGCCACCACACTCATCATCGACGATTCAACCGGGCGTCCTGGCGGGATTCCGCTGTCTGCTGACGTCGCCGCTCGCCTCACGCAGGCAGGGCTCGCGCTGCAAGCACCCGACCGCGGCAGTAACGGACGGTCCGGGGATGCCCGAACCCCCGGAACGACGAGTGCCAATCGCGCGCAGCAGGACTATTTCATCGACGTCGCGACCCAAGTTGCTTTGCCGGCCTTCCGAAAGCAGCACCGGCCGTTCGCCATGGTGTTCTGGTCGCGCGATCCCGATGGCACGCAGCACAATCAGGGCGACAGCCTCAATCGGCTGACGCCGGGCATCAACGGTCCCACGACCTTCGCGGCGATCCGCAACGTCGACGACGATCTGGCGAAGCTGCGCGCGGCACTCGATCGTCTGGGCCTTGCGGAGACGACCGATATCATCGTCACGTCGGATCACGGCTTCTCGACGATCTCCAAACAAAGCCGCACCAGCTCCGCAGCACGCGGGCAGTATGCAGATGTTCCCGAAGGTTTCCTGCCGCCCGGCTTCCTCGCGCTCGACCTAGCGTCCGCCTTGAACATGCCCGTCTTCGATCCGGAAGCGGGCAACACGCGGGTGGCGGACGGCAAGCATCCGAGTCGCGGCAACGCGCTGCTCGGCGCCGATGCGACGAGACCTGACATAGTGGTGGCGGCAAATGGCGGGTCTGACCTCCTCTATCTACCGACTCGCGATCCTGCCCTCGCGGCGCGGGTCGTTTCCGCACTGCTGGATCAGGACTATGTCAGCGGCATCTTCGTCGATGACCGCTTGGGAGCGATCGCCGGAACACTGCCGCTTTCCGCGATCAATCTGAAGGGCGCGGCACTGCCGCCGGTGCCGTCGATCGTCGTCAACTTCCGATCCGCCAGCATCGGTTGCGCGATTGCGACGAACTGCCAGATCGAGGTCTCCGATACGACCCTCCAGCAGGGTCAGGGCATGCACGGCAGCTTCGGCCGCGGTGACACGTTGAACTTTACCGCAGCGACCGGGCCGGATTTCAAGCGCGGCTTTGTCGATCCGGCACCGGTCAGCAATGTCGACGTGGGCCGCACCATGATGGCGTTGCTCAACCTCACCCCCACCCCGCGCGGCCATCTCACCGGCCGGGTACTGCGTGAGGCGATGCCGGGAGGAACGGTCCCGCGCTACGAGGGTCGCGAAGAGCGCTCGCAGCCTGCTGCCAACGGCCTCGTGACCGTCCTGCAATATCAGCAGCTGGGCGGCATCCGCTATCTCGATGCCGGCGGCTTCCCCGATCGGACGCTAGGTATCGGAACAGCTTCCTTCCCATCGGGTGAAAAGGCGATGCGGCGATGAACCGGCTCCCACAGATTTGGCTCGTCCGTCACGGTGAAACCGCGTGGAGCGTTTTGCGGCAGCATACCGGACGAAGTGACATCCCGCTGACCGAGGCAGGCGAAGCCGCGGCGCAACGAATAGCCGAACGTCTGCCCGATCTGGACTTTGCTGCCGTCTGGTCGAGCCCTTCGATACGGGCGCGCCGCACCGGGGAATTGGCCGGTTTCGCAAACCGCCTGGTGCCCGCCGACGATCTCGTGGAATGGGATTACGGCGCCTACGAGGGACGAACCACGAAGGAGATCCTCGCCGATCGTCCGGACTGGAAGCTGTTCCGCGATGGCTGCCCGCAAGGAGAGACCCCGGAGGCGGTCGCCGCCCGAGCCGATCGCGTTATCGCATCGCTGCGTGGGCGCAACGCCGATGTCCTGATCTTCTCGAGTGCTCATATTCTCCGTGTGCTGGCAGCGCGTTGGCTCGGCTTACCTGTCGGGGCCGCTGCCTATTTCCTGCTCGATACGGCCAGCATCAGCGTCCTCGGGTACGAGCATGATAGCGACGAGCCGGTCGTTCGGTCGTGGAACCAGTCATGATGCGCACCGTGACGCGATACCTCGAATACCCAAAACAGGGTGCCTGGATGGGATGGGCGGGGAAGAGCCACCCTGCGCCGTCGCAAGGGTTCAAACGATCCGGTGCCCAGCAATCCGGAAACTTCACACACGCCTTCACCCCCGCCCGGGAGACGATGCCATGAAACTGCTTGCCGTGATTGTCGGTGCCGACAGCGCTGCCGCCTGCCTCGATGCGGCGGTTCTCGCCGCCAGATCTCTTGGCGAGCCATCGATCGAGGCGCTCAATGTCGTCGTCGATCCCGAGCAGATCGCGGTTGCGAGCGAGGAGATCGACTTTCAACGCCTACGCGTGCGCGACGAGGGGACAGCCCAAGAGCGTGCGGATGCGGCGCGGGCCGCCTTCGTTGCCTGGACCGCAGGTGCCAGCGACGACACACCCGAGGTCGCCTGGCGCTCGATCGTCGGCACCGAAGAAGCGACGGTCAAACAGGAGGCCGCAAATGTCGATGCGCTGATCGTCATCGCGCGCGAGCAGACGATGGACGGCGGCGACGCCCTGCACGCCGCAATTTTTTCGACCGACAAGCCCGTCCTCATCGTCCCGGCTGGGTGGAGAGCCGGCGCGCAAACCGGCTTCGAGCACATGGCCGTCGGGCTCAGCGACAGTGACACAGCGCGCCACGCCATTGAGGAGGCCGCCCCGTGGCTTCGTGTCGCCAGGCGTGTCACGGCAATCCGCATCGGCGAAGAAACCGATCCGGCGCTGGGCTTGGAAGCCTTGCTCGACGAAATCTGTGTTGGTCACGAATTGCATGTGGTCCCGCGCTCTAGCGACAATCTGGGTGCCCAGCTCGTCGCCGAGGCGAAGGCGATCGGCGCGGAGCTTCTCGTAACCGGCGCCTATCGGCACAACCAGATCATCGAGTGGTTCATGGGCGGCACAACGCGCCACATCCTCGCCGCTGCCGATATACCTCTGCTGATGGCGCACTGAGGGGTGACGATGCTCCCGCACGCGCGTCTGGTCCTCGTCCGGCACGGCGAAAGCGAAGCCAACGCAGCCAACCGATTTACCGGTTCTGCGGATCCGGCTCTAACGCCTCTGGGGCACCGTCAGGCCGAGGCGATCGCACACCGCCTGATCGCGCAGGGCATTCGGCCGGCACGGATTTTCCGCTCTACCCTTCGGCGTTGCGCGGACACGACGGCTATCGTCACTGCCGTGATGGGCGCACCAGATGTCCCTATCACGGCAGACCGGTCGCTCAACGAGCGCGATTACGGTGCGCTCACCGGTCTCAACAAGACCGAGGCGTCGGATCGCTACGGTGAAGACCAAGTCCTTCAATGGCGACGCTCCTATGCGGCTGCACCGCCACACGGCGAGAGCCTGCGCGACACCGCCGCGCGCGTGCTCGCCTATTACGTTCGAACGATGCTGCCTGCCGTGATGAGTGGCGGCACGACACTCGTCGTCTCCCACGGCAACGCGTTGCGGGCGCTGGTCATGGCGCTCGACGGCCTAGACGCCGCCCGGGTCGAGACCCTCGATATCCCGACCGGAGGCGCGATCCTCTACGATTTTAGTTCCACGACCGCGATCATCGATCGCGCCATCCTTCAGTGACAAGGACTCCGACCATGCCGGCCAGCAGCCACATCACCGGCCTCCGTGCCCTCGAGATCCTCGACTCCCGAGGCTATCCGACTTTGTCCGTCACCGTGACCTTGGACAACGGCATCACAGCATCGGCATCGGTGCCGTCGGGTGCGTCGACAGGCGCACATGAGGCGGTCGAGCTCCGCGACAACAACCCCGATCGTTTCGCCGGAAAGGGTGTTCGGCAAGCCCTGCAGAACGTCGAAGGCGAGATCGGCAGCGCGATCATCGGAATGGATGTCTGCGCGCAGCCGGACATCGACCGGGTGATGATCGAACGCGATGCCACGCCGAACAAGGCGCGGCTTGGCGGCAATGCGATTCTGGGTGTTTCGATGGCGGTTGCGCGCGCCGCATCATCGGTGCTCGGGCGGCCGCTTTACGAGACGCTGGCCGGTACGACCGATCACCTCCTTCCGATGCCGTGCATGAACGTCCTGAATGGTGGCAAGCATGCCGATAGCAGCCTCGACTTTCAGGAATTCATGATCGTTCCGGTGGGAGCCTCCAGCTTCGCCGAAGCGATGCGCTATGGTGCGGAAACCTATGCCGCATTGCGCGACCTCCTCCATGGTCGCGGCCTCAAGACGGCAGTCGGCGACGAAGGCGGATTTGCCCCTAACCTCAAAAGCAACGAGGCCGCCTGCGAGTTGATCGTCGATGCGATCGAAGCTGCGGGTTATCGACCGGGCACGGACATCGCCATCGCGCTCGATCCAGCGGCATCTTCTTTCTCGGATGGGGAGCGATACGATCTGGCGCGGTCGGGCACGGGCCTGCTCGACCGCGCAGATTTGCTCTTGCTCTATGGGCGCTGGATCGACGCATATCCGATCGTATCGATCGAGGACGGGTTCGGTGAGGAAGACTGGCAAGGGTTCATCGACCAGACCGCAAGCCAGGGTAGCCGGATCCAGATCGTCGGCGACGATCTCCTGGTTACCAATCCCCGGATCATCCGGGAAGGCATCGCTCGAAAGGCTGCGAACGCAGCCCTCATCAAACCCAATCAGATCGGCACCGTCACGGAGACGATCGAGGCGGTCAGCATCTGCCACGCTGCGGGATGGAGAACGATGGTGTCGCACCGATCGGGTGAGACCACGGACGCCTTTATCGCCGATCTCGCGGTTGCGGTCGGCGCCGGGCAAATCAAATCCGGCGCACCCTGCCGGGGTGAGCGGTTGGCGAAATACAACCGGTTGATCGAGATCGAAGCCGAGCTCGGCGCCAAAGCGCGCTTCACCAATCCCTTCGTGTCGCGACTGAAGCCCCGGGCGTGACGGATATACCCTCGCTGATCGCTCCGATCGTCCTCGGCATCGTCGAGGGATTGACCGAGTTCATCCCGGTTTCCTCTACCGGCCATCTCATTTTGACCGAACGGCTGATCGGCTACGAAGGGCGGCAAGCCGGGATCATCGATGTCGTCATTCAGGTCGGTGCGATCCTTGCGATCTGCTGGTTGTACCGCGCGCGGCTCTGGTCGGTCGTCTCCGGCCTGTCGTCCGATGCCGATGCCCGCCGCTTCTCGAGAAACGTGCTGGTCGCCTTCCTCCCCTCGGTCGTGGTCGGCGGGTTGGCGCATGACTTCATCAAGCGCGTGCTGTTCTCGCCCTATGTGGTCGTGGTCAGCCTCGTCCTCGGCGGGATCGCGATCATCGCCATTGAACGATGGACGAAACGCCGGTCGGTCGAGACGGCCGACGTGGAGCATCTGTCGTCCGCGCGTGCGTTCCAGATTGGCCTATGTCAGCTCCTCTCGCTTGTTCCAGGCGTGTCGCGATCGGGCGCGACGATCATGGGCGGGGTCGCGCTGGGCATCGACCGAAAAACCGCGACCGAGTTCTCCTTCTTTCTAGCCATCCCGACGATGTTCGGTGCCGCCACGCTCGATCTCTACAAGAATCGCGAGGTGATCTCGAGCGACGATGCGATGGCGATCGGCGTCGGCTTGCTCGTATCGTTTCTCGTCGCGATGGCTGTCGTGAAATGGTTGGTCCGCTATGTCGGCCGCCACGGTTTCGAGCCGTTCGGCTGGTATCGGATCGTCTTCGGCCTCGCAGTCGCAGGCTTGCTGGTATCGGCGCGATGAGCCGATGATCGCCTACCTTGCACTCTTGGCGGGTTCTTTCGTCGCAGCGGTCGTCTCGGGTTCTGCCGGTTTCGGGGGCGCGTTGCTGCTGTTACCGCTGCTCACCCACGTCGTGGGTGTGACCTCGGCCGTCCCGCTGCTGACCATCGCGCAACTCGTCGGCAATCTTTCACGGGTTGCCTTCGGATGGCGCGCGATCCGCTGGCGACCCGTCCTCCTGTTCCTGGCGCCGGCCTTGCCCGCAGCAGCACTCGGCGCGTGGTGGTTCACGGCGCTACCCAAAGGGCTGATGGTGCGGGGCTTGGGGGTAGCGATCCTGATCTTCGTCGTCTTGAAGCTCCGCGGGTTGACCTTCACGCCATCGCCGCGCCTCCTGTTGATCGGGGGCGCAGTCGTTGGTCTTTTGTCCGGACTCGTCGGAAGCGCCGGGCTCCTGGGGGCGGCGGTTTTCCTGTCGCTCAATCTTCCGCCGCTCGCTTATGTCGCGAGTGAGGCAACGACCGCAGTGGCCATGCACATGGTCAAATGGATCGTCTACGAAAGCGCCATCTCGCTCGACGCCGACTTCTGGCCGCTGGCCGCAGGTATGAGCGCGGCGATGATCGCTGGAACGTGGGTCGGCAAGCGTGTCATCGAGCGCCTTCCCGCGCACCGTTTCCAAATGTTGGTCGCCGCTCTGCTCGCGGTGACGGCAGTCCAGATGATAGTGACGGGGTGAACGATGCCGATCTGGCTTGGCTTTTTGGTCGTGTTCCTCGGCTCCGGCGTCGGCGGCATGCTGCGCCACGGCGTCGGCATCGTGGCACTCCGTCTGATGGGGCCAACATTCCCTTGGGGGACCTTGGCCATCAACGTGGTCGGCTCGGCGCTGATGGGCATGATGATCGGCCTGTTTGCCGCCAAGAGCATCGAAAATGCGGAGTTGCGCCTGTTCGTGACGACTGGACTCATCGGGGGTTTCACGACCTGGTCGACCTTCTCGCTCGATGCCGTGACATTATGGGAGCGCGGCGAGATCGGCGCCGCGATCGGCTATGTGTTGGCAAGTCTTGTTCTTTCGGTCGTCGTTCTGGCGATTGCTCTTGTTATCACCCGAAGATGGGGATGATTCCGGAACGATCGGCGCGCGGGCCGCATTCGACTTAGAGTTTCCATCGACCTTAATCGGGACATCTTTTTCATGCTCAAATATCTCGCTGCCGGCGCGCTGGCAGTCGCCATCGCTTCCCCCGCCCTCGCTGACGACGATCGGGTGACCCCGCGCCAGCGTGCCTCGACGCTTGCCGCCTTGAAGCGGATCGGCTGCACTGCGCCACGCTCGATCGAGCGCGACGATGGTGGCTTCGAGGTCGACGACGCACGCTGCCGTAGCGGCCGCTATGACATCAAGCTGAACCGCAACTTCAAGGTCGTTTCCCGCGAAAAGCAGGACCGCGACGACGACTGATCCGACGCCTGCGCGTCTCCTCGCATCGAATAGCGAGCCTTTGGCGTTGATGCTTCAGAGGAGACGCATATGGCCGAGACCGACAAGGATGAGCCGACCACGCAGGAAACCGCGGAGATGGTCGAAGTTGGCGAAATGGTCG
Source organism: Sphingomonas sp. GC_Shp_5 (assembly GCF_026540855.1). GTDB lineage: Bacteria > Pseudomonadota > Alphaproteobacteria > Sphingomonadales > Sphingomonadaceae > Sphingomonas. The sequence goes on from NZ_JALNUP010000016.1 coordinate 59,335, forward strand.
CCTCGGAGAAGCGTAAAGACGACCGATCGTCTCCAGAAGCGCCGGAGCCAGGGGACAAGACCGAACGTCGCGAGGATTGATCCCGTAGTCGGTTTCGGCGGTCGACAGCTAACAGCCAGCAGGCCATTGGCAGGTATTGCACAGTAGCCGCTCCGATTATCCCGTCGCGTCGGGGCGAGGTCAAACACCGCGAGGGGGTGTCGTGGTCGCGATATTCGACAAGTCCGTCGTCAGGTCGATCCCTACCCGCACAGAGGTGTCCGATAGCTGCCCGGTGGCAATGGCTCCTCGCCAGTCGGCTTGATGCTGGTGCCGAGTGACCTCAGGAACGATGGTGTTCAAGACCGATTACCGGACGCACTCGGTTGCAAGGATAGGCGACCGCCGATCGTTTTGGCCTCGTCGAATGACGGGTTCCGTCCGAAGCTGCCATTCGCAACTCGCTTCACGAACGGCTTGAGTTGGTCGGAAGCTGCCGGCCAGTTTGCGCCGGTGCCCGGTTCAACGATCTCTCTCGGCCTCGAGGGCAATAGTGGGCCGAGCGACACGAGGAAAGCGAGCGTCGGCGAGGGTTGGTCGGTTCCCTGTTTCGATCAGGGTGGCCAGCTCCCCATGAAGCGCGGCTAGTTCGGGTGTGGTCTGACCCTCGGGGAGAGTTCCAGCCTGGCGCGTTGCAAGGACGAACAGATCGACCGCGCCCGCCAGCTCAGGGTCGGCGTAGAGCGCAGTGCTTTCGCCGGCCCGCCATATCTTAGCGAGTTCTTGCGATCGCATCATGCACGCCGCGGCCGATCGGTCGACCGGCCTTGTCGTCGTCGGGGGCTTCGGCGCGGCCGCTCCCCTGCCCTCGATCGCGGCGCGGGTGATTGCCGCCATGCGGTAGCGCAGCACGCGCGTCTCGGGCGTGTCAGTCGCCGAGGGCGTATATTGCTCCTTCAAGATCGCCGTCAGTTCGGCCGTGCCCTCGGCCGGCACCGTGGCTTGCCAATCCGTCAGGGCGCGTTCTTCGGAAGCAAGGTTCGCCGGCTGGGCGATGATGAAGCGTTCCAGCAGCGGGTCATCCTCAACGTCGACAGGCAGCGGGCCGCCATGCCCGCTCGCAGCGGCATATCCGAAGGCTGCTATGGTGCTGACCTTCTCGAATCCGGCTCGGGTTAGCTCGCGATCTTCGTCCTGGTTGGCGAGGATCTGTGCGACTGCAGGCGCAAGCTGGGGCACCTCGCCGCGACCGCCCTCTCCATTGGCGACCGTCAGCTCGAAAAGCTTTTCGACGCTGGGCGCGATCGGCCGAAGCGCGTCTTTGATCGCCGCGCCATCAGCACTGACGTTTGTCCCGATGGCATCGACCATCGGCACGAGCTGATTGAAACCTTCGACCGCGACCGAGCGGCCTGCCTTCGCGTCCTCCGCGATCGCCTCCAACACCGGCACGACGGTCGCAATCTCTTCCCGGGCCTGTTGCTGACTGTCGGACAGTGCGCCCAAGACCTTCACGACGCTCTCATAACCGGCATCGGTGCGTTCCTGATTGTCGATCACTCGGCCGAGGATAGCCTCCAAGACCGGCAGAATGTCTGTCACCGCAGCTTGCCCGGCGTCGATCGTATCGAGCCGCTCGAGGATCGCTCGGTGCGAATCCTCGATACGAGAGCTGCTTTGCGTCAGTTCCGCGATTTGTCCTTGGAGCAGGGAAATCCCGTCGAGCAACGCCGCAAGAGCTACTGTGCTTCCTTCGCTACTCATCGGCTCGGTCCATCCCTATCGCGCGCCCGATCGCGTTCCTGCTGGGCCCGATCACGCTCCTGAACCTGGCGGACGATCTCATCCGCCCGGTCGGTCTCGATCGGCGCGACAGGCTGACTCGTCTTCTCGATAAGCGCGCTCAGACGCTCATTTGCCGCGTCGGGAGACTCGCCATCGTCCTTCCGCTCGGTCAGCTTGTTCGCTCTCTCAATAAGGGCCTGGAGGCGATCTGCGACCTCAAGCGGGCGCTCTGGCGGGGCTGGTTTATCAGGACTGGTCACCAAGGCAGGCGTCGCATCGCGTTGCGCAGTCTTGTCCCGCAGCGCCTTCAACCGGGCGAGCGTGCTAAGGGGTTCAGCCGGCGCAGGAGCATCAACACCACGATCGATCTTCAGCGCATCCGCCTCCCGGGCGCGGCGTCTTTCGTCCGCCTCCCGCATCGCCCTGGCCGAGTTTGCCTCGGCCTCGGGCAACGATGCGACGAACTTTTCGAGGCTCTGAGCAACCACTTGGTCGGCAAAGGACGGTGAGGTGGAAAGCTCGGTGATCGACCGCATATAGGTCGCGCGAACCGTCGCCTGCCGAGTTGCCAGAACGGACTTAACGGGGTCGGCAATACCTTGATCGAGCAGCCACTGCGCGCGATCGGCGCGGCTTACATCGATGCGCGGGACCTGCCCTTTGTCCCGCATCTTCTGTACGGCAATATGCTCATGCGTAGGGTCTAAGCCCCGCGCTCGCGTCGGGGTGGCGTTCGCCTCGATACCGCGATCGCGTAGCTTCTCGGCGAAGCGCTGCCGCCAGCGGAACAGGTCGTCGCGGTCTGGATGGAAGCGGCGACCGTCGAGATCCCGACGCGCGATCGTGATGTGAACGTGTGGATGATCGCGATCGACATGGAGGCCGGCGACCCATGATCGGTTGGCAAACTCTTCCCTCGCGAAGTCGACGGCCGCTGCCTTCAGCTTCTCCGGATCGGTCCCCGTGGGCATCGACAGGATCATCGATATTGAGGTCGCTCCCTTGCGCCGAGCGTCCCCATCCATCTCCCATTCGTGCCAGTCTTGTGCGAGGACCTGCATGTGGCGACCGTCCCGAAGAACGTCGCCATCACTCGTTTCGAGACCAAGTTCCTTCTCCGGTCCGTGACCCAAACGACTGATGTAAGCGAAGTTAGCGAGGACGTGGCCACCCCCATGTTGGCGCCCGGTGATGCGGACCATCACCTCGGGTACGCGGCGCGAGGTTCGGTCCATCGTCATCACGGCGCGACCGCTCATCCGAGCCTGATTGCCACCCCCAAAGGCGTGCTTAGCTTGGACGCTTGGCCGAGACGCTGCTGCCGACGAAGACGGCTTGGGGAACATCGAGGCGACCGCGATGCCGAGCATCGTTCCCCCGGCATTGGGCGCTTTCGGCGATCCGCCACCCGACCCCAGCCGATACTTCTTGGGGGGCGCAAAGACCCCGGCCATGGAATCCATCGTACCGGAGGAGAACCGGAAGCTCATGCTTCGCGACCCTCATGGCTCGACGTCCAATAGCCGACCTCCGCGCCGACAGAGGACGAAAATGAGCGCCGCGCCTCGAACAGCTTGGCCTTCAAGTCAGCGCACGATTCCATGAACGAACCAGCGATCCGCGCGATGTCGAGCGAGCTGCCCGGCATGTTGGCCGCATTCATGGCGTGGACGGCCTGGTTGATGTTGGCGCTCATGTTCGTAACCAGCTTTCGGGCCTTCCCAAGCTCGGTAGCCGTTGCCGGGGCGAGCCGGAGGATCGCCGCCTTGTCCCATAGCTGCCAGCGGATCGTGCGCTTGATCCACTCATTACGGGAAAGCCGAAGCGGCGCACCGACCTTCTCGATCGCCTCGATCTCACTGCGGTGAAGCCGGATCGTCACGCGGATTAGATCGTCGGGATGCCCCCTGCCCTGAAGCGGTCCGTTAGGCAGATCGTCGTTGGCAGGTGCCACCACGGCGCGGGCTAGGGTCGCCGCAATCCAGCTACTGCGCGTCTGACCGTTCGCCGTAGCGATGCGATCGATCTCCGCGACCAGCTCATCCTTCAGGCGAAGACTGACTGCCATTCAAAGCCCCGTGCAGCGGCGCCATACAAACCGATGTAATACATCGGTGCCGTATGACATATCCTGCCATCCCCTAACATACTGCTCTTATACAGCTAAACCGCTCCCTCCACAACAGAACATAGCTCAATCGACGCGGAGTGAGGCGTGAGTGGTTGGGTTTCCGGCCGATCTGAACGCCGCGCCTCGATCCTCAGTTGGACCCTCGTTCAGTCGAGCACCTTCGGCGCGCGTTGTTTGTTCGGATTTGAGCGATCCTAGGGTCAGCAATCAACCTAGCAATCTTGGACGACATCCGACATTGTGCGCGTCCGGTTCCCCCCTTTATCCGGAGTTGCCCTATGCCCCGAGCCACGCCTAAGCCGACCGACCTGTCGTCGATCGATGCCCGGCGAGAAGCCCTTCGAGCAGAACTCGCCGCGCTCGACGAACAGGCTAAAGCAGCAGAGCTCGCCGCGAAAGATGCAGGCCGACCGATCCTCCTAGCCGCCCTCGATCGGGTCAAAATCGCAACCATGGACAAGACGGACGCACGCTCAATCGCCTCGGCAATCAGTCTGCATGGCGGCCAGGTCGTCGCACAGCATCTTGCCACGCTCACCACAAGCTGACGGCGATCCCGACCCCGCTTCGGCTACTTAGCAAGCGGTCATCATCGGACTACATCTGCGCACGTGTCACCGTTGCAGGCCCTACGTGAACTCGAAATCGCAGCGGAGCGTATCCAACTCGGACCACAGATTGGCCCGGGCGTCCTGGACGCACTACGCAGTCTGCGTGGCCCGGTCGAGCGATGGCGGTTGCTGTACCTGTGGGAGTATCTTCAATTCGACGCCGCAGCCGAGCCTCGTCGGCTGATCGGCGCGCATCAAAACGCTTCGGCTGCTCTTTGGGGAATTGCACACGACCTGAAACGGGAGCTGCTGAACCCCGTCGAGTTGGCAGCCCTGGTTAGGGATAGGGGCAACGACAGCCACTGACCTGGATGACGGGCGCTACTTGGGATCAACCCAAGCCGCGCCCAGGTTAGTTAGATACGCGGCGGCAACGCTGCCCCATCCGGTTCCGGCAGTCCCATCATTCCAAAAATGTCTTTCAGGAGCAGCCCCGGAAGATCAGGGTAGCTGGTCGCTAACCCGAGCATGTTGTCCGCTGCCCTGATCTTGATCGCGACGTGGCCAAGATGGGTAGCCGGGGTCTCGAGCAGGAGTTTCCCCGCAAGCTGGTGATCTCGAGCAACGGCGTCATCGACGTCGGCCCCCTCCCCCGCTGCATCGACCGTTGCAGATCGGAGAGCCTCCGCAGCCGATCGGTATCGATGCTCCGCCTCTGTCCACCCGGTATTCCCCCGACTACGCTCGCGAGGTACGGTATCGTCAGTCATGTTCCATCCTCCAGTGATGGTTCGTGATTAGGGGGCGATCGCTGGTTGCATCCGGCGATCGTCCCCGTCCTGCCCTCCCCGGTCCCCCTCGGGACAGGCTCGAGGCCTTCCGCATATCCTGCGATATGCCGAACTCTTACCGGCAGCCGCTCGTCTTTCTGCAGCGGCGTCCGGATCGGAATCTTACTCGTTCGCCCCGGCCTTCCGGCGCTCTTCCGTTTCAAGAAGATCGAGCATGAGGCCAAAGACTTCGCCCTTGGCCATTCGATGTCGGTACGCATAGTCATCCAACCGCTCGCGATCGCCCTCGCGAAGCCGTAGGTTGTAGTGGTCCGGATACTGCGACGGCTGCCGGGCCCGTTTCTTGGGAGCGACAGGCGCTTCCGGCAATGCCGGCTTATCGGAGATGAAGCCTAGCTGCTCCCCATCCTGCTTCGCCTTATCGCGAACCTCGCGTGGAGGAGGCGCGATATAATCGCCGTCGTCACCACCGAAACTGGTGACGCCTGCGAGCCGCCCTCCAGGCTTTGCTGCTTTGTCGCTCATGCCCCTGCCCTCGCCGCGCTCAAAGTTTCGAGGACGTCGTGTGCGAAGCTGGCGGCGTTCGCACGAGCGCTTTCGATCGACGCTGCAGGTGTACCTTCAAGGGTGGCGAATGTCCCGCCTTGGGCAAACAGGCTTCGATACACCGTCCGTTCCGCGATCGACGTGGGAAGCGTGGTGATGCCTGCCCCTTCGACTCCTTCCGCTATCTGCTGCGATACGCGCGATCGAATACGTGAGCTTGCCGGCGTCCGAGTGAAAACACCGGCAAATGCGATCTCACGGCGCGCCGCTGTAGATGCTCGCCTGATGCTCTGGAACGCCCGTGCAGCCTGGTCGCTGTCCAGTACGGAGCCTTGCATCGGTACAATGGCTAGATGGGTCATCAAAAGTGCGTTCGTAACCCTTGCCGAGGCCCTGCCCTCCAAGTCGACGATCACGAACCGGGCTCGCTTTTGAGCGGCGTCGATGGTGTCGATGATCGCATCTTCGTCGACCTCTTGGACGACCTCAATATTCTCTGGCCGGCCCGGCAGGCCTGCCCATTTGACCAACGGGAAGTTCGGATCGGCATCGACGACGACGACAGACGCTCCTCCATCGGCAAGTTCAAGCGCGAGGAGCAAAGCTGCCGTTGTCTTGCCGACACCGCCCTTCGGCGAAAGCAGGGTTATGACCGGCATGGCGATCCTTTTTGTTTGTTGTGTTAACGGTAATACAATTAATCTTGCGGCTGTAGCGGTATTACAGCGAATGCTGATACCACGCGGGCATTACCGATAATAGCGGCAATCGGCGTGTTCGGCGTAATACCTATGGCACGGGTAATCCCGCTAATTCAGCTAGCACCGGTAATACCGGTGCTATCAATAATGCTAATAGAACCTGTAATCGATGTAGTGCCAATGATAGTTTGGGCGGCGCTTGGACGAGGCCCCGGCAGGGATCGGGCGTACAGGTAGTCGTTGTAATACACGTAATCAGTTTGAGGGTTGCGGCGCTCGATCGCGCTCAATGCGACGATAGATCGCTTGGCGGCTGACTCCGAGCAATGTGGCGACGTCCGCGATTGTGGAGGGCGGCTCAGAGCAGAGCAGGGCCTTCGCCTTTGTCCATTGAGCATCGCTGATGCTAGGCGGGCGGCCGAATTTAGTGCCTGCCCGTTGCGCAGCGGCGATGCCGGCCATCGTGCGCTCATGATTGGTCCCGCGTTCAAACTCGGCAAATGCGCCGAAGATTTGAAATATGAGGTTGCCGGCTGCGCTAGTCGTATCGATCACGGATTCCTTAATCGACCTGAGGCCGATACCTCGAGCCTTCATTCCTTCGACAGTCGCGATGAGATCGTAGGTCGAGCGGCTGAGGCGATCCAGTTTCCATACTACGAGCGTATCCTCACCAGACCGAGCGTAGGCGAGGGCTTCCATCAGCTTGGGCTTGATGACAGCGGCTCCGCTGATACCATCGTCCGTGAAGATCTTGGTACAGCCTGCTTCCTCGAGCGCCTCGATCTGGAGGCGGGGATCCTGGTCGTGGGTAGAAACACGGGCATAACCGATCAGCACTGTCCGAAACTCCAAACGCGGTCGCGACTTTCGGACATTAAGGAGGTTTGTCCGAAAGGAGCAATATCAAAGTTACTTTCGGACGCCGCACCAGGGGTTTTGTTACACTGACTTTCGGACGGGGGTTTCGGACGACGGCTGTCGGCGCAAAATCATTCCCCGGTTGTCGTGTCCGAAACCGATCGGTTTCGGACACGGTGGAAGCCTCAGATTTGTCCGACGGTAAAAGGTGGGGGTGCATAGGGCTTAACGGATTCAAATAGGTCGCGGGGTAGGGAGTTGCTCCGCTCTCCCTTGTAGAAGAAGGGTCGGGAACTGTGTGCGGGAGCAAATCGATGCCGAGCCCTCATGAAGCGGGGAGGGGGTCCGAGCAGCCAACCCGCGCAGGAGGGGGACCGATCCGCGTTCGCTCGCGGAGTCGAACCCGACTACATCATTCTCGGCAGCCGTAAACAATCGTACGAAATCTCTGGCGTGACCGGCCACGCCAAGTGAGCTACGCTCTGCACCGGGGGAAGCAGATGCCAGCACCGATTTTGAGTTTCCAAATCAACGATGTCGGATCGGCGGACGAAAACATTACTGCGTTCGGTGATGCGCTGGCCACGATCGATTTGGATCTATCGCCCGTGCTATGCGCCGAGTTGCCAAATATGGGACTGGGGTCGCCGGTTGATCTAGGCGCTTTGCTCGACGCACTATTCGCCGCTACCGAGCCAAAGCCCCCCACAGATCCGGCCCCGTTGAAGGCATCCGAATGAGCGGCTGGTACTTAGAACAACTTTCCATTGAAGGTTTTCGGGGCATCAATAATCAGGGGGCGCCCCTGATCCTGAAACTCAAGCCGGATCATGTGAATTCCATATCCGCCCCAAACGGGGTGGGGAAAACATCAATCTTCGATGCGATCGTATATGCCATTACAGGCCGCCTTCAAAAGTTGGATGAAATGCCGGCAGCCGAACAAGGATCCAGCTATTACCTAAACCGTTTCCATTCCGGCGGAATAGGAACCGTTGGTCTAACATTACGACCTGCCTTGGGCGGAAACGCTGTTACAGTCACGGTCACGCGCGATGCGCAAGGAAATCGCAGTGTAACTGCGACCGGGACCGCTGACGGCCCGGCTATCCTAAATGAACTGAACCGCGACTTTGTTCTACTTGATGGCAAGACGTTCCAAGAGTTTATTGAGCTGAAGCCTTTGGAACGTGGCCGGTCCTTTGCGGGCCTTCTGGGCTTGAAAAAGTATTCCACGCTGAGGCAGACCCTAGCAGGCATCTCGAACACACGCTCGTTTAACAATCATTTTTCAGTCACGGCGAAAAAGGCCGCGAAAGATAGCTCCGTCAGTGTAGCCCGACGTGAGGAAGGCATCGTCAAAGAAGCGTATGCCGCGCTTGTCGGTGAGGTTCTGGATCCTACTGAGCATGAAGCAAAATTGCTCGCGAAGGCTCATAGCGCCTTGCACGGAATCGACCTGCTCAAACCACATTGCGATGGGAAACAGTTTCACGAAATCGACCCCAGCGCCTGCATCGATGCCGCGAAAGCGAAAGAAGGGGGCGACGATAGAGAGAAGCTTTCACAGGCACTGCGTGCGGAGACCGCTTGGGCGGATGCGTCCCGTGTACTTCCAAACGCGGAGGACGCGCAGGCGCTAATTGACGTCGCGACAGCTCGTGATGCCGCGATGGCGCAGACACGCGGCGACTTGTTTCATCGTCTTTTTACCTCGAGCGAGGCGGTGCTGCTTGACGACGAGTGGTCGGACAAGACGGTCTGCCCAACGTGCGACCGTGTCGGTGACAATTCGGTTCTTGCACACGTGCAGGAAAAGATTGCTGCGTTCGATGCAGTCGAACAAGCCTCTGCCGAGGTTGCCCGGCAATGGGCAGACAAAGGGTGGGGCCAGTTGCTAGCCCTTGAGGGCTTGGCCTTAGTCAAGGGTGAACCCGCAGAACTTGCAGCAGCAAACGCGAGCGCCGTGAAAGGTATTCTGTCAGCGGAACTGGCTGCCAAGTTAACGGCGCACGTCGGGGTGCTGACCGAACGAGCGACATTGAACATGGCCAGCGTCGCCCAGCAGAAGCTTGCGTTGGAGAAAGCGTTGCCGCCGCTGTTGACAGCAGTTGTCGAAAAGGCGGAGGCGGCGCGGCGGCTGCAGAATGCATTGAAGGAGCTAAAAACTGCGCGGGGAGATATTGCCGCGAAAGAGGCCGAACTGGCGCGAATTGAACGTGTCCGAAAGTTTCTCGACCAGTCGTGCAAGAGCTTCGCGGATGCCGAGTCGAAGACAGCAACACGTCGGTTGGCCGCCATCGAGCCATCATGCCGAGAGATCTTCAAAGCCATCATGTACGAAGATGTGGTGCCGTCACTCAAGAAACGTGAAGGTAGCGAGGAGCTTGCTATTGCTCTCTCCGAGTTTTGGACGCTCCAAGATGTTTCAGCACAAGCGCTTTTATCCGAAAGCTACAGGAACGCATTTGCGATATCCGTCTATCTCGCCGCTGCATCTTTATATGGAGGAGGCGCCAAGTTCCTTGTTCTGGACGACGTGACATCGAGCTTTGATTCTGGTCATCAGCTACATTTGATGAATGTGATACGAGATACGTTCGCTCGACCGGGCGTGGCCGATGGCCCACAGGTCATTTTGCTCAGCCACGACTCGGTTTTGGAAAAGCTGTTCAATACGAACGCTCAGAGCGGCGACTGGTGGCATCAATGCATTCAAGGGACGGCGCGTACAGCGGTGCTTCCTCAATCCGGCGCAGTCAATAAGGTCAAAGAGGCGACACTGGCTCACCTTGACGCCGGAAACACCGACGACGCAGCCCCAAGAATTCGGCAGTATCTAGAATTCAAACTCCAGGAGGTCATATCGAAACTTGGTATCGCGGTCCCGAGCGATATCGCCTACCGCGTTGATCGTCAGATGCCGCAGAATTTGCTCGACGCCATTGAGGCACAGGTCGAACTCCATTCCGCCGCTGGCAAGCTTATAATGGATCCCGCCCAAGTTACTGGCATGAACGCGTCAATTGCCACGATTGTCGGAAATTACGTGACTCATTGGGCAACGGGACAGACACATACGTTCACCGCTGGCTCCCTAAGAGGCGTGATGCATGCAATTGATAATTACGCCGCTTGTTTCACGTACGAGGATCCTGCTGGATCGGGCCAGAAGCGGTACTATCGATCGTTAAGTAGGAAAACCTGATTTCCCGGCTCTCCCCAGAGCGCTGATCGGGGCAATGGCCAAAACCTATGCTTGGTTGACGCAGAGCCGGAGCAACTGGTCATTTTTAGCGAAGACACGCAGCGCTTGTTCGTAAAAGAGTAAATGGGACTGTCTCATCGCCGCGTAAGTGTTCGTCACACAGTCGTCAGGTGCGACCGCGAGTAGGGAAGACCGGCCCCCGAACGGTCATCTTAGCCGGGTCGTAGGGGCGCTGCAGCGCCACCACGTCATCGTAGGACCCGCGTAGCCACGTATCGACGTCCTCGGGCTCGAGGATCGTTATCATGGCCTTGGGATGGATCTGTGCGACAAGGCTGTTGGGGTCGCATGTGACCATGGTGAAGCCGTCACCTTCGACCGTGCGCTGCCAGAAGCCCGCAACGGCGAAGACAGGCTGGTCGATGACGCTGAACCACATCTCGCCTTTGAGGGGCGGCTTGCCGTCGCCCAAATCGTGCTTCTCCGGCGTGAACTCCGCAAACTCGGTCAGCGGGATCACGCATCGGTTTTCCGGCTTCTCGGCCAGCCTGCGCCACTGTGGCAGACTTAGCTGGCGGACGTTTGTCATCGGCCATGGCGCCTGTCCGCCAAGGACGTCCCAGGTCATCACGTCCCAGAAGCGGTCGAGACCGTTGAAAAACGCATGCTTGCTACCGCCCGGGCAGCGTGATTCACTCCTGCGAAGCAGCGGGAGTAGGGACATGATGGGTCGGCAGGTAGCGCAGGGCGCGCTGTTCTACGGGTTCCGGCTCGACGATCATGTGCCCGCTGACCACCTGCTCCGACGTATCGACGGCCTCTTTGATTTCGGCTTCGTGCGCGACGCACTGGCGGCGAGCTACAGCACGACCGGGCGACCCTCGATCGATCCGGAACTGATGCTGCGGATGCTGCTGGTCGGCTACCTGTTCGGCATCCGCTCAGAACGGCGCTTGTGCGAGGAGGTGCACCTCAACCTCGCTTACCGCTGGTTCTGTCGGCTCGATCTGGCCGATCGGGTGCCTGATCACTCGACTTTCTCAAAGAACCGGCACGGTCGCTTCCGCGCCTGCGACCTGCATCGTCTCCTGTTCGAACAGGTGGTCGCCAAGTGCGCCGGGGCCGGGCTGGTGGCGGGGCGCGACGTGGCGGTGGACGGCAGCACGGTCATGGCCGATGCCAGCCGGGAGAAGAAGCTGAAGGGTGCCGAGGCAGCTGACGAACTGCGTGCTCGGGAGAGCGTCTCGCGGCCCGTTGCTGAGTATCTCGCGGCGCTCGATGCCGCGCTGCCGCCAGGTCCGGACGAGCCGGCCTCCGTCGAGCCGGCAAGCATCTCGCCAACTGACCCGCAGGCGGCGCTCACCTGCAAGCACGGGCCGGCACGCTATGCCTATGCTATCAACCCGCTGCTCGACCTCGACACTGACTGTATCCTCGACGTTGAGGCAACGCCCGCGCGCTTCGCAGCTGAAGTGGCCGCGACCCGGACGCTGGTGTCACGCATCGGGACCAAGCTGGGCATCGCGCCTTCGAGCCTCTCGGCCGACAAGGCCTACGGCAGCGGCCCACTGCTCGGCTGGCTGGTCGACCGCAACATCACGCCGTACATTCCGGTCATCGACCGCGGTCGCCAGCGCGATGCCTTCTTCACCCGCGATGCCTTTCGCTATGACCGCGAGACCGACGCGTATCGCTGCCCGGCAGACAAGCTGCTTGGCTATTGCGGCACTAATCGCGCCAGTCAGGTCCGCGTCTACCGAAGCCGTCCCGCCGATTGCATCGCCTGCGAACTGAAACCCCAATGCACCATCGGCAAGAAGCGCGGTGTCACCCGCCTGGTGAGCGAGGATGCCCGTGATACCGTTCGTGCCCTTGCCGGCACCGAGGCCTACGTCCAGGCGCGGCGTCGAAGACAGCGGATCGAGCGCGTGTTCGGCCACCTGAAACGCAACCTGGGTCTACGAACGCTCAAGTTGCGAGGTCTCGCCGGAGCCGCGGAAGAGTTCACCATGGCCGCCGCGGCCTACAACCTCCAGCTGCTCGCGAGACAGGCCGTGCCGGCCTGATACGTAGGCCATCTTACCGACCACCAATAACAGTAGCCGTCCCCACGCGGCTCCCAAGCAGCCGTTTTTCAACGGTCTCGGTCGCCTTCCTGCTCGCGGACGACGTAGTTTCGGCTCTTGGGCCGCAGTTCGGCCGGGTTGAAGCGATTGTCGCGAGGGCGCTCGCTAAACAGCTTCGCGGCAGAGCCCCAGAGGGTTTCGGGTTCGCCAGCATACCGGGCTCGATTGCACATTGGGCCACCCTATGCCGTGGGAGCCGTCACCGCCACATGCTCAATCCGGGGCAGGGTAAATCGACGAACCGCACAATCCACTGTTCCCATTCTGTTCCGTTCAGCGTTATGAGGAGCGACGAGTTAGGGATTCAGATCATGTTGCTGCCGATCGCGCAGCCGGTCCCGCTTGCCGTGATGGCGCCGGGTTTCCGGCTGAAGCCGATCGGCGTAGCGGGAGCTGGCTTTCCGTCACCCGCCCAGGACTGGGAGGAGGACGCTATCAATCTGGTGGAGCTGCTGCGGCTCAATCGCGCCGCCAGCTTCGTCTTCCGGATCGACGGGAGCAGCATGGTCGATGCCGGCATCGCCGATCGCGACGTCGTAGTGGTGGATCGCGATGTCACGCCGCGCAGCGGCCACATCGTGATTGCCGTGCTGGCTGGCGGTTTCGTCTGCCGCCAGCTCGTTCACCGGGCAGGCGTGCCGTATCTGGAAGCCCGCAACAGCCGGCAGAGCTACCCGGAGCAGATCGCCGACGATCAGACGGAAATATGGGGCGTCGTGCGGGCAGCCGTCCGCGACTATCAGCGATAGCCGCACGCCGATGACCCATGCGATCGTCGACGTCAGCAATTTCTATGTCTCGTCGGAGAGGGTCTTTGACCCGAAGCTCCGGCGCGTGCCGGTTATCGTGCTGTCGAACAACGACGGTTGTGCGATCGCGCGGAGCGAGGAGGCCAAGGCCCTCCACATCAAGATGGGCGATCCGCTCTTCAAGATACGCGACATCGTCAAGCGCCATGGGATCGAGGTCCGCTCCTCGAATTACGAGCTGTACGCGGACATGAACCGGCGCTTCAACGCCGTGATCGCGGAGCATAGCGACCTGATCGAGATCTACTCGATCGACGAGAGTTTCTACCGGCTGCCTGTGTTGCCCAACGGGCTTGGGGATGTGGCGGCCGCGCATAAGCTGCGCGCGGCGATCTTGCGCCAAACCGGCCTTCCGACGCGGATCGGGCTAGGTCCGACGCGAGCATTGTCGAAGGTCGCGAACGCCTTGGCGAAGGCGACCGAGAAGATCTGGGGTGGTGTCGTCGACCTCCATGACACCGAGTTGCGCGCGCGCCTGTTTGCCGAGTGGCCGGTCAAGGAGGTCTGGGGGATTGGATCGGCCCTAACGGCGCGGCTGCACCCGCTTGGGATCCGCACGACGGCCGACCTGGTGGCGATGCCACCAGCGTCCGCGCGCGATGTCGGCACGGTCGTTCTCGAGCGCCTGGTGCGCGAGCTGAACGGCATCGAGTGCAATGACTTCAAGCCGGAGCCGGAGGCAAGTAAGGCAACGGCGGTGACGCGCCAGTTTGGCTCGCCGGTAACGGATCTCGACGAGCTGCGCGAGGCGATGGTGCGGCGCGCGGTGCGCGCGGCCGAGAAGATCCGTCACCAAGGATTGGTGGCGACGCGGCTGATCGTGTTCGCGCACGGCTCGCGCTACCGGCCCAATCCGCCCTCGGCGAGCCGGCAGACACGGATGTCGCCACCCAGCAACGATCCGCGCATCATCGCCGGCTTGGCCGGCAAGATGATGGAGGCGATGTACCAGCCCGGGGGTGTCTATACGAAGTGCGGCGTCTTGCTCGAGGAGCTGCTGCCGCAGGGCGCTGGGCAGGGGGACTTCTTCGCCGTCGAGGATCCGCGTGCGCCCGGGTTGCTGGCGGCTATGGATGGCCTCAACGATAGGTTCGGGCGCGGGACGGTCGGGATTGCTGCGCAGGGTTTTGGCGCGCGGGGGTTTGATACGAAGCGGAGCCAGAAAAGTCCGGCATGGACGACCCGGCTCGCTGACATCCCGATCGCTAGATAGGGCGGTGCAAAAGATCGTTTTCTTGGCGCCTTGCGAGTTATTGAAGGCTCGTGATCGCTTCCATCACATGGCAATCGGCGATCCGCCCGCCATCGCAGGACTGTGTCGCAGCACTTAATGCATCGCGAAGCGCAACAAGCCGCGTGATCCGATCCTCCACGCTCGCAAGATGCCGGCGCGCAATAGCGCCGGCCTCGTTGCAGTCCTGATCCGGGTTTGCAGACAAGGCGATCAAAGAACGGATTTCATCGACCGAAAAACCTAACTCACGGGCGTGGCGAATAAAGCCAAGCTGGCGAACCTGTGGCTCTCCGTAGGTTCGCCGCCCACCGCTAGTGCGGACCGCCTCGGGCATAAGGCCGATATCTTCGTAAAAGCGAATGGTGTTGACCTTGGTCCCGGTTCGCTTTGCCAAATCGCCAATCATCAACACGGTCGTGACCTTCACAAAACGCTTGCTCCTACAGTGACTGTAGATCGTAGGGGAGCATCATGAGTGCAAGTGAATCGTCATCCTGCGGCTGCACCGGCGATACGAAACGGGCTGAGCGCGATCCTGCGTATCGGCGCGCATTGTGGATCGTAGTGCTGCTCAATCTTGGCTTCGGCCTGGTTGAGATTGTCGGCGGCTTCCTAGCCGATAGTCAGGCGCTGAAGGCGGACGCGCTCGACTTCATCGGCGACGGCAGCATCTCCCTCTTGGGTCTGATCGCGCTCGGATGGACTGCCCGCGCACGTTCACAGGTCGCGCTCGCACAAGGCATTTTCCTCGGCACGCTCGGTGTGGGCGTCATCGCCTTCGCGCTGTGGCGCGCGATGAATGCTGTCGCGCCAGAAGCCGAGCTGATGGGCGTGATCGGAATCGTCGCGCTGATCGTCAACGTGACTGCGGCACTGGTGTTGGCGCGCTTTCGCAAGGGCGACGCGAATGTCACCGCGATCTGGCTGTTCAGCCGCAACGACGCGATCGCAAATGTCGCGGTGGTGATCGCCGCAGGGCTGGTTGGCTGGACCGGAGCCGCCTGGCCCGATCTGGCGGTAGCAGGCGTGATCGCCCTCCTGTTCCTTCATTCCGCCTACGAGATTGTCCGCAACGCGCGGCGCGAACTTCGGCCGGCATAGGCGCTATTTATGACGACACTGATCCATGCGCTTCTGCGCCCGCTACCCGGCCTGCTGATCGCAGCTCTCGCCGTTCCGTGCGCGGCCGATGCTCAATCGCAGGCCAGCGTTGAAACGGCCGCTGGCCCTGTGCTGACGCTCGAACAGACACTGGCGCTCGCTGAAGCGTCCGCACCATCACTTGAAGCGGCGCAGGCCGGCGTTCGCGCGACAGGCGCGGGGCGCGACGTCGCCGGCCTTCGCCCGAACCCGACGCTTAACGGCGGTCTCGAGTATTTCGGTGGGTCCGGGCAATATCGCGGTCTGCGGAGCGCAGAGGCGACGGTCGGTGTCGCGCTCCCGATCGAACTGGGCGGCAAGCGATCGGCGCGTGTCGGTGTCGCGAACGCGCTGGGCGAACAGTCACGTGTCGCGCTGGTTATCGCCGCAGCCGATATCCGGCTTGCCGTGACCCAGGCCTATATCGAAGCCGTGGCGGCCGATCGCCGCGTAACGACCGCGCGGGAGCAGGCGGGCATTGCCGGCGAGGCTGCGCGAGCGGCCGGCATTCGGGTCCGCGCGGGGCGCGCGTCACCGATCGAGCAGCAGCGAGCGGAGGTGTTGCGCATCAACGCCGAGGCGTCAGTTGAGCGTGCGCAACGCTTGTCCGACGTCGCTCGCGGCAACCTGGCCCGACGTATCGGTCAGCCCGTGACGGGCGCGCTCGACCTTGCATGGTTCGACCGCGTTCAGGGCTACGGCCCTTCGATACCGGTAAGCCCAGGCGGCACGCTGGCGCTGTCGGCCGCTCGCGCGGAGGTGGCGACGGCCGATGCACAGGTGCGGCTCGCACGCTCGCAGCGCATCCCCGATGTGACGGTCAGCGCCGGTGCACGCCGGATCGAGGAAACGAACGATATGGCAGCCGTCGTCGGGCTGTCGATCCCGATACCGCTGTTCAACAATGGCAGGGCCTCTCTCAACCAGGCGACAGCACAGCGCGAGCAGGCAGACGCTATGCGACGCGCGGCCGAACTGGATGCGGGGCAGTCGATCGCGACCGCACAGGCGGAGGTGGCGAATGCCGCCACCTCCGCTAGAACCACGAGCGGCCCGGTGCTGGCAGCGGCGCTGGAGTCGGCGCGCATCGCACGGATCGGCTACCGCGAGGGCAAGTTCGGCCAGCTCGACTTGCTCGACGCCGAACGTACCTTGTCGGAGACGCGCACTGCCGCGATCGATGCGCTTGCTACCTATCACGATGCCAAGGCCCGGCTTGAGCGGCTGACCGCTGCCGCTCCCGACCCTGCGAAGGACCAATGATGACGAAGACCGGCGTGCGGGCCGTGCTGTCCGCCCTGATTCCCCTGATGCTGCTCGCGTGTGGCGGCGGGGAAAAGAAGGCCGATGAACCGGCGGGCATGGAAGGCATGGAGAAGGGGGAGGCGGGTAAGCCTGCCGACAAGGACGCCGTCACCCTTTCAGCGCAGCAAATCGCGGATGCCGGAATCGAGGTCGGTCGCCCCACGATCGGCGGCATAGCGGGCGCCATCGAGCTGCCGGCGCTGGTCCAGGGCGACCCACAGGGCGTCCAGGTTGTCTCCGCCACCATCGGCGGAAGACTGGTCTCGCTCAACCGCAACCTCGGGCAGTCCGTCGGCCGCGGCGAAACGCTGGCGATCATCGAAAGTCGTGAAGCGGCTTCGCTGAACGCCGAAGTCGAGGCGGCACGCGCGCGATCCGCGCTCGCCCAATCGAACCTCCGCCGCGAGCAACGCCTGTTCGCCGAGCGCGTCTCGCCGGAACAGGATCTGGTGGCGGCCCGGACCGCCGCGACGGAAGCGAACATCGCCGTGCGGCTCGCACAACAGCAGCTCTCGGCAACGGGGGGCAGCGGGGGCGCGCTCAACCGCGTCGCGATCCGCTCGCCGATCGCCGGCCAGGTCATCGCGCGCGTTGCCACGCTCGGACAGACCGTCGCAGCAGACGGCGAGCTGTACCGCGTCGCGAACCTCTCCCGCGTGACGATCGCGGCATCGTTATCGCCGGCCGACGCCGGCAGGGTGCGACCGGGAACCCGCGTAGAGGTCACATCGGCCGGACGCCGGCAGGAAGGGCGCGTGACGTTCGTCTCACCGGTGCTCGATGAAACCACCAAGCTCGTCCAGGTCCTTGCGACCCTCGACAATGGCGGGGGAACATGGCGTGTCGGCGAACCCGTCACCGCATCGATCCCGCTACCGTCGACCAACGATCGCAGCATCGCCGTACCCTCGACGGCGGTCCAGTCGGTCGAGAACAAAACTGTTGTGTTCGTGCGCACGCCGACCGGTTTCAAGGCGATGCCGGTGACGGCGGGTCGCCGCAACGGCGATCAGGTTGTCATCGCTGCCGGCCTGAACGGCAGCGAGCGGATCGCGACCACCAACAGCTTCACGCTCAAAGCCGAACTCGGCAAGGGCGGCGGAATGGACATGGATTGATCCGATGATTGGTCGCCTCGTCACCTTCGCCGTTGAGCGCCGATGGCTCGTCCTGCTCTTCACCGGGATCGCAGCGCTGTTCGGCGCGCTCGCGCTCCAGCGCCTCCCGATCGATGCCGTACCGGACATCACCAACAACCAGGTCCAAGTGAACGTGATGGCCCCGTCGCTGTCGCCCGATCAGATCGAGCGGCAGGTATCGTTCACGATCGAAACCGCGCTCGCCGGCATTCCCGGCCTCGATTACACGCGCTCGCTCAACCGGAACGGCTTTGCCCAGATCACGGCCGTGTTCTCGGACAGCACCGATATCTACTTCGCGCGCCAACAGGTCGCCGAACGGCTCCGTTCTGCCGAAGAGCGTCTGCCGCAAGGCGTGATGCCGGAGATGGGGCCGATCGCGACCGGCCTCGGCGATATTTTCATGTGGACGGTCGAACTGCGCGAGCTGGACAAAGTTCGGCATCGCGACGGCGAACCGGGGCTGCAACGGGACGGCAGCTACATCACGCCGGAAGGCGAACACCTCGTCAGCGAAGCGGACAAGGCTACCTACCTGCACACGGTCCAGGAATGGATCGTCGCCCCGCAGCTCCGCGGCACGCCCGGCGTTGCCGGCATCGACTCCCTCGGCGGCTATGATCGGCAGTATCTCGTCGTGCCGGACCTTCAGCGCCTGGCCGCGTTGCACTTGACGATCCAGGACCTCGCAACATCGCTCGAGCGCAGCAACACCAGCATCGGTGCCGGCACCGTCAACCGAAACGGCGAAGGGCTGTTCGTCCGCTCCGATGCGCGGGTCCGCACCGCGAACGAGCTGGCGCGGACCGTGGTCGCCACGCGCGAAGGCGTGCCGATCACGCTCGATCAGGTCGCGACCGTCCGACCAGGGCAGGGCATCCGCACCGGCTCGGCGTCAGAAAACGGTCACGAGGTCGTCGTCGGCACGGCCGTCATGCGCATTGCAGAGAACAGTCGCACCGTGGCGACTGCCGTTTCCGAGCGCCTGAAAACGATCGGCCGCTCGCTGCCGGCCGATATCGTCGTGAAGCCGGTGCTGGATCGCACCAACCTCGTGAACTCGACGATCACGACGGTCGGCCGCAACCTCGCCGAAGGCGCGGTGCTGGTCATCGTCGTGCTGTTCCTGCTGCTCGGCAATTTCCGGGCTGCGCTGATCGCCGCGCTGGTGATCCCGATCACGATGCTGCTGACCAGCGCCGGGATGCTCAAAGCCGGGGTGTCGGCGAACCTGATGAGCCTTGGCGCGCTCGATTTCGGCCTCATCGTGGATGGCGCAGTCATCATCGTCGAAAACGCGCTGCGCCGGCTTGCCGAGCGGCAACACGCGTTGGGCGAACGCCTCTCGCTGGAAGAACGGCTTGCGATCGTCGCCGCGTCCGCGCGCGAGATGATCCGCCCGTCTGTATACGGGCAGGCGATCATCATCCTCGTTTATGCCCCGCTGCTCACGTTCTCGGGCGTCGAGGGCAAGATGTTCGAGCCGATGGCGCTGACCGTCATCATCGCGCTCGTCTTCGCTTTCATCCTGTCGCTGACCTTCGTGCCCGCGGCGATTGCCGCATGGATCGGTGGCAAGGTCGACGAAAAGGAAAGCCGGATCGTTACCGTCCTTCGGCAGCGATACGAACCCGGCCTCGATGCCGCGATGCGCAGACCGAGCATTACGATCGGGGCTGCGGCCGTTGCCGTAGTCGCGGCAGTTCTGGCGTTCTCGACGCTTGGCCAAGAGTTTCTGCCGCAACTCGATGAAGGCAATATCCTCGTCCAGGCATGGCGTCCGCCCGGCACGTCGGTCGAGCAGAGCCAGCAGATGCAGTTCGCGGTCGAGAAGACGATCGCGCGCGAGCCCGAAGTCCGCTTCGCCTTCTCGCGCACGGGAACGTCGGAAATCGCTTCGGACCCCATGCCGGCGAACGCCACGGACACGTTCGTCA
Organism: Sphingomonas sp. GC_Shp_5; assembly: GCF_026540855.1. Lineage (GTDB taxonomy): Bacteria > Pseudomonadota > Alphaproteobacteria > Sphingomonadales > Sphingomonadaceae > Sphingomonas. The sequence continues at coordinate 79,578 of NZ_JALNUP010000016.1, forward strand.
TCCTGAAGCCGCGCAGCGAATGGCCCGACCCCGATCTTGCCAAGGCCGAGCTGGTCGAGCGGATCGAAACGAAGCTCAAGGCGGTGCCGGGGAACGGCTACGAGATCACGCAGCCGATCCAGATGCGCTTCAACGAGTTGATCGCGGGCGTGCGCGGCGACATTGCGGTTAAGGTGTTCGGCGACGACTTCACACAAATGAACGCGACTGCCAACCAGGTGGCGGCGGTGCTGCGGAAGGTCCGCGGCGCGGCCGATGTCCAGGTCGAACAGACCGATGGCCTGCCGTTGCTCGATATCCGACCGAACCGCGACGCTATGGCCCGCGTCGGCGTGACGGCCGGCGACGTGCAGGACACCGTTGCCGCGACGATCGGGGGGCGTGAAGCCGGGATGATCTTCGAGGGTGATCGTCGCTTCCCGGTCGTGATCCGCCTCGGCGAAACGTCTCGTGCCGATCTTCAGGCGATCGGCCAGATTCCGGTGCCGACCGCAGGCGGCTCCTATGTGCCGTTGGGGAGCGTCGCCGACGTTGCTCTGGGGGACGGACCGAACCAGATCAGCCGCGAGAACGGGAAGCGCCGCGTGGTCGTACAGGCCAACGTGCGCGGGCGGGACGTTGCCGGCGTCGTCGCCGACGCGCAGGCGGCGATCGATGCGCAGGTGCCGCTTTCGCCGGGCATCTACCTCAAATGGGGCGGGCAGTTCGAGAACCTGGCGGCTGCGCGAGATCGGCTGACGATCGTCGTCCCGATCTGCTTCGCGGTCATCATGCTGCTGCTCTACGGGGCGTTGGGAAGCGTGCGCGACGCGGCGCTGGTATTCACCGGCGTTCCGCTGGCGCTGGTGGGTGGAATCCTCGCACTGGTGCTGCGCGGTATGCCCTTCTCGATCTCGGCCGCTGTCGGCTTCATCGCCCTGTCGGGCGTGGCAGTGCTGAACGGCCTGGTTATGGTCAGTTCAATCCAAGAGTTGATGAAACAAGGCATGCCGCGCGCCGAGGCTGCAAGAGAAGGCGCGCTGACGCGCTTCCGCCCCGTCGCGATGACGGCGCTGGTCGCCTCGCTAGGGTTCGTACCGATGGCACTCGGCCACGGCGCGGGAGCAGAGGTTCAAAAGCCGCTTGCTACGGTGGTGATCGGCGGGTTGATCTCGGCAACGTTACTGACGCTGTTCGTGCTGCCGACGCTGTACGCTCGTTTCGGGCAGGCAAGAGCCTCCTCGGTTCCGCTGGCTGACTGAACGCGCCGCTACCGCCACTTTTATCTGGTCGCACTGGTAGCGCCATAGCCAGCAAACCGAGATGCGGCACACAAGTTTCGGCTAGCCAGCCCTGATATATCCTCTATGCTGGATATATGGAAAACGAGTCGGCAATTGCTGCGCTAGGCGCTCTCGCACAAGGAACGCGGCTCGACGTGTTCCGCCTGTTGGTGCGGCACGAACCGGATGGCTTGGCTGCGGGCGAAATCGCCCGCCAGCTCGACGTGCCGCAAAACACCATGTCCGCACACCTCGGCATTCTGGCCCGTGGTGGACTGGTGCGATCCGAACGGCATAGCCGCTCGATCATCTACCGTGCCAATCTCGACGGCCTGCGCGCGCTCACGCTGTTTCTCGTCAAAGATTGCTGCGCCGGCAATGCGGAGCTGTGCGCTCCGCTGATCGCCGAACTTACTCCTTGCTGCTGAAAGGACGCCCCTTGGCCGTCGATATCGTCGTCTATCACAACCCCGAATGCGGCACGTCGCGCAATACCCTCGGCCTGATCCGCAATGCCGGCATCGAGCCGCATGTCGTGGAATATCTGAAAACCCCGCCCTCGCGCGCGCTGCTGGTCGAGCTGATCGACCGGGCCGGCATGACACCCCGCGAACTGCTGCGAGAGAAGGGGACGCCCTATGCGGCATTGGGTCTGGGCGCCACGGCGCTGTCCGACGATGCGCTGGTGGACGCGATGATGGCGCATCCGATCCTCATCAACCGGCCGCTTGTCGTCTCACCGCTTGGCGTGAAGCTGTGCCGGCCGTCCGAAGCAGTGCTTGATCTGCTGCCGGGCGATCAACGCGGCGCGTTCGCGAAGGAAGACGGACAACAGGTGGTCGATGCCTCAGGCCAGCGCGTCGCCTGATGCTCCTTGCCGTCCTGATCTTCGTTGCCACGATTGCGCTCGTCATCTGGCAACCCAAGGGCCTCGGCATCGGGTGGAGCGCGATGGGTGGTGCCGTCGTGGCGCTGCTCGCGGGCGTCGTCACGCTGTCCGACGTGCCGGTAGTGTGGGGCATCGTCTGGAACGCGACGGCTGCGTTCGTTGCGATTATCGTCATAAGCCTGCTGCTCGATGAAGCCGGTTTCTTCGAATGGGCGGCGTTGCACGTCGCACGCTGGGGCAGGGGGCACGGTCGCCGGCTGTTCGTCCTGATCGTGCTGCTCGGCGCGGCGGTGTCCGCGCTGTTCGCCAACGATGGCGCGGCGCTGATCCTGACGCCGATCGTCATCGCCATGCTGCGGGCGCTTGGCTTCAAGGACAAGGCGACCTTGGCATTCGTCATGGCGGCCGGGTTCATCGCCGACACGGCCAGCCTGCCGCTGGTCGTCTCGAACCTCGTCAACATCGTGTCGGCCGACTTCTTCAAGATTGGGTTCGGCAAATATGCGTCCGTGATGGTGCCGGTCGATCTTGTTTCGATCGCCGCCACGCTCGGCGCGCTGCTGCTGTTCTTCCGCCGCGACATTCCGAAAGCCTATGACGTGGGGGCCCTCCGCGCGCCCCGCGATGCCATCCGTGACCCCGCGACATTCCGCGCCGGGTGGATCGTCCTCGCGCTGTTGCTGGCTGGCTTCTTCCTGCTCGAACCCCTTGGCGTGCCCGTCAGCGCCGTTGCCGCTGCCGGCGCGATCCTACTGCTTGTGATCGCGGGGCGGGGCCATGTAATCCAGACCGGCAAGGTACTGCGCGGCGCACCGTGGCAAGTCGTGATCTTCTCCCTCGGCATGTATCTGGTCGTCTATGGCCTGCGAAACGCGGGCCTCACCGACCATCTGGCCGCGCTACTCGATCGCACCGCTCAAGGCGGCGTGTGGGGCGCTGCTTTCGGGACGGGCGTGATCGCGGCCGTCCTGTCGTCGGTGATGAACAACATGCCGACCGTGCTGGTGGGGGCGCTGTCGATCGACGCGGCCCATGCTACGGGCGCGGTGAAGGAAGCGATGGTCTATGCCAACGTAATCGGCTGCGACCTCGGCCCCAAGCTGACACCGATTGGCTCGCTCGCGACGCTGCTATGGCTGCACGTCCTCGGTCAGAAGGGCGTGCGCATCGGGTGGGGCTACTATTTCAAGGTGGGCGTCACGCTCACGGTGCCCGTGCTGCTCATCACGCTCGCGGCACTGGCGCTGAGGATTTCTCTCGGATGACAGCCTTGATCTACATAGCCGCGGCTCTCGCCGAGATCGCCGGATGCTTTTCCTTCTGGGCATGGCTCCGCATGGGGAAGTCTCCCTTCTGGCTGGCTCCAGGCTTCTTGTCCCTGATCCTGTTCGCTTGGCTCCTGACACGCGTTGATAGCGATGCGGCGGGGCGGGCCTATGCTGCCTATGGTGGCATATACATCTGCGCGTCCCTGATGTGGTTATGGGCCGTCGAAGGCGTGCGACCGGACCGCTGGGACATCGGTGGTGCCGCTCTTTGCCTTATCGGCACCTGTATAATCCTGTTGGGACCAAGGACCGCCTGATGCCTCTCCGCAATCTTCAGGCGCCGGATCATTTGCCGGCGCTCAACCGCGCCTTTGCCCTCGAACGGCCGGCGCTCGGGCTTGGGCCGGACGATCCAGCGCCGCGCATCCTGCTGCTATATGGATCACTGCGCGAGCGGTCGTTCTCTCGCCTGTGCGTAGAGGAAGCCGCACGCCTGCTTCAATTCTTCGGCTGCGAAACGCGCATCTTCGATCCATCGACCCTGCCGCTGCCCGATCAGCATGTGGGCGACAATCATCCGGCCGTCCACGAACTGCGCGAGCTGTCGTTGTGGTCGGAAGGGCATGTGTGGTGCAGCCCGGAACGCCACGGGCAGATTACCGGCATCATGAAGCTGCAAATCGATCACCTGCCGCTGTCGATGGGCGGGATGCGTCCGACGCAGGGGCGCACGCTCGCGGTCATGCAGGTGTCGGCCGGATCGCAGTCGTTCAACAGCGTCAACACGCTACGCGTGCTCGGCCGCTGGATGCGGATGGTCACGATTCCGAACCAATCATCCGTCGCCAAGGCATTCGCCGAGTTCGATGATGCCGGCCGCATGAAGCCATCGAGCTACTATGACCGGATCGTTGATGTGATGGAGGAGCTGGTGCGCTTCACGGTACTGCTTCGCCCGCATACTGCTCAGCTTGTGGACCGTTATTCCGAGCGCAAGGAGGCGGGCGTGCTGATTGATACGACCACTGACCTATCAAGCATCGCAACGGCCAGGTCATAGCGCAAAGGGCCAAGGAAAAGACATATGGGCTCCCAGCGGTAACCTGAGACATGACGGTAGCGGGGCGGTCGGTGCCGCCCCGGCCTTCCGCTCACTCTTCCCAGAGCGGCTTGAGCTTGCGAGCCCGCTTGCTTGCGGCCCGGGGTGCCGGTGCGGGCATCCCGTGTGCTGCGATTTCTGCCTGGATGCTTGCGATCTCCGCGAGCCAAGCCTGGGTGCGTGCGGTCTGAGTGTGCATTTGAACCTCCGTCTGTTCGTTGAGACGGGTGCGGCCGGACGATCGGTCGGGGTCGGGGTCAGGGACCGCGTAGCGGCCGCGAAGCGGGGCGTGGGGGTGCCGATTTTGTTGCGGCTGGAGTGGAGCGCAGCGGAGCGCAACGCCGCGGCAAAATTGGGGGCACCGCGCATCCTTGACGCCGGCCCCGCCCGATTGTCACGATGGAGGGTCGTCGACGACAGCGACTTTTCCGACTTTGGTAAGGATGGCGGCTGTCAGTTCGTCGCTGTCGAGCTCGCCGGCGATGTAGCGCGCGTTGAGTCGCTCGATGTCTTCGGAAAGAATGCCACCTTCATGGCGAACGCTGCCGCGGGCGAAGTCGACCTCGCGTTGACGCCGCGCGCGCTCCTCTGGGCTGACCGACGCAATCCGATCGGGGAGGGGAGTTTCGTCCTTCATCGTCTAATCCTCTCAGGCGTTAGAATAATGCCCCGCCGCGTGGGCGCCAGGGCAGGATTCCTCACCGCTCATCGACGCGCATGATCGTCAGGACGCGGGTGGTTACGAACGGATCTGCCGGGTTCTCCGAGCCGGCTGAGAGATCGAGGTTGTAGTAATCGATCTTGAAGTAGCAGGCCGTGCCCTCGAACTCGAACCGGCCCATGTCGCGCTCGCCGTGGGGATCGATCGCACCGTCGAAGCCATCATAATCGCGCACGGTGCGCAGCAGCTCGGCGCGCTTGCGGAAGCCCCGGAAGATGGTCGTATCTCCGATCAGGGCGGCAATCCCGATCGTCATGACGACGCGGTTGTGGCCCGGGCTGGTCAGATGTTCGCGCAGCCAATCGTTGAGGCGCGCGATCTCGCTCGGCCCGCCCTGGGGGCGTTCGGATGTGGAGGTCTGGTCGGCCATGTCGGTCTCCTTGTCCTGACCCCGCCAATCGGGGTCTTCGACAGGCGACAGGACCGCCGAGGCATAGCTGCCTCGCGCACCCGCAGGGTCGCAACGGAGTGGAGAAGCCCGCTTGCGGGCTTGCGCGGGAAAGCGCCTCGGCGAGGACGTAGGAGCCCGAAGACCCCTCGGGATGGCGGCGAAGTGGAGACCGCGCCGATTCCAAGCCGCTGGACGATCCTGCGCGCGGGGGATTATCGTGCGGCCATGGAAACCGCTGCCAATGTCGTTGCCCTGTGGCCCCGCTGGATGGAGAACGCCGGCGACTTGTTGCGGATGAAAGCGCTGGTTCGCTCGCGGTGCTGCAAATGCGGGACGCTGATGCGAGTGGAGATGGAGGATGTCGTCGCGCGCCACGGCCCCGGCTACTCGCTGGTCGACAAGCTGGAGCGCTGCCGGATGGTCGAGTGCATCGGATCGACCTTCTATCTGGCGACGCGGACCTATGGCGGTCAGTGGACGACGCTGCTGCGCGATCCCAAGCTGCTCGAGGTTTTCGAGGAGCTCCCGCCTGTCAGAACCGCGTGGAGCTGACCGGTCCAGGCGTGTCTTGAAGCAGTAAGGATTGAGGCGTATATAGGCCGGGCTACGATGGTCTAGGTCTATAGATCACATCCTGAGCCCCGGACGTTCCAGCGTTCGGGGCTCAAATTGTTTAAGGACGCCCCGGCGTTCCAGCGCCGGGGGTCCCCAACTCGGCCTAGTGGCGCGTCAGCTCGATGATTTTCACCACCAGGCTGATGATCGCGACGACGAGCGTCGCGGTGCCGAGTACCAGTGCTACGATTGTTGCAGGGTCTATATAAATCACCTCCTTGCGACCGTCAGGTTGACGGCCGCCCCCTCGGTACGGGGGAGGCAGCGGGGGCGCCACCAACATTAGGCGGTGAGCAAAAAAAGGGGGCCGAAGCCCCCTTGATGTCAGTGCCGCAGGATCGACACCAGCGTTCCGATCGCGGTCAGGGCCACGATGGTAAAGCCGATGATGCTGATGACCCATGTCTGGGTTTTCATGTGCGTCTCGAGCGACCTTTGCAGGCCGTCGATCTTCTCCTGAAGCGGCTTTGTCGCGTCTCCAACCATGTCGTCGATATACTCCTCGATGCTGGCTACCACCAGCTTTGCCTGATCGTCGGTTACGTTGATGGATTTGAGTGTTTGATACAGATCGACTTGCATAGGCTTCTCCCGTTGTTTGCACGAAATTGTGCGGGAGTACCGGGACATGGGCTCCGGGCGATCGGGTCAGGGACCGCGTAGCGGCCGCGCCAGCGGGGCGTGGGGGAGCCGATTTGCACAGCAAATTGGGGGAACCGCGCATCCTTGAGGCGATCGCCGCACCCATGTCATACTTGGACGACACGAATGAGCAGTCCTCCCACAGTGCCGCAGTGCGCGAAGCGCGGGGCCGGGACGGGCTCGATGCCCGTCCTGGCCCCCTAAGTCTTTGCGCCTGACAAAGGCGCGGGGGCCTTTCGGCCCCCACCCGGTCAGGCGAAGGGGTCGAACTCGTGGACCACGGTGAGCGAGCTATCGTGGTCTTCTGCGGTGATGACGCTGTATTGAGTGCCCACGGCGATGACCATGGTGACGACCATGAGGTTCCGGGCGAGGCTGAGAGCGGATTTGCGGGCGATCCAGATGTCGTTGAACATGTCCGAGGCTCCTTGAAGCCGGCGGGGTTCATCCCCGCTCGACAGGCGCCCGACAGGACGGGGAGGGGCCGCGATCACTTTTTTCCGGCACGGAAAAAAGCCGTAGCGAAGCGCCCGGACCCCTTGCGGGTTGATCGTATAAGGCCCCGAGCCGGCCCAAGGATTGCGCCTCAAAGAGCGGGGTGAAGCTCGTTGGCCGGAGCTTCGCGTTCAACGGTGGACCGCCTGTGACGCACCCTTGCCCGGAGGTGGACGTTCGCTTGATCCGCTGGACCGCTCTGCGTCTTGTTCGATGAGATAGCCGCTGGGGTGCTGATCGCCCCTGGCTGGTTATGGTCGGAAAGATGTTGCCGCTTTTCGGAAGAAGATTTCCTGCGCGCTCCGCGCCCGTCAGTTGATCGTTACCCGAATGGGCCGAGACCCGTAGGGACTCGGTGGAGCAAAGCGGAATAGAGCGACGGTCCCGGCGCAGCCGGGAGACGCCGAATTACTCTCTTCCGGATCTCACGAAATGCGCTTCGACACTTCCCGCAGCAATTCCGGATTTTGGTTCAGCTCGCGCACCGCCTTGAGCATTCCATTCTCGAAATGGCTCACATGGGTCGGCTGTGGTCGGGGATCATCCAAAAGGTCGGACAATCTAATCCCCTCGGGAAGCGGCTGTTCCTCCGCAGTAGGGTTGTGATCTGTGAGGCCGCTGAGATCGCCTAGCGCGCCCGCGACCGGCTGAGGGGTTAGACGGTTCTTGCGCATGGCCTTGTCCTCCTTCGACATTGTGCCAGCGTAGCTTGGCGAGCCGGGTCCGCGAAAACGGGCATCTACGAGACGAGCGGTGAACACGAGGAGAGGCCCGGAGCCGCAGCTCCGGGCCGTTTCCCGCCTCCGAGTCAGAAGGGGACGTCGTCGTCATCCAGACCGCCGTGGTCCTGCGTGTTGCCCTGCTGGCGACCGCGGCTGAGGAAGGTCACTTCGTCGGCGATGATCTCGACGCCGTAGCGCTCGATGTTCTCCTGGTCGGTCCAGCGGGTGTAGTGGATGCGACCCCGGACCATGACCTTCTGGCCCTTGTCGACATACTGCGCGACGGTCTTGCCGACGCCGTTGAAGCAGGTGATCCGGTGCCACTCTGTGTCCTCGAAGCGGCGGTTGTCGCTGTCCTTCATGATCTTGCCCTCGCTGTCGCGCTTGGGGCGCGAGGTGGCGAGGCTGAACTGGGTGATCTTGGTGCCGCCCTGGGTGGAGCGGGTTTCGGGCGTGGCGCCGACGTTGCCGGCGAGGATGACGAGGTTCTGCATTTCGAGGTTCCTTTTTTGCTTCGCCGGGGGTTCGTCCCCTCGACTGAACACCGTCAAAGGCGGCCAGGACGCCCTCTCCACCGAAGCGCGAAGCGCGTAGGGGAACCCCGATCAAAGGGGTGGTGCGGGCAGCCGCGCAGCGGCAACTCGGCCCGAATGATCGCGGGTTGGAGGGGGTGGACGGCCGGCTTAGGTCGTTCAGGAAAGAGAGGGGATGAACCCCCACGGGCGCGCAAACGCCAAGGATCCGAAGAGCAGGACACCCTTGTCGCTATCCTCGTCCGGCATTGCCACCACG
>NZ_JALNUP010000017.1 GCF_026540855.1 Sphingomonas sp. GC_Shp_5
CACGGCCACAGACATTGCGTTCGCAGCCTCTGTGGTGGCGGTCGGTGACCAGATCTGGCTATATTACTCACTCGCTGACACTCACTTGTATCGCGCAGTGATCCGTCGAAGCTGAGCATCAGTTCTTTATCGGCACAATAAGCGACCAATCAGGACAGCATAACGGGCGGCATCTTGGATACCGCCCGTTGCTATTCAGCAGTTGTTAAATTGGCCGACTTTGCCGCGGCAACGCTGGATCTTTACCGGGTGCTTAGCCTTCGGGTTAATCCTCGGTGCCACGACCTTGTGGCAGCGGAAGTGCTTGCCATGGCTGTTGCGGCACATGCGGGCCTCGGCAGGCGCGATGCCCGCCACGGCCACACACATTAGCACGGCAGCGGATACGGTTTTGAACATAAGTATCTCCTCATCAGTTGTGGAGCTATCGTCAGTCGTTCGAGCTGGAGAGTTTCGCAAGGCCGCATCGGAGTTGCCGATCTTTATGGCAACCATCGAGCCAGAGACCTTATTGAGCAGCATATGGGCGCGTACTCGAGCCTCAGAGCCGTCGGCAAACCCGGGGCGGTTCACTAGGCTTCCCACATCCTCCACCGGCAACGGGTTTCGGGACACCACAAGCGTTCCCACTCGATCATCGCAATCGGGAAAGCTGCCTCGTTCCCCGCCACCCGCTCGTTTGTGGGAAGGCAGACGGGGGAAGCTGCTGGCTTTTCCAACAGCCCCGGCCGTTTGTTAGACGGATATAAGCGGTGATGGTGTGATGCGGGCAGGCGGGGCCCGTCATCTACTTGGTTCGGCATGGTCCGGTTGACCGAGCGTAGAGCATGGCTACGTTGCATCGTTCATAGCGGTTGCCGAATTCTGTCATGATCCCGGCGTCGTGAACGAAGCCGAGCTTCTCGTAGAGATGGACGGCCGCCGCGCTCTTCGTGTTGCTGAGCAGATAGAGCCTGTCGCATCCCAGCGCCTGTGCCCTCGCGATGATTGCCCGCAGCAGGAACTCACCGGCCTTTTTGCCCCGTGCCTTGTCCAGCACGCCCATCTTGGTCACCTCGAACTGGCGTTCGCCAGTCTTCAGCAACGCGCATGTGCCGATGATACCGAGCTTCGGATCCTCCACGAACAGGATGTCGCCGCCCGGCTCGAGGATCCGTTCCTTTGGAGCCTTGAGGATGTCGATATCAGTCTGCTCAAGCCGGTACATATTTTCGATCCACTCGGCATTGATGCGGTAGAAATCATCCCCCAACGCATCGGTAAAGTGCCTGATCGCCAGCCCGCCGAACGGCCGCTGCTCGAGCGGCCGTTCGGCCAGCGCGCGCTCAGTCGCCTCGACAAGGCGGAGTAGTGCCGGCGCGTCGCAAACCTCGTCTACAGCAGCCTGCAAGCGCGGCCAGAGCATCGTCGCCGCCTGCTCCATCACCTCCCGGCCACGCGCGCTGAGCGATATCGTCTTGCTGCGTTGATCGCGATCGTCTCGGGTAGTCGCGACCAGGTCCATGTCGACCAGACGCGACAGGATGCGCGTCACCGCGGGCTGGCTGATGCCTAGGGCTTGCACGGCATTTCCCACCGTCATCGGCCCCTGGCGGTACAAGGCGGTTAGAAGCGGCATTTGGCTAGGCTGCGTCGGCAACCCGCAATCTGTGGCGATGCGTTCGGCCCCACCCTGCAGACGCTCGGCCAGCCTCTTCAGGCGACTTCCGAGCATTACCGCTCCTTCATCTGCCAATGCATCATTCATGAACCACACTCCCAAGAGGCATAGCGCGCTATATAGCGCGCTATACATTATGGCCAGGCATATTGAATTGCATTCAGGAGGAAGTTTTTAGCAGCCGCGATCTGCCGCCTGAACGGCGGTAGTAGACAAGAGCTGCCGTCCGGAAAACGGTTGGGCCTGTTGAAAAAAGTAATCGTGTGCCGGCCACCTGTCTCACGAAGGATCGGAATATGGGAAGCCGGAGCGTCGTTGCAGATAGGCTCCGCGCCAAGCCAGCTTCCCCTACGTGGGGGGTACAGCGCAAGCACCCAAGAACGTTGCCGATCAGGCTCCGTTTCTGATATCGTCCAACATGTCGTGCGGCTGTGCTGGCTCCCATCCCAGCCCCCCCCGTGTTGCGGCACTCGATACCGGCACGTCCATCCGCGCGATCCGATCGAGCCAGCCAAAATGACCGGCAGCCTCGGCTTCGGACAAGGCCGTGACGGGAAGTCTCAACCTTTCGCCGATCGCTTCTGCAATCGCCCGCACGGGCACGCCCTGCTCAGCCACCGCGTGGTACGACCGGCCGGCGACACCGTACTCCAGGGCGAGGCCGTAGAGCCGTGCGGCATCCATGCGGTGGACGGCCGGCCATCGGTTGGCACCATCGCCGACATAGGCCGACACGCGGGCATGTCTCGATCCAGTATTCTAACCCCGCCGCCTGCGGCGGGTGCCAGATGAAGGCGCTGTGCACCAAGGGGCGCTGGCGGCGCGTCAACCGCTGGGAGAAGGAAGAAATCATCGAGCGCATGGCCGAGCGTCTCGCAGAGCGACCAGACCTCCTCGTCATCCGCCGGTCCACGGTCGAACACCCGTTCGGCACGATCAAGCAGTCGATGAACCAGGGCGCATTCCTGATGCGCGGGCTGGAGAAGGTGCGCGCAGAGTTCAGCCTGACGGCACTCGCCTACAATCTCAGACGGGTCATCACCCTCATCGGCGTGCCGGGGTTGATCCGGGCGGTGCAGGCCTGATCCGCGCCGCTATATCCGCCGTCACGACGCTGGATATAGCCTCGTGGTGGCCCGCTTCGGCCTCATCAACTGCAAAAGCCGAAAAAGACCGCCTCTTCGCCATTTCTCAGCGGCGTAACCGTACGGACCTCGATCACGAGCGAGTTTTCGGACGGTCTGGATCGAGAAACGGGAATCGGGAAGGCGTCGTATCATCCTTGCGCCGTCGGGCGGACGACGATGCTACCCACATCGACTTCCGGCGGCTGTTCGATGGCATAGAGGATGCCACGGGCGATCGCGTCAGGCGGAATGGCAATCGCGCTGATCTGTTCGCCGATTGCCCGCTTGGTGGCGGGATCGGTAATGCTGTCGCCGAAGTTGGTCGCAGTCATCCCTGGAGACACCTCGGTCACGCGAAGACTTGGCCCCGCTTCCTGCCTCAATATCTCCGTGGCGGTCCGCACCGCGTTCTTGGTGGCGGCATACACTCCCATAGTCGGAACCAACTTGATGCCGGCGGTGGAGATGACGTTGACCACATGCCCGCTTGCCTGCTGTGCAAACACCGGCAGAGCGGCGGCAATCCCGTAAAGTGTGCCGCGCAAGTTTACGTCGATCATGGCGTCCCAGTCTTCGACGTCGAGTGCGTCGAGGCGGGAGATCGGGCCGATCCCTGCACAGTTGACGATCACATCGAGCCGCCCCGCCGCTTCGATTGAGCGGGCGACAAGCCTTTCCAGATCGCCCCGGCGGCGAACATCGATAGTCTCGAAGACTGCCTTTCCCCCGCTGCTCGCGATTTCCTCGACAATGATCTTCAGCGCGTCCCCGTTGCGTGCGCCAAGCACCACGACCGCACCATGCTTCGCAAGAAGCATGGCGGTTGCTCGCCCGATCCCGCTGCTCGCGCCTGTGATCGCGACGACTTTGCCCTCAATGCTCATAGACCATCTCCTTTATTTGGGAGGTAGCGCCGCCATGGCAGATGACCTATGCTGCTACGTCCATGGATTTGTCGCGTTCGTCCAAAATGCCCCGCGATCCGCTTTCCGACGTTTTGAGTGTTCTCGGCGCAAGAATGGCGCGCCAGACCCGCCTAGAAGCGTCCGGCCGGTGGGCCTTGGCCTTCCCTGCCATCGACCGGCTCAAGTTCGTGGCAATGGTAAGTGGCAGTGGGTGGGTGCTGCGGCCTGGTAGCGCGCCGGAGCATCTGTCGGAGGGGGACATATGCGTTCTCGGGCGCACCGCTTACGCTATCGCAAGTCACCTTGATGAAACGCCTGTCGACGGTCAGGCCCTCTACGCGGGGGGCCGTGATGTGGTACGTCTGGACGGGGACGATACGATAGCGATCGGGGGAACGATCACGTTCACGGCCGGCCACGCGGACTTCCTCCTCGACGTGCTGCCGGAGTGCATGGTTGTTGCCCGATCTTCGCCTGCGTCCGATGCGGTCGCGATCATCCTCGACCTGATGAACCGGGAATCCAAGCGCGACACGATGGGTCGCGCAATCGTCGGCGCCCGGCTCGGCGACGTGCTGCTGGTGGAAGCCATACGGACCTATGCCGACACTGCCGGTTCGGCCAAGATCGGCTGGCTCGGAGCCTTGATCGACCCGAGGCTTGGCCGTGTTCTCCAAACCATTCACGACAAAGTCGCGCACCCGTGGACAGTGGCGCAGCTCGCCGGCTTGGCCGGTATGTCGCGAGCCGCCTTTTCTGCCGAGTTCGCCCGCCGTGTCGGACAACCTCCGCTCGCTTACCTGCGATCATGGCGTCTAACGCTAGCGCGCGCGGCACTGGTGCGTGGTGACGCAACCGTAGCCAGCGTGGCGAACAGCGCCGGCTACATGTCCCAGAGTGCCTTCACCTATGCTTACAGGCGTAGGTTCGGCGTGCCCCCGACAAGCAAGCAACAGCACTGCTCACTTCCCGAAAATTCATCGCAAACGGAACGGCCGCGTCGTTCTCGCTCACCGCTCCTCCTCACCGGCATGCGCGTGCGTTGACGAGTCCCAAGGCCACGCGCCTGCGTCTCGCCTGCGGAACGGTGTGTCCAAATTCACCCCCTTACCGGCCCGGCATGGATCGCTATTTTGCCGTTCATGACGACGCGCAAGGCGTCGTGAATGGAGGCCGCCATGACGAGTTCACCGAACAATACGCCCTCGAACGTCCTCGTGCTTGGAGCGACGGGCGGCACCGGCCGGCTCATCGTCAGAGAAGCACTAGCGCGGGGACACAAGGTCACCGCGCTGGTCCGCTCGCCCGAGAAGGCCGGCGACCTCGGGGGCGCACACCTTGTCACGGGCGATGCGCGAGACGCGAACGTGCTGCGCAGCGCGCTGAAAGGTCAGGACGCGGTGTTGAGCGCGCTTGGTACGCCCGCAAGCCCGTTTCGCGAAGTGACGTTGCTCTCGTCGGCCACGTGGGCGCTGGTGGAAGCGATGAAGGCCGAGCAGGTTTCGCGCCTCGTCGCCATCACCGGGATCGGTGCCGGCGAGAGCGCCGGCCATGGCGGGTTCCTGTTCGACCGTGTGATCCGTCCACTGCTCCTGCGCCATGTCTACGCAGACAAGAACCGCCAGGAGGACATCGTCCGGGCGAGTGGGCTCGACTGGGTGCTCGTGCGGCCGGCCGTTCTCAACGACAAGCCCGGTCGTGGCGACGTTAGGGCACTGGAGGACCTGTCCCGCTTCCATGGCGGCACGATCTCTCGCGAGGATGCCGCCCGTTTCGTGGTGGACCAGGTCGGGACCGATCAGTGGCTCGGCAAATCTCCCCTGATCGCATGGTGACGACGGCCAATCCCCAAACCGACCAAGAACAGGAGTGACACCATGACAAAGACCATCCTCATCACGGGCACGTCGAGCGGGCTCGGCCGTGCCACCGCCAAGCTGTTTCAAGCGAAGGGCTGGAACGTCGTCGCGACCATGCGCAGCCCGGAAAGGGAAACCGAGCTCAACCGACTCGACCGTGTTCTCGTGACGCGTCTCGACGTGCAGGACACTGCCTCGATCGAAACCGCGATCGACGCCGGGATCGACGCATTCGGGCGCATTGACGTGCTGGTCAACAACGCCGGCTATGGCGCCTATGGCCCGCTGGAAGCGACCTCCGGCGAGAGTATCCGCCGGCAGTTCGACGTTAACGTGCTCGGCCCGCTTGCCACCGCCAAGGCGATCATCCCGCACTTCCGCGCAAACCGCGCCGGCACTCTAGTCAACATCGCCTCGATTGGTGGTCGCCTGGCATTCCCGCTGGGCGCGCTGTATCACGGGACGAAGTTCGCGATCGAAGGGATCTCCGAAGCGCTGCATTATGAACTTGGCATGCTCGGCATCCGGGTCAAGGTGATCGAACCCGGCGCGATGAAGACCGATTTCGCCGGACGGTCGTTCGATTTCAGCAACGACGAGTCGATCCCCGAGTACCAGCCGATGGTGCAGTCGGTGATGGCGGCGTTCGGGCCGTTCATGGAGGGCGGCTCCTCGCCCGAGCAGGTCGCGGAACTGGTCCATACCGCCGCAACCGACGACAGCGACCATCTACGCTATGCTGCCGGCGAGGACGCGGAGCAGATCCTCGCCAAGCGCGCTGCCTCAAGCGATGACGACTTCTTCCGCGGGATCAAGGCGCAGTTCGGCATTGACTGAACCGTGGCGCTGGTCGTGCAAGCTAGCGATCAGGTGTCGAACCAACATCGTGGCGGCAGACTCGCATTGATGAAATCAAGGGCCGCACCAGCCCAATGGAGACGACAAGCAGATGGGCATCACCACACATGACGAGTACGTCCTCGATCGCGCAGCAATGCTGGCAATGCGGGGCTTCATGAAGCTGTCGGCAGCCCCGCCGATCGCGCCGGAAGGCAGGCCTGGATATGACGAGCTGATGGCGCGAACACCGGCGCCGGATGGCGTCACCTGGACGCCCGGCGAGGCGGGTGGCGTATCAGGCTGGTGGTGTCGCCCTGTGGACGCCATACCGGGCCGGGCAATTCTGTACCTGCACGGCGGCTGCTATGTGATCGGTTCGGCAACGGCGTATCGCGGTTTCGCCAGCCAGATCGCTGCACGCGCAAAAGCCGCGACATTCGTGGCCGAGTACGGCCTCGCGCCCGAGCACCCGTTCCCCGCCGCGTTCGACGATGCGCGTCGCGCGCTGGACGGACTGCGATCCGCAGGGTTCGGCTCGGTCGCGCTCGCCGGCGACTCTGCGGGTGGAGGGCTGGGCCTCGCGCTGATCGCCTCGGGCACCGCGGCGGTTCGCCCGGTCGCGGCGGCACTGTTCTCGCCGTGGATCGATCTGTCACTCGCCGGCGAAACGATGGACAGCCGGGCTGATGTCGATCCGATCCTGTCCCGCACACTCCTGGAGCAGGGGGCCAGCCAGTATCTGAGCGGAGCCGATCCCCAGGACTTTCGCGCGAACGCCATGTCCCGCGACCTGTCAGGTCTGCCCCCGATCCGCATCGATGTCGGCGACGATGAAGTTCTGCTCGACGATTCGCGCCGGTTCGGCAAGATCGCCGATGCAGCCGGCATCCTTTGTGAGGTCCATATCTGGAAGGGTATGGTGCACGTCTTTCCGGCAAACGTCAGCATGCTGAAGGCTGCGCCGGAGGCCCTGGACGGCGCCGGCATGTTTCTCGACGCCGCCTTTGCCAAGGCGACTGCGGCATGAAACTCTATTGGGGCGCGGGTACCTGCGCGATCGGGATCCACATCCTGCTCGAGGAAGCGGGGCTGACCTATGAGACGCAACGGCTCGACGTGGGTGCCGGCGAAACGCGACAGCCGCCGTTTCTCGCCATCAATCCCAAAGGCAAGGTGCCGACGCTGGTGCGCGACGATGGCGCGGTGCTGACCGAGTTCAGCGCGATCGCGACATGGGTCGCGCGGCAGGCGCCGAATGTGGGGCTCCCTGCCCGACGATCCCGACGGGGAAGCACGGGTAGCCGAGGTGATGGGCTATGTTGAGGGCACGATCCACGCGCAGGGTTTTGCGCGGATCTTCGTGCCGGCGCAGTTGGGGCCGCGGGAAGCGGTTCAAGTCATAGGCGAGGCAGGCGCAAGCGACGTGAAGCTGCAAGGGCGGGAGATTGTCGAGCGCGGCCTCGCGCTCCTCGATCCGGCGCTTGCCACCAACGAGTTCGCGGCGGGCGATCGTTTCACGATTGCCGACGCGGCGTTGTTCTATGTCGAACGCTGGACACCCAGGCAGGGCATAGAGCTGCCGTCGAACGTCGCGCGTCACTACGACCGGATGCTTGCGCGACCGGCGGTTGATCGGGTCCTTCGCCTTTGGGGGGAGGCGTGAGGCACCGACTTTCATCCACCGACATAGGCGGCGAGTTCATCGGGTGTTCCTTGCGGGAAGGCTTCCCGCAAATGGTCCAGGAACGCCGACACCCGCGCGCTCAGCAGCCGGCGGGTCGGGTAGAGCGCCCACAGCGCCGTTCCCGGCCCTTCGACGTCGCCCCATGACACCAGCGTGCCGGCGGCCAGATCGTGGCTGACGAGCGACAGCGGCAGTCGGCCCGCGCCGATACCCATGCGCACGGCGTCGCGAACCATGACGAGCGATGACATGCTCAGGACCGGGTTGACGGCAATCGTCGACCTGCCCGACGCCGTCGCCATCACCCACGTGGCGGGCTGGCTGTGAGAGCCACGCACGACGGCTGGAACGGAGATGCCGTCGGAAGGCACCGCCAGCTCGGGACTGGCGACGACCACCAGCCGGTCGTGCAGAAAGACGCGTCCGACCAGATTTGCATCCGGTTCGGGATTGACCCGGATGACCAGATCGTAAGCTTCCTCGATCATGTCGACGGCGCGATCTTCCGTCGTCACCTCCACGCGCACCTCCGGGAACTTCAGCGCAAAGCCTGCCGCGAGCTTGCCCATTGCGGTCTGCGAGAAGAGCAACGGCGCGCTGATCCGCAACCGCCCCCGTGGATTGTGTCCACCCGAGGCGATCGCGGCGGCCGTCTCGTCGAGCTCGGTCAGCAACAAGGCGGTGCGCTCGAACAGCGCGCGTCCTTCCTCCGTCAGCTTCAGGTCGCGCGCGCCGCGCTCGAACAGGCGCAGGTCGAGGCTCGCCTCCAGCTCCGCCACCCGGCGGGACAAGGTCGCCTTGGGACGTGCGGCGGCGCGGGCTGCCTTTCCGAATCCGCCATGGCGGGCGACCAGGTTGAAATCGGCAAGTGCCAGCAGATCCATGTGTTTCATCCGTGAGACGGTCTGTCCAGATATAGCGGCTATTGCTGCGCATGTGGATCACTAAATTCGGAAGTGCCAACCGGCTCAACCAAGGAGTAACCCCATGACCATTCTCGTAACCGGCGCTACCGGCAACGTCGGCAGCAACGTCGTTCAACAACTCGTCAACCGCGGTGCCGATGTGCGCGCCCTTGTCCGCGATCCCGCCAAGGCCAGCCTGCCGACCGGTGTCGAGGTGGTCCAGGGCGACCTGCTCGACGTGGATTCGCTGCGCGCCGCGATGTCGGGCGTTTCCACGCTGTTCCTGCTCAACGGCGTCGTCGCGGACGAGTTCACCCAGGCGCTGATCGCGCTCAACGTCGCCCGCGAGGCGGGGATCGAACGGGTGGTGTACCTCTCGGTCATCCACAGCGATGTGTACGTCAACGTGCCGCACTTCGCCGGCAAGTTCGGTGTCGAGCGGATGATTGAGCAGATGGGGTTCAACGCCACCATCCTGCGCCCGGCCTATTTCATGGACAACGAAGTCACGATCAAAGACGTGATCACCGGCTACGGCATTTATCCGATGCCGATCGGCGACAAGGGCCTCGCCATGATCGACGCGCGCGACATCGGCGAGATTGCCGCGATCGAGCTGATCCGCCGCGAACAGTCTGCCGAGACGCTGCCGCTGACCCGCATCAACCTCGTCGGTCCAGACACGCTGACGGGCACCGATGCCGCCGCTATCTGGTCCGACGTACTCGGCCGCACGATTGCCTTTCCCGGCAACGACACGGCCGGCTTCGAGCAGAACATGCGCCAGTTCAGCTCAAGCTGGATGGCTTACGACATGCGGCTGATGGCTGATCGCTTCAACAGCGACGGCATGGTTCCCGAAGCGGGCGACGTCGGCCGGCTCACCGCGCTGCTGGGCCGCCCCTTGCGCACCTACCGCGACTTCGTCGCGCAGATCGCCGGCTGATCTTCCGCGATCCACTCGAACAAAGGACTATCGTCATGATCTATTCGACCGCCACCGTTCCGGTGAACCCGGAAGGCGAAACCCAGCTGACCCGCGAGCAGGTGTGGAAGGGGCTCGAGCGCAAGGCGCGCGATGCCCGCCTGTTCCTGCCGCCCGGCCTCTGCACTCGCTGCGACGTCACCGAGGAGAGCGCGAGTCACTTCGTGCGCGAGGCGACAATCGCCGGCCAGGACCTGCGGGAGATCATCACCCTCGAGCAGCAAGCCAAGGTGACGTTCTTCCAGGCGACCGGCCCGCGTGAAGGCGCCATCGTCAACGAACTGTTCGAGGACGGAGAGGGCGAGCTTCAGCTTAAGTTCTACTGCTACCTCGGCCTTCGCGGCATGGAGCCGAATGGTCCCGAGGAGCAGGCGGAGCAGGCGCAGTTCGACAGCGACAAGGGCTACAAGGCCGCGCTCCTGTCGACCCTGAAGCGCACCCGCGAACTGCTCGCCGACGGCGCCCTCTAACGTCGCAAGACCGAACCGCCGGACTGCCTCACGGGGCAGTCCGGCTGGCGCTCGGCATCCGGTTGCACCGACGAGGCGGCGTCGGCGCCCGAATGGGCTTCAGATCACCGTCAATGGTCACTTCCGTCCGGTGTTACGCAGGTGCCCCGGGCGATCCGCGCGACCTCAGTGATCAAGCATTGAACCCACCGTCGGCGGTGACGACGGACCCGGTCACGAAGCTTGCCGCCGGCCCGGCCAGAAAGGCGACCACGCCCGCCAGCTCTTCGGTAGTGCCGTAGCGCGGCAGCGCCATGAGGCTCCGGTTCAGGTCCGCGTTACTACCTTGTGCCGGATTCAGCTCTGTTTCGATCGGACCGGGCTGGACGAGGTTTACGGTCACATTGGCGGCACCCAGCTCGCGGGCGAGCCCGCGGGTGAAGGCGAGATGCGCCGACTTCGTCAAGGCGTAGAGGGTAAAGCCACCCGTGAACGGCACCCGCTCGGCGATGTTCGAGCCGATCGTGATGACGCGCCCGCCGCTTTTCAGGTGTGGGATCGCGGCCTGGGTGGTCAACACAGTCCCGCGAATATTGACGTGGAGAAGCGTGTTGATGTCGTCGAGGCTGAGTTCAGCGATCGTCCCGTGCCGAAAGGCGCCGGCATTGTTGACCAGAATGTCGAGGCCGCCGAGCGCGCGGACCGCTTCGTCAACGAGACGCCGGTTCGCTTCCGGATCGGCGGCGTCGGCCTGGATAGCGATCGCCTGCCGCCCCATGACCTCGATTTGCTCGACGATGCCCTGCGCGCGATCCGCAGCGCGCTCATAGCTGATGGCGACGTCAGCTCCCCTTTCGGCGAGAGCCAGCGCGATCGCCGCGCCAATGCCTCGTGAGCCGCCTGTTACCAACGCGCGTTTTCCAGCGAGTTCGTTCATATCAATTGCCTTGTACTTAGAGAGGGAAAGGGCCCTGCGCGGCGAGCACGTGGGCGCCGGGTCAGTCGTTCCGGACGATCAGCTTCTTGCCGCTGTGGCTTCCGTCGAACAGCTTCAGGAGCGTTGCGGGAAGCTTGTCGAAGCCGTCGACGAACTCCTCCCCATATTTGATCTTTCCGCCCGTCACCAACGGCGTCACCTCAGCCAAGAACTCGGGAAAGGTGTCCATGACGTACGGTGTCGCGAACGCCTTGATGTCGATGAAGCGGTAGTGGATCAGCGTGATGAGACGGGGCAGGTAATTGATGCCCTTTGGCAGCTCCGTGTCGCTGTAGTCGGAGATCGTCCCGCAGATCGTCATCTTCGCGCCATTGTTGAAGTGTTCCATCAGCACCGGGAAGACCGGCCCCCCAACATTCTCGAAGAACGAATCGATACCCTCCGGCAAGGCGCTCTTGACCTGTTCGACGAGGTCGGCTGCCTTGTAGTCGATTGTCGCGTCGGCACCGAGCTCGTGCTTTAGGTACGCGATCTTGTCGGGGCCGCCGGCCACGCCGACGACCCGAAGCCCGCGCAGCTTCGCCAGCTGGACGACGGTCGAGCCGACGGATCCGGCCGCGCCGGTAACCACCAGAGTGCCGCCCGCCTTGAAGTCATGCACCTTGGTCGCTCCGTACCATGCGGTAAAGCCGGTCAGGCCCAGCGGCCCGAGCGCGGTCGAGAGCGGTGCCACAGCGGGATCAAGCTTGCGGATATCGGACCCGTCCGAAACCGCATAATCTTGCCAGCCGGACCAGGTCTGAACGTGATCGCCTGCCGCAAAGTCCGGGTGTCGGCTCTCCTCGACCACCGCAACCGTCGGTCCGCCCATCGGATCGCCGATGTTGATGGTCGGCCACTCGGACGAGCCGTTGCCCATCAGATTCCGCTGGTAGGGATCGATCGAGAACAGCGTATTTCGGAACAGGACCTCCCCGTCACCAGGCGACGGAACGGCAACCTTCGTCAGCGTGAAGTCGCTTAGCCGCGCAACGCCTTCCGGTCGGGCAGCGAGGGTAAACTGGCGGTTCGATGTCTCAACCATGTTGGCTCCTACAGGCACTTCATTGTTTCATAACGTGCGTTACGTAACGGCCGTTATGACTCTCGACGTAGGACGTCAAGGCGATTAGTAACGGGCGTTATGAAACTGATCGGACCTGATGATGCCGCGGCCTAGAAAAATCGATGCCGAGGCCGCACTGGAAGCAGCGCTCGGTGTATTCTGGCGCAAGGGCTTTGAGGGCACCTCCTATTCCGATCTGGTGGCGGCGACCGGCGTGGAGCGGCCGGCGCTGTACGCCGCGTTTGGTAACAAGGAATCGCTCTTCCACCGCGCCCTCGAGCTGTACGGCGCGAGCTACGGTAATTATGTCTGGGAGGCGCTGGAACAGCCGAACTCGCGCCAGGTGGCGATGCGCGTATTGGAAGGTGCGGCCGAACTCAGCACGCGTTTCGCCGACCGAGCGGGCTGTCTCGGCGTCAATGGCGCGATGGCCGGATCGGACGAAGCAGAACCCGTTCAACGAGCTTTGATCGAGTGGCGGGCCGCCGGGGAAACGGCGCTTCAGGCGCGGTTCGAGCGCGCTAAGCTGGAGGACGATCTGCCGGCCGAGGCTGATTGCGCCGCGCTTGCCGCGTACGTTCTCGCCGTCGCGCACGGTATGGCCGTACAAGCGAAGGCCGGCTTCTCGCGCGAACGACTGCTGGCGGTCGTCCGCCAAGCCATGACGACATGGCCCGCGTCGCCAACAGGATGATTGCCATAACGCGCTAGAAGGTCCCGCCATGCAGCCACGCTGGCGGCGCTCCGTCTATACAGCAGCACCGATGGCGGGCGGCTTTCCCAGAATGCCATCCTTGTGAGAAGGCCGCTCTGCCAAGAAGCGTGACATTTATCGCCGACAGAGCCGTGCCAATTAGCTCTGATATCTACAGGGCGGCCCCGGCCCGAAGCCAATCTAGGTGTTCAACAAACGGACGTTTACGCACACCGCCTCCGACAGCTCCATTCTTAAAAAGAATGCCCAATCGAGAAGGGTGCGCCGTTCCCGATGGCTGCTCGTTTTGGGAAAATGCAATCAGGCATACGTGGAGGGCTCGTCCACAGCTTAGATGTGAACGACCCCCAGACATCAAGGCAAGTCGATCGTTTTCTTCTCCGCAATCGTGTAAACATCGATTGCCCGGCCGACGATCCCGAGGTCAGCGGCATCCTTCATCACGGTCTGAAATTCGGCACTTGCGCCATGTGCATCTAAAGCGGCTTGGTCTCGCCAGCCCTCAATCAAACGGAAGGTTGCCGGATCGCCAGCATCTTGAGCGACATCGAGGAAGACACAACCATCGCGCGCCTTGGCGGTGTTCGACATACGCAACGCGAGCGCCCGGAACGATTCCAGGTCGTCGGGAACAAGCCGATAGGTGGTATAGATCAGCAACGCAGGCGTGTCGGTCATCTTAGTCTCCGCGAATGTGGAGAGGAGCAGATGCTCACTCGCTGGTAAAGTCGATAGTACCAACCTAAAGGTAAGTATGAAAAAATCTGACGACGGCGCGGAAACTGATTGCGGCCTTGAGGTCGCGCTGACGGTGATAGGAGGCAAGTGGAAGGCGCTGATCCTGTATCACTTGCACTCAGGCTCCAAGCGGTTCGGCGATCTCAAACGGCTGGTTACAGGCATCAGTGAAAAGGTGTTGATCCAGCAGTTGCGCGAACTTGCTGCGGCTGAGGTGCTGACCCGTCATGACTATCAGGAGGTGCCGCCCAAAGTGGACTACACGATGACACCGTTCGGCATGACATTGGCCGAAACGCTGCGGCCATTGTGCGAATGGGGGATAGAACATCGGGATCGAATCAAGGCCGTGGCGTGTCGTGCATCAGAATCGAGCTGACGCCAGTCGGCTAATTCGTCCCTCGCCTCCAGCACGTGGGCGGCCATTCTCATTTCATGATGGTGAAGCGGGAACGCCATTCTCCCGTTTGTGCTAGCAGTCGATTGTTTATAGCGCTTCGCTCGTGAGCCTCTGCAACATGGCGAGGAACGCGCGGACAGCCGGGTTCGCCCGCCGGCTCTCGGGCCAGAGCGCCGTGATGTTGCTCCGCCTGACGGTGAACGGGGCGAGGACCGGCACCAGTTCCCCTCGTTGCACATAGGGTGCGGCGATGAATGTCGCGAGCATGCCGACGCCGCCGTCGGCCACGAGCAACGCCACCAATGCCTCACTCGCATCGACCAGAATGTTTGAAGACGGCACAAGCTCAACCTCGCGGTCTCCGATCCGGAACGGCCAGCGATAGGTCTGCCCCGAACTTTGATAGCGCAAGTTGGCGGTATCGTGGTCCTTGAGGTCGTTGGGATGGGCTGGCGCCCCACGGGCCGCGAGATAGTCAGGCGAGGCGAAACAGCAGAGTTGATAGGGAGCTAGCCGACGCGACAAAAGCCGAGAGTCCGCTAGTTCCCCGATCCGCACGGCGACATCGATCCCATGTTCGACAAGATCGACAATCCGGTCATTGACCTGAAGGTCTACCGTAACTCCGGGATAGCGCTGACGGAACGCAGGCAGTGCAGGCGCGATCAGATGGACGCCGACCGGCAGCGGCACACTGATCCGCAGCAGGCCGGAAGGTTCCGATCGCGCCATGAGCGCAACCTGCTCGATCTCCTCAGCATCGCGCAGCAGCCGCAGCGCTCGCTCGTGCAGATCGCGCCCTTCCGGTGTCAGCGTCAGGGAGCGCGTGGTCCGCGTGAACAGCGATACACCCAGACGTTGTTCGAGCCGTTGAACGCTCTTGCTCACCGCCGAGGGCGAGATAGCGAGCGAGCGTGCGGCCGCGGTGTAGCTGCCCATCGATCCGGCTCGGGCGAATGCGATCAGGCCGGTCAGTCGCTCTAAGCCAATCTGTTCCTTCATGGAATAATTGAAGCGAACATGGCCGCGATTATCAATGTCGTTTGATGCGCCTAGATGGATCGCTCGATGCGGCACGACGCTATCTCTCATGCGGAACAAGGATCAACCGATGTTCATGAAAACAATGAAAGCCATCCGGCAGCACGAGTTCGGCGGTCCCGAAGTCTTGCGATATGAGGACGCGCCACGCCCTGAGGTAAAAGCAGGTGAGGTTCTGGTGCGTGTGCATGCGGTCGGCCTGAATCCGCCCGACTGGTATTTGCGCGACGGGATGAAGATGTTACCATCGGAGTGGCGACCGCAACTGGCGTTTCCGATCATCCTGGGGACGGACATTTCGGGGACCGTCGTGGAGATGGCACCGGACGTTCAAGCGTTCGCCATTGGCGACGAAGTCTATTCGATGGTCCGCTTCCCCGAAGGGCTTGGGGACGCCTATGCCGAATATGTCAGCGTTCCGGTTACCGACGTTGCCCACAAGCCAATCGGCATCGATCACATCCATGCCGCCGCCTCCCCGATGTCGCTACTCACGGCGTGGCAATTCCTGATCGATCAGGGGCATCATGTCCCGAACCCGCTCCAACCGACGCAGCATGTGCCTGTCCCGTTGGCGGGCCGGCACGTCCTTGTGAACGGAGCAGCTGGCGGTGTGGGGCACTTCGCCGTGCAACTCGCAAAATGGAAGGGTGCTTATGTGACGGCCGTGGCGTCGGGCGGCCATGAGGCGTTCCTGCGCGATCTCGGTGCGGATGCGTTCATCGACTACACCAAGACTGCTCCTGAGCAGGTAGCGCATGATCTCGATCTTGTTGTCGATGCGATCGGCGGCCCGACCACCGCGCGCTTTCTGCGCACGATCAAACGAGGTGGCGCACTGTTCCCGATTTTCGGCCTGGGCGCCTCAGGCGGTGACGAAGCCAAGGAGCGCGGCATCACCTTCTCGACGACGCAGGTTTGCGCCAGCGGGGCGCAACTGGGCGAAATCAGGCCCTTACTCGACGATGGAACGATCCGTGTCGCGATCGACAGCAGCTTTCCGCTCGCCGATGCCCGCAAGGCCCACGAGAGGGCGGCCAAGGGTCATATCCGCGGCAAGATCGCGCTGACGGTGAACGAACTGGCATAGGTTTTCACGATCGACAAAGGCCACCCCTCTCGAAAACGAGCGATTTTGAGCAGGGGAGAGGCTCGGCCGCAGATCAGGCCCGACCCTCCTAATAGCCCCTGTCGCCCTCGGGCGGGTTGTCACGCCAATGTTATAAGCGGGCTCTGCGCGGCGCGCGAGCAGAGCCAATTCGATGGTCTCCAAGCTCAGGCTCAGTCTTTGCGATGTCGCGCGAAAAACGCCCATAGCGCTTCGTTGTCGACCACCCAGCGGTGCTCTCCGCCTGGATCAATCCGCGCGACCACCTCGGCACCCGCACGGCAATCGGAATAGCCCTCCTCTATAATCCCACTCATCAGCGTGCGCCGCGGCAGCGCCGACTGACATCCGTCAAGCTCGGCCCAGCGTGCCTCCGCGGTGCGCATCGGGTATTGCCAATAACCGGCACCGCCGCCCGCGATCGGATTTGTGGTGTCCTTGCCGCCGGCAAAGGCGATCACCGGCATCGGCTGCGCCGGCGCGCAACTGGCCGGATCGGGGCGCTGTGGGTCGCTGGCCGAGGGGTTTCCGGCGCGGAGCCCGACCACGGGGCCGATCGCGGCGAACCGGTCCGCCGCGACGCAGCCGAGCCAAGACGCCATCCGCCCACCGCCCGAAAGACCGGTAGCATAAACGCGCCTGCGGTCGACACATCCCTGCCCCGAGAACCAGTCGATCGCCGCGGCGAAATAGGCTACATCGTCGGGATCATCACGGCTCGGTACCTTGCCGATTATGGTCGGAACACCGGGAATGTTCCACACGAAGCCGCGTCCCGCCGCGATGCCGCCATCGGGTGCGACGAGCAGAAAACCATGGCGATCGGCGGTGGCAGCCAAGCCACTGTCGGCGAGGATGTCAGTGCCGGTGCCGCCACTGCCGTGCAGCACGAAGACCAAAGGTGCGTCGCCAGCAAAACCGCGCGGCACATGGACCAGCATTACGCGTCCGGTTCCGCCGATCGCCACGCGCTCGGTAGTGCCCGCGGCAGGCAGTATGCAGCCGGCAGCGTGTGCCGATGGTGCCAGGAAGGCGGCGAGAATCAACGTAGCCAGACGCATGGTTAAACCGCGCACATCGCTCTCCGTCATGGCCGATCTGTTGCATCGGACCAGCCCCAGGAGTCTGCGACTGCCAGAGGAAAACGCGCGCCGCAAGGCGCACGGACGCATTGGCATAACTCAAAAAGAAATGACGTTTTGCGTGACGGAAAACGATCGAACACCGCTCGTACCGAATAAAGGACGCAGCGTGAGCGCAGAGTGGGGGGCATTGTCGGCGTGGGTCGGGCGGGAAATCCTGCCGCATGAACGCGACTTGCGCCTGTGGCTGCAGCGGCGGTTCATGTCCGAGAGCGAGGTGGAGGACATCGTGCAGGAATGCTATTGCCGTCTCGCGCAGCTCAGCGATTTCCGCCAGATCGACGAGCCTCGCGCTTATCTCTTCACGATCGCACGGCGGCTGGCGCAGCACCAGCGCAAGCGGGCCTCGGTCGTCCGGATGGAAGCGCTCGACGATTTCGACGGCATACAAGTCCAGGACGACACCCCGGGCCCTGATCGCATTGCCGCCGGGCGCCAAGAACTGCGCCGCGCGCAAGCGGCACTGGCAACGCTGTCCGAGCGCGCGCGGCGCATCTTCATCATGCGACGCGTTGACGGCCTTAGCCAGAAGGAAATCGCGGCGAGTCTCGGCGTGAGCGAAGCAGTGGTTGAAAACGACGCCAGCCGCAGCTTGCGCGCGATCCTCAAGTACATGACCGACCCGGCGCCGAGCGACGTGCCGAACGCAGAGGTACGCCGTGAACGATCGCATTGAGCAAGAGGCCGCCGCCTGGGCGTTGCGCCATCCAATCGCTCGGGATGAGCAAGCCGATTTCGAGGCTTGGCTGAAACGCGATCCGCACCACCCCGGCGTGTTGTTGCGCAGCTTGGCAGGGTTAAGCATAATAGATGAGAGCCTGCAGTCCGACCATCGCTTCGCACCGGCACGGTCATACCGTTTCCCCGCGATCACCCGCCGCTGGATGATGGCGGGCACCGGCGGTGCCATCGCCGCGACGCTCGCCGGGATGTTCGGCTGGTCCCGGCTCGGCGGCCAATACATCGCGACTAGCCGCGGCGAAATCCGACGGCTGCCGCTGGCCGACGGATCGGTCGCGACGATCAATACCAGCAGCGAATTGCGCATTATCCTCGCCAGCGACAATCGCCGGATCGAACTCGCGCGTGGGCAAGCCTGGTTCGAGGTTGCCAAGGATCGGACGCGGCCCTTCGTTGTCGATGCTGGGGTCGCCCAGGTTCGGGCGGTGGGTACGGCCTTTTCGGTCAGTCGCGGCGCTGACGGCGTACAAGTCGCCGTCACGGAAGGCACAGTCGCGGCCTGGCCGAGCGATTCCACCGGCGCAATGATTATTCTCGAGGCCGGACAATTCGCCAATTTCAGCAAGGATGCCGCCTCACCGACGGTCGGGTCTGCGCCGGCGGCGATCGAGCGCACGCTTGCGTGGCGTAGCGGCGATATTTCGCTGGAGAATGAGACGCTTGCCGAGGCCGTAGCGCAGTTCAACCGCTACAATCGCCAGCAGCTCGTAATCGACAGCCCGGACTTGGCGAACGAACGCCTTGTCGGCCTGTTCAAGATTGACAAGCCCGCGAACTTCGCCGCGATGGTCAGCGCTTCGCTCGATGCGGACGTAGTCGAGAGCGGAGACCAAATCCGCCTGGTACGAAAAAATTGATCCGGAGCTGACGGAAGCGCCGCCGATCGCTCTCGTATCATCCGAGAGCGTCATTTTAGGCGCCGTCAAAACCCAGGGGGGATCTCTGAATGAGCCGTGTTCCTACGTATCTGCTTGCCACCGTCGCGATCCTCTGCAGCACAGCGCCCGCCGCGGCCGCCACTGCGCAAGTGCGGCGCTTTGATATTCCAGCGCAGCCCGCAAGCTCAGGTATTCCCCTGTTCGCACGTCAGGCCGGAATTGAAATCGCCGTTTCCAGTGCGCTGGTCGACGGCGTATCAGTCAACCGGGTTCAAGGTACGATGGACGCAGCGACGGGACTGCGCACATTGCTGCTAGGAACCGACCTCGAACCGGTCATCACAGGCTCGAGCGTCGTTTTGCGCCGTCGATCCGTCCAGGACCGCAAAGGCGTTGCAAATACCCCTGACGCCACGCCCGTCGGCACCGACGCTTCCCAATCGCTAGACCCGTCGACGACCGATGACGCAGCGCAAGATATTGTCGTCACGGGTATCCGCAGCTCGCTCCAGGCTGCCGCCGCCATCAAGCGCAATTCCGATCAGATCGTCGACGCGATCGTCGCGCAGGATATCGGCAAATTCCCCGATCCCACCGTCGCTTCGGCGCTACAGCGCATTCCCGGCGTGCAGGTGTCGGTCGGCGACAATAACGAGATTGTAAACCCGCTGATCCGCGGTCTTGCCGACATCGAGACGACGCTCAATGGCCGCGAAGTGTTCACCGGCGAAGGACGCGGCTTCTCGTTCCAGGATATACCCGCCGAGGCGCTCGCCGGTGCACAGGTCTACAAGAACAACAGCGCTAATATGATCGAGGGCGGCGTCGCCGGTTCGATCAACTTGGACCTACACCGCCCGTTCGATTTCAAGGGGTTCACCTTGGCGGGCGGCATCAAGAATACGCTGTCGACAAATCTCAACAAGTCATATCCGTCGGCCAGCCTGCTGGTGGCGGATCATTTTAATACTGGAATTGGCGAGATAGGGTTTCTGGTCAGTGGCTCCTACGCCAAGTCGGATTTTGATCGCCCGATCGCTTATGCCGGAGCGTTGCGTTCGGGCAATGCGGGACCAGCCGGCGCGGCTGGCGCACTGATCCCTAACACCGTGGGCGGCGTGGAGCAGTTCGGCACCTATTCGCGTCCGCAGCTGAACGGTTCCGTGCAGTGGCAGGCCTCACCCGACCTGCAGGTCTATGCCGACATGCTTTGGGCCGGCTACCGTAACAGATCGTCAACCTCATATTTTGCTAACAGCGCCTACGCTGCCTCACAAATCACCAATCTGCAGGTCGGGAGCGATTGCGGTAATTATCTTGTCAACAGCTCGGGTTACCACGGTTCGACGACTGATCCCAAGTCCACCGTGCAGAACCTGTGTAAAGCAACCTCCTATACTGCGCTAAACACCACCGCCTTCAGCAGCGACCAGGCACATCAGCAACGCACGGACGACTATATCTACGGTGGCGGTGTGAAATACGACCACGGCCGCTTCCACGCAAATCTCGATGTTTCGGGCGAGCAATCGACCTATATCTCGAAGACGTTCATCATCGACATCGGCAAGCGAGTGCCAGTGCTCAATGCAGATTTAAACGATAATGAGGGCGTAAGCTTCAATACTCCGGGCAATCCGTTCAGCGATTCCACCGGCTTTTTCTTCACCGATGGCCTGAGTGAGGATCGCCTCAAGTCCACCGGAAGGCTGTTTTCGACCAAGCTCGACACGCGCTACGAAGTCGGCGGCATTTTGAAGGAAATCCAGATCGGCGCCCGCTTTGCGCGGCGCATCGGCCAGTATCAGGAAGTCGTCGTCAACCCCACCGCCCCGGGTGGGCCGCTGGTCACGCCGGTCGACGGCCAAGGGCTTCCCGCCAATTTCCTTCAGGCGGTCCCGGGCGTGCCACGGATCAATGGCGGCACCCCTTGGCTGCAACCCGGCATCGATATGCTGCTCGATCCTACGGTTGAAAACCAACTGCTCCAGCTGTTCGGTGTCGCGCAAGGCGACCAGCCGTATGACCCCAAGCGCAGCTTCCGCGCCAAGGAAGAGACCTATTCAGGCTATGCGCAGGGCAAGTACGCGGTGGAGTTCGGCGGCCCCGTGAAGCTCGACGGCCTGTTCGGGATTCGCATCACCCGCACCGATCGGGACATTTCCGGTACCGGCGCGGTGGTGAACCCTGACGGCACGACCACGCTCGTCCCGGTCGCACGGAGCACCAGCGACACCGATTTTCTGCCCAATTTCAGTGCGCGATTGGAGTTCGGCGGTGGCCTGCAGCTGCGCGCCAGCTATGCGAAGACGCTCTCGCGCCCGGATTTCGCGTCGCTCAATCCTGGCCTGAATTATGCGGTATCGACTAACCCGAATGTTGAGGCAGCCGGATCCCAGGGCAATCCCGATCTGAAGCCGCAGAAGGCGAACGAATATGACGCCACAGCCGAATATTATTTCGGAAAGTCGAATTACGTTTCGGTCGGCATCTATCTAAAGGACATCACCAACCGCGTGATCACCGCGGCGAGCACCGAAACCATCGGCGGCTTCACCTATCAGATTTCGCGGCCGCGCAACCTCGGTTCGGCGACCCTGAAGGGTGTCGAGGCGGCCAGCCAATATTTCTTCGATTTCCTGCCTGGGCCGTTCTCCGGCATCGGCGCCTTCGCCAATTTCACGCTCGCCGACTCCGAGGTGACGACCAAGACCGATCCGCTTTACGGCCGGCCGCTGCTTGGCGTGTCCAAGTACAACTACAACGTCGGCTTTATCTATGAAAAATACGGTGCATCGTTCCGCATGGCCTATAATTACCGTTCGACCTACTTCGACGGTGATAACACCACGACGACGAGTATCCGCCCGGTCGATGCGGGTGAGTTCCTCAACGGCGTGCGAGCGGCGGGCCGGCTGGATTTCAGCCTCAACTATGACGTGTCGCCCAACTTCACGCTAACGGTCGACGGTACGAACATCACCCGGACGCCATATCGCAGCTTCTATGCTGATTCGGATAGTGTGCACGACTATCGGTTCGACGACACGACCTATTCGATCGGTGCACGTTTCCGCTTCTAATACCTTGATCGCGCGGGTCGCAGTCCCGGCCCGCGCACGCTTTGGGAGTGGATCGATGAAAACCCTGGTTCTGGCCTTGGCCGCGAGCGCCACAGCGCTGCTGGCGCAGACCGCGCATGCCGCCGATGCGAAGCGATCGACCTTCGGCACACTGCCCGACGGGCGTGACGTTCCTGCAGTGACCCTCACCAATCGCCATGGCGTCTCGGCGACGATCATCGCCTATGGCGCCTCGCTGCAATCTTTGCTGCTACCTGATCGCGCCGGTACCCGCGCCGATGTCGTGCTCGGCTATGCCGATCTCGCGCACTATCTCTCCAAGCCGCAGTATTTCGGCGCCACCGTTGGGCGCTTCGCCAATCGCCTCGCGCGCGGTCGCTTCGACCTTGAAGGCAAGCACTATCAGACACCAGTTAATGACGGCGCCAATGCGCTGCACGGTGGCACCGTCGGCTTCGACAAGGTGTTGTGGCAAGTCGCCGAGGTCAAAAACGGCCCGACGGCCTCGCTCCGGTTGCACTATACCAGCCGCGATGGCGAGATGGGGTATCCCGGCACGCTGAGCGTCGATGCAATCTATTCGCTCGACGAACAGGATCAGCTCACGATCGAGTATCGCGCTACCACCGACCGGGCGACGATCGTCAACATCACCAACCACAGCTATTGGAACCTGCCGGGCGAAGGCTCAAGCAATGGCGCGATGAGCACGCGCATCACGATTCCGGCCGAAAGTTATTTGCCGACCGATGCCGGTGCGATCCCGACTGGGGAGCGCAAGCTCGTTGCCGGCACCGCTTTCGATTTCCGCTCGGCCCGTGCAATCGGCGAGCGCGTCCGTGACGCGCGCGACCAGCAGATCGTGTTCGCGCGCGGTTATGACCATAATTGGATCGTCGGTCGCAGCGTGACGCCCGAGCAGCATCTGATGGCCAAGGCGAGCGATCCGAGCTCGGGCCGCGGCTTCGAACTGTGGTCGAACCAGCCGGGACTGCAATTCTATTCGGGCAATTTTCTCGACGGCACGAGTTCGGGCAAAGCCGGCAAAGTGTATCGCGAGGGTGATGCGTTCGTGGTGGAGCCGCAGATCTTCCCTGACACGCCCAACCAGCCGGCGTTCGGCTCGGCGCGGTTATCGCCGGGTCAGACCTATCGCAACATAATGACTTATCGCCTGACTACCGGTCAAACGCGCTAAAGACAGAGTTAGGAACTTCTATGATCCGTCGCATGATGTTGCTCGCTGCCACGAGCCTTGCCGTCCTCGCTCAGCCCGCCCAGGCGCGCGAGCAGTGGACTAAGGCCGAGGCCAATCGCTGGGGCAGCGCGCAGCCATGGCAGGTGGGGTCTAATTACACCCCTGCCACCGCGATCAACCAATTAGAGATGTGGCAGGCCGACAGCTTCGATCCCCTCACGATCGACAAGGAGCTCGGCTGGGCCGAGCGCCTCCACATGACGACGATGCGGGTGTTCCTGCACAACATGCTGTGGGAGCAGGACGCTGCCGGCTTCAAGCAGCGCATCAACGCTTTCCTTACGATCGCCGCCAAGCACCACATTAAGCCGGTGTTCGTACTGTTCGACAGCTGCTGGGACCCCGATCCCAAGCTCGGCCCGCAGCGTCCACCTATCCCGGGCGTCCACAATTCCGGCTGGGTACAGAGCCCCGGCGCAACACGGCTGGCCGATCCGAGCCAATATCCCAAGCTCGAAGCCTATGTGAAGGACATCGTTGGCAGCTTCGCGAAGGACGATCGCATCCTCGCTTGGGATGTGTGGAACGAGCCCAACAATCCTGGCGACGGTCTTTATCCCGAGACGCCCGGCAAAACCAAGCTCGTCGCTGGCCTGCTCGACCAAGTGTTCACGTGGGCGGAACAGCAGGATCCGACCCAGCCGCTGACCAGCGGCGTGTGGATCGGCGATCATTGGGATCAGGCCACGACGCTCGACCCGGTCGAGCGCACCCAGCTATCTCGCTCCGACATTATGACCTTCCACGATTACAGCTGGCCTGAAACCTTCGTGAAGCGTGCGCGCCAGATGCTGAGCTTCGGGCGACCGGTGATCTGCACTGAATTCATGGCCCGCGGCGCTGGCTCGACCTTCGACGGCAGCCTGCCGATTGGCAAGAAACTCGGGATCGGCATGATCAACTGGGGGTTCGTCGACGGCAGGACCCAGACCCGGCTGCCATGGGACAGCTGGAAGAAGCCGTACGTTTATGAAGAGCCAACGGTGTGGTTCCACGAAGTGCTGCGTGCCGACGGCACGCCCTATCGCAAGGCAGAGACCGACCTGATCAAGCGCCTCGCCACGGCACCAAAAGGCGTGGTGCCGCCTGCCCCGCTGCCATAACGCGCCCGTTTAGGGCGGCTCGCGTTTACTCGGGCTCATCGAGTGCTACGCCCAATCCTACCGGAGCGGGAATGCGGGGCGCTCCGTCCCGCCCCCAAGTCAAACGCTGAATCCGCGGCGAGCGCTGCGGCCCGCATCGCATCCCCGCCGCCGGATTGGCGTGATAAACAATCCACGTTTCGCCCTTTGGCGTGGTGAAGAAGCCATTGTGCCCCGGTGCGAATACTTGCGCCTTGGCCGAACTGGCCAGCACAGGCTTCGGGCGTTTGGTCCACACCGCAGGATCGAGCGGGTCGCTCCCTGACGCGGCATGCAGCATGCCCAGCGCGTAGCCGTCCGACCAACACGCGCTGCCGGAGTACGTCAGAAACAGGTCGCCCTTGGGACCGCCGAGGAACTCGGGCCCCTCAAGGATCTGGCGCCCGCCTTGGCGTTCCCACGGCTGGTCGGGCCGGGCGATGATCGTTTCCGGGCCACTCAACGTCACCGGATCGCGCATTGCAACGATCGCAATGTCGCTGTCCGCGCCGACATAGGGCGAATATACGAAATAGCGCTTGCCACCGTAAGCGAAGGTCGTGCCGTCGATCCCGGGCCGCGCGGTCGCTAGCCGGCCCCGATCGATCCAGTCGCCCGTCGTCGGGTCGGTCGCGGCGTTCTCCAGCACGAAGATGCCGCGGTGCGCGTCGTCGTCATGCCCGGTCTCGGCGGCGGTGTAATAGATGTACCAGCGGCCATTGATATGGTGCAGTTCGGGCGCCCAGATCGAAACGCCGTTGGCGGCCGGTTGCGACGGACGCCACACCACCCGGTGCTCGGCGTGCGCGAGGTCGGTGACGTCGCGTGTCTTCCAAATCTCCAGGCCGCGGCCGGTTGTATGCATATGATAATACACGTCGCCATCACGAACGATCCATGGGTCCGCGCCCGATGGCAGCAGTGGATTGTGGAAACGACCGGCCAAGCGCGCCGGCAAGCTTTGCCCGGTCCCGAGCACCGTCGATGCCAGCAGCAGTACGATGATAGTTCTGGCGTTCACTTGTTTTCTCCGCTGTTACGGCAACAGTGCGCCCCCACACCTCGGAACCTTCGCTATAGCTGCTTCATCGCCAACAGAATAACGCCAAGTCTTCTACCATCGCGAAGCGAAATCGGTTTTGATGAGAAACGCCATTATGGTGGATATCGCAGACGGATAGTTAGCTCGATTCGCCTCAAACGCAGTCGACTTCCCTCTGTTACTGTCGCCAAGAGGAATCGTGTTATTCAAAAGTGGAGTTCGGCAAAGTGAATCTAGCTAAGATTGTCGATGTGCTCGAACAACGCGCACGCTGCCCCCCTCAGGTCGCCGTACTTCGTTCAACCCTATATCCTCGACCGAGCCAGCACCGAATACATAGTTCCGCAGAATTGCTCTTTTTGCGTCAATTTCAACGATTTTCTCCGAGCAGGAGCAGAAACATCTGAGAGCTCCGCCGGGCTGTTTCTTTCCAATCCCCGACAGCCATTCATCGAATAGCGACGATTGCAAAGCCCCGCCGAACCATCTGTGGTTTTCACGCGGCTACAGGAACGGCCTGTGCGTCCCAGCACGGCGCAGGCCGCCTCAAAAGAGATCGAGTTTCGAGAATAGCTGGTCATTATCGAAACCCGCCGCCTTTCCGAAAACCGACGAAGGAGAAGTCTGATCCTTTGAGCGTTGTGATGGCATACACAGGGATAGATTCCGATGCCCGCAGCCATGCATGAAGTCATGGATCGCATGGATGCGATCATCTTAGAAGCGAAGGCGATGATCGCCACAGGAAGCGCGACATCCCTTGAGCCACTCCGCCCGCTGAGGCTCCGAATGGCAGGGGCGATCACATCTTTTCAATTTTCGCTCGACGAACAGATGAAGGTCATGGCCAGTCAGCACAATTCCAAGCTAAGCACATTGCGTTCGGCCGCTGATGCATGGAATCAGATTGCAACTGAGTTTCGCGCTTTCACTTCACTTGCTCAATCTTCGAATGCTCCGACTTGGGAGGAATATACGCGGCAGGCCAACCATTTCATGCGGCGGATCGCAGATCAAATACACTCAATAAAAGTTATATTGTCGGGCTGACCTTGCGTCATTGATAACTTAAAGCACCTCGCAAACGATCGGCCAGCCACTGAGAACGCGGGCGACTTTTAAAAAGTCAGTCAAATTATAGATATATCGGCTCGGGCGATCGTTGCAACGGATTAGTCTTAGCTCAGCAGACTTCGAAAATTTATGTGTAGCTTAGGAAGGCTACCTTCAAGCTGCCTCCGTCACCATATTCCGTCCGCGATGCTTTGAGCGATAGAGTGCCGCGTCGACATCGTCGAACAACTCAGCCGGTATCTTGGGTCCGCGAAAGACGGATAGTCCGATCGACGCCGTCACTACGTTATGCGGCGTGTTCTTTTCATGAGGAACTCTCATGTTCTCTACGTCCGCGCGCAGCGCCTCAAAAAATGAAACTGCACCGGGCGCATCGCGGCTCTTGTAGGCCATCAAGAACTCTTCGCCACCAATGCGGAAGACCATATCATCCAATTTCGCGCTGCGGCGACGTAGCAGGTTGCCGATTTGACGCAGTACAATGTCGCCAGCGGCGTGGCCGTAGGAGTCGTTGTAGGCTTTGAAATTATCGATATCGATCAGGCCCACCGATCGAACCAGCCCATCATCGGCAGCCTCTACGAACTCCGGGAAGCGCATCGAATATGCTCGCCGATTGGGAATGCCGCACAGTGCATCAATATGGGCATAGCGGGCTTCGGTGACGTCACTGAAAATCCACAGTCTAGCAGCGAACGTGCCGTTTTCATCGAACGGAACGCTCCGACGCGACAGCACGCGTCCGTCTTTCAGGTGGACTTCATCCTGCGATGTCTCCAGCGTTGGATTGATCCGCTCGACTTCACCGATAAATGCAGTCGGGTCTACCACCTGCTCGCGAACATAATCGAGCAAGGCTATATCGTCACCATTAGCAACCATGGTCGCGGGGATCCCCCAGTGCTTCAGGAAGGCACTGTTACAGTAGACCATCTTTCGATGCGAGTCGGTCATCAATACACCGTCAGGCAGCACGTCGAGCGCCTGCTCAAAAATCGAGTGGCGTAATAGTTTCTGGTCGGAGCCGACTGCAAGGGGAGAAAAGAATGAAATGGCTGCGGACCTTATGACGTTACGCCGAATATATACTACCGATGCTAAGGAGTTCTGAAAACAGCTTGATTTCGCCGATACGTATAGAGCGCAAGCAATGGCTTGGCGTCAGGTTGCTCGACCACCGCATAAGGCGGATCTCCACACCGCTCGTATCAATCAGGCAACGCAGCTGGCCGGATGGCCCCGTGCCTGGACCCATGATGCGAACATTTCGGCCGAAATTGGCCGGGAGAAGAAATATCCTTGGGCTTCGTCACAGCCGATCGCCAGCAGCGGCTGCAATGTCTCCAGGGTTTCCACGCCCTCCGCAACAACCTGAAACCCCAAATCGTGGGACAGCGTGACCATCGCTCGTACGAGTGCATATCCGTGCGTGTCGTGTTCTAGATCACGAATGAACGATTGATCGATCTTCACGACATGGGCCGGTACCTGGTGGAGATAGGACAGGCTGCTATAGCCGGTACCAAAATCGTCGATCGCCAGCCGCACTCCAGCTGTTTTAAGCGCCATCAGCTGGTCGCGGGCTTTGCCTGAACGATCCATGATCGCACTCTCGGTCAGCTCCAGTTCGATGCAGGCAGGCGGCAACCGGTGCTTGAGCAGCAGCAACTGGACACGGCTGGCTAGATCGTCCTCACGTAGGTTGGCAGCCGACACGTTAATCGAAAGCGTAATTTGAAGGCCCTGCTTACGCCAGATCGCCTGCTGGCGCATTGCTCGGTCGAGCACCCACGATGTCGCTTCGCGAATTAGCGCCGTTTCCTCGACCAGCGGGATGAATTCGCCTGGCGAAATCTCCCCCAGTTCGGGATGATCCCAACGTAGCAGTGCTTCTGCGCCGCAGCAGTGACCGGAGGGCAACGAAACCCGTGGCTGATAGACCAGACGAAGCTCGCCCTCACGACGCAATGCTCCGCCAAAGTCAGCCAGCAAGCCGAAACGTCGACGATACAAGGCATCGCTAGCTGGCGAGTAGGTGCTGAGGATGCGTTCGTTCGCCCGCGAATCCTGTGCTGCGCTGTAACCGGTGCGCAACGCGTCTTGCGGGCTTGTCTTGCCCAATACGATCGGAGCGACACCAAGCGCCGGTGTCGTCGTGAAGCCGATCGTCTCATCGCCGCTGATCGATGAAACGTCGGCGGCGATGCGCTCCAGCATGGCTTCGCTCACGTCCTCGTCGGCTAAAAAGGCCAGCTGCGTGGCGGCCACATGATAGGCCTGGCATGATGACGGCAGCGCCCGCACGAGCATTCGCACTGCACCCCTGACGATCTCGTCGTAATGCGCAGGCCCCATCACGCGACCGACGCTGTCGAGCTCACCGTTCTGCGCGAGGTCGATGATAACCGCACGCCGGCTCTCGCCCGGTTGATCACGTGCCAGATCGTCGAGATCCTCGATAAACTGATTGCGGTTCGGTAACCCGCTTAGCGGGTCGACCCGACCGTAGGCATGCTGAAGCTCGATCTGCGCCATGACCATCGCCGCCAGATCGCGCAGTGCCGACATCTCCTTGTCGGATGCGCTACGCGGGGTCTCGCCCACCACGCATAGTGCCCCCAGACAATATCCCTCACGCGTGACCAACGGCGCCCCGGCATAGAAGCGGGCTCCGGTGCCGGCCAGCGTACTCTCGGCATAGCGCGGGTTGGCGAGCAAGTCCGGGACCAGCAACAGATCGCCGCTTTCCGTCACTTCATTACACGGCGCATCGTGACGCGGCATCTCGGTATCGGTCACCCCCAAGCGGGACATGAACCACTGCCGATCACTGTCGGTGAGCGAGATCGCGGACGCTTCCAACGAAAAGATCTGTCCGGCCATTCGCGTGATGCGATCGAAGCTTTCGCTCGTCTGCGATTCGATCAAGCCCAGCTGGCGCAAGGCAGTAATACGTTCAAATTCCGATTCGGCGGCCATCAATTCAGTGCTCCCCAGATACCAAGTAGCCGATGATCCTTACCTATTCGTACTTCACACAGGTTGGTGAGCCTTGCCGCAGCGCGTTTGTTCGTGGAGTCGACCGCCATCGGTGCAAGACAAGCGAAAATCGGCCGACAAGGCTTCTCGATTGGGAGGGGGCTTTCAAGAACGGCTAAGGTGAAAGCCGCGCGTCTACGTCGGTCCGAAGCTACGCTTCGTTCAGAAAACCCATGACGAGCCGGACGATCGCTTCCTCCAGCTCGATCGTACCCAGCAAAGAAAGAGATCGCAGGGTTGTGGCGCGCAGCACCTCCACGATGGCCGTGGTCAGGACGAACCGGCCGGCGTCGGACAGCCGCCGAATGTGCGCTTCGCCAGCTCCACGCCATACAGCGATAATGGCGTCGGCGACATGCTCCGTAGGCTCGGGCAAGCCGCGTTCCAGCGCGAAGGCGACAAGCGAGCGGATCAGACGAGGATCGACATGGCGATGCCGGGCGAAAGCATCGTGCATCAGGCGGACGATTGCTTGGACCGTCTTTTCCCATGGCTCGCCTGCTCGCGCTTCCAGCAGCGCGTCAATCTCCCGTCGCATCGTCTCGCGCTGGCGCTCGATCAGCGCGACGACGATCGCCTCCCGGTTGTCGAAATACTGGTAGAGTGTGCCGATCGAGTAGCCGGCGTGCTGCGCGAGCAGATTGGTGGTCAGGCCTTTGCCCCCGTCGTCGTCCAGAATCTGAGCGGTAGCCTCCAGAATGGTGTCGACGGTCTGCCGGGACCGATCCTGTCGCGGTTTCTTTCTTTCGGGATCAACGCCTTGCTTCACTGTCGCCCTTGCTTGCGGCTGCGTTCCGGATCGCGAGTATGAGCCCCGGCGGCTTTCGATACAATGGATGCTCCTGATGTTCGAACGCCCCTCGTTCCGACGCAGCCACCCCATCGCATAGAGACGCTGATGATCCGCCTGAGCTCTTTCCGCCTCCGCGAACGCCTTCGTAACTCGCCATTCCGCCTCGGCGTCATCGGCTGCGCGCTGACTCTCTTGTTCGGTGCGAGCAACGCCCTCGCGCAGGGACGCGGTGGCGAGGACCCGTACCATGCCAAGATCGCGACCGCCGGCTACGCGCGCCGGGTGGCCGTGGTGAACGGCGTCCGGCTGAGCTATTGGGAGGGACCGGACAACGGCCCCCCGCTGGTGCTGCTGCACGCCCAGTTCCTTGACTGGTACTCCTACAGCAGGGTGCTGCCGGCACTAGCCGTCAAATACCATGTCTACGACATCGACTATCCGGGACACGGCGAGACGCGCACGCCCGCAGGCTATCCAATGACGGCTGACCGCATCGGCGCCGATCTCGGCGACTTCATCGGGCGTGTGATCGGCAAGCCGGTGTTCCTGACCGGCAATTCGTCGGGTGGGCTGCTGGCGACCTGGCTGGCGGCCAACAGGCCCGGCCTGGTCCGGAAGGCGCTCTTGGAGGACCCGCCGCTCTTCGCGTCCGAATATCCGGCCATCAAGCAGACTATCGCCTACAAATCATTCGCTACCAGCTACAGTGCGACGACGAAAGACCATCCCGCCGACTTCCTCTCCTACTGGATCGACCACAGCCGCGAGTTCTTCCGCAACCGCGCCGGTCCTGGGGTCGCTTTCTTCCTGACCCGCGCGGTAAGCATGTACCAGCGCAACCATCCCGGTCAGCCGGTCGAGCTGCCGATGCTGGCAGACCGCAACCTCACGATGTTCATGCTTGTCCGTGGGCTCAGCCAGTATGATCCCCGCTTCGGCGCGGCCTTCTACGACGGGAGCTGGAACCGGGGGTTCGACCATGCCGCCGCGCTGGCGAAAATTCGATGCCCGATCCTTCTCATGCAGGCGAACTGGTCGATCAACGACCACGGGCTCCTCAACGGCGCCATGACCCGGGAGCAGGCGGACAGGGCCATGTCGCTGCTCAAGCACGGCACCTACCTGAAGGTAGACGCCGACCACGTCGTCAACGTCGACAAGCCCGACCTCTGGCTGAAGGTGGTGCAGGGCTTCTTCGTCGATTGAAGCCCGTCTCTGGCGATGCGCCGTACAGCTCTTGCCGGCGGATGACCCGGACTGACAGGCTTCGGCTTTCCTAGTTAGGATGGTGTTTTCGGAAGTAGGGAAGCCGCCTTTGCGGGCTGATCAGCCAGGAACGTCGAGCGACACTTCGAGGTGATCGACGATCGCCCGGACTTTCGCCGATGGCCTTGGGCCTGCCGGAAAGACAGCATAGACCTCCGCCGGATCGAGCCGGTAAGGTTCGAGCAGCTGCGTAAGTTGGCCAGTGCGCAGTTCCTCTCCTGCCATGACGCGGGTCGCCAGCGCGATGCCCAGCCCCGCTACCGCAGCCGCCAGTACCCCCGGCGCTGAATTGATCCAGAGCTTCGCGGGGACATCGACGGAGGTGACAGACTGGTTGTGCGTGAAGCGCCAGCTCTCGCGACCAAACAGGCCATGCTGAACAATACAATCGTGCCGGGCGAGTTCGGCCGGATTGGCAGGCGCGCCATGTGCCGAGAGATAGGCCGGTGCCGCGACCACCAGTCGCTCGACCAGCGCCAGTCTGCGCGCGCCGAAGGTGGAGTCATCCAGCGGTCCGACGCCCAGGCGAATGGCAACATCGACGCCGTCCGTGATTAGGTTCTGACGTGCGTCGCTCATGATCATCTCGACCCGAAGATCCGGATGCCGGGCCAGGAACGTCGCCATCGCCGGGATCACCGCGCGCGTGCCATAAAGCACCGGCATCGCAAGGCGGATCACGCCGTGCAGCGAGTCCACCCCCCGGGCTGCCTGTTCGGCCTCCTCCATCTCTGTGAGCAGGTATCTCGCACGCTCCAGATAGAGGGTGCCGGCTTCCGTCAGCGAGATGCTGCGGGTGGTGCGCAGCAGCAGCGTCGTGCCCAGTCGCGCTTCCAAGGTACCGACGATCCGCGACACCGAGGGTTGCGAGAGCTTCAGCTCGCGCGCGGCACGCGTAAGGCTGCCACTCTCCGCCACGCGGACAAAGACCGCCATTTCCTGCCAGCGATCACTCATTCGATATCCGGATATATGCTGTTCGCATCGGGTGGATACTCCAGCTTTCCTGGATGCCCTAATTCCGGCTCACGGCGGCTCCGCCGCGATACGGAGAATGGCGATGAAACTTCAGGAGAAGCTCGACGCGATGCGCGAAGATTTCGAGAACGGACGCTTTCCGCTCGTTCCGACCCGCGAGCAGCTCGATACGATGAGCCAGGCGACCCAGTCGCTGATCGACAGCAAGCAGGCCGATCACGCCCTGAAGGCCGGCGATACGGCCCCCGATTTCACGCTTCAGGATGCGGACGGCAACAGCATAAGTTCGCACGCGCTGTTCGCGCAGGGGCCGCTGATCGCGACCTTCTATCGCGGCGTCTGGTGCCCCTATTGCAACTATGATCTCCAGGCGCTGGAGGAAGTCCGGCCGGAGATCGAGGCACGCGGCGCGAGCCTTGTTGCGATCTCGCCCCAAACGCCCGCGAACAGCCGCAAGTCGCAGCGCGACAACAAGCTCGGTTTCCCGATCCTCAGCGATGCTGGCACTGCCCTCGCCGCTGAATTCGGGCTGCGCTTCGCGCTGCCGGATGACCTGATCCAGGTCTACCGGCAGTTCGGCAACGACCTGCCGAAGATCAACGACGATCCGGCCTGGGTGCTGCCGATGCCCGCGCGCTACGTGATCGGGACGGATGGCGTGATCGCCTATGCCGAGGTCAATCCCGATTACACCCGGCGTCCCGATCCGTCCGAGCTGTTGCCGGTGCTCGACCGCCTGCGCGCCGGCACCCCAGCCTGATCCATAGTCCGAACAGCCCAGCTCCGTCGTGCGATCACACAAGGCTGGCCGGCAAACCCCATACAAAGGACCACTTTCCAATGTCGATCAAGATTTATGGCGACCCCGGTTCGGGCAGCCTGCGCCGCGTCACATCCGCAGCAGCGATCATGGGTGTCGCCATCGAGCGCGTGAACATCGACCTTTTCAAGGGCGAGAGCCATACCCCCGACTTCCTGGCGCTGAACCCCCATGGGCTATCGCCGGTGATGGTGGACGGCGACGTCGTTCTCTACGAGGCGTCGGCGATCAATCTCTATCTCGCGGAGAAGGCGGGCGGCAAGCTGCTCGGAGCCTCGACGCGGGAGCGGTACGAGGTGCTGCAATGGATGTTCTGGTCGGGCGAGCAGTGGCGCATATTCGCGACGCTCACGTTCGATGAACGGATCGGCAAGCGCTTCATGGGCCAGCCCGAAGATAAAAGCATCGTCGAGCTGGCGTTCGCCAAGCTTCGGGCGGGTGGCGCAGTGCTCGACGCGCATCTGGCGGATCGGCGCTTCGTCGTCGGCGACCATCTGACGCTGGCCGACATCGACATCGCGGCACCCTTTTCGCAGTCGGCACGCACCAAGCTCCCATTTTCGGAGTTCCCGCACCTTGTCG
The DNA here is from genome assembly GCF_026540855.1 of Sphingomonas sp. GC_Shp_5. GTDB lineage: Bacteria > Pseudomonadota > Alphaproteobacteria > Sphingomonadales > Sphingomonadaceae > Sphingomonas. The sequence continues at coordinate 34,276 of NZ_JALNUP010000017.1, forward strand.
CGTGGCAGCAGCGGATGCTCGACACCGTGCCGGCCTGGGCGGAGACGAAGCAGGAGGTAGACAAGCGGATCGACGGCGCGCTGACCGGCGCTGGGATAGAATTGTGAGCGCGGGACGGTCGACGATGGATCACGAACTCTTCTGGATGAGCGGCAGCCCCTATGCGTGGCGGGTGCAGTTGGCGCTCGAATATAAAGGCGTGCCGTATGCTTCTCACCGCATGGACTCGGGCAGCCAAGAGAACCGCTCGCCGGCATTCCTAGAGCTTAATCCGCGCGGCAAGGTGCCGGTGCTGAAGACCGGCGGGGCGGCGCTCTACGAGTCCGTGGCCATCATCGCCTTCCTGGATCGTGCCCATCCCGACGTACCGCTGTTCGGTGAAACGGCGCAGGAGCACGGGCGCATCTGGCAGCGTGTGAGCGAGTTTGAGAACTACACACGCGATCTGTTCGATGTTGAGATCGTCCGCCCGCTTTTGCGCGGCTATGCGAAGGACGATCCCGAGGCGATGCGCGTCTCGGCTGCTCGCGTGTATGATGCGCTTGGCTGGATGGAGCAGACCCTGTCGATCACGCCTTATCTGGCGGGTGACGACATCACCGCAGCGGACATCGTCGCACTTCCGAACATCCAGATGCTGCGACGGGTCGCGGTGCGGCCGGAAGCCATCGCGATGGCCCTCGGCCTCGAAGACCTCAGCGTACGTCTGCCGGCATTGGGCGCGTGGCTGGCGCGGGTCGAGACAATGCGGGGCTATGACGCTGCTTATCCACCGCACTGGTAGGGTTGATCGGGAAGCAGGCTGCGTGCGCAGATTGGGCCCTACCGCCCTGAAAGCTGCACGTTCAACAACCAAAAGGTGCAGTTAGCACTGGACCATTGAAAGGGTCGATCATGGGTAAGTTGCAGAACAAGGTCGCGATCGTCACCGGCGGAAGCAGTGGGATCGGTCGTGCCATCGCGAAGCGGTTCGCGGCCGAGGGCGCGTTCGTTTACATTGTCGGACGCCGCGAGGCGGACCTGGCGGATACCGTTGCGGAGATCGGCCCAAGCGCCGCGGCGATCAAAGCCGACATCACGAACCTGGCAGACCTCGATGCTGTTTACACCCGGATCGCTGCCGATGGTCGCACCCTGGATATTGTCGTCTCGAATGCGGGCATGCAGGAGATCAAACCTCTCGCCGATGCCGACGCGGCCCATTTCGACCGCACGTTCGGCCTCAACACACGCGCTGCCTTCTTTACGGTACAGAAAGCGCTGCCGATCCTGAACGACGGTGGTTCGATCATCATGGTGTCGTCCTCGCTTCGCAATAAAGCTCTCCCGGGCATGAGCGTCTACAATGCTTCCAAAGCGGCGGTGCGCTCATTGGTAAAGACCTTTGCGGTCGAACTGATGCCGCGCGACATCAGGGTCAACACGCTCAGCCCGGGGCCGGTCGATACGCCGATCATCGAGACAGTCGCCAAGACACCGGAGGAAGCCACGGCCTTCCGTGAATATGCTGCCGGCGTCGTCCCGATGAAGCGACTGGGCCGACCCGACGAGGTTGCCGCCGGCGCGTTGTTCCTGGCCTCCGATGAGAGCAGTTTCTCAACGGGCTCGGAGCTGCAGGTCGACGGCGGCCACGCCGAACTGTAATTTGGGCACGATGCTACTGCCTTTCCCCCGAGATAACCCGGAGGTTCCCTCGGATCGAGAAGTGGGGCGCATCAGCGCGCTGATCGCGAACGGCGAAAGTGGCGGATCGTCGGATACGATTGGACCCGCAAACATTGGACAGCGAACGTAGGGACATCAGGTGAAAGCAGCGATCACGATCCGGGCCGAACGGCCCGATGACGAGCCCACGATCTCGGACGTGGTGCGCCGCGCCTACGCCAATGTTGTATATAGCGATCACAGCGAGCATCTTATGATCGACCGGCTGCGCCGGACTGACGCCTTTAGTCCCGCGGTGTCGCTTCTGGCCGAGACGGGCAGCGAGGTGGTCGGCCATATTCTGCTGACAAAGGCGCATATTGTCGGCGCGCACGCATCCGTGCCAACGCTGGCGCTTGCTCCATTGTCGGTTGTGCCCGAGCATCAGGCGTCCGGAGTGGGCAAGCAGTTGGTACGAGCTGCCCATCAGCGGGCGTCCGGCCTCGGCTTCAAGAGCATCCTGCTGGTCGGCATCCCCACATACTACCGGCAATTCGGTTACGAGCCATTGAGCGATTATCCGATCACGCTGCCGTTCGACGCGCCGGACGATAACTGCATGATCCTTCCGCTGACGCCCCACGCTCTTGATGGCGTCGCCGGGGTCGTGAAATATGCAGCGGGGTGGCTTGATCACTGAACGATCGGGACTGTCGAAAAAGGCTGCGCGTACCTGCCGTCCTTCTCACCACGGAGGGTGCGTCGGGAAGACGGCCGGTGGTTGCCGGGCTACCGGTCATTCGCGGCAAACTGTCATTCCCGCTTTTCCTAGAAATTGTTCCCAAAACCACTTTCTCACTGCTCGCATTCTGCGATAAAGTTATGAAAGAGCCTTGCCAGCTCATCAGCTATGCACGGGTATCCACCCGGATTAGGACTTGGCGTTGCAGATGAACGCCTTCAGCGCGGCAGCGCGCGAGCTTCCCACCGGGTCATAGCTAGAGCCTTTTGCAGCGTTACCTGAACAAGGATTCGTTGAACGCGATCGCGCTTCAAGAGCGGACGCTTCGTTTCCCAACCGGACCGTTTGATTTGAAGTTTGAGGTAAATGCGTCTGATCTGCAGTGTGGTTTCATGCTTTCCATGAATGCCATTTCTTAAGGAAGAGATACGCTTCTGTGATCTTCTCGTAACTTGGGCCATTAAGGTATGTTACAGACCTCGTATTGACATTCGTCCAATAAAATGGTTTAATAGTGTCGCAACCGTAGTTGCACATTCATGTTAGCGCTGGAGATGTTCATGCCTCACCCTGCTCGGGTGCTGGCTCGTAGTGACCTGCAGCTAATACTGCGCAAGGTAGCAACGCACCGGCATCCAGATCGTGACCGTGTTATTGTACTACTGAGCTTCAAGGCCGGCCTTAGAGCTTGCGAGATCGCTGGGCTTCAGTGGTCGATGGTGCTTAGACCCAACGGGACAGTTTCCGACCAGGTCTTTATAGCCTCAACTATAGCAAAATACGGCCGGGCTAGGCGGATCCCTCTTCACTCCGAACTGGCCGCTGCACTCGACACCCTACGTCTCGCCACAGGACGCCCTCGTGACGGGCCAATTGTACGATCCGAGCGTGGCTGCCACATGAATCCTCACAGCGTAGTCAACTGGTTTGCCCGACTCTACGCGACGCTGCACCTCGATGGTTGCTCATCACATTCGGGGCGCCGCACCTTCATAACAAGCTCCGCGCGCGTCCTCGCCAAAACTGGCGGTTCGTTGCGCGATATTCAGGAGCTAGCCGGTCATCGGCAGCTCGTCACTACAGAGCGCTACATCGAAGGCAGTCGCGAGGCACAGCGGCGCCTCATTCGCCTGCTGTAGCACAGCACCACCTTTACCATCATCCTCTAAGCCAAAGGAAGTCTGCATGATTGCGGGGTCGAACACGCACGCCTTACGCTCCTCAGAGCATACCCGGCGCGTCGCTGCATTGAACGACGCGTTTCGTCGTAATCCGTCGCGCGGGCAAATGATGGCTACCGTCGGGGTAGTTGCCCTGGGGAGTGGCGCTTTACCTGCCGTTCTCCAGCTGGTTCGCGAATATTCCGACTTCACCGCCAACAACGATCCTTACGGCGAGCACGACTTAGGCACCATGACATGGAATGGAGCGAAGCTGTTCTGGAAAATCGACTATTACGACGTCGATCTGCGGTTTGCCTCTCCCGATCCCACGGACCCGCTAGTCACGGTGCGCATGCTGACGATCATGCTGTCAGAGGAATGGTGAGAATGGCTCAGTGGCTAGCGCAACCCAACCCAAGAGGTTGCATAGACGGACAGGGCCGGACGCAGGTACCATTTCAACAGGGACAGCTTGACGGCCTTTGCTCGATCTATTCAGCGATCAACGCCGTTTCGCTGCTGCTCGGCAGAAATCGCATGTCCCAGAGAAAAGCCGACCGCCTTTTTCGCGCTGGGCTAGCCACCGCAATGGAGTGCATGCCGCCAGAGGAGTTGGTCGCTTCAGGAATCCCGCCCGCGATTTGGCTGCCGATTGTTCGGCGTATCTGTCGTGAAGCAACGCGAGGATCGCCGGTTGCAATCACATCGTCCCGCCCCACGCAGCGAGTCCACGAGGGCAACTTTGGCCAGGTAAGGAGCATCGTCGAGGCCGCATTAAATCGCGGTGCCGTGGTTCTGATATGGCTTGATGGTCACCACGACCACTACACCGTGGTGCGTGGTCATACCCGTTCGCGCTTTCTGCTGCACGATAGCGCGGGCTTGCAGTGGCTGAATAAGAAGCACTGCGGGCTGGCACCGGGCAACCAACGCCACCGCATCGACAGCTATTGGGTCATAGCGCTTGAGCGATTGTGGGTTGGCTACCCACGTTCGAATGCGCCGGGGGACGATCAAGCCGACTGGGGACAAAATCACTAAAATGTCACCAGTAGGACTGGCAACCGCCAGGTGAGCCGATGTGACCTTGCGACATCGTACCAAGCCAACTACCGTTTTCGTTGCGCTGCGTGAAAGCCGCAGCGTGGGGCGTGGAAACCCCAATCAGCCAACTCGGTCGCGATTTTATCGGGGCCGGGTGGCATGCGCGCATGTCCAGCCGGCTTGCCGGTAAAGGCGTATGCGCCTGTTCGCTGATCAGGTTTCCAACATCCGGCTTCGGCCGCCGCCCTGAGTGGACATATGGGTGGCGCGACAAGCCTGAGGCGAGCGCTGCCCTAGAGGGGGAAATCATGCGCTTCATCGTCGATCTTTTTAGAAACATATTACTGGCGTTATGTGCGCTAGTTGTCATTGCTGTTGCCTTAATGGTGTTCGCGGCCGTTGATCACTCAGACCTCTTTGGCACGCAACTGACCGCAACTATTGTGATGATTGCGCTGTCAGCGCTGACCTTGCTGGTCCTCAACATCGGTGGTGTTGCCATCCTTATCTCGATCCACGATCGTCATGTCGAGGTGTCCGATAACACCGCCGCCATGGCGGTTGCCCTGACGTCGATTGCACACGCAAGGCATAATCAGGAGACTGCAGCATGAACGGCAACAGCAAGCACACGCTTTATGGCCTTCTATTCATCGCCCTGTGCCTTGTAACCGCGGGCATATTGTATTGGGTTATTCGGCCGTCGGCTACGACCACGCAGCCGGTGCTTGAGCAGACGAAGGTCAGCGACATGAACGTGGGAAACGATGCCGTCGTCGCCAGCAGGGGCGACGACGCTCCGATAGACGCAGGCCGATCTAATGCTGATCGGGAGACGATCAGCACGCCCAGCGAGCCCAGCACTCCTCAGCTCGGAAGCTGCAGCTCCGATGGATGCAGCTGGTCCAAGCAGGTAAGCCGCAGCGTCGTTCAAGCCGACCGTCGTGGCCAGCTAAACAAGCTGAACCTGGTGGGGGGCAGCTCCACCGATGAGAAAGGCCGCATAACCTGGAATAGTCGACCACACGAGGTCTACGTCTTTTGCTCGACTGCGTTGCCTGCAGTGATGATCAGTGATGCAGGCAAATGGCAAGTCGACGTGCTCGACTTTATTGATGGTGTACCCGGAATACTGGAGAGTTCTCAATCCCTGTACGCGCAGACTTGCCATCCCGGAGAACAAGCATTCCCAAGGGACGCCGAAGCACTTGGGTATACTAGCATACCCGATGAAGATGAGGATGTCATAGTATCTCACCCTGCTGACATTTTCGACCGCGCAAACACACGAAGCTAGCTGGGCAGGGTGAAGCGGCGGTCACGTGTTTCTCACGTGACCGCCCATCCGAGACTTAGAGAAAGGTGAAACGAGTAGAGTCAGGAGGTGGCGCGGTGTCGTGCGGCTCGCCTGTGGGGCTTACCAGACGATCCGTTTCCACCCCCTGCTCATCGAACCGGACATGCGGATCTCCCTGCATCCGGCTCTCGGACAACGCATCACGCCTTCGCTCACGGCGCGCCCCGACCAAGCTGGGTAAGCCGGACGAGCCCATACTGCTCGTAGAGGTGCTGGGGCAGATAAGCTCCCGCCCTCTTGCCGGCTTTCCCATGCTTGCGCCGAAGCCACCGACGCAGCCGCACTACTGTGTAGCTGTCGAGCGCGCGGTACGCCTTGCTCGTGGTGCCAACCGAAAAGTAGTTGGCCCATCCGCGCAGCGCCCGGTTGATCTTGGCCACCAGCAGTGTGGCATCCTGCCATGTCGTCCTTCGCTCGGTGAGCGTGTGGATAGTGTCCACCGCCCGTTTGATGCTCTTCTTCGACGGCCGATGGCCCATATAGGCTCGCCCCGTCTTCGCCGAGTACATCCGCCCGAAGGTGTACCCCAGAAAGTCGAACGTCTCGTCCGGCACCTTGCAGATGCGGGTCTTTTCCTCGTTTACCGTCAGCTTCAGCTTGCCCATCAACCTGCGCATATGATCGAGCGCGGCTTCCGCGTTGCCCTTCTGGCACAGGATGACGAGGTCGTCGGCATATGTGACGAGCCGAGCGCCGAGGCGTTGCCCAAGGCCGAGCTTCCGCCATCCCAGCACGAACCGGCGCATGTATAGGTTCGCCAGCAATGGTGAGATGGGTGAACCCTGCGGAATGCCGCGTCGCTGATCCCTGGCCACCGTCGTTCGTGTCTTCCGGCCCTTGTCGTCGGTCTCCTCGACAGCACAGTCCAGCCACAGCCTGATCAGGTGCAGCACGCACGGATCGACGATCCGGCGCGCCACGGACTTCATCAGTTCGGGATGAGGAATGCTGCCGAAGTAGTCGGCGAGGTCGGCGTCCACGACATCGGGACGGCCATGAAACAGCTGGTCTTCCACATCGGTCACGGCCTGCTGGGCATTGCGCCCAGCACGATAGGCATAGATCTCTGGTGGAAGGTCGGCTTCGAAGATCGGCTCCAGCACCAGCATCGCTGCTGTCATGCAGACCCGATCCCGCACGGTAGAGATGCCCAGCGGCCTGAGTTTGCCGTTGGCTTTCGGTATATGGACCCGTCTGATCGGTTCCGGTCGGTACGTCTCCTCTCTGATGGCAAGCGCCAGTTCTGCCAGCCACCGCTCGGTACCGTACGCCTCGACATCCGCGAAGTCCTGACCATCCACACCCGGTGCGCCCTTGTTGGAGCGGCACTTGGCATAGGCATGAGCCAGAATGTCATCGCGGCTGATCTTGTCGTACAGTGCGTAGAACCGGTAGCCGGGTTCCGCCTTCGCTTTCGCGTGTAACGCCATCTGCAGTTTCTGGACGCTCTTTGGGGTTGATAGGTTTCCCAATCCCCTGTCCCTTCCCACGTTTTGCGTTCGCCTTGAACTGAGGCCCCTTCCCTCCACCGGCATTACCCGGCTTCCCCGGTACTACGGGCCTCTCCGCCACCCCACCACGCCCGTCCCATCCCTCGCGGGCGTCCGGTTGCTCATCGCTGAGCACGTAATGGGGCTTCCCGTGTTGCGTGCGCTTTCCTTGTGTACATGCTGCCGCCATTACCCCGGTGCAGCAGACGGGCTCCAACGTCGCTCAAACTCGCCCGCCTGTATCAGCCTTCCCCGAAATGGGTGTCGGGTCGGCCTGCACATCGTCCTTTTCGAGGATTGCTCAGCGTTCACTCATGTTGCGGCCTGCACACTCGCACGGTCACCTATGTGACCGTCATCCGGGGGCTTCAGACACTTCGTCACCTCCATGCCTGCCCCGGTTGCTTCCGGCTGGAGCAGTTCGCCGGGTGGGACTTGCACCCACCAGAAAGCGCCGCCTTTGCACGGCGCACCCCAGAGCCAGACACTCAGCTCTGCCCGTATGGATCTCCAGAGCGGCCATTTGATCATCTTTATCCTACGCCTCACTGATGCAGCTTGACGTTCATGTGGAAGCGGGTGAGACTGCCACCGGGATTGCGCCAACTGGCGCAAAGTCCGTGTTGCCGAGCGTCTCGCCCCTCAAGTTGGAGAGTGAGCATGGCCACCAATCCTCCCCCGGCGGCGCCTGCGCCAACACTATGGGGAACAAGCGATGATATCGAGCAGTACCGCCGCGATATTGGGAAATTTTTCGACCGTTTAGCGGCTGCCGCGGAGGGCAATCCGCCGCCGGGCATGAATGCCGCCAACGGCTTCTTTGTCAAAGCGGTTCAGGACGACGCCGAACTTAAGAGCGTTGCTCCACCCAGGAAGACGGGCGATGATCCTGAGGGGCAACGAATATTTGCTGCTCTGGCGTCGTTTGAGGCTAAAGTACTTGAAACGTTCAAACTGCCGAACGCGCACGGAAGGTGGAGCACCAACGCCGGTGTCGCTTGGGACGCATTTCAGAAGCTCAAAAACGACATTCCGCCCGTCATAACCGCAATCGGTGGCGCAGTCGCAACCGTTAACCCCGCTACGATCGCTGCACTCGCTGAAAGTGTGAAAAGCCTAATTGATAAGATTCACAATGCCGGGGTCGTCTATGAAGGCGATCACGCCAATGGCTACATTCAAAGTGGCGTTCACGACGCCGCAGTGCAGCTCAAAGACGTGTTGGATGACGTCCACGCGCACCCTGTGGACCCCTTCGCTGGTAAGTTTGCGCAAGCAATGAGTGCTATTCTCGACAAGCTTATCGCCCTCAACTTCGAGAACAATCCTTGGCTTCGAGGAGAGTGGCAAGTAAGTTTTCAGGCGATCACTCGTGCCGGCGCCCTCCAGCTCTACGCGCTGACACCTTAACCTGGGAGCATGAGAGGTTCGACCCAGTTCCGGCCGTTCGTGCCGTCCTCCACGCTCCCCTAAACCGGTCACTCGTTCATCTGGAGCAGGTCCGCCGGTATGGTCCTCTGCCGTCGGCTGGGAACGGCTTGGTGGAGGAGATCTCCGCTCGGCAGCAATCGGGAGTGACGAGTGACGAAGCACAGAGCCCTGCTCACGGCGGGGGGACCACGGAAACCGGCATGACCGTTTGCGGATTGTAGTTTGTCGTTTCGCCCTGGAGGATCGCTTGCTCGGATGACGACTGCCATACGATGGCCACGCGATCAGATCTTCGGAGATAACGGCAGATGCAACTCGAAACACGATCCTTCGGCCAGACCTTTGACGACCAACGTGCCGTTGTGGAGCGCAGCGACTTGCCGCGCCAATGGCAGACCTATCCCCGAGCCGCCAGCCTTGGTTGAGAAGAACGGAATGAAGATGTTATCCAGCTGAGCGGGCGGAACGCCGTGGCCGTAATCGCGGATCCTGACCGTCAGTCCGGTGCTGGCGACAAGCAGATCAACCTCGATCTTCCGTACCGGCTGGCCCTGTGAAGCTTCGATGGCATTACGAAGCAGGTTGATCAGCGCCCGCTCGATCAGATCCGGGTCGGCGGTAACCGGCACGGGGCTATCCAAGGCGCGCAGCGACAGATCGACCTCGGCCTCGGCGAGTTCAGGGTCGACCGCCCGGATGAGGTCCCTCAGCAGCATGGCCAGGTCAAACTCGACCGGTTCGGGCTGTGGCAAATCCCCGAGTGCACGGTAACGCTCGATAAAGCGCAGGAGGTGCGTGCCGCGACGCGCGATCGTTGCCAGTGCCCGCGCCGTCCCGGCATCGTGGCCGGGCATAGCGGCGAGGCTTTCCGCGAGCGACACAATCGGGGTCATCGAATTCATCATCTCGTGGGTGAGCACCCGCGTCATCGCATGCCAGGCGCCGACTTCGACGGCATCGAGTTCGCCCGCGATCCACTGCAACGATAACAGCCGCTGCGGCGCCTCGCCGGGAACGGTGAAGCTGCCGGACCAGGCGAGAAGGTGGCGGCCGTCCTCTGACTGCAGCACGCGCCGCGCTCCGGCCGGCAAATCATGGATTGCAGCAAGGGCAATTGGCCCCAAGCCGACAATATCATTGAGCCGCGCGATGGTGACGCCGACCATGCTGCGCGCCGCCCGGTTGGCCAGCACGATCCGCCCGCGATCGTCGAGCACGAACAGCGCTGTCGCCACCGCATCGATCAACACGCGCAGCCGGTCCGCCTCGCGTACCGCTACGAGATCTGTTGACGGCACCAGTAATCTGCCGTGCGGCCGCGCCACCGCAGCATAGAGATCGGCGGCCGCCAGTGCTGCAGCGAGGGCGAGGATCAGCGCGGTGATTGGGTGGTGCGACGATGCCGAGCCGACCGCGGCGCAGGCAGCGCCAAGACAAAGCAGGATCCGCCAACCAATCGCAGAGAGGCGATGATAGCCGAGGCGGCTATCCATCCTTGGCCAGCCGACGGTAAAGTGCTTGGCGCGTGAGACCGAGCGCCGCTGCCGTGCGACTGATGTTCCCGTCATGGCGCTCGAGTGCATTGCTGATGAGCGATCGCTCCGCCATCGCCAGGGTCGGCTCGGACCGCCGCTTTCGGGTGTGCGCGACCGCATCGCACACCGCCGTGATCAGCTGCGTATTCCGCCACGGCTTGAGCAAGAAGTCGTCGCCGCCGCGCTTGATCGCCCGCACCGCCAGCGACACCCCACCATGGGCCGTGATAAAGACGATGCCGACCGCAGGATCGGCCGCGCGCCAGTTGGCAAGCGCGTCAAGCCCGGCACGGCCGTCACGCTCACCGGCCAGGAAATTCATATCGAGCAAGATCGCATCATAGCGCACGGCGCCGATCATCGCCGCCGCCTCGCTCGGCGAGGCGGCCTCGTCACAGCACCCGACATGCGACATCAGCGCGAGCGCGGCCGCCTCGCGGACGTCGGGGTCATCATCGACGATCAGGATGCGTCCATCGTTCATCTGCGGCGATTCTACGGCCAGCACGTCCTCGGCCGCAACTGTACGATTCCGGACAGCCGCCCGCTCCCTGACCGGCTAATCATTCATTTATACCATTGATATAGCGGTGTTTTTGCGAGCCATCAATTTGATCTAACATGATCCGGTGCATCAGATGGACCATCCGATCGCCACGCGATGGTGGCAGCGCCCGCGTCGCAGCACGTGGATCGGCCTGACGGCGCTGCTGGGCTTGGTCGTAGCCGCCACGGCAATTCTGCATGAGGCCGGCGACCGCAGCCTGAGTGTCGCGGCAGGCAGCGTGACGGTCGCCACCGCGCGACGAGCGCTGTTCCGTGACGTGGTCGCGATCCACGGCACTTTGCAGCCGAAGGAGGTCGTCTATGTGGATGCGGTATCCGGTGGGCAGGTCGCCCGCATTCTGGCGCAACCGGGAGACCGGGTGACTGCGGGCCAGCCGTTGATCGTGTTCCGCAACGCCCAGCTCGTTCGAGACGTGCTCGACAACGCGGGGCGCTTGGTCGAATCGGTCACCCAGGTGCAGAGCTTCGAGACGCAGCTCGAGAACAACCGCGCCAGCAACGACAAGACCCTTACCGATCTGGCCGCCACCGTCGCCACAATCGAGGAGAAAGCGGCGCGCATCGATCCTCTCGCGGCGCGGGGCTTCTATCCGCGCGGTGATGCCGACGCGGTTCATATCGATCTTGCTCGTTACCGCCGCCTCCATGCGGTGCAGCAGGCAACCAACCAGCGGCAGGAGGCCCTGCGACGAGAGCAGCTTCCGCGGTTGCGCGGCGAGCAGGAAAGCCTGAGCCGCAGCTTGGATGCAACGCATGCCCAGCTTGAAGATCTCGTTGTGCGGGCGCCGGTGACAGGAACGCTCACCCAGCTCGATCTGAAGCTTGGCCAAAACCGCAACCGGGGCGACCGCCTGGCGGAGATCAACAGCGACGCTGGTTTCCGCATCCTCGCCGATATCGACGAATTTTATCTGCCGCGCGTGCGGGTCGGGCAGAATGTCGATCTCACGTTCGACGGGCACAGCCTGGGTGGTCGGGTCATCCGCGTACGTCCCGAGGTGAAGAACGGCGCCTTCACCGTCGAGATCGACTTCATCGGTCTTCAACCGGCGGGTGCCACGCCCGGCGCTGCCATCGAAGGCGATCTGACCCTGGGAGCGGATCGCCCGGCGCTCGTGCTGCCCAGCACCGCCGTGGCCCAGGGAAGCAGCGATCTGTTCCTTCTCTCGCCCGACGGCCGGAGCGCGCGGCGCTCACCGGTCCGCTTCGGCCGTCGCAACCCCCGGCAGGTCGAGATCCGCGCCGGTCTTGCGGCGGGTCAACGCGCCATTGTCTCCGACACCTCCGCCTGGTCGCGGATCGATCGCATCAACGTCGAAGAATGAGGCAGCCGCATGCTGACGCTTACCGATATCAGCAAAAGTTTTCGCACCACCGATGTGGAGACGCGCGCGCTTGAGCGCATCTCACTCGACATCGGCGTCGGCGAGTTCGTCGCCATCATGGGCCCGTCGGGCTGCGGCAAATCGACCCTGCTCAACATCCTCGGCTTTCTCGATCCGCCGACCGGAGGGTCCTATCGCCTGTTGGGCGAGGAGGTCGCGGCGCTCCCCGAACGCGAGCGCACTCGGCTGCGGCGCGAGCACGTCGGCTTCGTGTTCCAGAGCTTCAACCTCGTCGACGAGCTGACCGTGGAAGAAAATGTCGCGATCGGCCTGCTCTACCGGACGGGGGTGACGGGAGCGCGGCAGCGGATTGCCGACGCGCTGGAGCACGTGGGCATCGCGCATCGCGCCCGCCATCGGCCGCAGCAATTGTCCGGCGGCCAGCAGCAGCGCGTCGCGATCGCCCGCGCGCTCGTCGCCCAACCCAAGCTGATCCTCGCCGACGAGCCGACCGGCAACCTCGATACCGCCAATGGCGAACAGGTGATGGGGCTGCTCAAAGACGCGGTGGCAGCGGGCACCACGATCGTCATGGTCACCCACTCGCCGCTGCACGCCGCTGAAGCGCAACGGACGATCCGCATGCTCGATGGCCGCGTCGTCAGCGAGACCGTGCTGTGAGGCTCCGCCATCTCCTGATCGCCGGGTGGCGGGCCGCGCTGGCGTCGCGCATGCTGTCGCTGATCGCCCTGTTCGGACTGGTGATCGGCCTGACCGCCTCGATCCTGATGCTGGTGGTTGTACGCGGGGTACTGCAGCAAAACCATTTCGTGCCCCAGTACGAGCGGACCTATCTTGCGACCTCGATGATGGCCGGGCCGGGTGGGGCTCCCGTGCCTAATGAACGGACCAGCGGGCTTGCCGCGCCGCTTGTCGCGGGCAGCATCACCGCCATCGACGGGTGGACACGGCTGGCAGACACCGAAGTTACCATCCGGCGTGGCGCGGTGAAGCGCAAGGAGACGATCTACTGGGCGGATCCTTCGTTCCCGGACATCATCCCGCGCCCAGTGCTCCGCGGGGATCTCGGCGGGACACTCGCGCGACCCGATGGCGTGGCGATGACCGCTGCCGCGGCACGCCGCTGGTTCGGCCAGGACGAGGCGATCGGCGCGACACTCGATATTGGCGGCAGGGCCATGACCGTAGGGGCCATCCTCGCCGATCTGCCACCGGGCGCGACGGACCTCAGCCACGATATCCTGGCGTCGTCACGCGCGGCCGCATCGATCCTGAATGGCCTGGCACGCCCGCAGGACGGCGGCTTCAGGATCGAATCCCGCACCTATTACCGGCTGCGCCCGGACGTGACCGCGGCCGAGGTCGAACGGCAGATGCGGCCGCTGGTCTCGACATTGCTGCCGGTGGAATTGCGCAGCGCCTATCAGATGAAGCTCGTCCGCATCGACCGGCTGGCAACCGATGCCAACCTCCACCCCGGCGCCCGCGACCGGCTGATGACGGGCGCGCTGATCGCCGCGCTCGTGCTCTTCATCGCGGTGACCAACTACGTCAATCTCGCGCTCGCCCGCGCGGGGCGGCGGCGAAAGGAGATCGGCGTCCGCAAGGCCGCCGGTGCCGGGCTATGGGATATCGCACGGCAGTTCCTGGGCGAAGCGGTGGTGGCGACACTCATCGCCGCCCTGCTGGCGATGGCCGCCAGCGAATGGTTGCTCGCGCCCCTCAACGCCTTTCTCGATACGCAGAGCTCGATCGATTATGCGCGGGCGCCGCTGCTCGTTGGCATCATTCTCGCAGGCGCGGCGGTGATCGGGCTGGTCGCCGGCGCCTATCCGGCCCTGGTCGTCGCGCGGCTTGCGCCGGCGGCGATTCTGCGCCCCGATGCGCGTGCGGCGGATGGCGGCACATGGGTGCGATCGACCCTGGCGACGTTGCAATTCGCCGTGCTGATCGGGCTGCTGATTGCCACCGGGATCGTCTATCAGCAACGCCGCTTCGCCATGGCGGAGGGATCGGGCGCCGACATCGCGCACATGCTGACCGTTGCCGCCTCCTGCCCCGCGGGCTTTGTCGCGGAAGTCGCACGACTGCCGGGGGTGGAAGGCGTCTCGTGCAGCGGCGCGGAATTCATCTCCGGCGACTCCTTCTCGCCGGTGGATCTGCACGGTCGGTTCGTGCCGGTCACGGTCGCCTCCATGCTGCCGGCGATCTTTCACCTGTATGGAATTGCGCCGGTCGCCGGATCGTTGGTAGGGCTGCCGCCGCAGGGCGAAGAACATGTCCACCGCGTCGTCATCAACGAGGCCGCGGTGAAGGCGCTGGGCCTCGGCACGCCGCAGGCGGCGGTCGGCCAGCGCATCCCGGTAACGGCGTTCGCCGCCTTCACGACGGGCATGCAGATGGGGCTGGTCGCCGCGGTGGTGCCCGACTTTCAGTTCACCTCGGTAGAGCTGGCAGCCAAGCCGACCGTCTACATCGATGCGCCCTTCCAGTTCCGCGGCGGGCTGGTCTCGATCAGATTGTCGGGCGCGCTTGTCCCGTCCACGCTGGCGGCGATCGACCGGACCTGGGCGAACACCGGCGGCCAAGGCCCGATCGAGCGCCGCTTCCTACGGGATCAAATCGCGGAGCTTTATCGCGATCTGGAGCGCGGCACCCGCTTGTTCGCCGGCTTTGCGGTCCTGGCCGTGTTGCTGGCCGCGGCAGGCATGGTCGGTATCGCCATCGCCACCACCGAGCGTCGCACCAAGGAAATCGGCATCCGCAAGGCGATGGGCGCGAGCAATGCACAGGTCCTGTGGCTCTTGCTTCGCCAGCTTGCACGCCCCGCGGTGTTAGCCAATCTGATCGCCTGGCCGGCGGCTTGGCTGCTGATGCAGCACTGGCTCAACGGCTATGCCTATCATATAGACATGCCGCTGTGGCTGTATCCGGCAGCCGGCCTTGCCGCCCTCCTGGTGGCGGTGGCGAGCATCGCGATCCAGGCCTTCGTCGCAGCCCAACGGGCACCAGTGGTTGCGCTACGGTATGAATAATACACCGGAGTTGGATCAGCAAAGTCCATACGACGGCAAGCAGACCGGCCCGCGATGTTCTTGATCATGGCATGATTGCCTTTGCGCGGCGGCTGCCTGGTGGTTTGCGCCCGTGAAGACCCAATAGACGACACTCGCGCCGCCCTGCCCGCTTCCCGAAACCCGCCGCTCGTTAATGTTCACCAAAAGGTCGCTTTCAGCGAACACATTCAAGCTGCTGAACGTCAATAGGTGGTGGATAGCGGTCCGGCAGCTTCGGGCAGGCGGATGGAGCTAGATGTGACGGTTCGCGGCTAGTCTATGCGGCGGCGCGCGGATAGCTATAAGCAACTACGAAGCCCAGTGATCGTCGGTTTTCAACGGACATGAAGCTATCAGCCGCTCTTGCTGACCAACAAAGCTTGGCTTGACCATTCTTACCGCTCGACCCGCTACCTGTACCATGACCGGGTAGCAGTAGACTGATGCTTCATACGGATGATCCGCTGCGATCAGGCGAGCAAAGTCACCGCCCGACACAGGAAGTCGGGTACGGCCGGCTGTAGGAAAGGGCTCGACTTCCGCATAGAAGCCTTGCTTGAAGCGGCCAAAATTGACGATGCGGTAGTTCTTGGAAACGAGGGGTGCCTGCTTCCCGGCAAAGGTCGTGATATCGCCGAGCCGCCAAGCTGCATAACCGCCAAGAGCCGCGCCTGGGAAGACGAAAGCTGCGCCACCTACTAGCGTAGTCGATACCAGCACGGAGGTCGGAGTCGGCCTGTCTTTGTTGGCGCGCTGAAATCCAATCATCCCCACGGTTATCAGCATGCCTAAGCCGGCGCCCAGCATCTCCAGCCCGCTAAGTAGGAGCGGAGACACGGGGGTTAACAAGGCGGTGCCGGCTGTGTTCAGGTCCACGACAAATGCGGCGAACACAATGCCTAGGATTGCTAGGGGGATGTTCGTGCGCCGCTTCCAACGCGCCATCGCATGCGGCGGCTGTGGCACAGCGGAGAAATCTGGCGAGTGAGCGCCAGCTTGACGGGCGGCGGCAAGAGCCGTTGTGAGGCGGTCCAATATTGCCGCCGTGTCGCCCGGGAAGGGGTAGTTAAGCCAGGTGCCCTGGGGATTGCCAAAGTCGGCTTTCCAGCGAAACCCTACCATCGCACCTCGCTGAAGGGCCTGCGAGTAGAAAGCGTCGATCTGGCACCACTGCCACGTACGCTCTTTCAAACCTTTTCGTAGTGTCAGGCCAGTTGCATCAATCCGAAGAGCAGGAGGATGTGCTACCTTCGGCAGCAGCGACACCATCCAGACAACTAGACCTGCCTCCAAGGGCAACATGCAGGCGAAGAAGGTCCAGTCAAAATGTCTGCCCAAGGTCAGCACCATGGCTACGGTGACGACCATAAGGCCGGCTGCCGTCGTAAGCATGACGTAGGGCCACCGGGGGCAGACGATGTCCTCAGGAACTGGACCGACCATGCAGCTATGATTGCCTAGGTAGATGAAGATCGAGTCAACGTCAGCTACTGGGGCGTCAGCCGACCGGCCGCTCTGGGCCGCGAGGACCCACTCCGGTCGCTCAGCGACTGCAAGGCGCCGCTAGAAACCCGCCGCTCGTTCAGCATCACCGACGGCCGATTAACCACATTTCCGAACAGGCAATTTACCGGGCCTACGTACTCTCTACTGGCCGATCCAGTGCGATGGAGATGATCGATGGGGCACTCGTCGATAGACCCCGCCTTTCACGAGCTTCGGCCCTGGAACGAGGGGCGGCTTATCGGTGCGAAGCGGGCGCTGAAACAGCAACAGGTCTGGGCCATTCGCTTCTGGCTCGACCAGCATAGACGACTGCGCGATCGAGCCCTATTCGACTTCGCCATCGACAGCAAGCTGCGCGGCTGTGATGTGGTCAAGGTGCGGATCGGCGATGTAGTTTCCGGCGGGCGCGTCCGTGACCGCGCCGTTGTGGTTCAGCAGAAGACCAAACGTCCGGTTCAGTTCGAGCTGATGGATACGGCACGAAAGACGATGCGGGCATGGTTGGAGCGACGCCGCGGAACGCTGAATGACTTCGTCTTTCCAAGCCGAAACGACTACATGGCGCACATGAGCACGCGGCAATATGCCCGCCTCGTACACGAGTGGGTGGTCGGCATCGGCCTTCCGGCTCAGGATTACGGGACGCACTCGCTTCGGCGCACGAAAGCATCGATCATCTACAAGGCGACTGGTAATCTCCGCGCCGTTCAGATCCTACTCGGTCATGCCAAGATCGACAGCACGGTGCGCTATCTGGGCGTTGACGTGGAGGACGCTTTGGAACTGGCTGAACGCACTGAGGTCTGAGCGGACCCATTCACAGACGCTTGCGGGCTCCTTTCTGCTTCCCGACTCCTGCCGTTCATTCATACAGCTAGCGATCGCCAACCGGGCTTCACAGCCTTGCGCGAAGAATTTCATCCGAAATGGATGATCGAACCGCGCCCTATTCAACATCCTGTTCTGTGAGAAATGGAGGATTGGCCGGCCCGACAGCCTTCGCTAGACCATGCTCGATGCCACCTCCTGCTGCCGCCACGATCAGGATCCGCGCCACGCTCGACATGCTCGACGGCCCCAAACGGGAGTTCGCCGAGGGGGTCGCCAACGACCAATATGTCTTCTGGTTAGGCTCGGGCATCTCGCGCGACAGGATGCCTGACCTTCGCGAGCTCGCGAAGGTGATCCTCATCACCCTGCAGTCGCGCGTCGATCAGGGCGATGATGGATGCCGCTTTCGGCGGGCGCTCATCGCGGTGGTGAAGCTGGCCGGCCCGAGCGAGCAGGAATGGGCTGACGTTGATGTCACGGTGCCTGCGGACCAATGGGCGTCCTTCGAGCCGATTGCGGGCCGGCTGGTCAACAATTACGCCCGGATGCTCAACATTTCGGTGGATGGCGAGGAAGCCGATTATCTCCTCTGGAACATCCTCGACGCTGCAACCCGATATTCCGATCCGACGGTGGAGCCGGATGCCGAGCATCTCTGCCTCGCCGCCCTCGCGATCGAGGGCGTTGCGTCCGAGATGCCATCGGCGAATTGGGATCCGCTCGTCGAGCGTGCGATAGCGCGGCTCGCAGGAAACCAGCCCGTGATGCGGGTGGCCGTCGCGCCGGACGATACAAGGGCCAACCGGCGACGGACCAATCTCTACAAGTTTCATGGCTGCGCCCAGGCCGCCTGCGATCTCGAGGCGAAATTCAGGCCGCTGCTGGTCGCCCGGCAAAATCAAATCAATGGCTGGCTCGCCAATAACCGGGTCATGGGCAATGCGCTGATCAACCTGATCGTTACCAAGCCCACCTTGATGCTCGGCTTGTCCGCGCAGGATTCCAACATTCAGGGTCTGTTTGCCGAGGCGCAGGCGCAAATGCCCTGGCGGTGGCCTGTCCATCCACCCGCTTACATCTTCTCGGAGAATGCGCTTGGTGGGGATCAGGAGAGCCTGCTCCAGAATGTCTATCATCAGGACCACACCCCCGCGACACGTCCGCAGATGGAAAACGAGGCCCTCGTCCAGGCCTATGCGAAGCCGTTATTGCTGAGCCTGCTGCTGTTCGTGCTTGGAAGGAAGATGCAGGCGCTTGTCGACAAAGGCCTGCCGGGCCTGGTGGCGGCGGACAGGCAAAAGCTCGAAGATGGCATCGTCCATGCCCGCAACGCCCTCGCCGATGCGCTGGTGCCCACGGCCGAACGGGTCGGGCGGCTGCTGACGGCGGTTGGCCGCGCGATGGGCATGCTGCGCGAGGGTGCGACACCCGCCGCGGCAGAGGGCATCTATCCTCCAGTCACGCCCGACCCGGTCGACCGGATGCCGGCCGATCCGCAGCTCGGCGCGAGCGGCGTCTGCGAATTCGCGCTGGCGTCCGCGCTTATCGGCGTCGGCCTTCAGCGCGGCCTCTGGACCGCCACCGCCCCGGACTCGGCGGCAGCAGATTCCGGCGCCCTTGTGCTCACTGGCCGGAGCGGGCCCGCCAAGATCTACTTCGTCGCCAATTCCCGCGCCTATATCCGGCTTGGAACCAACGGCCTGATCGCGGACAATGACGATGCCGTGATCGTACACAGCCTAGACATGCCGGCGCCTATGGCGCGATCACCGCGACGACCGCCAGGACGAACGGGCCTTTCGACAATCCGCGAGGTGAGTATGACCGACCTGATCAGCGCCGGCACCGAGGTCGAGGATCTGCTCGCGCGCTTTCGCAGCCGGATCGCGCTGTGACCTCGGCCCTTCCCGCCGAACGCGTCGCTCATCTCCTGCTCACCGCAGGCTATCGGCGCCTGGCCGAGCCGCTCCAGGTCGCCGGCCTTGCGTTCTCGGTCGCGGGCGCCTTCGTCGGCGGTGACCGGTCAGCCGATCTCGTCGTGATCGGCGATATGGCAACCAGCGGCGAGCGCGGCGTCGTCCAGCAGATCGAGGGGATAGCGCGCGCGCTCGACGTCGTGCGGTCCCATCGCCCCCTTACCAGTGTCATCGTCGGTCCGCGTCCGATCGGGAAGGCGCTCGAGGCGCTGTCGCAGGTCAGTCGCGTTCTGGCAGTAGAAGAAGCGGGAGACGAGCCGGAGCTTCGCGACCGGCTCGCCATTCTCCTCCCGATCGAACTTCCGGCTTCGCTCGGCCAGGATCGGGACGTGAGCGGGATCGCACAGGTCGCGACGACGGACGATCCGTTCGTCGCCGAACTCATTCAGGCATCTGCCCTGAGCGAAGCGGCGGTACGGCGCCACTTCCACGACGCTCTGATGGGCGCCGCGGCGAGCCCTGCAACCGACGAACAGGATCCATCGGAATGAGCCGGCTCAAGAGCCTCTACGTAAAGGACTTCCGCAGCATCGATGGCGAGGTCAACGTCTCGCTCGATGCGCCAATCGTCCTGATCCACGGTCCGAATGGCGCGGGCAAGACGAGCATCCTATCCGCGATCGAGCTTGCGCTGACCGGAGCCGTGCCGTCTCTTTCGCGCGCGGAGCCGGATTATCTGGCCTATCTGCCACATAAGGGCCGGCCCTTCGGCGAGGTCCGACTGGAACTCGAAAGCGAAGGCAGCACGCGGTCCGCCCAGCTGCGCGTGACCACGGACGGGATCGCCGGCGCGCCGCTCCTGAACGAAGAGGAGACCAGGCTTTTTTCGGACCGCAGCTATCTCGCCCAGTCGACGCTAGGTCGCCTCCTCGAGATCTATCAGCGGGCCGATCGCAAGGAAGTGTCCCCGCTCACCAAGTTCGTGAAAGAGCTGCTCGGCCTTGACCGCATGGAAGCGATCATCGCGGGCCTGAATTCGGCAGGCCATGTTTCGCGATTGCGCGAGCCGGTCCCGGCTTACTGGTCGTTGCGGGAGGATATCCCGAAGCAGGAACAGGCCATCAGGGAAGCCGAGAAGCAGGAGACAGCGCTTGACGCGAACGTCGCGTCGCTGGGCGAAGCTCTGAGCGCGTCGCAGGTGGCGATCGGGGGCACGGCACAGCAGATCGAGGACCTTCCCGCCCTCCGGAAAGCGCTTGGCGATGACCCCGACGAAGCCGGGCTGCGCGAACTGGTCCGGCTTCGGCGTGAGGTCGAGGTATCGCAGCAGACATGGGCGAACACTGTTTCCGCCGACAATGCCGCGCACCGCGAGCGTCTTTTGCAGGAAGATTATACAGCGCGCACGGCATTCGAACAGTGGATGACGCGATCAGGCGACGCGGTCGAGGCGCTCCTGCTCCGGGCAGGACAGCTATTCGCGGACTTGTCGGTCACGTCTGAGAGCCGTTTCGGCGAGCGGATCGCTGCACTGCTTGATCGCATCCGTCCCGATCTCGACCGCCTGCGCAAGAGCCAGGCGGGGCACGAGGCGGCCGCCGCGCGTGTTGCCGTCCTTGATCGCCAGATCGCCGAAGGCCGAACGCGAGTTGAGCGTCTCGACCAGCAATTGCAGGTCGAGACTGCCGCGAATGAGGAATTGGCGACCCTGCTCGCGTCGCTGACCTCCCACATCCATGGCGAGAATTGCCCGGTCTGCGATCGGGATTTCGCGGAGATCTCGTCGACGACCTTGTCGGCTCATGTCGCAGCGAAGGTCAGTTCGCTCGTCGAACAAGCCGGCCGTCTCCAGTCGCTCGCCAACGATCGCAGCACGAGCGCGACCGCGCTTGGCCAGCTCGAACGGCAAAGAACGCTGACTTCCGCCGAGATTCTTCCGGATGCCGAACTCAACGCGCTCAAGACGCGCATTGTCGACTTGACCGAGGTCGAGCGCCAACTGGACGGGATCGCGCCGATATCCGGCGAAGGGGATGGCCTTCGGTCAGATGCCGCGAATGCGGCCCGTGCGTTGCTCGCGTTCCAGGGTGCGGAACAGTCTGCCGTGTCGATCCGCGCTGCCCTCGAAACCGCCGCCGCGACGCTTGGCGTCGATCTGTCCCGTGCGCTCTCCTATGACGAGCTGCGCGCGGCGGTCCAGGACATCATCAACGCACGCGAAGAGACGTTGAGCCAGCGCCAGACCGCGCGGCGGCGAGCGCTTGAGACGCTCGACGCTCTCGAGAAGGCGAAGGGTGATCTGGGTCGCCAGCGCGACCTGATTGCGTCGGCGCGCTTGTCACTGGCCCTCCTCACCGCGCGCAAGGCAGAGGCCGATCAGCTGATCGAGAAAGCCAAAGATCTGGCGCGGCGAACCAAGGAGGCCCGCGGCCGCATCGTGCAGAGCGTGTTCAACGACGAGCTCAACAGCATCTGGCGAGATCTCTTCGTACGGCTCGCACCGGAGGAGCCATTCATTCCGGCATTCGTCGTGCCCGATTCAGCGAATGCCGAGGTCGAGGCCCAGCTGGAGACCCTGTATCGGCGCGGTGGCAAAGGCGGGAATCCGCGTGCCATGCTGAGCGCGGGCAACCTCAACACCGCCGCGTTGACCCTGTTTCTTGCGCTCCACCTCTCGATCAGACGCCAGTTGCCGCTTCTCGTTATCGACGATCCGGTCCAGAGCATGGACGAGGTCCATATCGCGCAATTCGCCGCTCTGCTTCGAACGCTCTCCAAGCAGATGAAGCGGCAAGTGATCATCGCCGTCCACGAACGATCCCTATTCGATTATCTGACGCTGGAACTCAGCCCGGCCTTCGAGGGTGACCGCCTCAACATCGTCGAACTCAGCCGCAATGCGATGGGGCGCACCATCTGTCGTTGGGACACCAGATTGTTCGTCGCAGACCAGGCGATCGCCGCCTGATCCATCATCGCGCGATACCCTAACCGGCGATCGCTCTCTCCGTATCATCCGACGCAGGTGAGGCATGACCGACACCCCCGCTACCCCCAAGGCCTTCATTTCCTATTCGTGGAGCACGCTCGATCACCAGCAGTGGGTGATCGACCTGGCAAGCCGCCTCATCGAGGACGGCGTCGAGGTCGAACTCGACAAATGGGACCTGAAGGAAGGCGGGGACAAATTCGCCTTCATGGAGCGAATGGTCACCGATCCGACCGTCACCAAGGTGCTGATCGTGTGCGATCGGATCTACAAGGAAAAAGCCGACGGCCGCGAGGGTGGCGTGGGTACGGAATCGACAATCCTGACGCCTGAGCTTTACGGCAAGAAATCGCCGAACAAGTTCGCGGCACTCGTGGTCGAGAAGGACGAGGATGGTGAAGCCTTCACGCCAGCCTTCTGGGCCGGCCGCATCTATATCGACTTCACCGACCCGTCGCATTTCGAAGACCGTTACGAACAATTGCTCCGCTGGAGCCTGGACAAGCCGCTTCACGTCAAACCGCGCCTCGGCAAGGTCCCTGATTTCATCACGGCTCCGGCGCTGCACGCCAGTGCAACGCTCTCGCGCTTCAAGCGCACCGATGCCGCGCTCCGTGAGGGCAAGCCCAATGCGCCCGGCCTGATCATCGAATATGGCGAGAGCCTTGTGGCGGAATTGCGCCGTCACACCCCAAAATATGACGAGCACCCGTTTGCTGACGAGGCCGTCATTGCCTGCATCGAGGCGGTGCGCCCCTATGGCCGCCAGCTTGCGGAGCTGGAGGCCTCTGTAATCCGCTACGCCGATGGATCGTTCGACCGGCTGATCGCGCTGCATGAGCAGTTGGGTCGCCTGATGTATCGCGATGACAGTCTGACGCAATGGCGTGAAAGCGACTATGATCCGTTCGAATTCTTCGCATACGAAGCATTTCTGCGCTTCGTCGCGACGTTGCTCGACGCCGGCCGATACGATCTTGTCGGCAGGGCACTTGACCACGCCTATTTCATCGACGAACCCAATCGGGGTGGACGCCCCTCCACCGCCAGCTACGCGATTTTCGGTCGGTATGTGAAGGTCTTCGAGGCGCGAAAGAACCGCCTCAGATCGGATCGCATCGACCCGATGGCCGACATGGTGTTCGAAGGCAATCAGATGGCAGTCCCCTCCTTCGAGCAAATCATGGAGGCAGATTTCCTGTTGGCCGTCCGCAGCCAGATGGCCGGCCAGGCGGGCCGGTTTGAACGGTGGTATCCCAGGACTTTGATCTATGCGTCGCGTTCCTGGAAAGCCTTCCCGCTCTTCGCTCGCTCGGAATCGGCAGCTTTCTTTGCACGCTGGTCCACCGATATCCTCCAAGGGGTTTCGATCGAGGCATTCAAGCAGGGGATTGCGACGATGGAACAAGGCATGGGCGCCTTCGCCAACTATAATGGGCTCGGCGCGCCCCTGCTTGCGAACGTCGAGTTCATCGGCACCAAGCCCTGAACATCGCATCGGAACAATAAGCGGACCCTGTGGCACGGCCCGACCGCCAGCCCGAAGGCGGTCGCGAAGATCAAACCGGTCGCCGACTAGCGATACGATCGGCGACGACCCTGGGTGCTGCTGACCAGCAGCGGGGAAAGGCGAGCGCCGCGACGGAGACTCCGGCTCACGGAGGCGAATTTCGCGATCTAGCGGAACCGACCACCGACTACCGGATCGATCGTCGAGTGAGGCAGGTCGGCAATGGCCGACACGATCTCGAACGACGCCATTTCACGACAGAAAGCGGGCTTCTGCCCCTTAACACGGGAGGGCTGACTGGCGGCTATTGGGACCATACAAAAGCGCCGTAGACGACCGATCTTGGGCGCCTAGCCGCCGATCGCCGAAAGCTGAATGAAGGGCAGCTCACCGACTCCGGCGTCTCCAAACCGGACGGGCCGTTCTCCACCAGAGTTTCGGATGCCGGCAGGCGTACGAAAGTCTTGGAAGCCCGAACCCGCGGGCCGCAGGCAGTTCGCTATGGGGTTTGCGGTTTCCGGCCTGCTGCGATGGCCGGCGACATGGCGGAGGCAGGCGCGATCCCGAATGCGGACGGGCCGGTTTCAGCTGGGCGAGACGGGTTCGCCAGTGCGGGTGGCTGGGGCTCTGCTTGTTGTGATTGCCCCTCTGGCGGCGGTCGGCGCAGATGACATCGTTTCCGCAAGCACCGGCGCTGCGGGGTATGTTGCCCTCGGGCCGTGCCAGGTCACGACGCCTGCGTCCCGGATAGAAGAGCATGGGCCGGTGGCGCGCGAGGCTGACACTGGCGTTCAAAGGTTACATCACCTCAACCGTGCCCCGCACGTCCTCCCGCGCAGCGGGTTCGTGCATCCACCAGAACTAACCGTTGGAATGAATGCCGCCCTGTAAGGAAGAGAATGTCTACCGTTGCATTCGGACTGCTTACGAGCTGCGCGCCAAGCGGCTCGAGTACGCAAGCGACCGTCCAAGTGCGCCCAGAGCCAAATCGAAAGTGGGCACCGCAGTGGGCATGCACGTCGATCTCAGAGCTTTTCTCAATGAAATCAACGATGCCTGGCGGAGACGGAGGGATTCGAACCCTCGGTAGGAGTAATCCCCCTACGGCGGTTTAGCAAACCGCTGGTTTCAGCCGCTCACCCACGTCTCCGGCTGCAGCAACGGCAGTTTCCCTAGGGGTTCGACCCAAACCCGTCAATTCCAAACGCGCAGAACGCGCGAGTTACCGCGGTTGCCGTCGACACAGTCGATGGCACAATCTGTTCCGCGCCCGTTCCGGAGCCGCCCGGCACGTTTGAGGGCACGTCGAGCACGCGGCCCCCCGCCCCCCAACGACAGAGCTGATTGCTCCCCGGCGCTCGACTGAGCGCCTCACCGATTCACGTAGCGCGCGGCTGACGAACACCGATTCAGCCGGCGCTTTCGTGCGCCCATCGACTTCCCACCCGGGAGCCGACACGATGTCGCTTACCTTCTCGTCCACGCCCACCGTCCGCTCGTTCGGCAACATCGCGGAACGCGTCGCCAACGCCGCCCTCCGCCCTCGCGGCCCCGACCGGAAGGTCCGGGCCGGCTGCGTCGACGAGAACGATCCGAAAGCAAAGCCGTGGGACCGCAACCGCTTCAGCTCGGTCAAGGAACGGATCGCGACGACGGAGGCCCTGGTGAAGGTCGCCGAGCAGCTTCATGCCGAGACGATTGCGAAGTTCCCGCGCGGCCGAGTGAAGCAGCTTAAGCGACAACGAGCATTGCTCTGGCTTGAGCTGGACGAATTGATGCGCGCAGACGCGTCGGTCAGGCCAGTCGGAAGGCCGGCCACCATCCGGATCCAGCTCGATAAAATCGATGCGCTGCTCCAGGAGCATGCGATGGCGATCACCAGGTCCGACGTCGTCATCTACGGGTCGATCTTCGACTTCCTGTGCTTCAACAACACGGGCCGGTGGTTCCCATCCTGGGAGCGGGTCGCCACCGCCGCGCGCTGCTGCGTGCGCACAGTCGGCCGAGCCATGAAGCGCTTCGAACATCATGGCCTGCTCGCTTGGGTTAGTCGGAGTCGGGTCGAGCAAGGCGCACCTGGGGAGGCAGCCCAGCGCGGCCAGACCAGCCACGCCTACTTTCTCGACCTGCGCAAGAAGATGGCTGAGCGCCTCTATCATCGCTTCGTCCAGTTGCGCGACAAGCGGCTGAAGCGCATGACCGTCCAGTCGAACAGTCCCCCACCGCCCCCGGCGGCGCCCCCGCCTGGCAACCGACACGTCTCCGAACAGCGGCAGGCTATCAGCGACCTCGGAAGGTCTCTGTCCCTCCGGGACGGACATCTTGGCCGAGTATGAAGCATCTAGGTTCATAGAGGAAAAGGAAGCGTCCTCGCTGAACGCGAGGTCGGACAGATTTGATATCCCCCAAAGGCGAAACCGAGCGCCCTTCTTCACCCGATAGCCAAGACCCGGCTGTCGGAACGTGGCGGCTTGCGCCGCCCCGCGGCTGCCTGGTGGGGGAGTGTCGGCGGATTGCACCCCACTCCCCCGGCGTCGCGCCAGCGGCGACGGCTTCAACAACCCGCATCTTTTTAGTCCGGAACAGCTCGCAGTGCGCACGCAGCCACTACGCGGTGTCCGGCCCGATCGGCCGCCGAGTTTCGACCCCCGCCCGGTCAGGCTGCGGCCGTCGGCGCCGCCGCCGGCGGGACCAGCTCGTCCGCCCAGGCCTGGAACAGCTGGGCGCGGCGGGCGAGCTGCTCGCTGCGGTCATAGGCCGCGGCGACCTTGTCCTTCGGCGCATGGGCGAGCGCGCGATCGATGGCGGTGTGGTCGCCGGAACAGCGCTCGTTGAGGATCGTCGCGAAGGTCGCGCGCCAGCCGTGCGGCACGTGGCGGCCGGCGAAGCCGGCGCGATCGTAGAGGCAGCCGATCGCCGCCTCGCCGATCTGCCCGCCGGTGCGGCCGGGGAAGATCAGGTCTTTAACTTTTCCGTCGCCCTCATCTGAGACGCCAGAAGTTAAAGCGCGAGCGACGCGCAGCAGCTCCACCGCCTGGCGCGACAGCGGCACCGAGTGATCGTTGCGCGCCTCGAGCTTCTTCGCCGCGGCGAGCTTCATGCGCGCGGCCGGGATCCGCCATAGCGGCGCGGCACCGTCGAGATCCTCGATCTCCTCCCACCGCGCGCCACGGACGGCCGCCAGGCGCACCGCGGTTAACGCCAGGAATCGCGATGCGAGCTTCACCGCCGGCGCGGCGTCGACCAGCTCGGCCGCAGCGAGCAGCTCGCGCGCGCCGTCAATCTCGAGCAGCGCCGGGTGGTGGCGCGCCGGCGCCGGCGGCATCAGCGCTCGGCCGACGATCGCGGCAGGATCCTGGTCGACCAGGTTCTCGGCCATCGCGAAGCCGAACACGGCCGAGATCCGCTGGCGGACACGGCGCGCCGTCTCCAGGCTGCCACGCTCCTCGATGACGCGCAGCGCGCTCAGCACCACAGGCACGGTGATCGCCTTGATCGGCATGGCGCCGATCGCCGGGAAGATGTCGCGCTCGAGGCTGGCGAGAACATCGCCGGCGTGCACGGCGGTCCAGCGCCGGCGCATGTGAGTATGCCAGCGCCGGGCGATCGCGTCGAAGTGAACTTGCGCAACTTCACGATCCGACACCTTGCGCGGATCCTCGCCGCGATAGAGCCGTTCGCGCACTTCGTCGCATCGGGCCCGGGCGACGTCCAACGACACTTCGGGAACGGTGCCGAAGGTGAGCAGCTGCTCCTTGCCCTCCCACCGGAAGCGCATGCGGAACGACTTGCGACCGTTCGGCGCGACGTAGAGGTGCAGGCCGCCCAAGTCGGCGAGCTTGTAAGCGGCCGCGCGCGGCCGCGCGGCTTTCACCGCGGCGTTGGTCAGCATATCAGTCCTTAAGGAACAGGGGGAAAAGATGGATTGGTTGACCGCTCACCAAGCTCAGCTCTGGAGCTTAGGGACTGTAGTGTTCGCAGCGATTGTCGCCCGCGCGATGCGGTTGCGTCCGAGGCTTCGTTATAGCGTCGGCCATTCCTGGAACATGATCGTCGACGAGCCGCTGCTTGACCCGGAGGGACAACAGATCGCTCCGAAGCAGGTCGTTCGAACTGCATCAATCACCGTCGGCAACTCAGGGCTGCAGGCGGCGAAAGCGGTTGAGATTGCGTTCAATTGGAAGCCGCCAATTTTCAACGTTTGGCCGGGACGGAATTACGAAGAACTACCGAGCAGCCAAGGCCGCTTCTCACTGCGCTTCGGCAGTCTAGCCCCCGCGGAACAGATCACGATCCACATCATGTCGATCAACCAGGATCTACCGCTGATTGCGGCCGTCCGCTCCGAGGATAGCGTGGGAAAGCCCGTCACGATGGCACCGCAACGCGTCTGGCCGGCGTGGGTCGGAGGAGTGACGATCGTTCTCCTACTCTTGGGAGCTGCAGCGGCCGTTTACCTCTCGGCATCCCTTCTGCAGGTAATCGGAAACAGCGACCTCCCCCGGATCAGCGCCGCCGCGCGCGCCGGCGCATAGTCCAAGGCGGAGGGGCCCTCCGCCCTCGTCCACGCAAACACCCGGAAAACTGCGCCCTTTGGGCCGTCGGCCGGTGTGTGATACCCCGACCGGTACCCCTGCTCAGCGCGGCTTGTTGCGGATGATCAGCTCGGTGACCTTCGCGCCGGCGCCGGTCGCCTTGGTACCCAGCGTCCAGGTGGTGTCGGCCTCCTGGATGTCGAACCGGGCAAACGCCTTCCGAACGAACGGCGTGTCGTTGATCGAGATGATGAAGTCGCCGGCGATCGCCGCCAGCTGATCGGCCATGGCCAAATAATCAGCTCGGCCGAACTCGACACCGTAGCCGGTGGTCTCGTCATAGGGCGGATCGAGGTAGAAGAGCGCGCCGGCGCGATCGTAGCGGCGGATCACCTCCGCATAGGGCAGCTGCTCGATCTGGACCGGCTCGAGACGCCTGCTGAGCAGCTTCAGCTCCCCGCGAAGCTTGGCCAGGTTGAAGCGCGACGGCACGCCGGCGCTCACTCCATAGGTCCGGCCGATCACCTTGCCGCCGAACGTCAGGCGCTGGAGGTACAGGAAACGGACGGCGCGCTCGATATCGGTGAGCGTGGTCGGATCCACGCGCTTCTGCCGGTCGAACTCCTCACGGCTGGCGCATAGCCAGCGCAGCTCGTCGACGAACGGCTCGTAATGCCGGCGCACGACGCGGAACAGATTGGCGACGTCGCCGGACAGGTCGTTGATCACTTCGACGCTCGGCCGGCGCGATCGGCGCAAGAAGACGCCGCCCATGCCGACGAAGGGCTCGATGTAGGATTTATGCGGTATCTCATCGATGATCGCGCAGAGACGCGCGACCAGGTTCCGCTTGCCGCCCATATACGGAGCGACGGGGCGGGATACGGGTGAAGGGTGCATGCTTGGAGTTGGCCTTCATGACGAGGCACGGGCTACGCGCGCCATGATGGCCGCCGATCGACGCGATCGGCGGAGCCCCGGCCGGTCGGCCGCGGGATGGTGGAGGCGGCGATCGCCGCGAAACTGGTGGAGAGAAGCACTGCGCGGCTGCCCGACCCGACCGGGTGGTTAGCCGCGCAGGCTCCCAGGGAACTACGCCTCGCGTATTTCCCCGAAGGGTCTTCTATTCCGCGGGCCACCCGGCGAACCGGAACCCGGGAGCTACCGCGCGCGCGGGCCTGTCCTTGCGGCTAAGCTCGGGAGGCGCGGCTGCTATGCCACGACGATCGACGTGGAGAAAGCCTTAGGCCGGTGCGTATTCCCGCACGATCACGGCAGCCATGCAGGCATGCCCGCTCTGCACGCCGTTCACCGCAACGTCGTACCAGCTCCAATAGATCTGCCCGTTGGGCGCCGGCCGCAGCTTCGGGAAGACGAGCTTGCGATTGGTGTTGCGGCCGACGTCCAGGATCTGTGATCCCACTATGTTGCCGGGGTCCCCGACGTCGAATTGCGTATAGCTGCCATCCTGCTGCCGGCTTCCATAGAACTCGAAGTCGAAGGCGTAGCTGGTCTCGAGCCCGGCGATGGCGTCGTTGATCGGATATCCCGCCAGGTTCGTGTGGTTGGACTGGATCACCTGGTAAGGTGCGTTGCCGCTGCTGGTGGGGTCGGGCAGCTGGCCGTAGCCATTCGCATCAGACAAATTGCCGGTGCGGCCCTGGATAACCCAGGGCAGCGCGTTGTTCTGGTCCCCGTCGCGCAGAACCGTGGTGGTCGACTGCTGGTTGTGAAACCACTCGTTCCAGCTCGGCACCGGATTGCCGGGACTGTCCTGGTCGCAGTTGATCTTGCAGACGCGCCCGGTCGCGACCCAGCTGCCATTCGGCGCCGGCGCCGGCATGCGGGTCTGTGACGGCGTCGGCGTCGGCATCGGCGTAGGGGTTGGCGTCGGAGTCGGCGTGGGTGTTGGCGTAGGGGCGGGCGTGGCAGGCAACGTCAGCGCGATGTCGGCGATCGCCGCCGCCCGTAGGGAGGTGGTTTGATAGGCATGATAGAGCGGCAGGTTCTGCTCGATCAGCCCACCGGCGAGCTGCTGCTTGATCGCCGCGGCGATGCGGGTTTCCAGCGACGCGAGATCCTGGGCGCCTTCCCGGTACAGGGTCATGACTTTGCATCCATCGTTGAAGCGATATCGGTCATCACCTGCGCCCGCACGGTGGCGGTGTGATAGGCTTGGTAGAGCGGAGCGTCCTGCTCGATCAGGCCGCCAACAAGCTGAGCCTTGATTGCGGCAGCGGTGCTCGTCTCCAATGAGGCGAGATCCAGCACGTCCTGCTTGTAGAGCGTCATCGGATCACCTCCAGAATCAGCACACCACCGTCACGCCCCAGGCCAGGTCCTCCTGGCCCGACGTCGGCGCGGTAAATTCCACGCGCGCGACCGTGCGCAGGGTGCCGCCCCGAAGCCAGAAGGTCATGAGCCCGTCTTTGTGGTCGATCCGATCCACGATCAGCGCGGGGTCGGAGCTCGTCGCCTCGATCTTGCCGACGATCTCCTGCCCATCGAGATCGGGAGTCCAGTCCAGCTGATAGCGACGCTCCTCACTTGGGTGTTTGACGATCGACATGCTGGCCCCTCTACAGAAGACAAAGCGACGCTGCCGCGCCGGGACGATGAACAGACGCTGCCGGACCGGAACGGCGAAGCAATTGTACGGCGGCACGGCGACCGGCGTGGCAGTGCCGCCGAGCTGCAGCGTTGCGGAACGAAGCGTAAGCGTGAAGCCGCCCGGCTCCGCCACCAGGCGGAGACCGAGACGGAGCGTGGCAGGCTGGCCAGTATGAGCGAGGTCCGTTCCGCCGGCCGGGAGCCGCAGAGCGCGCAGCGGCCGAGCACCACGGCCGACCAGTGCAAAGGCGCCGGCAGCCGCGCCGAGCGTGAGGCTGCGCAGCTGGCCGAAGGCGGCGGCAATGCCGGTGACGGCGAACGCACCTGGCGCGGCGATCAGTCGCCGGCGCAATCGCAGCATCGCGGGCTGACCGGCATAGATCAGGGCGCCGGTGCCGGCATCCAGCGCCAGCCGGTCGGACCGCGCGAGCGTCACGCCCTGCCCGGCGAGCTGGAGGGCACCGGGCTCGGCGACAACGCGGCGCGAGTTGAGCAGCGAGGCCGGCTGGCCGCCGACAGCGAAGCTCGCCGCTTGCGCCGGCAGCGAGAAGCCGTGGAGCAGGTTTGCCCCCTGCCCCTGCAGCACGAGCGCCGCAGGCTCTGCGAGGATTCGGCGCGAGGTCGCGACACGCGCCGCCTGGCCGTTGACGATCAGGGCGCCAGGTGCTGCCGGCAACGTGTGGCCGAGCAGCAGGTTAGCGGTGCGGCCGGTGATAATGATCGCGCCGGATCCAGCCGCGAGCGTCGGCCCGCCGCTGTCTATGACGGTCGGCGCCGCGGTCTTGTAGGTGGCGCCGCTGGCGATCTTAGCCTGCTGGCCCCACTTCCACATGGTGCCCTGGGTGATGCGGTCCCAGGTGTCGCCGGCGCCGAAGATCGCCGGAATGATCGCGAATTCGCAGTAAGCGCCGCCGAACGACGTCGGGCCGTCACCCTTCTTGCCGCCGATCTGCAAGCCGATGCCGAACAGCGAGGTGCCGAAGTTGAAGCCCTGATTGTTCCCGACACCGATCAGGACCCCGTTGAAGTAGATCCGCGAGTTAACGCCGTTATATTCGATGACGAGGATGTTCAGCGAGCCCAGAGGGTTCGCGACGCCCTGCGGGATCTGGACGCTAGTGCCTGGTCCGATCACGTACAGCGGGGTGTTGCCGCCATAGACGCCGAACAGCGTCTGGTTGGAGCTGCCGTTGCCGTTGCTGTGATCGAGAACGACTTCATAAGCCGAACGTCCAGCCGCAGGCTCCTGCCAGACGTAAATGCCTGTTGCCGGCTGCGCGACGCCGAAGGCGGTTGCCGTCGCGATGAGGTCAAACCGGCTGGTCGAGAAGGTCAGCGCCGGCAGCGCGCCGTTGAAGCCCGCCGGATCGTACAGCGGCGCCGTGGCAGCGGAATATGGTACCAGCGGCGCCAGGCGAGCGGCATCCGTGCCCTTGAACGCCCAGGAGGTCAGCCGCTTGGTGGTCGCGTCATAGCTGACCGTGGCGGCATCCTGCATGTCCGCCCAGCCCAGAGGCTTGGTTGGCGCATCGTTCAGCGTCCAGGAGCGCAGTGCCGCCACGTCGGGTTACGCCTGCGCCTGGTCGGCGCTGCCGGTCTTGCCGCCCAAGGCACGGGCGATCAGCGCGCGCTCCTGGTCGAGATCGAACATGCCCAGCTCGGCCGCGCGGATCTCGGTGTCGAGACCGGCGATCCGCGCCTGCGCCTCACGGGCAATCTCGTCGCGCTGCTCGCGCAGCGGCCCCGAGGCGACCAGCATGGCATCGCGCTGCTCGCCCAGCTCGGCGAAGCGTGCGCGCAGGTTTTCAGGGGTGAGGTCCATCTATCGTCTCCGGATCAAGCGAGGGTGAGGACGCCAGCGGCGTCGTCGAAGTCGACGGTGAGGGTCTCACCGCTGGCGAGGGTGAAGCTGGCGCCATAGTCCCACCAGCCGATCAGGCCGCCGGAGGTCGCATTGTAGAGCACCGCGTAGCGCGCCGGGCCGATCGGGCCGCCCTGTGCGGTGATCACGGTATCGGCGAGCGTCAGCTTGTAAGTGCCCGCGACCTGCGCCGAGGAGTTGACCGTCGCCTGAGCGCCGCCAGCGACATAGCCGTTACCGGCCGCGATCTCGGTGATGTCGGCCTTAACCGCGTTGGTGGCGACGGGCGCGACGTTGCTCAGCATCACCTTGAGCGTATCGCTCTGGAGGTTGTGCTGCTTCTCGGCCAGCGCCTCGACAAAGGCCTGGAACTTGTTGAACGCTGCCATCAGGCATCTCCTTCAGGATAGTGGAAGTCGCCTTTGCCCTCGACTGTTTCGAGGAAGGCATAGGCGGTAGTTTGCAGATCGAACTTGGGACTAATCCTGCGGCGGGCGGACGTCGGTTCTTCGCCCGGCATTTGCACGCGGACGGACCATTGCTTCCCGTCGAGCGATACGAAGGCCCGCCCGCCGAAGGGCACGCGCGGAGGTTGCTTGCCCACCAGACGGCCGATCCAGCCCACTATTTGAACCCCAGCAGCTTGAGCAGCGCTGTCGCGATCGTCAGCAGCGAGGTCTGCTTCACCTGGGCGACCACCTCCTCGACGACCATGCCGGCGAACTGCTCGACGTCGTCGACGATCGCCTTGAGTCCGCCCTTTGCGGCCTCGGCGATGATCACCGGCTTGATGGCGGCGATGACGTCAGCCTTCTTGTCGGCGCCCGACTTCTTGGTGCTCTCGGCCGCGGCGACCGCGGCGATCGCGGCGTCGCCGATCGGGTTGCCCTTCTGCGCAACCGCGGCAACCGCGCGGGTGAGCGCCGTGGCGGCCACTGCGATAACGTCCTTGGTGGTGATGGTGAGGCCGAGGATCTTCATGAGTGTTCTCCGTTTGGGAAGGGATCAAGCGAGAAGGGTTTTCATCGCGGCCAGGCGCGCTTTCCGATCGTCGAGACCATTGGTGCCGCCGTTGATCGCGCGGGTGAGCCCGACGACGTCGTCGCGATCGGCAAAGGCGTTGAGGTTGTGGTCCGCCCAGTAGCCACACGAGACCATCATCCCGATCGACGGCACCGATGCGAGATCGGGGCGCCCCTCGAGATCGATGCCGAACAGCCGGCCGTACTTGCGGTAGTTGGCGCGGCCCGTAACCTGAATCGGGCCGCGGCCTTTGTAGCGGACGCCGTCGCCGCGCTGGGTGTTGCCGAGATCCTTGCGACCCTCGTAGGCGGCTCCGGAGGCATATTCCTCCATCGCGCGGAAGCCGTCGCTCTCATGGCCGACCTGCGCCATGGCGTGGGCAAGCCGCCCGGTGCTGTCGAGGATCCCCGCGGTTCGGAAGTGGACCGCGGCAGCGATCCCCAGCTCGGCAGCGACCGCGGCAGGTGCACCAGCTTTCACGAACAGGGCGGTCATGGTGACGAAGCCGAGCCCACCGTCAGGCGCGACTCCGACCCGCCGTTGCAGCTTGGCAACGTCGATCATGGTAATGACATCCTCGGTTGATCTGTTAGGCGGCAGCCAGGGCGCTCACGCAGGGTGAGCGCCTCGGCGCCCCGTCATCCCAAACGCTGGCGGGGCGCGTTCCAGCCAGATTCAGCGTCGCCGCGGCGCGCAGCGCGCCATGGCCGTGATGCGGTTGAGCTTCCGCCAGACCCTGGCGGGCAGCCGCTGATGCAGGACGTTGACCAGCAGCGAGCCCTTGTAGACCAGCAGCGCCAGGCCGAGCGCGGCGCCGGCCGCGGTCGCGCCCGGCGGGGATGCCTCTTCGAGATGCCAGGCGAGCAGGAAGCGGCTGCCGAGGAAGATCAGCACTGAGGCAAAGCAGAAGAACACGGTCAACAGCCAGCGCGGCGCCTGCGGATAGTTGGCGACCTTTGGCTCGAGCAGGAAATGGCGAACGAGCCCAAAGCCTCCAGCCAGCACCAGCGAGACCCCTGCGACGAGGGAGTTCGAGATGGTCATTTTGCACCTCCAATGAGAGCCCGGAACAGGTTGGCGATGTACTCGACCACGAGCGGGGCGAGCGTCTTGACCAGCGGCTGGGCTACCGGGTTGACCAGCAGGCCGATGGTGAATGCGAGAGGGCGGCCGTCCGGCTTCACCATCCACGGCAGGTGCGCACCAATGACGCCCACCAGCGGATCTGCGACAAGCGCGCCCACCACCAGCGCCATGGCGAAGATCGGCAGCGCATCGCCATCCTTGGCCTTCCGCGCTGCCAGGAACATCGGGAAGGCATAGAGCAGCGCTCCGACACCCCCGAACACGTACAGGATCAGGTCGTTCACTTGCCCCTCCCGGGTATGTTGTTGTTGTTGGCAGGAGCGCGACGATGCCGCTCCCGCGGGTGCCGGACCCGCGGAGCTTCTCCCGCACGTCATGCGGCTTTCAGCCGATGAAGTTGGCCTGGAGCCCGTCGATGTAGAAGGTCATCGGCGGGATGCTCTGGCAGTCGATCGCGATCATCCAGTGCGTCGCCCATTGCGGCGACTTGTCCGACTGATCCTCGTTGTCGGAGGGCGGCTGGTAGAGCGAGTTGAAGGTCCGCTTCACCCACTCCATGCTGCCCTTGAACAGCACCGGGATGCCGGACTCGCCCTTGAACTGCGCCCGATCGGAAAGGATCGGCCGGCCGAGCGCGTCGGTGCCGATCTGCTGCACCCAGAAGTACCGGAAGTAGATCGGCACTCCGTTGGGGAACTTGGGCCCGCCCGTTTCCGGGTCGATCGCCTCGGTGAACGCAGGGTCGGTAATGTCGTTCGGGAACAGGAACTGCATCCGCCCCAGGATATTACCCCGTGTAGGGATCGGGATTAGTATCTGGATCTGGTTGAGGACGTTGTTGTCGTAGTGGCCGTTCTTATCGACGCGCAGCGACCTGGTGCCGGTGTGGTGATAGTCCGAGCTGATGCTGAGCTTGGTCTCGGTGCTGTTCCACTGGTCGACCATGCCGCCCGTGTAGGGCAGGTTGAACAGGCCGCCCTGGAGCATGATGCCGCTGCCGGCGCGCTGGTTGACGAAGTAGACCTCGCCGTTGGGATGCCCCTCGAACAGCCCGGCGCCACCGAGCAGATCCTGCTGCCGCGACTCGGTGAGCAGCTCGAGGCCGATGTTCGGGTTGCCGTTGTTGATGAAACCGAAGGTTTCCATCCGGCCGGGCCCAACGGCAGCCAGCCCAGATTTCGAACTCATGTTATAGATCTGGGTGCTGTGGAACTCGATCGAGGCCGACGAGGTGTCGAGCTTGGCTTGCGGGTGGAGCACGCTGTCCACGTTGCCCGCGAACAGCACGAACGACGCCTCGTAGATCACCCGGCCGGTGGTGCAGTGCCACACCGGATCGTTGGCGGGCAGGTACTGCTCATGCCGGGTGCCGATCAGCCGGATCAGGCCGGCGTTGTCGACGCACAGGCCCTTGCCGGAATAGTCGGTGGCGGTGCCGAACAGCGTGATTTCCGCCGCGCCCGGATTGTTGAAGATGTAGTTGCCGGCCGCGGCCACACCGCCGAAGAACTTGATGTTCTCGCCGGCATTGTACGAGCCCTCGGCGAAGTACATGCCGCGGCCCTCCGACAGCATGTAGCAGTGGTAATAGTGGAGCAGGTAAGCGCCGTCTGACCACTCGGCCGCGCTATCCCAGCCGTAGGTGCGGATCTGCTCCCAATCCTGAAGATCGCCGTCGAGGCTGACGAACGACTTCCACAGCCCGCAGGTGAGACCAACCCAATCCTTGCCGGACTGCAAAGGCCCCAGCAGGTTGGCGCGCCGGAACCGCTTGGCCATGAAGTTGTGATCGGGCGTGCGATCGCGATTGTTGAGGATCGCGCAATTGGGCACGAACGGCATGATATCGAGCCGGGTGAGGTGGACGTTCATGTACCCGCCGCCCTTGAAGATGATGAACCCGGGCTGCGGATTGTCGATGTTGATGTCGAACTGGCCCTTGAACGGCGCCGGCGTGCCGACCGGATCGTCCTTGTCGAACGCCATGTTGAGCTGGAGGTAGCGCGCCGTCGCCGGCCATTGGCCGCGATCGGGACCATATTGGTTGCTGAAGCTCACATAGGCGTAGGGCGGATTGACGTTGCCGTGATCGTAGCTGACGCCGCGGGTGATCGTGCCCTCGACATAGACCCGGTAGCGGCCCTTCGGCGGATTGATCGGGTGACCGAACGCATAATAGGGGCCGATGCCGGCGCGAGTGCCATCATTGATGTCAGTGCCGATGGCAGCTCCTTTGTCGAAGGTCGCATAGGTGATGTCACCCTTGCTCTCGTCATAGGCGGTGGAGTTGGTCCAGCCCTCGGCCGAGTGGAAATCCCAATTGTCGAACATGTGCTGGGTGGTCGTCTTGGCGCGCATGTCGCTCCAGTCGAGCGTGGCGTGCGACGCATCGACATCCGACCGCCCGGCGCACCAGTCCAACGCCACCTGGCTTTCCGGATCCGCGTTGCACATCTTGTAGTGCGCGGTGCCTGGGCAGAGGAAGTCGCCGATCTGGTCGACCATCGTCTGCCAGGCGAGGAAGTCCATCTCCTGCGCCAGGCTGACGGCGAAGGGATAGAGCTTCTGGCAGTCGGCCAGGGTGGCGAAGTAATTTCGCGCGGTATGCGACTGGCCATCGCCGATCGCGCCGAAATGCTCGGGGCCGAGGATGAGGGTGCCCAAGCGCGCGGCGATCGCCTGCGGCGACGGCACCAGCGTCTGATAGCCGGCGTCATCGGTGAATGGATAATTGCCGTCATTGTTTGGGCCGCCCTTCGGCGTACCGGTCGCCCAGGCGATGGTCTGCCGGCGGAGGTTCTTATCGCGGCCGACCGCATCGGCCAGGCGCGCCAGGATCTCCGCCGAAAGGGCGGTGGGGGTGTCGTCAGCCATCAGCGAGATCCTTGAAAGATGGACATCAGGATGTTGGTGGCGCGCGAGCCGGAGGTGTAGCTGCCCTGGAGGCCGCTGTAGCCCTGCGCGGTGACCTTCACCGAAACCTTGCCCGACGCCATGATCGGGATGCGGAAGCCAACCGGCAGGATCCAGTAGGCACTGGCACCCTTCACGACGATGCCCTGGTTCGTCTGTCGCACGAGCTGGTAGCCCGATCCCGTATCGACATAGGCCCGGATCGTTGCCGCGGTGTCTTCGTGCGCGCTGCTGTCCTGCACGAAGTTGATATCGACCGTTGCCTTGCCGTCGACGGCGTCGCCGACCTGGAATGTCGCCTCGGCCACGGTTGATTCAGCCGCGACGATCGCCAGGTCGGGGAAGCTCATGCTCAAGATGCCGGTGATGTTGTCGGCCTTGATGTGCTTGGTCGTCACCGTGTCGGCGAACAGGTTGCGCACATAGAGGTTGTCGGCGAGCTGCCAGACGCCATCGGCGTAATATAGCGCCTTGATCGGCGATCCGCCGCCATTGCGATCAACGAACTCCAGCTCGTCGGCCACCATGGAGATCCGTGACAGCCGCTGCGCACCATCGGCGGTGATCGCGAAGGCGCCGAACACGCCATCGGCATCGGTGCGCAGGATCGCCTTGCTATAGGCCGATCCGTCGTTGACCAGCGCCTCCATGAGCAGCTGCACGGTCGCGCTGGTGTCGCCCTGCGCGGCCGACACCTCGGTCATGAACTGCGCCAGCGACTTGCCGGGTGCGACCATCACCTTGGTGGCATCGAGGACGAAGGCCGTGCCGTCCGGCGCCTGGGCGCCGAGCAGGCTGAATTTATAGGCGTTGGCGTCGTTGACCCCGAGCTGCTGCCCCTTGAAGTCGAGGAAGGCGATCGAGACCGGCTGACCGTTCACCGATGCCATCGCCTGCAGCGCCTGGTTCAGCTCGTCGCCATTGAGGATCGCGGCCAGCAGTGCCTGGACATTGATGTCGACGCTGGCAACGATCTCTTCAGCGGGACGACCTGCAACCTTGGTGCCCGCCGGCGCGCCTGCCGTAGCGCCGGGCTCGGCCGGCTTCAGATCCTCGAGCGGCGTGCCGTCATCATAGGTGATGTCGCCGGCGCCGATCGGCGGATTGAGCTCCTTCCAGAACGCAGCATCGTTGCCTGGGACGTGCCCGGCCGCGGCGGCCGTGTTGACGTAAAGCCAGCGCGAGCCGTTCGGCAGGGAAACGATGTTGCCCTCACGATAGGTGGTGACGGCGTTGTAGGCGCCGACGTCGACGAGGGTGGCCGTGAAGGCGATGTCGGCAAGCGCATGGACCGTCCACGCCCGCTCGGCGCCAATCGCCAGCTTCTGCCAGGGAGCAGCGTTCTCGATCTGCTCCACCGACCGCACCGGCGGCAAGGTGGAACCGTCCGCGCTTAGGGTGACCCGGGACGGCGCGAGGCCGACCGGCAGCACGAACAGCTTGCCGAGCCACGACACGCCGGCAACCGCGTTGACGCTGGCAGCGAGCCGCTGGATCAGGTCGCGCGCGGTGGTTTGCTCGTCGACGTAGATCGACAGGTTATAGGGCCGCGCGACATCGAGGGCGTTGAGGCTGACATCATCGATACGGCCGGCACCGCCTGAAAGGGTCGCCAGCCGACGGATGAGCTGTCCCGGCCTACGCGCCCAGCCATCGGTGCCGGCGACATCGCCCTGCACCAGGAAGCTGATGGTGCCGGAAGGAGGAGCGCCGAACCGCACCAGCCCGGCTGCGCGAGCGGTGGCCCACTTGCCCGCAGGGATGGCGGCGGCGACCAGCTCGGCATAACCGGCCCGATCACCGACAGGCGGGTCGAACCGCGCCAGCTTCTCGAGCGCCGCCTCGACACCCTTGATCGCGCCGTAGGCGGAGATCTGGAAGACGCTGTTGACGCTGTCGATCAGCTTGCCCGACACGTAGCGCGGCGCGCCGAGCGCCAGCGGCTTGGCCTGGCCCTTGAGATCGGCTGGTCCTTCGATCCCGGTGGTGCCGGCATAGGTGGCGAGCAGCGCGGCATCGAGCCAGCTATCGTCGACGCCGAAGTCGATCGAGGCGACGCCGGCGGCGAGCTGGGGCTGGCTGGAGATCCGGCCATCGACGCGCTGGGTCCATGCCGCCCAGGCGGCACCAAGCTCACCGGTCCACAACTGGATGCGCGCGTTAGCGAGAGCATAGCGGCCGAAGTCCGGCCATTGCTCGGTCTGGAGCGATAGCGACGAGGTCGGCGAGGTGATCTGCGCCGAGAAGGAGCCGTCGAACAGATCGTAGCGAAGCGTCGGCAGCTTGGCGATCGCCGGCCACCACAGCATCTCGCCGAGGTGGCAGACCCGCGGATCGTCATGGCTGGCAGCGCGCAGGGTCACCGGCAGCCCGCCGATCGGATCATAGCCGTCGATCTGGATGACAACGGCCATCAGAACAGGCTCACCAGATTGACCTTGGCTTCCCATGCCGCCGCGTTGCGCCGGGTGTTGGCAAGGTCGCCGACCAGCGGACCGAAATAGCAGCGGTTCTGCCGCTGCGGATCCTCGGCCGGGTCGACCACCAAGCCGATCATCTCGGTATTGCCGATCCGCTCCAGCAGCGGCTTGGTGATCGCCTCGACCTCATCCTTGCGGATGTTGGAAAAGGTCAGCGTCAGCGTGCGCAGCTTGGCGGCGCGCCGGCGCAGCAACACGCCGCGAGGCGAGAAGTCGAGGCTGCCGAGATCACGGACGCCGAAGCTGCCGCCATTGCCGTAGTTGCGCTCGAGCTGGATCCGCTTGCCGATCACGAGCCGGCCGACCGCCGCCTGGCCGCCACCAAGGCCGGCGAAGCGCAGACGGACATAGCGGCTCACCGGGATGCCACCGGCCGGGGCCTGCCAGAGTGCGATACCGCGGCCGTTCACCGGCATCACCGAGCCCGCGAGCAGCGGTGCCGCGGCGCCGGCGTAGGAGGTCGAGCCGAAGCCCGCGCCCTGCGCCGCGGTGGCAGCCGTCACCTGCAGCGTCGTCGCCGCGGGCGCGCCGTCGCATCCGAACAGCAGCAGGCTGTCCACATTGGTGTCGGCGCCGAGATCAATGATCAGGTCGGCGGTAGCGCCGGCGACGCTCTTCCAGATCACGCCGGCATAATCGTTCAACACATAGCCTGGCTGGTAGCCAGGCGCAGTGCTGCTCGCCGTCACCGTGCCCGGCAGCGGCAGAAGGATCCACGCATTGCCCATCGATCACCCGAACAGTTCGTAGGTGGTGGTGTCGGCATCGAGGTCGAGCTCGAGCCGGGCGCCGAGGAAGCCGGCGTTCACCGCCTGCTCGCTGTCGATCAACAGCACCTGCGGCAGGCCTGCCGCCATGTCAGGCCAGACAACCTCCTCCGCGATCGCGGTAAACCGGCGCCGTTCAGTGCCGATCAGCGCCGCACGGACGTTGATCACGGCCTGCGCGTCGGCGATGTCGTCGAAGAACCCCTCCGACGGCGTCACCGAGCCGTCCTTGGCGCCGGGGTAGCGCGCCGCGATCGCCGGATCCGCCCAGGTAGCGGTGGCGACGTCGCGGGAGGCGGCGCCGATATCGGCGGGAAGCGCTGGCATCAGGCGGCTGCCGCGAAGTTGCGCGCGGAGCCGATGAAGCTGCCGGTGTCGCTGCCACCTGCTGCGGTCAGCAGCCGCGCGAGCAGATCGTTGGTGACCTGGGCCTGCTGACTGACCTGATCGAGCAGCTCGTTGGCAGTTTGCGTGTTCGTCGCCGTCGTCGCCGAGCTGGTAGCGGTGGCCTTGGCAAAGGGGCTTTCAACTGCTGCCGAGACCGGCGTGGCATTGTCGACCGTGCTGATCGCCTTGTTGGTTGCCGCCTGGACCGCATCAAGGGCGTCGAAATAGGCCTTGGTCGAGCCGTAGAGCTGGCGCTCGACATCAAGATACGCCTGCGCAGCTGCCTGATACTTGTCCTGGTCGATCGATTGACCGGCCGCGATCTGCGTCAGGAAGGGGGCGAGGTCGGCTTTGGCCGTCTGCTCTTGATCGCGGAGCGAATAGGGCGAGTCGCTGCCGATCTTGAGGCTTGTGAGAAAATCCTTCAGCCCTTGGGTCGCCGAGGCGGTGCTATTCTTCACTTGGGCAAGCTGCAGATCGTACAGCTGCTGTGCTTGCGTCATCTGCTCGGCGGTCGCGCCGCCTTCCTTCAACGCGTCGACCGTGTGCTGAAACTTGAGGTTGAGCTCGTCGACCGCCGCGCCGACCGGATCGAGCATCGCCTTCAGATCCTTCGGGACGGCCTCGATTAAGAGCGCCTTGCTGATCGCCGTCTCCAAATCCTGACCGGATTTGAGGATGGTCTGGCTAGCCTTGCTGATCCCGGAGACGACGGCTTTGGAAACAGAATAGCGGATGGCATATTCAATCGCGGCCTGCTGATCGCTGCCAAAGTCATGCAGCACGCTGTCGTTGAAGTTGTTGTAGTTGAGCGACTTCGTGGTCGACGTCGTCGCCACGCGATATTTGCTCTCGAAGGTGCCGAGCGTGAGCGCCGGCAGTTTCGAGATGGTAGCGCCGAGCTGGTCGGCGATGGCGTTGATCCCGGACGCGACCGAAGAGGCGGTGCCCGTCGCGGCGGCGATGGCCTGGCCGCCACGGCCGGCGCCGGTGGTCCCAACCGCCTCGCCGCTGCTGTTGAGCGACACCGTGGCATCGCTCCACTTGCTCTTCTTGAACAGCCCGCCGACGACGCTGCCCAAGATCCCTCCGGCGATCGAGCCGAGCGGGCCCGCGAGCCCGCCCAGCGTCTTGCCCAGCGTGCCGCCGATCGCGGTGCTGACCGTCTTGCCCAGTTCCTTGCCGGCGACACCGCCGAGCACGCCGCCAAGGGAGGACGCGAGCGGATTGCTCTTGCCGCCCGTGATCGACGAGAAAACCGAACCGCCGATCTGGCCGTAGCTAGCGCTGGACAGGACCGAGCTCAGGCCGCTCGTCAGCTTCTCGAGCGATTCCGGGCTGATCTTGATGTTGCTGTTCTTCAGCCCATCCGTGATCGATTTGGCCACGTCGTTGGCCTGTCCCTCAACGCCACCTGGCTGCAGCAGACTGCGGAACGGCCCAGAGATGCGGACGCCGAGCAGGTCCATGGCGCTGCCGACCGCGTCGCGCAGGTGATCGCCAAAGCTGACACCCGCCTGGCGCACGCCTTCCTCAAGGTTGCCGACCGCGGTGTCGATCCCGTCGTTCCAGGTCGCAAGCGCCTTGTCGATCTCCGCATTGCCGAACACGTCGCGCAGTTCCTTGCCGGACGCGGCGGTCATCGCCTCGTTATAGTCCTTGCGCGCGTTCGTCCGGTAGAGGATCTCCTGATCGGGCCCGATCTTCTTCGCTGCAGCCAGCTTGTCGATCTGACCCAGCTGCTCGGCATACTTCCGTGCGGCGTCACCCGCGGGGTCCAGCTTGCCGAGGATCTGATCGAGCGCAGTGCCGAGGTCCGTCTGCTCCTTCTTCGCGGCCCGTGCGGCCTCCGCGTTGGCCTTTAGCTCGGCTGTGTAAGCGGCCGAGGCGGTCGGCGCGCGGCGGAAAGCCTCCACGTCCGAACGGGGGAAGGAGCTGGTGCTGACGGCGGTGCCGCCGGCCTGGTTGCCGCCGGTGACCTGGACGCGGCCGTCCTTCTCGCCAGCATAGAAGCCGACGTGGTCTCCCTTGCCCACCTTGAGAACGACGATGTCACCCTGCTCGGGCTTGCTGGTCGCTGTTCCGTAGTTGAGGAAGGACTTTGCCGCGAGGCTGCCGTTGCCCTTGATGCCCTGGCCCGCGAGCACGGCGTTGACGAAGGCCGCGCACCAGGCCGTCTTTTCCGGGTCGATGTTGATGCCGGCCGGGCTGAACAGATCCTTCAGCGTCGCCTTGCCGCTCGCGGTGTCCTCACGAGCGCCAACATACTTCTGCGCCGATGAAAGGATCGAGGTGCCCTGTTCGGCGGTGATCTGGCTGCCGAGCGACGGCGGCTTGCGATTGGCGGCGGTCTGCCTGTCCTGCTCGGCCTTGATCGCCGCTTTTCGTTCGCGCTCGATCGCGTCGATCTTGGTCTGGGTGGTTGAGCCCACCACGCGGCCGTTCTTGATGGCCTCCTCGGTCGTGCGACGGATCAGCGCGGTCTGGTCATCATAGAGCTTGTTCAGGCGCGCCATCGGGTCGGCAGCGCGCTTGGCTGCT
Source organism: Sphingomonas sp. GC_Shp_5 (assembly GCF_026540855.1). Lineage (GTDB taxonomy): Bacteria > Pseudomonadota > Alphaproteobacteria > Sphingomonadales > Sphingomonadaceae > Sphingomonas. Next base: position 78,606 of record NZ_JALNUP010000017.1, read on the forward strand.
TCAACGGCCAAATCGATCTTCGACCGCTCGACGTTCTGCTGCGCCGCAGCCAGGTCCGTTCGCGCCTTCTCCGCGGCCTTTTGCGCAGTGTCGAGCTGCTGAGCATAGACCAGCTGCGTTGCGCCGCCGCCCTGGTTAAGCATCGACTGGCTGGCCTTGTACTCGGCCTCGGCCCGCTCGAGCAGCGCCACGGTGGTTGCCCGAATGGCGATCTGCCGATCCAGCTCTTGCCGCGCCGCAATGTTGGCCTGCTCGGCTGCGCTGCGCTGGGCCTTTTCGTTGTCGTTAAACGCCTTGCTCTGAGCGCGGATCGCCTCGGACACGCCCTCGGCCGACTTGGCGTAGAGGTCCTGGGCGCGCGCGGTGGTGGCCGTCTCCGCGGCGTTCTTCTTCAGCTTCTCGACTGCGTCGTCGAGGGCGTCGTTGCCGTCGAGGATTTTGGCGACCAGCGGGGCGAGCACTGTCACGCCGATCGTTGCGGCGATGCCCCAGCCGCTGGTCAGGAAGTTGGCGACACCGGCCATGGCGCCGCCCATGCCTTGCAGCGCGAACGAAGCCTGCCCGATCTGCTGCGCGAACGCGGTGGCGACGCTCTGGCCGGAAACGACCTGGACCGAGAAGTCCTGCAGCTGCTGGCCGAGCATGATCGTGGACTGGCGCTGCTGCTCGGCGGAAACCTTGTTGTCGTTCGCGGCGCGCGTGTGCGCCATCGTGGCGCTGGATGTCTTGTTGAGCTCGACCTGATACGCCTCGAGCTGCACGATCCGCTGGCGAATGGCGCCGGCCTGCTGCTCGGCCGCGCGCGCGTCGACCATGGCGGCGTCTGCGTCCCGCATGGCGGCTTCAGCCGCGGCCTGTGTGCCAATGGCGGCGCCCTGCATGGCGTTGCGAAGCTCAAGCGCGGCCGCGGCACGCGTGTCCGCCGCGGCGGCCGAGGCGCGAAGCTGAGCAATCTCACCGGACAGATCGAGAGAGCCGGTTTCGGTTCGCGGCATCGACAGGGCTTGCTGCGCGATCTTGCCAACGGCGGCGAGGTCGGAGCTGAAGGTCTGCTTGATATCTGCCGAGGTTGAGCGCGCGCGCGTCGCCATCTCGGCGAAAGCGCGGCCGCCTTCACTGCTGAACTGCTCGGCGCGCAGGGAAAGGCGCGCGACGATGTCGGGACCGGGCATGCCTCCTCCTTCCGATTATGAGCTGGTGCGGGCGAGAAAGTCGCTGACCAGGTCGGCCTCCGCGTCGCGTATGATCGGCTCGATCGCGACCTCGTTGCGGAACTGAACCTGCGGCAGCAGGACGAAGATCGGCACGGTCGCGGTCCGGCCGGCGGCGCGCTGGCCCGCGCTGGCGCGATCGCCGAGCCGGGAGCGGCCTTTCAGCACGGCTTCATCGGCCACGAGCAGCGAAGGCCGCCCTTTGCGGTAGACGAAGCGAAGCCGAATGCCGTGCGCCCGCTCCCACTCACCTGGGGTCAGCCACCGCGCCGGCCCGCGCGGGCCGGCCGCCGGCAGCGGCACAGCGAGATACTGCTCACTTCGGCCGCGAATCGCACCCGGCTTGGTCCAGAAGGCGATGGCGCCCTGAGTACGGTCGCGGCCGTTGACATAGACGACGCCGGATGGGTTTCGGGCAGGGCCCTTGGTCGGATAGCTGTCGGAAGCCCACGCTTTCCAAAGGTTGCCCGGCACGGCGGCGCGGGTGGCGGCCTCCAGCCGCCGCTCGAGCCGCTTGGTGGCGCCGCCGACCGCGTCGGTCCCGGCGGTGAGGTAGCGCCGCACCAGCTTATCACCCTCGGCTGTGAGGGCGTCGACGTCGATCATCAGCTCGGCGCCGTCACTCGCCACTGGGCTTCTCCACCAAGCTGTCGATGATCAGGAAGGCGTCCATCAGCCCGGCCGGCTGCTCGCCAGGGCTACCCGGGCAGGGCAGCACCTGCGGCATCAGGGGCGAGGCGAAGCGTCGGCAGTGGAACCAGAGGTCGACGACCGGCCAGATCCACGCCGGGAGCGCGAGCCGCGGGTTCTCTTCCCATCGGGCGCCGGCGATGTCCCACCCGCCGTCGACGTGTCGTCCGAACCGGAAGGCTTCGGGCTGTCGTCTGACGGCGACGGCCGCGGCGAGTTTCCCTCCAGCCCACCCGGCTTCTGGAGATTATAGGCAGCGTTGCCGGCGACCTGGATGAGGAACGGCTCCATCTGACCGAGCGTCACCTCGCTGACCTGGCCGTCACGGCCCAGCGAAAAGGTGACACCCTCCACCTCCATGCCGACGCAATAGCGCTTCAGCGCCACAATCGGGGCGATCGCGCGACGCCGCTCGAGTTGCGCCACCAACTCGCGATATTCCGGCCAATGTTCGCCGAGGACGTTGCGTACGCCGCCAAGCAGCAGCTTGTTGTCGGCGCCCATCGTGTCGGCCTCACCTTCGCCTTCGGCTTCGATCAGGCCGAGCAGGCGGTCGAGCTCGGGGTCGTCGCCGAGGAGCGCCAGCACGCCGGCACGCACCGCCTGGCGCAGCTCGAACCCCCAAACCTGACCCGCCCGATAAGGGCCGGACAACTCCGCCTCCATTTGGCCGCGCTCGATGACGTCGCCCGCGCGCAGGTGGATGACGGGGGCGCCGGGCTTCGGCGTCCCCGCATCGGTGCACATCCAGGGCGGGGTATAGGGCATGGTGGCGCCCTTGCTGGTCAGGATCATGGGTGCGCCTCAGTAGAAGACGAGGAAGCCGTCGGAGTCGCGGGTCACCGCGTCCTTGCCGAGGCTGCGGACCTGCAGGGTGACCTCGTCGGACCGAAGCTTGCCGCGGGTGCCATTATCGAGGGTAACCGGCTGCGCCATCGGCAGCACCAGCGCCCAGCGGTTGCCCGGCTGGCTGCCGTGACGCAGCACCGCCGGCATGGTGACGCCGTTGCCGATGTCGCTGATCGTGTCCCGGTTGGCGACCAGCGTCGCCAGCGGGTCGATCTTGAGCATCTTCTTACGGTCGACGATCTGGCCGGCGCCGAAACCATAGGTGGTGTTCGGATCGTCGACGTTCTCGATCTGGCTGCCCGGATCCATCGACCAGGTCGAGATCGTCGACGCCTTGCGATTGAGGCTGGCCGCCGGCGAGATCCCGGCGCCCTGGACCAGAACGGGCGCGGAGTGGCCCGCAACGGCGAGGTTGGCGGGGATGGCTGCGTCGGCGCGGCCGGCGTAGATGCCGGTCATGTTGAAGGTGCCGTAACCCGGGCGAGCGCTCTTGCCATCCGGGGTGAAGGTGCCGCGGCAGCCGACGAACTTCATCAGGCGGCCGTCTTCGTAGATGTAGATCGTCGCCGATGGCTGGTCGGTCAGACGCGAGGCCGCATCGCTTGGCGAGGTCTGGGCATAGCTCCAGTTCGCCGGCAGCGACACCGTGGTGGTGGCATCCAGCGGCGGATTAAAGGTGTCGGCGAGCGTGGCGACGCGGCCGGCGCTATATTCCGTCACGGCAGGCTGCGCGCCGGCGCCGGTGCCCGCGGTCAGCAGCAGGATCATGCCGAGCACGGCGCGCGAGACGGCGGGGAAGCCCGCCGGCAGGGTGAGCGTGGTCGCGGTGCCGGCAGTCGCCGCGGCGGCAGCCACCGCGGCGGTGAACAGGCCGCGCCAGCCGCACGACTGGAGCGCCTGGTGGAGCGGCGGCTTGACCGTCGCCGAGTAGACTGCGCCCGCGCCGGCGCCCTTGATCCGCGACTTGAAGCTGATCGGCGTCACCTGTCCGATGATGAGCGGCGCGCCGGCAACGAGCGAGCCCGTCGCCTCATTCGCATCTTCCTGGGTCCAGGGGATGCCATAGGTAACGCTGTCCGCTTCGACCGGGAGCGCATCGACGGTGGGATCCGGGCTTGCGTCGACGGCTTCGACACCCTCGAGCTTGAGCAGCACCGCGACGTTCGTCGGGCGAATGGTCTGGTCCATGAGGAGCCTCCTTCAGGCGGGTAGAGCGGGGTCGGCCCGCGAAGTGGTAAACTGGATGGTGAAGTCCTGGGCGAAGCCGAGGCGCCGCACGCTGGCGAGGGTGGCGGTGAACAGGCGCAGGTCGCCGTCTTCGATCAGCTCGACCGTGCCGCCGAGCGTCTCGTCGGCCATGATCGCGGCGACGACGTGGGCGAGCAGCGCGTTGCGCTCGGCGGTCGGCGCCTTGCCGCCGCCGCCCTCGACGAAGCCGTCGACGGTCACCGTCATCGCGCGGCGGGTGATCATCACCTCGCGCTCGAGCACCCGGTGGCCGCCGTCGGTGATGCCGAGGCCAGGGAAGACGCTGGGATCGCCGGCGGGCTCCACCTCTACCTCGCGCGCGAGCGGCGCGATCGCCGTCTCGATCGCGGAAATGATCAGGTCGCGGACCGTGAGTTGGTCGGTCATTCGATCCGACCTGCATCGCTGACGATGAGATCCCACTCGCCAATGTCATCGCGCCGGGTGACGTCGTCGATCGCCCACTGGCGACCGCGATGGATCAGCTTATCGCGCTTGGTGGGCTCCTCTGGCAGGTCGGCCTGGAGGATCTGATAGGTGATGGTGCGCAGGGTGCGGCCCGGGCCTTCATAGCTCGGCGCCGCGGTTTCGAGCCGTACAACGGCCAGCGGCGGCAGCGCCCCCCAGCTCTGGATGTAGGTTGCCGGCTCGGGATCGACGAACTCGGCGCGGATCGCCGCGAGCGCGGCCGCCTCTCCCTGCACGGTCAGTCGGCCTACGCGTCGGCCTTGGCGGCAGTCTCGGACACCGCGGTGAGGCCGTCCGTCAGCGGCTTGGCGCGCTCGGCGCTGATCTCGTCGAGCTTGTCGCCGATGGTCAGCGTGGTGCCGGCATCAGCATAGCTGCCGTCGTTGCGCACGGCGGCGCTGTAGAGGGTGATCTTCTTCATGGAGCGCTCCGGCGTACGGGAGGTCAGGAGGGCACCACCGCGGCGGCCAAGCAGCAGGCCGCGGTGGTGCAGGCGATCAGCCCTTGAGGACGTCGACCAGTTCGAGCGCGCCCGAGTCCGTCAGCGCGTCGAGCGCCTTCTTGTCGAGCTTGTGCTCCTTGGCGACCTCGTCGGTGATGATGGTGCCCGGCTCGATGACGTTCTCGGGCTTGGTACCAGTATGGAGCTGGTGCACGGAACTGTGCATCTGCACCTTCTTCGGCGCCGACGATTTGGCGGCCGGCGGATTGGGGTTTTCGTCTGCCACGGCAGTTCTCCAGATAACGAAGCGCGCATCGTCCGCGCGAGGAAGGCCCGCGCCGAGGCGCGGAGGGACGGATCAGCGAACGGTGACGCAGCCGGACGCGTTGACGCGCTTCGGCACGAAGATCGGTGCCGACTGAGTCATCAGATATTCGCCGGCCGGGTTCTCCTCGATCCAGTTCTTCGAGAAGAGGCGGGTGGCGCCATAGTTGTTCCGGGGATCGAGGATAGCGCCATAGCAGGGCGTGCCCTCATAGGTGCCGGGCGCGCCGATGATGACGGTGTACTGCGGCAGCAGCTTCTTGATGACGCCGTCGACGTCCTCATAGGTGTCGTTGTAGACGTAGAGTTCGACGGTGCCGATCCGGCCGACGAACACCGGCGAGCCGGGCACGCCGGGCTTGAAGCCGAGGTCTACCGCGCTGGTGTTGCCCTGGTAGCTGGTGTCGAGCTTGTCCTTCAGCTTCGGGTCGGCCTTGAAGAATGCCCAGGCATCCTTCTCGAACACGACATGGCTCGGCGCCGCGCCGCACTCCTCGGCGATCTCCTGAATCCAGCCCTCGAGATTATCGACCGGCGACACGTTGGCCTCACCCCAGCGGGCGGCACCGGTCAGCGTCTTGCTGAGCGACGCCTTGCGGTTGAAGCTCACCACCGCGCGGGGATATTCGATGCCTTCGATGATCACGCCGCCGGTGCGCAGGATCTCGGAGGCCATGACCTCCTCGCGGCGCTCGATCTTGGTCTTGTGGGCGGCAAGATAGTCGACGAACGCGAGGTCCCGGCGCTGTTGCAGCGTGAGTTCGCCGCCGAGCGGCTCGCCGGGCCGACGGCGTGCGAGCTTGTGCGCATCAATGCGGTCGATGGGCTTGATGTAGCCGGGCGCGAAGCGGTCGGTCTGGAAGCCGCGGTCCTGGCTGGGCGTGCCCTTGGCGTAGGGGCTGACCCAGGGCGCGATGCGCTTATCGTCGGACACGCGGTCGAACATGACCTCGGGAGTGTCGAATTCGAGCGGCGTCGAACCGAAGAAAAGGGTGCGGAGGAAATTACCCTGCGTGGTCAGCGGCGTGATGATGCCGATCAGCGCAGTGGTCGAATAGAGAAGAGGATCCATGGTCGGGCCTTTGCGGAAATGAGCAATGGCGGCCCGACCATCATCGGACCGTCATCAGGGTGCGGGTGGGAGGCGGGCGTCAGCCGTCGAAGGTGATGCCCTTGTCGCGCAGGCCCGCCCGGATGCTGGCGAGCGTATGGCCGGCGCCGAGCACCAGCTGCGAGCCGATCAGGTCGCCGGTCTCAATGGCCATCGCCTCGACGTCGCCGCCAGTGGCATCGACGGTGTAGGAGAGGACGTACTGAGGCACCTGGCTGCCATCATTCGCCGCCGCGAGCGACACGTTGGCCTTCTTGCTGGCGTCAATGATGCCGAGCACGGCACCGATCGGGTAGACCGCGCCGGCGAGCAGCGTAACCTTCTTGGTGTTGGGAGCACCCGACCGGATCAGCGTGACCATGGCGGCCGACTGGGTGGAGGCGAAGCTTGCGCGAGAATACATGGCGCGAATTCCTTGTCTGGAGGGCCGTCAGGCCAGAGCGGTCGGTTGTCGGGCGATCAGCTCGACGGCTTCAGGTGCTTGGCAGCGCCGATGCCGAGCGAGGCGGCGAGCGCGAGGATGCCGGTGGCCTGCTCGGCGCCGGTCTTGGCCTTGCCGCCTGGCGCCTTGTCCTTGCCCGGCTCAGGCAGCTGATCAGCAGCGACCGTACCTGCGCGCAGGTCAGCCATGCTGGCGCCGCGGGCCTTGGCATTGGTGGCAAGCCCGATCGCGAACGCGCCGGTGTCCTGGCCGCTCTCGATCGCGGTACGCAGCGATGCGGACATCGTCGTTTCCGGGCACAGTTCGGCCAGCGCCAGCACGCGGGTGCGTTCTGCTGCGGCCTCGGTACCAGCCTCTGGGGTTGCCTCGGGTGCTTCCACGGCGGTTACGGCGATGTCGCCATGGCCACCTGCCGCGAGCACGGCGGCGAGGGCGGTGGCATTGGCGGCGGAGCCGATGATCGTCATGCTCGTGATGCCGGCGAGGGCCTGATTGGCCGCCGCCGACGTGGTGTCGGTTTCACCCGGCATTGCAGTCTCCATAGATGCGCGGGCGCCCGACTTTCGGGCACGCCGCTGGGGATTGGCCGGCTGGCGGCCGTTCACGGTCGCGACGAACTCGGCTTGCGAGTCTGCCCAACCCATGACCTTGTCGGCGAGGCCGGCGTTGACCGCCTTCTCGCCGCGGTAAATGCGCGCTTCGGTGCCGCGGACGGCCTCCTCGCTCAGCCCGCGCGCCGTGGCGACGTGGGCGACGAAACGGCCATAGGCATGATCGATGTCGGCCTGGATCGCGTCGCGAACGTCGTCGGGCAGCGCCTGGAACGGGTTACCGTCGGCCTTGTGGGCGCCGCCATGGATCAGCGTGACCTTGATCCCAGCCTGCTCGAGTTGGCCGGAAAAGTCGGCGTGCATGGTGATGACGCCGATGGATCCGGCATAGCCGAGATCCTGAACCGTGATCTCGTCGCAGCAGCAGGCGATCGCATAGGCAGCCGATGCGCCGACGCCGCGGATGATCGCCCGGCTCGGCTTGTTGCCGCGGTCCGCCATCATCGCCGCGCACAGCTCGTTGAGGTCGGTAACCTCGCCGCCGGGAGAGTCGATGTCGAGCAGCACGCCGCGGACCTGTGTGTCGCGCTGGGCGAAGCTCCAGGCGGCGCGGACCGCGTCATAGCCGGTAAAGCCGGACGACGGCGTGACCCCGCCGCCATTCTCAGCGACCAGTTCACCGCGAATATCGATATGCGCGACGCCGTCCTGGACGGTTAGCACGTCGGAAGCAGTGAGGTCGGGCCGGCGATCGTCGGCGGTGAGCTTCGCATCGATGCCGGCGCGCGCCGCGGTGGCGCGTGCCTGTAGCTCCTCGATGTCGAGCTGCTCGCCGCCGGCGTGCATCAGCAGCTGGCTGACGTCGAACCGCGGGCCGACCACGCCGAGCACGATCGCCGCGGTCGAGGGAAGCACCGCAAGCGGGGTGTTGAACAGCCGGCGCGTGATGCCGGCGCGGCTGAAGGAGCGGAAGCTCATTCGTCATCGTCCTTCTTCTTGGGACCGTCGTCGGCAGCATCGGCCTTGCCGGCATTGCCCGCGGGCGTGCCGGGCGAAACGGCAACGGGCAGGCCCTCGGCAAGCCAGGCACGGTGCTCACGGCCGCGGCGGCGGACATTCTCGCGGTAGCTACCGCCAGTCAGCTCGGCGGTGATCTCCTCGCCGGTCTGCCAGCCATTATCCTGGCGGATCTTGTAGCCGTTCGCTTCCTGGGCAGGGTTGAGGGCGATCTTGCCGTCGCCGCGCCAATCGACGCCGGTCCAGGCGGCTCGGATGGCGGGATCGGAGAAGAAGCCGGGCATGGTATAGTCGCCGCGGGCGACCTTCTCGGCGATGAAGCAGAGATACGTCGGCACGCACCAGTCGCCGCCAAACCACGCGCGCTCGGCGCGGATGTCCATGTACAGGGCCTCAAGCTCGGCCTTGCTCGCGGTATAGCTCGAGTTGAAGAGCAGCAACAGCACGCCCGCAGGGATGCCGATCGCGGCGCCGATCTGGCGCACGATGGCCTCGAAGAACGGATTGAACGCCGAGTTGGGCCGACCTGGCGACTTGATCTCGACCTCGGCTTCGCTGTCGATCTCCATGACCGAGCCGGACTCGAACTTGTACTGCGGTGGGGCCGGCGGGATGTCATAGGCCGCGCTCCCGGGCCCGGTGGCGTCACCATCGAGCTCGTCATCGCCGTTAAACTCCGGCTCGGGCATCGGCGTCGCGCCGGGCGACTTGTAGAC